>DAOKZI010000004.1:0-64415 GCA_035325705.1 Gammaproteobacteria bacterium
TCTTCGTAGCCCGGGTGCAGCGTAGCGGAACCCGGGATCTTCCCGCACCTCGGCGCCACCGAAGATCCCGGGTTGCGCGCTGCGCGCTCCACCCGGGCTACGGGACGGATGAGCGCCGCGACTCCGGGATCTTCATCCGGCCGCGAGATCGCCGCCGATGCGGCCTTCGGTGTCCACCCACAGGTGCGGGAGACCCAGCGCGGCGAGCCAGGCGGGGCCTTCGTCTTCTTTCAACATCGCGATGGTCGACGCGCTGCCGGCGACGAGGCAGAAATCGGCGACGACGGTGACCGCGGCGAGGCGTTTCACGGGCCAGCCCGTGCGCGGCGACAGCACGTGCCCATAGCGCACGCCGTCGACGACGAGGCAGCGCTCGTAGTCGCCGCTGGTCGCGACCGCGCCGTGCGTCAAGGACAGGGTCATCAGCGCAGCGTCGCGCCGGCGCGGATGCGCGATCGCGACGCGCCAGGGCGCGCCGTCCGGCCGCGCGCCGATCACGCGCAGATCGCCGCCGAGATTGACCAACCCCTGCGTCACACCGTACTCGACGGCGATCGTCGCCGCGCGATCGACGGCGTATTCCTTGACGATGCCGCCGAAGTCGAGCTCGAGCCCGGGCTCCGGAAACTCGAGCCAGGGCGCGCGCCAGCGCAGCCGCGACCAGCCGACGCGCGAGAGCACCGCGGCGACCTCGGCCGCCGCGGGCAGCTCGCCGCGATCGAAGCGCCACACCGCGCGCAGCACGCCGGCCGTCACGTCGAACAGACCATTGCTTTCGCGGTGGCAGGTCGCCGCGTAGTCGAGGAGCTGCGCGGTCTCGACGTCGACTTCGATGCGACCCCCCGTCTTCGCGACCGCGTTGATCGCCGACAACAGGCTGTCGTCGCGATAGCGCGAATAGCGCGCTTCGAGGCGCGCGACGTCGTCGCAGATCGCCGCGGCCGCAGCCTGCAGCGGCGCGCGGGACGCGCCGTGCAGGCGCAGCGCGCACGGGCTGCCCATCGCGCGGAAGCGCTGCTCGAACACGGGCTCCGTTGTCACCGCAAGCTCAGAACGCGAAGGACCAGCTCGCCATCAGCGCGCCGTCGCGCTCGAGCTGCGCGCCGTTCGGATCGTCCGCAATCGGCTGCAGCCACTCCGCGCTGAAGCGATGACCGGCGAAGGCGCCGCCCGTCACGGTCGCGACGGCGCCGATGCCGAGATCCGTATAGCGTCCGCCCTGGTTGAACGGCAGCTCGGCCGGCGATTCGATGGGCTCCTCGCGCGCGAGCTCGCCGCGTACCGCATCCTGCACCGCATGCGCGATGCGCAGCGTGCCGGCGAGCCAGGGCAAAAACTGCACGCCGCCCCAGCCGCTCGCCTGCCAGCCGTCGCCGAGCGCGTAACCCGCGTCGTTCGCGTCTTCGAGACGGAACACGGCGCCGAGCTGCGCACCGTAAAACCAGCGTCCCTGCGCGCCTAGCCAGGTGAGGCTGGGCCGCAGATCCCAGGTGCCGCTGCCGCGCTGCATGCCGTAGTCCTGCGGCGGCGTATCCGCGCTATCGTCGAGCGTCGCCGCGTACTCGCCGGTCGGCGCGCTCAAGAGAAGACCCGCCTGCACCTGCTGAGTGCCGTGCTGATAGACGCGCAGCAGCGCGCCGAACTGCGTGTCACCGAGTCCATCGCTCTCGTGATCGCCCGCATGCGCGGCGGCCGCGGCGCCGGGGATCGCGCGCATCTCCATCTCGCCGTCGATGGTCTGCGGCATCAGCATCAGCGTGAGGCGCTCGGTCGGTGCGACCATCACTTCGAGCATGTGCATGCGCATGGTCATCGACGAGGGCCGCGCGCGGCACGCACTGCGCCCGCAGTGCGCGGCGACGGCCGCGTCGGCCAGCGCAGCGGAGCCGAGCCGGAAAGCGCCGTCCTGGCGCATGTCCATGTAGCGGTACGCGAGCATCACGCCGTCCTTCGGCAGGCCGTGCGCGGCCATTACGCCGGCCGGCAGCGGCGCCTGAGCGTGATGCGCGGCGTGATGCGCATGGCCGCCGCCCGCCGCGCCCAGATCGACGTTCAAGGACGCGTGCGCGAGGTAGTTGTCGAAGTCCGCATAGTCGCCGGCGCCGCCGCCGCCGAGCTTCAGATCGCCCTGGTGCGTGTAGTACTCGATGCCGGCCTCGAGCTTCAGTCCCGCGCCAAAGGTCTTGGCGAGACGCAGGCCGCCGCTCAGCGCGCCGAAGCCTGACAAGCGGTAGTCGCTGGAATAAGTGTGATCGGCGCGCGGCGCGAGGAAGTACGGCGCGAAGAACTCGGCGCGCGACTGCGTGTAGTAGCGCAGATAGGGCGTGAGCTCGACGTCGCGCGGCAGCGACTGGTACCACTCGACGGTGAAGGTATGCGCATCGATGTCCCAGTCGTCGCGATACCAGCGATAGTCGAGCTGCAGGCTCGCATCCAACGCATCGAGATGCTGGTTCAGGCGCGTCGACAGCGCGAGCTGGCGCCGGCGATCCGGCCGGCGCTCGCGGAAGAGCTCGATGCCCGCGACTTCGAGCGGCGTCACCGAGGCCCAGTCGACCTCACCGGCACCGGCCTGCCACAGCGCATAGTATTCCTCGGCCGTGATCTCGCCGCGCACGTAGACGAACTTGTAGGGATTGCTGAGATAGCCCGACTGGTGGGTGTAGCTGCCCGAGACCTGCAGCAATCGATCCTTCGCGAGCACCTGGCCCAAGCTCGCGGTGACGGTGTGGTATTCGCTGTGAGCGTCGAGTGCGGGATAGTCGGTCGCGTTGTGCTCCTCGCCGTGCGCCTGCGCGTGGCCGGCATGGTCGACGCCGCTGCGCGAGATGCGGTTGCGCGTGTAGCCGTAGCCCAGCGTGATGCTGGTCAGGCGCTCGTTGAACTCGCGCGTCACATCGAAGGAGCCGAAGCTCGATTCGAAGTCCGGCTCGTCGGACACGCCGCCGCCGACGCGCAGCGTGGTGTCGTCGAAGAACCAGCGCGCGTTCAAGCTCGGCTGCGTGCGCGATTCGCGCGGCTGGGTTTGAAAGCGCTGCACGGGCCGATCGCCGCTGGGCACGGCGCGATCGAGCACGGCCTGGAACTGCGCGATGGCGACGCTGCGCTCCAGCGCCGCGGCCCAGGCGAGCTGCGCCGGCGTGTCGCCCGGCGTCGCCTGCACGCCGCTCAGCGCGACGTCGTCGAGGCGCAGCTCGAAGTCCTTGCCATCGGCCGGCGTTTGCGGATAGCCGCGATAGTGGATCCAGAACGCGCGAATGTTGTCGAAGGCTGCGGGCAGGTTCAGCGTGCCGTCGTAGCCGTTGGCGATCGAAAGACGTGCGACGCGCGTCGCGTAGTCGACGCCGTTGCCGGCGCCGAGCGTGGGATCGGCAGCGGTATCGAAGCCGAGTATCTCCCACACGTCGTCCGCACCGGCGTCGGGATTGGCCCCCGAGATCGGCGCGTGCAGCAGCAGGCTGTCGAGGTTGAAGGCCGCGCCGTCGAGGGCGCGCACGTAGATGCCGCTGGAGTCCGCGTGATAGCCGAGCGCACGGTTCGCGGCAGGGCCGACGCGATGCAGGTGGGCGATGGGATTCGTCGCATCGGCAACGATGCCGATCACCATGCCGTCTTCGCCGTAGCAGCCGAGCGCGCCGAGGCCAGGACAGGCGCCGCCGGCCACGGGCGTCGCGTTCGCGGCGCCGGCATAGGAGCCGAGCGCCATGCCCTGGAAGTCCAGGCTCACGGGCCCGGGCAAGGTCGGCGGCACGGGCGGCGAAAGCGGACGCGGATTGGCCGCGAGGAAGGCCGCCTCGGCGGCGGCGCGCGCGTCGACGAACTCCTTGTATGCGTTGAGACCGCCCAGAATCGTGAGTTCGCCCGCAGTCACGCCCTGCGAAGCCGCGGTGACGACGTCGGCCAGCGACAGCGCCGAGGCGGGGCTGCCGTCGTCGTTCTGCGCATATTTCGGCCGGTTCGTCATCGCCGTCGGCAGGCTGTAGGCCGGTGTCGCGCCGCTGTAAGTATCGCGATCGAAGCTCACCGACAGCTCGAAGCGATCGTGATACGGCAGCACGAGATCGCCGTGCCAGACTTCCACGCGCATGCGGCTGTCGCTTTCCTGGTAGTAGCCGAACTGCGCCGTCGCCGAGGGCTCGCTCGCCGGCAGCGCCGCGGCGGCGCGCATGCCGGGCAGCGCGAGCGCGGCCGTGGTCAGCGCGAACAGCGCGCGCGAGGATTCAGTTGCAGCCGCAGCCACCGCCGAGGCCCCGGTGTCCGCCCTGCGCTGCTTCCTTGCTGACGTGCAGGTGATCGCGCAGCGCCGCGAGCGCCGGATCGGGCGTGAGCTGCATATCGCGGCGCGCGAGCGTGCCGCGCTGCCAAGGCTCGACCTGCGCGCAGGCGGCCAGCGCGAGGCAGGAGAGGACGAAGGCGACGCGCACCGCGCGCTCACTCATGCGCGGGCTCCGCGAGCAGCGTGTCGATGGCCGTCACCAGCGCCTGCGCGTCGCGCTCGCGGAAACCGCTGTGCACGCGGCGCACGATGCCGCGGCGATCGACGAGATAGGTCGTCGGCATGCCCGGCACGCCGAAGGCCGCGGGACAGTGGCCGGCGGGATCGAAGACGACGGGATAGCCGACGGCCACGCGGGAGAGGAAGCGCTCGGCGTCCCGGCGCTGCTCGTCGACGTTGATGGCGACGACTGCGAGGCCGTCCGCGGCGCGCGCGCTGCGCAGCTCGTCGAGCAGCGGCATCAGTTTGCGGCACGGCGGGCACCACGAGGCCCAGAAGTCGATCACGGTGACGCGACCGGCGTAGGCAGCGCGCTGCGCTTCATCCAATGCGGCGCAGGCCGGTACGGGATCGCCGGGCGCGACGCGCTCGGCCGCGGACAGCGGTGCGGTGAGGAGCGAGAGGACGAGCAGCCAGCGCGGCGAGCGCCACGTCCGAGCGGGCGGCTTCGCGCGGCGCGAGACCCTGGACGCAGGCCTGCGCCGGCCTGCGGCCGGCGCAGGCCCGGAGAACATCGGCGCTCAGGTCGGCGCGCGACGGCGGCGCAGCGCGCCGAGCGCGACGACGGCAGGGCCCATCATCCACGCCGCGGCGGGCAGCGGCACGGGCTCGACGGCGGGGCCGACCGTGATGTTGTCGACGACGAGCGCGAAGTCCTTCGACGGCAAGCCGCCGGTGCCCGGCACCGCGGGGAAGCCCTTGTAGTGGATCCAGACGGCATTGACCCACTGAAAAGCGGGATCGAGCACTAGCGGCGTCGCGCCGGTCGCGACCGTGCCGTTGGCGACGGTCTGGTAGGCGACGCGCGTCGCGTAGTGCGTGCCGTCGCCGGCGGTGAGATCGGGATTGACCGCGGTATTGAAGCCGAGGATTTCCCACACGTCGTCGATCCCGGTGTCCGGGTTCTCGTCCGAAATCCCCGCGTCGAAATCGAGCGACAGCAGCGCGAACTCGTGACCGTCCTGCGCACGGAGGTAGATGCCGGTCGAATCCGCGTGGTAGGCGAGCTTGCGGTCCGCCGAGCCGCCGGTGCGGTGCACGTGCTCGGCTGCGGGCGTCGGGTTGTTGACCACGCCGATCAGCACACCGTCTTCCTGATAGCAGGCCGCGGTCGGGCAGATGCCGCCGGCGCCGGGCGCGAGGTTCGGATTGCCGGAGACGGCGCCGGTCGTGAGTCCTTCGAAGTCGATCGTCAGCACGTCGTGGATGTGCGCTTGAGCGCCGGCGCTCAGGCCAACGAGCAGCGCGCCGGCGACGGCCGCACGCAGTAGTGTTCCCTTCATGTTCCTCTCCTGTGCTCTTCGTCGGCGCGGCGAGCACCGCCCCGGCTTGCGCTTTTTCTTGTCCGCGATTCGTACACCCGCCGAAACTTCGTCGGCACGGAGTTTGGGGATTTGGCTCGGTTGGATTTATACGCAAGGGAGGGGGGTGGAGGAATGCGGCAAATTGTCGCAGGTGAGAAGGTGAGAGGACACCCACCAAAGCGCAGGTGGGAGGACACCCAGCAGAGCAGGAGCGGGAGGTGGGAGCGCAGGAGCGGAACGAACGGTCGGGGACACCCACCTGTCGAATCGCTCCTTCCGGGCTGCGGCTTCTGTCTTGTAGCCCGGGTGCAGCGGAGCGGAACCCGGGATCTTCATCGAACCGAAACGCCGATCCCGGGTTCCGCGCTGCGCGCTGCACCCGGGCTACGAAACGGCGTTACGAAACGGCGCTCGCAGCGCGGTAGCGGAATATTGGGGACGCCCATAAAACTTCACAAAACTGCTTGAATGCATCTCCCTGCCCCAGCCTGCATGATCTGTTCAGCGATTCGCCGATGACGGTCTCGGCCTGGATACGCAGGCAGCGGCTCGAGCGCTGCCGTGAGGTACTCCGCGAGCCGCACGCCCAGGGCATGTCTGTTACCGAAATCGCGCTGGCCTGCGGCTTCAAGGATCCCGCTCATTTCTGCAAAGCTTATCGACGGCATTTCGGTATCGCACCCACAGCAGCTCGCAACAAGCCGGACTGACCGCTGGCAGGGCATCGGCCGGCGGTTTCCTGCGCGTGTGGATAAGTGCCCCTGCACTCCCGGACAAGCATCGACCCCGGTCGGCGCCGATAATAGGCCCCTCCGCGCGACAATCATCTGGAGGACCTCTCATGAGTCAAACCGCAACCACGGTCGTAAGGCGCCACACCGTCGAGGACCTGATGTACGAGATGTCCCGCGAGCAAGTGCTTGCGCTGTTCCGGACGCTTCCCGCTCCCGGCCCGCAGGAACTCAAGGGAGAGTATAAAGGACACGTTCACGACGGCGGCGACCTCGCCTTGCGCGCGAAGCGCAATGCCTTCTTCTTCGACGAGGCGTCGATTTTCGGATCTTGGATGGGGAAGAGCTACACGTCCGAGGCCAGCGGCCACGGTGAGGGATACAACATCTGGCGCCGCACGACCCGTAGCATCTGCCGCAACAGCCGCTTTCGAACCGAGATTGCCGCGTCGATGTACGACGGCCGCCCGTCGCTGATGATGTATTACGCCGCGTATAGGACCGTCTTCGGCGAAATGGATCTGATCGACGAAATCCGCTGCCTCAGTGACGGTCTCTACCTGGGCGTGTACTCGTGTACGCGCGCGCTGGACGGCTTCTCGACACTGCAGCCGGGCAACGCCCGGTCGGATATAGACGTCTTCGCCCTTACGGGCCCCACCGGGCCCTGGGTCGGGGTCGACGATCCGAAGCTCGAAGCCATCTGAGACTCTCCCGGGTGAGTCCGCCGTTGCCCGCGGCGGCGCGTTTGCATCACGGCACCGCAGCGCGAAGACCAGCAGCGATCCATGAGACAGATAGCCGTCGTGACGCCTATGGTGGTCCTGTGCTTCGGACGTCAATGCATTCAATCGGCGACTGTTACCAATAGGCCGCAGGCAGGCAAACGGAGACAGGTCATGGAGTTCAATAGAAGGGTTCGTGAGCACGGGACGCCGCCAAGAGATCGACGGACAGATCGAAGCGTTTGTCGTCGCACGTGGATGGGCCGGTAAGGCAGCAATCGCCAACGGAAACGTGATCCGAAGCTTCCTCATTCATAACGGCATCCCCACCGGTGGCAGAGCCTGGACTGGATGATTTCCCGCCGAGTGCGTGCGGCGGCAGGCGACCATCTTCTCGCGAGCCGCGTCGTCCCGCTTGCCGCATGAACCGCGAACGACCGTCGTGCCGGAGGACATGGGCAGCATCGACGTTTTCACGCAATTGCGACTGGTCAATAAAGCACGAATGGAGGAGCACATCATGTCCGACCAAGCCGTTGCCTGCATCGAGCATCTGCTCGCCAGCTATTGCCACGCCGTGGATCGCGGCACCCCCGACGAGGTCGCGACGCTGTTTGCAGCCGATGCGGTCCTGCGCCCGCGTTTCGATGGACCCTATACCGTACACGGACGCGAGGCGATCCGCGGCTGGTACGCGCACTACAACGCGCACTTTCGCGAAGGCGTCCGCCATCTCAAACACATGATCTCCTCCGTCATGATCGACGTCGCTGGTGAGCGGGCGACCGCGTATTGCTATTTGACCGGAGTCTTCGTGAGCAAAAGCGACGGCAAGGGCGTCAGCGTATTCGGCAGCTACACGGACATCGTCACCCGTGTAGAAGGATGCTGGCTGTTTGCCGATCGACTGATCGAGGCGAGTTTCCTGGCGACAGGGCTCACCGTGGTCGAGGAGTTCCCCTCGCTGGGCTATCACGATCCCGGCCGCTGAGCGGCGCGCGCCGATTCAGCTCGGAAGCCTCGCCGGGTGAGGATGATGTGCGCCCGTACATCGTGCTCGAGCGCGAGGCGGCGTGCGGCTCCGAGGACATGATGCAGTACTCAGGCGAAAGCTGCGCTCGAGCGCGGCGTGTCTGCAGCGACGGCCCGATCCAGCGCACAAGCACGACACCGGAGCTCCGACCGAGCGTCGTGCGGTCTGCGCGGAATCGAAGGAACTGAAGCACCCGCCGCCCATGCGGCCACCACAGAGGAGAATGAGTATGGACTTCGGACTCTTGCTTGCATTCCGGAACCCGAAACAATGGGCCAGGCCCTTCGATGTGATCTACCGCGAGCACATCGAGCAGGCCGAGCTCGCCGAAGCGCTGGGCTACGATACGATCTGGACCACGGAGCACCACTTTGCGGAGGACGGCTGGTCGCCGAGCCTGCTGCCGATCCTCTCGGCCATCGCGGCCCGCACGCGCACCATCCGCCTCGGCACGTTCATCATCGTTCTTCCGTTCCACCATCCCGTGCGCATCGCCGAAGACGCGGCGACGGTGGACATCGTTTCCGGCGGCCGGGTCGATCTTGGCGTCGGTCAGGGTTACTGGCTCAGCGAGTTCGCGAGCTTCGGCATCTCGCGCAAGCAGCGCGTCTCCCGCCTCAGCGAGGGGATCGAGATCATCGAAAAGTGCTTCAGGGAACCGAACTTCTCCTACGACGGCAAATACTGGCGGCTGCGCGACATCGAGCTTAACCCGCGGCCGATTCAGCAACCCGGTCCGCCGATCTGGGTGGCCGCGATGGCGGAGAACTCGGTGCGCCGCGTCGCGCGCATGGGTTATCACCTCGCCGGCAGCGGCGGCGGGGATCTGCAGCGCTATTACGACGACGAGCTCACGAAGCTCGGCAAGAACATCGCAGATCACAAGATCTCCCAGCTCCGCGCCGTCTACATCGCCGAGACGCGCGAGCAGGCGTGGGACGATTGTGAGCGTCACCTGCACTACATGATGTCGCTCTACGACAAGCGCTACAAAGAGGCCGACGACATGGAATGGGGCTCGGCCGTGATGTCTGCGCCGGTCGTGCCGCCGGTCGGCGAGCTGCGCAACACGCGGGGCATCTCGTTCTTCCAGGCGCCGCTGATCGTGGGCACGCCGGACGACGCGATTGCCGAAATCGAACGCTATACCGCCGAGACGCGCTGCACGCATCTCGCGATGTGGATGCAGATGGCAGGCATGCCGGCGGAGAAAGCGCGGAAGTCGATGGAACTTTTCGCCCGCGAGGTGATGCCACACTTCAGATGACGCGCGGCGTGCAGCTCATTCCGGGCACAGGATACTTGAGGAAGCTCTGAACAAGTTCAGAGCTTCCTGCGACACAGGGAGGTGCCGCCGTGAACAGTGGCGTAAGCCATTGTTCACGTGAGGCCGGCGAGAATCACACTTCTTGCCGGCCGTGCTCTGAAAAGTCCAGGATGGACTGATTCAGAGCTTCCTTAACTTGGGCGCTGGAACTTGCAGAATTGTGTATCGTGTCCCTAGATCTTCCTGGGCTGAGAGGCGTTGACGGCGCTGGCGCCGGGGAGTCGAGCCCGGATGCGTGCACCGGTCCTCTGCAGGCCGATGCTTAACCTTCGTCGCCCGCGTCCTGGCCGATGGGGATGAGGAAGAGCCCTGCGACCACACCGACCACCGCGAACACGGGCAAGGTGTTGCCGAAAATCGTCGCCTTGATGTCCTTCGTCCATTCCGACCAGTCGACGAACACCGCGCCGAGGAGCAGGAGAGAAAGCGCGGTGAAGCACAGATTGGGCAATCAACATCCGATCGAAGGGATCACGATGTTCGGCTTCCAGCGCCCCCGCGGCCAGCGCGTGGGCGAGGCTGATTGGCAATTCTGAAAAGCCGGCTTCGATGACGAGTTGGGCCAGGCGGTGGACCGCTTCGCCCGCCTCGGGCAGGCGGCCAAGGCGCCACCTCGTCGAAATTTCCCAAGCGCTGGCGCTGCTGACGAGTACCGAGTTTTCCGGCGACGCAATCGCAGCCCGGGCCGATGCCGATAGCGCCGGGTCATCGAACAGCCACCACAGCAAGGCATGCGTATCGAGCAACAGCCTCACTGGCCCCAGGCTTTCAATTCGTCTTCCGGGAGGTCCGCGAAGAATTCACTGGTAAGGCGTCCCTTCACCAACCCCGGTCGGCGCACTGCCGGCATATCGAGCGGCACCAGCTTGGCGTACGGCTTACCGCTCTTGGCGAGAATGATCACTTCGCCGGCATGGGCGCGGTCGACCAATCGCGACAGATGGGTTTTTGCCTCGTGAATATTGACGGTTTCTGTCATGTGGGTCGGAGCATTAGCTTAGTTTCCTAACTTAGTCTCCAACACGCGCTGGCGCCAAGTCGGTCGCGGCCGCCGTCGAGTGCGTATTCCGAGGAAGCCGGCCGGGTATTCCGCGTGAAACCGGCCGCCGATTCCGGCGCATGGCGGCCGGGTCCATTGAACAGTTCGGGGACACCCACCGGACAGTACGGGACACCCACCGCATAGGATCCGAGGACACCCAGGCTCTCCCCACAGGTCCGAGCAGATCCGAGGACACCCACAGGGTTCGTGCCCCAAGAACACCCGCAAGATTCGAGGGATACCCGCGGGGCCGGCTATGGCGAGCGGCCGAGCTTCCAAGGCGGATCAGTGCGCGCGAAGTTTACTTGATGGGTGTCCTCATCACCTCATCACCCTCGTCATCCTTGCTCGTCACCCCTCATGCCTCATCGCGCGCCGCTTCTGAAAAAACGGGCGGAAGGATGCAGGCACCACGCTGACGTCGCCGGCGCTTGAGCTAATCCCGGGTACTAAGCGACTGCCGTCACTTCGATCTCCAGCATGGCGTTGGCCTGGAACAGGCTCTTCACACCCAGCAAGGTGCACGTCGGCATCGCGCCCGCCTGGGACCAGATCTTGGACAATGCCTCCGCGTGCATCATGAATGCATCCGTATCGACCGTATAGACATTCATGCGCACGATGTTCGAGGGCTTCATGTTCGCGGCGGCGAGCAGTTCGGCGACGTTTTTCCACGCGAGCTCGAACTGCGCGACGTAGTCTCCGGGATGCATCGGCGCGCCGTCCGCAGCGTTGGACGTCTGGCCCGAGCAGTAGAGTGTGCGCTGTCCATTCGCGACCTCGATCGCGTGATTGATGTGGAAGCCGTTGAGCCAAGTTTGCGGGTTCACAGGACGCAGTTGCATGGGTTCCTCTTCTTATGAGTCAGGCTGTGTTCTATAAACACATCAATTCGCCAAGTGGCGGCGCACGAAGCCGGCGACTTTGTCGATTGCCTCGCCGCACTCCGGTAGGATGGGATAGAGCTGGAAGACATGGAACAGATGCGGCCACTCATCGAGGGTCACGTCCAGGCCCGCCGCTTTGGCCTTGGCCAGTAATCGGTGGGAGTCATCCAGCAGCACCTCGGCCGTGCCGACCTGCAGATAGATCGGCGGTAGCCCACCGAGCTCCGCGTAGAGCGGCGAGGCCAGTGGTGTACGCGGGTCCGCGCCGCCCAGGTACAGGCGGCCCATTTCCCGCAGACCGTGCCGCGTGATCAGCTCATCTGGATGGGCCGGATCCTTGCCGGTGCAGGCCAAATCCACCCAGGCGGAGAAGCCGATTCCGCAGGCCGGCAGCGGCACGCCTCGTTCCTTGGCACGCAGCATGGTCGATAGCGTGAGTCCACCACCTGCCGAATCTCCGATAAAGGCGATGCGCCGCGGATCGAGTTCCTTGTACTCCAGCGACCAGCGGTAGGCCGTCACACAATCGTCCAATGCCGCTGGAAACGGATGCTCGGGGCCGCGGCGATAATCGACCAGTAGAACCTGCTCGCCGGTGGCTTTCGAGAGCCGTGCACACAGTTCGCGGTGCGAATGCACTGAGCCGATTACGAAGCCGCCCCCGTGGAAGAACAGTAGTGCACGATCGGTGGAGGCTCCGGGCGCTGCGATCAGTTCGGCAGCAACGCCGAATGCGTCGACGGACTCGGTCCGGATCTCGGGCCCGGTGGGAAACATATCCTTGAAGTCATCGAAGCCCTTGCGCGCTTCCGCGAGCGGTATCGGCACGGTCGCGATCTGCGCGAGCAGCGGGTGAGCCTTGAGCTGTGCGACGAGGGGCGCAAGTTCGGCACTGGGCATGATCATTCTCCCGTGATTGCGTCTGCCTAGAGCATGAAAGGCGGTGGAAAAACGCCCAGGTCCTCGTAGGTGCTCTGCTGCACCACGTCATCCGGGTTACGGAACTCGGGAATGACGTACTTACCGAAGTACTCGAGCGACTCCATGATCTGACGATGGCCGTTACCGTCGATGCGGAAGATCACCTCGTCGAAGCCCATCGCCTGGACGCGCTTGACCTGCTCGATGACGTGATCGGGCGTGCCGTTGAGCACTTGGGGCAGGTTGTCGTTCATCCACTCCAGGTCGTCCTCATGCCCGGCGATCAGCTTCTTCCAGTCGTTGAGGTAGGCGTAGTCCGGGCTCTTCTCGCTGGTACTGCCGAAGAATGCGACGAGGAACTTCATGAATCCGAGGCAAGAAGGGCGGACTTTCTCCAGCGCGTCCTTCTTCGTCGCGGCGCATTGCCCGCCGAGGAACAAGCGCGCGATCGACCGATTCACCGGGATGCCCGGAATCGGCGTAGAGGCCTCGCTGGCCTTGCGATAGGCGCGCAGCGATTCCTCGACGTGATCCCAGCCGTACACCGTGAAGGACATGACCCCCAGGCCCAGACTACCGGCCTGCTGGTGCGTCGCCAGACCCGTCGACGAGACGTACGTGCTCGGAAACTGCGGCTGATAGAGACGCGGCCAAAGCCGCACGGGATGAATCTTGTAGCGTGGGCTGTCGTGCTCGATCATCGGTTGCGTCATGGCCTTGGCAACCACGCGCAGACTCTCCTCCCATTCCTCCATCGACTTGGTCGCATCGACCTCGAAGGCCTGCACGACATGGGGGTTGTTGCCGCGCACCGTGCCGATCTCGAGCCTGCCCTCGGAGATCACATCGATCGTGGCGAGCCGCTCGGCCACGCGCAGCGGATGGTTAAATTTGAGCATCACGCTGGACATCGTGCGCAGCTTGATCTTCGAAGTTGCTTGCGCGACCGCGCCGTAGATCACCTCCGGCGCCGAAGTCGTCGCGACCGGCCCGGTGAAGTGCTGCTCGGAGCAACCCCACACGTCGAAGCCCATGTCCTCGGCAAACTGCGCCTCGCAGATGACTTCCTTGTAGCGTCGCGCCACCGAATAGCCGCGCGGCGTGTCCGCTTCGGTGAATAGTCCGAACTTCATGGATGCCGCTTCTCCTCGTAGTCGCAATCGGCCTCGTGGGCCCGTCTCGGCATTCGAGGCAACCGCCATGCCATGGCGTTTTTCGCCGTTATTGGCCGCTCGATTGCAGGATGGTTGCAGGAATGCAACCATCGTCGCGCGACGCGTCGCAGTGTTGCCGTATGCAGATTCGTGACCGAGAATCCGGCCATGTCGTCGAAAAGTTCGTTGCTTTCCTCGGGGTCCGAGCAGGCGCGCCGGCTGCAGCGAGCACGTCGGACGGTGCTGGCCGGCGACCTCCCGGAACCCGGCATCGTGCGGCCGGTGATCCTCGAATCCTGGCAACGTTCGCGCGAAGCGGGCGTGGATCCGGACTGGGGCTCACGCCCTCTTCGCTCGGAAGCAGTAGGGCCGTTGGCGCCGACGGGCGACGATTGCATCCTCGTCGAGCATGCGGCGCCCATATTCGACCTGCTGCGTGAGGCGCTGAGCGACCACCCTTACTTGATGATGCTGACCGGCCTGCGCTGCCGGCCACTGTCCTTCGCCGGCCGCGGAATCTCGGTGCGCGAAGGCGAGGATATCAATGCCGCTGCCGGTGGGCTGTGGCGGGAAGATCGCGTCGGAACGGACGCGGTCGCGCTGAGCCACGCCATCGGTGAGCCGGTGCAGGTTCATTGGACGGAGCATTACGCGACGATCGCGGAGCCGTGGACGGGCAACTCCTTCCCTTTGCGCAATTCGGCAGCCGAAACGGTGGTCGGCACGCTCAACCTTTATGCCTATGGATGCATCGCCCATCCACGGGCGTTTGAACTCGTGTGCCGGGCAGGCAAAGCGATCGAGCGCGAGATCAAGTTTGCCGAGGAACGCTCGCGTTTCAAGGCGCTGTTACGCTACGCCGAGCACCTCGCGCGCCATCCCGACGATGCGGCCCTGTGCCTGGATCGCCACGGGCAGATGATTGCGGCATCGGGGCGCGCCGCTACGGCTATCGGCCTGCCGTCGACCCGTGCAGCGGCAGACCGTCCGCGGCGTGTACCCGGGTTGGACCTGGGCCTCGAGAGCGCATCCATCCCGGCGGAGGGGCGCACGGTTCAGTGGGAATTCCAAGGCCGCAGCTTGCGCGCGGAGATCGCACCCGTTTGCACGAGGGATGAGAGCGAACCTGCGGGATACCTGGTTCGTCTCGAACGAGACACGCGCACTGATGTCCGGTCGAGAAATATCTTATCGGCCGTCTCGCCAAATGGCTGGCACAGCCGCTGGCGGCTCAATGACTTGGTCGGCGATAGCAGACCAATGCGTTCCGCCGTCGACCATGCGCGGACGGTGGCCTCACGAGACGGGAGCGTCCTGCTCGTGGGCGAGAGCGGTACCGGCAAAGAGATCTTCGCTCACGGCATCCACGCGGCGAGCCGACGTTCACCGGGACCGTTCGTCTCGCTCAACTGCGGCGGCCTGAGCGCCGAGCTGCTGAGCGCGGAACTGTTTGGCTATGAGGATGGTGCTTTCACCGGCGCCTCGCGCGGAGGGCGGCCCGGGAAGCTCGAACTCGCCAATGGCGGAACGCTTTTTCTCGACGAAGTCGAAGCCATGCCCACCGCGATGCAGATGCACCTGCTGCGTTTCCTCGAAGACCGAGCCATCGTCCGCGTCGGCGGGCAGCGGCCGCTTTCTCTCGATGTGCGGATCATCGCGGCCAGCAATGTGCCCTTGCGAGAGCTGATCGAGCGAGGGTCTTTCCGCTCCGATCTCTATTACCGGCTCTGTGTGTGGCCGATCGACATCCCGCCGCTGCGTGATCGTCCAGACGACATCGGGCCCATCGCATTGCACCTGCTGCAGCGGGAGGAGCTAGAGCTCCGTTTGTCCGCGGATGCTGAAGCGCTCCTCCGGGGATATTCGTGGCCCGGCAACGTTCGAGAACTGCGCAATGTTCTGCTGCAGGCTAGCCTCGCCGCCAGGGACAACGTCATTGAAACCGAGGATTTGTCCCTGCCGCGCACCACCGGCGCGCCGTCTGCACGATCCGAGTGCGACGCACTGGCCGACGCGGAGCTTCAAGTTCTGTTGCGAGCGCTGCAGAAACACGGAGGAAGGATCAACGCCACGGCGCGGGCGCTCGGGATCCACCGTGCGACGCTCTACCGCAAACTTCGGCGCCACAACGCGGCAGCGGAAGCGGAGGTTCGGGGGGTTCGGGGACACCCACGGGATCCGGCCCGAAGGACACCCACACACGATCCGGGCGGTTCGGGGATGAGCGGTTTGGGGACACCCACGGAGCAAGGCTAGCCGGAGGGGGGTTCGCGGGTCAGGTTCGGCAGGTTCGGGGACACCCACCGCACAGAATTCGCACAGAATTCGAGGACACCCAGAGGATTCTTGTTACCCGCCCTCAGGCGGGCCGCTCGATGTCGCGCTTCGAGAGGGCGGCTCACGGCGTGGCATGCCCGTCTACAGTGCCACTACTTGCCCGGATTCCGCTGCGCTCCTTCCGGGCTACGAGCGCGCACGAGACGGATGGACGACAGGATGGCAACGTTCATTGCCCTCGTCACCCGCTTTGTAGCTTCTGGGGCAGATCAGTGCGCGATGTTGATTCGATGGGTGTCCTTGATCCGCAGCCGGGTGTCCTTGATCCGCAGCCGCGCAGAGGATCTTGTTACCCGCCCTTAGGCCGGCCGCTCGATGGGTGTCGTTGATCCGCGGGCTCTTCCCGTCTTTTGATGGGTGTCCTCGTTACCCGGGCACTCGAGCTTCTGGGGCGGATCAGTGCGCGATGTTTATTTGGTGAGTGTCCTTGTTCAGCTTGTTCAGCTCTCTCGTAGCCCGGGTGCAGCGGAGCGAAACCCGGGATCTTCAAAGCACGGCGACGCCGATCCCGGGTTCCGCGCTGCGCGCTGCACCCGGGCTACGAAGCGGCGTCACGAAGCGGCGTCACGAAGCGGCGTCACGAAGCGGCGTCACGAAACGGCGTTACGAAACGGCGCTCGCAGCGCGGCGGTCGCTGCGACGAAGGTCTTCGTCGAAGCCTGCCGGCAAGCCAGGGTCGGCGCGCGCGCATTCCAAGGCTGCGCCGACGGGAACGAGTGACAACCGGCACTCGAAGCGGCTGCCGCGGCCAGGCTCCGATTCGAGCTCCACGCTCCCGCCCATCAGCTCGATCTGCTGCCGCACCAGCGCAAGCCCGAGGCCGGTGCCGCCGTGCCGCCGCGTGTGCGAGCCGTCGCCCTGCGTGAAGGGCTCGAAGAGCCGCGCCTGGACCTCGCGCGTGATGCCGATACCGGTGTCCGCGACGACGAGACTCACGCCCTGCGGCCGCTGCGGATCCGGCCGCAGCTCCACGCGCACCACGCCGCGCTCGGTGAACTTGATCGCATTGCCGAGCAGGTTGCTGAGCACCTGTGCGATCCGCACCGCATCGCCGTACACGCGCTCCGGCAACGCCGGATCGACATAGCTCTGCAGCGCCAGCCCCTTGACCCGCGCGCGTCGCGCATGGGCGGCGACGATCTCCTCGACGAGCAGCGGCAGCTTGACGATCTCCTCGGCGATGACGGCCTCGCCGGCCTCGTTGCGCGAGAAATCGAGGATGTCGTCGATCAGCTCGCGCAGCGCATGTCCGGCCTGCAGCGCAATGCGCGCGTATTCGTCGTGCGGCGCGGCCAGCTCGCCGCTCTCCATCAACTGCAGCATGCCGAGCACGCCGTTGAGCGGCGTGCGCAGCTCATGGCTGACGTTGGCGACGAACTGGCTCTTGGCGCGATTCGCGGATTCGGCGCGCTGCAGCGCCTGCTCCAGCGCGCGCTGCGTCTGTTTGAGCCGCGAGACGTCGGTATGCAGGCAGACCACGCCGCCGTCCTGCGTCGGCCGCTCGCTGACGAGCAGCCATCGCCCGCCGAGCTCGAAGTCCCACGGGCGGCCGCCGGCGCGATGGCGCGCGAACAGATCCTCGGCATAGTGCACGGGATCGCGGCCGCGCCGGCGGTCCGGATGGCGCGCGAAGAAATGCGCGATCAGCTCGCTGTAGGGCACGCCGGGCACGGCGAGATCCGTCGGCAGATCGTAGATCTCACTATAGCGCGAGTTGCAGAACACGAGCCGCTGCCCGGCGTCGAACATCACGATCGCGGAGTCCAAGGCTTCGATCGCGTCCGAGAGATGCGCGCGCGCCGCGGCGATCTCGAGCTCGCACGCCTTGCGCTCGGTGATGTCGGACAGCGTGCCGGCCATGCGGCGCGCGACGCCGTCCGCATCGCGGACCGTGCGGCCGCGCGTGCGATACCAGCGCCACTCGCCGCTGCGATGCTGCATGCGGTATTCGATGTCGAGTTCGACGGGGCCGCCGCGGGTCGCGTCGATCGCGGCGAATATGTAAGGCTTGTCCTCCGGATGCAGGCGCGCGACGTAGGTCGCGAAGTCCTTGCCGTACTCCTCGGGGGCGAAACCGAGCAGCTCCTCGTAGCGCGCCGAATAGCTGACCTCGTCGGTGTCGAGATTCCAGTCCCACCAGCCGTCGCTGGAGCCGCGCAGCGCGAGCTCGAAGCGTTCGGAAGTCTCGCGCAGACGGCGCTCGGTGTCCTTCATCGGCGTCACGTCGTTGCAGGTGCCGACCACGCCGATCACCTGTCCGTCCTCGGCGCGCAGCCGCACCTTGTTCGAGATGTACCAGCGCCGCCGGTCGGCGGCGTCCGTCGTCTCGCGCAGCGCATTGCGCTCCTCGATCGCGCCGGAGACGACGCCCGCATCGTGACGCGCGTAGAGCGCGGCCTGGGCCGGATCGAGGAAGTCCGCATCGGTGAGACCGACGATCTCGCGGCGGCCGCAGTAATCGAGAAAGGCGCGGTTGGCGCCGAGGTAGCGCCCTTCGCGATCCTTCCAGAACACGCCGACCGGCAGCAGATCGAGCACGGCGTGGAGCAGGCGCTGCCCGTCCGAGACCTGCGCTTCGGCATCGCGCTGGCGCGTGACGTCGCAGACCGCGCCGACGATGCGCCGCGCGCGGCCGGCGGCGTCGGCGAGGCTGACGTGCGCATACACGCGCAGCCAGCGCCAGGTGCCGTCGTCCGCACGCCGGCGGTAGCTGCGCTCGAAGCTGGCCGCGGTGCCGTCGACGAGCGCGACGTAGCCCGCGCGCACCACGGCTTCGTCCTCGGGGTGACAGCGCGCGAGCCAGTCTTCGATCGCGAACGGCGCATCACCGTCCTCCCGCCCGATCACGCCGCCGCCGCCGAGCACGCGCAGGCGATCGCGCTCGACGTCGACCTCGTAGACGGTGAACTGCCCGGCGCGCAGCGCCTCGCCGATGAGCGCGATGCGCGAGCGCGCGAGGCGCTCGCCCCGCGCGGCGCAGGCCAGCGCCGCGCGGGTGGTGGCGAGCTGGCGGGAGATCGCGGCGGACAGCGGGGCGAGCACGAGCGCGACGAGCCCGCCGTGCAGGAAGGGCGCGAAGGCGGGCGCGAGGCGATCGAGATCGGCCAGCACGGCGGTGTGGATCAGTTCTGCGAGGCCGCCGAGCACGGCCGTGACGAGGAGGAGGACGAAGAAGTCGAAGCCCGGGCGCATGGGCCCTATAGCGCTTGCGGCCGACAAAGCTTGATGCGCTTCGGGCGCGATCGGCGCCCTCGAATCAGGCCGCGGCGAGCTCCAGGGCGACGGCCGTGCGCACGCCGTCCAGCGCCTCCTGCAGCTCGGCGAACGCCGCGGCGGAAGGCCGCTCGCCGCCGGCGCACTGCTGCTCCAGCGCGCTCGCGAGCGCCGCGAGCCGCGTGGCGCCCAGGTTCGCGCTGACGCCGGCGATCGCGTGCGCGAGCTGCGCGGCCCGCGCGAGATCCTCGGCGGCGAGCGCCGCCTCGAGATCGGCGAACCGCGTCGCGACGGTCTGCTCGAAGATCTCGACGAGCTCGGCGAAACCTCGCGCGCCTAGCGAGCGGCGCAGCGCCTCCAGCGCGTGGCCGGCCACCGGGATCGCGGCGTGGCGCTCGAGCACCGCGGCCAGCGCTTGGAGTTCGATCGGCTTCGTCACGTAGTCGCACATGCCGGCCTGCGCGGCGCGCCGGCGATCGTCCTCGCCCGTGCTCGCCGTCATCGCGACGATCGGCGGACAGCGGCAGCCGAGCCGCGCGCGCAGCGCCTGCGTGGTCTCGAAGCCGTCCATCTCCGGCATCTGGCAGTCCATGAGCACGACGTCGAAGTGCTCGCCCGCGGCGAGCCTCAGCGCCTCGCGCCCGTCGTTCGCCAGCGTGATCTGCGCGCCGAGCCGGCGCAGCAGCGCGGCGACGACCTGCAGATTGACGGCGACGTCGTCGACGATCAGCACGCGCGGCGCCGCCTCGCGCGCGGACTCCGTCGCAGCACCGGCGCGCACGCGCGCCGCGGACACCGTTTCCGGCGCGGCCAGCGCATCGACTCTCGGCAGCGGCAGATCGAAGAAGAAGCGCGTGCCTTTGCCCGGCGTGGAATCGACCCCGAGCTCGCCGCCCATCAGACGCACGAGACTGCGGCAGATCGACAGCCCGAGGCCCGTGCCGCCGAAGCGGCGGCTGGTCGATTCCTCGGCCTGCGTGAAGGGCTCGAAGATCTTGGCCTGCATCGCCGGCGGAATGCCGATGCCGGTATCGGCGACCTCGAAGTACACGCGATCGTCCGCCGTGCAGGCCACGCGCAAGCTGACGCCGCCTTCGTGCGTGAACTTGACCGCGTTGCCGAGCAGGTTGGTGAGGATCTGGCGCAGGCGCTTCGGATCGCCGAGCACGCGGCGCGCGCACAGCTCGGCGCGATCGACCGCCAGCGTGAGCCCCTTGGCCCGGGCCGCGGTCTCGATCGCGGCGCGCGCATCGGCGATCACCTCGGCCGGCTCGAAGGGCACGCGCTCGAGCTGCAGGCGGCCGGCTTCGATCTTCGCGCCGTCGAGCAGATCGTTGATCAGCTCGAGCAGGGCGCGGCCCGAGCGCAGCGCGAGCTCGACGTAATCCGCGAAGGGCGGCGGCACGGCCGGATCGTCCAGCATCTGGAGCATGCCGATCACGCCGTTCAGCGGCGTGCGCAGCTCGTGGCTCACATTGGCGAGGAACTGCGATTTGGCGACGCTCGCTGCCTCCGCGCGCGATTTGGCAAGCGAGAGATCGGCTTCGATGCGCTTGAAGGAGGTGATGTCGGTGCGCAGGCCGACGACGCCGCCGTCGGCCGTCGGGCGATCGCTGACCAGGAGCCAACGTTCGCCGTATTGCTGTTCCCACACGCCCGTGGCCCGGCGATGTCGCGCGAGCCGGTCTTCGACCAACTCCGCGACGGACAGCCGGCCGCGGCAGGCGGGGTTACGCGTGAAGAAGTCCTCCAGTAACTCGCTGAAGCTCGTGCCCGGCACGCCGAGCGCGGGCGGGATGCCGTAGATTTCGCGATAGCGCTCGTTGCAGAACACGAGCCTGTCCTCGGCGTCGAAGCGCACGATGCCGGCGTCCATCGCCTCGATCGCCTCGTCGAGCAACTGGCGCGCCCGCGCCGACTCCTGCTCACGCAGCTTCTGCTCGGTGATGTCCGAGGTCGAGCCGGCGACGCGGCGCGTGGCGCCTTCCTCGTCGCGGATCGCCATCGCGCGCGAGCGATACCAGCGCCACTCGCCGCTCTTCGTGCGCATGCGATACTCGACCTCGAACTCGTGCGCGCCGGCGGCGATCTGGGCGATCGCCGCGTCGAAGCTCGCGCGATCCTCGGGGTGGACGAAGGAATGCCAGCGCGCCCAGTCGCTGTCGATCTCCTCGTCGCGATAGCCGAGCAGCTCCTTCAAGCGCGGCGAGGTGTACAAGCCTCCGTTCTGCACGTGCCAGTCCCACAGGCCGTCGTTCGAGGCGTGGACGACGATTTCGAGCAGCTCGCGCCGCTCGTTCAGCGCCGCGGTCGCTTCCTTCAGCAGCGTGATGTCCGTGCGCAGGCTGATCACGCTGCCGTCGGCGAGGACGCGATCGTTGACCTGGAACCAGCGCGCGCCGAGCTGCATCTCCCAGGCGCGCTCCGGGCCGCGATGGCGCGCGCGACGCTGCTCGATCATCTGCTCGACGCTCAGGCCGTTCAGATGCTCGGGGTGGCGCGTGTAGTGGGCGCGCGTGATGTCGAAGATGTGCGTGCCCGGCAGCGCGTCGTCCTCGTCGAGGTCGTAGATGTCGCGGTAGCGCCGGTTGGCGAGCACCAGACGATCCTCGGCGTCGAACATCACGAGCCCGCCGTCGACGCTGTCGATCGCGTCCTGCAGCAGGCGCCGCGCCTGCACCAGCTCGAGCTCCTTGGTCTTGCGTTCGTGGATGTCCGAGATCGATCCGATCAAGCGGCGCACGCGGCCCGCCTCGTCGTGCACCGCCATGCCGCGGCCGCAGAACCAGCGATAGCTGCCATCGGCCATGCGGCAGCGATACTCGACCTGCGTCGCGCCCTGATTGACGCGCAGCGCGCGCCGCACGATCTTGACGATCGCGGGCCGATCGGCCTCGTGGAGGTAGTCGATCCACTGCTCGAGCCGCGTCGGCAGCGTGCCCGACGCATAGCCGAGCAGCTCGCGGAAGCGCGGCGAGAAGTACAGCCCGCCGCTCTCGAAGTTCCACTCCCACAGACCGTCGTTGGTCGCGCGCACCGCGAGCTCGAGGAACTCCTGGCGTTCGCGCAGCGCGGCCTCGGTGCGGCGTGCCGCCGTCACGTCCATGCGCAGGCTGACGAGCCCTCCCGTCGGCGTCGCGCGCTCGCGGACCTCGATCCAGCGCTCGCCGAAGCGCTTCTCCCACACCACGTCGCTGCGATGCTTGCGCAAGCGCTCGACGAGCACCTGCTCCGGCGTCTGGCCGTTGCAGAACTCCGGATGCGCGCGGTAGAACTCCAGCAACTGCAAGCGGTAGGACGTGCCGGGCTCGACCATCGAGTCCGGCAGATCGAACATGTCCTGGTAGCGGCGATTGCACAGCACGATGCGATCCTCGGCGTCGAGGATCACGACGCCGCCGTCGATGCTCTCGATCGCATCGACGAGATAGTTGCGCATCTCGGCGATCTCGCGCTGCTGGTCTTCGATCTGCGAAATGTCCGTGACCGCGCCGACGTAGCCGAGGAAACCGCCGTTCTCGTCCCAGCGCGGCACGCCGCGATCGAGCACGTGGCGATAGACGCCGTCGTGCCGCCGCAGGCGATAGCGCGCTTCGAAGGGCGCGTGCGCGGCGTCGGCCTCGCGCGAGAGGCGGCGCGTGCGCTCGCGATCCTCGGGATGGACGTGACCGAGCCAGCCCTCGCCGCGATCGAGGCTCATCTCGCGGCCGACGAAAGTCGACCACTGATCGTTGAACCACTGGCAGGTGCCGTGCTCATCCTCGATCCAAGCCATGATCGGCGCGACCTCGGTGAGCAGCCGGAAGCGCATCTCGGCCGCGGACAGCTCGCGCTCGGCGCGCCGCTGCTCGCTGAGATCCTCGTGCACGGCCATGTAGCCGTCGATGTCTCCGGCGGCGCTGCGCAGCGGCGTGATCTCCACGCGGCTCAGGACCTCGCGGCCGTCGCGATGCCGGTAGGCGAATTCGCCGGTCACCGAGCGGCCCTGGCCCAGCGCGGTCGCGACGCGCTCGATCGCGGGCAGATCGTCGTAGCGGCCGACGAACAGCTCGCGCAGCGGGCGGCCGCGGAGATCCTCCAGCCGATGCCCGTACATCTGCTCGAAGGCCGGGTTGATCCATTCGACGCGCTGGCTCGCATCGGTGAGCGCGATCGCGTTGGTGGTGCGCGCCGCGATCTCGACGAGGCGCGAGAGCTGGCGCGGCGAGCAGTCGATCGCGCCCGCGCGCCGCCGCGCGCCGCACAGCGCGGCTAGCCCGCCCGCGAGCGCGACGATGCCCATCTCGAGCACGCCGCCGAGCGCGCCCGGCGGCAGCGGCAGCAGCGTCGTCAGGCCCGCCGCGACGCTCGCGCACAGCAGCGCGGCCCAGGGTACGGAGGAGTATGGGCGGATCGGAGGGACGGACGTCATACCGCTGCATAGCGGCCGGCGCAGAGCGGGCTTTACGCGGCTGCATGCCGTCGCGAACGCGGCCGCGCGGAGGCCGCAGCAGCGCCGCGCGCGATCCCCGCCGTCGCGCAGGGGCGGCCGCCTAGACGGCGACGCGCGTCAGGCCATGACGGCGGGCGCGGGACCGTCGTTGACCAGGGTATCGACGGCGGCGACCAGGCGTTCGAGCGGGATCGGCTTGGAGAAGAAATGGCGGATCCCCATGGCCGCGGCGACGCGCGCATCGACGCTCTCGCTGAAGCCCGTGCACAGCACCACCGGCAGCATCGGCCGCATGGCGAGCAGCTCGCGTGCGAGCTCGACGCCGGTCAGCCCGGGCATCGTCTGATCGGTGACCAGCAGATCGAAGCGGGCGCCGGGGCTGCGCGCCCAGGCCAGCGCCTGGCGCGAGTCCGTGTGGCCGACGACCGCGTAGCCGTGGCTCTCCAGCACCTCGGAAATCAAACCCATGACGAGCGGCTCGTCGTCGACGACCAGCACGCAGGCGACGCGCGGCGCGGGCGCGGCCGGCGCCGGCGTCGCGGCGGGCACCGCACGCACGACGGCCTGCGCGGCCCGCAGCAGCAAGCGCACCGTCGTACCCGAGCCGGGCGCGGTGTCGATCAGGATGTGCCCGCCGACGCGATGGACCACGCCGTGCGTGACGGCCAGGCCCATGCCGGTGCCCTTGCCGACTTCCTTGGTCGAGAAGAAGGGCTCGAACAGGCGCGGCAGATGCTCGGGCGCGATGCCGGCGCCGGTGTCGCTGACCGCGATCTCGACGTAGCGCTCGGCAAAGCTCTCGCGGCAGCTCGCGCACTGGCCGCTCAACTGGCGCGGCGCGCGCACCATGATCGTGATCTGGCCGTGGCCGTTGATCGCATCGCGGGCATTGACCGCGAGATTGACGATCGCCTGGTGCAGATCGACGCCGTCGACGAGCACCGGCGGCAGCCCCGGCTCGCTGACGGTGACGATGTGGATGTTGGCCGGGATGATCGCCTTCAGCAGCTTCACGGCCTCACCGACCAGCGGCTGCACCGAAGTCGGCGTCACGACCTCGCGCGGCTCGCTGCGGCTGAAGGCGAGCATCTTGGCCACCAGCTCGCGCGCGCGCTCGCCCGACTGGCGTATCGCGTCGAGATAGGTCGCGAGCTTGGCGTCCGCCTGCGCGCCGCGGCGCTCGGCGGCGAGCGCGGCATAGCCGAGGACGCTGGCGAGGATGTTGTTGAAGTCGTGCGCGATGCCGCCGGTCAGATGCCCGATCGCGTCCATCTTCTGCGCCTGCTGGAGCTGCATCTGCAGGCGGTGCTGCTCGATCTCGGCCTGGCGCTGCGCCGAGACGTCTTCGAGCGTGCCGGCGAAGCCCAGCGCCTGTCCCTGCTCGACGATCGGCGCGGCGCGCAGGCGCACGATGCGCTCCGGCGTGTCGGCCGTGCGGTACTCGATGTCGAAGCTGCCGGTCGCCGCGGCGACGTACTCGTACCAGCGCGCGCCGATCCACGCGCGCTCGTCCTCGTGCACGTGGCCGAGCCAGGCGTGCTTGCGCCATTCGCGCTCGGTCGTGCCCGTGATCCGCGCGAAGACCCGGTTGCGGAACACGATTGCGCCGTCGTTGCCGGCGAGGAAGATGCCGAGCGGCGAATTGTCGAAGACCGTGCGCAGCCGCGCCTCGCTCTCGCGCAGCGCCTGCTCCGTACGCTTGATCGCGGTGACGTCGTGACGCAGGCTGACGACGCCGCCGTCGGCGGTCGTGCTGTTCGTGATCTGCAGCCAGCGGCTGCCGCGCTGCTGTTCGAAGCTGCCGCGCCGCTCGCGGTATTCGGCGACGCGCTCGGCGACGAAGGCGTCGAGCTCGGCGCCCAGACGATAGCTGGGATACGCCGCGTAGTGCGCGCGCACGAGGTCTTCGAGGCGCGCGCCCGGCTCGGGCTCGAGACCGGTGTTGCCGTACATCTCGCGATAGCGCCGATTGCACAGCACCAGGCGCTCCTCGCGATCGAACATCACGATGCCGACGTCGAGGCTCTCGATCGCATCCTGGAGCTGCTGCCTGGCCTGGGCGAGCTCTTCTTCGCGGCGATGACGCTCGTTGGTGTCGGACAGCGAGCCGATCAAACGACACGGCTTGCCCTGCGCGTCGCGCAGGACCGCGGCGCGGCCGTGATACCAGCCCCAGCTCCCGTCCTTGCACCGCAGGCGCATCTCGCGCGAGACGAGCTCCGCCGTGCCCGACTCGATGCGGGCGAGCGCGGCGGCGCGGGCCTGCGCCTCCTCCGGGTGCATGTGGCGGGCGACGAACACGGGCCACTCCGTCGGCAGCTCGCCGTCCGCATAGCCCAAGAGCTCGTGGAAGCGCGGCGCGAACCAGACGCGATCGGCCGCCAGATCGACGTCGTAGATGCCGTCCATCGAGCCGCGCACCGCGGCTTCGAGGAACTCGGTGCGCTCGCGCAGCGCCTGTTCGATGCGCTTGAGATGCGTGATCTCGGTGCGCAGGCTGACGACGCCGCCTTCGCCGGTCGCATAGTCTCCGATCTGGTACCAGTGATCGCCGAGCTGGAGCTCCCAGCGACCGAGCTTCGCGCGATGCTTCGCGATCCGATCCGCGATCGCCTCTTCGATCGGCAGTCCGTTGCGATACTCCGGATGCCGGCGCATCAGATCGCGCGCCAGCTCGGCGATGTTCGTGCCCGGCCGCACCAGCTCCTCCGAGAACTCGTACATCTCGCGATAGCGCCGGTTGCACAGCACGAGCCTGTCGTCACGGTCGGAAATCATGAGGCCGGAGTCGATGGCCTCGATCGCATCGCTGAGCTGCTGGCGCGCGATGGTCAGCTCCTGCTCGCGCAGCCGGCGCTCGTGCACGTCGGAAATCGAGCCGGCGACGCGCAGCGGGCTGCCGTCCGCGCGCCGCGCCATCGCGGCCCGGTTGTGGAACCAGCGGTACTCGCCGTTGCGACAGCGCAGGCGCAGTTCGGTGGAGAGGATGTCGCCCTCCTCCGGGTGCGCGATCATGCGCGCCATCAGCGCGCGGATGCGCTCGCGATCCTCGGGGTGATAGATCTCGGCGACGAAGGCCTCCAGCGCGGTCGGGATCTCCCCCGGCTCATAGCCCAGGAGATCGTAGACGCGCGGCGACAGATAGAGATCGTCGCCCTGCTCCAAGTCCCAGCTCCACAGCCCGTCGCTGCTGCCGCGGACGACGAGCTCCAGGTAGTCGGTGCGCGCCTTCAGCGCCTGCTGCAGCGACTTGAGATCGGTGATGTCCGTGCGCAGGCAAACGCGGCCGCCGTCCGCGGTCGGCGTGTCGCTGACGAGGAACCAGCGGCCGCCGAGCTCCAGCGCCCAGCTCCCCATGTGCGCGCGATGCATGCGCATGCGCTCCTCGACCGCCGCGGCGAGACTGCGTCCGGCCAGCGACGCCGGATGCTGCACGAAGTAGAGCTCGACGATGTCGCGTAGCGACATGCCGACGTAAGCGCGATCGCGCGGCAGCTCGTACATCGCCAGATAGCGCGTATTGATCAGCACGATGCGATCCTCGGCGTCCAGGCGCATCAGGCCGGCGTCGAGGCTCTCGATCGCTTCGCTGGTGAGCTGGCGTGCGCGCGCGAGCTCCTGCTCGCGGATGCGGGCTTCGTGCACGTCGGACATCGAGCCGACCATGCGGCGCACGCCGCCGTCCGGATCGCGCACCGCGACGCCGCGGATCCGGAACCAGCGCAGCGCGCCCGCGCCGGTGCGCATCTGCAGCTCGAAGTCGAGATAGTCGCGTCCGGCGCGCACCTGCGCGAGCTCGGCCTCCAGGCGCTTGCGCTGCGCCGCCGGCAGGATCTGCTCGAGGAATTCCGCGAGGGGACAGGGCATGCCGTCGTCGGCGCGCGCCAGCAGCTCGTAGCCGCGCGGCGAGAGATAGAAGCGGTCTTCGTGCGGCGTCCAGTCCCACAGGCCGTCCGCCGTGCCGCGGATCGCGAGCTCGAGCAGCTCGGTGCGTTCGCGCAGCTCCTGCTCCTTCGCGATCAGATCGTGGATGTCCATCTGCACGCTGACGACGAAACGCGGCGCGCCGGCCGCCGCGCGCGCCACGACCTGCGCGCGGCCGCGCACCCACCGCCAGCCGCCGTCCTGCGCGCGCATGCGATAGTCGGTGCGGCCCGTCGGCGCATCGGAGCCGCGCAGGGTCTCGGCGATGCGCGACACCATCGGCAGATCCTCGGGATGGACGGCCGCCAGCCAGTCGACCATGCGCAGGCGGCCGTCCGCGGCGCGGCCGAGCGCGAAGCGCTCCAGCCAGTTGCCGCGGACTTCGATCGCATCGGCATCGACGTCCCACACCGTCACGGTGACGTCGCTGACCTCCATCGCGAGCTCGAGATGCTGCTCGCGCTCGCGCAGGCGAGCTTCGCGATCGCCGCGCTCGAATTCCTGCGCGAGCCGCTGGGCCGCCGTGCGCAGCAGCGCGCGATCGGTGGCGGCGTCGGCCCGCGGCTGCGCGCCGAGCACCGACAGGACGCCGATCCACTCGCCGCGCTTGTCCGCGATCGCGATGCCGTGGAACGATTCGACGAGCCCGACGCCGCGCGTCGCGACGCCGGGATACAGCGCGGCGACGTCGCGCTCGATGACGACGATGCGATCGGGCGCTTCGATACAGGCGCGGCAAGGCATCGCGGCGAGCGACGCGCGCTGGCCGCGCTGCCACGCGCCGTCGCCGGCGCTGCCGACGACGACGATGTCTGCACCCGCCGGCGCGCGGCGCGCGACCAGCGCCCAGCGGCCGTCCAGGCCTTCGGCCACGGCCGCGGCGAGCGCGTCGAACAGCGCCTCGCCGGGCTCGGCGGCGGCCAGACGCTCCAGCGCCGCGGTCAGCCGCCGATTGGCGAGCCGGCTGCGCTCGAACTGCTCCGCGGCGCGGTTGCCGAGGCGCGCGGCGATGGCGATTTCGTCGCCGCCGCGTTCGTCGGCCCGCATGCCGATCTCGCCGCCCGCCAGCCGCTGGGCCGCGACGCCCAGCGCACGCACGCGCCGCCACACCAGACGATCGAACACGATCCAGAGCAGCAGCGAGACGGCGAGGACGTAGCAAAAAATGCGCTCGAAGGCGCTGCGCAGGCGCTGGTCGCTGGCGTCGAGCCGCGGGCCGAGATCGCGCAGGATCACGAGGTGCCCGAGCGCCGCCTTCGCGCCGTCCGCCGGATCGCGCACAGCGACGGCCGCGCGGGCATGCCGCCCCGCCAGCGCCAGCTCGTCCGCCTCGCCGGGCCTGGCCCGGGGCCGGCCGATCCGACTCGGATCCGTGGCCGCGAGCACGGCGCCGTCCGTGCCGACGAGCTCGGCGGCGACGATGGTGGGATCGAGGGCGAGCGCGGCGACCGAGGCGCGCAGGCTGGCGAGATCGCCGTGCAGGAGATGCTCGCGCAGGATCAGCGCCTGGAGATTGGTGAAGATCCCGAGCCGGTTCAGGCCTTCCTCGCGGATCCGTTCGCGCTCGAGGCCGCGTTCCTGCACGTAGCCGGTGCCGACGCCCAGCGTCGTGATCGCCAGCAGCAGCAGCGGCACGGTGTAGCGCAGGGGCCAACGCGTCAGGCAGGCGCGCAAGATCGACATCGAGGATTTCCTGCGGTGATCGGGCCGGCGCGGCGAGGACGGCGGCGACGCCGCTCAGGCGGCTGCGAGCTGGGCGGCGACCACACGAAGCAATTCGGCGTTGGAGAACGGCTTCTGCAGCGCCGCGCTCGCGCCGAGGCGCACGGCGACGTCGAGGTAGACCGCGGGCTGGACCTGACCGCCGCCGGACATCGCGATGATCGGCGCGGTCACGCCTGCGCCGCGCAGGCTGCGGATGAATTCGATACCGTCCTGATCCGGCATCACGAGATCGGTGAGCACCGCGGCGGGCGCGGTCGCGCGACAGAAGTCCAGCGCTTCGCGCGCGGTCTCCATGCAGATCACCGCATAGCCGGCGTTGACGAGGACTTCCTGCAGGTAGTGCCGGATCAGCGGCTCGTCGTCGACGACGACAAGCGGCCCGCGCGCGCCGGGCGGCGACACGGGCGAGGGATCCGATGCGGCCATCATCACGCCGGTGCGGCGCGCAGCAGCGGGCTGCCGATCGCGTCGAGCAGGCGCTCGTGGTCGATCGGTTTCGCCAGGCAGGTTTCGGCGCCGACGCTCAGGATCGCCGACTGGTTGGCATCGCTGGGATAGCCCGTCATCGCGATCACGCGGATGTGGCGCGTGTGCTTGTCGGCTTTCAGGCCGCGGCAGACTTCGATGCCGTCGAGACCGGGCATCATCACATCGAGCAGCACGACGTCCGGCGCATAGCTCTCCACGCGTCGTCCCGCGGCAAAGCCGTCGTAGCAGGCGACGGCCTGCGCGCTGCGGCTGCCGAGGAAGTCGACGAGGAAATCGGCGAACAAGCGATCGTCATCGACGACCAGCACGCGCAGATCGCTGCTCTCCGGTATGCGATCGCTCAGACGCAGCCCGCGATCGTGCGCGAAACGTTCCAGATCGCGGCGCAGGAAGCGGCGGTGACCGCCCGCCGTCGCCTGCGCGCGCAGCAGGCCTTTCGCGGCCCAGGCGCGCAGCGTGACGGGCGCGACCATCAGCAGCGCGGCCGCTTCGGTTGGCGTCAGATAAGGCTTTTCCAGTTCGGTGTCTTCAGCGTTCAACACGGCTCTCCCCAGATATAGCGAGGTTAGCGAACACGCGGTCATCGCTTCAAGCGAAATTGGCGCTCGCTACCTCCCGTACTACTCCCTTTGCGTCCGCGGTCCGCACGCGACCGCCGACGCCCCCTTTGTTTTTCGCCTCATGCCGGCCCGACGCTGCCGTCGGCCCGCAGGGCAGCCCGCCGCTCGGCATCGCAGCCGAGCTCCGTTGCGAGCACCTCGTCCGCGTGCTCGCCGAGCCGCGGCACGGACGGCCGCACCGCCGCCGTCGTCGCCGAGAACAGCCACGGCGAGTCCGGCACGATCAGCGGCCCGGCGCCGTCGACGACGGAAGTCAGCATCGCGCGCCGGCGAAGCTGCGGATCGGCCAGCGCCGCGGACAGATCGCGGTACGGCGACACCGGCACGCCGGCTTCTTCCAGCCGCGCCACGGCCTCGTCCGTCGACAGCGTCGCGCACCACGCCGCGATCGTCGCCTGCAGGAGCGCGTAGTGCGCGAAGCGCGCCGAGATCGTCGCGTAGCGCGGATCGGTCTTCAGCTCCGGGCGCTCGAGGCAGTCCGCGAGCTGCTCGAACTGGCGCTGCGTCAGCAGCACCACCAGCACCCAGCCGTCGCGCGTGGCGAGCGGGCCGTAGCGGCGATCGCGACCTTCCGGGTACTGCATCTGCTGGAAGTCCTTCTGCATGCTCGCCAGCAGCGTGTCGTACATCGAAATGTCCAGGTACTGGCCGATGCCCGTGCGGGCGCGGTGATAGAGCGCGGCCATGATGGCACCGAAAGCCTGAACGGCGGCCAAATTGTCGGCGACCGGCAGACCCATGTTCAGCGGCCGCGTGCGCTCGTCCTGATAGCCGAGCGTCACTGCGTCATAGCCGCTCCACGCGTGCACGATCGGCGCGAAGGCCGGCTTGTGTGCATGCGGCCCGCTCTGGCCGAAGCCCGAGATCGAGCACATGACGAGATCCGGCCGCAGCGCCGAGAGGCTCGCGTAGTCGAGCCCGAAGCGCTGCATCACGCCGGGGCTGAAGTTTTCGACGACCACGTCGTAGTGCGCGAGCAGGCGCTGCACGAGCTCGATCGCCGCGGGCCGTTTCAGATCCAGTGCCAGCGAGCGCTTGCCCGCGTTCAACTGCGCGAAGAGCGCGCTGCAGCCGTCGCGAAACGGCGGCGTGTGGCGCATCAGTTCGCCTTCCGGCGGTTCGATCTTCAGGACGTCCGCGCCGAGATCGGCCATCAGGCGCGTACAGTAGGGCCCGGCCACCACGGCCGTGAAATCCAATACTCGCACCCCGTCAAGGATGCGCGGCCCGGCGGCGGCCCGGGGATCGTTCACGGCGCGGACTCCTGTTCCTCGCCGCGAATTCTAAAGGCGGAAGCGGCGAAATGTCCCAATTTCGACCGGGAAATGATCGCTGCGCTCGCGCAGTGGGAAGCGCTTGGCGAATTCGCGCCTGTTAACGCTTGTTTGCGCAATCGGGCTTGCGCTTTCAGGCCGGTGCCGTGTCCGGCACGGCGCTCATCAGCGGCTCCAGGCTTACCTGCGCACCGTGCGCGCCCGGCACCAGCCGCAGCCGCCGCGCGTGGAAAGCGGCGACGGTCGGCCGATGTGCGATGCTCACCAGCGTCGTCGCCGGCAGCCGCTCGCGCAGCAGCGCGTACAGGCGCTGCTCCATGTCTTCGTCGAGCGCCGAGGTCGCTTCGTCGAGGAACACCCAGTCCGGCCGGTTCAAGAGCACGCGCGCGAAAGCGAGCCGCTGCTGCTCGCCCGGCGACAGGCGCTGGCTCCAGCGCTGCACGGTATCGAGATCCTGCGCGAGATGCGCGAGCCCGCAGTCGGCGAGCGCGCTGCGCACGCTCGCATCGTCGACGCCGCTGCCGCCCGCCGGATAAGCGACGACTTCGCGCAGGCTGCCCAGCGGCAGATAGGGCCGCTGCGGCAGGAACAGCGCGCGCGCGCCGGCCGGCAGGCAGACCTTGCCGCCGCCGAAGGGCCAGATCCCGGCCAGCGCGCGGAACAGCGTCGACTTGCCGACGCCCGAAGGGCCGCTGACGAGCACGTTGCTGCCGGCGGGCAGCTCGGTATCGAGATCCGCGATCAGCGTCGTGCCGTCCGGCAGCTTCACCGCGAGATCGCGGGTCGCGAGCGCGCTGCCCGGGACGCTCGTGACCTCGATCGGATCGCTCGCGCGTTCGCTGCGCTGGATCGCTTCGTGAAAGCTGGTCAGACGATCGACGGTCGCTTTCCACTCGGCAAGCGTCGAGTAAGCGCCGACGAACCAGCTCAAGGCATCCTGCACGCGGCCGAAGGCCGAGGCGGTCTGCATCAGACCGCCGAGCTGGAGACCGCCGCTGAAGAAGCGCGGCGCGGCGACGACGAAGGGAAAGATCACCGCGAGCTGATCGTAGACGTTGGTGAACCAGTTGAGCCGCTTGCCGTAGTCCATCAGCGCGCGGAAGTTGGTGAAGACGTGCGCGAAGCGCGCATTGAGGGCGCGACGCTCGTCGTCCTCGCCGCGATAGAAGGCGACGCCTTCGGCGTTCTCGCGCAGTCGCACGAGCCCGTAGCGGAAATCGGCCTCGTAGCGCTGCTGATTGTAATTGAGCCCGATCAGCGGCCGGCCCAGCCGATGCGCGAGCCAGGTGCCGGCGATCGCATAGAGCAGCGCGAACCACACCATGTAGCCCGGGATCGAATACTCGCTGCCGCCGATGCTCACCGCGAAGGCGCCGGACAAGCCCCACAGGATGGTGATAAAGGAAAACAGCGTGACGATCGACTTCATGAGATCGAGCGCGAGCCCCAGCGTGACCGCGGTGAAGGAATTGACGTCCTCCTGGATGCGCTGATCGGGGTTGTCGGTGCCGAGACTGCTCAGCTCGAGACGATAGTAAGTGCGATGCGCGAGCCATTCGGCCATGAACGCGTCGGTGAGCCAGCGCCGCCAGCGTATTTGCAGCATCTGGCGCAGATAGATCTGATAGACCGCGACGGCGATGTAGGTGAAGGCGAGCCCGGCGAACTGCAGGAGCTGCGTCTTGAACTGTTCATAGTCCTTGTTCTGCAGCGCGTTGTAGAACGCGTTGTTCCACTTGTTCAACAGCACGAGTAGATAGACGAGGCCGAGGTTCATCGCGACGACGACGAGCAGCAGCAGCCACGCCACGCCCTTCTCTTCCGACTGCCAGTACGGCTTGACCAGGGCCCAGATGCGGCCCGCCGTGCCGGTGGAGGTGATGGACAGACGCTGCGTGTCGCTCATGGAATATCGCTCGCTCGGAAAGACGGGTGGGGAAAGGACGCCGAATCATAACGGAATGCCTCTGCTCGGACAGGCCGCCCGGCGCCGAGGTTCCGTGAGAACGCCGGATGAATCCGGCCACTGAGTAGCCGTAGTAGCCGTAGGTTGGGCTGACGAAGGAAGCCCAACGTTCGGCGCCCGATTGTTGGGCTTCCTTCGTCAGCCCAACCTACATTTGCGCCCGCCGTGGCTCGATTCATTCAGCGCATGAGCTGGCGCGTCGCGCAGACGCAAAGGCCTCGACGCCGTCGGGACGGGTAGACTGCGGTCTCGCCGTCCTGCTCCGGAGCTCACGCATGCCGCTGTTCGATGCCCGCTTCACGCTCGAGCGCTACGTCACGCCCGGGGCGACGCTCCAGGTCCGGCGCGGCGGGGAGGGACCGCCGCTGCTGCTGTTGCACGGCTTTCCGCAGACGCATGCGATGTGGCACCGGATCGGGCCCGCGCTCGCTGCGCACTTCCATCTCGTGATGCCGGATCTGCGCGGCTACGGCGACAGCGACAAGCCGCCGAGCACTGCGGATCACGCGCCCTATTCCAAGCGTGCGATGGCGGAAGACGTGCGTGCGCTGATGCAGAGTCTGGGCTACGAGCGCTTCCGCGTCGCCGGCCACGATCGCGGCGGCCGCGTGACGCATCGCCTGGCGCTCGATCACCCGGAGTGCGTGCAGCGCGCCTGCGTGATGGACATCGTGCCGACGCATCATCTCTTCACGCACACGGATCAAACCTTCGCGACCGCCTATTACCACTGGTTCTTCCTGATCCAGCCCGAGGGCCTGCCGGAGAAGATGATCGGTGCCGATCCCGGCTGGTACCTGCGCGAATGCCTGCGGCGCTGGACGCCGCCGGGCACGGTCTTCGATCCCGCGGCGGTCGCCGAGTACGAGCGCTGCTATGCGCAGCCGGCCGCCATCCACGGCGCCTGCGAAGACTATCGCGCCGCTGCGAGCATCGATCTCGAGCACGACGCGGCGAGCCGCGACCGGCGCATCGAATGCCCGCTGCTCGTGCTATGGGGCGGTCGCGGCTTCGTGCATCGCCATTACGCGGTGCTCGAGGTGTGGCGCGAGTACGCGCACGAGGTGCGCGGTCACGCCATCGACTGCGGGCACTTCGTGGCCGAAGAGAACCCGGAAGACATGCTGGCCGCGCTGCTGCCGTTCATGCTGGAGGAAGCGTGAATCCGTCGCGCGGCGACCGTAGGTTGGGCTGACGAAGGACGCCCAAGGTTCGGCGCCCGATGTTGGGCTTCCTTCGTCAGCCCAACCTACGTCGGCTACGATGATGAGGCGCGCGCATCACCTCCAATCATGAAAGAGACATAGTCTTCCGACGTGAACGGCGCTTTCGTAGCCCGGGTGGAGCGCGCAGCGCGTAACCCGGGATCGGCGTTCGTCGTCTCTCATGCATTCGAGAAGACTCGGCGCGGTGCGCGCCGCGCGCAGGGCCGAAAGCCTCTGCATATCGGGCATGCCCGATCCCGGGTTCCACTACGCTGCACCCGGGCTACGAAGACTACGGAATTCAATCCGCGCCGGCGCCGGCGCGGGCGAAGTGGCGCCAGCCCCGGCTTTCGTAGCCCGGGTGGAGCGCGCAGCGCGTAACCCGGGATCGGCGTTCGTCGTCTCTCATGCATTCGAGAAGACTCGGCGCGGTGCGCGCCGCGCGCAGGGCCGAAAGCCTCTGCATATCGGGCATGCCCGATCCCGGGTTCCACTACGCTGCACCCGGGCTACGAAGACTACGGAATTCAATCCGCGCCGGCGCCGGCGCGGGCGAAGTGGCGCCAGCCCCGGCTTTCGTAGCCCGGGTGGAGCGCGCAGCGCGTAACCCGGGATCGGCGTTCGTCGTCTCTCATGCATTCGAGAAGACTCGGCGCGGTGCGCGCCGCGCGCAGGGCCGAAAGCCTCTGCATATCGGGCATGCCCGATCCCGGGTTCCGCTACGCTGCACCCGGGCTACGAAGACTACGGGATTCAATCCGCGCCTGCGCCGGCGCGCCGGGCCGGGATGAAGCGCACGCGCCGCCATACGCCGTCGCGTGAGAAATGGCGCCAGCCCCAGCGCAGCCAGCCGAGCAGCGCGAAGGCGAGCCACAGGGCCCAGGCGAGCATCAGGCCGCGGTAGATCCAGATCGACACCGACAGCACCCAGGCCTGCGGATAGGCGGCGCCGGCGCGATCGACGAACCAGCGCAGCTCGCCGGCGGAAGAGCCGTTGCCCGCGATCTGCATCGACGGCTGGCCGAGCAGACCCTGCGCGATTGCGTCGAACAAAGCGCCCAGCGCGGCGCAGCTCAGCAGCACGAGCGCGATCTGCACGAGATTGAAGCGCCAGTTCGGCTGCTCCGCCGGCAGGCGCGCGCGCAAACCCAGCGCGAGCAGCCAGCCGACGACGAGCACGGCGCCGCCCACCGAGCTCTGCGTGAGGCCGACGCCGAGCAGCCCCCACTGCCAGGTCGGGATCGGGGCAAGCCGCAGGCGTCCCAAGGCGAAGCTCGCGAGCGCGACGACGAGGAGCGCGCCCCAGAACAGCACCGCGGGACCGAGCGGCGGCCCGCCGGTGAACAATACCCAGCGATCGGCCGGCAAGCTCAGGCTCAGCGCCGCGTTGACGCTGTCCGCGCCCAGCGAGAAGGCCGGCGTGCGGAACCACGACGAGATCGACGTCGGGCTGCGCCAGCGCAGCATCACTTCTCGTTCGCCCGGCGCGACGGGCAGGCTCACGCGCCGGCCGTCCTGGCGGATCGGCTGCGCGACGCCGTCGATCGTCACCGCCTGCAGGCTCGCGTCCGCCGGCAGCTCGACGAGATGCTGCCCGCCCTGGCTGCTGCGCAGGCTCAAGCTCAGCGTCGCGTCGCTCGCGCGCAGGCCCGGCGCGAGCCGCAGCTCGCTGCGATCGATGGTCAGCGTGCGGCCCGGCACGCCGGCCGGTCGCGAGACCTCGAGGCTCGCTTCCTCGCCCGGCCACGGCCGCCACGTCGGCAGCCACGCGCCGTCCTCGTCGCGCTGGTGCACGAGCGGGATGCCGGCGAGCTCGACGTGCCAGATCGGCGCGATGTCCGCGCGCCAGATCTCGGCCCAGTCCGTCGTCGGCGCGGCGCGCAGCGTGAGACGCTCGGTCTTCGCCAGCACCGAAGTCCAGTGCCGTTCGGTCTCATCGGCCGCGAGCGCGAGCTTCGCGCGGCCGTCGGCGATCTCGATGCCCTGGGTGATCACCGCTTCGCCGGGCAAGAGCGGAATCGCGAGCGCGGCACCGACGCCGGGCGGCGTCACGCGCAGCAGACGGTTGTGCACGCGCCAGTCGAGGCCGAGCTCGAGACGCCGCTCGAGCGTGAAGAACGGCGGCAGCGATTGCGCCCGATCGAAGCTCGTCTCCTGCGCTGCGCCGGTTTCCGCGTTCTCCTGCATGCGCGTGAAGATGAGCTGCGTCGCGCGGCCGGTGTCGCGATCGACGCCGTCGATGGCCCAGCCCGCGGCCTCGATGCGCGTCGACTGCGCGGCGAGCGGCAGCGTGAGCTGGAAGCTCGCGCGACGCGGCGCGGCGCCGTCCAGCACGAGCTCGTGCACGCCGGCGTCGAGCGCGACGAGGAGCTGCGCCTTGTCGTCGCGGCGCAGGACCGCGACCGGCTCGCCGTCGACGAGCACCGTCTCCGGCAGCCACTGCTCGGCCTGGCCCGGCAGCGGCACGCCGAGCAGGCTGCCGACGTGCAGCCTCATGCGTAACTGCAGCCGGCCTTCGGCGAGCGTGACGTCGAGACGCGGCAGACTGACGCAGGCTTCCGGCGCGCACTCGGGCGGCAGCAGCGCGCGCCGCTTCAGCTCCTCGAGCAGCGCCGGATCGGGCCCGTTGCCGGCGGCCTGCGCGTTCAAGCCGAGGACGAGCAGCAGCGCGGCGCTCGCGCGCTGCCATGCCGTCGGCCCACCGAGCGCACGTCGCAGCACGATCGCGATCAGCGCCGCCAGCGCCGCGACGCGCAGGATCGCGAGCAGGAAGTTCACTCGCGGCGACAGCAGCACGAGCTCGAGCGGCTGCGCCGCCGTCACCGGCCCGCTCCACGTCAGCCGCGCCGCGCGCCACTGCCAGCTCGGCACGCCGGGACCGGTCTGGATGGTGGCCTTGGGATCGTAGGTCGACTGCAGAGCGTAGCGCGGCGAAGACGGCACGACGCCGCTCGCGGCCTTGCGGCGCACGGCGTCGGGGACGGGCGGCACCGCCGTCGCGCCCGCCTCTGCTTGCTGCTCGCGCATCGGCGCGGGCGCCGGCAGCGCGCTCGGCGCCGACGCATAACCATCGACGCGCATGGCGTCCTCGAGCTGCGGATAGATCGCGATGCGCACCTGATCGATCGCGAAACCGAGGGCCAGCACGACCAGCACGAGCAGCGCGGCATTGCGATACAGCGCGGCGGCGCTGCGCAGGCGTCCGATCGGCAGCACGCGCACCAGCGCGACGGCCGCGAGCACGTGCAGCCACACCTGCCGCGGCGCGCCGGGCTCGTGCCAGCACAGCAGGAGCGCGAGCAGCGCGAGCCCACCCAGCGGCCAGGACCACTGCTTCGCGACGGCGAGCGCCACGATGAAGACGAGGAAGAGATCGAGCAGCGTCCAGCGCCGCAGCCAGGTGTCGGAGGCCGCGTCGACGCCGGACGCCGACCACAGCCGCCAGCCCGGCGGCAGGTTCAGGGTCGCGCTGACGCGATCGAAATCGTGTGCCCAGCCGACGGCGTTCAAGGCGCCAGGTTCCTCGATGCGCGAGTCCGCGCGCAGATCGATCGCGCCGCGCCGCACCTCGACGCCGCGGCGGCCGTCGAGCGCGGTGATGAACTGCGGCGCGCCGTTCAAGAGCACGCGGCCCGGCACGAGATCCGGCCCGGCGTCCAGGCGCCAGCCGCGCGTCAGCTCGCCGCCGATCGCGTCGCGCACGGTCCAGCCGCCGCCGTCGAAGTCCAGCCACAGCTCGCGCGTAAGCTCGAGCCGGTTCGGCGCGGGCTCGGGATCGCCGCGCCGCTGCTCGGCGAACCTCAGGGCCTCACCGGCGCCTAGCCGGAATGCCGGCAGCGACTGCCAGGCCGCGGGCAAGCCGGTCTGGCGCGGATCGACGAGCTGGCCGCCGCCGATCTCGACGACGCGCAGCGCCGGTCGCGCGTCGAACACCCACACTTCCTCCGCCGGCCAGTGCGCGTCGCCCGCCGGTCGCGCGAGCGCCGCGACCGGCCCGGGCTGGCGCGAGTCGAGACGGAGCTGCCAGTGTCCCGGTCGTAGCTGCACGCGCAGGCGGCCGTCGCGCTCGAGCCGCGCCGGCAAGGGCGAGGCGAGACGCAGCGGCAGGCCTTCGGCGAGCAGACCGCCGTCGAGCAGGACCTCGCGCTGCGTGCCCGCGACGTCGAGCTCGAGCAGCGTTTCGACCTGCAGCGGCAGCTCGTCGACGATGCGGCGGTAGACCGCGAGCTTCAGCGCGTCGCGTTCGGCGTCGGCAGCCGTCGACGCCGGCGTCTGCAACCACAGCTCGCCGTCCGCCGCGCGCTGCGGATTCGGCACCGCACGGCCGTCGAGCCGCAGCTCGAGCAGACCGTAGTCCGGCGGCAGCCGCAGCGTCTCGGGCGCCCGGCGCCAGAGGTAGCGGCCGGCGATGCGATGGCGTCCGGCGGGAATACGCAGGCTCGGCACGCCGGCCCGCACGGTGACGACGGCCGGCACGCCGTCGAGCATCACGTCCTGCGGCCACTGGCCGTCGCGGCCCGGCAGCGGCAGCTCCGCTGCGGCCCAGGCTTCGACCGCGAGCGCGAAGCGCGCGCCGTCGGCGCCGACGTCGAGCTCGAGGCGGCCGGGCCACGCGCACTGCCGCGCGCCGCTCGCGATCACGTAGGGGCAGGCCGGATCGACTTCTCCGTGCAGCGCCCAGGCCCACCACGGCGCGAGCGGCGCCGGTACCTCCTCGACGCGCAGCGGCGCTTCGGCCCGGGCTTCGGCAGCGAGCAGGCCGGCGCCGAGCAGCAGCGCGAATGCGCAGTGAAGGACCCCGCCGCCTGCGGCGCGAAGGAACCGAGTCATGTCATGCTCCGGCGCCCGCTCGTGCGCGCTTTCCCTGCTGTAACGGACGACGAGCCCGAAAAGGGTCGAAAGGATTTGTAGCCCGGATGAGCAGCGCGAATCCGGGATCGGCGCCGATTCTTGCGCCCTGCGTTCGATGAGCGCCGAACCCCGGATTCGCTGCGCTCATCCGGGCTACGAAGCAAAGCATCTCACAGCCAGCCGCGGCGCTTGAAGAAGAGATAGGTCAGCGCGGCCGAGGCGAACATCAGGCCCAGCGCCGCGGGATAGCCCCAGCGCTGATGCAGCTCGGGCATGAACTCGAAGTTCATGCCGTAGAGGCTCGCGACGAGGGTCGGCGGCATGAACACGACGGCGGCGACGGAGAAGATCTTGATGATGCCGTTCTGCTCGATGTTGATCATGCCGAGGATCGCGGCGAGCTCGAAGCTGATGCTGTTGCCGAGGAAGTGGGTGTGATCGACCAGCGATTCGATGTCGCGGGCGAGCGTCGCGGCGCGCGCGAGCGTCGAGGTGTGCAGCTCGTAGCGCAACTCCGGCTGGCCGAGAAAGACGAGCAGGCGATTCAGGCTGTTCAAGCTCACGCGCGCCTTGGCGACGAGGATCTGATCGCGTTCGAGCTGGCGCAGCATCTGCGCATAGTCGAGGCGCCGGCGCCGCGCCTGCACGTCCGGCGCGAGCACGGCGTGCACCATGCCGTCGAGATCCGCGCTGACCGCGGCGACGTTGTCGCCGACGCGCTCGATCAGCGTGTCGATGAGGCCGAGCAGCGCATGTTCCGGGCCGTCGGCGAGAGCCGGATCCTTCTCGGCCCGCCCGGCGAACAGGCGCACGGCCTTCGGCGAGGCATAGCGCACCGTGACGAGACAGCGGCGCGTCAGCACGAAGGTGATGTCGTCGGCGCGCGGATATTCCGAATCGGACTGCACCATCACGGTCGCCGTCAGGTACAGCGCGCCGTTCTCGGCATACAGCCGGCGCGAGTCCTCGATGTCCTTCATCTCCTCGCGCGTCGGCAGCTCGAGGCCGAGCAGGCCTTCGACGTGCTGCTCTTCCTCGCGCGTGGGCTCGAGCAGATCGAGCCAGGTCGCGGTCGCGAGGCGTCCGGCCGCAATGAAGCCGGTGGTGGATCGGAGCTGGCCCTCGACGAGGCTGTAGGTGGTGATCATCGAAGCTTCCGGCGGGCGCTCGAGCGTGGCGACCGGCGCATCGTGCAGGGCAAGGCCGACCTCGGCAAGCCTCGATGCCCGCCCGGCAAGCTTCGCGCGAGCTCGTCCGCGAAGGCGGGATCGCGAATCCAGTCCGCTTTTCATGCGGCACGAGCGGCTCGAGCACCTCCTCCGGATCCCCGGGGATGACGATATCCAACGGCAGTGGAGCGCATTTGCGCTCGGCTATAGGGCTCGCGACTCGCGTTCCCCTAAAGCGGGGCGGACGAATTGCCGCCATAGGGCCATGCCCAGCCGCCTTACCGCCGTCTCGTTTCCCGGCCGCGCGCTGCGCGCTGCGCTGCTCGCGCTGTGCGTGTCCGCGGCGGCGCACGCGGCCGCGCCGGCGAGCGACGTGCGCGTGCTGATCGACGTCTCCGGCAGCATGAAGAAAACCGATCCCGGCAATCTGCGCGTGCCGGCGCTGAAACTCCTGTCCGAGCTGCTGCCGGCCGAGGCACGCGCCGGGGTGTGGCTGTTCGACGCCGAGGTGACGCCGCTGCTGCCGCCCGCGACGGTCGATGCCGCATGGAAGGCACATGCCCGCCAGCGCGCGACGCGCATCCATTCGAACGGGCTCTATACCAACATCGAGGCCGCGCTCACGGCGGCGAGCGCGGACTGGCCGGAAGCCGCGGCCGGCGAGACGCCCGGCCGCCACATCGTGCTGCTGACCGACGGCGTCGTCGACGTCGCGCCCGATGCCGCACAGAGCGCGGCGTCGCGCGCGCGCGTGCTCGGCGAGCTGCTCCCTGCCCTGAAAGCCAAGGGCGCGCATATCCATACCGTCGCGCTGTCGCAGGACGTCGATCGCGCGCTGCTCGACGCGCTGACGACCGCGACCGGCGGCTGGCGCGAGGACGCGCCGACCGCGGCCGCCCTGCAGCGCGCCTTCCTGCACATGTTCGAACAGGCCGCGGCGCCGGACACGCTGCCGCTGAAGGGCAACCGCTTTCGCGTCGATGCCAGCGTGCGCGAGCTGAGCTTGCTCGTCTTCCGCAATCCCACCGAACCGGCGCCGCTGACGCTGACCGGTCCCGACGGTGTGCAGCTCAGCGCCGCGACGCCGGGCGAGCACAGCCGCTGGCAGAGCGAGGCCGGCTACGATCTCGTCACGGTGCAGGCGCCTGCGCCCGGTGACTGGCGTTTCACGGGTGCACCCGATCCGGACAATCGCGCGCTGGTCGTCACCGATCTCGACCTCGGCCTCGCCGCGGTTCCTGCCGGCGCCCTGCCCGGCGAGCAACTGCCGCTCGAAGCGCGCCTGCTCGAGCAGGGCCGGCCGATCGAGCGCGACGATTTCCTCGCGCTCGCGCACACCACCGTCGCGATCATCGGTGCCGACGGCGCGGGCGATGTGCGCGAGCTCGCGCTGGATCCGACGCGGCACGCGTTTCGCGGCAGCCTCGAGGCCGAGCTGCCGCCCGGCCCCTACGAGCTGATCGTGCGCGCCGAGAGCGCGACCTTCGAACGCGAGACGCGCCGGCGCCTGCGCATCCACAAGTCGCCGATCGCCTTCAAGGCCGTCGGCAAGTCGGCGGAGAGCGAGGACGGTCCGCGCATCCGGCTCGGCATCGCGGTCAATCCCAAGCTGGTCGATCCCGCGAGCGTCGGCGGCTATGTGCTCGCCACGGCGCCCGACGACGCGCAGCGGATCGCGGATATCCCGCCGCTGGTGGGCGGCAAGGCCATCGTCGATCTGCCCGTCGAGTTCGGCGGCACCTGGCGCATCGCGCCGAAGGTGACCGTCAATACGCTGTCCGGACGCGCGCTGCGCGTCGCGCCCGCGCCCTTCGAGATCAGCGTCGAGGGCCCGTCGCCGCCGCCGGCGCTGCCGCCGCCCGTTCCGCCGCCGCCCGCGCCCGCCTTCTCCTGGGGCAAGGCCGCGGCGATCGTCGGCGGCGGCAATCTCGCGCTCGGCGCGGTGCTCGGGCCACTGTGCTTCGTGCTGCGCCGGCGGGAGCTGCCGACGAAGGGCGTGTCGCTGTGAGCACGCTCGAAGCCGCCCTGCTCTTTCTGTGCGTCGAGTTCGCCGCGCTCGCCGTGGCGCTCGCCTTCCTGCAACTGCGCGGCGGCAGGCGCCAGCAGCGCACGACGCTCGACAACGTCACCTCGCTGGTGTCGACGGTCGAGCAGGTCGCGGCACCGCGGCGCGAAGCGCTGCTGACGGTGCTGCGCGAGACCTATCGCTTCGACGAGGAGAAAGCCGAGCAGGTGGTGACCGATTTCATCGAGCGCGAGCACGCGTTCTACAACGCGCTGATCGGCGTACACCTCGGCCGCGGCGGCAAGACGCTCGCCGACGTGCCGGCCGAGGTCACGCGCCTCGTCGCGCCGTGGCTGCGGCTCACGCCGTCGAAGCTCGTCGACGAAAGCGCGGTGGAGGCGCTGCAGACGCAGAACCTCGCACTGACGAACCAGCTCGCCGAAACCAAGCAGGTGCTCGAGGATCTGATGAGCGAGTACAGCGCGGCCTTCCTGCGCGGAAAATCCGAGCCGATGGTGCGCGTCGACGCCGAGGATCCGCCGCCCGCGCCGGAAGTCACGCTGGCCGACGAGGATCCCGTGCCGGCCGGACCCGCGCCGCTGGGCGAAGTGCCGGACGACGAGCTGCTCAGCATGGACGAGGTCGGCGATCTGGCGAGCGCCGAGGCATCGATGAGCGCGGACGCGGGCGCCGCGGACGCAGACCCTGGTTTCGCGCAGAACGTGATCGATCTCGACGGCGACGACGATCCCGCGCTGGTCGACGCGCCGCCGCCGCTGTCGCAGAGCGATCTCGACGCGCTGATGGACAATCTGGGGCTCGACGAGCCCGGCGCAAAGGCCGTCACGGCCTGAGCCCGCGATCCGATGCCGCACGAGCAACGCCTGCCCGACAACGTCAGCACCCAGTTGCTGGCGGCGCGCTATGCGCATCTGGATTTGTTCGACGGTCTCGAGCTCGCGCAGATCGCGCCCTTGCTCGCCGACTGCCCGCTGCTCGACATCGAGCCGGGCGAGCTGGTGCTGGAGGAAGGCGGTGCGAACCGCACCGTCTATCAGATCGTCAGCGGCCGCGTGCGCGTCGCGCTCGAAGGCTTCGAAGGCGTGCCGCTGTTGACGCTGGAGGAAGGGGCCTGCTTCGGCGAGCTGTCGATCCTGAGCCAGCTCAACGTGGCGGCGAACGTGATCGCGCTCGAACATTCGCAGTTGCTCGCGATCCCGGACGCGACGCTGTGGACGCTGATCCGCGGCCACCATCGCTTCGCGGTCAACCTGCTCGAGGTGCTGTCGGGCCGCTTGCGCGCGACCAACGAACGGCTGCGCGACAGCCTGCATGCGCAGCAGCAGTACGCGCGCGCAGCGCGGCTGGATCCGCTCACGGGGCTCTACAACCGGCGCTGGCTCGATGAAGTGCTCGCGCGCGAATACCGGCGCAGCACGCGCGATGGACGGCCGCTGTCCTTTCTGATGATCGATCTCGATCTGTTCAAGCGCATCAACGACGTGCACGGCCATCTCGTCGGCGACGAGGTGCTGCGCATCCTCGCTTCGCGCCTGCGCAACGCGATGGCCGCGCGCGGCATCGCCTCGCGCTTCGGCGGCGAGGAATTCGCGGTGCTGCTGCCCGATCTCCCGCTGGCCGAGGCGTTCGCGCTCGCCGAGTGCTTCCGCCTCAGCGTGCACGAGAACCCGATCGCGACCTCGCTGGGCCCGGTGTCCGCGACGGTGTCGATCGGCGCCGCCGAACGCGCCGAGTGCCAGTCCCCGCGCGGCCTGATGCAGCGCGCCGATGCGGCGCTCTATCGCGCGAAGAAGCTCGGCCGCAACTGCGTCGCGACGAACGTGACGGCGTCCGAAGTCTGAGGAAGACTCACGACCACGAAGCGCACGGCGAAATCGCCGGCCCCCACTCTTCTCTTCGTAGCCCGGGTGCAGCGTAGCGGAACCCGGGATCTTCATGTGCTCGAACGCCGCCGAAGATCCCGGGTTGCGCGCTACGCTCCACCCGGGCTACGAAAACGGGTGATGGCTGCGGCCGTTCAGCGCCCCGTGAGCGCCGCCGGTACCTTCGTCAACACCAGCCACGCGCCCAAGGTAAGGAAGCCGGCCAGCGTATAGAGGCCCAGGTCGGTGCTGCCCGTGCTGTCTCGCAGGTAGCCGATGAGATAGGGCATCGCGAAGCCCGACAGGTTGCCGAAGGAATTGATCAGCGCGATGCCGCTCGCCGCGGCCGCGCCGCCGAGGAAGGCCGTCGCGAGGCTCCAGGCCAGCGGGATGGCGGACAGCAGGCCGCAGGTGCCCAGCGACAGCGCGAACACCGCGGCCGCGGGATGCCCCGCGAGGGGCACCGAGGCGGCGAGGCCGACGGCGCCGATCAGCGCGGGCACCGCGACGTGGTAGCGGCGCTCGCGCCGGCGATCCGCGCTGTGGCCGACCGCCGTCATCGTCAGCGCCGCGGCGGCCCACGGCAGCGCGCTGACGATACCGATGGTGACGACCTCCTCGATGCCGAGGCCCTTGACGATCGTCGGCAGCCAGAAGTTGACGCCATAGAGGCCGCTGACGAGGCAGAAGTAGATCGCGGCGAGCAGCCATACGCGCCGGTCGCGCAGGCCGGCGAGCGCCGTCATCTCGGTCTTGTGCGCGTCGTCGGCGGCGAGCTTCGCGGCGAGCACGCGCTTCTCCGCGGCGGACAGCCAGCGCGCGTCCTCGCTGCGATCGTCCAGCCACCACAGGGTCGCCAGGCCGAGCGCGACGGCCGGCAGTCCTTCGAGCAGGAACAGCCACTGCCAGCCGTGCCAGCCCTGCCGGCCGTCGAAGCTCTGCATGATCCAGCCCGACAGCGGATTGCCGATCACACCCGACACCGCGACGGCGGTGACGAACAGCGCCGTCACGCGCCCGCGGCGCGCGGCCGGATACCACCACGTGAGATAGAGCACGACGCCGGGAAAGAACCCCGCTTCGGCGACGCCGAGCAGGAAGCGCAGCGCGTAGAAGCTCGTCGGCGACTCGACGAGCATCATCGCCGACGACAGCAAACCCCAGGAGATCATGATCCGCGCCAGCGCGCGGCGCGCGCCGATCCGATGCAGCAGCAGATTGCTCGGCACCTCGAAGAGGAAATAGCCGAGGAAGAAGATACCGGCACCGAGGCCGTAGACCGTGTCGCTGAAGCCGAGATCGACGGCCATCGTCAGCTTTGCGAAACCGACGTTGACGCGATCGAGATAGGCGACGACGTAGCAGACGAACAGAAAGGGCACGAAGCGCCGGGTGACGCGCGCGTACAGCGCGTCCTCGTCGATGGCCGCGAGCGGCCTCGCGCAGTCGGACACGGGCGTGCTCATCGCCGGCCGGCGCGCGCGAAATTCAGGACGCTCACAGATAGCCGGCGCCGCGCAGCACCGGAAAGCGCGCGAGCGCGGCTTCGTCGAGCGCAATCCCGAGGCCCGGCCCCGGCGGCGGCCGCACGCGCCCCGTTGCCGCGATCTCGACGACGGGACTGCAGAGCTCGGTGCGCAGCGGGTTGTAGCGCGACCAGTCCGCCTCGAAGTAGCCGCCGTTGGGGATCGCGGCGAGGAAGTGCAGGCTCGCCGCCATGTTGAGGCCCGTGACCGAGGTGTGCGGGTGCAGGCGGATGCCGTGCGTGGCGGCGAGGCGCGCGATGCGCAGCGCTTCGGTGATCCCGCCGCACTTCGACAGATCCGGTTGCCACACGGTGACGATGCCGTCGTCGGCGAGACGCTCGAAGTCGTGGCGCAGGTAGTGGTTTTCGCCGGCCGCGAGCGGCACGGCGCCGGCCTTGCCGAGGCTGCGGTAGCGGCGAAAGTCCGGCGCGGGAAACGGTTCCTCGAGCCAGCCGACCGCGAGCTCGGCATAGGCCGCGCGCGCCTGCCGCGCGGCGTCCAGCGAGTACCGGCAGTTGGCGTCGACCAGCAGCTCGATGTCGGGGCCGACCGCCTCGCGCACCGCCCTCACGCGCGCGACGTCGCTCGCGAGATCTTGACCGACGCGCAGCTTCAGCGCGCGAAACCCGGCCGCGAGCGCCGCGCGCGTCTCCTCCAGCAGCGCTTCCAGCGTCCCGTAGCCGAAGGAGATCCCTCCCGCGTAGGCCGGGATCTCGCGCGCCGCTTCGCCGAGCAGCCGATGCAGCGGCAGACCCGCCGCCTTCGCTTTCAGATCCCACAGCGCCATGTCGAGGCCGGACAGCGCGAGCGCGGCGGCGGCGCCCGTGCCGTGACTGGCGAGCTGCACGCGATACACGCGCGCCCAGATCGCGTCGATGTCCGCGGCGTCGGCACCGAGCACCAGCGGGCGCAGGGTCGAGTCCAGCAGCTCGGCGATGACGCTGGGCGCGCGCCCGGCATGCGCCTCGCCCCAGCCGGCGAGCCCCTCGTCCGTGCGCACGCGCACGAGCACCGCGTCGCGCTTGACGGTGCGGCCGATGCCGAGGCTGACTTGCAGGGCCTCGGGCACGGCAAAGCTGAGCGGGAACGCGGTGAGCTCGACGATCTTCACGGGGCGCGTCGCTCCTGCTCACGCGTCGAAGCGAAAGCAGTCCATGCGCAGCGCGCGGTAGCTGACGCTGCGATGAATCCGCGTCGCGCGCCAGCCGCTGCCCGCGGCGCCGAGCGCGACGAAGAGCGGCAGCAGGTGCTCGGCGCTCGGATGATTGGCAGCCGCGTGCGGCGCGCGGGCGGTCCACTCGAGGAGCGCGGCTTCGTCGCCGGCCGCGAGCCGCGCGCCGATCCAGTCGGCGAAGGCGTCGACCCACTCGGGCGCCGCGTCGTTGGCGGCCGGCGGCGCGACTTCGTAGAGGTTGTGCGTCAGCGCGCCGGAGCCGATGACCAGCACGCCTTCCTCGCGCAGCGGCGCGAGCACGCGGCCCAGCGCGTAGTGCCAGGCCGCATCGCGACGGGGCGCGATGCCGAGCGCGACGACGGGGATGTCGGCCGCGGGATAGAGCAGCAGCAGCGGACACCACACGCCGTGATCGTAGCCGCCGTGCGGATCGGCGACGCAGGGCAGCCCGGCCGCAGTACACGCGTCCCGCACGCGCGCGGCGAGGGCCGGCGCGCCCGGCGCGGGATAGCGCAGCGCATGCAGCGCCGGCGGGAAGCCGTCGAAATCGTGGATCGTCGTCGGCGTCTCACCCGTCGTCACCTGGACGGCGGCGCCGGTGTAATGCGCGCTGGCGACGAGGATCGCGCGCGGCCGCGGCAGCGCCGTGGAATAGGCGGCGAGAAACTGCCGCGCGGGCAGCTCGTGCAGCACGAGATCGGGCGCGCCGTGCGAAATGAAGAGACTGGGCATCATCGCTGGGCTCTCCGCCGCTGCCTGTCGGTCGGGCGCGGGCCGGCGCGGCGGTTCCCGCCGCCGAGCCGAACGCCTAGAATCGTCGTTCTCACGGACGCCGCATTCCGCGACCGCCCGCCGTCCCCCAACACCGCTTAGGCATGGAGTTCCCATGAAGGTCTACGACAAACTCTACATCAACGGCGCCTGGGTGGCGCCGATCGGCAAAGGCACGATCGACGCGACCTGCGCTTCGACCGAAGAAGTCGTCACGCGCATCCCGGAAGGCACGAAAGAGGACGCGGATCGCGCCGTGGCGGCCGCGCGCGCCGCGTTCGACGGCTGGTCCCAGACGCCGGTCGCGGAGCGCGCCGCGATCCTCGAGAAAATCGCTGCCGGCATGGAGGCGCGCAAGAAGGACGTCGCGCTCGCCATCGCAACCGAAGTCGGCATGCCGTTCAAGATGGCGAACGCGATCCAGGCCAGCCTGCCGATCGGTGCGGCCAAGACCTACGCCGAGCTGCTGAAGACCTATCAGTTCGAAGAGCAGATCGGCTCCTCGCTGGTCGTGCGCGAGCCGATCGGCGTCGTCGCCGCGATCACGCCGTGGAACTTCCCGATCAACCAGATCATGCTGAAAGTCGCACCGGCCCTCGCCGCGGGCTGCACCGTGGTGCTGAAGCCCAGCGAAGTCGCGCCGACCACGGCCTTCATCCTCGCCGAAGTGCTGCACGAGATCGGCCTGCCGCCGGGCGTGTTCAATCTCGTCACGGGCTATGGCCCGGTCGTCGGCGAGGCGCTCGCCGCGCACCCGGACGTCGACATGGTGTCCTTCACCGGCTCGACCCGCGCCGGCCGCCGCGTCGCCGAAATCGCGGCGCAGACCGTCAAGCGCGTCGCGCTGGAGCTCGGCGGCAAGTCGCCGCACGTGATCCTCGAAGACGCGGATCTCGAGAAGGCCGTGAAGGCCGGCGTCAACGAGTGCTATCTCAATTCCGGCCAGGCCTGCATCGCGCCGACGCGCATGCTTGCGCCGAAGTCGAAGTACGAAGAAGTCGTCAAGCTTGCGAAAGCGGCGGCGGAGAGCTTCACGGTCGGCGATCCGATCAACGGCGACGTCAAGCTCGGGCCGCTGATCTCGGCGGTGCAGCGCGATCGCGTCGTCGGCTACATCAAGAAGGGCATCGAGGAAGGCGCGCGCCTGGTCACGGGCGGTCCGGACAAGCCGGAAGGGCTGGACAAGGGCTATTACGTGAAGCCGACGGTGTTCGCCGACGTCGACAACGACATGACGATCGCGCGCGAGGAAATCTTCGGACCGGTGCTGACGATCATCCCCTACGAGAACGAGGAAGACGCGATCCGGATCGCCAACGACACCATTTACGGTCTCGGCGGCAACGTGTGGGCCGGCACCAAGGAGCACGGCATCGAGGTCGCGAAGAAGATTCGCACCGGCCAGATCTCCGTCAACGGCGGCCGCTACAACCCGCTCGCGCCCTTCGGTGGCTACAAGCAGTCCGGCCTCGGTCGCGAAGCCGGCAAGTTCGGCCTCGAGGAATTCCTCGAGGTGAAGTCGCTGCAGCTCTGAGCGTCGTCCACGCGCGGCGGGCTAGCGGCCCGCCGCGCGCGGTGGCTCAGGGCGGCCGGCAGGCCGGTTTTTGCCACCGAGAACACAGAGAACCCCGAGGGGAGAGAGAGCGGGCCGTGCTGGTGGAATAGCCGTGCCAGTAGCTCGTAGGTTGGGCTGACGAAGGAAGCCCAACGTCGGCGCCCGATGTTGGGCTTCCTTCGTCAGCCCAACCTACGGGCTGCCTGACACGCTCTTTTTGCCACCGAGAACACCGAGAACACAAAGGGCGGATCGAGACGGCGTGAGTGCCGGCTTCGACGCCTCCGGACTTCGTGACCGACGTTCCAGCGCTTACGTTGCCGATTGCTCAGTTCCCCTTGTTCTTCCTCGGTGTTCTCGGTGTTCTCGGTGGCAAAAGCGGCTTGCCAGAGTGGCAATGACGGCGAGCCGCGGTGCCTCAGACCCGCAGGCCCGCCTGCTTCATCAGGGGCAGGGCTTTCTCGCCGAAGTATTTCAGCTCTTCGTAGTAGTCGAGCCAGGAGAGGATGAAGCCTTCGATGCCGAGGCGGTGGAGCTCGAGCATCATGTCGACGACCTGCTCGGGCGTACCGACCAGCGGATAGCCGCCCCAGCCGGCGATGAAACGCTCGCCGAAGTGCTTGATCTGCTCGTTGAAGGAGCTGCTCTCGATGCCGAGCAGGTTCATGATGTTGTGCACGGCGTCCCAGTCGCCCTCGGCGACGATGCGATCGTAGAGCGCGCGCGCCTCGGCCTCGGTGTCGCGGCAGCAGACCAGGCCGTAGCTCATCACCCCGCATTCGCGGCCGTAGCCGCGGGCGCGCTGCTTGATGTCCTGCACCAGGTCGCTGGCCTGGTCCTTGGTCGCCATCGTCACGAAGTTGAAGTCGACGTTGCGGGCCGAGAAGTCACGTCCCTCCTCCGAGTTCCCGGCGTTGATCAGCACCGGATGGGGCTGCTGCACGGGCTTGGGCAGCAGGAAGCCGCCCTTGATGCGGTAGTAGCGCCCTTCGTGGTCGAAATCCTGCTCGGTCCACGCGCGCTTCATCACGTTCAGCCACTCCTCGGCCATGCCGTAGCGCACCTCGTGCGCCAACTGCTCGACGCCGAACATCTCGATTTCCGGGCGAAACCAGCCGCAGACGACGTTGAGGCCGAAGCGCCCGTGCGAGATGTTGTCGATGGTCGCGGCCTGCTTCGCGGCGAACAGCGGGTGCACGGTCGGCACGTGCGAGGTCGCGAAGGTCATGATGCGCTGCGTGTTACAGGCCAGGGCGGTCGCCCAGGTATAGACCTCCATATTGTTCGCATTGAACTGCGTGCTGCCGCCGAAGTGCTTCCAGCGCCCGACCGGCACCATCATCTCGAAGCCCAGCGCATCGGCGAGCTGCGCGATCTGGACGTTGTGCTCATAGGTCGGCACGAAGCTCGTCTCGGCGTGGGTGATCGTGCAACCGTTGCTGCAGTTGGTGCCGAAGATGCCGAGCTTGAGCGGGTTTTCGTTGTAGACCGGCACGTGGGCGCGGCGCCATGCGGCGAGATCGTCCGGATGGAGACGCTCCCTGGGAAATGGACTCATCGTGTTCAATTCCTTCGGCCCGCGGCGGCGGGCCAGCATCGATGTAACGGAGGATCCGGGCGCGACGGCGCGGATCCCGGCAGCGTGCCGCGAATCCTCGTGCAGCCTCGGGCTTCGGCATCGGCCGAGGTATTCAAGCCCCCGACCGCGGCCGGGTCAAGCGAAGGACACGGGATTCCGCCCCCTCGTTTCGAGGACAATGTGCGCGTCGGCGCGAAGGAGTGACGATGAGCTCGCAAGCCAGGCATGCGCATCTCTATTTCGCCTATGGCTCGAATCTGCATCCCGCACGCATGGCCGCGCGTCTCGCCGCACCGCAGCTTCTCGACGCGATCGCGCTGCCGGGCTGGACCCGCGTCTTCGACAAGCGCGGTCGCGACGGTTCCGCCAAATGCACGATCGTGCCGGCCGCCGAGGGCGTGCACGGCGCGCTGTATGCCCTGACGCCGGCCGACAAGGCGCGCCTCGACGCCATCGAAGGCCTCGGCACGGGTTACGACGAACTGCTGCTCGATCTTCCCGGCATCGGCGCGGCGAGCACCTACGTCGCGCGCGCCGAAGCGCGCGCGAGCGGGCTCGCGATCTTCGATTGGTATCGCGATCTCGTCCTGGCCGGGGCGCTGTATCTGCAGTTTCCCGCCGCGGAGATCGCGCGCCTGACGGCGCTTCCGACCGTGCCCGATCCCGATCCCGCGCGCGCGGTCCTGCATGCGCGGCTCCTCGCCGCGTGCCGCTCGCATCCCCCGCGCGCATGCATTTCAAGGACCGTGCCGAGGAAGTAAGCTGGCCCTCCGCGAGGGTGTACGCACCCTCGCATCACGACGAATCCCGACGGAGGCAACGATGGAAGTGATGATGTGGGCGAAGCTCGCCAAGCCCGAAGGCGCGACGAACAAGGAGTTCTTCGAAGTGTGGCGGCAGGAATCGGTGGCCGCGATCGAGGCCTACCGCGCCGGCACGATCAAGGCGATCTGGAAAGTCGCCGGCAAGTACGAGGTCGTCGCGGTGATGGAGGTGCAGAGCGGCGACGATCTCGACGCCATCGTCCACAGCCTGCCGATCTGGAAGCTCGGCTATGCGCACATCGTGCCGGAGATCACCTGGATCCCGCTGCGCTCCTACGAGAACTGGGGCAAGCAGCTCGCGGAGCTGGCGAAGGGTTGAGGTTTTTCGCCGTCGATCGTCCGGGCTACGAACGCTCTCGTAGCCCGGATGAGCGCAGCGAATCCGGGGTTGGGCATCTGAGGGGTGCCGCTCCGTCCCGATACGTAGCGCTGGCCCGCACACGAACGCACGAGCTGGGCCAGCGCCGATCCCGGATTCGCTGCGCTCATCCGGGCTACAAAATGCCTTTACTTCACCCGCGGCATGATCTCGCGCGAGAACACTTCCACCGTCTTCTGATTGTCGACGATCGGCTGGATCGCGACCTGGTGGATGCCGGCCTTCTTCATGTTGCGGACGGCCTCCACGACTTCCTCGGCCGTGCCGGTCAGCGTCGTCGCGCGGATGATCTTCTCGGTCACCACCGGCTCGTGCTCTTTCTTGAAGCCGAGCAGGTAATCCGAATACATCTTGAGGTGGCGCGTCTCGATCGGGCCTTCGGGCACTTTGTAGATGTCCTTGAAGGCGACGATGTCCTCGCGCAGCTCGGCCGGCAGCGTCCGGGGATCCGGGTTCGACAGCGCGAAGATGTTCGTCGACGAGGCGACGAAGGGGCCGACGGCCTGGCGCACCGCGGAGGTCTCGAGCTGCTCGCCCGGCTGCGTCAGGTGGAAGGCCGTCATCACCAGCGCGTAGACGTCCTTCGGATTGCGGCCCGCGCGCTCGGCGCCGGCGTACACGTGCTCCATCACGAAATCGATCAGCGAAGGGCTGACCGCGCCGAAGAGGATCACGCCGTCGGCGATCTCGCCCGCCATCTCGAGGCTCTTCGGGCCGCTCGCCGCGATGTAGATCGGGATCTTGGTCTTGATGTTGTACCAGTTCGCGTCCGGGTTCAGGAAACGAATCTTGCGGTGACGCGCGCCCTCGGTGTAGTCCGTGGTCTTGCCTTCGAAGAGATCGCGGCAGATGCGGATGTGCTCACGCATCACCTCGAGCTTGGACGCCGGCATGCCGAGCGTGCGGCGGGCGGTATTGCCGGTGCCGATGCCGAGGATCGTGCGGCCCGGCGCGAGCTCGTTGATCGTCGCGATCGAGTTCGCGGTCACCGGCGCGATGCGCGACTCGGGATTGGTGACACCGGTGCCGAGCGCGATCTTCGTGGTGTTGATCGCGCACAGCGCCATGCTCGCATAAGGGTCGCTGAACAGCATCTGCGAGTCGTACAGCCAGGCGTGCGTGAAGCCGTGCTGCTCGGCGAAGGCGACGTCCTTGTGGATGTGGATCGCCGCCGGAAAGACAAAACCGTAGTCCATGATTACTTACCTTTTTGGATGTCCGCGCGGGACCCGCGGGTCCCGCGCGTGGATTCAGGACAGCACGCCGTGGCGGCGGCAGAAATCCGTGACGACTTTGCAGATGAGCTTCGGGTCCTCGAACATCGGGTAGTGGCCGATGTTGCGCAGATGCCTGATCTCCGCCCCCTTGATCGCCTTCGCGGTTTCCTCGGCGAGCTCGCGCGGCAGCCAGAAGTCGTCCTCGCCGCGGATGACGAGCATCGGGCAGCCGATGTTCTTCAGCTTCGCGAGCACGTCGTGCCGAGCCCAGCCCTCGAGATCGCCGACCGCGCTGACCTGCGAGTTGCGATGCTGCCAGCGCAGCTCCTCGATCTGCGCGGCGGAACAGTTGCGGTTCAGCGACTCGATCGCCGCGCGCTCCATCATGTCCTGCCAGCCCGGCGCCCAGGCGGGATGCACCATCGACGAGGGCAGCGGGAAGGTCGGCGAGCGCCCGAGCCCTTCCATCGGCACGCCGGCCGCGAGCTCGCGCCAGTGGTAGGCCGCATAGTCGAGCGTGATGTCGCCGCCGATCGAGCAGCCGATCAGCACGGGACTCTTGAGCCTGAGGGTCTTGATGAAGGCGTGCACGAACTCGGCGTGCTCGTGGATCGTGCGGTGCTGCCGCCAGTTCACCGGATAGGAGCGCGAGTGGCCGGGCAGGTCCAGCGCATAGGCGTGGAAGCCCTGCTCCGCGAACATCGGCAGGATGTACTGGTATTCGAGCGAGCTCGCGCCGGCGGTGTGCACGCAGACGATCGGCTGGCCTTCGCCGATATCGTCGTAGAACGTGCGCGTGCCCTTGACCTTGACGTAGTTGCCGCGAATGTCTTCTGGCGTTGCCATGAGCGTGTGACTCCGGTCTGCGTTAGCGGGCATTGGCCGCGTCTTTGAGGGTGTAGGCGAGCTGGAACATCGCCTCGGTCATGCGCATCGCCTCGAGCCCGTTGCCCTCGGTGGCGATCACGACCTCCATGTCGCCGACCCGCTTGAGCTTCGGGTCGTCGTCGAAGTAACGCTTGCCGGGAAAGGTCAGATCCGCCCAGCGGCGCTTGCCGGAGAGCAGGAGCTTCCAGCCCGCCTCGCTGCCGCTGAACTTGAAGGTGTAGCCGAACGGCGGCACGGCGGTGTCGTGATCGATCACCTTGCCGCGGTAGATCTTGAGCCACAGGCGGTCGTCGTCGACCTCGAGCAGCACCGAACCGTCGAACCACGTGGTCTGTGTGACGAACTCCTGGTTCGCGTTCAGTGCCTTGACGAAACGCCGCTGGAGCGCGGGGTTGGCAAGAAACGACATGAATGATGTCCCCTCTGATGACTGGTTTTGATCCGGACATGGATGGACGCGGACGCATCGACGCAGGGCGGCGATCCCGCCGCGGCGCGGGTCCTGGACTCGGGCACCGATGCGCCAGGCGATGGATGTCGACGGCGCCGCGAGCGGCTTCCGCATTCTGCTCACGGCGGGCGCTCGTTGGCAAGGCGGACATGCGCACAACTGCCTGCCGAATCCGCGACTTATCGCATTAGCAGAAGAGCCTGTTCCGATTCCGCGATGGCCCCGCGCGCGAGCGCTTTGTACGCCTTGACAAGGAGGGTGACGCGGGCGTCCACTGCCGGCGCTGACGCACCGAGAAACCCTCAATTCAGGGGAGGTCCCACATGTTCGATACGTCCTGGATGAAACGCTGGCAGGACGCGGTCAACGCCAACGGCCCGATGAGCTGGATAGGCAAGCATCTGACCGCCGACATCCTGCTCGGCTTCGGCGAGAAGGATTTCGTCGTCCACTTCGAGAACGGCAAGATTGAAAACTTCACCGACCAGTTAGGTCCCGAAACCTGCTACCAGCTCGCGCTGCGCGCGCCTGCGGAAAGCTGGAAGAAATTCTGCGAGAAGGTACCGCCGCCGATGTACAACGACATCTGGGCGATGGCGCACCCGCTGCACGGCCGCCTGAAGATGGAAGGCGATCAGAAGGTGCTGTGGCAGAACATGCGCGCGCTGTTCTGGGCTTTTGATCGCATGCGCGAAGTCTGAGCGCGTCAACGCATTACGGGAGAACGCCAGTGGCAAAGATTGAACCTATCGTTGGCCGGTACGTCTGGGTGAGCCATGAGGGCACCGAGTACCGCATGTATTTCGAGGAAGCGGGCAATCCGAACGGGATCCCCATGGTCTGCCTGCACACCGCGGGCACCGACGGCCGCGAATGGCGGCACCAGTTGTGCGACGAGCGCATCGGCAAGCATTTCCGCACCATCGCGATCGACCTGCCGCGTCACGGCAAATCGATCCCGCCCTACGACTGGTACAAGGAGAGCGAGGAATACAAGCTCACCGCCAAGTTCTACAGCGGCATCGTGATGGCCTTCTGCAAGGCGCTCGGCCTCGACCGCCCGGTGATCATGGGCAGCTCGATGGGCGGCAACATCTGCCTGCATCTCGCCAAGGACTATGAGAACGACGTGCGCGCGCTGATCGCGATCGAGGCCTGCGAGTGGTCGCCGGGCTGGCATCTCGACTGGCTGCGTCACGCGCACATCCACGGCGGCGAAGTCTGCGCGACCTCGGTCTTCGGCCTGATGGCCCCGCAGAGCCCGGACAAGTATCGCTGGGAAACCTGGTGGTACTACTCGCAGGGCGGCCCGGGCATCTTCAAGGGCGATCTCTACTTCTACAGCTACGATCACGACTTCCGCGGCAAGACCCAGTCGCTGTCGGGCAAGGTGCCGATCTATTACATGACCGGCGTCTACGATTTCGCGTGCACGCCCGAGATGACCGAAGAGGCGGCGAAGAACACCAAGAACTCCGAATGCATCATCATGGAAGAGATCGGCCACTTCCCGATGAGCGAGAACCCGGACGTGTTCAACCGCTACCTCTACCCCGTCCTCGACAAGATCGTCGCCGCCAACAAGTGAGCCGGGTGAGGCCGGGCGCCACCAGGCGTCCGGCCTTCCTGCTTGGCGCGACGCCCGCGGATGTCCCCTTTTGCCACCGAGAACACCGAGAACACAGAGGAAGATGAGAATGGGCCGTGCCGGTGGGATAGCGGTGCAGGATTCGGCGCAGCTCGAAGGCGGGCTGCGCCCGGCCACGGAGCACACAGAGAACACGGAGAAGAGATTGATCGGGCCTGCGTCTCCGTGACTCGATCGCGGCCACCGGCGCCGGCACTGCGAAGCCTCCGGACAATCCCTTTCTTCCTCGGTGTTCTCGGTGGCAACACCCGGAATATCCACGCACACCGAGCTGCCCCCGGGGCACCCGGCGCCCACCCTGTCCTGCTACCATGGCGTCCTCGCCATGAACTTTCGTCACCTCCGCTATTTCGTTGCGATCGTCGATCACGGCTCGATGGTGAAGGCTTCCGACAGCCTGTTCGTCGCGCAGTCGGCGCTATCGCAGCACATGCGGAATCTCGAAGCCGAGCTGGGCGTGCAGCTACTGCTGCGCACGGGCCGCGGCGTGGTGCCGACCGAGGCCGGACAGGACTTTCTGCAGCGGGCGCGCGCGATCCTCGCCCAGGTCGAGGAAGCGCAGCGGGCGCTGCGCGAGCAGAGCGCGACGCCGCAGGGCAATGTGACGCTGGGGGCGCCGCCCAGCGTCAGCGCGATGCTCGCCGTGCCGCTGATCCTGCGCATGCAGCGGGAGCTGCCGAAGGTGGCGCTGCGCGTCGCCGAGGGCATGAGCGGCTATGTGCTCGACTGGCTGCAGGCCGGGGTCGTCGATCTGGGCCTCGTCTACGGGGCCCAGCGCGCGCCGGGCATACTCACCACCGAGCTCTACACCGAGCGCCTCTACCTGATCGCGCCGCCGGGCACGACGACTGCCGACGAAGTCCGCTTCGCCGAGCTCGAGGGCCTGGCCCTGATCCTGCCGGGCCGCCAGCACGGCCTGCGCGACATGATCGACCGCCTCGCGCGCGAGCGCCGCATCGGCCTGAACGTGCCGGTCGAGCTCGACGCGATGTCGCAGATGAAGCTGCTCGTGCGCCACGGCGTCGGCTGCACGGTGCTGCCGCTGGCCGCGGTGCAGGAGGAAATCGAGCGCGGCGAGCTGCGCGCGGTGCCGATCGTCGACCCTGAAATCGACCGCACGATCTACGTCGCCCAGGCCAGCGATCGGCCGCAAACGCCGGCCGTCGCCGCGACCGTGCGCATCCTCGAAGCCTGCGTGCAGCGAGTGATGAGCCCGCACGCGACGGCTGACGGACGGGCGTCCGCCGCAGCGCATTTCGCGAGCGGCACTAGCTGAAAATCCTATTGGGACGGAAAGGCCCATGCTGCCTAGGATCGGCGGCTACGCGGCCCGGGAGCGTTTTGTTAGGATTCGAAGCCGTACCCGGCTCGCGGGTGCGGCGACCGGCCCTCCCCATTCAAGTCACGGCGGCACCAGCATGCACATCGACCATTCCGAAACCGTTACCCAGCTTCGCGCCACCGTCGAGCGCGTGTGCAAGGACTTCCCCGGTGAATACTGGCGAGCCAAGGATCGCGAGCGCGCCTACCCCGGCGAGTTCGTCCAGGCCCTGACCGAGCTCGGCCTGCTCGCCGCGCTGATCCCGGAAGAATTCGGCGGCAGCGGCCTGCCGCTGTCGATGGGCGCGGAAATCCTGAAGGCGATCCACGAATTCGGCGGCAACGCGGGCGCCTGCCACGCCCAGATGTACACCATGGGCACCGTGCTGCGGCATGGCAATGCCGAGCAGAAGAACCGCTACCTGCCGAAAATCGCGAGCGGCGAGCTGCGCCTGCAGGCCTTCGGCGTGACCGAGCCGACCGCCGGCACCGACACCACCAATATCTCGACCATGGCAGTGCGCCAGGGCGACCACTACATCGTCAACGGCCAGAAGGTATGGACCTCGCGCGCCGAGCAGTCGGACCTGATGGTGCTGCTCGCCCGCACCACGCCGAAGGACGAGGTCAAGAAGCGCACCGAGGGCCTGTCCGTGTTCCTCGTCGACATGCGGCACGCGAAACAACACGGCATGACGATCAAGCCGATCCGCACGATGATCAACCACTCGACGACCGAGGTGTTCTTCGACAACGTGCCGGTGCCGGTCGAGAACCTGATCGGCGAGGAAGGTCAAGGGCTCAGGTACATCCTCTCCGGCATGAACGCCGAGCGCATCCTGATCGCCTCGGAGTGCATCGGCGACGGCCGCTGGTTCATCAAGAAAGCGAAGGACTACGCCTGCGAGCGCCGGGTGTTCGGCCGCCCGATCGGCCAGAACCAAGGCATCCAGTTCCCGATCGCGCGCGCCTATGCCGAGGTCGAGGCCGCGAACCTGATGGTCGATCACGCCGCGAAGCTGTACGAGCAGGGCCAGCCCTGCGGCACGCAGGCCAACATCTCCAAGCTGCTCGCCTCCGAAGCGGCCTGGCACGCTGCCGAAGCCTGCATCCAGACCTTCGGCGGCTTCGGCGTCGCCGAGGAGTACGACGTGGAGCGCAAGTTCCGCGAGTCGCGCCTCTACCAGATCGCGCCGATTTCGACCAACCTGATCCTTTCTTACGTCGCCGAGCACGAGCTCGGCATGCCGCGTTCCTACTGAACGCCACCCGCTTTGAAGATCCAGGAGCTGCCATGAACGCACTACCGCGTTTCGACGCCTACATCGACGGCCGCACCGTCAAACCGTCCGACGGCCAGTATTTCGAGACCGTGAATCCCTATACCGCCAAGGTGTGGGCCGAAGTCGCGCGCTGCACGGCCGCGGACGCCAACGCGGCCGTCGACGCCGCCTACGCACAGCTCACGAAGGGCGAATGGTCGAAGCTGAATGCGACACAGCGCGGCGCGCTGCTGCGCAAGCTCGGCGATCTGATCCGCGACAACGCGCAGGAGCTCGCCGAGTACGAGGTGCGCGACAACGGCAAGCTGCTCAACGAGATGCTCGCGCAGTGCAACTACCTGCCGCAGTGGTACTACTACTACGGCGGTCTCGCCGACAAGATCCAGGGCGCGGTGATCCCGATCGACAAGCCCGACATCTTCAACTACACGCGTCACGAGCCGATCGGCGTGGTCGCCGCGATCACGCCGTGGAATTCGCCGCTGCTGCTGCTGTCCTTCAAGCTCGCACCGGCGCTCGCCGCGGGCTGCACGCTGGTGATCAAGCCCTCGGAGTTCACCTCGACCTCGACCTTGAAGCTGATGGAGCTGGTCGAAAAGGCCGGTTTCCCGCCGGGCGTCGTCAACGTCGTCACGGGCTTCGGCAACGAGGTCGGCGCGGCGCTCGTCGAGCATCCGAAGGTCGCGAAGGTCGCCTTCACCGGCGGCACCGAGAGCGGCGCCTTCGTCTACTCGCAGGCCGCGAAGACGCTGAAGCGCTGCACGCTGGAGCTGGGCGGCAAGTCGCCGAACATCGTGTTCGACGATGCCGTGATCGACGACGCGGTGAAGGGCGCCATCTCCGGCATCTTCGCCGCCACCGGCCAGACCTGCATCGCGGGCTCGCGCCTGCTGGTGCAGGACGGGATCTACGATCAGTTCGTCGAGCGCCTGGTCGATTTCGCCCGCACCGCGCGCATGGGCAACCCGATGGATCCGAACACCCAGGTCGGCCCGGTCACGACGCCGCCGCAGTACGAGAAGATCCTCAAGTACATCGACGTCGCCAAGCGCGAAGGCGCGCAGTGCCTGCTCGGCGGCGGCCCGGCCAGCGGCCCGGAGTGCGGCGACAGCAAGTGGTTCGTGCAGCCGACGATCTTCGGCGGCGTGACGAACCAGATGCGCATCGCGCAGGAAGAAGTGTTCGGCCCGGTGCTGTCGATCATCCGCTTTAACACCGAGGAAGAAGCGATCGAGATCGCGAACGACATCGCCTTCGGCCTCGCCGCCGGCGTGTGGACGCAGTCGATCAAGCGCGCGATCAAGGTGTCCGCGGCGATCCGCGCCGGCACCGTGTGGGTCAACACCTATCGCGCCATCAGCTTCATGTCGCCGTTCGGCGGCTACAAGATGAGCGGCCTCGGGCGCGAGAACGGCCTCGAGGGCATGCAGGAATACCTGCAGACCAAGAGCGTGTGGATCTCGACCGCAGCCGACGTCCCCAATCCCTTCGTGATGCGCTGAGCGCACGCGCGGCGACCTGAGCAGGAGTTCCAGACATGAAAGGCCAGATTGCACTGATGACCGAGCCCGGCAAGCTGCAGTACCAGGAGTACGAAGTGCCGGATCCCGCGCCGGGCGCGATAGTCGCACGCATCCTGCGCAGCAATGTCTGCGGCAGCGAAATCCACATCTGGTGCGGGCACCATCCGACCAAGCGCCGCGGCGGCCTCGGCCACGAGACCGTCGCGGTGATCGAAAAACTCGGCGCCGGCGTGAGCACGGATCACGCCGGGCAGCCGGTGAAAGAAGGCGATCGCATCGTCGCCACCTATTTCATCCACTGCCGCAAGTGCTATCCCTGCCAGAAGGGCCAGTTCTGGATCTGCGACAACGCGTATCGCTACTGGGGCCGGCAGCCGGAAGACGATCCGCATTTCCATGCGACCTTCGCCACGCACTGGATCGTCCACCCCGAGCAGACCTTCTACAAAGTGCCGGACGAGGTCTCGGATCAGGCCGCGGCGAGCGCGAACTGCGCGCAGAGCCAGGTCTACTTCGGCATCGACGTGGCCGGCCTCGCCTACGGCGACAGCATCGTGATCCAGGGCGCCGGCGGCCTGGGCCTCAACGCCGCGGCGATCGCGCGCGAGAAAGGCGCGGAAGTGATCGTGATCGACAGCGTGAAGATGCGGCTAGACGAGGCGAAGCGCTTCGGCGCTCACCACGTGATCGACATGAACGCGCATCCGACGGTCGCCGATCGCGCCAGCGCCGTGCAGAAGCTGACCGGCGGCCGCGGCGCCGACTACGGCATGGAAGTGACGGGCGTGCTCGACGCCTTCCCCAAGGCCTTCCAGCTCATCCGCCCGGGCGGCACGATGATCTCGATGGGCACCGTCACGCCCGGCAAGACCGTGCCCTACGATCCGGCCTACGCCCTGCGCCGCGGCGTGCAGACGATCACGGCGCTGCGCTACAACGGCCCCTATCTCAAGAAGTCGATGGACTTCCTCGCCGCCAATCGCGACAAATATCCCTTCGACGGTCTGCTCGATCGCGACTACGGCATGGACCGAATCGTCGAAGCGCTCGACGACTCCGCCGCGCGCAAAGTGCGGCGCGCGTCGATCGTGATGCCGGCCTGAGGGGGCGACGCATGAGCGCACTCGAGGGCACGCTCGTCGTCTCGCTGGAGCAGGCCGTGGCGGCGCCCTACTGCGCCCGGCTGCTCGCCGAGGCCGGCGCGCGCGTGATCAAGATCGAACGCGACGAAGGCGATTTCGCGCGGCACTACGACACCGTCGTCAACGGCGAATCGGCTTATTTCGTGTGGCTCAATGCCGGCAAGGAATCGATCGTGCTCGACGTCAAGCGCGACGAGGATCTCGCGCTGCTGAAGCGGATGGTGGCCCGGGCCGACGTCTTCATCCAGAACATCCGGCCCGGCGCCGTGGATCGCCTGGGGCTGGGCTGGGACGACGTCCACAAGCTCAATCCCCGCACCATCATGTGCAGCATCTCCGGCTACGGCCTCACCGGCGAGCTCGCCGACTTGAAGGCCTACGACTTCCTGGTCCAGGCCGAGAGCGGCCTCGTGTCGCTGACGGGCACGCCGACCGAGCCGGCGCGCGTCGGCCTCTCGGTCTGCGACATCTCGACCGGCGCGACGGCCTACGGCGAAATCCTGCGCGCGCTGATCGAACGCGGCCGCACGGGTCGCGGCCAGCATCTCGACGTCGCGCTGTTCGACGTCATGACCGAATGGGCCAGCGTGCCGCTCGCCTACTACGAATACGGCGGCAAGCGCCTGACCGGCACCGGGCTCGATCACACGCAGATCGCGCCCTACGGCGCGCATCACACCAAGGACGGCCTGATCATCATCGCCGTGCAGAACCATCGCGAATGGATCAAGCTTTGTCAGGTGATCGGCCGGCCGGCGCTCGCCGACGACGAGCGCTTCAAGACCAACCCGCTGCGCGTCGCCAACCGGGCGGCCTTGACGGAGGAGATCGAAGCCTTCTTCCGGCGCTACACGCGCGTGGAGCTCGCGAAGCTGCTCGAGGCCGGCGACATCGCGTACGGCCGCATCAACTACGTGGACGACGTGCTCAAGCATCCGGCGCTGAAGACCAAGCAGGTCGTGTCGCAGGGACGCGTCGCGAACTTCGTGCGGCGCGTCTGCGACGGCGCGCGTACGCCGCGCGTGGTGCCCGGGCTCGGCGAGCACGGCGCGGCGCTCCGCGCGGAATTTGCCTGAGCATTGAAGCCGGTCCGCGGCCGGCAGACGGTCATCGACCGATCGCGATTCGCCGATCTCCCCGCGGCGCGCAGGCGCCGCGGGCCTTACATAGCAGAGGCTCGCATGTCGCTCATCAAGATAGACGGTCCGTATTTCGAGGAATTCAGCCGCGGCCAGCTTTTCGCCGCGCCGTCGATCACCGTGACGGACGGTCACGCCGCCGTGTATTCGGCGCTGTTCGGCGATCGCATGCGCCTGCCGCTGGACCGCCACCTGAGCCGCCGCGTGACGGGCGACGAACGCCCGCTCGCGCACTCCTATCTCGCCGTGCATCTCGCCGCCGGCCAGACGACCTACGCGTCCCAGCACGTGAAGGGCAATCTCTTCTATCGCGGCATGCTGCTGCGCAAGCCCGTCTTCGTCGGCGACTCGCTGTACACGACGACCAAGGTCGTCGGCCTCAAGCAGAACAAGGTGAAGCCCGGGCGCGCGGCGACGGGCATGGTCGCGCTCGAGATGACGACGGTGAACCAGCGCGACGAGGTCGTGCTGCACTTCTGGCGCTGCCCGATGATCGCCTGCCGCGATCCGCAGGCCGATACCGGCCACGATGACGACTTCGGCTGGATCCCGAACAGCTTCGACGAGGCCGCGCTGCTCGGCGCGCTGCCCGGCGGCTGGAACCTCGCGCCGCTGGCGAGCGAGCTCACGGGCCTGCGCGCGCCGGCCATCGCGGTCGGCGATGAAGTCGAGATCGGCCCGCAGGACACCGTGACCTGCGCGCCCGAGCTCGTACGCATGTCGCTGAACATCGCCTATACGCACACGGACGCGACGAAGAGCTACCTCGGTGAGCGTCTCGTCTACGGCGGCCACACGATTTCCTTCGCGCTCGCGCAGGTCGTGCGCGGCCTGCCGAATCTGCTGGCGATGGTCGCCTGGCGCTATTGCGATCACCTCGCGCCCGTGCTCGAGGGCGACATCATCTCCACCCGCTTCAAGCTCGTCGGCCTCGTCGAGGCACCGCAGGGCGGCCGTCTCTACGATCTCGAAATCGAAGCCTCCGCGACGCGTCGCGACAAGGCGAGCGGCGAGTACCGGACGGAGAAGGTGCTCGCGTGGGGGCTGGTGGCCTGGGGGGCTTGAAGCTGCCGTAGCCCGGGTGCAGCGAAGCGGAACCCGGGATCTTCGCGAATGCCGACCGCCCGATCCCGGATTGCGAAGGCAACGCAGCCCGCTACGTCTCGTAGCCCGGGTGCAGCGGAGCGGAACCCGGGGATCTTCGCGAATGCCGACCGCCCGATCCCGGGTTGCGAAGGCAACGCAGCCCGCTACGTCTCGTAGCCCGGGTGCAGCGGAGCGGAA
>DAOKZI010000004.1:64515-259862 GCA_035325705.1 Gammaproteobacteria bacterium
AGGCAACGCAGCCCGCTACGTCTCGTAGCCCGGGTGCAGCGGAGCGGAACCCGGGATCTTCGCGATGCCGGCACGCCCGATCCCGGATTGCGAAGGCAACGCAGCCCGCTACGTCTCGTAGCCCGGGTGCAGCGGAGCGGAACCCGGGGATCTTCGCGAATGCCGACCGCCCGATCCCGGGTTGCGAAGGCAACGCAGCCCGCTACGTCTCGTAGCCCGGGTGCAGCGGAGCGAAACCCGGGATCTTCGCGATGCCGACCGCCCGATCCCGGGTTGCGCGCTGCGCGCTCCACCCGGGCTACGAATACTGCGAATACCGATCAGGCATCGAGGCCCCGTCACGCGCGCCGGGGCGCGACGAAAGCGGCCTCAGATTCCCGCGGTATGCCCGCCGTCGACGGTGACGAGGTTGCCGTTCATGTAGCGCGAGGCATCGGAGGCGAGGAAGATCAGCGCGCCGTCGAGCTCCGCCGGCTGGCCGAAGCGCTTGGCGGGAATGCGCTGGCGCAGGCGTTCGCCGGCCGCGGAACGCAGCCATGCGTCGTTCATCTCGGTGAGGAAATAGCCCGGCGCGAGCGCGTTGACCCGGATCCCCTGCGCGGCGAGATCCACGCAGAGATCGCGGCCGAGATTGATGAGGCCGGCCTTGGCCGCGCTGTACGGCGCGAGATGGCCGATCGCGCGGATGCCGAGCACGGAGGCGATGTTGATCACGCTGAGCGGCCGCCCGTCGGCGAGGCGCGCCGCGATCACGGTCTGCGCGAGCACCCAGGGTCCGCGCAGATTCGTTTCGTACACTTCGTCCCACTCGGCGTCACCGAGCTTCTCCGGCGCGCGCGGGCGCGCGATGCCGGCGTTGTTGACCAGCACGTCGATCGGCGCGACGGCTTCCGCCTCGGCGATCGCGCGCCGTATCGCGGCGCGATCGCGCACGTCCAGCGCATAAACGTCGCAGACGCCGCCGGTCGCGCGGACCTCCTCCGCCAGCGCGCTCATCTTCTCCACGCTGCGCGCCGCCATCGCGACGCGCGCGCCGGCCGCCGCCAGCGTGCGCGAAAAATGCCGCCCGAGGCCGCTGGAGGCACCGGTCAGAAAGACGTGCTTGCCCGTCAGATCGAACAGGCTGCGCAGAAAAGGCCCGGTGTCGGGTGTGCTCATCGTTTGCTCCGTGTGTAGGCTGCCGCGGAATGTCTCGAATCTTGCCACCGAGAACACGGGTTCTCTACGGCTAAGAATTCATACGCGCCGCTGCGCGGCGCTCCTTCCGGGCTACAAGAGAACGATCTTCGTAGCCCGGAAGGAGCGCAGCGGAATCCGGGATCGGCACCCGCCGTCCTCTCATGCATCCGAGAAGAAGGCCGTCGCGTATCGGGCATGCTCGATCCCGGGTTCCGCTACGCTGCACCCGGGCTACGAAAACTACGAGACACCCGACGCGGTGCGCGCAATCATGAAAGAGGCGTGGTGAGCCCCTTTCCCGGATTCCGCGCCGCTGCGCGGCGCTCCTTCCGGGCTACAGGAGAACGATCTTCGTAGCCCGGAAGGAGCGCAGCGGAATCCGGGATCGGCGCCTCGCCAGTCCTTACCTCCGGGCTACGCGGAGGCGCAGCCGTCGCCTCAGCGTCCCGTCTCGTTCAATGCGCTGGGCTCGAAGTCCTTCTGATCGATGTTGCCCGGGTTGTTGATGAGCAGCATCTGCAGCGTCGTGCAGTGCTGGTTCTGCAGGTCGATCGCCGCCGAGGAATCGAGCAGCGGCACGCCGCTGCCCTTGTTCTGCGGCACGTGGTAGTCCGGGTGCGCGACGCCGCCGATCAGCATCTTCCACAGCGTGCCGGCGCGATCGTAGGTCTTGCCCAAAATCGGCAGCATGGTCTGCGCGTCGAGGTAGAAGTAGCGCTTCGACAGCGGATGATCGGAGCGTGTCGGCTCGCCCTCCAGGATGTGCGCCTTGCGCAGCTGCCAGCTCACGTTCGGGAAGCAGCTCGAATAGCCGCCGAAGTCGACGAACTGGTAGTCGTAGCGGCGGGCCTTCAGATCGGCGTGCTTCTGCTGATCGTGGCGATACATCGGCAGCAGCACATAGGTCGGTCCCCTGTAGGTCCACTTCATGTCGCGGATCCGGCCGCTGTAGCCGAGGAAGTCCTCGATCATCAGATCGCTGCCGAGGAAGGAGTCCGTGCGCGTCGTCGTCGCGATCCGGCGCACGCGGCGCAGGTTCGGCACGTACATCCAGCCCTGCTCCTCGGCGTTGTCGTCGCTGTTGTAGAAGATGAGGATCTTGGTACCGGACACGTCGCCCGGATCTTCGGCCGTCAGCGTGAAGGCGCTGAACACCGCGTAGGGGTTGCGCTCGACGTTCGGCACCGGATCCACGACGTGCCGGTACATGAAGCGCATGCCGACGGCCGTGAAGGTCAAGGTGCGCTCCAGCGACTGCGTGCGCATCTGGCGGTAGCCCCAGTACATTTCCGGGATCGCCCCGCTGTCGCCGGCATAGGCATAGCGCATGTTCCAGATCAGCTTGTCACCGGCGCGCGGATCGTCGATGGACGGTTCGCCGGGGAACGGTCGGCCGGCCGTGTAGTTCAGCATTTCGCCGGGTTTCTCGCCGAGCTGGGCCTGGCCGCCGTACTGCTGCGTGGCGGCGACGTAGTTCGGATGCGGATCGAAGGACAGCGGCTCGCCGACCGCGATCGCGACCCAGTTCTTGGCGACGAGATCGGCGAGATCGGGATCGAGGATCTGGCGGTACTGCTCGAGGTTGTCCGCTGCGATCGCCGTGCCCGGCGCCGGCGCCATCTCCTGGATCTCGGCCACGTCGAAATCGAAATCTCCCGCCTGTGCGGCGAGCCCCGCGGTGAGCGCGGACGCTGCGGCGATGGACGCGCGCAGGCCGCGCGCGAACGACCCCCGAATCGAGTTTTTCATGAGTAAGTGCTCTGTTGTGTGCGGAAAGGCGAGCGCAGCGGCAGCCGCGGCGCGGCTCGGCGCCCGATCAAAGCGCGAGCGAGGACACCGAGTAGTGTTTCTTGATCGCGGGCAGCGCGAGCGTCAAGGACGCCATCATCAAGGAGTGCATCGGCCGCCCCTGTTCGATGCACTGGAGGAATTCCTGGACGTCGACGAGCTCGACCTCGAGATCCTCGTAGGTGTCGAGCTTCGGCTCGGCCATCTTGCGGCAACCGGTGCCGAGGAAGACGTGCATGCGATTGTCCTGCAGACCGGGATTCGGATAGTGCAGGCCGAGATAGCTCATGCGTCCCGCGGCATAGCCCGTTTCTTCGAGCAGCTCGCGCGCCGCGGCGGCCTCCGGCGTTTCCTCGGGATGGTCGGGATCGAGCGTGCCGCCCGGGAATTCATAGAAGCGCCGGCGCGCCGCGTGCCGATACTGGTTCACGAGCACGATCTGACCGTCGTCGGTCAGCGGTACGACGTTGACCCAGTCGACGAACTCCATGACGAAATAGGCGGGCATGATGCGCTCATCGGGCAGCGCGCAGCGGTCCTTGCGGAAGCGGAAATACGGATGGCTGAACAGCTCGTCCGAGCTCAGGATCTCCCATTGCTCGGTGCGGGTGCGTGCGCGGCCGCGGTCTTTGGGATCGTTCATCGGCGGGCGCTCGTCATCGTCGTCTCCATCAGATCTGCACGCCACCGACGTAGCGATGGCCGGCGATGTGCACGATCGACCAGGCCGCCATGCCGCGGATGCCGGCATCCTCGTCCTTCAGGAAAGGCGCCAGCCGCTCGAGCGCCGCTTCGTCCTTGCGCTGGCCGATCAGCCAGATGGTCTGCATGCGGATGTCGGCTTCCTTGTGCACGAGCCCCCAGTCGTAGACCTTGCTCGGATCGCTCGCGATCCAGCCCCAGGACTCGAGCATCCGAGTCGCCGCGTCGTTCTTCAGCGGGCAGCAGTGAATGAGGGTTTCGGTGATCTGCGCGGCCATCTGCGCCGGCAGCCGCTTCAGCGCGCCCGCCATCACCGTGGCCTCCATCGGCTTGCCGTAGCCGATGGTCTGGATGATCTGCGCGATGGCGTCGTCGTCACCGAGCGCGGCCTTGCTCGCGACCGCGGCGAGGGCGACGCGCTGATCGCTTTCCTTGGCGAGCGCCGCGAGCTTGTCCTTCGCTTCCTTGCTGTCGACGAGCCCGAGCGCCACGGCTGCGATCTCGCGCACGTCGGCGCTGGGCTCTTCGGCCGCGGACAGCATCGCGCTGCGCGCCGTGGCGTCGCCGCCGACCATCAGCGTGTATTGACCGTAGGCGCGGATGACGGCGGAAGTGTGTGCGTCGGCGACGAGCGCGCGCACGGCCTCGTCCTCGGCCGAGCCGGCCGAGCGCACCAGCGCCTGCAGCGCATGCCGCTTGACGAAATCGGTGCTGTCCGGCCCCAGCGCCTCGACCAGCAGATCGCCCATGTCGTCGCGCGGCACCGAGGCCAGCGACTCCGCCATCAGGCCCAGCACTTCCGGATTCCCCGCCGCGGACTTGAACAGGAGATTGACGCTGTTCGGGTGCGTCGCGGTAATCAGCGTGTCGATCGCGGAGCGCCGGATCACGATGTCGTCGACGTCGAGACAGCGCTCGAGCAGCGTCAGGGCCTGGGTGTCGCCGATGTCGGACAGCGCACCGGCGGCGAGAATGCGGTCGTAGATGTCCTTCGAGTTCATCATCTCGCGCGCCACGTCGATGGCGCGGTAGAGGGATTGATCGCCCGGCTCGGCGGGCTGGGCCCGCGCGGCCGGCTGGGGTCGCGCAGATTCTTCGGCCGCCGTGACGCCCATCGGCAGGGCAAGGGCGAGCACGAGACCGGGAAAGGTCAAAAGGCGCAGGAATTTCGGCATGTCGGTCTCCGCGGGTGTGCCGGTTTGGACCGGAAATTCGCATCGGGTTCCATCAGTTTACCAGCGTCGTTCGCGAATTTCGTCGTCGCGTATGGTCCCTCGGGCGGCGGCGGGCTGGGTCATAATCTTTCCTCTTCTCCGAGGCCGTTGGGATGATGAAGGAAGCCCAAGGTTCGGTGCCCGATGTTGAGCTTCCTTCGTCAGCCCAACGATCATGACGCGCGCGTCACCCGGCATCATAAACAGGCGTAGCCCATTTCCCGGATTCCGCGCCGCTGCGCGGCGCTCCCTCCAGGCTACAAGACAAGGATCTTCGTAGCCCGGGTGGAGCGCGCAGCGCGTAACCCGGGATCCGGCGCTCGTCGTTCCTCATGCATTCGAGGAGACTCGGCGCGGTGCGCACCGCGCCGGGCCGAAAGTCTTTGCGTATCGGGCATGCCCGATCCCGGGTTCCGCTACGCTGCACCCGGGCTACGAAAACCGAGCGTCCTGCGTTGGGCTTCCTTCGTCAGCCCAACCTACGGCGTTCGCGGTCCTTCGCGGCGGCCGTAGTCCCGTGTCGAGGCAAGGGCCGCGATGCGGCCCTTGCAGGGAGCTCGACGGCCGGGGCGCCCCAGGGCGCCCCGGCCCGGGATGGCCTCAGCGGCCTTCCGTGAGGAAGTTCACGTCGAGGATCTTCTTCACTTCGTCCAGATCCGTAGCCGGAGCAGCGATGCCGCGGGTCGGCACCAGGGTGCCGCGGTTGTTCTGGATATCGATCACGTTGATCGACTGGAACAGGCTGAACCTAGTGCCCGGGGGCGTCGGCTTGGCCTTCCACTCGGTGACCTGCTCCTGCACCTGCGGGTCCTCCGACCACAGCTTGGAGAGCTGCCAGATCTTCCAGAGCTGACCGGCCTTGTCGAAGGCGTTGGCGTGATAGCACTCACCCGTGACGCGATCGATGTGCAGGAACTTCAGCGAGTACGGGTGCGAAGTGCGCTTGGGGATCTGCTTCACGACGTCGACCGTGCGCAGTGCCCAGTCGTCCAGCATCGCCCAGCCGTTCGGCCCGTAGTAGACCGCATTCGCATTGCGCGAGCGGGCCACGGCCAGCGTCCGCGCCGTACCGACGTACTCCCACTCGTGCTCGAGCGGGCGGCCGTTGAAGCAGTAGAAATCCTCCAGCGTGTGGTCGGTGCCGAGCAGCGAGTCCGACTTCACTTCCACCGAGATGCGGCGCACGCGACGGAGGCTGGGAATATAGGCCCAGGAGTCGTCGGACTTGCGCGGGTCGTCGTAGCGGAGAATCAGGAAGGCCGTGCCGGCGATGTCGAAGGGCGAGGTGAAGCCCGTGTACTCGCGGAACTCCGTGCCCTTCGCGAAACCTTCGCCGTTGTTGACCTTGTAGTTGGACTCCGGCAGGTCCGAACGGTGCGAGAACATCACGCGGCGGTAGGGGCCGGTCAGCACGCGCTCGAAGGAGCCGCCGCCCTGGTAGAACGGCTTGTATTTGCCGCCGCTTTCGCTCATCACTTCGTGACCGCTGTGCTCGCCGCCCTTGCGCACCCACACCCAGTGCACTTCGCCGACCGAGAGACCCGCCAGCTGCCAGCGGAAGTTCCAGTTCCACGCCATCTTCTGGCCGTCTTCCTTGCCGGGCTTGAAGGTGGCGGGATCGAAGGGACGGCCGGCGGTGTAATTCTCCAGCGCCCCGTCGGCCGCGATCGTCGCCGTGCCGGCGAACTGCTCCGTGGCCTTCTGGTAGGCCTCACCCGGCGTCAGGTCACCGGCGTCTTTGATCTTGACCTCCATGCCCTCGAAGATCTGGATGTCTTGATACTCGGCGGGCGTGAACGGACGGATCAGATCGGCCTTGTCATAGGTGATGACGTCGCCGTCGACGAACTGCGGCTGTGCGCTCTGGTTGGCATTGAACCACGCCATGTAGTCGTCCGGCGTGAAGGCATTCACCGCCAGCGGCTGTGCCGCGAACGCGGCCAGCACGGCATACCGAATGGAATTTTTCATTGAGTTGAGCTCCTCGTTCTCTTATGGTCGTTGTGTTCCGCGCCGGCCGCCCGGGGTTCAAGCGCCTGGCGCGGAGTCGGACTCTAATCCACTTGCCCGCGCCCGGGCTACGGAATCTTGCGCCCAAAAAGAAGGGCCGCGATGCGGCCCTTGCAAGGAACTCGACGGGTCGGGAGCGCCCAGGGGGGCTCCCGACCCGGGACGGCCTCAGCGGCCTTCCGTCAGATAGTTCACGTCGAGAAGTTTTTTGACGAGATCCAGATCGGTCGCCGGATTGGCATGGCCGCGGCAGGGCACGAGCGTCCCGCGGTTGTTCTGCAGGTCGATCACGTTGATCGACTGGAACATGCTGACCCGCGAGCCCGGAGGCGTCACCTCAGCCTTCCATTTCGTGACCTGCTCCTGAAGCTGCGGGTCTTCCGACCACGCCTTCGAGAGCTGCCACACCTTCCAGAGCTGACCGGCCTTGTCGAAGGCGTTCGCGTGGTAGCACTCGCCGCTCTGGCGATCGATGTGCAGGAACTTCAGCGAATACGGATGGCTCGCGCGCTTGGGGATCTGCTTCATCACGTCGACCTGGCGCAGCGCCCAGTCGTCGAGCATCGCCCAGCCGTTCGGGCCGTAGTAGACCGCGTCCGAATTGCGCGAGCGCGCCACGGCCAACTGTCTCGCGGTGCCGACGTACTCCCACTCGTGCTCGAGCGGACGGCCGTTGAAGCAGTAGAAATCTTCCAGCGTGTGATCCGTGCCGAGCAGCGAGTCCGACTTCACTTCCACCGAGATGCGGCGCACGCGACGCAGGCTCGGGATGTAAGCCCAAGAGTCGTCGGTCTTGCGCGGGTTGTCGTAGCGGAGGATCAGGAAAGCCGTACCGGCGATGTCGAAGGGCGAGGAGAAGCCCGTGTATTCGCGGAACTCCGTGTCCTTCGCGAAGCCTTCGCCGTTGTTGACCTTGTAGTTTTTCTCCGGCAGGTCCGAACGGTGCGAGAACATCACGCGGCGATAGGGGCCGGCCAGCGCGCGCTCGAAGGAGCCGCCGCCCGTATAGTAGGGCTTATACTTGCCGCCGCCTTCGCTCATGATTTCGTGGCCGCTGTGCTCGCCGCCCGCGCGCACCCATACCCAGTGCACCTCCCGGTTCGAAAGGCCGCCGAGCTGCCAGCGGAAGTTGAAGTTCCACGTCATCTTCTGGCCGTCTTCCTTGCCCGGCTTGAAGGTGGCCGGGTCGAAGGGGCGGCCCGCCGTATAGTTCTCGAGCGCGCCGTCGGCCGCGATCGTTGCCGTGCCGGCGAACTGCTCCGTGGCTTTCTGGTAGACCTCGGCCGGGCTCAGATCGCCGGCGTCTTTGATCTTGACTTCCATGCCCTCGAAGATCTGGATGTCCTGATACTCGGCGGGCGTGAACGGACGGATCAGATCGGCCTTGTCATAGGTGATGACGTCACCGTCGACGAACTGCGGCTGCGCGCTCTGATTGGCATTGAACCAGGCCATGTAGTCGTCCGGCGTGAAGGCAGTCGCCGCCAGCGGCTGCGCCGCGAACGCGGCCAGCAGAGCGTACCGAATCGGATTTTTCATTGAGTTGAACTCCTCGTTCTTTCTGTCGTTGCATTCCGCGCCGGCCGCCGTGGGCTCGGCCGGCGCGGAGTTTGACCCTCGTCTATCCGCCAGCTTTAGAATTGATACTTAAGCTGGAAGAACACCTCGTCGTTGTTGCGCAGCGCGCCGATGCCTTCCCGACCAACACCGAAGATGCTGTTGTTATACGGGTCGCGAAGTCCGTTCGCTCCCGGCGTAGCGAACGATGTGTAAGGACCGAGATCGTGCCGGTAGTTCTCGTCTCCCTCCCAAATCATATGGAGACCCCCTTTGATTGACCAGTGATTGTCGATGAACCACTCGACATTCTGACCGAATACATAGGAGTTCGACGCCTCTTCCCACACCACGAAACCGACCGGCTTGACCTTGTCACGCATGTAGTTGCCGGCCCAGAAGAACGTGGTGATGAAGTTATGCTCGTCCTGGAAGTATCCCGTGTGCTTGTCGCCCTCGTGATCCATGTACCAGGTGTCGAAGATCTGCATCGACAAGAAGAACGTGCGGTCCTTGTTGAGCCACGGAATGAAGGTCGGGCGGTCCATGCCGATCGACCACCGCATGACCTCGCTGGTGTCGACCCAGTTCGGCTTACGTGTGTTGTTCACGAGCTCGTCGAAGGTCCACGATGACTCTACACGGAACACGATGCCGGACCACGGTTCGAAGTAATCGAACGAGAGCCCCGGGGTATGCGACTGCTTATAGTTCGTGCTGACGCCGCCGCCGTTCATGATGGCCGTGCGATAGAGGATGGTCGCATCCTTCTTCGCGATGGCTTCCCGTGCGGCATCCTGCACGTTCACCATTCTTCCGGTAAGTTGGTCACGTATCGTTCCTACGCCGTGATCCGCAAGCGCCTGGATCGCCTGGTTCGGATTGGCCACCCGAGTCGGGATGCCAAAGGCTTCGGCAGGAATGCCAGCAACATTAGTGCAAGCCCCACCTCCGCGTCCCGGGAGCGCGAACACTGCACTTAAGCCGGCAATCGTACAATCCGCCGTTCCAAGCAATCCGGCTGTTCCAGGAGCCAGGTTTGCTTCAGGCACCAATACGCTGTCGAAACGGAAGATCGGCGTGTCGTTCCAGCCGTAGTAGTACGACGTGGCGACATGGAATTCGCCGAGGCGGAACTCCCAGCGCAGACCCGCTTCGGTGTTCTCGATCTCCCATTCAGGACGATTATCGCCCTCGGACAGACCGGCCGGTATCCCGAAGCCCGAAGGCTTGCGCGGATCAGTGGGCCCGCGCGAGCCGCAGACGATGTCAGGGTTGAGCGCCACGCCCGCGGCGGCCGCATCCCTTACCGCCAAGTTGAGGCCTAGGCAGGGCTCAACTGAGAAAAACTCATTGAACGCTGCGAAAGTCGCGATGTCCTTTGAGAACGGATGCGCCCAGCCGGCCGTCGGATTACCCAAACCGACATGCTGGAACTCATCGAAGTTCCACACGAGCTGCAGGGCGTTGTCCGTGGTCGGGCCGACGTTGCCGAACTTCCACTGCACCGAGGCGATCCACTGCGGGATGCGGATGTCCTCGAAGGAGTCGAAGAAGAAGTGCTGACCGAAGTCGACCGGGTTCACCAGGTCCTGCAGGCGGAAGAAGTCGGTCTTGCCCCACACGATCTGCTGCTTGCCGATGCGGAACCACCAGTCGCCGGCGGTGGCATCGACGTACAGCTCACGGAACGGATACAGGCGGCCGCTGGAGCCGGTATTGTTCATCGCGACGTCGAGCGGATCGTCGTCGAGGTCATAGCAGCGACGGCAATTCAGTTCCATCTGATTCAACGGCGAGAACTGGCTCAGCATCGATCCGTTTGGCACCGAGACGTCATACTTTGCGCCACTAGCGGTGCGGTTGAGGATGGTTTCGAAATTGTTGGCGAAACTAGGATTTTCGAGGCCATTGAGAATAAGTTTCCCAACACCGCCGGTGTTAAACGTACCGAATGGTCCACCAACGATCGCATCAAAGCCACCGAAACCGACCGGATTGCTATTGAAGTCCCACTTGCTGCCCATGTAAGACGGCGTGGTCCCGTTGCGGCCGCGACCACCGCCGATGTCGTCGCCGTAGTAGTAGGCTGCATCGAACTCGGGGCGGATTACCGTCACGAAACTTAAAGTGTCAAAGATACCGATATCTTGGTAGTTCACTTCGGCGTTCAATTCGAAGCGCTGTATCCACTGGTTCAGGTAGGCGTCGCCGTTGCCTACGTTCGCTCGCGCTTCGGAGCTGAGGTAGCCTTCGAGTTTCACCTCGCCCCCGAGTGCGTCGATCATGATGCGTGCCTCTGCAGCAGGTGCTATCCACACCGCGGCAGCAAGCACGGACGCACCCAATGACAAAGCGCGCAAAGTGCTTTTCATCGCGTTATCTCCCATGTTTCCCCCTAGAAGTACACATGCGCCCTGCGGCACACGTGCGAGTTCACAGCCATCGGGCCCGCCGTCTTCCCCTGTCCGCCGGCCATACGGCACGGTATTCAAGACGAGCTGCCCCGATTTGCTCGCGAGTGTGTCACAGCTGTTGTAAAGGGTAAACAGGAATTTGCGTTTTTTCGCCATTTGGGCGATGGATGTGGCCGACATGCAACACAACTGCGGCGCATGAAGGATTTGCTGCGTTGCGCCATCTCCACAGCACCGCGCGTGCCGCCGGTACGAGATCGGGCCTGCGCCGCGCTTCGGAGCGAGCGCCGCGGCGATTCCCGCCCGCGCACGGGCCGGCTTAATGTATACACTCGGCGCCGTGTTTTTTTGATGGACTCCGACGGCGCGCAGCGCGGGCGGGGTGAACGGACGTGATCGAAATAGGCGTATTCCATAACGGCGCGAGCGACCTGCCGCCCGTGCGCACCCGCGACGGCACCGTGTGCAACGACGGCAGCCTCGCCGAGGTCCACGCCGCGGCCCAGCGCACGATCGTCAACCAGGTCCGCCAGGGCATCCTTGCCGACCGGCTGGGCTTCGACTACTGGTTCCAGACCGAGCACCACTTCCAGCCCGAAGGGGCGGAAATGAGCCCGAACCCGCTGGCGAGCGAGATGGCGATCGCCGCCAACACGCGGCGCATCCGGCTCGGCCAGGCCGCGAACATCATCACCTGGCACCATCCGGTGCGGCTGGCCGAGATGGCCGCGATGCTCGACGTCGTCAGCGGCGGGCGCGTCGAGGTCGGTGTCGGCCGCGGCTACCAGCCGCGCGAGAGCGAGGTGTTCGGCAGGCCCTACGGCTCGACGATCCAGGATCAGGAGCGCAACCGCGTCGCCTTCCACGAAGCGCTCGACATCCTGATCAAGTGCTGGACGGAACCGTCGTTCAGCCACCGCGACGAGTTCTTCTCGATTCCCCCGCGCTACACCAAGTGGAATCACAAGCAGACCATCGCCTACTACGGGCTCGACAAGGTCGAACGCAACGTCGAGGACGTGTTGTCCCTCGGCCCACCGGACATGTACTCCGCCGGCAGCCCGGTGCTCGCGACGACGACGACGCTGCGTGAAATCAGCGTCTTTCCGCAGCCGCTGCAGAAGCCCTATCCGCAGCTGTGGGAGCCCTTGACGAGCCCGCGCTCGATCCGCTTCTGCGCCGAGCGCGGCGTCAACGGCTATTTCATCGTCGAGCCCAATTCGCGACTGAAGCAGAACGTCGAGATGTACTACGAGGACGCCGAGCGCGCGGGCTGGCCCGATCGCCTGCAGCGCGGGGCATTCAAGTACGGCTGGGACTGCGACAAGCGCCGCGGCATCGTCACCTGCCGCTACATCCACCTGCTGCTGCCGGGCATGGATCGCGACAAGGAGCTCGAGCGCCTGAAGTTCGCGCTCGAAGTGCAGTGGGACTACTACGGGCCCTTCGGCTTCGCGGCGCTGGTGTCAGAGGCGGGCGAGGATTCGATGGACCTGCGCACGAAGATCCGTCCGGAATCTCTGCTCGCCAAGGACATCGCGCTGTTCGGCACACCCGCGGAAGTGGTCGAGAAAATCATGCGCACCAAGGAGTACGTCGGCTACGACGACTTCATGTTCCATGCCTGGTTCGAGCTGGCCGGCTTCCAGGGTGCGGAGATCGAGGACCAGATGTACTATTTTGCCGAGGAGTGCATGCCGCTGCTCGATCGCGCCTGCGGCGGCCGACCGCCTCCGCGCACGGATTTCCCGATTCCGAGTTTCGACGACGTGCGCGCCGCCGCGCCGCGCCGGGCCCGTGATGCGTTTCCATCCACCCCAACCCCACACGACAAGAACCGACATGACACCCGAAGAATTCCGTAAAGCCTGTGGCTTCTGGGCCAGCGGCGTCTCGATCATCACGACCCGCGACACCGACGGCAGGCCCTACGGCCTGACGATGAACGCAGTGACCTCGCTGTCGCTGGACCCGCCGATGTTCGTCATCTGCGTCGACAACAAGTCCGACACGCTGGAGCCGCTGAAGCGCAGCGGCGTGTTCTGCATCAACGTGCTGCAGCAGGATCAGCAGCCGCTGTCGAATGCCTTCGCGAAGAAGAATCCGGACAAGTTCGCCGGCGTCGCCTTCGAGTGGGGCGAGTCGGGCGCCCCGCTGCTGACGGGCCGCCTGATGGGCATCGAATGCCGGGTCAGCGCCGTGCATCCGGGCGGCGACCATCACATCGTCGTCGGCACCGTGACGCAGATTACCCGCCCCGCCGGCGACGATGCGCCACCGATGCTGTACTACCGGGGACGCTACGCCGACCTGGCTGCGTCATAGCTCGACCTCCTGCGATCGAAGGGTGGAACGGCCGGTCACTGTCCTTGTATGCATTCCGGGCTTGTTGCTATCGTACGCCGGACCTCAGGGGGAGCGCCGGGCACCCCGCTCGCGCGACATTTCAATCAAAACCTTAGAAGGCTCGCATGATGTTTAACCGCGCTGTCCGCCGGCCGCTCGCGGCCATCGGAAACACTTTGATTCTCGCCGCCATCGCCACCCCGGCCCTGGCAGCCCGCGAAGAGGTGGTCGACCGCCGCACGCCCCTCGTCATCGACTTCATGGATGGAGACTATCTCGCCAGCCTCGACGGCATTCTCGTCGCCGGCCCGCACGGCCTGATCGGCACGCTGAAGTTCGGCGAAGAGGGCGTCGAGCTGAAGCAACTCGAGGGCGGCGGCCTCACCGATTTCACCGCACTCGAGAAGGTCGACGACAAGACGGTGCTGCTCGGCTCCTCGACCGGTCATCTCTACAGCTTCATCGACGGCAAGCTGACCGATCTAGGCAAGATCACGGAGTACGACGAGCCCGTGCTCGACATCGCCGTCTCCGGCACCAAGGGCTGGGCGGTCGGCGCGCGCGGCATGCTCGCGCGCAGCGACGATCTCCAGAAATGGGAGACCGTCACGATCAGCGAAGTCACGCAGCCGCCGATCGCGCTGCCGGCGAATACCGCGAGCGAGTGGTACTTCGGCGTCAGCAACCTCGTCATGGACAGCGTCCAGTTCACGGCGACCAAGGGCGGCCAGCCGCCGGTCGTCGATACCGACTACACGATCTATCCGGACGAAGGCTTCATGCAGGTGATGTCCGATCTCGACACCGATCCGGCGCCGACGATCACCTTCAAGTTCGCCCCCGGCCCGGCTTTCCGCGCTGGCGATGTGTCGTGGAACGTCGTCATGTTCGAAGGCGACAACGTCACGATCGCCGGCGAATTCGGCATGGTGCTCCAGAGCACCGACAACGGTGGGAACTGGGTGCGTCGCGATGCCGTCATCACGCCCAAGGAGCCGGAACCGCCGTACTGGATCGCGGGCGCCCGGGAAGGCAATACGATGCTGCTCGCCGGCGCGGCGGGCGCGATCCGGCGCAGCACCGACGGCGGCATGACGTGGGAAACGCTGCCGGCCCCGAGCGCCGAGGCCATCTTCGGCGTCTCGGTGCTGGACGGCGGCAAGCCGGCGATCGCCGGCGCCGTGGGCATGATGGGCACGCTCGAGGACGGCAAGTGGAAGCTGGCCGACCGCTCGGCGCTGCAACTGCTGTCGTGGCTGCGTACGCCGGTCGAGATGCCGGACGGTTCGCTCGTCATACTCGGCGGCCGTTCGACCGTCATTCGCATGAAGGACGGCGAGCTCAGCCGCGTGCCGGTCAAGAGAATGAACTGATCGTTTGCGCCGGAGCGCATGGGGCGGCGCCTGCGGGCGCCGCTTTCGTTCGTGCCGCACGCCACGGGAAACTCTGCAAGCGCACGGTTTCCTCGGGCCGTGAATGGCCCGCGCCGAACGAGTCCGGAGGACTTCGTTCAGCGCTTCCTTGATTCATGCTCGGAGAACTGCGATGCCCCCTGCGCCACGTGTCGCGACCGCCGTCCTGCTGAGCACCGGCGCGGGGGCCGATCTCCGCGTCCTGCTCGTGCAGCGTTCTCCCGCCCTGCGCTTCTTCGGCGGTTTCTGGGCTTTTCCCGGCGGCGCGATGGAAGACGCCGATCGCGCCTGCGGCGAGCACGCCGCGCTGAGCTGCGCCTTGCGCGAGCTGCTGGAGGAAACGGCGCTGGGCCACGCGCTGCTCGGGGTCTCGCGCGCCGAAGCGCGCGCCTGGCTCGCCGCGTTCACGCCCGAGGGGCCGCCGCCGGCGTGGCGCGAGGCCCTGCGGCGCGTGGCGGACAGCGGCCGCTATCACCCCGTGTGCCGGATCACCACGCCGGCGCACGTCGCGATCCGCTACGCGACCGATTTCGTGCAATTGCATTGCGATCGGGCCGAGGAGTTCGAGCTCGATGCCGCCGAGCTCGTCGCCGGCGAGTATCTTGCCCCGGCCGATGCGGTCGCGCGCTGGCGACGCGGCGAGCTGCCGATCGCGCCGCCGGCGCTGCTGCTGCTCGAGCTGCTCGCCGCGCACGGCGTCCCCGCCTTTCGCGCCGCCGCGGCGCGCGTCGCCGACTCGCTCGAAGCCGGCGAATTCCATCCGGTGCGCTTTTCACCCGGCGTCTTCACTGCCCCGGTGCCGACGCCGACGTTGCCGCCCGCGACGACGACCAACTGCTACATCCTGGGCGAGCGCGAGCTCTACGTGATCGATCCCGCCGCCGTCGACGCCGCGCATCGGGACAAGCTGATTCGCAAGCTCGAGTCTCTATGCGCCGAAGGCGCGACGCTGCGCGGCATCCTCCTGACGCATCATCATCCCGATCACGTCGGCAGCGCGGCGCCGCTGAGCCGGCACTTCGGCGTGCCGCTGCATGCCCACGCGCTGTGCCATGCCCGGCTCACGGACAGCGATTATCTGCGGGGTCGGGCGCTCGAGGACGGCGACAGGCTGGCGCTGGGCACCGCGCCGGACGGCAGCCCCGACTGGCAGATCGAAGTGCTGCACACGCCGGGGCACTCGCGCGATCATCTCTGCTACGTCGAGAGCCGCTACCGCGCGGCGATCGTCGGCGACATGCTGTCGACGGTGTCGACGATCGTCATTGACCCGCCGGAAGGCCACATGGCGACCTATCTGCAGAGCCTCGAACGCCTGCTGTCGATCCCGCTGACGACGATCTATCCGGCGCACGGCCCTTCGCAGCGCGACGGCCACGCGTTGATCCGGCAGTACCTCGAGCACCGCCGCGCGCGCGAGCGGCAGATCCTCGAGGCGCTGGGCGATGCGCCGCGCACGCTCGCCGCCCTGCTCGCCGAAGCCTACGGCGACGTCGCTCCGGCCGTACACGGCGCGGCCTCGCGCTCGCTGCTCGCCGGCCTGCAGAAGCTCGAGGAAGAAGGCCGCGCTGCGCAGCGCGACGGCGGGTGGGTCCGGACTGCCCAAACGTAGCCCGGGTGCAGCGGAGCGGAACCCGGAATCTTCGGACACGCCCGATCCCGGGTTGCGCGCTGCGCGCTCCACCCGGGCTACGGCACTGGGTTCGAGTGATTGCATGAGGGATCATCTTGTCTTGTAGCCCGGATGAGCGCGGCGAATCCGGGATCGGCGCTGCCGCCGCGGATACCGCGACATGAACGCACGGCCGCCAAAATCGCGCGGCCTCGAGCCGGGCAATGCCCCATCCCGGATTCGCTGCGCTCATCCGGGCTACGAAGAGAGCCTCGGAGCGGAACCCGGGCTCTTCGGACACGTCCGATCCCGGGTTGCGCGCTGCGCGCTCCACCCGGGCTACGGCGCTGGGTTCGAGTGATTGCATGAGGGATCATCTTGTCTTGTAGCCCGGATGAGCGCGGCGAATCCGGGATCGGCGCTGCCGCCGCGGATACCGCGACATGAACGCACGGCCGCCAAAATCGCGCGGCCTCGAGCCGGGCAATGCCCCATCCCGGATTCGCTGCGCTCATCCGGGCTACGAAGAGAGCCTCGGAGCGGAACCCGGGATCTTCGGACGCGCCCGATCCCGGGTTGCGCGCTGCGCACTCCACCCGGGCTACGAGACTCGCTCAGCCCGCGTAGCCCGCCAGGCGCTCGCGGATGATCGTGTTCGCTTCGTGCATGATGCGATCGATCAGCTCTTTGCAGCTCGGGATGTCGTGGATGAGGCCGGCGACGAGGCCGCAGGACCAGGCGCCGACGTCCATCTGTCCTTCGAGCATGATCTTCGGATAGACGCCGACGACGTCCTGCGCGATGTCGTCGAAGGTGATCTTCGCGCCGAGCGCTTTCTCCTTGGCGACGACGCGCTCGACCGCGGCGTTCTTCAATACGCGCTCGGTATTGCGCAAGGGCCGCATGATGAGCCGCATGTCGAGCTCCGTCGCCTTCAAGATGGCCTGCTTCACATTGTCGTGGATCGGCGCTTCCTTGGTCGCCATGAAGCGCGTGCCCATGTTGATGCCTTCGGCACCCAGCGCGAGCGCGGCGACCAGCGAGCGCCCGTCGGCCATGCCGCCCGAGGCGACGAAGGGAATCTTCAGCTCGTCGGCCGCGCGCGGCAGCAGAATGAAGTTCGGGATGTCGTCCTCGCCCGGATGACCGGCGCACTCGAAGCCGTCAACGCTGATCGCGTCGCAGCCGATGGACTGCGCCTTCAGCGCGTGGCGCACCGATGTGCACTTGTGGATCACCTTAATCCCCGCCTCGTGCAGCATCGGCAGCCACTGCTGGGGGTTGTTGCCGGCCGTCTCCACCACCTTGACGCCGCCGTCGACGATCGCGCGGATGTAGCCGGGATAGTCGGGCGTCGTCACCGTCGGCAGGAACGTCAGGTTCACGCCGATCGGCTTCGCCGTCATCGCGCGGCAGCGCGCGATCTCCTTGGCCAAATCGGCCGGGCTGCGCTGCGTGAGGCCCGTGATGATGCCGAGACCACCGGCTTCGGACACGGCCGCCGCGAGCTCGGCGAAGCCGACGTAGTGCATGCCGCCCTGGATGATGGGATGCTCGATGCCGAACAGTTCGGTGATCCTGGTCTTCACGAAAAATTCCTTATGCGGTGGAAGAGATGCCCGGCCGCATTCTCGGCGATCGGCCCGGCCGGGACAATTCGGCGCCGTATGGCCACGGCGTCTGCGCGCGCCAGACAGCCGAGCGCAAATGCGCTCCACCGACCATTCGACGTGCATCTTCCGCGCGCAGGCCGAAGCGACGCAGATCGCTGCGTTCGAACGGCCGCGCAATGGAATCTCGGATCAGCGCGCCAAAGCGGCGTGGCGGAAGCAGCCGACGAGATGATCGTTGACGAGGCCCGTCGCCTGCAGATGGGCGTAGACGACGGTCGAGCCCAGGAACTTGAAGCCGCGCTGCTTCAGGGCCTTCGCGATCGTGTCCGACAGCGGCGTCGTCGCCGGCACCTCGCGCGGCTCGCGCCAGCGATGGATCAGCGGCTCGCCGTCGACGAAGCCCCACAGCCAGTCGCTGAAGCTGCCGTGCTCGCGCTGCACGGCGAGGAAGCACTTCGCGTTGTTGACGGTGGCTTCGATCTTGGCGCGATTGCGCACGATGCCCGCATCGTTCATCAGACGCTCGATGCGCGCCGGCGTGTAGCGGGCGACGCGTGCCGGATCGAAGTCGGCAAAGGCCGCGCGATAGGCCTCGCGCTTGCGCAGGATCGTGTACCAGGACAACCCCGCCTGCGCCGATTCGAGCACCAGGAATTCGAACTGGCGGCGATCGTCGCGCACCGGCACGCCCCATTCGCGATCGTGGTACTCGACCATGCCCGTCTGCGTGGGCAAGGCCCAGTGACAGCGGCCGAGCTCAGCGGAGGCGCGCGTCACGGCCATGCTCGCCCTTTCCCCTGCCCCTGCATGGAACCCCCTTCAATGGCGCCGCGGCGCCGATCGTCCTACGCTCGCCCGCCGCGCGCGCTCATCCTCGCTATGATAGCCGCTGTCCCCTGGCCGGATGTCCCTGGAGGCCCGATGAAACTCTACGATTTCGAGCTCGCCCCGAATCCGCGTCGCGTGCGGATGTTTCTCGCCGAGAAAGGCATCACGCTGCCCACCGTGCAGGTGAACCTGCGCCAGGGTGAGCAGTTTCGCGAGGAATTCAAGCGCGAGAATCCGGCGATGATCGTGCCGGCACTGCTGCTCGACGACGGCGCGCTGCTGACCGAGACCATGGCCATCTGCCGCTACTTCGAAGCCCTGCAGCCGCAGCCGCCGCTGTTCGGCACGAATCCGCGCGAGCAGGCCTTCGTCGAGATGTGGTCGCGGCGCGCCGAGCTGGAAGGCTTCCTCGCCGTCGCCGAGGCGCTGCGCAACTCGGTCGAGCGCTTCGCGGATCGCGCGCTGCCCGGCCCGCGCAACTACGCGCAGATCCCGGCGCTGGTCGAGCGCGGCAAGTCGCGCGCACGCGCCTTTCTGGACGATCTCGATGCCCACCTCGCGACCAGCGAGTACCTGGTCGGCCGGACTTTCACGGTCGCCGACATCACGGCTTTCGTCACCGTCGAGTTCGCGAGCTGGGTCGAGGTCAAGCCGCAGCCCGGCCACACGGCGCTCGCGCGCTGGCACGCGGCGATTGCCGCGCGCCCCAGCGCGAAAGCCTGAGAGCGGACGGCCGTCGGAACGGCCGGCCTCGGAAGCGCCGAGACCGGCCAGCGGAGGCTTACAGCAGCTCGATCGCGACCGCGGTCGCTTCGCCGCCGCCGATGCACAGGCTCGCGACGCCGCGCTTCAAGCCCTTGTCGCGCAGCGCGTGGGCGAGCGTGACGATGATGCGCGCGCCCGAGGCGCCGACCGGATGACCCAGCGCGCAGGCACCGCCGCGCACGTTGAGCTTCTCGTGCGGGATCGACAGATCCTTCATCGCCGCCATCGCGACCACCGCGAAGGCCTCGTTGACTTCGAAGAGGTCGACGTCGGACACCGTCCAGCCGATTTTCTTCATCAGCTTCGCGATCGCCGACACCGGCGCCGTCGTGAACCAGCCCGGCTCCTGGGCATGCGTCGCATGCGCGAGGATGCGCGCCAGCGGCTTCACGCCCAGCGTCTGCGCGTGCGCGGCCGAGCTCAGGATCACCGCGGCCGCGCCGTCCGAAATCGAGCTCGAGTTCGCCGCCGTCACCGTGCCGTCCTTCGCGAACGCGGGCTTCAACTGCGGGATCTTGTCGAGCTTCGCTTTGCCCGGCTGCTCGTCCGTATCGACGACCGTGCCGTCCTTCAGCGTCACGGGCACGATTTCCGCCTTGAACGCGCCGGACTTGATCGCTTCCTGCGCGCGCGTCAACGAGGTGATCGCATATTCGTCCTGCGCCTGGCGCGAGAAGCCGTACTTGCGCGCGCAGTCTTCGGCATAGGTGCCCATCAGGCGACCGCGCTCGTAGGCGTCCTCGAGGCCGTCGAAGAACATGTGGTCCAGCACTTCGCCGTGGCCGAGGCGCAGTCCGCCGCGCGCTTTCGGCAACAGATAGGGCGCGTTGGTCATGCTCTCCATGCCGCCGGCGACGACCACGCTGGACGAGCCGGCGACGATCGCATCGTAGCCCTGCATCACGGCTTTCATGCCCGAGCCGCACATCTTGTTGATCGTGGTGCAGCCGACTGCGAGCGGCAGGCCGGCGTCGATCGACGCCTGGCGCGCCGGCGCCTGGCCGAGGCCGGCCGGCAGCACACAGCCCATGATCGTTTCGTCGACGGCGTCGGGCCTGATGCCCGCGCGTTCGAGCGCGGCCCGGATGGCCGCCGCTCCGAGCTTCGGCGCAGTTACGGACGTGAATACGCCCTGCATGCCGCCCATCGGCGTACGGGCCATGCCCGCGATGACGACGCCGTTATCCATCACGCTTCCTCCAGATCGCTAGTGGGATCCGCACCGGCCACCGGCGCGAAATCGGTCGAATGAACCAGACGCCGGAGTCTAGCCCTGCACCGCCCGCGCGGCCAGTGGGGAAGAAGAATCTAGCCACGGAGGACACGGAGGGCACGGAGGAAGAGATGGATTGGGCCGGCGGTTCCGTAACGCAATCGCGGCGACGGGCGCAGGCGTGAACGGAAGCTCCCATCAATCCTTTTCTTTCTCCGTGCCCTCCGTGCCCTCCGTGGCTAGATTCTTCCAACGCCGTGGACAAAAAAACGCGGCGCTACGAGAGAAAACGTAGGTTGGGCTGACGAAGGAAGCCCAACATCGGGCGCCGAACGTTGGGCTTCCTTCGTCAGCCCAACCTACGTCGACTTGTTCCTCCTCGGTGTTCTCTGTGTTCTCGGTGGCAAATCACCACCCATCAGCAACCGTGCACTTCGCTACGAGAGTGCGAGCAGGCGGGCGACGATTTCATCGGCGATCGGCAGCGCCGCGGTGGCGGCGGGCGACGGCGCGTTGCAGACGTGCAGGGTGCGCGGGGTCCGCCGCAGCAGGAAATCGTGGATCAGCCGGCCGTCGCGGCTCACGGCCTGGGCGCGGATGCCGGACTGGTAGGGCAGCAGATCGCCCAGGGTCAGCGCCGGGCAGTAGCGCTGGACGGCGCGCAGATAGCGGGCGGGACTCAGCGCATAGCCGAGCTCCTTCAAGCCCGCGCGCGGATAGCGGGCGAGCACGCGCCAGGTGCCGGGGAAGCGCAGGACGTCGACGAGATCGCGGGCGTCGACCGCGCTGCGCGTATAGCGTTCGCGCGCGAGCGCCAGCATCGCGCTCGGCCCGACCGTGATGCCGCCGTCGATCATCCGCGTGAGGTGGATGCCGAGAAAAGGCAGGCTCGGATCCGGCACCGGATAAATCAGATGCTTCACGAGCTCGCGCCGCCACGCCGGCAGGGCGTAGTAGTCGCCGCGGAAAGGCAGAATCGCGAAATCGACGGGCTGGCCGCTCGCGCGCAGCAGGCGATCCGCCTGCAGGCCGCCGCACACGACCAGGCGCTTCGTCGCGATCGTGGGTCCGGTGGTTTCGAGATGCACGCTCGCCGTCTCCTCGCGGATCGCGCGCACTTCGACGCCGAAGCGAAGCTCGCCCCGCGTCGCGATCTCGGCCGCGAGGCTGCGACAGAGGCCGGGGTAGTCGACGATGCCGGTCTCGCGCGCGAGCAGCGCGCCCACGCCGCTGACGGCCGGCTCGCGCTCGCGCAGCTCCTCGGCATCGAGCAGCGTGACGGGCACGCCGTTCTTCTCCGCCCGCGCGTACAGCGCATGCATGCGCTGCCTCTCGGCCTCGTCGACGGCGACGATCAGCTTGCCGCACTGCTCGTGCGCGACTCCGTGCTCACGGCAGTAGGCCAGGGTGCGCTCGAGCCCGGCGCGGCACAGCCGGGCCTTCAGGCTGCCGGGCTCGTAATAGAGGCCGGCGTGGATCACGCCGCTGTTGTGCCCGCTCTGGTGCACCGACACCGTCATTTCCTTGTCGACGACGAGCACTTTCGCCTGCGGCTCGCGCTGCTGCAGGGCGCGGGCGACGGCGAGGCCGACGATGCCCGCGCCGATGATGGTGTAATCCCAGGTGGCTGCCATCTCCGCCTCCTCGCTCAGAGCACCTTGCCCGGATTCATCAGTCCCAGCGGATCGAAGGCGCGCTTCAAGGCTCGCATGAGATCCATCGCGACGGGGCCTTCGGCCGCGGCCAGCAGCTCGCGCTTCAGCTTGCCGACGCCGTGCTCCGCGCTGAAGCTGCCGTCGAGATCCTGCGCGACGCCGTGCACCAGCGCGGAGATCGCCTCGCCGTGCGCGGCCTTGAAGTCCTCGGCCGCGACGTCCACCGGCGCCAGCACGTTGAAATGCAGATTGCCGTCGCCGACGTGGCCGTAGATCGACAGCCGCGCCGCCGGCACGCGCGCGAGCACCGCCTCGCTCGCCTGCTGCGCGAGCAGCGGCAGGCGATCGAGGCGCACGGAGACGTCGTGCTTGATCGATCCGCCGAGCGCTTTCTCCGCGGCCGGCACGCTTTCACGCAGACGCCAGAAGGCGCGTCGCTGGCTCGCGCTCTGCGCGAGCGCGGCGTCGGCGATCTCGTCCTGCTCGATCAGCGCGAGCAGCGCGCGCTCGACGTCGCCGCGCAGCGCATCGCCCTCCCCGGCCGTGAACTCGATCAGCAGATGGGCGCCGGCCGTCACCGGCGGCGCCTGCGTGCCGGGCACCTGTGCGAGCACCAGGGAAAGCGAGGCCGCGCTCAGATATTCGAAGGACGACATGCAGTCGCCGAGCCGGCGGCGCAGCGCGCCGAGCACGCGGCAGGCCGCCGCCGCATCGCGCACGCCGAGCCAGGCCGTTTCGCACTGGGGCTGCGCCGGAAAGAGCTTCAGCACCGCCGCCGTGAGGATGCCCAGCGTGCCCTCGGCGCCGATGAAGCATTGCCGCAGATCGTAGCCCGTATTGTCCTTGCGCAAGCCGCGCAGGCCGTCCCATACGCGGCCGTCCGGCAGCACGACCTCGAGACCGAGCACGAGATCGCGCGCCGTCCCATAGCGCAGGACGGCGAGTCCGCCCGCGTTGGTCGACAGCACGCCGCCGATCTGCGCGCTGCCTTCCGAGCCCATGCTCAAGGGGAACAGCAGACCGGCGTCGGCGGCCGCCGTCTGCACGGCGGCGAGCGTCATGCCCGCCTCGACCGTCAGCGCGAAGGCCGCCGGATCGAGGCTGCGGACTCGCTGCATGCGTTCGAGCGAGATCACGGCCTCGGTGCCGGATCCATCCGGCGTCGCGCCGCCGCAGTAACCGGTATTGCCGCCGTGGGGCACCATCGGGATCCGGCGCGCGTGACACCAGGCCACGGCGCGCGCAACTTCGGCCGTGGATCCCGGCCGCAGCACGACGGCCGCGCGGCCGCGATAGAGACGGCGCTCGTCGACGAGATAGCGCGCGGTATCGGCTTCCTCGTGCAGCACGGCTGCGGCGCCGAGCAGCGCGCGCAGCTCATCCAGATCGGCCGCGTTCAAGCGCGCGCGGCACCGCGCAGATCGGCGGCGTAGGCGTCGCAGCGGTCGAGGAAGTTGCGGGCGGTCTTAGGCATCGGCACGCGGGCGAAGGCGACCCACTCGATGATCTTCTTGCCTTCGCGAATGAGCTCGAGCCCGCGCTGCACCAGCGGCTTGAGCTGGCCGCTGCCGTCGATCAGCGGCTCGAAGTGGTACAGGTCGTCGCCGGTCGCGACGAACTCGGGCCAGACGTTGAAGATCGCGGGATCGGTCTTCATCGTCTCGCTCTCGAGCTTTGCCGCCGCCGCATAGGCCGCGATGCGCTGGCGGATCCCGGGGAAGTCGGCCAGACCGTCGAAGGTTTCGATCAGCTTGCGCGCGATCTGATCGATGCACGCCATGCTCTGCGCGATCTTGATGTAGCGCGATTCGTAGAAATCGCGGATCGGCATGTAGAAGGCCTTCAGCGGCTCGCCCCACAGCTCGTCGAGGCCTTCTTCGCCGCTGTAGTGGAGCACCTGCTTGCCGAGATCGAAGGCCTCGAGGAAGCAGGACTCGCACTCGCGCAGTAGCTCGTTGTCGTAGTGGACTTCGATGCCGCGCTGGCGCAGCTCGAAGAGGATGTTGAAGATGTCGGAGCCGCGATTCAGCAGAGCGCCCGCGAGCATCGCGGCATTGACGCGCCGGCGGTGCGGCTCGGTCTGTTTCTCGTAGGCTTCGCGTGCATCTTTCAGCTTGTAGCCCGGGGTGTTGATGCCGGGCTCGGTATGGTGAAAGACGCGTTTGGTAAGTTGGTCGATCAGTTCGCGCCGAGCGGCGTCTTCATTGGCGGGGACATCGTAGTGCCGTATCCAGTAGCCGTCGTAACAGATACAGCGTTTGCCGTTGTGTTCGCGGACCGTACCGTCAGGGACCACGGCCGACGACACGCTCATGTCGGCCATCATCTGTGCGTTCTGTTTCATACACCTTCGACCTCATGCCGACGGCGGAAATCCTGCTGCCTGCCCATGCGCCTGCGCCGATGAAGCGGCAGCGGCGGCCGGTCTCCCGCGGAGGGGGGGCTCGCCGGGCGCCTATCATACAAATAAGTCGAGGAGGCGACACTGCTCTGCAACAAAGATTTTTGGGGCGCCTCGCGCAGGTCTCATTCGGCTGTCACCGGGGCGTCGCTGTGGTATAAGCCGCGCCCCGCGGCGCGCGGTTCGTCGCAGCCGGGATCCCCGCCGACGTCGGCCTGCGCGCCGTCGCCGGCCGCGGGCCTCGCTACAATGCCCGTCTTTCGAATGCAGACGAGGAGAGTGGCGCATGGGTCCGCTGAACGGCGTGAAGGTGATCGAGTTTGCGGGCATAGGCCCGGGTCCGATGTGCGGCATGATGCTCGCCGACATGGGCGCGACGGTCCTGCGCATCGATCGCAAGAATCCCATCACTCACTACGCCGGCCAGGCCTGGGATTCCTACAACCCCGGACGCTACGGCGTGCTGAATCGCGGCAAGCAGTCGGTGACCCTGAACCTGAAGACGGCCGACGGCATCGCGGCGGCGCTGCGCCTGATCGACGGCGCCGATGCGCTGATCGACCCGTTCCGGCCGGGCGTGATGGAGAAGCTCGGCCTCGGGCCGGACGTCTGCCTCGCGCGCAATCCGCGCCTCGTGTTCGGCCGCATGACGGGCTTCGGCCAGGACGGTCCGCTCGCGCAGGCCGCCGGCCACGATCTGAACTACATCGGCCTGTCGGGCGCGCTGCACGTGATCGGCCGTCCCGGTGAAGCACCGCCGCCGCCGCTCGCTTACATCGGCGACTTCGGCGGCGGCGCCTGCATGCTCGCCTTCGGCATCGCCTGCGCGCTGTACGAGGCGCGCGGCTCGGGCCAGGGCCAGGTGCTCGACAGCGCGATGAGCGAAGGCTCGGGTCTGCTCGCCGCGATGATGTACGGCATGTATGCGCAGGGCGCGTGGCAGCCGAAAGGCCGCAATCGCATCGACGGCGGCGCGCATTTCTACGACGTCTACGAGTGCAAGGACGGCAAGTACGTGACGATCGCCGCGGCCGAGCCGCAGTTCTATGCCGAGCTGCTGCAGCGACTCGGGATCACCGAGCCCGACATCCTCAGCGATCGCATGAATCCCGATCGCTGGCCCGAATTCAAGGCGCGCTTCGCCGCCGTGTTCAAGACCCGCACGCGTGACGAATGGAGCGCACTGCTCGAAGGCACGGACGTCTGCTTCGCGCCGATGCTCGACTTCGCCGAGGCGCCGCGCCATCCGCACGCCGTCGCGCGCAAAGCCTTCGTCGAGGTGGACGGCGTCGTACAGCCCGCGCCGACGCCGCGCTTCAGCCGCACCGCGCCCGAGATCCGCAACCGCCCGCCCGTCGCCGGCGAAAACAACCGCGACGCTCTCACCGCCTGGGGCTTCAGCGAAGGCGAGATCGATGCGCTGGCGGCGAGCGGAGTGATGTAGGCGTGTATTGCTTGCGACGCTGCGCCGGGTCACGCGCCGAATGAATCTAGCCACGGAGAGCACGGAGGGCACGGAGGAAGAAAGGGATTGTTCGGAGGCTCCGGACCGTAGCTTGCCGTGAAAGAGGGCGCCCCCACATTTTCGTAGCCCGGGTGCAGCGGAGCGGAACCCGGGATCGGGCATGCCCGATGCGCTACAGCCTTCAGCGAATGCATGAGTGGACGGCGGACCCCGATCCCGGGTTACGCGCTGCGCGCTCCACCCGGGCTACGACACTGGGGCTTCAGCGAAGGCGAGATCGATGCGCTGGCGGCGAGCGGAGCAATGTAGGCCCCGGGTCGAACGCCGTAATTTGCCACCGAGAACACAGAGAACACCGAGGGAGAAGGGAGTTGGCGAAGGGCGTAGGTTGCCGTGGAAGAGTTGCCGCGGCAGGTGCTGGCGCTGATCCCGGATTCCGCTGCGCTCCTTCCGGGCTACGAAGATCGTTCTCTTGTAACCCGGAAGGAGCGCCGCGCAGCGGCGCGGAATCCGGGAGGGGGCTCGTCACGTCTCTTTCATGATTGCGGGTGACGCGGGCTTCATCACAGTTGGGCTTCCTGCGTCAGGCATGCCGGATCCCGGATTCGCTACGCTCATCCGGGCTACGAAGATCGGCAATTTCACTGTTCAAACTCTGCGGACTCTCTTTGTTCTCCCTCGGTGTTCTCTGTGTTCTCGGTGGCCCATGCTCGGCGTGTCGGCGACACCGGCCTCATTCGCGGAGTGACGGACACTAGACATTCGGCAGCCTGTAATCCCCCAGCCGCTTGCGCAGCTCGAGCTTGCTGAGCTTGCCGGTCGCGGTGTGGGGGAGATCGTGGACGAAGACGACATCGTCCGGGATCCACCATTTCGCGACCTTGCCTTCGAGCCAGGCGAGGAGCTCTTCGCGCGTGAGCTGCGCGGCCGGCTCGCGCACCACGACGAGCAGCGGGCGCTCCTGCCATTTCGGATGCGCGACACCGATCACGGCCGCTTCGGCGACGGCCGGGTGGCCGACCGCCGTGTTCTCGAGATCGATGGAGCTGATCCATTCGCCGCCGGACTTGATGACGTCCTTGGCGCGATCGGTGATGCGCATGAAGCCCTGCGGATCGATGCTGCAGACGTCGCCGGTCGCGAACCAGCCGTCCGCATCGTGCGCCCCGCCCGTGCCTTCGAGCCGGTAGTAATCGCGGCAGACCCACAGGCCGCGCACTTTCAGCGCGCCGACGGCGACGCCGTCCCACGGCAGCTCGCGGCCCTCGTCGTCGACGATCTTCATCTCCACGCCGGGGATCGCGCGGCCCTGGCTCAGCATCTGCGCGAGCCGCGCTTCGCCTTGCCAGTGCGCGCTTTCGCGCGTGTCGGCATTCACAGTGCCGAGCGGGCTCATCTCGGTCATGCCCCAGGCGTGCAGCACGCGCACGCCGTGGCGATCGCGAAACTCCTCCATCATCGACAGCGGACAGGCCGAGCCGCCGATGGCGATGCGCGCGAGCGGCGCGAGGCTGCGTCCGCTCTCGCGCGCATGGGCGAGCAGCGGCAGACACACCGTCGGCACGCCGGCGGAGATCGTCACGCCCTCCTGCGTGATGAGATCGGTGAGCAGCTCGGGATTGCTGAGGCCGGGCCCCGGAAACACGAGCTTGGCACCGACGAGGACGCCGGCGAAGGGCAGGCCCCAGGCATTGACGTGGAACATCGGCACGATCGGCAGCACGCCGTCGGTCGCGGACAGATTGCAGGTGTCGGGCAGCGCCGCGCCATAGGCCATCAGCACCGCGGCGCGGTGGTTGTACAGCACGCCTTTCGGATGACCCGTGGTGCCCGAGGTGTAGCAGAGCCCGCTCGCCGTCTTCTCGTCGAGCGCCGGCCACGCGTAGTCGTCGCTCTCCGCCGCGAGCAGGGTTTCGTAGCACAGCGCGTTCGGCAGCGTCGTCTGCGGCATGCGGGCGGCGTCCGTCATCACGACGTAGCCGCGCACCCGCGGGCACTTGGCCGCGAGCGGCTCGAGCTTGGGCACGAAGGACGGATCGGTGAAGATGAATTCGTCTTCGGCGTGGTTGACGATGTATTCGATCTGCTCGTCGAACAGCCGCGGATTGAGCGTGTGACACACGCGGCCGCTGCACGAGATCGCGTAATAGAGCTCGAGGTGACGGTAGTCGTTCCACGCCAAGGTCGCGATGCGCGCCTCGGCGCCGGCGCCGAGGCGATCGAGCACGCGCGCGAGCTGCCGCGCGCGCCGGAAGCAGTCGCGATAGGTGTAGCGGTGGCGCGGCGCATCGGCCGTCACGGACACGATTTCCTGACTGCCGTGATTGCGCTCGCCGTGACGCATGATCATCGTCATCGTCAGCGGCATGTCCATCATCAGACCGAGCATGGGCTGTCCTCCGGAGAAGCGAGAGTTCGAGACCGAGCGCGTATGGCTCGCCCGAACTCACGCATGCTAGAGTCCGGCCATGCCCGCGGACAAGATCACGATTCCCCTGCCGGATGATTGGCATCTGCATCTGCGCGACGGCGAGATGCTCGCCGCGGTGTTGAGCGCGAGCGCGCGCGACTTCGGCCGCGCCGTCGTGATGCCGAACCTGAAGCCGCCGGTGACGACGGCGGCCGCGGCCGCCGCCTACCGGCAGCGCATCCGCGCGCTGCTGCCGGCGGACTGCGGCTTCGAGCCGCTGATGAGCTGCTACCTCACGGACGATACCGCGCCGGACGATCTGCGCGCCGGCCAGCGCGACGGCGTGTTCGTCGCCGCCAAGCTCTACCCGGCCGGCGCGACGACCAACGCCGATGCCGGCGTCACTTCGCTCGCGAAGCTCCATCGCGTGTTCGAGACCTTGCAGGACATCGGGCTGCCGCTGCTCGTGCACGGTGAAACGGTCGATCCCGCGGTCGACGTCTTCGATCGCGAAGCCGTGTTCATCGACACGCTGCTCGCGCCGCTGCGGCGGGATTTTCCGGCGCTGAAGATCGTGCTCGAGCATGTGACGACGCGCGAAGGCGTACAGTTCGTGCGCTCGGCGCCGGGCCCGACCGCGGCGACGCTGACGCCGCATCACCTGACGATCAATCGCAACGCGATGTTCGAGCGCGGCATCCGCCCGCACATGTACTGCCTGCCGGTCGCGAAGCGCGAAGTCCATCGCCGGGCGCTGCGCGAGGCCGCGGTGTCGGGCAATCCGCGCTTCTTTCTCGGCACGGACTCCGCGCCGCATCTGCGCGCGCTGAAGGAGCACGACTGCGGTTGCGCCGGCGTCTACAACGCGCCGACCGCCCTCGCCTGCTACGCCCAGGTCTTCGACGAGGAAGGCCGGCTCGAGGCGCTGGCCGACTTCGCGTCGCGCTTCGGCCCGGCCTTCTACGGCCTGCCGGTCAATACGCGCGAGCTGACGCTGGAACGCGCGATCGATACGCGGGACGAGGACTGGCCGACGCCGCGCGGTCCGATCCGCGTCTTCACGCCGCCCGGCGGCCTGCGCTGGCGGCGCGCCGCCGGCCCGTGAACGCCGCGCCGCCGGGCGAGGATCCCTTCGATCTGCTGGCGCTGGATCGCGCTCACGTCTGGCATCCGTACAGCACGCTGCTCGATCCGCCGCCAATCTTTCCCGTCGTCGCGGCCGCCGGCGTGCGCCTCGAGCTCGCGGACGGCACGCGGCTGATCGACGGCATGTCTTCGTGGTGGTCGGCGATCCACGGCTACCGCCATCCGCGCCTCGACGCCGCGCTGCGCGAGCAGCTCGAGCGCATGGCGCACGTGATGTTCGGCGGCCTCACGCATGAGCCCGCGGTGCGGCTCGCCGCGCGGCTCGTCGCGATCGCGCCGCGGGGGCTCGAAACCGTGTTCTTCAGCGACTCGGGCTCGGTCGCGGTCGAGGTCGCGCTCAAGATGGCGATCCAGTACCAGGCGGCCTGCGGCCGGCCGCGGCGGCAGAAATTCCTCACCGTCCGCGGCGGCTATCACGGCGACACCTTCGGCGCGATGTCGGTCTGCGATCCCGTCACCGGCATGCACACCTTGTTCAAGGACGCGCTGCCCGCGCAGTTCTTCGCGCCGCGGCCGCGCTCGCGCTACGGCGGCGACTGGCAGCCCGACGACATCGATGCGCTGGCCGCGCTGCTCGCGCGCCACGCCGAGGAAATCGCCGCCGTCATCATCGAGCCGATCGTGCAGGGCGCGGGCGGCATGTGGTTCTACCATCCGCGCTACCTCGTACGCCTGCGCGAGCTCTGCGACGCGCACGGCGTGCTGCTCATCGCCGACGAAATCGCGACCGGCTTCGGCCGCAGCGGGCGCCTGTTCGCCTGCGAGCACGCGGGCATCGCGCCGGATCTGATGTGCGTCGGCAAGGCCTTGACCGGCGGCTATCTGACGCTCGCCGCGACGCTCGCGACGCGCGCCGTCGCCGAGACGATCTCGCGCGGCGAGCCGGGCGTGTTCATGCACGGCCCGACCTTCATGGCCAATGCGCTCGCCTGCAGCGTCGCGCTGGCGAGCATCGAGCTGCTGCAGGCGCAGGACTGGCCCGCGCGCATCGCGGCGATCGCGGCAGGGCTTGAACGCGGGCTCGCACCCTGCCGCGGCTTGCCGCAGGTCGCGCACGTGCGCGTGCTCGGCGCGATCGGCGTGGTCGAGCTGCGCGAGCCGGTCGACATGCGCGTGCTGCCGCGGCGCTTCGTCGCGCGCGGCGTGTGGGTGCGTCCCTTCGGCCGCCTCGTCTACGTGATGCCGCCCTACGTCATCGACGAGGCCGATCTCGCGACTTTGACCGCTGCAATCTGCGAGGTCGTGCAGACTTCGGGGCTTTGACCCCGGCTCGGCCTTGGCAATTGCCACCGAGAACACCGAGGAAGATGAGAGATCCCGTAGCCCGGGTGCAGCGTAGCGAAACCCGGGATCTTCGCCACCTCACCATGCCCGATCCCGGGTTACGCGCTGCGCGCTCCACCCGGGCTACGAAAGCGCGTCACTGCATCCTCTTGTAGCGAGACTTTCTCTCATCCGCCCTCTGTGTTCTCGGTGTTCGCGGTGGCAAAACGGCCTGCCGGATGTCGCCGAGTGTCTTGCGGGCTACGCCGCGCACGAGAAATCCACGGACACGCACGGCGCGCCGATCGCCTCGGCGACGCCGGGATGGGTGATCTGGCCGGCGTAGACGTTCAGTCCCTGGCGCAGGTGGGGATCGGCGGCGAGCGCGGCGCGCGGGCCGTGGTCGGCGAGCTGCAGCACGAACGGCAGCGTCGCGTTGTTGAGCGCGTAGGCGGAGGTCCGCGGCACGACGCCCGGCATGTTCGTCACGCAGTAGTGCACGACGCCGTCGACGATGAACGTCGGGTTCGCGTGCGTCGTCGGCCGGCTGGTCTCGACGCAGCCGCCCTGATCGATGGCGACGTCGACGATCGCGCTGCCCGGCTTCATTGTCGCGAGCATCGCGCGCGTCACGAGCTTGGGCGCCGCCGCGCCGGGCACGAGCACGGCGCCGATCACGAGATCCGCCTGCCGCAGATAGTGGCCGATGCTTTCCTGCGTCGCGTGCACGGTGTTCAACTGGCCGCCGAACTGCGCTTCCAGCGCGCGCAGGCGCGGCAGCGACTTGTCGATCACCGTCACGCGCGCCTGCACGCCGAGCGCCATCTGCACCGCGTTCGCGCCGACGACGCCGCCGCCGAGGATCAGCACCTCCGCCGCCGCGACGCCCGGCACGCCGCCGAGCAGCAGGCCGGCCCCGCCCACGTCGTGCTCGAGGCAGCGCGCGCCGGCCTGGATCGACAGCCGACCGGCGACCTCGCTCATCGGCGCGAGCAGCGGCAGGGATCCGTCGTCGGCGCCGACGGTTTCATAGGCGATGCCCGTGCAGCCGATGGCCGCGAGACCGCGCGCCAGCGCGGCGTCGGCCGCGAGATGCAGATAGGTGAACAGCACGTGGCGCGCTTCGAGCATCGCGAGCTCGACGGGCTGCGGCTCCTTGACCTTCACGATCAGATCCGCGCCGGCAAAGACTTCGGCCGCGGTGTCGACGAGCGTCGCGCCGGCCTCTCGATAGCGCTCGTCCGCGGCGCCGATGCCGGCACCGGCGCCGCGCTGGACCAGCACGGCGTGCCCGTGCGCATGCAGCTCGCGCACGCTGCCCGGCGTCAGACCGACCCGGTATTCGTTCGCCTTGATTTCAGTCGGGACTCCGATGCGCATACGCTTTCCTCGCTGATCACCCTGGCCGTGACGGACTGCGACGATCGGCTGCGCATGCGCGCCGCGCGAGCCCTCAGCGATTATCTGCGACAATCGGCGGGACTGACGAGCTTCAGGCCCGCCGACGCCGCAGTGGAGCGAATTTCCGACGCGCGCGCGGGCGCACACGAGCGAGGATCCGCTCACCATGACGAACGATTCGAGCAGCGACGCCGCGCCGGCCTGGCGCCCCGACTTTTCGGAGGCGGTCGAACGCGCGCTCGCGAAGTGGCCCAATGTGCCGGCCTGTCACGGCTGGCTGATGCTCGATCGCCGCGGGCGCTGGCGCCTCGGCGACGGCCCGATCACCCATCCCGGCGCGGTGGCCTTCCTCAACGCGCATTACGCGAGCGACGAGCACGGCGCCTGGTACGTGCAGAACGGGCCGCAGCGCGCCTGGGTCGATCTCGAGCTCGCGCCCTGGATCCTGAGCGTCGAGCCGGACGGCAGCCTGCGCACGCAGACCTGCGAGACGCTGACCGCGACGGGCGAGATCTACCTCACCGAGCACGGCGACGTATTGCTCGCGACGCCGCGCGGGCTCGCCGCAGTATCGGACCGCGATCTCGAGGCCTTTGCGCGGCTGTTCCGCACGGACGACGGCAGCGAGGTGCTCGAGCGGCTTGCCGGCCTCGCCCCGGGCGCGGTGCTCGAGCTCCGCGATCGCGCGGGACGGCCCCGCCGCGTCACCGCCGGCAACGAGGATGAGCTCCTCGCCCGCCATCGCGTGCAGCGCCGGCCGCGGCCGTGATCCCCATCCACGACGAGAATCCGGTCACGCTGACGCCGCTGGTGACCTGGGGGCTGATCGCGGGCTGCGTCCTGGTCTTCGTGTGGCAGCTCGGTCTCGGCGATCGGGGCAATCAGATCGCGGCCTTCCGCTACGGCGTGGTGCCCGCGGTGCTGCTCGGCGAGGCGCGCCTGCCGCCCGAGATCGCGAGCGTCCCGGCCTCTCTGACCGTGCTGACCTCGATGTTCCTGCACGGCGGCTTCATGCATCTCGCCGGCAACATGCTGTATCTGTGGATCTTCGGCAATAACGTCGAGGACGCGCTGGGCCACGGGCGCTATCTCACCTTCTACGCCTTGAGCGGCCTCGCCGCGGCCCTGGCCCAGGCCCTGCACGCGCCGGACTCGACGATCCCGATGATCGGCGCGAGCGGCGCGATCTCGGGCGTGCTCGCCGCCTACCTGCTGTACTATCCGCACGCCCGCGTGACCGTGCTGGTGCCGCTCGGCTTCGTGCTGTACACGGCGCGCTGGCCCGCGGTCGTGGTGCTGGGATTGTGGTTCGTCCTGCAGGTCGGCAGCTCGCTGCTGGCGAGTCCGGACCAGCCCGGCGTGGCCTGGCTCGCCCACGTCGGCGGCTTCACGGCCGGCCTGCTGCTGGCCGTCGTGCTGCGTCCGAGCCGGCGCTGAGCGCGGCCTTCGAGTCGCACAGAATTATCAGAGTGTTTCGATGTTGGGGTCGTAAGCCCCTGTCCAATCAATGTACGATGGAATCCGCGCCATGACGCTCATCCAGGGAACGGAGCTGCCGGCCTCCTCGACAGATACGCGAACCGAGCACGCGATGGAACTCAGCGATACCGCCCTCCTGAACGTCCGCGGCCGCCAGCTCGACCGGCTGCTGCGCGAGAGCAGACTCGAGTGCAGTACCGGCATGGTCGGCCTCGCGCTCGCGGTCCTCGCCCTGCTGGGCCACCTCGCGCAGGGACCACTGTTCGGCTGGGCGGGTCTCACCGCGGCGACCTACGCCGCCCGCTATGCCGTGCTCGGCGCCTATCGCCGCGCCAGCAGCACGGCGCAGATGCAGTCGCGCTGGCAGATCCTGTTCGTCGCCACCCTGCTCGGCACCGCGCTCGCCTGGGGCGGCATGACGGCCTGGGTCGCGGCCGCCCGCGGCCTGATCGTCGGTGCGCCGCTGCTGCTGCTCGCCATCGCGGTCAGCATCGCGACCGTCACGCTGCTCGCCGGCTCCCTGCCCAGCGCGCTCGCGAGCACGCTGGGCACGCTGCTGCCGCCGGTCTTCGGTCTGCTGCTGCTCGGCAACCGCGAGGGGCTGCTCGTCGCCGTGGCGCTGGTCTTCGTCGGCGTCGTGAGCCTGCTCGGCGCCCGGCTGCTGCACCAGCGCCTGTGGGAAGCCTCGCTGCTCCACGGCGAGAACGAGCAGCTCCGCGGCTACCTGGATCAGCGTCGCGATCAAATCGAAAAGCTGCACGTCGAGCTGAAGACCACGCAGAGCAAGCGCGAGCAGGTCGAGCAGAGCCTGCGCCGCAATGCCGCGGATCTGGGCCTCGTGCAGGGCAAGGCCAAGGCGCTGGCCGAGACGCTGGAGCGCATTTCTCCGCTGGATCAGGTCACCGGCCTCGACAACCGCCGGCATTTCGACCAGACCTTCGACGCGGAATGGCGGCGCGCCGCGCGCGACGGCAAGCCGGTGGCGATGCTGATCGTCGAGGTCGACGACTTCGAGACCTATGTCGAAACCTATGGCCGCCAGTCCGCCGACGTGCTGCTCAAGCGCATCGGCCAGACCCTGAAAGGCTTCGGCCGCCGCGCCGGCGACACGGCCGGGCGCTACGACGACTCGCGGCTCGCGCTGATCCTGCCCGGCTGCGACGCGCGCAATGCGACGCGCATCGCCGAGGCGCTGCGCAAGCGCGTCGAGAGCCAGCACATCGCGCACGCGCAGGCGCGCGGGCGCAGCTCGCTGACCGTGCACCTCGGCGTCGCGATGCTCAAGCCCACGCGCTCGATGCTGCCGGCCGAGCTGGTCAAGCGCGTCGAGGCCGCGCTGTACGAGGCGCGCTTCCAGGGCGGCAACAAGGTCGTCGCCTATCAGCCGCTGAACAAGCTGCGCCTCGAGCGCTGGGATCTGTCGATCGACGGCGTGCTCAGCGAGCAGTCGCTAATCCAGAAATTGCTGGTGTGGGGCTATGACACGCACAAGGAGCTGCTGCAGCCGGGCGGCAGCGTCGAGCCACGCATCCTCACCGAGGAGCTGGTGCTCGCGACCCTGGGCGGCGATCTGAAGATCGACGTCGAAGGCCATACCATGACGCTCAAGGCCGGCGACTGCGTGTTCGTGCCGGCCGGCGTCGAGGCCGGCATGGAGGTCGTCGGCGCCAAGCCCGTCATGAAGTTCACCGCCGCCCGGCATCGCTGAACGCCCGGACGCCAGCATCATCGATGCCTCCGGACATTCCGGGAATCGCAGTGACGCCCAGTCCGCCCAATCACGACCGCTTCAACCGTCCAGGAGACTCTCCCGCATGAACCGTTTGCTGTGGGCCGTCGCCGGCCTTCTCGCCGTCGCCCCCGCCACCGCCCAGGAAGCGCTGCTCAAATCCGATGCGCAAAAGAGCAGCTATGCGATCGGCCTGACCACCGCGCAGAGCATCGTGCGCCAGGGCGTGCCCCTCGAGTACGAGTCCTTCGTGCTCGGCGTGCGCGACGCGCTGGACGGCACGACGCCGCGGCTGACGCAGGAGGAATTCCAGGCCGCTTTGGCCAATGCGACGCAGTCGGTGCAGGGTCGCTTCAAGGAACAGGCCCAGGCCAACCTCAAGGCGGGCCGCGAGTTTCTCGCCAAGAACAAGACCGCGGAGGGCGTGACCGAGCTGTCGAGCGGCCTCCAGTACAAGGAGCTGCGCAAAGGCGCGGGCAAGCACCCGCAGGCGGGCGACACCGTGGTCGTGCACTACACGGGCACGCTGCTCGACGGCACCGAGTTCGACAGCTCCAAGCGCCGCGGCGAGCCGGCGGAGATCAGTCTCGGCAGCGTGATCCGCGGCTGGCAGGAAGCGATCCCGCTGATGACGGTGGGCTCGCGCTGGCAGGTGTTCATTCCGCCGCAGCTCGCCTACGGCGCGAAGGGCGCGGGCCCGATCGGCCCCAACGAAACCCTGATCTTCGAGATCGAGCTGCTCGACATCCGGAAATGAGCGGGCGCCGCGGCGCCCGGCGTCACGGCTGACAGAGATCCTCGCGGCGGTGCCGGCCGCGCAGCGCGAGCAGCTCCTCGCCGACCACGATCGCGCGCCAGCCGCTCGCGAAGCGCGGCGGCGTCTCGCCCCAGAAGAGCTGCTCGAGATCGCGCCGCGCGGCGAGCAGGGTCGGCGCGACCTTGGCCGCCGCCGCGCGCTCGCGCACGAGCTGCTGGCATTCGGCGAGCAGGCGATTGCCCTCGGGCGTCAGGCGCGGCGCGCGCGGCGGCAAGGCCGGCGAGCTCAGCGCGGGATCGCTGCAGATCGCGAGCAGCCGCTCGCCGTGCCGGCGCACCGTCGCCGGCGGCAGGCCTTGGAGCTCGGCCAACTCCGCGATCCGCTGCGGCTGGCGGCGCGCGAGCAGCAGCAGGAGATCGTCGCGCAGGATCCAGTTGCGCGGCCGATCGGCGCTGCGCGCCAGGTCTTCGCGCCATTCGGCGAGCGCCGCCGCCACCGCGAGCGCCCGGCCTTCGAGCTGCGTCAGGCCCTTCACGCGCTGCCACGCCGGCACCGCGTCGTCGCGCCCGTTGCGCAGACGCGCGCACTCTTCCTCCAGCCAGCTCATCTTGCCCTGGGTCTCGAGCTCGTTCGCCATCGCTTCCCACACCGGCGGCAGGTAAATCACGTCGAGCGCCGCATAGCGTAGCTGCTCGGCGCTGAGCGGCCGCTGCGACCAGTCGGTGCGCGTCTGCGACTTGTCGATGACGACCCCGCAGTACTGCTCGACGACGGCGGCATAGGCGATCTGATCGGACAGGCCCAGCAAGGCCGCCGCGATCTGCGTGTCGACGAGCGGCTGCGGCGTGCCGGTCACCAGCGGGCCGAGGACTTCGAGATCCTGACGCGCGGCGTGCATCAGCTTGGGCTGGCGCGTCGCGGCGAGCCAGGCGCCGAGCGCGGGCAGATCGAGATCGGCCAGCGGATCGATGCACCAGGCGCCGTCGGGCGTCGCGATCTGCAGCAGACAGAAGCGCGGGTAGTAGGTGTCGACCCGCATGAACTCGGTGTCGATCGCGAGCTGCGGCGCCCGCTCGATGGCTTCGAGCGCCTCGGCGCAGGCCGCGCGCGTGGCGACGAGCCGTACGGCCTCAGCTCCGGACACGGCGCTCGCCGATGGCCATCCGGTGTGCGGATCGAGCTGTAGGCAGGAGGCGGACTGCGGTCCTGGTCACGGGATTTTCCGGCGTTTGCGATGGTCGGATACGCTACACTATCGAACCATATCGACCCAAGCCGGTCGATCTCCGCGAGCTTCCGAACGAACCCCTGGGTGCGATTCACCGTATGAAAAGACGTATCGCCGGCGCCCTGCTCGCCGGACTCCTGGCGCTGATCGGCGAAGTCCAGGCGCTGGCCCCGACCGTCGCCCTCGATGCACTCACGCCGCAACCCGAACACCGCCGCGCGACGCGTCTCATCACTCACTTCATCGCGAACTATCACTACAAGAAAGCACCGCTGGACGACGCGCTGTCGCAGGTCATCTTCGACAACTACTTGAAGGCGCTCGATCCCACGCGCAGCTATCTGCTGCAGTCGGACATCGACGAGTTCGGTGCCTTCGCCACCGAGCTCGACGACGATTTGCGCAACTCCGATCTGCAGACCGTCTTCGATCTCTTCGTGCGCTTCCGCGAGCGCGTCGAAGCGCGCATGCCCAAAGCGATCGCGCTGCTCGACAAGCCCTTCGACTTCACGATCGACGAGACTTTCGACTTCGATCGCGAAGACGCGCCGTGGGCGAAAAGCGAGGCCGAGCTCGACGAGCTGTGGCGCAAGCGCGTGAAGAACGACGTGCTGTCGCTGCGCCTGGCAGGCCGCAAGGACGAGGCGATCAAGGACACGCTGCGCAAGCGCTACGAGGGCCTGATGCGCCAGACCGCGCAGTACAACAGCGAGGACGTGTTCCAGACCTTCATCAACGCCTACACCACGGCCATCGATCCGCACACGGCGTATTTCTCGCCGCGCACCTCCGAGAACTTCAAGATCCGGATGAGCCTGTCGCTGGAAGGCATCGGCGCCGTGCTCCAGAGCGACAACGAATACACGGTCGTGCGCGAGATCGTGAAGGGCGGTCCCGCCGATCTCAGCAAGAAGCTGCACGAGGGCGACCGCATCATCGGCATTGCGCAGGGCGCGGACGGCGAGGTCGTTGACGTCGTCGGCTGGCGGCTCGACGAGGTCGTCGATCTGATCCGCGGGCCCAAGGGCTCCGTCGTCCAACTGCAGGTGCTGCCGAAAGGCGCCGGCCCCGACGGCCCGCCGCGCAAGCTGAACCTCACCCGCAACACGATCCAGCTCGAAGAGCAGGCCGCGCAGAAGAAGGTGCTCGAGGTCGGCAAGGGCGAGCACGCGCGGAAGATCGGCGTCATCGAGGTCCCGACCTTCTACATGGACTTCGAAGGCCGCATGAAGGGCGACGAGAACTATCGCAGCACCACGCGCGACGTGCGCCGGCTGATCGGCGAGCTGCAGAAGGAACAAGTGCAGGGCCTCATCATCGATCTGCGCGGCAACGGCGGCGGCTCGCTGTCCGAAGCCACCGAGCTGACGGGCCTGTTCATCGACAGCGGCCCGGTCGTGCAGGTGCGCAACTCGCAGGGCCGCGTGCAGCTCGAGCGCGACACCGAGGATGGCGTCGCCTATACCGGCCCGCTCGCGGTGCTGGTCGATCGCAACAGCGCGTCGGCCTCCGAGATCTTCGCCGCCGCGATCCAGGACTACCGGCGCGGGCTGGTGCTCGGCGAGCCGACCTTCGGCAAGGGCACGGTGCAGAACCTCGTCGATCTCAACCGCTTCGACGAGGAGTCGAACGGCAAGCTCGGCCAGCTCAAGGCGACCATCGCGCAGTTCTTCCGCGTCGAGGGCGACAGCACGCAGCATCGCGGCGTAGTGCCCGACATCGAGTTCCCCAGCGGCTTCAGCACCAAGGATCAGGGCGAGCGCGCGCTGAAGAACGCGCTGCCTTTCGCTCACATCGCGGCCGTGCGCTTCGCGCCCGCGCTGCCCTCGCTAGGGCCCGTCGCCGCGCTGCGCGAGCGTCACGACGAGCGCATGAAGAACGACAAGGCCTATCGCGCGCTGCTCGCGCAGGAGCACGCGATACAAGAGGCCGCGGATCGCAAGTCCGTGTCGCTGCTCGAGTCCAAGCGCCGCGCCGAACACGAGAAATCGCGCCGCGAACAGCGGGCGCGCGAGAACGAGATCCGCGTCGCCCACGGCCTCGCGCCGCTGCCGGCCGAGCCGGAGCCGGAATCCGGCGACGAGGATCTGCTCGCCGGCGAGGACGGCAGCGGCCGGGACAAGGACAATCCCGAAGACTTCGACGTCGTGCTCGAGGAAGCCACGAAGGTGCTCGGCGACTACCTCGATCTCTCACGCAAGCAACAGCCCGCGAGCCGGCTGGCCGCCGGCCGCCTCGAGCAACCCGCGGCAGCGCCTGCCGACGAGGCCGCGCAGCTACGCTGAGCCGGCGGCGCCGCTCACCGCCGGCGCCAGCGCCGCGATCCCGGTGCCGTCGTGGCCCGGGTGCCGCGCGGAACCCGGGACTCTTCGGAGATCTCGCTCCGGGTTTCGCTACGCTGCATCCGGGCTACGACGCGTCAGATGCACCCCCCGACTGCGGATATCCCCACGAAACTCCGGCACACCGGCCGCTCGAGTTTGTAGTGATTCACGGAGCAGTTCTTTAGCATGGGCGCAACGCAGTTTCCGGCCCGCGCCGAGGCCCGCATGTCGACCGCCTTCGTCTACGATCGCCAATTCCTCGAGCACGATACCGGCGCCGGCCATCCCGAGCGTCCCGCGCGTCTGACGGCGGCGCTGGCGCGGCTGCAGGCCGCGCCGTGGTTCGAGCGCCTGCAATGCGTGACGGCGGCGCCGGCCGATCTCGCCTGGATCGAGACCACGCATCGGCTGGACTACATCCGGCGCGCGGCCGAGGCCTGCCGCAGCGGCCAGCCTTTCCTGGACACGCCGGACGTGGCGATATCGGCACGCTCCTTCGAGGTCGCGACGCTCGCCGTCGGCGCCGCGCTCGCGCTCGCCGACGAGGTGATCGCCGGCCGCAGCGCCAACGGCTTTGCGCTGCTGCGCCCGCCCGGCCATCACGCCGAACGCGATGCCGCGCTCGGCTTCTGCCTGTTCAACAACGTCGCGATCCTCGCCCGCTATCTGCAGCGCCATCACGGGCTCGACAAGATCGCGATCGTCGACTGGGACGTGCATCACGGCAACGGCACGCAGCACAGCTTCGAGGAAGATCCTTCCGTGCTCTACGTGAGCCTGCACCAGTATCCCTACTATCCCGGCACCGGCGGCGCCGGCGAGATGGGCACCGGCCGCGGCCGCGGCGCGACCCTGAATTGTCCGATGCCGGCGGGCGCGACGGACAGCGCCTACGAGCTCGCCTTCAGCGAGCAGGTGCTGCCGCATCTGGCGCTGTTCAAACCCGAGGCGATCCTCGTGTCCGCCGGCTTCGATGCGCACCGCGACGATCCGCTCGCCGACGTACAGCTATCCACCGCCTGCTACGGCTGGATGACGGCGCGGCTGATGGAGATCGCCGAGCACTATGCCGGCAATCGCGTGCTGTCGCTGCTCGAGGGCGGCTACCACCTCACGCGCACGTCCGAATGCGTGGAGCGGCACGTCGGCGTGCTCGCCGGCGCGCTGCGCGACTGAGACGGCACAGGGAGGATGGCGGGGCCGATGCAGCGCTCGCGCAGCCGGCCCTTGCTCGACGTCGTGGGGATTCGGGCGCTCCTATCTCGCGCCCAGCACTGCCCTAAGTCCGCGATCGCGCGCGGCGCTGACGGGCACGCTGGCCGCGCTGGGCACGGGCACCGCGCTCGGCGCGCGGCTGCGGCCGCTTGGCCGCCGCGGCCGTGACGCGCGGCGCGCGCGCCTCGACTACTTCCGGGCGGCACACGATGCGCACACCGCAGTGAGCGGCAAGGCCGCGCGGCGCTCCGCGCCTATCGGCTCGCCGCAGTCCGCGCAGTCGTCGTAGGTGCCGGCGGCGACGCGCGCGAGCGCCGCGTCGATCGCCGCCAGCTCGCCGCGCAGGCGCACGCCCAAGGCCTCGACCACTTCGTCGTTCTCGCGTTCGACGGCCTGTTCCGCGAAGTCCTGGGACAAGGCTTCGAGCCGATGCTCGCCGTGCGCATGCACGCGGGCGAGCCGCGCGGTGAGCTCGTCGCGCAGCGCGTACAGACGCTGTGCACTCGCCGTTCCGGTCATGGGCTACTCCTCGTGCGCGACGCCGCCCACGGCCGTCAGCGTCGCGCGTTGTCGGCCCGCCACTGCGCGGCGACGAGCCGGAAGAGATCGGATTCCGTGATCACGCCGACCAGTCCCCCGCCGGCCTCCAGCACCGGCAGACCGCCGACTTTGTGCTCGAGCATCAGTTCGGCCGCGTGGCCCAGCGTGTCCGCCTCGTAGATCGCCACCGGATCGCGGTGCATCGCGACGCCGACGGTGATGCGATCGAGATCCTGCATCACCGTCGCGAAGTCGGCCCCGTGACCGAGCTCCGTCGGCTTGGCTTCGAGGATGTCGCTGCGCGTGATGATCCCGACGAGCTTGCCGCGTTCGACCACGGGCAGGCGCCGGATACCGCGCAGACACATCGTCGAATAGGCCTGCGCCAGCGTGTCGTAAGGCGATGCGCTCGCCACCGGCCGCGACATGCAGTGTCCGACGAGCCGATGCGCGAGGGTATTGGAGTCGGCAGAATTCCCAGCCATGGCCTTAGCGTAGCATCCCGTCCCCGGATCGCGTTGACTTGGATCAGCGCGCTCCGCGCGGGACGTCCGCGATCCCGGATGCTAGACTCGCGGCCCCGGTACGGTGCGTCTCACCGCGTGCATGCGCGGCGGCCGACGCGCGCATGCGTCAAGTCGGAGATCCGCTGCATTGCTCAAACGCGTCCTGTTGCTGCTCTTCCTCGCCCTCGCGATCTTCGGCGGCCTCGCCGCGACGAAGTACGTGCAGGTCCAGCGAATGACCCAGAAGCTTTCCGCACCGCAACCGCCGACCCCGGTGGCGGTCGCGATCGTCGAGCGCGTGCAGTGGCCGCGCTCGCTGACCGCCGTCGGCAGCGTCAGCGCCGTGCAGGACGTGACGGTCACCACCGAAGTCGCGGGCCAGGTCGAATCGATCCGCTTCGAATCCGGCGCGCAGGTCGCGGCCGGCGACGTGCTGGTGACGCTGGACGCCAGCATCGACGCCGCCGAGCTCGCCGGCCTCGAAGCGACGCTGCGGCTCGCCGAGCTGCAGTACGCGCGCGCCGAAAAGCTGCGGCGCGAGCACACGATGTCCGAGTCCCAGTACGACGAGGCCGCGGCGAAACGCGCCGAGGCCGCCGCGCTGGTGCGCGCCAAGCAGGCGCACATCGCGAAGAAGACGATCCGGGCACCGATCGGCGGCACGCTCGGCATCCGGCGCATCGATCTCGGCGACTATCTGGCGCCCGGCGCGGAAATCGTCGGCCTGCAGTCGCTCGATACGGTGTTCGTCGACTATCGCCTGCCGGAGCGCGATCTCGGCCGCATCCGCGTCGGCCAGCAGATCGACGTGCGCGTGCAGGCTTACCCCGAGCGCCGCTTCAGCGGGGTGGTCACCGCGATCGATCCCGCGATCGACGTCGCGACGCGCATGGTCAAGCTGCGCGCCCGCCTGCCCAATCCCGAAAGCCTGCTGCGTCCCGGCATGTTCGCCGAGGTCGATACCCGCGAAGAGCGGAGCGACGAAGTGCTCGTGGTGCCGGCGACGGCCATCACCTACAGCCCTTACGGCGACTCCGTGTATCTCGTCACCGAGGCGGACGGCGGGCTCAAGGTGAAGCGCCAGCAGGTCGAGACCGGTGAGACTCGCGCGGGCTTCGTCGCGGTGACCAGCGGCGTCGCGGCCGGCGATCGCGTCGTGGCGGTCGGCCAGAACAAGCTGCGCAACGACGTCGCCGTCGTCATCGCGCCCGACACCGAGCAGGCCGCCGCGGACGCGCCGGCCGCCGGCCGCTGAGGCAGCCTCGTGGAGCGCGGCTTCACCGATCTCTTCATCCGCCGGCCGGTGCTCGCGAGCGTCGTGAGCCTGCTGATCTTCATGCTCGGCGTGCGCGCGATCGTCTCGCTCGAGCTGCGCCAGTTCCCGCGCACCGAGAACACCATCGTCACGGTGCGCACGCCCTACCCCGGCGCGAACAGCGAGCTCGTCAAGGGCTTCATCACCACGCCGCTGCAGCAGGCGATCGCCGAGGCCGACGGCATCGACTACATCACTTCCAGCAGCAAGCTGGGCATGTCGACCATCGAGGTCTACATGAAGCTGAACTACGACGCCCACGCCGCGGTCGCCGAGATCCAGGCCAAGGTCGCGAGCCAGCGCAACGTGCTGCCGGAGCAGGCCGACGATCCGATCATCGAATCCGCCACCGGCGATCCGACGGCGCTGATGTACATCGCCTTCTACAGCGCGAGCATGTCGCGGCCGCAGATCGCCGACTACCTGCTGCGCGTCGTGCGCCCGCAGCTCCAGGCGATTCCGGGCGTGGCCAAAGCGCAGATCTTCGGCAACCAGGCTTTCGCGATGCGCATCTGGCTCGATCCGGTGCGCATGACGGCGCTGAACGTGACGGCCGCCGACGTGCGGCGCGTGCTCGAGTCCAACAACTATCTCGTCGGTCCCGGCAGCACCAAGGGCAACTACGTCGGCATCGATCTGGCGACGACGACCGACATCTCGCGCGTCGAGGACTTCAACAACCTGGTCGTGCGCAGCGAGAACGGCGCGATCGTGCGCCTCGCCGACGTCGCGCGCGCCGAGCTCGGCGCCGAGGATTACGATTCGACCAGCCTGTACCTGGACAAGACGGCGACCTACATCGGCATCGACCCGACGCCGGGTGCGAACCCGCTGAGCGTCGCCGAGCGCGTGCGCGCCGTGATGCCGGATCTGCAGTCGCAGATGCCGACCGGCCTCGAGGTCTTCATTCCCTACGACGCGAGCGTGTTCATCGAGGAATCGATCGAGGAAGTGTTCACGACCCTCGCCGAGGCCATCGTGATCGTGCTGCTGGTGATCTTCCTGTCGCTGGGCTCGCTGCGCGCGGCCGTGATCCCGGCCGTCGCCGTGCCGCTGTCGATCGTCGGCGCGGCCTTCCTGATGCTGCTGCTCGGCTATTCGATCAACCTGCTGACCCTGCTCGCGATGGTGCTCGCGATCGGGCTCGTCGTCGATGACGCGATCGTCGTCGTCGAGAACGTGCATCGCCACATCGTGCAGGGCCGCTCGCCGCTGGACGCCGCGCTGATCGGCGCCCGCGAGCTGTGGCTGCCGATCATCGCGATGACGACGACGCTGGTCGCGGTCTATGCGCCGATCGGCTTCATGGAAGGCCTGGTCGGCACGCTGTTCACGGAGTTCGCGTTCTCGCTCGCCGCCGCGGTGCTGGTCTCCGGCGTGGTCGCGCTGACGCTGTCGCCGATGCTGTCCTCGCGCATCCTGAGCGCGAAGCCGCCGAGCCGCTTCGAGCGCGGCGTCGAGCATTTCTTCGGCTGGCTCACCGCGCGCTACCACCGCGCCCTCACCGACAACCTGCGCTACTGGCCGGCCTTCGTCGGCTTCGCCTTCCTCGTGCTGCTGAGCATGTTCCCGATGTACCTGCTGAGCCAGAACGAGCTGGCGCCGAACGAGGATCAGGGCATCCTCTTCGTGTCCGCGCGCGGCCCCGAGACGGCGACGATCGACTACACCAAGCGCTACACGCGGGACGTGCTGAAGGTCTTCCAGACCATCCCCGAATACTACGAGAGCTTCTTCATCCTGGGCTTCGGCGGCTCGCCGAACACCGCTTTCAGCGGCTTCAAGATCGTGCCGATGGACCAGCGCGAGCGCAGCCAGCAGGAGGTGCAGGACGAGCTGCAGCCGAAGCTGAACGCGCTCGTCGGCCAGCAGGTCGCGTCCTTCCCGCGGCCGAGCCTGCCGGGCGCGGGCCGCGGCCTGCCGCTGCAGTTCGTGGTCCGCTCGCCCGGCGACTACGTCGATCTCGATCGCGCCGTCGACGATCTGCTCGGCGCGGCGATGGAGAGCGGCAACTTCTTCTTCCTGCAGAAGTCGGTCGAGTTCACGCGCCCGAAGACCGAGCTCGTCATCGATCGCAATCGCGCCGGCATCCTCGGCATCTCGATGGAGGACATCGGCCGCGAGCTGTCGACGCTGCTCGGCGGCAACAACGTCAACTGGTTCAATCTCGAGGGCCGCAGCTACAAGGTCATCCCGCAGGTCGAGGATCGCTTCCGCGTCAGCCGCGAGCTGCTGGATCTCTATTACCTGCGCGCCGGCACCGGCGAGCTCGTGCCGCTGTCCTCGCTGGTGAGCTATGCCGAGTCGATCGAGCCCAGCGAGCGCACGCAGTTCCAGCAGCTCAATTCGCTGACCTTGCAGGGCCTGCCCGCGCCGGGCGTCTCGCTCGGCGACGCGCTGCGCTATCTCGACGAGGAAGCCCGGCGCGTGCTGCCGCAGGGCTACACCTGGGACTACGCCGGCGTGTCGCGCCAGACCGTGCAGGAGGGCAGCGCGCTGGTCGTCACGTTCTTCCTCGCCAGCCTCGTGATCTACCTCGTGCTCGCGGCGCAGTTCGAGAGCTGGCGCGATCCGCTGATCATCATGATGTCGGTGCCGATGTCGGTGGCCGGTGCGCTGAGCTTCATCTTCCTCGGCTTCGCGACGATCAACATCTACACCCAGATCGGGCTCATCACGCTGATCGGCCTGATCGCCAAGAACGGCATCCTGATCGTCGAATACGCCAATGCGCTGCAACGCGAGCAGGGCCTGGACAAGCGCGCGGCCGCGGCGGCCGGGGCCTCGATCCGCCTGCGTCCGATCCTGATGACGACGGTCGCGATGATCGTCGCGATGCTGCCGCTGCTGTTCGCGAGCGGCCCCGGCGCGGTCAGCCGCTTCCACATCGGCCTGACGATCGCCGCGGGCCTCGGCATCGGCACGCTGTTCACGCTGTTCGTGGTGCCGGCGTTCTACGTCTGGCTGGCCCGCGATCACCGCGCGCAAGAGACTGCGGCCGTGCACGCCGCGGCGCTGCCCGACTGATAGCCACGACACGTAGGAGAACTGCGATGACGGACCGTTTGTTCGATCTCACCGGCAAGGTGGCGCTGATCACGGGCGGCAGCCGCGGTCTCGGCCGCGAGATGGCGCTCGCCTTCGCCGAGCACGGCGCGGACATAGTCGTCGCCAGCCGCAAGCTCGAAGCCTGCGAAAAGGTCGCCGCCGAAATCGAGGCGCGCGGACGTCGCGCCCTGCCCTATGCCTGCCACGTCGGCAAATGGAAGGAGCTCGACGGCCTGGTCGAGGCCGCCTACGCCGCCTTCGGCAAGCTCGACATCCTCGTCAACAACGCGGGCCTGTCGCCGGTGTACCCCTCGCTGGACGCGATCGGCGAGGAGCTCTTCGACAAGGTCGTCGCCCTCAATCTCAAGGGCCCGTTCCGCCTCGGCGCCCTCGTCGGCGCGCGCATGGCCGCGGGCGAGGGCGGCAGCATCATCAACGTGTCGAGCACCGCGGCCGTGACGCCGAGTCCCGCGTCCGAGCCCTACGGCGCGGCCAAGGCCGGCCTCAACGCGCTGACGCGCTCGCTGGCCTACGCCTTCGGCCCCAAGGTGCGCGTCAACTGCATCATGCCCGGCCCTTTCCTCACCGACATCTCGAAAGCCTGGGATATCGAAGCCTTCGAGCGCGCCGCGCAGACCGGCATCCCGCTGCAGCGGGGCGGCCAACCGCACGAAATCGTCGGCGCCGCGCTGTACTTCGCGAGCAATGCCTCGAGCTTCACCACCGGCGCCGTACTCGCAGTGGACGGCGGCGTGCAGGGCAATCCGAAGACCTTGGGTTGAGCTTCCGGGTTACGAGGGATTGCTTCCTTACACCTCGGCTTTTGCCACCGAGAACACCGAGAACACAGAGGAAGACGAGAGTGGCGTGGTGCCGGGCACCCACGTTGCGGTAGCCCAATAAAATCCTTCTGCTCTCCGTGTTCTCCGAGTTCTCCGTGGCAGCGCGAAGCGCAAATCCAGCAGCTTTCCAGCCGAGCACTAAATCGGAGACGAGCACGGTCCCCCTCATTCCCCTCGGTGTTCTCTGTGTTCTCGGTGGTAAAAGCCGGCGTACGAGACGGCAGTAGTTTCGGGCTACATCAATCCTTCGCGCCGTGGCGCGCGCGGGCGCGGGCGGCGAAGAAGGCGGCGGTGCGTTCGGCCGGTTCGCTGCCGCGGTAGCTCGCGACGAAGGCGTCGACGCCGGCTTCGATCGCGGCGGCGATTCCGCTCTCTTCCCAGCGCCGGATCAGGCGCTTCTGGGCGCGCAGCGCGGCCGGGGCGCCGGCGAGGATATCGGCGACGGCGGCGGTCACCGTCGCGTCCAGCGCCGCCGGCGTCACGCAGTGCTCGAGGAGGCCGATGCGCGCGGCCTCGTGCGCATCGATCAGATGGCCCCGCAGCAGGAGCTCGCGCGTGCGACCCCAGCCGATGAGCCCGGGCAGCAGCGCCGCCTCGATCACGGACGGCACGCCGACGCGGACTTCCGGCATGCCGAAACGCGCGGTGCCGGCGCCGATCCTGAAATCGCAGGCCGCGGCGATTTCGAGCCCACCGCCCAGGCAATAGCCTTCGACGCAGGCAATGACAGGCACGGGGCAATCGCGGATCGCCGCGCACACGCCGTGCAGACTGCGGATGAAGCGCTCGGCCGTGTCCTGCGTCAGGCCGCCGAGCTCCTTCAGATCCGCGCCGCCGACGAAGGCGGCCTCGCTCGCACCGCGCAGCACCACGCAGCGCAGATCGGACAGCTCGGACTGCCGTCCGAGCTCGGCCGCGACGGCCTCGGCGCAGGCGCTGCCGATCAGGTTCAAGCGCGTGCGACCTTGGATGCGGGCTTCGAGCACGAGGCCCTCCGCGTGCGCATGGCGCGTCAGTTCGAGTCCCCTGTTCATCATCTGCCGCGCCTCATGCCGGCCGCCGGTAGACGGCCTGGATCGCGAGCGTCCTGCCCTCTTCGTTGTTGCGCAGGCCGTTGCGCATCTTTTCGGCGACCTGCTCCGGCACGATGGCGCCGATGTCGAGCTTCGGCATGCCCTCGCGCGCGAGCGCCGCGATCCGGCGCCGGCCGAGCTCGACGACCTGCGCCGTGTTGTCCAGCCAGTCGCGTTCGACGAGCCCCGCGGCCATGAGCGTCGCGCGCAGCGCGTCGGCGGGGACGAGGAAGGAGAGCTCGGCGGTCGCGGCCCAGAACGCGGGGTAGTAGACCTCGCCTTGGCCGGCGACGACGGCTTCGAAGGCGAACAGGCCGCCCGGTTTCAGCACGCGGGCGACCTCGGCCGCGAGCGCGGCCTTGTCCGGCACGTTCATCAGCATGTTCTGCGACCAGACCACGTCGATGCTCGCCGCCGCGATCGGCAGCGCCGTCGCCGAACCGTGCACGAAGCGCGTGCGCTCCGCCAAGCCGAGCTGCTCCGACAGGCGGCGCGCGGCGTCGACGAAGCCCGGCGTCAGATCGACGCCGATGACTTCCGCGCCGAACTCGGCGGCGAGCGTGCGCGCCGGGCCGCCGATGCCGCAGCCGAGATCGAGCACGCGCCGGCCGGGCACCAGGCCCGCGTAGCGGGCGAGCGCGCGCGTCGACTCGCGGCCGCCGCCGTGGAACTCATCGAACTGGGCCGCGACCTCGCGCGTCAGCGTCGCCGGCTCGTGGCCGGCGGCACGCAGGCGCTCGACGATGCGCGCCCACACGTCGCCGGGCGCATAGTGACGCGCGAGCGCGGCGTCCAGCGCAGCGCCGCCGCTCACGTCGGCAGCATCTCGGCGCGCTCGCGCGCGAGGCCTTCGGGATCGCGCCGGAACTGCGCGTAGACCTCGTTCGACAGCGACCCGATGTGCACTTCGGCGCGGCCGGCGGCCAGGGCCTCGAGCGCCGTTCGCGCGACGAAGTCCGGCGCGTCCTTCGGGCCCGGATAGCCGTTCGCCATCTCGGTATCGATCGTCGCCGGGATCGCGGCGAGCACGCGCGTGCCCTGGACCGCGAGCTCGGCCGCGAGACAGCGGGTGAGCGCCAGCGCCGCGAACTTCGACGCGCAGTAGGAGCCGACGACGGGCGTCGCCGCGATGGCGAGTATCGACAGCACGTTGACGATGCCGCCACCGCCGTTTTTCGCCAGCACGGGAGCGAAGGCCTGGCAGACGTTCAGCACGCCGTAGTAGTTGACGTCCATCTCGCGGCGGATGCCGGCCCCATCGGGCCGGGTCACGAAACCGCCGTAGTTCGACAGCACGCCCGCGTTGTTGACGAGCAGGTCGACGTCGCCGCAGTCGCGCGCGGCGGCCGCGCAGTCCTCGACGCGCGTGACGTCGAGGCGCACGGGCCGGACGCGGGCCGCGTCCAGCGCGAGCGTGGCGGCGAGCGTCGCCGGATCGCGGGCCGCGGCATACACGCGCGCGGCGCCGAGGGCGAGGGCTTGTTGCACGAACGCGCGGCCGAGGCCGCGATTCGCGCCGGTGACGAGCAGACGGGCACCTTCGATCACGCGCAATCTCCGGAGTAAGGAGGCGTGATTCTGGCGCAGTCATCGGCGTGGGGGAACCCGGCGGGATCTCGGGTTCCGCTACGCTGCATCCGGGCTACGGAATATGACCCATTCTTCGTAGCCCGGATGAGCGCAGCGAATCCGGGGTCCGGCGCCTGCCGGGGCGCAGGCGCGTCACCCGGCGCTGAATCCCGGATTCGCTGCGCTCATCCGGGCTACGAGGGCGGCCGCGCGAAGCCAAGTGGCGTGCCGGCGAAGGGAACCCAACCGGGCTTCAAAGCTCGTGCACGGAAAGCGCCGCTCAGAACTCGTTCCAGATCTCGTCGTCGCCGCCCGCGGCGGCTTGCGCCCTCTTCGGCGCGGCCGGCGCAGGGATCGGCTTGCGCCACGGGCGATCGGCGCCGCGGCGTTCGACGCGCGGCGCCGGGCTCGGATCTCCGGTCTCGCCGAGCTTGAAGTAGCCGATGAGGCCGTTCAGGCCGCGGGACTCCTCGTCCATCGCTACGCTGGCTGCCGCGGATTCCTCGACCAGGGCCGCGTTTCGCTGGGTCACCCGCTCCATCTGCACGACGGCCTTGTTGACCTGCTCGATGCCAGCGGACTGCTCGACCGAGGCCGCCGCGATTTCGCCGACGATGTCGCTGAGCTTTTTCACGGAGTGGACGATCGCGGCCAGCGTCGATCCCGACTCGTTGACGAGCCGCGCACCGTCCTCGACCTTGAGCACGCTGTCCTGGATCAGCGCCTTGATCTCCTTCGCCGCCACCGCGCTGCGCTGGGCGAGGTTGCGCACTTCGCTCGCCACCACCGCGAAGCCCCGGCCGTGCTCGCCGGCGCGCGCGGCCTCGACCGCGGCGTTCAGCGCGAGGAGATTGGTCTGGAACGCGATCTCGTCGATCACGCCGATGATGTTCGCGATCTTCGTGCTCGACTCGTTGATCTGGGCCATCGCCGCGACCGCGCCGGCGACCACGCTGCCGCCCTTCTCGGCTTCTTCGCGGGCGCTCGCGGCGAGCTGATTGGCCTGCCTGGCGTTGTCGGCGTTCTGCTTGACCGTGCCGGTCAGCTCCTCCATCGAGGCCGCGGTCTCTTCCAGCGCCGACGCCTGCTCTTCGGTGCGCGCGGAGAGATCCTGGTTGCCTTTCGCGATCTCGCCGGCCGAGCTGCCGATCGACGCGGCGGCGGCGCGGATCTTGTGCACCATGTCGCGCAGATTCGTGAGACTGCCGTTGACCGCCTCGCCGAGCACCGCGAACTCACCGCTGAACTCGTGCGAGACCTCGCGTTCGAGATCGCCCCGCGCGAGCTCGGTGACGACGCCCTTGACCTCGGTGATCGGGCCGGCGATCGCGTCCAGCATGGCGTTCATGCCCTCGACGATGCGACGGAACTCGCCGCAGTGGCGCGCCGGATCCGCGCGACTGTCGAGCCGACCGGCGATCGCGGCGGCCGCGAGCCGCGCGCCGTCTTCCTGCAGCGCGCGCAGCGCGGCGCTGCAGGCGCCGAGGTGATGCTCGATCGCGGCGAAGTCGCCCTCCAGCGCCCGCGTGAGGGGCCCGGGAATGCGGCCTTCGGCGATCTCCTTCAGCGTCTGCGCGGTGAGCGCGATCGGCTCGACGAGGGCGTCGAGCATCCGGTTGACGTCCGTCGCGAGCTGCGCCGGGAAGTCTTCGCCGAAGGCCGCGACTTCGAGACGCGCATCGAGCCGGCCGCGGCTCACGGCCTCGAGCAGGCTCGCGATCTGGCGCTCCGCGCGACGCCGATCGCTCAGATCGATCCACTCGACGACCAGGCCGACGCGCTCGCCCGCGTCGTTCGCCACGGGCGTGGCGACGAGCTTCATGCTCCGTCCATCGAGCTCCCGCTCGGCCGTGTGTGACGCAGACAGCGCGGCGAGCGTCTGGCGCTGCTGCCCGACTTCGATGTGCGCGAACAGCCGCTGCGCGCGCTCGCTGGCGTAGACGATCTCGAGAGCCTCGTCCGCAATCGTCAGCGTCGCGCTCGATGCGTCCAGCGCCCGCCGGAGGCGCCGGGCCTCGTGCTCCGCGCGCTGCGTGCGGCCGCGCAGCTCGGTCTGCAGAGTCGCGAGCGATCGCATCAGCTCGGCGATCTCGTCGCGACCTTCGACGGGGATCGCAGCGCTGAAATCGCCCTGGGCGAGCCGCTCCACGATCGCGACCCCGATCTTCACGCGGCGCGCCGTCGAGCGGCCGCCCAGCCACGCCATCGTGCCGCGCAGCGCGGCAAGGAGTTTGCCCTGTATTTTGAGGCGGGAAAGATCCGGCATCGGCATGATCGGCGGCTTCCGTGTGTGGTCCCGGGCGCGCGCGACGCGCGCGTCTTACGCGGGAGGTAACGGCTGCCTACACGCAAGCTTTAAGCGCGCTGCGAAAGCAGCGCTGTCGCACACGGCTGCGGAGCGTATCTACGCTCGGCCGTTTATTTATATGTCAGTTCGTAGGTTGGGCTGACGCAGGAAGCCAACGTTCAGCGCCCGATGTTGGGCTTCCTGCGTCAGCCCAACGATGATGAGGCGCGCGCATCACCCCCAATCATGAAAGAGACATAGTCCTCCAACGTGAACGGCGCTTTCGTAGCCCGGGTGGAGCGCGCAGCGCGTAACCCGGGATCGGCGCCCGCCGTCCGCTCCTGCAGTCGAGAAGACCCGGCGCGGTGCGCGCCGCGCAGGGCCGAAATCCTTTACGTATCGAGCATGCCCGATCCCGGGTTCCGCTACGCTGCACCCGGGCTACGAGAACGAGGGCGCCCTCTTTCACGGCAACCTACGGCCTCTCGGCCATCTCCATCTCAGCCGAGCAGCTCGGCGAGCGCGCGATCGATGTGCGCGTTGTCCTCGGGCGCCATGCCGAAGCCGGCGCCGTGTCCCCAGCCGGAGACGATCGGCCGCAGCTCGGCCTGCGGCATGCGGGCGACCTCGGCCGCGTTGTCCGCGACGGCGAAATACTGATCGGTCGTGCCCGGCATTACGATGGCGCGGCTGCGGATGGCACCCAGGGCGGCGTCGAGATCGCCGCCGAAGACGGGATTGGCACTGATGTCGGCGTCGAGCCAGGTATCCGCCATCGCGAGCAGATCGTTGGCGTCGTTCTGCAGGAAATACTGCTGCGTGAGCTTCACGACGTCCGCGCGCGACTGCAGGCCGAGCTGGCGGTAGAGCTTCTCGCGCAGAAAATCGGCGCTGAACAGCCAGGCGGCATAGACCCGGCCGAAGGCCAGCAGCCCGCGCAGCGGCGGGTGCTCGTACCAGCCGTCCTTCCAGTCGGGGTCCAGCATCAGCGCGCCCTTGGCGCTGTCGACGAAGAGATGGTTCAGATCGGAGATCTTCGCCGCGCCGCAGATCGGCGCGATCGCGTCGACCATCTCGGGGTACAGCGCGCCCCACTGGTAGGCCTGCATGCCGCCCATGGAATAGCCGGCGACGAGGCGGATGCGGCGGACGTCGAAGACTTCGGTCAGCAGCCGGTGCTGGCACACGACGTTGTCATAGAGGCTCAGCAGCGGAAAGCCGCCGCGCCCGTAGGGCGCCGGCATATTGCTGGGCGAGGAGGACAGGCCGTTGCCGAACATGTTCGGCACGATCACGAAATAGCGCGAGGGATCGATGGCGCGACCCGGCGCGTGCAGGTAGGCGGTGTCCGCGTCGCGCCCGCCGTAGAAGGTCGGCACGAGGATCACGTTGTCGCGCGCCGCGGCGAGCTGACCGTAGCTGCGATAGACGAGCTTGAGGTTGAGGGTGACGCCGGACTGGGTCGTGTAGCCCGGGATGTCGAATACCGCGTGCTCGGTCATGCTGGCTCCTTCGTGCCTCGGCCGGCGGACCTCAGCGCCGCGTCGCGACGACCGCGGTGCCGCTGGCACAGACCATCAGCATCTCGTTCAGCGTCTCGTAGTCGAGATCGATGCCGATGACGGCGTTCGCCCCCAGCGCCTGCGCCTGCTCGGCCATCTCCGCCAAGGCGAGCTCGCGCGCCCGGCTCAGCGCGGACTCGTAGCCGCCCGCACGGCCGCCGACGACGTCGCGCACGCGGGCGAAGAGATCGCGAAAAATGTTCGCGCCGATGATGGCTTCGCTGACGACGACGCCCTTGTACTCCGTGATGTCGTAGCCATCCAGCCGGCTCGTCGTCGAGAGCACGAAGCCGGGTTTGCGATATTCCTGCGCCATGCGGTTCTCCCTTCGTGTCTGCCTGGGCGAGCGCCCGGGCGTGATTCAGTGTGGCATCGACGAGGAGAACAGCGCCAGCACCAGCACGCCGGCGAGAATCAGCGCGATGCCGAGCAGCGCCGGCGGATCCAAGGTCTGGCCATAGAGCCGCCACGCGAAGAGCAGCACGAGCACCTGACCGACGCCGGACCAGATCGCATACGCGATCCCGACCGGTATCGTGCGCAGCGTCAGGCTCAGCAGGTAGAACGCGGCCACGTAGCCGCCGAGCACCAGCGCCGTCGGCCCCGGCACGCGGAAACCGTCGGCGGCCTTCAGCGCGGTCGTCGCCACCACTTCGCAGACGATCGCGAACAGCAGGGTCAGATAGGGCAAGCCGGTCACTCCGTATCGAGGCGCGCCGATTATCGCGAGCGCCGCCCGCAGCGGCCAGCGGCGGCGGATTGCCAAGGGCGGCGGCGCCCCGCAAGCTACGCGCGACATCCACTGCCGCCATCTTCATGTTCCCCGCCCTGCGCCTCTGGTTCGATCGCAACCTGCTGTCCCTCGCGCGCGAGCTGCGCTGGTCCTATCTGCCGCCGCTGATGGTCTACGTCGCCGCCGGCGTATCGGGATTGACCGGCATCGTCGGCACCTTCTTCATCAAGGAATACCTCGATCTGTCGGCGGCCTTCCTCGCCGCCGTCGGCTTCTGGGCCGGCATCCCGTGGGCGCTGAAGATGCCGATGGGCCATCTGGTCGATCTGATCTGGCGCTGGAAGGAAGGCCTGGTCTTTCTCGGCGCCGGCCTCATCGCGGCGAGTCTGCTGATCATGATCGGGCTCATCGGCGAGCCTGCGGCGATGGCCGCCGTGATGCCCGCGGCGAGCTGGTACGTGCTCGCGACGCTGCTCGCGCCGGTCGGCTACATGATGCAGGACACGGTCGCGGACGCGATGACCGTCGAAGCCGTGCCGCGCGTCGACGCGCAGGGCCAGCCGATCGATCCGGCCACGCGGCGCTTGATGAACACGACGATGCAGACGCTGGGGCGCGTCGCGATCATCGGCGGCGGCGTGCTGGTGTCGGCCGCGAACGTCGTGCTCTTCGCCGGTGCCGACGCGCTGCCACAGGCCGAGAAGGTCGCGATCTACCGCGAGGTCTACTGCTACGCGCTCGCGATCCCCGTGATCTCCGTCGCCGGCGTGCTGCTCGCGATCGCGATGCGGCGCCGGCGACGCGCCGCGCTCGCCGCGCAGGGCTATGCGGGCGCCGCGCTCGAAGAGGCGATCAACGGCCGGCAGGAAGCGACGAAGCCGAACTGGACCATCCTCGGCGGCAGCCTCGTGTTCGTCGCCGTCACGCTCGTCGCGGGTCTCGCCTCGCTGCCCTATGCGCAGGAGCTGATCTTCGCCGGCTCCTTCGCCATCATCGCCTTCCTGATGTGGCGGCTGCTCGGCGAGCTCGACGAAGCGGCGCGGCGCACCCTGCTCGGTACCGCGATCGTGATCTTCGTGTTCCGCGCGCTGCCGGGCACGGGCGCCGGCTCGACGTGGTGGATGATCGACGAGCTCGGCTTCGATCAGTCCTTCATCGCGCGGCTGTCGCTGATCGCGAGCGTGTTGACCCTGGTCGGTCTGTTCGCGTTCCGGCGCATGATGGCGGAGCGCTCGATCGCCTGGATCGTCGGGCTGCTGACGCTGGCCGGCTTCCTGCTCGGCCTGCCGACGCTCGGCATGTACTACGGCCTGCACGAATGGACCGCCGCCCATACCGGCGGCATCGTCGATGCGCGCTTCATCGCCCTCATCGATACGGCGCTCGAATCCCCGCTCGGCCAGATTTCGATGGTGCCGCTGCTGGCGTGGATCGCGAACTCGGCGCCCTCCCATCTCAAGGCCACCTACTTCGCGGTGATGGCCTCCTTCACGAATCTCGCCCTCTCCGCTTCCCAGCTCGGCACGCGCTGGCTGAACGAGATTTACATCATCACGCGCGAGACGCGCGATCCCGTCACGCACGCCATCAGCGCACCGAGCGACTACAGCCAGCTCGGCGCACTGCTGATCACGGTGCTCGCCATCGCCCTCCTCGCCCCCTTCACCGCCATTCTGCTGACGCGCCTCGCGGGCCTGCGCAGCGCGTGAGCGCCGCCTGGGGAGCGTCGTAACTCGAGTTCGTAGGTTGGGCTGACGAAGGAAGCCCAACATCGGGCGCCGAACGTTGGGCTTCCTTCGTCAGCCCAACCTACTTGCTACCGCTACCCGCGCTTTAGCGCCGCCGTTTCCGCCGCGTGCTTGGCCTGCACCGCCTCGATGGCCTGGCGCTGCGCCTCGACGAGCTCGCTGCGCGCGATGGCCGCGCGGGCCCGCGCGTTCAGCGTCGCCTGCGCCTGGCCCTGGTAGCGCGGCATCACGTATCTCGCGATCAGCTCGTAGCTGCGCCGTGTCGCCTGCGTGTTGGCCCATTCATGGGCCAGCATCAGATAGGCGCCAAAGCCGCCGTTCGACTGCGCGAGCAGCCGATCGATCTGCGCGCAGACGTCGTCCGGCGTGCCGATTGCGCCCATGCCGGACTCGGCGACGTAGTCGATCATCTCGCCGACGTCCTTGCCCATGACGTTCATGTGCGGCAGGCCGGCGACGCTCTGGAAATAGCTGAACCAGTGCTCGATGCCGTAGGCGACCTCGGCATGCGCCTGGGCGCGCGTCTCCGCGCAGTGCACGAGGCCGACGAGCCGCCACTTCGCGCGATCGGCGACGGTGCCGAACTGCGCGGCCCGCTGCTCCATCACGCTCCAGTGCATGCCGAGCGCGTCGAAGCCCGCGGCCTGCGTCGCGCCCAGCGACAGCAGGCCGACGCCGTGCTTGCCGGCGAGCCGCGGCCCGGACGGGCTCGCGACCGCGGCGACGGCGACGTCGAACAGCGGCGAAGAATAAGGCCGCAGGTGCAGGTGCGCGTCGCGCAGCTCCCAGCGATGATTCTTGAAATTGACGGGCTCGTCGCTCGTCAACAGCTTCATCACGAGATCGAAGCCCTGCTCCAGCAGATCGCGCGTCTCGGACTGCGCGATGCCGATCATCGCCGCATCCGTCGGCAGCGATCCCGGGCCGGCCCCGAACATCACGCGGCCGCGCGTCAGATGATCGAGCAGTACCAGGCGCTGGGCGATCCACAGCGGGTGGTGATAGCCGATGCTGATGACGCCGGTGCCGAGCTTGATGTGGCGGGTGCGCTCGGCGGCCGTGGCGATGAAGATCTCGGGCGAGGCGATGATCTCCATGCCGGCCGAATGATGCTCCCCGATCCAGGCCTCCTCGTAGCCCAGGGCATCGAGGTGCTGGATCAGCTCGAGATCGCGCTGGAGGGCGAGCGTCGGGTTCGTGCCCGGGGCGTGGAAAGGCGCAAGAAAGATACCGAAGCGCATGCGGCCGGTCATGGCGGTCTCCTCTCGGTGGCGGCGTATGGGAGGCGCCGACCATAACACCGCCCCTCCTCGCCCGACCACCCGGCCGCGACGACGGCCTCCACCGCGCGGGCCGTCCGGTGGCCGCAGGACGACAGATTCTGCCGTCCTACGTCAGTTTCCGGCGCGCCGCCGCCGCGCGCGGCGCGGTTCGACGCAGCGTTCATAGAGTAAGGAAAAGATGAACTGCGATGGGCTGCTCACTCGCCCGAGCTGCGGCTGTGACGCGCATTGCAGGCCTACCCGCCGCAGGTGCCGCTCGACATCGCTGGCATCGCGCTTGCTCGAACGAGGCAAGCAAGTCGAAGAGCCGACGCCGATGAAATCCTTGACCCGCCTCGCCGCCACGCTGCTCGCGCTGTCGCTGTCCGCGCCGATGGCCCTGGCCGCCACGCTGAATCAGACGTTCATGAACGATTTCACGTCGAACGCGCTGTATCTGTGGTCCGATGTGCCGGCCGAGCTGCAGCTCGGCGCCGTCGCCTTCGGCAGCGGCATGCAGGGCTGGTCCGTGCAGTCAGCGAGCGCCGCGGCGCTCGTGCTCACGGGTCCCACCGTCGCCGCCGGACAGGGACGCTTCACGCTGCGCCTCGACTACCTCAGCCGGCCGTTCTCGCTGCAGTGGGCGGAAGTGTTCTTCGACAGCGGCATCAACCGCATTCTCGGCGCCGGGACGCTGAGCTATTCGGCGAGCGGCTGGGCCAATGCGAACGCCTTCACGCACGCGGCCGACATTCCGCATCAGTTCGCCGCGCCGGCCTCGGTGCCGCTGCCGCCCTCCGCCGTGCTGCTGTCCTCGGCGCTGCTGTTCCTGCCGCTGCGCCGGCTGCAGCGCCGGCGCACACGCGCCTGATCTCGATTTCCCTCCCTCCGCGAAACATTCGGCGCCCTTCGGGGCGCCATTTTTTTGTAGCCCGGATGCGCAGCGAATCCGGGGTTCGGTGATCGCCGCCGCTCTTTGCCACCGAGAACACAGAGAACACCGAGGGGAAGAGAGTGGGTTGCGTTCCGTCCAAATGCCGTCGCCGGTTGGAGATCAAAAACCTATATAGCTAAGCGCAAATACGCTCCATTGGCTATGCGGACAGCGCATGCGCAAGAGCCTCCCACGTCATGCCCGCGCAAGCGGGCATCCACGCACTACACCGGCGTTCAGCGCGGAAAAAAAGAAGGATTGCCCGACGGAGACCCCTCGTCAGGCGTGGATGCCCGCTTGCGCGGGAATGGCGGTAAACAAAACGCACTGGAGCGTATTTGCGCTCAGCTATATAGATTGCCGTGAAAGAAGGCGCCCCCGTTCTCGTAGCCCGGGTGCAGCGTAGCGCGGATCCCGGGTTACGCGCTACGCGCTCCACCCGGGCTACGACACCGCCGTCCACGTTGGAAGACTATGTCTCTTTAACGTAGGTTGCCGTGAAAGAGCGTCGCGGTCGTGGTAGCCCTATGAGAGGCATGGCATCGACCCCGGGGGTAACGACTGGTGAGACGCCGAACCCGGATTCCGCTGCGCTCCTTCCGGGCTACGAAGATCCTCGTCTTGTAGCCCGGAAGGAGCGCCGCGCAGCGGCGCGGAATCCGGGAGCGCGGCGCATCACGCCTCTTTGATGATTGCGGGTGACGCGCGCGTCATGACCGTTGGGCTGACGAAGCCCAACATTCGGCGCCCGATGTTGGGCTTCCTGCGTCAGCCCAAGCTACGACTCGATCCCGGATTCGCTGCGCTTCCGGGCTACAACTGCGAGAGCTCCGAACAATCTCTTTCCGTGTTGCTCTGTGTTCTCGGTGGCAATAACAGCCCTCCATCCGAAGCACAGGCTATGAAACGGCTGCCACTCCCGTCGGGCAGCGCACGCCGGTGCCGCCCAGGCCGCAGTAGCCGCCGGGGTTCTTCGCGAGATATTGCTGGTGATAGTCCTCGGCGTAGTAGAAGGTCGGCGCGCTGAGGATTTCGGTCGTGATGCGGCCTAGGCCCGCGCGCGTGAGGGCTTGCTGGTAGAGCGTTTTGGCGCGCTCGGCCGCGGCGCGCTGGGCGTCGTCGAAAACGTAGATGCCGGAGCGGTACTGAGTGCCGAGGTCGTTGCCCTGACGCATGCCCTGCGTCGGATCGTGGGATTCGAAGAAGACTTCGAGCAGGCGCTCATAGGCGATGCGACGCGGATCGTAGACGACGAGCACGACCTCGTTGTGGCCGGTGAGCCCCGTGCACACCTCGCGATAGCTCGGATTCGGCGTGTAGCCGCCCGCGTAGCCGGCGGCCGTGGTGTAGACACCTTCCAGCGACCAGAACTTGCGTTCCGCGCCCCAGAAGCAGCCGAGGCCGAACATCGCGCGCTCCAGCGGCGCCGGGAAAGGCCCGGCAAGCGGGGCGTCGAGCACGAAGTGTCGCGCGGGCACCGGCATCGGCGTGTCGCGGCCCGGCAGGGCCTCTTCGGGAGTGGGCATGCGTTCCTTTTGTTTCGTGCCGAGCATCGTGCGCACCTCGCGATCGCTTTGCTCGTTGCACGATGGCCACCGGAACGGGGAAAATCAAGCCGGCGGCGGAGTGAACCGAGCAGGAACGGGCGACACGGTCGCCGGAGCGTCCAAGGAGCGAGTGCCGATGCGCATTGTCATTCTGCTGCTGCTCGGCCTGTGCGGCGTGTCCGCGCGGGCCGCCTGTCCCGCCAGCCTCGATTTCAGCGTCCGCCCGCTGCTCGGCAAGGAGCCCGTCCATCTCTGCGACGAGTACGCGGGCAAGGTCGTCCTCGTCGTCAACACCGCCAGCAAGTGCGGCTTCACGCCGCAGTATGAAGGGCTCGAAGCCCTGTACCGCGAGCTCGCGCCGCGCGGCTTCGTCGTGCTCGGTTTCCCGTCGAACGATTTCGGCGGCCAGGAACCGGGCAGTGAAGCCCAGATCGGCGAGTTCTGCCGCTCGACCTATGGGGTGCAGTTCCCGATGTTCGAGAAGACGGTGGTGCACGGCGAGGATGCGCACCCGTTCTACCGGCACCTGATCGCGGCGACGGGCAAGTCGCCGAAATGGAATTTCTACAAATACCTCATCGATCGAGACGGCCAAATCGTGCGCGTGTTCAGCAGCATGACGGCGCCGAGCTCCGGAAAACTGCGTGACGCCATCGAAGCTTTGCTCTGAACCGGTCCGCCGCGCGTCGCGGCGCGCGGCCTTCGTCTCCTGTCTGGTCGCCCTTGCCCTGATCGCCCCCGTCGCCGGCGCCAAAGGCCCGCGCGATCCGCGCGACAGCGCGACGCTGACCGTCATGTTCGAGAATGATCTCTTCGGCGACAGCGACGAGCAGTACACGAGCGGCTTCCAGCTCGGCTGGATGTCGCCCGACGTCGCGCGCTATCTGGACGCGGATCTGCCGCCCGGCCTCGAATGGGCGAAACGGCTCGCCGCGCACTTGCCCTTCGTCGATCTGCCGCACAGCCAGCACAACGTCGGGCTGTCGCTGGGGCAGAAGGTCTACACGCCCGGCGACACGCAGACGCGCGCCGTGGTGCTGGACGATCGACCCTACGCCGGCTGGCTGTACGGCGGCATCGCCTTCATCAGCAAGACGATGACGCGGCTCGACACGGTGGAGCTGCAGGCCGGCATGATCGGCCCGGCCTCGCTCGCCGAAGACGCTCAGAAGTTCGTGCACAAGCTGCGCGGCTTCGACGTGCCGCAGGGCTGGGACAATCAGCTCGAGAACGAACCGGGCCTTGCGCTGATCTACGAGCGCCGCGATCGGCCCTGGCGCAGCGCGAACGCCGCGGGCCTGGGCTACGACTTCATCACGCACGGCGGCGGCGCCGTCGGCAATGTCTTCACCTACCTCAACGCCGGCGCCGAGCTGCGCGCGGGCTGGAATCTGCCGGCGGACTTCGGCACTTCGGTGATCAGTCCCGGCGGCGACACCAATGCGCCGACGGCGGTCGACGATCCCAGGCTCGGCAATACCTCGCCCATCGGCCTCCACGGCTTCGCGGCCATCACGGGCCGCTTCGTGCTGCGCGACATCTTCCTCGACGGCAACACCTTTGCCGACAGCCACGACGTCGACAAGCATTTGCTGGTCGGCGATTTCCTCGTCGGCGCAAGCCTCACTGTCTGGCGTGCGAAGCTGTCCTACGCCACCGTCTTCCGCAGCAAGGAGTTCGAGGGTCAGGATCGCGCCCACCATTTCGGCTCGCTGAGCCTGTCGATTACCTTTTGAGCGCGACCGGCGGGGCTGCTATAAAGGGCAGCAGCGCCACCGGGCAGTCGCCAGGGGACCGAGATGAAGGGCGAGACCGATCGCATCGAAGTGTATTGCGACAGCCACGGCGTGTCGTACTGCTCCACGCGTGAGCGCCTGATCAACGCCGGCCTCGCGACCGCGGACATGTTTCCCGGTCCCAACGAAACCTGGCGCGGCAACGGTCCCTGCCGCGATCCCGACGAGCCGCTGTGGTCCGTGCAGCGCGCGCGCCAAGGCCGGTACAAGGTCATCTGGGGCCTGTGCCTCGCGCGCGAGATCGATTGAGAAAGCGCTGAGCGGGTCCGTCCCGGACTCGTTCGAATTCAGCGGACCCGGCCCATGCCCGGGCGCACTCCCGCAGTTCAGTCCGGATTCATCCCCGCTCCCGTACCGTGCCCGCCGTCGATTTCGATACGGAGATGCGCCATCGCCTGTGGCGCTGCTCCATGACGGCAATTGCCCGGCGTGACCCCGCCGGGCATTTTTTTTCGTCCGCGCCGCGCGCGCCCGATACGCCGGCCGAGCCTGCTCTTTCTCTGCGGCCGAGTCGCCCCGAGCGGACGCTCGAAACGCCGTCCTGTAACATGCGGCGAGGCCTTCCCTACCCATCGCCGTGTTCCAACCGCTGCCGCTGTTCCTCGCCGTGCGCTACCTGCGGGTCAAGCGCAAGAATCGTTTCGCCGCTTTCGTCGCGCTCGCCTCGGTCGCCGGCATCGGGCTCGGCGTCGCGATCCTCCTCATCGTGCTGTCGGTGATGAACGGCTTCGAGCGCCAGGTCGCCGCGCGCATCCTCGGCATGACCTCGCACGCGACCGTGTTGAGCCGCTACGGACTGCTGCAGCACTGGCAGGACGTCGCGGCGGCGGCGCGCCGGGCGCCCGCGGTGACGGGCGTCGCGCCGTTCATCCGCGGCGCCGGCATGCTGAATCATCGCGGCAAGGTGCGCGGGGTGCTGCTCTACGGCGTGCCGGCCGCCACCGAGGCCGAGGTCTCGGATCTGCAGCAGTACCTCGGCGCGACGCCGCTGCGCGCGCTGGAGGCGACGGACGGCGGGCTCCCGGCCATCGCCCTCGGCGATGCGCTCGCCGCGGATCTCGGGCTCGCGCCCGGCGACGCGGTGACCTTGATCGCCCCGCAGTGGGACGACGCGCAGCAGCTCGGGGTGCCGCGCTACGTGCGACTGCGCGTCGTCGCGACCTTCCATGCCGGCATGCACGAATTCGATGCGGCGTTCGGCGTCGTGAGCCTGGTGACCGCAGCGCGCGTGTTCGAGCTCGGCGACGCGGTGTCCGGGCTGCGCGTGAAGTTCGACGATCCGACGCAGGCGCCGGCGCTGGCGCAGGCGCTCGTGCAGCAGCTCGGCGCGGACTACGCGGCGCTCGACTGGACTCAGTTCCACCGCAACTTCTTCCTGGCCCTGAAGTCGCAGAAGCGCATCCTGTTCGTGATCCTGTCCCTGATCGTCGCCGTCGCCGCCTTCAACATCGTCGCCTCGATGGTGATGCTGGTGAAGGAGAAGAACCGCGACATCGCGATCCTGCGCACCATGGGTCTCGCGCCGCGCGGTGTGCTCGCCGCGTTCCTCGTGCAGGGCATGCTGGTCGCCGGCATCGGCATTGCGCTCGGCCTCCTGCTCGGCGTGCTCGGCGCGGACTACGCGAACGCGGCGATGCAGCTCGTCGAACGCGTGTTCGGCATCACCTTCATCAAGCCCGACGTCTACTACATCGACTACCTGCCGACGGAGCTGCGGGCCGCGGATGCGCTCGTCATCGCGGGGGTGACCTTCGTCGTCTGCGTGCTCGCCGCCGGCTTCCCGGCCTGGCAGGCCTCGCGCATCGCGCCGGTCGAGGCGATGCGTTACGACTGAAGCCGGCCTTCAGCAGCACAGGCGCGCGAAGAAGGACGGCGCCCACACCGCGGCGCGCGCGAGCACGAAGCGCGTCAGCAGGCGTTCCAGCGCCGCGGTGTGCTGCGCGATCTCGGCGTAGGGCGCAGGCCACGCATCCGGCAGCGTAGCCGCATCCGGCGGGCTCGCCTGCACCAGCGCCGCACGCAACTCGGGATCGAAAAGCAGCGCCATCACGCTCTCGTAGTGGAATTCGACGCGCGCGAGCGTCACCGCATCGTAGGCGCCGATCACCGCGCGCACGCGCTCCAGCGGCGTCAGGCGCAAATGCGCGGCGAGCCAGTCGGCGCGCGCCGGCTGCCGGCTGCTCTCGCCGATGAGCAGCAGCAGCCCGGTGAAACCGAGCAGGCGCGAGCTGCCGAGCTTGGCCTGGCGCAGATACCAGCCGTCGTCGGCCTCGCGATCGAACTTGCACGACTGCCAGGCCGCGTAGGCGTGGCGATAGCGCTGCAGATCGTGCAGCAGCAGATCGAAGCCAGCCTCCTCGCGCGCGCCGAGATACCACTGCAGCACGCGCCGCTGCAGCTCGTCGTGCGCTGCGCGGCCGTACAGCGGCCGCGTGTCGAGCAGGAACTGGAAACGCCGGCCGAAGTTCGCCGGCGCTTCATCGAGCGCCCCCCGCGCGCGCGGATCGCAGAGCGTCGCCACCGCGATCGGCTCGACGTAGAGGCCCCAGGGTTTGGGCGCGCGCAGCGGCAGATCGGCCAGCGCCTCGTAGACGCGCGCCGCCAGCGCGCGCGGCGCGGCGACCGGCGCGTCGGTCACGATGATCGCATCGAGATCGGAGCCGGGCCCGGCTTCCAGTCGCGCCAGCGAGCCGGCGGCGGCGACGCAGTGCACGGCCGGGCAATCGGCGAGGGCGGCGGTGAGCCGCGCTTCGAGCGCGGCGATCAGCGCGCGCGAGCGCGCCGCCGCCATCGCGAGCGGCGCGGCGAAGGGTACTTCGCTCATCGCACCGGGCGGCGCGCTACACCAGATCGATGGCGTAGCGTTTCAGCTCGGCGAGCGAAATGAAGTCCAGCAGCGATTCGTGGGTGGAGGCGAGCACGATGCGCGGCGCGACGCCGGCGCGATGCGCCTCCAGCCAGCGCCCGGCGCAGACGCACCAGCGATCGCCCGGCCGCAGGCCGGGGAACGCGGCGGCAGGGACGGGCGTGCTGAGGTCGTTGCCGTGAGCCTTCGAAAACGCCAGGAATTCGGCGCTGAGCTGCACGCAGACCGTGTGCTCGCCGACGTCCTCGCTGCCGGTTTCACAGCAGCCGGTGCGATAGAAGCCGGTCAGCGGATCGCGCGAGCAGAGCTCCAGCGGTTGTCCGAGCACGTTGCGTTGAGGTTCGCTCATGGCATCACGAGTGTGCGGTCCGGCGGTCGTCGCCCGTCGCGGCGCCTCGTGCAAGGAAGGCCGGTCGTTGCGACGCATCATCTGGTCCTATAATGCCACCGCCTCCCGCAAGCTGAAAGCGAATCCATGAACATCAAAGGCAAGACCGCGGTCATCACCGGCGCCGCGAGCGGCATCGGCCTCGCCACCGCGCGTGAATTCATCAAGCACGGCATCGAGGCCGTCGCCCTCGTCGATCGCTCGCCCGCCGTCGCGGACCACGCGGCGACGCTGAACGCCGAGGCGGGCCGCCCGGTGGCGCTGCCCTTTCACGGCGACACCACGCAGGACGAGTTCCGTCGCGAGGTCTTCGCCAAGCTGCGCGACGCCTACGGCGTCGTCAACATCCTGGTGCCCGCGGCCGGCATCACGCGCGACGCGCTCGCGGTGCGCGTCAATCGCGAAAAAGGCGTCGCGCAGATCTATCCGGTCGAAACGTTCCGCGAAGTGCTGGAGGTCAATCTCGTCGCCCCCGTGTACTGGGCGCTCGAGCTGGTCGCACAGATGGCCGAGCATCGCTTCGCGCGCGGCCTGAAGCGCTGGAGCCCGGACGAGGGCGTGCAGGGCGTGATCGTGTTCATCGGCTCGGTGTCCTCGCAGGGCAACAAGGGCCAGATCGCCTATGCGAGCACCAAGGTCGGCCTCGAAGGCGCGGCCTCGACGCTGATGATCGAAGGCATCTTCCACGGCGTGCGCACGGCGGTCATCCATCCGGGCTTCACCGACACGCCGATGGTGCGCGCGCTCGGTGAAGAGTACATCCAGAAGCACGTGCTGCCGGCGACGCAGATCGGCCGTTTGATCCGGCCCGAGGAGATCGCCGAGGCGATCTGCTTCCTGTGCCGCAACTCCGCCGTCAGCGGCCAGCTCTGGGCGGACGCGGGCTGGCATCCGCTGCCGACCTGATCCGCCTCGTCGCGCGCCGAACCGTGACGCGGCTTACGCTCTCGGCCGCCGCGCTGGCATCGCGGCGCCGTCGCCTCTATAAGAAAGCCCTGAACGAGCGCAGCGAAGGCTCGTTCAGGACGGACCCTCCGTGGCCGGCCACCGCAACTCTGCCGGTGCAGAGCGTCCATGACTGCCGCGGCAAGCAGCACAGACAGGGATGGAGATGCGCCCGAGCCCGAGCCTCGGCGCGCGGCGAGACATGAGCGAGCACATCGAACGCATTCTCTTCGTCGACGATCAGCCCGAGATCATCGAGCTCATCCGCCGCCACGTCGGCGGCCACTACGACTGCGTCTATGTCGAGAGCGGCGCGGCCGCGCTGAGCCTGCTCGACACCGCCGGCCCGTTCGCCGTCGTCGTCGCCGACTATTCGATGCCGAACATGGACGGCGTCACGCTGCTCGCGGAGATCCAGCGCCGCTCGCCCGACACCGTGCCGATCATGTTGACGGCCTTCGCCGATCTCGACATCGCCATCGCCGCCCTCCACCAGGGCAACATCTTCCGCTTCCTGCGCAAGCCCTGGGATCGCAGCGATCTCGATCGCGCGCTGGCCAACGCGCTCGATCACTTCCACCTCGTGCAGAGCGAGCGTCGCCTGCACCAGCAGCTCGCGAAAGCGAATCGCGCACTGGATGCAAAGGTGAAGGAGCTCGATGAGCTCAACCAGCTACTCGAATACTGGGTCGAGTTCTCGCCCGCGGTGCTCTACAGCGCCGACTGCGGCGGCGATGCGCCGCGGCTCACCTACGTCAGCAAGAACTTCGCGCGCCTGTCCGGACGCGAACGCACGGAAGTGATCCTCGATCCCACGCTGTGGGAGCGAGCGGTGCATCCCGACGATGCCCCGGAACGTGAACGGCGCTTGCGCGAGTTCGTGCACGGGCGTGCCGCCGAGCATTCGCTGACCTATCGCGTGCGTCATCACAACGGCACGTATCGCACGATCCTCGAAGCCGTCCGCTGCATCCGCAATCCGCAGGGCAAGCCGCTCGAGCTGGTCGGTTGCTGGCTCGACATCTCGCCGCGCTGACTCGCGCGGCGCCGTCCCGTTTTTCCCCGCCGCCGCGTCCGATCTGACGAAGCCAGCGCGACGGACTTGACAGTTTCTTCACGAAGAGCTACAAATGTCCCCACTAACTATTTGAAAAATTGAGTCATCAGCCGGCTGGGAACCCTTGTTCCATGCGCAATCTCGGCACTACGGCTGGACTCGGCGCCGCGCCATCGGCGCATGCCCAATTAGTCCCGGCATCCGTGAACCCGAATCCATCGGGCACCCGTCAGACCCTCCGCGGGCAGTTTCTGCAACACCCGCGGGGGTTTCCTCTCGCCTGCCGTCCCCTGCCGCCGTGGCGGCGGGCGCCGGCGCCGTCCGCCCGGCGCGCCGACTTCGGCCTGCGCTTCCATGCCCCTCGCCCGCTTCCGATCGGCACGATGCTGGAGCTCGCCATTCCCTTGCGCCAAGGTCCGCAGCGCTTCGTCGGCCCGGTCGTGTTCATCCACGAGCTGGCGGACGGCTTCGAGATCGGCGTCGAGCTCTCGCTCGCCGACGCCGAGCGCGCGGCCATCGTCGAGCGCATCTGCGAGCTCGAAGCGCGCCTGCACCACGACGCCGCCGCCGCGGCCCGCCGTCGCGCCCGCGAATGGGCCGCCCTGCGGCCCCGCCTCGAGCGCATCCCGAGTCTGAAGAACCTGCTGTTCGCCGCGAACCGGACTGGTCTACCGCAGGGCGCCTGAGCGCCGGCCGAGCGGCGCCGCGGAGACGAGCTGGGGTCGCGGCTGCGGGATTGGATTGCGCTGCGCGCTACCACGGAGAATACGGAGGAGATAAAGAGTTCTCGTAGTTCTCGTAGCCCGGGTGCAGCGGAGCGGAACCCGGGATCCGGCATGTCGGATACGCAGGGGCTTTCGGCCCTGCTCGGCGCGCACCGCGCCGCGTCTTCTCGACCGCGTGAGAGGACGACGAACGCCGATCCCGGGTTACGCGCTGCGCGCTCCACCCGGGCTACAAGACATTTGCCGCGCGGTGGGCTTCCTCGTTGGCTCGACCTACGTTTTCGATTTTTCTTCTCCGCGGTAGCGCGCAGCGCCAAAACCCGGCCTAAGAGAGCTCGAGCCCCCGCGTACGCGGCCCCGCTCTCCTCCGCGAGCGCTGCGAAGCCGTGCCGCTGCGGCCGCCGAAAGTCGAGAAGTTCATCGTGCCTCGTGCCGTCGGAAAAACCGGTGCTTGGCTCCGGTCGATTGAGGGATAATGCCGGGCCATGTTCGTGGCTCGACTGTTCAAGGATCTCGGCGCGCTGCGCGCGATCCTGCTCGCCTGCACCCTGGTGCTCATCGCGCTCGCGCCCTTCGCCGACGGCAAGACTTATCTCCACGATGCGCGCCTGCTCACGAGCGTCGTGGCACCGGCCTTGATGGTGATCTTCGTGTTCGTGCTGATGCTCGATATCACGATGACGCGCATCTTCTCCATCGACACCTCGCCCGAGCGCCGCGCCGGCATGCGCCGCGCCGTGCGCATCGAGTGCTGGCTGCTGCTGACGCTGCTCGCAGCGTGGACGCCGTTCGCGCTGCGCCTGTTCGAGATCTGGCCCGTCGACTAGTCGGCGCGGGGCCGGCCTCAGCCGCCCTGCGCCTCGCGCTCGCGCAGCTTGTAGCCGAGCAGCTCGATCGCCATGTCCGGCACCTCGCAGCCGCGCGCCGCCTCGCGCGGCAGCAGCCAGCGGTCCACCGTGTCACGGTCCACGCGCAGCAGCGCGGCGAGCTCGCGGCGCTCGAGGCCGTGCGTGACCATCAGTTCGATCAAGGTATCGCGGTTGTTCATGAACGAGCCCTCCTCGGCCACGTTCGGACGGTGTCGGCCGCCGGCGCCATCGGCTCCGACGTGTGCTGGTCGACCAGTGTAAGGATCCATGACCGGACTCGCAGCGCGCGTTCGTCGAGTGGGCGATGTAGAGGGCTCGGTGTTCGGAAGGGAAAGACAATCTAGCCACGGAGGACAGGAAGGGCACGGAGGAAGAAAGGGATGGCGCTGGCGCTGGCCGCGCTCCTGTAGCCCGGATGAGTGCAGCGAATCCGGGGGCCGACCTCCCCCGATTGGCGAAGTCTTCGATCGCGCTCGCTGCTCGAGTTTTCTCGAACGCAGGAGAGTCGAATGACGCCGATCCCGGATTCGCTGCGCTTCCGGGCTACAAGGCGGGGGCTGCCTTGCACGCGTGCCGGGACGCGCATCGCGCCTGGACCACCGTGTTCAGAGATGACGTGAACGTCACCGATCGATGGCGCTCGAAGCGTCGGTGATACCGGAGCCGGCGCGGTAATGCTGAGAAATTACGCGAAGGTCACCGAAGCCTGATTTACGTTGACGTCAAGATTCCATGGCTACCGCCCGCGACGAGCCGGCCGAGCAGCAGCCAGCGGCCGATCCGTTCCCCTGCCCGCTCGAGATCGACGCGCGCGTCAAGCATTGCCTCGGCCAGTGACTGGGGACGGACGACCGCGGCTTCGAGCGCGGCGAAGCCGTGGCGGTAGAGATCGCGGACATCCTCGCTCAGCGCACCGCCGAGGCCGACGACGGGCACGCCGCGGGCGCGCGCGAGCCTGGCGACGCCGGCCGGCGTCTTGCCGAAGGCGGTCTGGGCGTCGAGCCGGCCCTCACCCGTGATCGCGAGATCCGCGCCCGCCAGCGCCCGATCCAGACCGACCAGCTCGGCGATGAGCTCGACCCCGGGCACGAGGCGGCCGCCGCAAAATCCCATCAGCGCGGCGCCCAGCCCTCCCGCAGCGCCGGCGCCCGGACGCTTCATCACGCGGCGGCCCGTGCTGCGCTCGATCAGATGGCCGAAGTGCGCCAGATGCGCGTCGAGCAGATCGACCTGCGCCGGGCTCGCGCCTTTCTGCGGGCCAAACACGGCCGAGGCGCCGCGCGGCCCGCACAGCGGATTGCGCACGTCGCAGGCGACCAGCAGCTCGATGCCCGCGAGGCGCGCGGCGAGGCCCGCGAGCTCCACGCTCGCCACCGCCGCGAGATCGCCGCCGGCCAGGACTCGCGTCAGCGCGCGCCCGCGGCCGTCGCGGAACACCGCGCCCAGCGCCTGCGCCATGCCGGCCCCGCAGTCGTTGCTCGCCGAGCCGCCGATGCCGACGACGATGCGCCGCGCGCCGCCTTCGATCGCGGCGCGGATGAGCTGGCCGGTGCCGTAGCTCGTGGTCTTCAGCGGATTGCGGCGCGCGGGCGGCACCAGCGGCAGGCCCGAGGCGGCCGCCATTTCGACGATCGCGCTACCGTCGGGCAGCACGCCGAACGTCGCCGTCACCGCTTGGCCCAGCGGGCCGCGCACTCGGCGCCGGACGCGGCGGCCGCCGGTCGCGGTGACGACGGCCTCGACCGTGCCCTCGCCGCCGTCCGCCATCGGCACGCGCACGCAGTCGGCCTCGGGCAGGACACGCTTGAGGCCTTTCTCGATCGCCTTCGCGACCGCGGACGCGGCCAGGCTCTCCTTGAACGAATCGGGCGCGATGACGATTTTCACGGCAAGCGAGGAATGCCGCGCCGCGCGGCGCGCGCGTACGCTGCCGTCGATGCCGGGCGGCAAGGCCGCCGATGTCGGCCGCGGACCCGCCTCCCGCTGCGCGAGGACACAGGCGGCGCCGGTCTAGGCGCTCAGGCGCGTCGCAGCCGCGTCCGCGCGCCGCGGGCGTCGCGCAGCCCGGCGAGCGCGGTGCGCGCCCGAATCTGCGCGTCGATCGGCAGCGCGCGCAGGAACCTGGTCTCGCCGCCGATCTGCACGGCCACCGCCTCACCGTTCAAGTACACGACGCGATTGCCCATCACCGCCGGCAGGCGCAGGCCCGGCACGAGGATGCCGACGAGATTGCAGGGATCGACGGCGTGCACGGCGACCCACTGCGGCGACTCCGCGCCGCGCCGAACGCGGCGCAGGGACTCGAGCGCCTCGGTGCTCGCGAACTGTTCTCCCGAGAAGCCGGCGACGAAGCGGCCGCCGCGCACTTCGCCGCGCGCTTCCAGGCGGCGCAGCGCGCCGAGCAGATCGCGCCACGGCGGCACCCGCGATTCGCGCGCGAGCACCTGTCTGAACACCACGCCGTAGCGCCGCAACAGCACGCGTGCGAGGGCCTCGAGCTGCGCGTCCGACGGCACCGCCGCCGCGGTCGTGCGCCGGACATGGGACCAGCGCCCCGCCTCCTCCAGCGTCACGCCGAAACGCCGCCGCACGCCGCCGGCGTGACGCCGCTTCGCGGCGGGCAGCAGCAGCGCGCGCAGGCCGACGAAGCTGTCGGCCGTCACGTGGCCCAGCGCGACGAGCTCGGCGAGTAGCTGCTCGAGCTGCGTGCGCAAGAGACCGAGCTCGCCGACGAGATCTTCGAAGAAGGACGCGCCGTGCGCGCGCAGATGATCGAGCACGCGCTGCGCCGAGGCGCTGGGCGCCGGCGGCGAGCGGTCGGCGCTCGCGGTCCACAGCGCGAGCTCCGCGCGCGGCAGCACGCACAGCGGCGTCGCGCGCAGCGAGCCGACGTGGCGGCCGATCGGCGGCTCGCGCGGCGGCAGGCGCGCCCAGGTCGCGGCGCCCGTCGCCAGGAGCTGATCGAGATGCGAAGGGAGATAGTCGCCGACGCGCGCGGGCAGCAGCGCCGCTTCCCAGCTCGCGGCCGGCGCCTCGACGCCGGACAGCAGCTCGAGCACGCGCTTCGTCGCCGGCACGCCATCGACCTGCGTGTCCTTCGCGAGGTAGTGCCATTCGAGCAGGAAGCGCAGGTAATCGGCGGCCGTGACGGGCTCGATTTCCGCGCGCAGGCGGTTCAGCGTGTAGCGATGGATGCGCGCGAGCAGACGCCGCTCGCACCATTCGAGCTCTTCCGTGCCCGGCGAGAAACGCCCGCGCAGGATCGCGCCCTCGGCTTCGAGCGCGAGCAGCGCCGCCTCGAGCTCGCCGGCGGCGACGGGCAGCAGGCGCTGCAGCTCGCGCGGCGTCGCCGGCCCGCTCATATCCAGGCGCCCGCGCAGCAGCGCGCGCAGCGCGTCCTCGCGCGCGGGCGCGGGGCTCGCGTCCTGCCAGCGCGCGAGGCCCTCGCCGCGCAGCCGTTCGAGATCCGGCCACAGCGCGACGAGCTCGCGATAGCGCTCGGTCGCGACCCAGATCGCGGGTCCGCCGGCCGTCACGCGCACTTCGCTCGCGCGGCCGGCGGCGATGAGCTCTTCGCACCAGCGCGCGGCGGATGCGTCGAGCTCCTGCGCCGCGAGGAGGCCGGCGACGAGCAGCGCGTCGTGGAGCTCCTCGATCGAGGCCGGCGCCGGCGCGACTTCGGCCCGTACGCGCGCAATGGCCTGCGGATCGAGCGCGCCCAGATTCGTCGCCGTCTCCGGATCCAGCCAGCGCCGGCTCTGCACCGCCTGCGTGCGGCGTTCCTCGAGCGGCGCGTCGTCGAGGAAGGCATAGGGGTTCGCGTTCAGCACCGCGAGCGCGAACGGCGAAGGCTCGACCTGATCGCGCGCGACGAGCTCGATCTCGCCGGCATCGATGCGCGCCAGCAGTGCTTCGAGGCCGGCGACGTCCAGCGCTTCCTGCAGGCAGTCTTCGATCGCCTGGTTCACGAGCGGGTGATCGGGGATCTCGCGCTTGCCGCGCAGGTTCTCGAAGCACGCGAGCTGATCCGGAAAGACCAGCGACACCAGATCCTCGGCCTGCATGCGGATCAGGCGCGGCGGCGTCTTCTTGCCGTTGCGAAAGCGCTGGATCGCGAGCGCGCAGGCCGCGACCCAGCGCCAGCGTACGCCGAACAGCGGCGCGTCGAGCAGGGCCTGCGTCAGCACCTCGCGCACCGTCGCGGCGTCGAGGAAGCGCCACACGTCCGCGAGCGGGAAGCTGTGCACGGCGCCGAGCGAGATCACGATCGCGTCCTCGACCGCCGCGGCCTGCAGCTCGAAGTTGAACTGGCGGCAGAAGCGCTTGCGCAGCGCCAGTCCCCACGCGCGATTGATGCGCGAGCCCAGCGGCGAGTGGATCACGAGCTGCATGCCGCCGGATTCGTCGAAGAAGCGTTCGAGCACCAGCCGCCGTTGCGTCGGCATCGCGCCCAGCGCGCGGTAGCCGCCCTGCAGGTAGTCGTAGAGCTGGGCGGCGGCGACTGCGCCGGCGCCGATCTCGTCCGCGAGCCAGGCTTCGATCGCCTCGCGCGGCGCGGCGGCGTCGCTGCGCGCGGCGAACTCCTCGCGCAGGCGCGACACCGCCTGCGACATCTCGGCGCTGCGCGCCGGCGCTTCGCCGAGCCAGAACGGGATGTCCGGCGGCTGTCCCGCCGCGTCCTCGACGCGCATCGCGGAGGCCTCGATCTTCAGCACGCGCCACGCGGTGTTGCCGAGCTGGAAGATGTTGCCGGGCAGGCTCTCGACCGCGAAGTCCTCGTTGACCGTGCCGACGACGTGTCCCGTCGGCTCCGCGATCACGTCGTAGTCGGCGGTGTCCGGGATCGCGCCGCCGCAGGTCACGGCGACGAGACGCGCGCCGCGCCGCGCGCGCACGACGCCGTTGACCGCATCGAGATGCAGGTAGGCGCTGCGCCGGCCCTGCGCGAAGGCAAAGCCTTCGGCGAGCATGGCGACGACTTCGTCGAAGCGCGCGCGCCCGAGATCGCGATAGGGCCAGGCGCGGCGCGCCAGCGCATAGAGCTCGTCCAGCGCGAGATCGCGACTGGCCGCCTCGGCGACGATCTGCTGGGCGAGGACATCGAGCGCCGGACCCGCGATCTCGATGCGATCGAGCTCGCCGCGCCGGGTCATGTCGAGCAGGGCCGCGCATTCGACCAGCTCGTCGCGCGTCTGCGGGAACAGGCAGCCGCGCGCGACCGCGCCGACCGCATGGCCCGAGCGCCCCACGCGCTGCAGGAACATCGCGAGCGTGCGCGTCGAGCCGAGCTGGCAGACGAGATCGACTTCGCCGATGTCGATGCCAAGCTCCAGCGAAGCGGTGGCGACCAAGGCCTTCAGCTCGCCGGCCTTCAGCCGCTGCTCGGCTTCCAGACGCCGCTCGCGCGCCATGCTGCCGTGGTGCGCCGTGATCGCGGCCTCGCCGAGCCGCTCGGACAGCGCCTTGGCGACGCGCTCGGCGAGCCGCCGCGTGTTGACGAAGACGAGCGTCGTACGATGCGCCGCGATCAGTTCGGCGATGCGATCGTAGATCTCGCGCGCGGTGTCGGCGGACAGCACGGTCTCGAGCGGCGAGGACGGCATCTCGATCGACAGCACGCGATCGCGCACGTGGCCTTCATCGATGATGCTGCAGTCCCGGCCCGGGCCGACGAGAAAGCGCGCGATGTCCTCGACCGGCTTCTGCGTCGCCGACAGGCCGATGCGCAGCGGCGGCGTCGCGCACAGCGCGTCGAGCCGCGCCAGCGACAGCGCGAGGTGCGCGCCGCGCTTGGTGCCGGCGACGGCGTGGATTTCATCGACGATCACCATGCGCGTCGTCGCCAGCATCTCGCGACCGCTGCCGCTGGTCAGCAGGATGTAGAGCGACTCCGGCGTCGTGACCAGGATGTGCGGCGGGCGCCGGCGCATCAGCGCGCGCGCCGTGCCGGGCGTGTCGCCGGTGCGCACGGCCGTGCGGATGCCCGGATCTTCGCCGCCGGCGGCTTCGATGCGCGCCCCGATGCCGGCGAGCGGTCCTTCGAGATTGCGCTGGATGTCGTTGCTCAGCGCCTTCAAGGGCGAGACGTAGACGACCTGCGTGCCCTCCGGTAGAGGCCCCTGCGCGGCCTGACGGACCAGGCCGTCGATCGCCATCAGAAAGCCGGCGAGCGTCTTGCCCGAGCCCGTGGGAGCGGCAATCAGCGTGTGGCGGCCGGCGGCGATCGAGGCCCAGGCGCGCGACTGGCACGGCGTCGGGCCGCTGAAGCTCGCATCGAACCACGCCGCCACGGCGGGGTGGAACAGCGGACTGAACAGATCGGCCTGCGTGGACTGCGGCATGCCGGCGAGCCTAGCAGGCCGGTGGGAAGGGAGCGAGTCGGAGGGCTCTCTCATGCGCTCGCTTACGAAGAGAGCCTCGTAGCCCATCAGGCGCAGCGGAGCGAAACCCGGGATCTTCGCGACACCGACACGCCGATCCCGGGTTACGCGCTGCGCGCTCCACCCGGGCTACGAAGACGACGAGAAGGCGCCCCGTAGCCCGGAAGGAGCGCAGCAGGGGCGAGTCGTGCAGAGTTTCCGTAGAGTGTCGGACTGCGGACGAATAGGCCTATGGAGACGCCCATGTCCTGCGAAGAACTGCCCCGCCTCGATGCCCCGCTGCGCATCGTCGGCCATGTGCGCTGTCCGCTCGCGGACGCGGAGGTCGGTCGTGCACGGCGTCATCTCGTCTCGGACATCGAGATCCTGCCCGCCTGCGCCGCGGCGCTCACGGGCATCGAGGAATACTCCCAGCTCATCGTGCTGTTCTGGATGGATCGCGCGCCGCGCGATCCGCCGCTGCTGAGCTCGCCGCGCGGTGACGACACCTTGCCGCCGACGGGCGCGTTCGCGGCCCGCGGGCGCGCGCGCCCGAATCCGATCGGGCTCGCCGTGGTCGATCTGCTGGCGCGCGCGGGCAATGTGCTCACGGTGCGTCGCCTCGATGCCTGGGACGGCACGCCGGTCATCGACCTCAAGCCCTACGATCACTACGACGTCCATCCCGATCCGCGCGTCCCGGCGTGGTTACGCGCGCGGCTCGCGCGCTGAGCGCGCGTGGCCAGCGTGTGCCGGCTGCGGTAAATTGGCGCCGCACGAGGACATCGGATGAACATGCGCTTTCGCCCCTCCCAGCCGTCAGCGGACGCATCGCGCATGCGCGCGGCGGCGCTGCTCCTCGCCTGCGGCCTGGCGCTGGCCGCGACGGGCGCCCCGGCGCAGGACACCGAGAAGTTCGGCAACTGGACCGCGAAATGCGAGGAATCCCGCGGCAAGGTCCAGGGCGGCTGCTTCATCTTCCAGAACCTCGTACTGCGCGAAGGCGGTCAGCGCGTGCTGCAGTTCGCCGTCGGCTATGTCGCGACCACCGACGCTCCGATCGCGCTGCTGAGCCTGCCGCTCGGGATCTCGCTGCCGCCCGGCGTCAGCATCCGCATCGGCGATGCGCAGCCCACGCGCGTCATCGTCGAGCGCTGCGAGCCGAACGGCTGCCGCGCGGGCCTGAAGCTGAACGAGGCGCTGCTGGCGCAGCTCCGGCATGGCACGCAGCTCACCGTCACCTTCCACGACGCCGAGCGGCGGCCGATCGAGGTCCCGCTGTCGCTGGACGGCTTCGAGGCAGGGCTCGAAGCGATCAAGGCGAAGTCCTGAGCCGCAGCCTGTCGCCCGCCGCGATCCCCTGCGCCGCGGTCTGTCCCGCGCCGAGCTCGAGCACATAGCGCGCCGCTGCGCGCGGCATTAGCAAGGCCTCCGACAGCGGCGGCGTGTGCGCGATGATGTCGACGATCACGCCGGCCTCGTCCGCGAACACCATGTCGAGCGCGAGGTAGGTATTGCGCATCCACATCGCGATCGGCTGCGCGGCGCCGAAGTCGAAGAGCATGCCGGCGTCCGGCGCGAGCCGGTGCCGGCCCATCAGCCCCTGCCGCCGTTCGGCGGCGCTGAGCGCGAGCTCGACCGTGTATTCGATCTGCCTGCCCGATCTCGTGTCGATGACGAGCGTGGCGACGCGCATCGCGCCCGGCACGACGCCCTCGCCTGCGTCCGCGCCGGCGGCAGGCAGCGCGCAAGCGACGCACAGCGCGGCGAAGAGGAAGAGCGTCGCCCGCCTCACGTGCTCATTCGCTTCAGACGCGCGAGCGCCGCGCTGCGCGCCGCCGCGTGATCGAGGATCGGCGCGGGATAATCGACGCCCAGACGCAGGCCCGCCGCGGCGAGCGTCGCCGGCGCGGCCCGCCACGGCGCGTGCAGCGCCGCCGTCGGCAGCGCGGCGAGCTCGGGCAGCCAGCGCCGCAGATAGTGTCCCTGCGGGTCGAGCTTCGCGCTCTGCAGGACGGGATTGAAGATGCGGAAGTACGGCGCCGCGTCGGCGCCGCAGCCGGCCGTCCACTGCCAGCCGAGCGTGTTGTTGGCGAGATCGGCGTCGACGAGCGTGTCCCAGAACCAGCGCGCGCCCTCGCGCCAGTGCACGCCGAGATCCTTGATCAGGAAGGACGCGACGATCATGCGCACGCGGTTGTGCAGCCAGCCCGTGCGCCACAGCTCGCGCATGCCGGCGTCGACGATCGGATAGCCCGTCGCGCCGCGCTGCCAGCGCGCGAGCCCGGCCGCATCCTCGACCCAAGGAAACCGCATGAACTCCTCGCGCAGCGGCGCGTCGCTCGTCGCCGGATGGTGATGCAGCAGATGCTGGGCGAACTCGCGCCACGCGAGCTGGCGCAGCCAGACCAGCGCCTCGTCTGAAATCCCGAGGCGGCCGCTCGCCGCCGCCTGCGCCGCGATCGCATGCCAGGCCTGACGCGGCGAAATCTCGCCGAAGTGCAGATGCGGCGAGAGACGCGACACGCCGTCTGCGCCGGGCAGATCGCGCAGGCTCGCGTAGTCCTCGATGCCATCGGCGGCGAAGGCGTCGAGGCGGCGCCGCGCGCCCGCTTCGCCGATGGCCCAGTGGCCGACGAGCTCGAGGTCCCAGCGGATCCGCGGCAGCAGTTCGAGGGCGGCGAGCGGCAGAGTCGCCGGCGGCCGCGACGGCGGCGGCAACCGGCGCGGCGGCGGCTGCGGCGGGCCGGCGGCGAAGACTTCGCGCAGACGCCGCCAAAACGGCGTGTACACGCGATAGGGCCGCCCTCCACCGGTCGCGAGCCGTTCGGGCGCGACGAGCAGGGCGTCGTCGCTTACGAGCAGCGCGAGGCGATCGCCGAGCCGCGCTCGCACGCGCGCCTCGCGCGCGCGTTCGTGCGGCTCGTGGCGGCGGTTGAAGGCGAGCGCTTCGGCGCCCGTCTCGGCGGCGAGGGCCTCGAGCACTTCGACCGTCGGGCCCCGGCGCAGCAGCAGCGGACTGCCGCGCGCGGCGAGATCGCGGCCGAGGGCAGCGAGCGAATGATGCAGCCAGACCCGGCTCGCCGCGCCGGGCGCCCAAGGATCGCCTGCATCGTCATGCACGTACACCGGCACGATCGGCCTGCCGCGCGCGCAGGCCGCCGCGAGCGGGCCGTGATCGGCGAGACGCAGATCGCGCCGGAACCAGACTATCGTCGTCATCGAGATCCCCGGGAAACGAAGATCGCAGCGGGCGGCGTCGCGGTCCTCGCTGCGCTACTCGCCATCGCGCGGACTGGTGGAGCTCATGGACGCGGATTACCATGCCGCGACTTCGAATCGCAACCGGCGGCCATCGCGCGGCCGCGACTTCCTTGGGGGGAACATGCATCGCCGTCTCGTCCTTATTCTGCTGTGCGCGCTGCCGCTCGTCGCGGCGGCGCATGGCCCGTCGCGCCAGAAAGTGGAGAGGGACATCAAGATCGATGCGCCGGCGGCAAAAGTGTGGGCACTCATCGCCGACTTCTGCTCGATCGGCCAGTGGCACCCGGGCGTCGTGAAATGCGAAGGCACGGGCGGCAACGAGGTCGGCGCCAAGCGCGTGCTGTTCATCGGCAAGGCCGATGGGCCGAAGATCGAAGAAGAGCTGCAGATGTACGATGCGGCCAAGATGACCTACAAGTACCGCATCACCAAGACCGACGTGACGGTGCTGCCGGTCACGACCTACGCCTCCTTCCTCAGCGTCCTCGACAACGGCGACGGCACCTCGACCGCGTCGTGGAAAGGCGGCTTCTATCGCTCCTGGGGCAAGAACAATCCGCCGCCGGAGCAGAACGACGAGGCTGCGAGGAAAGCCGTCATCGGCACTTACGAGGCCGGTCTCGCCAATCTCAAGAAACTCGCCGAGCAGTGACGCGCGCCGGCGCGGCCCGCGGCGTCGCCGCACTGCTCGCGCTGCTCGGCGGCGCGCCGCTGGCGGCGGCACCGCGCGCCTATGTCACCAATCAGGGCGCGGACAGCGTGACGGTGATCGATCTCGCCGACCGCCGCGTCCTTGCCACCGTCGCCGTCGGGCGCCACCCGGCCGGCGTCGCGGCGGGGTCGAGCACCGGCGACTACGCCTACGTCAGCAATCCCGACGGCAATTCGCTCAGCGTCATCGATCTGCGTCGGGCCCGCGCGATCGCCGAGATCCCGACCGGCGCCAGCCCGCTCGGGCTCGCCGCCGATCCGCTGCGGCCGCGGCTCTACGTCGCGAACTGGTACGACCAACGCGTCGAGATCGTCGATCGCGACGCGCGCAAGGTCGTCGGCGCCTTTGCCGTCGGCCGCATCCCGGCCGGGCTCGCGGTGTCGCGCGACGGCGCCTGGCTCGCGGTCGCGAACCGCGACGATCACGCGGTCCAGCTCCTGTCGCTGCCGGACGGCGCGCAGTCCGCGCGCATCGCCGTCGGGCGCCGTCCGTTCGGCGTCACGCTCAGCGAGGACGGCCGCCTGCTCTTCACGGCGAACGTGAAGAGCGACGACGTCTCGATCGTCGCTCTGCAGGCGAGGCGTGAGATCGCGCGCGTGAGAGTCGGCGACGCGCCGTACGCGAGCATCCACGATGCGAAGCGCAATCTGCTCTTCGTCACCAATCAGCAGAGCGGCAGCGTGTCGGTCGTCGACGTCGGCGCGGCGCGCGAGCTGCTGCGCATCCCGGTCGGCGACTATCCCGAAGGCATCGACTACTCGCCTAGCCTCGATCGCGTCTACGTCGCGAGCTGGTTCGACAACGCGCTGTACGCGATCGATCCCGAGCGGCTCGCAGTCGAGGCGCAGATCCCCTGCGGCGACGGCAGCCGCGCCTTCGGGGATTTCATCCGCGAGTGAGCGCGGCCGTCGCGCTCATCCGAGCTGAAGGCTGGCGAGCCCCGCGCGGAAGTCGCTGAACATCGGCCGCCAAGCGAGCCGCGCGTAAGTCGTGGCGGGATCGCAGCGCCGCGTCCCGCCGCGCGGCGCGAGCGTGCGATCGAAGCACGGCGGCGGCACACCGGCCCAGGCGGCGAGCGCCGCGTAATAGTCGCGGCGCGTGACGGGATGGCCGTCGGCGCCGAGCTCGATGCGTGCCGGCGCGCCCAGCGCCATCGCGAGGAGCAGGGCCGCGGCATCCTCGACGTGCAGCAGATTCAGCCAGCCGTCCGGATCGCCCGCCACGGGCTTGTACGTGAGGAGGCCGGCGAGACCGATGACGCTACCGAGCCCATAGAGGCCGGCACAGCGCAGCACTTGGCGTCCCTCGCTCGCGAGCCACAGGGCTTCGATCTCGCACAGCCGGCGCTCGCGCGCGGTCGCGGGCCGGCACGGCGTCTCCGCCGTCACCCGCGCCCCGCCCCGCTCGCCGTACACGCCGGTGCTCGAGCTCAGCAGCGCGCGTGCGGGGCGCATTTCGTCGAGCAGCGCACAGAAACGTGCGAACGGCGCGAGTCGGTCCTGCCCGTCGACGCAGGCCAAGGGCGGCAGCAGGCACAGCACGCGCAGCGGCGCGGGCAAGGTCGCGGCACAGCGCTCGAGCAGCGCTTCGTCCGCGTAGGCGCCGATGAGGCTGCGCGCGCCGTAAGCGCGCTCGAAGTGCGCCGCACGTCGCTCATCGCGCGTGAGGACCGCCGTCTTCGCCTGTGCGGCCGCGAGCCGCGCGAGCACACGGGTGCCGAGATCACCGCAGCCGACGATCAGCCAGCTCCCGTGCGCGACCGGCCTCACGCCTCGGCGGCCCCGCGCGCGGCGGCCTCGCGCACCAGGGACGCGACGGCCGCGGGCCGCTCCCAGTGCATCATGTGACCGGCATCCGCGAGCGTCTCGATCCGCGCCTCGCGGTAGTGGCCCGCCGCGTCGGCGAGCGGATCGAGCCCGCGGAAGCGCGCGCGAAAATCCGAGTCCGCGCCGGCGACGAGCAGCACCGGGGCGCGCGTCGCGCGCCAGCAGGCGGCCGCTTCCTCGCGCCGGTAGAGCACGGGGTTGTAGCGCTTGTGGCGGGGATCCATCTTCAGGCGCCAGCCGCCGCCGTCGACGGGGCGGGCCCAGCAGCGCGCGACCTGCTCGAGCACGGCGGGCGCGGCGCGCGGCGCGAGCTTGCGCAAGTGCGCGAGCAGCGCCGCTGCGTCGGCGAAATCGCGGAAGCCCGGCGGCTCGCGCTGCTGATCGAGCCACTGCGCGTAGCGCTTCGGCGCATCGGCCGGCCGGCTCTCCGGCAGGCCGAAACCTTCGAGCAAGACGAGGCTCGCGACGCGCTCGGGCCGGATGCCGGCATACAGCCCGCAGACGTTGCCGCCCATGCTGTGGCCGACCAGCGTCACGGGCCCGTGGACGAGCGCGGATTCGAACACCGCTTCGAGATCGCGCAGGTAGTCCGGGAACCAGTAGCCGTTCGCGACCCAGGAAGAATCGCCGTAGCCGCGCAGATCGGGCGCGAGCACGCGATAGTCGGCGGCGAGCTCGCGCGCGACCGCGTCGAAGCTCGCGCCGCAGTCCGCCCAGCCGTGGACGAGGACGATGCACGGCGCTGGCGCTGCGCCCCAGCTCCACACGGCGAGCTCGCCGTCCGGCGTCGGCAGCGTCACGCGGATCGGCGCCGTCATGCCCGCCCCACCGTCAATGGCTCGCCGAGCCCGCGATCATCACCGACGCGCCGCCGCTGCGCAGGAAGTCGTTGACCGCGTCCTGGTGCAGCGGCTTGCAGAACCAGAAGCCCTGCGCCGCGGGACAGTTCATCGCGCGCAGGCGGTGGAACTGCTCGGGCGTTTCGACGCCCTCGGCGACGACCTGCATGCCGAGCGTCATGCCGAGGCTGATGATGGCCTCGACGATCGCGCTGCTGTCGACCTTCTCGCTCATCGTCGACACGAAAGTGCGATCGATCTTCAGCGAGTCGTAGCGGAAGCGCTGCAGGTAGGTCAGCGAGGAATAGCCGGTGCCGAAGTCGTCGACGTGCAACTGCACGCCGAGATCGCGCAGATCCGACAGCGTGCTGAGCACGAGATCGCCGTGATCCATCACGACGCGCTCGGTGATCTCCAGGCGTATGCACTGCGGCGCGAGCCCGCAGTCCTCGAGCAGCGCGGCGAGGCGTTTCGCCATGTCGTCGGTCAGGAACAGCTTGCCGGAGACGTTGATGCTCATCGCGAGCGGCGGCTGCAGCGGGAACAGCCGCTGCCACTTCGCGAGCTGGCAGCAGGCGCGCTCGATCACCCACCAGCCGATCGGCACGACGAGGCTCGTGTCCTCGACGATGCCGATGAACTCCTCGGGCATCACCAGCCCGCGACTCGGGTGGTGCCAGCGCAGCAGCGCCTCGAAGCCGATCACGTGCTGATCGTCCATCGCGACGATCGGCTGGTAGTAGATGTCGAACTCGCCCTTGTCGAGCGCGCGGCGCAGATCGGTTTCCATGCGATGCTGGAACATCGCCTGGTCGTGCATGTAGGTGTCGAACACCGCGTAGGTCGCCTGGCCCGAGTTCTTCGCGCGGTACATCGCGATGTCGGCGTCGCGCAGCATCTCGTCCGGCGTGCGGTAGCTCTCCGAGCTGACGGCGATGCCGATGCTCGCCGAGGTGTAGATCGAATGCGCCTCGATCTCGAACTCCTGCGCCAGCGCTTCCTGCAGGCGCTCGACGACGAAGATCGCGTCGGTCGGCCCGGCGATGTCGTTCAGCACGATCGCGAATTCGTCGCCGCCGAGCCGCGCCAGCGTGTCGCCCGGCCGCAGGCAGCCGAGCAGGCGGCCGGCGACCTGCGCGAGCAGCTCGTCGCCGACCTGGTGGCCGAGACTGTCGTTGACGTGCTTGAAGCGGTCGAGATCGAAGAACAGCACCGCGAACAGCTTGTGCGGATCGCGGCGATAGCGGCGCAGCGCGAGCTCGAGGCGGTCCATGAAGAGGATGCGGTTCGGCAGGCCCGTCAGCGCGTCGTGCATCGCCTCGTGCAGCAGCCGCGCCTCGGTCTGCTTGCGCCGCGTGATGTCGGTCATCGAGCCCGCCATGCGCCAGGGCGCGCCCGATTCGTCGCGCACCGCGACGCCGCGGCTCAGCACCCAGCGCACTTCGCCGCCTTTGGCGGTGATCCGGTATTCGCTCTCGAACAGCGCGGTCTTGCTCTCCAGATGCTGCGACATCGCTTCGTCGAACTTCTCGCGGTCGCGCAGATCCACGCGATCGAACCATTCGTCGATGCGATCGGCGATCTCGTGCTCCGCGTAGCCGAGGATGGCCTTCCAGCGCGCCGAGAAATAGACCTCGGAGTCGCGCATGTTCCAGTCCCAGATGCCGTCGTTGGCGCCGGCGACGGCGAGCGCGTAGCGCTGCTCGCTCTCGCGCAGCGCGCGCTCGGCGCGATTGCGCTCGATCGCGTAGCGGATCGCGCGGCCGAGCAGCGTCGCATCGACCTCGCGCTTGATCAGATAGTCCTGCGCGCCCTCGCGCAGCGCCTTGGTGCCGAGCTCGATGCTGGTCTGGTTGGTGAGCACGATCGTCGGCGTGTGCGGCGCCGCTGCGTGCATGCGCTGGCAGACCTCGATGCCGGCCCCATCGGGCAGGTTGAGGTCCAGCAGCACGACGTCGAAGCGGCTTTCACGCACGCGCTCCAGCGCCGGCACGAGGCGATCGAAATGCTCGATGATGAAGCGCCAGCCGCTGACGCGGCGCAGGTTCTTCACGACGAGCTTGGCCTCGGACTCGATGTCTTCGACCAGCAGGACACGACAGGTAATCGTCTGTTCGGTCATCGCTGCGGCGCTCCGTTACGCGGAGCTTGCGCCGTCACCGCACGCAGCCCCGGTCCCCTGAACTCGATGATGAAGCACGCGCCGCGGCCGGGAGTCGATTCGACGAAGAGCTCGCCTCCGTGGCCGCGGACTATCTGCTGGCACAGCGCAAGTCCGATGCCGAGGCCCGGATACTCCCGCTCGCCGTGCAGGCGTTGGAACATGCCGAAAATACGGGTCACGTCCTTGGGATCGATGCCGATGCCGTTGTCCTCGACGAGGATACGAAGGCTGTCGGCGGACTCCTGCGCCGACACTCGAATACGGGGTACGCGCGCGCTGCGGAACTTCAGCGCGTTGGCGAGCAGGTTCTGAAAGACCTGCAGCATTTGTTGACGATTGACGACGAGGCGCGGCAGCGGCTGGCGTTCGACCGTCGCGCCGGCCTCGTCGATGTCGCTCCTGAGATTCGCGATGGCGTCGGCGAGCACCTCGTCGAGCTCGACGAGCTCGGGCTCGCGCACGCCGGCGCGCAGCGTCGACAGCTCCAGGATGCCGTCGAGCATCTGCTGCATGCGCTGGGTCAGCGCCGCCATCTCCTGCGCCGCGGACGCCGTGTCCGGATCCGCGGCCGGCAGATGCTCGAGCAGCCAGCGCGCATTGCTGTGCAGGGAGTTCAGCGGCGCCTGCAGATCGTGCGCGACGGCGAAGAGCAGGCGATCGAGATCGGCGTCGCGCGCCGGCGCGGCCGCGAGCTCGCCGCCGGCCAGCAGCTTCGTCACGTCGAGCAGACTCATCGCCCACAGCCCGACGAGACCGGCCTCGTCGCCGATCGGCCGCGCCATCAGCGCGACTTTGCGCGCGGGATCCGGATCGCCGCGCAGCGGTGCGGCCAGCTCCCACTGCGCGCGTGCGCCGTGCAGGCGGCGCCGGATCTCATCCTGGCGCTCCGCGCCGCCGACGAAGAGATCGAGCGGCTCGTCCAGCAGCGCATAGCGCGGCTGCTGCAGCAGCTCTTCGCACGCGCGATTGACGGCGACGAGCGTGCCGTGGCGGCCCACGATGCAGCTCGCGAGCGGAAACGCGCTGGAGGCGACGGCGGCGGCCTCGGCCGTGACGCGTTCGGACAGCTCGGCCGCGACGCGCAGACGCTCGAACAGGCGACCGGGCAGGCCGAGATAGCCGGCGCTGGTCTTTTCGGCGCGGCCGTCGACGCCGCGGCCGATGCACTCGCGCGGCGACGGCGCGCCGTGCTCGGCGCAGAACAGCCAGAACTGGCACTGCAGGTCGCGACGGCGCAGGTCGTCGACGATCGCCGACAACTCGAGGAAGGACGCACCGGGCTCCGCGACGAGTGCCGTGATCGGCCCTGCGCCGAGGTGGTGCACCACTTCGAGCGCGTTGGTGGCTTCCAGCACCTCGACTTCGGGCCGGAGACTCTTCAGGGCTAGACCGAGTAGCGCGCGGTCGTTCCGTTCTGCGTCGAAAACGATGATTCTCGTTTTTGGAATCAAGGATTTGTACTTTTTATAGGGATGCCTGACGCCGTCGGGCAGAATATGCGAACACCTGCACGGACTCAATCGGAAGCGCTAGGCCTCGCGCACGCACCGCCGGCGCCGGGCCGAGCGCCGGCCGAGCAGCGCCACCAGGGGTCCGGCGCATGGCAACCGCGCGGCGAGTGTGAAAAACTTGCCGGGCTTTTACGAGAACGGGAGGTAAAGCACTTGAGTACGAAAATCGCACCGCCAGCCGACGGCGCCCGCATCACCATCGCCAGTGGCAAGCTGACGGTCCCGGACAATCCGATCATCCCCTTCATCGAAGGCGACGGCATCGGACCCGACGTGTGGCGCGCCAGCCAGCGCGTCATGGACGCCGCCGTGCAGAAGGCCTACGGCGGCAAGCGCAAAATCGCGTGGATGGAAGTCTACGCGGGTGAGAAAGCCAACAACCTGACCGGCTCGTGGCTGCCCGAGGCCACGCTGGACGCCTGTCGCGAATACCTGGTCGCCATCAAGGGCCCGCTGACCACGCCCGTCGGTGGCGGCATCCGCTCGCTGAACGTGGCCCTGCGCCAGATCCTCGATCTCTATGTCTGCCTGCGGCCCGTGCGCTGGTTCAAGGGCGTGCCTTCGCCGGTCAAGAATCCCGGCGCCGTCGACATGGTGATCTTCCGCGAGAACACCGAGGACATCTATGCCGGTCTCGAATTCGAGATGGGCTCGGCCGATCAGAAGCGCTTCATGACGATGTTCGCGGAGCAGTTCCCGGACCAGTACAAGAAGATCCGCTTTCCGGCCACTTCCGGCATCGGCATCAAGCCGGTGTCCCAGGAGGGCACGGCGCGCCTCGTCCGCGCCGCGATCGAGTATGCGATCGCCAACGGCCGCAAGAGCGTGACCTTCGTGCACAAGGGCAACATCATGAAGTTCACGGAAGGCGCCTTCCGGAACTGGGGCTATGAAGTCGCCGAGCAGGAGTTCGGCAAGCACACCTATACCTGGAACCAGTGGGAGAAGACCGTCGCCGCGCAGGGCACGAAGGCCGCGAACGCGGAACAGGACTCGGCGCTGGCGAGCGGCAGGATCCTGATCAAGGACGCGATCGCCGACATCACGCTGCAGCAGGTGCTGACCCGCCCCAGCGAGTTCGACGTGATCGCGACCCTGAACCTGAACGGCGACTATCTCTCCGATGCGCTCGCCGCGCAGGTCGGCGGCATCGGCATCGCGCCGGGCGGCAACATCAACTACCTCACCGGGCACGCCATCTTCGAGGCGACGCACGGCACGGCGCCGAAGTACGCGAACCAGGACAAGGTGAACCCGGGCTCGGTGCTGCTGTCGGGCGAGATGATGTTCCGCTACATGGGCTGGACCGAAGCCGCCGACATGATCATCGGCGCGATGGATCGCACCATCGGCGACAAGATCGTGACCTACGACTTCGCGCGCATGATGGAGGGGGCCAAAGAGGTGAAGTGCAGCGAGTTCGCGACGGCGCTGATCGAACGCCTCTGAGCCGGACCCCGGACACCGTGACGGACGCCGCGCGGCGCGAGCTGCTGTTCGAGGCGGCGAAGAGCGTCCGCGAGGCCTTCGTCAAGTACAACGACAACTTCGGGCGCATCACGCGCCGCGCCAAGCAGCGCTTCGAGGCGCGTGACTGGCGCGGCGCCGAGCGCGACTTCAGCGAGCGCCTCGAGCTCTACACCAAGTCCGTCGACCGCCAGGTCGCCGCGCTGCAGCGGCTGCTGGGCCCGCCGGCCAGGACTCGCGAGCTGTGGCCGCTGCTCAAGCAGACCTTCGGCGCCCGCGTCGACGGCATCCCGGACGGCGCCTTTTCCAAGACTTTCTTCAACTCGATCAGCCGGCGCATCTTCCAGACCGTCGGCATCGATCCCGAGACCGAATTCCACGACATCCGCTTCAACATCCGCGACGCGCAGCGGCACGTGCTGGAATGTCGCAGCTATCTGAACTGGGGCGATCTGCGCGAGCTGCTGCGGCAGCTCCTGAACGACTGCGATTTCGCCGTGCCCTACGCCGATTTCGAGGGCGACGTCTCACGCATCGAGCACGACATCGAGCACTACGCCGCGCAGGACGGCGCCGCCGCCGACGAGCTCTTGCGCCTCGATTTCCTACCGGCCGTGTTCTACCAGTCCGCGCGCGCCTATCTCATCGGCAAGGTGTTCTGGGATGCGCGCGAGGCGCCGCTCGTGATCGCGCTGCGCAACGACGACGACGGCATCAAGGTCGATCAGATCATGATGTCCGTCGACGAGATCAGCATCCTCTTCGGCTTCACGCGCTCGTACTTCTTCGCCGATCTCGAGCCCGTCGAAGGCGCGGTCTACTTCATCAACTCGCTGCTGCCGCACAAGCCGATCGACGAGCTCTACACCGTGCTCGGCCGCATTCGCCAGGGCAAGACCGAGCGCTACCGGCAGTTCTCCAATCACCTCGCGACCTGCCACGACCGCTTCGTGCACGCGCCGGGCGATCGCGGCCTGGTGATGATCTGCTTCACCCTGCCGTCCTACGATCTGGTGTTCAAGGTCATCCGCGACAAGTTCGGCTTCCCGAAGAACACGAGCCGCCAGGAGGTCATGGAGAAGTACCAGTTCGTGTTCCGGCACGATCGCGCCGGCCGCCTGATCGACACGCAGGAGTTCATGGACATCGAGTTCCCGCTCGCGAAGTTCGAGCCGGCCGTGCTCGAGGAACTGCTCGACGAAGCGGCGGAGAGCGCGCGCGTCGAGGGCGACATGCTGGTGCTGAAGCACCTCTACGTCGAGCGCCGCCTGCGCCCGCTGAACCTCTTCGTGCGCGAGGCGCCGCGCGCGGCGGCCGAAGCGGCCGTGATCGACTACGGCCAGGCGCTGCGCGACCTCGCCTATGCGAACATCTTTCCGGGCGATCTGCTGATCAAGAATTTCGGCGTGACGCGCCACGGCCGCTGCATCTTCTACGACTACGACGAGCTCTGCCTCGTCACCGACTGCAATTTCCGCGAGCTGCCGGAGTCGCCGTTCGAGGAAGACGAAATGCGGCCGCGGCCCTGGTTCCACGTCAACGCCAACGACGTCTTCCCCGAAGAGTTCATACGCTTCCTGGCCTTCGACGACGGCCTGAAGCAGGTCTTCGCCGCGCGGCACGCGGATCTCCTGACCGTCGAGTTCTGGCGCGAGGTGCAGCGCCATCACCTGGCGGCCCAGGGCAGCGAGCGCCGGGGCCCGCCGCACGCGCAGCCGCGGCCGCGCGCACGTCCCGCATTCAGTTGACCGGCCGGCGCCGCCGCGCGGACGGGTGACAAAGCGGCAGCCGCTCGCTAAGATGCCCACTATTTAGAATGATTCGCATTTAGAAGCTTCCGAGCCGCGACACGAGCTGGATCCCCACGTGCGAGACGCCGTCCCTCCGCCCTCTTCCCTGGCCGACCACGGTCACGGCGTCGTCGCGGACATCGTCGACATCGACGCCGCCACGCCCGCGCTGCTCGCGCGCCTCGCGGCCCGCGGTCTGGTGCCCGGCGCCCGGCTCGAAATCCTGCGCGGCGGCGATCCGATGCTCGTGATGATCGACGACAGCCGCTGGGCCTTGACGCGCGAAGACGCCGCCCACATCAGAATCCGCCCGACGCGCCTGCCCCTGCGCTCGCGCCTGCGCGCGCTGTTCGCCTGATGCCGAAGACCCTCGCCGAGCTGGCCCCCGGGCAGCGGGGCACCGTGGCCGGCTATGCGCAGCACGATGCGTTCACGCAGCGCCTGATGGAGCTCGGGATCATCGACGGCGCCGACATCGAAGTCCTGCGCTGGGCGCCGACCGGCGATCCGATCGAGGTGCGCGTGATGGGCTATGCGCTGTCGCTGCGGCGGGCCGAAGCCGCGCTGGTCCACGTCGATGTCCTCGCCTGACTCCCTCGCCGCGGGGGCTGCGCGCGCGGCGACGCGGCGTCCCGTCGTCGTCACGATCGGCAATCCGAACACCGGCAAGAGCACGCTGTTCAACGCGCTGACCGGCCTGCGCCAGAAGGTCGGCAATTTCCCCGGCGTCACGGTCGAGCACGTCGTCGGCACGCTGCGCCTCGCCGGGGGCGAAGTCGACGTCGTCGATCTGCCGGGCACTTACTCGCTGAGCGCGCAGTCGCCGGACGAGATGGTCGCCGTCGACGTGCTGCTCGGGCGCGTGCCCGCCGTCGGCCGCCCGGACGTCGTGCTCCTGATCGTCGATGCGACGAACCTGCGCCGGAATCTCTTCCTCGCGAGCCAGGTGCTCGAGCTCGGCGTGCCCGTCGTCATCGCCCTCAACATGACGGATCTGCTCGCCGCCCAGGGCGTCACGCTCGATCTGGCGCAGCTCGAAGCGGCGCTCGGCGCGCCGCTGGTGCCGATCGCCGCGGCGCAGGGCACGGGCCTCGAGGCGCTGCGCGCCGCGCTCGCGCAGGCGATTGCGCAGGGCAAGCCGAGCCCGCTGCGCATCAACCCGACGCTGAAGCAGGCCGCCGACGAGCTCGCCGCGACGCTGCGCGCGCGCGGCGTCGACACTGTCCCGGCCGAGATCGAACGCGCGCTGATCGACGAGCAGGGCCATGCCGAGCAGCGGCTGCTCGCACGCGCCGGCGACTCGCTGGGCGCGGAGCTGGCGGCGCGCCGCCGGGCGCTGGCTCAGGGCCGCAGCCTCGCCACCGTCGAGGCGCGCGATCGCTATAGCTGGATCAACGCGCTGATCGCGCGCGTCGAGCGCCGCGCGGAACGCAAGCCGGGCTGGCGCGAAGTCCTCGATCGCTGGCTGAACCATCCGGTCTACGGTTCGCTCGCCTTCGTGCTGTCGATGGCCATCGTGTTCCAGTCGGTGTTCGCCTGGGCGACGCCGCTGATGGACGGCATCGACGTGGGCGCCGCGGCGCTCGGCGAGTGGGTGCGCGCGGCGACGGCGCCGGGGCTGCTGCAGAGCTTCCTGGTCGACGGCGTGATCGCCGGCGTCGGCAGCGTCGTGGTGTTCCTGCCGCAGATCGCGCTGCTGTTCGCCTTCATCATCGTGCTCGAGGACTCGGGCTACATGTCGCGCGCGGCCTTCGTCGTCGACCGCCTGATGCGCTGGTGCGGGCTGTCCGGGCAGTCTTTCATCCCGATGCTCTCGAGCTTCGCCTGCGCCGTGCCCGGCATCATGGGCACGCGCGTGATCGCCAATCCGCGCGATCGGCTGGCGACCATCCTCGCCGCGCCGTTCATGACCTGCTCCGCGCGCCTGCCGATCTATGCGCTGCTGATCGCAGCCTTCGTGCCGCAGAAGACCTGGCTCGGCGGCCTGGTCAATCTGCAGGGCCTGGTGCTGCTCGGCTTTTACCTGCTCGGCATGGCCGGCGCGGTCTTCACCGCCTTTCTCGTCAACCGCCTCCTCTACGGCGGGCCGCGCAGCCGCTTCCTGCTCGAGATGCCGCCGTACCGGCTGCCGCAGCTCAAGTCGGTGGCGGTCAAGCTGCTGGGTCGCGTGCAGATCTTCTTGAAGCGCGCCGGCACGATCATCTTCACCGTCGCGCTGGTGGTGTGGGTGCTCGCGTCCTTTCCGCGCGTGGACGCCGGCGACGGCCTCAGCGCGGCGCCGCCGATCGCCGAGAGCTACCTCGGGCGCGCGAGCCACGCCGTCGCGCCGGTCTTCGCGCCGCTAGGCTGGGACTGGAAGGTCACGGCGGCGGTCATCGCGTCCTTCCCGGCCCGTGAGGTCGTCATCGCGGTGCTCGGCACGCTCTACGCCGTCGAGGACGCCGATGCCGGCGGCGAGGCGCGGCTGATCGACCGCATCAAGGAGGCCAAGCGCGCCGACGGCACGCCGGTGTTCACCTTGCCGATGGCGATCGGCCTGATGGTGTTCTACGCGCTGTGCCTGCAGTGCATCTCGACGCTCGCCGTGATCCGCCGTGAGACCAATAGCTGGCGCTGGCCGCTCGCCTCCTGGCTGTACATGACGACGCTGGGCTATCTCGGCGCCTGGCTCTGCTTCCGCCTCGGCAGCGCGCTCGCGGGCTGAGCCCGCCTCATCGCGCCCGTATACTAGGCAGCTCGCCGCTGCGGCGACTGCCCCACTCTGGAGATCTGTCTGATGTTCGAGGTCACTGACGACGCCCGCATCGTCGGCTACCGCCCGCTGATTCCGCCCGCGATCCTGATGGAGGAGCTGCCGCTGACGGAGCACGCTTCCCACGTCGTCGCCGAGGCCCGCCTGCAGGCCGGACGCATCATCCACGGCAGCGACGACCGGCTGCTCGTAGTCGTCGGCCCCTGCTCGATCCACGATCCCAAGGCCGCGCTCGACTATGCCGACCGCCTGCAAACCCTCGCCGAGCGCCTGCGCGAAGAGCTGCTCGTCATCATGCGCGTGTACTTCGAGAAGCCGCGCACGACGATCGGCTGGAAAGGCCTCATCAACGATCCGCACCTCGACGGCAGCTTCGACATCAACAACGGCCTGCGCATGGCGCGCCGGCTGCTGCTCGAGCTCGCGAATCGCGGCCTGCCCGCCGGCACCGAGTTCCTCGACGTGATCACGCCGCAGTTCATCGCCGATCTGATCGCCTGGGGCGCGATCGGGGCGCGCACGACCGAAAGCCAGGTCCATCGCGAGCTCGCCTCCGGGCTATCGATGCCGGTCGGCTTCAAGAACGGCACCGACGGCAGCATCCAGATCGCGGTCGACGCGATCGGGGCCGTGCGCCATCCGCATCACTTCCTGTCGGTGACCAAGCAGGGCATCTCGGCGATCGTCACCACCAAGGGCAACGACAACTGCCACGTCATCCTGCGCGGCTCCAACGCCGGCCCGAACTACGACGCGGCCTCGATCGCGAAATGCGCCGAGACGCTGCGCAAGGCCGGTCTGCCGATGCGGCTGATGATCGACTGCAGCCACGGCAACAGCCGCAAGGACCACACGCGGCAGCCGCAGGTCGCGGCCGAAGTCGCCGATCAGATCGCGGGCGGCAGCGACTACGTCTGCGGCGTGATGATCGAGAGCCATCTGCGCGAGGGACGGCAGAACCACTCGGCCGAAACGCCGCTCGTCTACGGCCAGAGCATCACCGACGCCTGCATCGCCTGGGACACCACGGTGCCCGTGCTCGAGCGCCTCGCCGAGGCCGTTCGCGCCCGCCGCGCGCGGCGCTGAAGATGCGCGCGGCGGCCCTGCTGCTGGCGTTCGCCAGCCTGGCCTGTGCCGCCGCGCCGGCGCGCATCGCGTCGATCAATCTCTGCACCGACGCCCTGCTCCTCGAGCTGGCCGATCCCGGCCGGATCGCCTCGATCACCGCGCTGTCGCGCGATCCGACGCTGTCGGTGCATGCGGCCCGCGCGCGCACACTGCCGGTCAATCACGGTCGCGCCGAGGAGCTGCTCGTGCTCGCGCCCGATCTCGTGCTCGCCGACGGCGGGAGCTCGCCGGCCACCGTGACGCTGCTGCGCCGCCTGGGCCTGAACGTCGAGACGCTGCCGACGGCGACGACGCTGCCCGAGGTGATCGCGCTCGTGCATCGCGCGGGCGAATTGATCGGTGCGCCAGCGCGCGCCGCGGCCCTCGCCGAGCGGCTGGCCGCGCTGGCGAGGAGGCCCGCGCCCGACGCACCGCGCGCGCTGATCGTCCAGCCCGGCGGCTACGTGCCGGGCCCCGACACGCTGGGACCGACTTTGCTCGCACTCGCCGGCCTGCGCGATCTCGCCCCTTCCCTGGGTCTGGGACGCGGCGGCTTCGCGAACGTGGAAGCGCTGCTGCTCGCGCGCCCCGAGCCGATCGTGCGCGGCCGCGACGCGAATCCCGGCCGTGCGATCGCCGACGACTTCCTGAGCCATCCCGCGCTCGAGCACGCGCGTCGCGCGCATGGCGGCATGCGCGCCGTCGCCGTCAGCGACGCCGCCTGGGCCTGCGGCAGCGCCTCGCTGATCGATGCCGTGCGGGATCTGCGCGCCGCGGTCGCGGGCACGCCGTGAGCGCGCCGGGCCGGATCGCGGCGCTGCAGATCGCGGCCGTGCTGTGCGCGCTGCTCGTCTCGCTCGCGGTCGGCGCCGCGAGCATCCCGCTCGACACCCTGCTCGCCGCGCCGTTCGGCGGCGACGGGGATGCGTGGCTGATCCTGCGTGAAGTGCGCCTGCCCCGCGCGCTGCTGGCGCTCGCGATCGGCGCCGGCCTCGGCACCTCGGGGGCGGCCCTGCAGGCGCTGCTGCGCAATCCGCTCGCCGAGCCCGGCGTCGTCGGCATCTCCTCGACGGCCGCCCTCGGCGCCGTGCTCGCGTTCTACACCGGCCTCTCGCTGCGGCTGCCGCTTGCGCTGCCGCTCGGCGGCCTCGCCGGCGCGCTCGCGGGCACGCTGCTGATGCTGCGCCTGACGCGCGGCACCGGCGCATCGCTCGCGCTGATCCTCGCCGGCGTCGCGCTGACGACCTTCGCGAGCGCGGGCACCTCGCTGGTCTTGAGCCTGGCCCCGAATCCGTACGCCGCCTACGAGATCATCTTCTGGTTGATGGGCTCGCTCGCCGATCGCTCGCTGACGCACGTCGCGCTCGCCGTGCCCTTCATCCTCGCCGGCCTCGCGCTGCTGCTGCACGCCGCGCGCGATCTCGAAGCGCTCGCGCTCGGCGAGGACAGCGCGCGCAGCCTCGGCGTCGACGTCGCGCGGCTCAGGCTCGCGGTCGTCGTCGGCACCGCGCTGGCAGTAGGCCCCGGCGTCGCCGTCGCGGGCTTCATCGGCTTTGTCGGCCTGCTCGTGCCGCATGCGCTGCGTCCCTTCGTCGGCTCGCGTCCGGCGCGCCTGCTGCCGCAGTCCGCGCTCGGCGGCGCGCTCGCGACGCTGATCGCCGACATCGCCTGCCGCCTGGTGCCGACGCTGGGCGAGCTGAAGCTCGGCATCGTCACGGCGCTGCTGGGCGCGCCGTTCTTCCTGTGGCTGCTGACGCGCGAACGGCGCCTGCACGCGTGAGCGCGACGCCGCTGCTCGCACGCGAGGTGCTCGTCGCGCACGGCGCGCGGCGCGTGCTCGGGCCGGTGTCGCTCGCGCTCGCGGCCGGTCGCGTGCTCGGCCTGGTCGGTCCGAACGGCGCCGGCAAGTCGACGCTGCTGCGCGCGCTCGCCGGGCTCGTGCCGCACGCCGGCGCGGTCGAGCTGCTCGGCCGTCCGCTCGCCGCGACACCGGCGCGCGTCCGCGCGCGCGCCATCGGCTATCTGCCGCAGGATCCGGAGATCGCGTGGCCGCTGTCCACGCGCGAGCTCGTCGCGCTCGGGCGGCTGCCGCACGGCGAGCTCAGGGACGACGATGCGCAGGTCGCGCAGGCGCTCGGTGCCTTCGGGCTCGCGCCGCTCGCCGCGCGCAACGTGCTGAGCCTCTCGGGCGGCGAGCGCATGCGCGCGCACCTCGCGCGCCTCGCGGCCGGCGCGCATCGCGTGCTGCTGATCGACGAACCGACCGCCTCGCTGGACCCCGGCTACCAGCTCGAGGTGCTCGACTACCTGCGGCGGCTGACGCGCGACGGCGCGGCCGTGCTGATCGTGCTGCACGATCTGCCGCTCGCCGCGCGCTACTGCGACGAGCTCCTGGTGCTCGCCGACGGACGCGGCGTCGCGCAGGGGCCGCCGGCCGCCGTGCTCGACGACGCGCTGCTCGCGGCGGTCTTCGGCGTACGCGGCATTCGCACGACCCTCGACGGCGTGAGCGCGCTGGTCGGCATAGACTCGGCGGCGACGGCGTCCCCTGTGACGGCGCCGGCATCTAAGGTTATGCCGCATTCGACTAATCCGGCGCCGGGCCGCGGCGGATAATGCGCGCATCGATTTTTTGACGGATGCGGAACCGATGAGCACCCTGGTCGCGAACACGGCGAGACTCTTTGCCGAAGATCCCCTGCAAGCGCTGCGTCAGACGTCCTTCGCGGGCGTCGAGCCGCAGGACATCGTGCGCCGCGCGCTCGCCGTCGCGCGCAGGCCCGTGGTCTCGACCAATTTCCGGCCGCGCTCGGCGGCCTTCCTGCATCTGATCACGCGCATCGCGCCGGACATTCCGGTGCTGTGGGTCGACACCGGCTACAACACGCCGGCGACCTACCGCTTCGCCGAGGCGCTCACGCGCAGGCTCCAGTTGAATCTCAAGGTGTACTCGCCGCTGGTGACCGGCGCGCGCCGCAGCGCCGTGCTCGGCGGCGTGCCCGCACTGGACGATCCGGCGCACCGCGCCTTCACCCAGGAAGTGAAGCTCGAGCCCTTCGAACGCGCGCTGCGCGAGCATGCGCCGGACCTCTGGCTGACGGGCATCCGCGGCGAGCAGACCGATTTCCGCCGCTCGCTCGGCGTGGTCTCGGACGGCCCGCTCGGCACGCTGCGCGTCGCGCCGATCTTCGCCTGGAGCGCCGTCGACCTCGAAGACTATCTCTACGAGCACGGCTTGCCGGACAACGACGACTACGTCGATCCGACCAAGGGCCGCGACAACCGCGAGTGCGGCCTGCAAAGCATGGGCTCGGGGATCTAGCGATCGTAGGTTGGCTGACGCCGTAGGTTGGGCTGACGCAGGAAGCCCAACGTTCGGCGCCCGATGTTGGGTTTCCTTCGTCAGCCCAACCTACGAGCTGCGCACTTCCTTCGTCAGCCCACCGGCCATGACGCCCGCGTCACCCGCAATCCTGAAAGAGGCGCGGTGAGCCCTTCTCCCGGATTCCGCGCCGCTGCGCGGCGCTCCTTCCGGGCTACAAGACAAGGATCTTCGTAGCCCGGATGAGCGCAGCGAATCCGGGATCGACGCCTCGCCAGATCTCGTAGCCCGGGTGGAGCGCGCAGCGCGTAACCCGGGATCCGCGCCCGCCGTCCTCTCATGCATTCGAGAAGATCCGGCGGTGCGCGCCGAGCATGGCCGAAAGCTCTTTGCGTATCGGGCATGCCCGATCCCGGGTTCCGCTACGCTGCACCCGGGCTACGAGAACGGGGTACGCTCTTACACGGCAACCTACATTCGTCTTTCTCTTCTTCTCCGTCGCAGCGCGCGGCGCAATTCCAATTACGCCGTCTTGACCGGAATCTTGCCGATCTTCGCCTGCCATTCGGCAGGTCCCGTCTTGTGCACCGAGACGCCCTGGCTGTCGACGGCGACCGTTACGGGCATGTCTTCGACGACGAACTCGTAGACCGCTTCCATACCGAGATCCTCGAAGGCGACGACGCGCGCCCGGCGGATCGCCTTGGACACGAGATAGGCCGCGCCGCCGACCGCCATCAGATACACCGCGCGGTGCTGCCTGATCGCTTCGATCGCGACGGGCCCGCGCTCGGCCTTGCCGATCATGCCGAGCAGGCCCGTCTGCTCGAGCATCATGTCGGTGAACTTGTCCATGCGCGTCGCCGTGGTCGGGCCGGCGGGGCCGACGACTTCGTCGCGCACCGGATCGACCGGCCCGACGTAGTAGATGAAGCGGCCCCTGAAGTCGACGCCGGGCGGCAGCGGCTCGCCGCGCGCGAGGATGTCCCGGATGCGCTGATGAGCCGCATCGCGGCCGGTGAGCATCGCGCCGGACAGCAGCAGCGTCTCGCCCGGCTTCCAGGTCTGCACCTCCGCGGCGGTCACGGTGTCCAGATTCACGCGCCGGGCGCTCGCGCCGGCCGACCAGGTGATGGACGGCCAGTCCTCGAGCTTCGGCGTCGGGAGCTGCGCGACGCCGCTGCCGTCGAGCACGAAGTGCGCGTGGCGCGTCGCCGCGCAGTTCGGGATCATCGCGACGGGCTTCGAGGCCGCGTGCGTCGGGTAGTCGAGGATCTTCACGTCGAGCACCGTGGTGAGGCCACCCAGGCCCTGGGCGCCGATGCCGAGCGCGTTGACCTTCTCGTAGAGCTCCACGCGCAGCGCCTCGATCGCGCTGCGCGGGCCGCGCGCGATCAGCGCCTGGATGTCGATCGGATCCATCAGCGCTTCCTTCGCGAGCAGCATCGCCTTCTCCGCGGTGCCGCCGATGCCGATGCCGAGCATGCCCGGCGGGCACCAGCCCGCGCCCATCAGCGGCACGGTATTGAGCACCCAGTCGACAATCGAGTCCGAGGGATTCAGCATCACGAACTTCGACTTGTTCTCCGAGCCGCCGCCCTTCGCGGCGACCGTGATCTCGACTTCGTCGCCCGGCACCAGCGCGGTGTGGATCACGGCCGGCGTGTTGTCCTTCGTGTTCGCGCGCTGGCCGGCCGGATCGCGGACGATCGAGGCTCTCAGCTTGTTGTCGGGGTGGTTGTAGGCGCGGCGCACGCCTTCGTTGATCATCTCCTCGAGCGACAGGCGCGCGTCCCAGCGTACGTTCATGCCGATCTTGCAGAACACCGTGACGATGCCGGTGTCCTGGCAGATCGGACGATGTCCTTCGGCGCACATACGCGAATTGATCAGGATCTGCGCGATCGCGTCGCGCGCGGCCGGCGAGGCCTCGCGCTCGTAGGCCGCGGCGAGGTTCTGGATGTAGTCGACCGGGTGATAGTACGAGATGTATTGCAACGCATCGGCGACGCTCTGGATGAGGTCGTCCTGGCGGATGGTGGTCACGATGTTCTCCTCAATCGAACGAGTGCGTCACTGGGCGAGCTCCGGCCGGTTGCGGAACTGCGCCAGCGCTTCGGGGTTCGCGATGGCCTCGGCGTTCTGGATCGCCTGGCCGTGCACGATGTCGCGGATCGCGAGCTCGGTCAGCTTGCCGGAGCGCGTGCGCGGGATGTCGCTCACCTGCACGATGCGCGCGGGCACGTGCCGCGGGCTCGCGCCGGTCCTGATCTGCTGGCGCAGCCGCGCCTCGAGCGCGGCGTCGAGCACGACGCCGGGCGCGAGCACGACGAACAGCACGACGCGCACGTCGCCGTCCCAGTCCTGGCCGATCGCGACGCTCTCGAGGACTTCCGGCAGCTTTTCGACCTGGCGATAGATCTCGGCGGTGCCGATGCGCACGCCGCCCGGGTTCAGCGTCGCGTCCGAGCGCCCGTAGATCACGAAGCCGCCGTGCGGCGTGATCTCGGCGAAGTCGCCGTGCGCCCAGACGTTCGGGAAGCGCTCGAAGTAGGCGGCGCGATACTTGCGATCGCCCTCGTCGCCCCAGAAGCCGAGCGGCATCGACGGGAACGCGCGCGTGCATACGAGCTCGCCCTTCTCGCCCGTGACGGAGCGCCCTTCGGCGTCGAACACCTCGGTCGCCATACCGAGGCCCGCGGCCTGCAGTTCGCCGCGATGGACAGCGCCGTTCGGATTGCCGCCGACGAAGCAGGAGATGATGTCCGTGCCGCCCGACACCGAGCTCAGGCAGACGTCCTGCTTGATGTGCCGGTAAACATAATCGAAGCCTTCCGGCAGCAGCACCGAGCCCGTGGACAGCACCGTGCGCAGCGCCGGGAACGCGTAGCGCTCGTTCGGCCGCACCTCGAACTTCTCGATGCCCTGGATGAACTTCGCGGACACGCCGAGCTGCGTGAAGCGCTCGGCCGCGCAGTAATCGAACAGCGTGTAGCCGTCGGGATGGAAGGGCGAGCCGTCGTAGAGCATCAGCGTCGCCTCCGAGGCGAGCGCCGACACCAGCCAGTTCCACATCATCCAGCCGCAGGTCGTGAAATAGAACAGGCGATCGCCCGGCTTCACGTCCGTCTGGAGCTGATGCTCCTTCAAGTGCTGCAGCAGCGTGCCGCCGGCGCCGTGCACGATGCATTTCGGTTTGCCGGTCGTGCCGCTCGAATACAGGATGTACAGCGGATGATTGAACGGCAGGCGCGCGAAGGGGATGTCCGCGCTCGCCGGCCTGCGCTCGAAGTCCGCCAGCGGCGTGCCGCCCGGCACCGCGCCGCAGCCGGCGAAGGGCACGACGACGAGCTCGCGCACGCTGGACAGCGCGGTGCGGACCTCCGCGACCTTCGCCCGGATGTCGTTGAGCTTGCCGGCATAGTGATAGCCGTCGACGGCGACCAGCACGGTCGGTGCGATCTGATCGAAGCGATCGAGGATGCCCTGCGTGCCGAAGTCCGGCGAGCACGAGGACCAGGTCGCGCCCAGCGCGGTCGCCGCGAGCATGCAGACGACGGCCTCCGGGATGTTCGGCAGGATCGCGGCGACGCGATCGCCCGGCTGCAGCCCGGCCGCGCGCAGGCCTTCGGCGACGCGGTGCACGCGTACGTACAGCTTGGCCCAGCTCGAGCGCGTGACGCGGCCGTGCTCGTCGCGGAACACGAGCGCCTCGCGCTCGTCGCGCCGGCGCAGCAGGTTCTCGGCGAAGTTCAGCGTCGACTCCGGAAAGAAGCGCGCACCGGGCATCTCGCCGTCGCGCTCGACGACGATTTCGCCGCGCGTGCCGACGACGCCGCAGAACTCCCACAGCAGGGTCCAGAACTGGTCGCGCCGGTCGATCGACCAGCGATGCAGCGCGGCGTAATCCGGCAGGCGGAGCGCGTAAGTGCGTTCGGCGGCGGCGGTGAAGCGGGTGAGCAGGGTGTCGGCGACGCGCGCGGGCGTCGGCTGCCACATCAATGTCATCAGATGTCCTCGGGATGTCGATCGGGGTGTGCCGCCTGGAAGGCCGGCAAGGCGAGACAAGCTTCCTCGACTTCGCACAGGCGCGGGAAGTCGTCGAGCGCGAGCGCGAAGCGGCGGGCACTGTGCAGCAGCGGCACGAGGCAGACGTCGGCGATGCTCACGCCGTTGCCGACGCAGTAGCGGCCGCCGCTTTCCGCCGTCAGCCACAGCTCGAGCGCATCGAGACCTTCGAGCAGCCAGTGGCGATACCACAGGCTGCGGTTCAGATCCGGAGTGCCGAGCACCGAGCGCAGATAGCCGAGCACGCGCAGATTGGTCAGCGCCTGGATGTCGCCGACGATGATCTGCGCGAGCTGGCGGGCGCGCGCGCGCTGGCGCGGATCGCCGGGCAAGAGCGGCGGCGTAGGGTGGCATTCGTCCAGGTATTCGATGATCGCGAGCGACTGCGTGAGCACGAAGTCGTCGTCGATCAGGCTCGGCAGCATGCCCTGCGGGTTGATCGCGCGGTATTCCGGCAGGAGCTGCTGGCCGCCGCCTCGCGACAGCGACAAGGGAATCGACCGATACGGCAGGCCCTTCAGGGCGAGCGCGATGCGCACGCGATAGGCGGATGCGGAGCGGTTCGAATCGTAGAGTTCCATGCGCGCGCTGCTCCCCGGAAAACCAGAAGTCGCTGAACACCCGGCACTGGACGAATCGGTCCCGGACTCGTCCACGATCGGCCCTCCCTGGCGGCGGAGACGCTGCCTCTCGCAGAGTTCCCAAAAAAATTACAGTCCTGCGGCTCGCGTGCCGACATCGTCACGACGGGACCTCGGGCCCGGCATGAGGCGCGCCGAGGGCTCGCGACGCCTTTTTCGGGGCGGCGGCGGCGGAGCGCCAAGCATAAGGGAAACTGTGTCAAAGGCAGAGTTGTCCCGACGGAAGCGCTGACGACTCCGTCCGGGCTTCCATAGAAAATCGGGACGCCGGACCCCGGCGCGGCGCGTGCGGGAACGGTCATCCGGTGCAGGAAACGGCCGTCGCGCGCGGCGGCCCAGGACAGGTGAGGCTGCAGATGGATTACAAGCTCGACAACTGGCTCGACCGACGACGCTCGCCGCGCATGCCGCGCGCGACGCTGGGGCGCCGACTCACGGCGGACATCAACGGCATCGAGCTGCAGGTGCTGGATCTCTCGGCCGAGGGCCTGCGTCTCAGTTGCCCGCCGAAACAGTTCCCGGCGCTGCAGTCCGCGCTCGCCGACGGCAGTTGCCAGCTCTGCCTGCGGCTGCCGAACCAGCCGGTCGTCGCCGTGCGCGCCCAGGTCCGGCACTCGAGCACCACGCCCGAGGAGGTCACGCTCGGCGTCGAGATCGATCCGCGCGAAGTCGAATCCCCGGCCTGGGCCGCCTATCGCATGGCCCTGCAGGTGCCGGTGATGAAGATCGCGCTCTAGCGGGCGCGGACCCTTCCCGCTTTCAACCATGCGGCGCATCGCCGTCATGCAGATCCCGTGAGCCTAGCGGCGGCCGACGAACGGCGACGTCACGCGCGGCATGCGCGCCGGCTCGAAGTGGATCTCGCCGGCGCCAGGCTGTACACGACCAACGTGGCATTGGGCGGCATGCAGGTCGAGATCCCGGCCTTGCGCTACGGCGGCCTGCGCGCCGCGATCGGCGCGCACACGCCCGAGTGGCGCATCGCGCTGCCGGGACAGCGGCTGCCGCTGATCGTCGCGGGCGAGCTCTGCTACGCCGATCCCGTCGACGATGCCTATCTCGCCGGCGTCGCGTTCCGGCGCTGGCATGCGTATGGCGAAGAGCGCTGGCGCAGCTACATCGAGTCGCTGGCTTCCCCTTGAGGAAGCGCTGAACGAGTCCATCCCGGACTCGCCTCCGCGCATCAAGTGCTGGCACACTTGATTCGCGAGCGGGCCATCCTTGGCCCGCGGAAACTCCGCTTCTGCGGCGATTCCTCAACCGATCTGCAACGCCCGAGGTCCGCCATGTCCGATTCGACCGTGCTCGCCGCGCGCGACGGCGACGTCGTCACCCTCACCCTCAATCGCCCCGCCGTCCTCAACAGCCTCTGCCTCGCCCTGCACGACGACTTCATGCGCGCGCTCGATGCCGTCGAGCGCGATGCGAGCGTGCGCTGCGTGGTGCTGACCGGGGCCGGACGCGGCTTCTGCGCGGGCCAGGATCTCGCCGAGCCCGGCGTCGTCGGCGCCGCCGATGCGGGCAAGGTGCTCGAGACGCACTACAACGGCATGATCCTGCGCATGCGCGCCCTGCCGCTGCCGATCGTCGGCGCCGTCAACGGCGTCGCGGCCGGCGCCGGCGCGAGTCTCGCGCTCGCCTGTGACATCGTGCTCGCCGCACGCGCGGCGAAGTTCATCCAGGCCTTCGTGCGCATCGGCCTCGTGCCCGACTGCGGCGGTAGCTGGTTCCTGCCGCGGCTGATCGGCGAGGCGCGGGCCCGCGCGCTCGCGATCACCGGCGAGGCGATCGACGCCGAGCAGGCGGCGGCCTGGGGGCTCATCTGGCGCGTCGTCGACGACGCCGCGCTCGCCGGCGAGGCAAATGCGCTCGCCGCCCGCCTCGCGGCCATGCCGACGCGCGCGATCGCCTTCATCAAACAGGCGCTGCACAGCGCCGCGACCAACGATCTCGCCGCGCAGCTACAGCTCGAACGCGAGCTCCAGCGCGCAGCCGGCGCCACCGCCGACGCCCGCGAAGGCGTAGCCGCCTTCCGCGAGAAACGCCCGCCGCGTTTCAGCGGAAAGTGATACGGAGGACTGTGGCTGCCGACGGGCCGTGATTGACCACAGAGAACACAGAGAACACCGAGGGGGATTGAAGTGGGTCGTGCCGGTCGGGGAAAAATGTGCGCAGCTCACTCGCAGGTTGGGCTGCCGAAGGAAGCCCAACATCTTCATCTTGACGCAGAACGTTGAGCTTCCTTCGTCAGCCCAACCTACGCGCTCGAAGAGGGAATCTAGCCACGGAGGGCACGGAGGACACGGAGATTGGGAATTGATTGCGCTCGCGCCTCCGCGGCGCATGCGCCAAGACTGATGAAGTGGCCACGTAACCAATCCGTCCCTTTTTCTTCTCCGTGTCCTCCGTGCCCTGCGTGGCTAGATTTTCGAGCGGCAAAACCGAAGATCAATCGTTCTTCGCGACGTGGACGACGAGGCCGTCGAGGGCGTCGGTGACCTGAATCTGGCAGGTCAGGCGGCTGTTGGGCTTGCGATCGTTGGCGAGGTCCAGCGTCGCATCCTCGATGTCGTTCGGCGGGCCGACGCGGGCGGTCCAGTTCTCGTCGATGTAGGCGTGGCAGGTGCTGCAGGCGCAGCTACCGCCGCAGATCGCGAGTATGCCCGGCACGCCGTTGTTGACCGCGCCTTCCATCACCGACAGTCCGCTCGCGACCTCGCAGTCGTAGCGCGTGCCATCGACATCGATATACGTCACCTTCGGCATGAGCTTCCCCTCTGACTCTTCTGCGAACGCCCCTGCCCGCTCAGGCGGCGAGCAGGGTCTTCAAATCGAACGACACATCCGCGGCCTGCGCCGGCGTTACCGGCGTCTCGCTCGCAAGCAGGCGCCGCGCGAGCATGTGATCGCCGGGCTTGTTCAGCGAATGGACCGCAACAAGGCGGCCGGCCGCGAAATAGAACACCGAGAACCCGGCCGGGTCCGGCGCGCCGCGCAGCACGTAGCCGTCGTGGCCGTCGGACAGTCCCGCCATCTGCAGCTTCACCTCGTACTGATCCGACCAGAACCACGGCAGATCGGCATAGGCCTGCGGCTTGCCGAGCAGCGTCGCGGCCGCGACCTTCGCCTGATCGACGGCGTTCTGCACCGACTCCAGCCGGTGCGGCCGCGCGTAGCGCAGATTGCGATGCAGGGTGCAGTCGCCGGCGGCAACGATCCGCGGATCCGAAGTGCGCGCGAACTCGTCGACGACGATGCCGTGGGCGCAATCGAGGCCCGCCGCCTGCGCGAGCTCCTGGTTCGGCAGCACGCCGATGCCGGCGACGACGAGATCGGTCGGGAGCGCCGCGCCGCCCGCGAGCCGCACCGTGAGGCCGGGCGAGGTATCGACGATGGCGTCGACGCCGGTCGCGAGATGCAGCTCCACGCCGCGCGCGCGATGCAGATTCGCGAAGAATTCGGACAGCAGCGGCGGCATCACGCGCGCCATCAGCCGCTCCAGCGCCTCGACGACGTGCACCTCGCAGCCCTGGGCGCGCGCGGTCGCCGCGACCTCGAGGCCGATGAAGCCGCCGCCGATGACGACGACGCGCCGGGCCGCCGCGAGGCGCGCCTGCAGCCGCTGCGCGTCGTCGAGACCGCGCAGATAGCAGACGCCGGGCAGATCGCCGCCCGGCACGGGCAGCGGTCGCACGCGAGCGCCCGTGGTCAGCGCGAGCCCCTCGTAAGGCAAAGCCGTGCCGTCGGCGAGCAGCACGCGCGAGCCCGCGCGATCGATGGCGGCGACGCGCGTCGCGAGCGCGAGCGCGACGTCGAGCTTCGCGTAGTGCGCGAGCGGTCTGAAGTAGAGACGTTCGTCGGCGAAATCGCCGGCGAGGTATTTCTTCGACAGCGGCGGCCGCTGGTACGGCGGATGGCGCTCCTCGCCGGCGAGCGTCAGCGCGCCCTCGTAGCCGCCCTTGCGCAGCGACTCGGCGACTTGCAGCCCGGCCTGGCCGGCGCCGACGATGACGATCGGACCCATCGCGCGCAGGACTCCCGGACGCTCAGGTCTGGCGTTCGGGCAGCCTCACCACCAGCCCGTCCAGCGCCTCGCTGATCGGGATCTGGCAGCTCAGGCGCGAAGTCGCGGTGCGCGCGACGGCCGTGCATTCGAGCAGATCGTTCTCGGCGGGACTCCGCGCCGGCAAGCGCTCGGCCCATTCCGGCGCGACGATCACGTGGCAGGTCGCGCAGGCGCAGCCGCCGCCGCATTCGGCGAGGATGCCGGCGACGTCGTTCTGCACGGCGCCTTCCATCAGCGACCAGCCGACCGGGATGTTGATCGTGCGCGACGCGTCCTTGGCGTCGATGAAAGTGACCTTGGGCATCGGCGCCGCCGCCTCACATGTTCGGATAGTTCGGGCCACCGCCGCCTTCGGGCGTCACCCAGTTGATGTTCTGCGAGGGATCCTTGATGTCGCAGGTCTTGCAGTGCACGCAGTTCTGCGCGTTGATGCGCAGCTTCTGCTGGCCGCTCTCTTCGACGAATTCATAGACGCCGGCCGGGCAGTAACGCTGCTCGGGCCCCGCATAGACGGCGAGGTTCAGCCGCGTCGGCACGGTGTCGTCCTTCAAGGTCAGATGACAGGGCTGATCTTCCTCGTGGTTGGTATTCGACAGGAACACCGAGGACAGGCGATCGAAAGTCAGCACGCCGTCCGGTTTCGGATACTGGATTTCGCGGCACTGCGCGGCCGGCTTCAGGCTCTCGTGATCCGGCGTGTGATGCAGCGTCCACGGCGCCTTGCCGCGGAACACATAGGTGTCGAGCGCCGAGTAGGCCATCGCCGGCCACAGCCCCCAGTGGAAGGAGGGCTTGATGTTGCGCACGCGGTAGAGCTCGTCCCACAGCCAGGTGTTCTTCAAGCGATGCGGATAGTCGACCGCTTCCTTGCCGGGCTCGTTCTCCGCACGCAGCAGCTCGAACACGGCCTCGGCGGCCGTCATGCCGGACTTCATCGCGGTGTGGCTGCCCTTGATCTTCGGCACGTTGAGAAAGCCCGCCGTGTCGCCGACGAGCAAACCGCCGGGAAAAGTGAGCTTGGGGACCGACTGGAAGCCGCCGGCACTGATCGCGCGCGCGCCGTAGGACACGCGCCGCCCGCCTTCGAAAGTGCCGCGGATCGCCGGATGCGTCTTGAAGCGCTGCATCTCCTCGAAGGGGCTCAGATAGGGATTCTCGTAGTTCAGGCCCATCACGAAGCCGACCACGACCAGATTGTCCTCGAGGTGATAGCAGAACGAGCCGCCGTAGGTCTTGCTGTCCATCGGCCAGCCGACGGTGTGGCTGACCAGCCCCTGCTGATGCTTCTCGGGCTGGACTTCCCACAGCTCCTTGACGCCGAGCCCGAAGACCTGGGGATCGACGCCCTCGCGCAGCTTGTAGCGTTCGAACAGCGTCTTGGTCAGCGAGCCGCGCGCGCCTTCGGCGAAAATCGTCTGCTTCGCGTGCAGCTCCATGCCGGGCGCGAAGTTGGGGCCTTCGCTGCCGTCCTTGTGCCGCCCCATGTCACCGGTGGCGACGCCCTTCACGCTGCCGTCCGCGTGGTAGAGCACCTCGGCGGCGGCGAAGCCGGGATAGATGTCGACGCCCAGCGCCTCGGCCTGCTGCGCGAGCCAGCGGCAGACGTTGCCGAGGCTCACGATGTAGTTGCCGTGGTTGTGCATCTGCGGCGGCGTCGGGAAACGCACGGCGCGCGTCTCCGTCAGGTACAGGAAGCGATCGTCGGTGACCGGCGTGTTCAGCGGCGCACCCTGTTCCTTCCACTCCGGCAGCAGCTCGTTCAGCGCGCGCGGCTCGATCACGGCGCCGGAGAGGATATGCGCGCCGATTTCCGAGCCTTTCTCGATCAGGCAGACGCTGAGTTCCTGGCCGCTTTCGGCGGCTAGCTGTCGCAGCCGGATCGCGCAGGCGAGCCCGGACGGGCCGCCGCCGACGATCACGACGTCGAACTCCATTGCTTCGCGTTCCATCGTGACACTCCCGCGCGGCGCTGCGCCGCGCGTCGCTTGGCCTAGGAAGCTCCGCGCGCCGCGCTACGGCGCGCCGTGCGGAGTTGTGGGCCCCGCGCGGGGCCCGCGGTGACGCTGCCGGCGCCTTACTTGCCCAGAGCCTCGACGAGTGCCGGGACTTCCTTGAACAAGTCGCCGACGAGGCCGTAATCCGCGACCTGGAAGATCGGCGCTTCCTCGTCCTTGTTGATGGCGACGATGACCTTGCTGTCCTTCATGCCGGCGAGGTGCTGGATGGCGCCCGAGATGCCGACTGCGACGTAGAGCTGCGGCGCGACGACCTTGCCGGTCTGACCGACCTGGTAGTCGTTCGGCACATAGCCGGCGTCGACGGCCGCGCGCGAGGCACCGACGGCCGCGCCGAGCTTGTCCGCGAGCGCTTCGATGATCTTGAAGTTCTCCGCGCTGCCGACGCCGCGGCCGCCGGAGACGATGATGGTCGCGGCGGCGAGCTCGGGACGGCTCGACTTCGTCAGCTCCTCGCCGACGAACTGCGACAGGCCCGCATCCGGACCGGCCGGGATCGTCTCGACCGCGGCCGCGCCGCCGCTCGCGGCGACGGGATCGAAGGCGGTCGTGCGCACGGTGATGGCCTTGATCTTGTCGAGCGATTGCACCGTCGCCAGCACGTTGCCGGCATAGATCGGACGCACGAAGGTGTCCTCGCTCTTGACCTCGATGATGTCCGAGAGCTGCGCGACGTCGAGCAGCGCCGCGATGCGCGGCATGACGTTCTTGCCCGAGGTCGTCGCGGCGACGAGCAGATGGCCATAGGCCGGGGCGAGCGTGACGACCAGCGGTGCGAGGTTCTCGGCCAGCGCGTGCGCATAGTGCGGGGCGTCGGCGCTCAGCACCTTGGCGACGCCCGCGATCTGCGCCGCGGCCTGCGCGACGGCGCCGCAGTCCTGGCCCGCGACCAGCACGTGCACCTCGCCGCCGAGCTGCGCGGCGGCGGCGACGGCGTTCAGGGTCGCGACGTTGAGGGCCTTGTTGTTGTGTTCGGCAATGACGAGTGCGGTCATGATCAGATCACCTTGGCTTCGTTGCGGAGCTTCGCGACGAGTTCGTTGACGTCGGCCACTTTGACGCCGCCGGCGCGGGCCGGCGGCTCGCCGACCTTCACGAGCTTCAGCCGCGGCGCGATGTCGACGCCGAGCTCGGCCGGGGTGAGGGTGTCGAGCGGCTTCTTCTTGGCCTTCATGATGTTCGGGAGCTTCACGTAGCGCGGCTCGTTGAGACGGAGATCCGCGGTGACGACGATCGGCAGCTTGAGCGCGATCGTCTGGATGCCGCCGTCGACCTCGCGCTTGACGTTCGCGCTGCCGTCGCCGAGCTCGAGCTTCGCGGCGAAAGTGCCCTGGCCCCAGCCGAGCAGGCCGGCGAGCATCTGGCCGGTCTGATTGGAGTCGTCGTCGATCGCCTGCTTGCCGAGGAGCACGAGGCCGGGCTGTTCCTTGTCGACGATCGCCTTCAACAGCTTGGCGACGCCGAGCGGCTGCACTTCCTCGTCGGTCTGCACGAGGATGCCGCGATCCGCGCCCATCGCCATCGCCGTGCGCAACGTTTCCTGGCAGGCCGCGGGGCCGACGGAAACGACGACGATCTCACCGGCCTTGCCGGCTTCCTGCAGACGAATGGCCTCTTCGACGGCGATCTCGTCGAAGGGATTCATGGACATCTTGACGTTCGCCAGATCGACGCCGGTGCCGTCGGATTTCGGGCGGGCTTTCACGTTGTAGTCAATGGCGCGCTTGACGGCGACCAGGATCTTCATCTCGTCCTCCAGAATTGCATGCCGAAAAATGCGCAGCCTCGACACCCGTCATGGCGGGCGGCCTCGCGGCGAGTCCGGCGAGACGCTGGCAAACGCTGTGCGGAAAGTGGAAATGCTACCAGATAACGCCTTGATCGAACTAGGCGACGCGGTGCAGTAGCGCGCGGCTGCACGAAGCCGGGGCGAGCTGCGACGGCGGCGCACCGGATCGCGCCTGCCGGCGGGCGGCGTCCTTCCCTGCACGCGCCTGTGCTGCTGCGGGCGAGCCCGCGGATCTCGCCGCCCCGACAGGATCTTACGTTGCCACTCCCGGCAGGTTTGTGTTTGAATGCAGCCGACTTCGCACGGTGCGTACTGGCACGCAGGCAGGCGTACCGAACACCGGGCGCCGCGGCTGATGCGGGCGATGGACGGCATCCGTCCGCGTCCCCATTGCTCGCTGCGGCGACGTCTCCGGCGGAGTCGCCAAGGTTTCTCGTCTATGGCGCGCGCGGCCCGGTTCGCCGGTCCGTCGCGTATCCGCGTGCGGTCGTCCGGGGAGGTGTGGCACGCGCGGCACGGGAAACCGGTCTTGGGGCTTGGACCGGAAAAACTAGAATTCGAGAGCCGTATGAACATCTACGTCGGAAATCTGCCGTACAGCGTGCGCGATCAGGAGCTGCGCGAAACTTTCGAGGCCTTCGGCGCCGTCACCTCCGCCGAGGTCATCTTCGACAAGCGGACCCGCCGCTCGCGCGGTTACGGCTTCGTCGAAATGGCGAGTGAAGCCGAAGCCCGGCGCGCCATCGAGGCGCTGAACGGCAGGGAGCTGCACGGCCGCGAGCTGCGCGTCGACGCTTCGCAGCCGAAGAGCGAGAAGCCGCCGCGCGGCGAGGACACCGAGCGCGTCCCGCGCCGTCCTGCGACCCAGGCCGCCGCCCGCGACGCGTCGCCGGCCGCGCAGGCAGCCGGGTCGGGTGGCCTCAAAGGTTTTCTCAAGCGCCTGTTCGGCTAGCAGACCGGGCCCGCGTTGCATTTCGCGCCCGGTCTACGCGTCTCTTGTAGCCCGGGTGCAGCGGAGCGGAACCCGGGATCTTCGTCGCGCCGACAGGCCGCTTCCCGGGTTGCGCGCTGCGCGCTCCACCCGGGCTACGAACTGAGGATCCCGGGTTCCGCTCCGCTGCACCCGGGCTACGAAGAACGCGTGCAAGTCGCTAGTCGACGTCCCAGGCGCGCGACGCGCGCCGGTAATACTCCGGCTTGCCGGTGGTCCAGATCTCACCCCAGTGCTGGCCGCCGCCGTCCACGGTCAGCACCTCGCCGTTGATGAAGCTGCCGGTCGGGCCGCCGGCGAAGACGATTGCCTCGGCGACGTCCCAGGGCGTGCCGGCCTTCATCATCGGATTGGTCAGCGGATATTTCTCGCGCGTCTGCTCGTCGTAGACGGCCCAGCCTTCGGAGCGGATGCTGCCCGGCGCGACGCAGTTCACGCGCACGCGGTACGGCGCCCACTCGACCGCCACGTGCTGCGACAGGGCGATCACGCCGGCGCGCGCCGCGCAGGTGTGCGCGACGCCGTGCAGGTTCTGCGGCACGACGACGACGTTGACGATGCTGCCCGGCAGGCCGCCGTCGCGCCAGCGGATCGCCGCCTGCTGCATCATGTTCCAGGTGCCGGTCAGATTGGTGTTGATGACCGCGTTCCAGCCCTTCTCCGAGTAGTCGATCGCCGGCTGCGGAAACTGGCCGCCGGCGCTGTTGACCAGCAGATCGATGCGGCCGAGCCGATCCCAGATCCGCGTGAAGACTGCTTCGACGCGGCCGCGATCGCGGATATCGACGGCCTCGCAGTGCGCATCCAGGCCGCGCGCGCGCATCGCCTCGACCACGCTCTGCAGCTTCTCCACGCTGCGCCCGCAGATCGTCACCGTTGCGCCGAGGCGCGCCGCGAGCCAGGCCGTGGCGCGGCCGATGCCGCTGCCGCCGCCCGACACGCACACCACCTGGCCGCGCAAGAGCTCCGCGGCAAAGGACAGCGGGCGCTCGGCGAGCTCGTCCTGGGGCGAACGCGCGCCCGCCGCGGCCTCGCTCATGGCTCAGGCCTTGCCGAGCAGTTCGCGACTGATGATGAGCTTGCGCACCTCGGTCGTGCCGGCGCCGATCTCGAGCAGCTTGTTGCCGCGGTAGAGGCGGTTGATCTCCGCTTCCCACATGTAGCCGAAGCCGCCGTGGATCTGCAGCGCTTCGTTGAGCACCAGGTTCAGCGTGTTCGCGGCATACATGATCGAAGCCGCCGACAGCGCGTGGTACTGCCCGCGCCCGCCGCCGCCGACTTCGAGCTCATTGCCTTCGGCGAGGCCGCGATAGCAGAAGGTGCGCATGGTCTCGACCCAGGTATACATGTCCGCGATCTTCGACTGGATCATCTGGAAGGCGGCGAGCGGCTTGCCGAACTGCTCGCGCGTCTTCGCGTACTCGATCGAGAGCTCCAGCGCGCGCTCGGCCATGCCGAGGCAGATCGGCGCGATCACGGCGCGCTCGAGATCCAGGCCGCTCATGACCACGGCGACGCCTTCGTTCTCGGCGCCGACGAGGTTCTCCGCCGGCACGCGGCAGTCGTCGAACACGAGCTCGCCGGTCTGGCTGCCGCGGAAGCCCATCTTCACGAGCTTCTGCGCGACGCTGAAGCCCGGGTAGTCTCTCTGCACGATGAAGGCGGAGATACCGTGCGCGCCGCGCTCCGGCGCCGTCTTCGCGTAGACCAGCAGCGTGTCCGCGACCGGGCCGTTCGTGATGTAGATCTTGCGGCCGTTCAGCACGTAGTGGCCGCCGTCGCGCCTCGCGGTCGTGCGCATCGAGCCCAGCGCGTCCGAGCCCGCACCCGGCTCGGTCAAGCCCAGCGCACCGGTCGCCTTGCCGCTGCACAGATCCGGCAGATACTTGCGCCGCAGATCGTCGTTCGCGTTGCGATAGATGTTGTTGAGGCAGAGGTTCTCGTGCGCGATGTACGACAGCGCGAGCGCGTAGTTGTAGCGCGCCATCGCCTGGCTGACGAGGCCGCTGGTGAAGAAATCGAGCCCGACGCCGCCGTACTCTTCGGGCACCGTGGTGCCGAAGTAGCCCTGCTCGCCGATCTTGAGAAAGATGTCCTCCGGCCACCATTCCTCGTCGTCCATGCGCTGCGCGAGCGGATAGGCCTCCTTGCGGCACCATTTGTCGGCCTCGTCCAGGATCTGCCGTTGATCGGGGCTCAGGCCGAAGGCGTGGCCGGCCGCGGTGGGGGTCGAGGCTTTCTCGTTCATCGGAATCTCCTGGAAGGCATGGTCGCGGAGCGGGCGGGCATTATCCAACAGCGCACACACGGGCGCCTACTTCGTTCTCGCGCCATCGGCACCGATCGGCCCGCCGCCCGCACGCGGCGCTCACGCGCCGTCCTGCCTGCGGCTGCGCGCGAAGAAGGCCTCGAGCATCGCGAGCGTCTCCGGCTGCGCGGCCTGCTCGGCGATCGCGCGGCCTTCGAGCTCGAGCTGCTGCTCGAGCGAGTTCGTCGGCGCCGCGCGCAGCATCAGCTTGAGCCGGCCGAGCGCGCCGGCCGGCGCGGCGGCGAGCTGGCGCACGAGCCGCTCGACCTCGCCCTCGAAATCGGCGTCATCGACGACGCGGGCGAGGATGCCGAGATCGCGCGCGGCCTCCGCCGTCAGCGTCGGATTCGTCGCCAGCAGATCGAAAGCGCGCTGCGCGCCGACGAGGCGCGGCAGGAACCAGCTCGCGCCGCCGTCGGGCGTGAGCCCGGACCGGGTGTAGGCGAAATTGAGCTTCGCGCTGCGCTTGGCGATCGCGAGATCGGCCATGCACACGAGGCTGAAGCCGCCGCCGGCCGCCGTGCCGTTGATCGCGACGACGAGCGGCGCGGCGAGACGGCTCAGCGTGAGGATCGCGGCGTGGAAGTTCTGCGTCATCTCGCGCACGTGGGTCTGGATGTGCGCGCGCTCGGCCATGAACTCGCGCAAATCGCCGCCGACCGAGAAGCTCTCGCCTCGGGCAGTCACCAGCACCGCGCGCAGCTCGCCCGCCGCCTCGCAGCGCCGCGCGGCGTCCGCGAATTCCAGGGTCAGCCGGCGATTGACCGCGTTGTGGCTCGCGGGCTGCGCGAACACGATGCGCGCGATGCCTTCGGCGATCGAGAATTCGAGCCGTTCGTAGTTCATGCGGCGTCTCCGGGCGCATCTTCCGCGCGATGCATCGGGTGGAGGTGATCGGGCTTGGTCACGCGCACCTTGTTGACGACGTGGCGCAGCAGCAGCGTCATCAGCGAGTCCCAGCGCTCGTCGAGGCTGCCGCTGCGGATCGCGCGCGCGAGCGTCGCATAGCCGTGCTCGAGATCGCTGTCCATGCCGATGAAATGCGCGAGCATCGATCGCTCCTCGGCGTCGATCCGCGGCCCGAGCGCGAGCTCGCGCTGCACGATGCCGAGCAGATAGGACGCGCACAGCGCGTGATAGCGGTCGCGTCCGTCGAGCTGCGGCGCGATCTCGTCGACGAACTCGCGCACCGTGTGCAGCAGATCGGGCAGCGTGGGCAGATCCTGGCTCATCGCACGTCCCTCAGGTGTAGTGGCCGAGCAGTGTCATCAGGAGGTCGTATTCGATCAGCGCCGTATTGCGGCCGCAAGCCGCGAAGGCCGTGGAGCGGCGCTCGCCGCTGACGTGTCCGTGCATCTGCATGATGTTGTACTGCGCCCAGCGCAGGAAGCCGAACACTTCCCACCAATAGACCTCGTCCGGATCGACCTGGCGGCCGCTGACCGCGGCATAGGCGCTGTAGAAGGCGGCGCGCTGGCCGAAGCCGCCGACGGGCCGATCGTAGTGGCCGAAGCGGAAGGAGCGCAGGCACAGCCAGCCCATCTCCTCGGCCGGCGCGCCGAGGTGCGCGCACTCCCAGTCCAGCACGGCGCGGATCCCGTCCTGGTCCATCAGCATGTTGCCGGTGCGGAAGTCTCCGTGCAGCAGCCTCCGCGGCGCGCTGGCCGGACGATGGCGTTCGAGCCAGCGCATCGCGAGCTCGAGCGCGGGGTGCGGCTCGCCCCAGGCATCGAGGCGCGCGACGATCGCGGCCAGCGGATCGCGGCTGTCCGGCGTGCCGGCGAGAAAGCCGACTTCGCCGACGTCGATCGCGTGCAGCCGCGCGAGCAGCTCGCCCGCCTGGGCACAGAAGCGCTCACGCGCCCGGCCGTAGGCCGGCGCATCGAGCAGCCGCCGCGGCAAGGTCTCGCCGTCGACGAAGGCGACGACGTAGGCACGTTCGAGCTCGTCCTGCGCGTCGAGCTCGAAGATCGGTTCGGGCACCGGGATGCCGGCACGGTGCACGATCTTCAGCAAGCGGAACTGCATCGCCGGCGCGATGAACGGCGAGGACGGCAGGCTGTAGGTCTCCTGCCGGAACACGAGCCGCTGCCGCGTCGCGCCGTGCACGACGTCGAACAGCACGGTGCGGTTCGAGCCGCCGAGCGTGGTGAACACCACGTTGTCGACCGTCGCCGCCTCGCCGTAACGGCGGACGATGGCGTGATGCAGGCCCGCGACGATCGTCTCGCGCAGGTTCGATGTCGCCGATTCCTTCACTCCCATCGCACGCTCCGGCGCTTCAAAGCGGATAGCCGACCGGCTGCCCGTGCTCGAGCACTTCGATGTATTCGGTCATGCCCGTGCCCTGACGATCGCCCCAGCGCCAGTGCGTGAACCCCTCGGCGATGCGCGACTCGAAACTCCGTCCGCCCTCACTGCGGCGATTGCGCAGCGGCACCAGGGTCTGGATCTCGCCGTCGATGCGCACCGCGCGCCGCGCCGTGCGCACGCCGAGGCGCAGCGCGCGCGGATCCTTCCGCGCCGTCCATTCGGTGAGGACGTCGAGATCGGTGATCTCCTCGTAGTCGCCGTCGATCTGCAGCACGCCGACGCGGCGCGTGAGGCCGTCGCGATCGGTGATCTTCAGCAGCATCATGCCGCGGTCCGGACCGAAATTGCCGATGAAGAGCCGGTAGAAGTAGATGTTGGTCCAGTAGCGCGGCCCCCAGGAGTGATCGCGCCAGCCGTGGCCGTCGATCGCGAAGCTTTCGTCCCCGACGCGGAGGTGGCCGCGGACCGCGGTGTGCTGATTGAAGTGGCCGAGCGAGAAGTCGCGCCCGTACATCGTCGGCTGTGCGGCCGTCAGCGGCTCGCCGCCGTGCAGCGGCGACACGCCGCGATGCCGCCAGTCGACCTCGCAGGGGACGCGCGGCGCTTTGGCGAAGGCCTCGCGCGGATCGCGCATCATTTCCGGATCCTCGAGCAGCATCACCTCGCCGCGATACTGCATCTGCACGTCCTCGAAGGGCGTATGCACGGTATAGCGCAGGCCGCCGGCGTCGTGGCGATCGTTGCTCGCGATCGACGGGCGCTGGAACTGGCAGGCGACGCGACCGCCCGGCAGATAGAGACAGACGGACAGCTCGGCATAGCCTTCGTTGACGCGGTTGCCGAGGCGCATCCAGCCGCCGTGCCGGCCGTCGGCGTTGAAGGCGTTGGTATAGACGCTCTCGTTGAAGTTCTTTTCGGCGCTCGGACGATGCGTGTACTCGTCCGACGCTTCGAGCTTGAACTGGGACATCGTGCCTCCTCAGGCCTTGAGCCATGCGGCCGGCCGCGCCGGCGCGCGTCTTCAGAATCGCAGTACGCCGTAACCGGGCTCACCGAGCGGTGCGTTCAGCGACGCGCTGATCGCGATGCCGAGCGCGTTGCGGGTGTCGCGCGGATCGAGAATGCCATCGTCCCACAGTTCGGACGTCGAATAGTAGGCGGAGAGCTGTTCCTGGTAGGCCTTCAGCGTCTCCTGGTAGACGCCGTCGATAACCGCGGGATCCAGCGCCTGTCCGTTGCGCTCGAGCTGGCGCATCTTGACCTCGGCCAGCGTCTTCGCCGCCTGCTCGCCGCCCATGACGCCGATCTGGTGATTGGGCCAGGAGAACAGGAAGCGCGCGTCGAAGGCGCGGCCGCACATGCCGTAGTTGCCGGCGCCGAAGGAGCCGTGGCACATCACGGTGAACTTCGGCACGCGGCTGCAGGCTTGCGTCATGATCATCTTCGCGCCGTCCTTGGTGATGCCGCGCGCCTCGTACTCCTTGCCGACCATGTAGCCGGTGATGTTCTGCAGGAACACCAGCGGCGTCGCGTTCTGGTTGCACAGCTCGATGAAGTGCGCGCCCTTCAGCGCGGAGTCGTTGAACAGCACGCCGTTGTTGGCGAGGATGCCGACCTTGTAGCCCCAGAGGTTCGCGTAACCGCAAACCAGCGTCGTGCCGTAGGCGGGCTGGTACTCGTGGAAGCGGCTGCCGTCGACGAGGCGCGCGATCACCTCGCGCATGTCGAAGCCGCGCTTGATGTCGTCGGGCACGATGCCGAGCAGCTCGTCCGGATCGTAGTACGGCGCCTCGACCGGGTCGCGCTGGAGCGGCCACTTCTGCGGCCGCTCCCACTGCGCGACGATTTCGCGGCCGATCGCGATCGCCTCGGCTTCCGAGCTCGCCGGATAGTCGCAGGTGCCGCTGATCTGCGTGTGCAGATCGCAGCCGCCCAGCTCGTCGACCGTCACGACCTCGCCGGTGGCCGCCTTCACCAGCGGCGGACCGCCGAGGAAGACTGCGCCCGTGCCGCGCACGATCACCGCATAGTCCGACAGCCCCGGAATGTAGGCGCCGCCCGCGGTGCAGTGACCGAACACCATCGCGAGCTGCTTGACGCCCATGCGCGAGAGCAGCGACTGGTTGCGGAAGATGCGGCCCGCCATGTAGCGATCCGGGAAGAGCTCGGACTGCAGCGGCAGGAAGCCGCCGGCGCTGTCGCACAGGTGCACCACCGGCAGGCGGTTCTCGATCGCGATGTCGAGGCAGCGCACGATCTTCTTGATCGTCAGCGGATACCAGGCGCCGCCCTTGACGCTCGAATCATCGGCGTGAACGATGACCTCGCGGCCGCTGACGATGCCGATGCCGACGATGCAGCTCGCGCCCGGCGCCTCGCCGTCGTAGGCCATGTTCGCCGCCAGCGTCGACAGCTCGAGGAAAGGCGTGCCGGGATCGAGCAGCTTCTCCACGCGCTCGCGCGGCAGCAGCTTGCCCTGCTTCGCGAGCCGCTCGATGTCGCGGGCCGGACGCTGGTGGCGCGCGTCGTGCTGCTTGCGGTGGAACTCGGCGAGACGCGCGCGGCTGGCCGCGTAGTTGCGCTTGAATTCGGCGCCGGCGGTGTTGAGAGACGACTGGATCCGGGCCATCGGCGACTACTCCGGCGCGCGCAGCGAAACGAGCAGCGCGCCTTTTTGGAACGGCGCATTCCTGGCGACGTGAACGGCCTCGACGACGCCGGCGCGGTGGGCGACCAGCGTCAACTGCATCTTCATCGACTCGATGACGAGCAGCGTGTCGCCGGCGGCGATCTCGCGCCCCGCCCCGGCCTGCACGTCGACGACGACGCCCGGCATGTCGGCGCGCACCTCGTTGCCCGCGTTGCCGCCCTGCGCGGCCGCCGTCACCGCCTCCGTGTAGCCGACGCTGTGCGTGCGGCCGCCGAGGGTGAGCTGCACGCGCTCGCCTTCGCGGGCGCGGAACACTTCGTGGTCGACGCCGTCGATACTGACGATCACCGCGCCGTCGCGGCCCTCGCGCTCGCTCACGGCGTAGTCGCGACCGGCTATGCTCACGCGCAGCAGCGGGCGCCGCGCGCGAATGTCGAGCTCGACGGCGCGGTCTTCGTGTACGAGTCGAATGCCCACGGATCTCCCTCAGTTGCGCCAGGCGCCGATCGACGCATGCGGCTCGGGGCAGTCGAAGGCGAGCTGCCGGAACTCGTCCGTCGCGAGCGCGGCGGCGATCAGCACCGCCGCGCGCGCCTCAGCCGTCAGCGGCGCGGGCTGCAGGCTCGCCGCGTGCTCGACGATGAAGCCCGTGTGCAGCCGGCCGGCGAGGAAGGCATCGTGCGCGAAGATCCGCGCCAGGTAGTCGGCGTTGTGATCGACGCCGAGCAGCACCAGCTCGCGCAGCGCACGGCGCATGCGCGCCGCGCTGTCGGCGCGATCGGCGCCGTGCGTGATGAGCTTGGCGAGCATCGAATCGAAGGCCGCCGTCACCGGCAGGCCCTCGCGCAGGCCGCCGTCGAAACGCACGCCGTCGCCCCGCGGCTCGCGCAGGCGCTGCACCACGCCCGTCGCCGGCCGGAAATCGTGCTCGGGCTGCTCGGCGCAGATCCGGCATTCGAAGGCGTGGCCGCGCTGCGCGATATCGTCCTGCGCGAGCGCCAGCACTTCGCCGCCGGCGAGACGTAGCTGCAGCTCGACCAGATCGAGGCCCGTCACGCATTCCGTCACGGGATGCTCGACCTGCAGACGCGTGTTCATCTCCAGGAAATAGAACTCGCCGTCCGGCGCGAGGATGAATTCGACGGTGCCGGCATTGCGATACTTCGCGGCCGCGGCGAGCTTGACGGCCGCGGCGCAGATGCGATCGCGCAGCGCGGCCGGCAGCTTCGGCGCCGGCGACTCCTCGATGATCTTCTGGAAGCGCCGCTGCACCGAGCATTCGCGCTCGTAGAGATGCAGCACCCTGCCCTGCCCGTCGCCGAACACCTGCACCTCGATGTGGCGCGGCCGCTCGACGTAGCGCTCGGCGTAGACGCGGCCGTCGGCGAAGTAGCGCAGCGCCTCGCTGCTCGCGGTCGCGGCGCGCGCCGCGAGCTCGCCGGCGTCGCGCACGATGCTCATGCCCTTGCCGCCGCCGCCGGCGGCCGCCTTGATCAGCAGCGGGAAGCCGATGCGCGTCGCCGCGGCGACGAAGTCCTCGAGCGCGCCCTCCTGTTTGCAGCTCGGCGCGACGGGCACGCCCTGCGCGACGGCGAACTCGCGCGAGACGATCTTGTCGCCCATCAGGCGGATGACCTCCGGCTGCGGGCCGACGAACACCAGGCCCGCATCCTCGACCGCGGCGGCGAAGCCGGCGTTCTCGGCGAGAAAGCCGTAGCCGGGATGCACGGCATCGGCGCCGGCGCGGCGCGCGGCCTCGAGTAGCTGCGCGACGTCGAGATAGGCCGCCGTCGGCACTTCGGCGTGCAGCTCGACGGCGCGATCGGCGAGCGCCACGTGCGGCGCGCCGCGATCGGCGAAGTGATAGACGGCGGTGCTGCCGATCCCGAGCTTCTGCAGGCTGCGGATGATGCGGCAGGCGATTTCGCCGCGATTTGCGACGAGCACGTTCTTCAGCATGCGGAGGCTCCGGTTCGGATCGTCGCGAATCCATATGCCTGCGTTTTCCGGTATGCCCTGAATGGGCCACCGAGAACACAGAGAACACAGAGATGAAGAGAGATTGGGAGAGGGACGGCAGCCCCGTTCGTTTCCGAGCAGGCTCGGGCCAACTCCTTTCCCCTCTGTGTTCTCTGTGTTCTCGGTGGCATATAGGGCACATCGAGCATGCGCAGACTCATGACTGCGAGGACTCCAGCCGGTCGAGCGCACTTTCGAGGCGATCGGCGAGGCGAGCCAGGCGTTGCTCGATCGCTTCCTCGTCGGCCGTGCGCGCGATGCCGCGGACGATGAGGCTGCAGAAGCTGTCGGCGACGCTGCCGGGGGCGAGCGGCTTCTGGCGTGCGAGGAACTGCCAGGCGTGGTGCTCGAGGCCGCCGAAGACGGCGTCGCGGACCAGCGTGACGGGCAGCTCCGCGCGGAAGACGCCGCGTTCGATGCCTTCTTCTATCACGCGCGTCATGTACGCGGTGTATTCGCGGTTGAGCTCGAACACCGGCGAACCGCGGTAGTCGTCGAGCACGCGCACTTCGCGGAAGAAGACCCGGCACAGCGCGGGGTCGGCTTCGATGATCGACAGGTGATGCCAGATCAGGTAGCGCAGCTTCTGCACCGGATCGTCGAGCTGCTCGAGATGAGCAAGGAGATCGGCCGTGAACGATGCATACCATTCCGCCATCACCGTGTAGAGCAGCTCGCGCTTGCTCGCGAACATCTTGTAGATCGTCGGCTCCGCGATGCCGGCGGCAGCCGCGATGTCGGCCATCGTCGCGCGTTCGTAGCCCAGCCGTGCGAAGGCGTCCTTGGCCGCGCGACAGATCTCCAGCGTGCGCTCCGCGCGCGGCCGCCGGCTGGCGCGAGGCGCTCGCCCGGCGAGCCTGCGGGCTGATTTCGGCTGCGGGAGCGGCGACATGCGGCGCAGCCTAACGTCCCTGCACAGGCCTTGGCAAGGGAGACTCACTAACGTGCGGTCTTGCGGGGTTCGGTGCGCTGCGTGCGGGGCTAGGGCGTCGATATTCGAGTGAGCCAGCCTTACTTTGCGGGGGAGGCGGATTGCCGGGCCGGACGTGCCGAACCCCGGATTCGCTGCGCTCATCCGGGCTACAAGAAGTTCGTAGCCCGGAAGGAGCGAAGCGGAATCCGGGTACGGCCGCAGGCCGTTGGCGGCGGTGACGAGAAGCATCCAGCGCGATAAGCGCGGTGTGCGCTGGCCTTCGCCGTGCCAACGCCTTCCCGGATTCCGCGTCGCTGCGCGCTGCTCCTTCCGGGCTACGAGCACAGCTTTTTGTAGCCCGGATGAGCGCAGCGAATCCGGGGTTCGGCCCAACGAATCTTCCGGCGCGACGCACGAGACAGGATTCGATGGGACTTACAGCGGATACCCCGCCGGCACGCCGTCGACGAGGCGCTCGACGTATTCGGTCATGCCGAAGCCCTGGCGGCCGTCCCATTCGAGCTCGGTAAAGCATTCGGCGATGCGCGATTCGAGCACCGCGCCACCCTCCTCGCGGCGGTTGCGCAGCGGCGCGCAGTTGAGGATGCGGCCGCGGATGACGGCACTGCGCCGCGCGGTGCGCGCCGTGAGGATGAAGCTCACCGGATCCTTCGCGTCGTTCCACTCGTTGTGGACGTCGAGATCCGCGATCTCCTCGTAGCGATCGCCGATCTGCAGCACGCCGCCGCGGCGCACGGCGCCGTCGCGGTTGGCAATCTTGAGCAGCATGATCCCGCGCTCCGCGCCGAAGTTCGCCATGTACAGTCGATCGAAGAGGATGTTCTGCCAGTAGCGCGGGCCCCAGGAGTGATCGCGCCAACCGTAGCCGTCGACGGGCCAGGTTTCGTCGCCGATGCGGATCTCGCCCGTCACGCGCGTGTGCTGATTGAAGTGACCCAGCGAGAAGTCGCGGCCGTAGAGCGTCGGCTGCGCCGGATCTTTGGGCACGCCGCCGTGCACGGGCGAGGTGCCGACGTGCTGCCACCGCACGCTCGCCGGTGCGCGCCGCGCTTCGGCGAAGAGGCGCTTGGGTGAGCGCAGCAGGCCCGGATCGCCGATCACCAGCAGCTCACCGGTGTAGCGCATCTCGAGCTCGCGCAGCGGCTCGCGGACTTCGACCGACAGACCGCCCGCCTCGAAGGCTTCGTTGTGCGCGATCGCGGGGCGCTGGAACTGGCAGGCGATGCGCCCGTCGGGCAGATACAGGCACACCGACAGCTCCGCATGGCCTTCGTTGACGCGATTGCCGAGACGCATCCAGCCGCTCATGCGGCGCGCGGGATCAAAAGCGTTCACGTAGACGCTTTCGTTGAAATTCGATTCCGCGGTCGGCGCGTGGGGAAATTCGTCCGTCGGTGACAGGGCGTAATGGCTCATGGAAGCCCTCCTCGCGGCGCGCGGCCGTCGTTGGCAGGCCGCCCGGGCTCGCGCTACGCTGCCCGGACGGCGGGGACCGGCGGCGAAATCGCGCCGCAGTGCGCACGCGCGATTAGCGCCAGCCGGATGAAGCAGGCACGAGGCCCGCTGCGCAAGCTTAGCGACGGCGGCCGCGGCCTGACCACCGTTCCGACATCAACAAACGAAGCACAACGGCAACGAGGGAAGACAGATGCGATTTGGCTTTATGGAAGACTTCCGCAATCCCGTGAAATGGCGCAAGCCCTTTCCCGCGTTCTACGACGCGATCCTCGAGCAGATCGTGCGCGCGGAAGCGCTCGGCTACGACAACGTCTGGCTCACCGAGCACCACTTCACCGAGGACGGCTACAACCCGGCCCTGATGACAACGGCGGCGGCGATCGCGACGCGCACGAGCCGCATCCGGATCGGCAGCTTCATCCTGCTGCTTCCCTTCATCCACCCCGTGCGCGCGGCCGAGGACGTCACTTGCGCGGACATCTTCTCCAACGGCCGCATCGATCTCGGCATCGGCCAGGGCTATTCGTATCACGAGTGGAACGCGTTCTGTATGAACCGCAGCGAACGCGGCTCGCGCATGCGCGAAGGCATCGAGCTGATGGTCAAGCTCTTCACAGAAGACAAGGTGAGCTTCGACGGCAAATACACGCAGGTGAAGGACATGACGCTGTCGCCGAAGCCGGTGCAGCAGCCCTATCCGCCGATCTGGATCGGCGCCCGCGGGCCCAAGGCGATCAAGCGCGCGGCCGAGATGGGCTATCACCTGATGGGCACGCTGGGCCCGGATCCGGCGCCGCTGTACCTCGACACGCTGAAGGCGACGGGCCGCAATCCGGCGGACTTCAAGATCGCGCAGCTACGCATGGTCTATTGCGCGGAGAAGGAAGATCAAGCCTGGGAGGAATGCCAGCATCACCTCTTCCATCTCTTCGACTTCTACCACGACATCCTCGCCGAAGCGAAGGACGCCGAAGGCGACGACGCGCCGCTGCCGATCACCCGCGCCGAGGACATCCGCCACTCGCCGCTCGCCGAGCACTTGATGATCGGCACGCCGGATCGGGTCGCGCGCAAGATGGAGAAGTTCGTGCAGCAGTACAAGTGCACGGATTTCATCATGGACTGTCAGTTCCCGGGCCTCGATCCGCGCAAGGGCACGCGCTCGCTGGAGCTGTTCGCGCAGGAAGTGATGCCGGCGTTCAGGAACGCGTGAGGGAGGACGAGGCGCGCGACATCGTGCGCCTCGTCGTCCGGGTGCAACATAGCGAAACCCGGGATCTTCATCGCGGCGATATGTCCGATCCCGGATTCGCTGTGCTCATCCGGGCTACAAGATTCGACGCCTCGTCATTTCGTAGCCCGGGTGCAGCGGAGCGGAACCCGGGATCTTCGAGCCGCTCCTACTTCGCGATCGCGTCGATGATCGCGTTGTACAGTCCCGCCAGCATCGTCTTCACCTCGGCCTCCGGTGCGCCCTTGGCGACCCAGTTGCTGCCGTAGGCGATGTAGGTGCCGCCGTTCGGCGCGTCTTCGAGCTGCACGACCGCGTGGTAGTGATCCAAGGGCAGCGGCGAGTCGGCGACGATCGAGTACGAGAACAGATGCCCATCGTAGGTCGCCTCCAGGCGTTCGACGACCTTGCCGGGCTGGCCCTTGAGCACGATGTGCCGGCAGCACCCGATACCCGAGCCTTCGAGCGCGATGCTTTCGATCGCATCGGGCAGGAATTTGTCGAGGCCGCCGAAATCGACGAGCGCGGCGTAGACCTTCGAACGCGGCACGGCGACCGTGCGCTCCACCAGAACCGAATAAGCCATGTCGACCTCCTTTATACGTTCTTTCGATGCACTTCCCACGCGGCGGCGCCGCGCATTGGATCAGTCGCCGCGTATGGGCACGTTGCGTGTCCAGCCGTGGCGATCGGGCAGCCTGCCGAACTGGATGCCCGTGAGTTCCTCGTAGAGCCTGCGCGCGACCGGGCCCGGCTCGCCGCCGTTCAGCACGATGTCGCGCTCCTGGTAGCGCAGGCGGCCGACCGGCGCGATCACCGCGCCCGTGCCCATGCCGAAGACCTCGGTGATCCGGCCGCGCGCGATGTCTTCCAGCACTTCGAGAAAATCGATGCGCGCTTCCTCGGCCTCGAGCCCGAGATCGCGGGCGAGCGTCAGCACCGACTCGCGCGTCACGCCGTGCAGGATCGCACCGGACAGCGCCGGCGTGCGCAAGCGCCCGCCGTCGTAGACGAAGGCGATGTTCATCGCGCCGACTTCATCGACGTAGCGGCGTTCGACCGCGTCCAGCCACAGCACCTGCTGATAGCCCTGCGCAATCGCGATCTCGGTGGCCTTGACGCTGCCGGCGTAGTTGCCCGGCGTCTTCGCTTCGCCCGTGCCGCCGCGCACCGCGCGCACGTAGTCGTGGCTGACGTAGACCGACACCGGCGCGAAGCCGCCGGCGAAATACGGGCTCACCGGGCTCAGGATGATGTAGTGCAGGTATTCGAGCGGCGCGCGCACGGCGAGCGCCTTCTCGGTCGCGATCATCACCGGCCGGATGTACAGTGCCGCATCCGGCTGCGACGGCACCCAGCGGTGCTCGAGCCCGACCAGCGTCTCGATCGCCGCGATGTGATCGTCGATCGGCACCGCCGGCATGCCCATGCGCTCGGCCGAGCGGTTGAAACGGGCGGCGTTCTTCTCGACGCGGAACAGATTGATGCCGCCGTCCGGACGGCGATAGGCCTTGGTGCCGTCGAAGATCATCTGTCCGTTGTGGAATACCTGTGCCGCCGGATCGAGCGTCAAGGGGCGATAGGCGCCGATGTGCGCGTCGTGCCAACCCCCTGCGGCGTAGCGCTGGCTGAACATGCGATCGCTGAAGTAGCGACCGAAGCCGAGCTCGGCCGGCAGGCCGGAAGGATCGGTCGCGGTGACGGGGTCGATGCGGATGGCGCCCATGCGGGGAAATCCGTTCGGTGATTATTTCTTGGCGGCGAGCGGATTGACGAACTCGGTCTTGAAGCCGAGCTTGCGCATGCCGACGAGGCAGCATTCGCAGTCTTCCTCGATCGTGCCGCCGCTCGCGCCGATGCCGCCGATGACCTCGCCCTGCTCGTCGAAAATCGGGAAGCCGCCGCCGACCATGCAGATGCGCTCGTCGGTGTGTTGCAGGCCGTAACCGAAGGCGCCGGGCAGCATCACGTCGCGCACCATGTCGGTCGGCCGCTGGAAGGCGACCGCGGTCCAGGCTTTCTTCTCGGCGATCAGGATGTTCGCGATCCGGCCCTTGTCCGGGCGCAGGCCGCCGCGCAGATGGCCGCCGAAGTCGACCACCGCGATCGAGCTCGGTCGGCCGACCGATTGCGCATAGGCAACGCCTTCTTCGAGCAGCGTCTTGACTTCGGCCAGGGTGAGTTCGCGCATCGCAGGTCTCCTCGGGATAGTCTGACGGTGGGCCGTGAACGCTCGCAGAAGCTGCGCACGGCCATTATCGGAAGCCGGAGGATAGCAGGGGGGCCGGCCGGACGGCAGACCCCCGGGGTCGATGATGCGCTGCTCGCGCCGCTTCAGTTGCAGCGCTTCTTCCGGGTGTCTTCATCCTCCTCGCGATCGAGCATCGACAGGATGCCGTCGAGCGCGAGGTTCTGGATGAGTCCCGTGACGAAGAAGCCCGACACCGGCGCGCCCGCCTGCAGGAAGGGATCGGTGAACAGGAAGGTCGAGCCGCAGCCCTCACAGCTGTCGAACTTGAAATTGCCTTCGCCGCCGAGGCCGAGGAACACCGCGTGCGCGCCGGGCTCGGTGCCGGGCACGAGGCTGATCGAACCCGCATCGACTTCGAAGCCACCGAGCGAGACCAGCGCGGCGAAGGCGCCCGGCGCATCGCCGCCGGTGAGCTCGATGCTGCCTGCCGTGACCTTCAGCGACTGCAGGCCCAGCACGAAGGTCGCCGGATAGGCGGTGCCGTGCAGCTGGAAGTCCTTGAAGAAGCTGATCGCGTCGATCGGCTCCCACGGCAGCGGCGTGGTGCCCGAAGGCGTGCTGCCGCCGGTCAGGGTCACGAGATCCGCGCTGATCGACACGTTCCTGCCGACGAGCTGCGGATCGACCATCCGGAACTCGCTGGGACCGCTGTCGCGGTTCTCGAGGACGATGCCGGTCTGGTTCTCGCCGACGCTGATCTCGACGTCCGTATCGGGCAGGTTCAGCAGGCCCTTGATGATGACGGCGCGGCCCGCGCGCAAGGTCAGCTTGCCTGCGCTCGCCGTCAGCGCGGCGCCAAAGTCCATCACGATGTCGTTGTTCGATTCGAGAATGAGGTTCGCGCCGCTGTTTAACGCATTCGCAATCGCACCGGTGGTGATCACGAAATCGCCGCTCGCGTCCGTCGCGAAAAACACGCTCGACTGTGAGCCGCCTTGGTTCGCCGACGTCGGGTCGAAGAACACGAGGCGCCCTGCGTCGGTGACGCCGCCGATGTCGGCGAGCGGGCTGCGGAAGATGTAGCGGCTGCCGACCTGCGAGAACCCGAAGCTGCCGAACTGCTCACCAGCACTGATGCCGACCATGCGTTGGATTTCCAGCCCCGAGTCCTGGCTGATCTGAACCGCCGCACCGGCATCGACGAGACCGCCCACATCAGCGCCGGTGCTGATCACCAGGTAACCGTTGTTGCCTATCGATTGAATGCCGCTGCTGCCGAACTGCTCGTTCGCGCTGGTGCCGGCCGTCTGGCCGATCAAGGTGCCGGTGGTGCGGCTGACGAGCTTGACGACGCCGGCATCGACGAGGCCATTGACGTCCGCGAGCGGGCTGCGGAAGACCAGATTGCCGTTCGACAGCGACGTGAAGAACTGGTTGCTGAACTGCTCGTTCGTGCTGGTGCCCGTGGTCCGGCCGATTTCCTGCAAGTTCGTGTTGACGAGGATCGCCGCGCCGGCGTCGGTCATACCGGCAACATCCGCCAACGGCACGCGGATGAAGCGCGTCGTAGCGCTGACGAAGTCGGCGCCTTGTGCGCCGAGATTGTCGCCGGCGGCCGTGCCCATCAGGCTGGCGCGGACGATGGTGCCGCCGAGATCCTGGTTCGCGAGCGCGAAGATCGCGCCGGCCGCCGTCAGGGCGCCGTTGTTGTGCAGCGGCGCGAACAGCCAGATGTCGTTGCCGACGAACTGGAAAACGCTGCCGAGCTGCTCGTTCGCGTTGTTGCCGGCGAACTGGCCGACGAGGCTGCCCGACTGCGTCACGACCAGCGCACGCCCCGCATCGGTGACTGCGCCGGCATCGGCGAGACGCGAGCTGACGAATAGATTACTACCGAAACTGAAGACATTTGTGTTGCCGAAAGCGCCGAAGCCCTCGTTCGCCGATTGACCGTCCAGGCGGTTCGCGAGTGCACCGGTCGCGGCGTTGACGAAGTAAATCGAGCCGGCATCGACGTTTGCGCCGACTTCGGCAAAGGGACTGCGCACGTAATAATGCGTACCGTCCGCCGTCATCTGCGTGCCGAGCGCGCCCAGACCTTCCGCCGTACCACTACCCGCGATACCGTCGAGGCGGCCGCGGATGATGTTGCCGCTGCCGAGATCGCTGGACGCGAGCTGGACGACGGTGCCGCCGCCGGCATGACCTGCGCTGCTGCGAACTAGCACATCGCCAGTCGCGAACAGGGAGAAGGTATCGAGTATGTTCCCGAAGTGCTCGTTGGCGGTGTCACCGTTCGCCTGGCCGATCAGCGCACCGTTCGTGCCGTTCAAGAGATAGACGCTGCCCGCATCGCTGACTGCGACGGGATCGGCATCGGGCGAGGCGGCAAAGTAATTGCCGTTGCCAGTCATGGACTCGAAGATCTGAAATTCATCGCCCAAGCGTTCGTCATCGCTCTGACCGTAAGTACGGCCCAGCTCGGCGCCGGCTGCGCTGGCAAGGATGATCGCCCCTTCGTCGTTGGTGCCGCCGACCGGGCCAAGCGGATCGTCGGCATCCGGATTGAAGATCACGAAATCGCCGTCGGCGAGGTTTTGCACCGCCGCGTCCCTGCCCAGGAAGTCGTCGGTCTCCGCGCCTTCGATGTCGGCGCGAAAGATTACATTCCCGCCGAGATCGGTCTGGCTGGCCAGAATCACTGCACCGGCATTGGTCTTACCACCGACCGTGCGTTGTGGGCTGAAGATTAGGAAATCGCCGAAAGCAGCGCGCGCGGTGGTGTTAACCGAACCTATCGAGAAGTCGCCGAGGCGCTCACCGGGGGACTCGCCGCTAACGAAGCCGATTTCCAAGAAACCATTCGCACTGTCAAGCAGAATCACCTCGCCGACGTTGCCGCCGGCATTCGGATTGCCGACGATGACGTTGCCGTTATTCGTCAGGAACAACGGCTGCGTGCCCAGCGCTTCGGAGATGTTGCCATTAACTTGGATGACCGTGCCGCCGTCCGCGCCATTTACAAAGAAGATGGCCCCCTCGCTGTTGAAGCCGTGGCCGGATTCACGAATCGCGAAGCGGTCTGCGCCGAAGCCGAACAAGTTGAAATCGACTGTCGCGCCCAGCCCTTCGCCGGGCTGCAGGCCCTGAATCGGTGCGAAGACGTTCGTGCCCGTCGCGTCGTCGACGACGAACACGGCACCCGCACCGGCATTGCTGGCCACGGTGAAGTTCGGCGCGCGCACAACATAGTTGCCGGAGTTCAGGAAAGTCGGCGTGATGGCGCCGACGGCGTCGCCGGTGCCCGCGCCCTGGACACCGGGTCCACGGTTGATGACGCCCGGGCTGATCGGGGTTGCCGACAGCTGCACGACGATGCCGGCGCCGTTGCCATGAGTCGGCGCCATGACGAGGACGTCGCCGTTCAACAACGAGAAGTCGAGGCGATTGCTCCCGAACTGCTCGTTCGCCGTGTCGCCGCTGAAGCGGCCGAGTTCGTTGCCGGTGCTGCCGTCGGCGAGAATCATGCTGCCGGCGTTGACGACGCCGCCGCCGGTGTCGAACAGCGGGCTCGGGATGAAATAGTTGCCGTTGCCGCGCAGGACGATGGGCTGAGTGCCGAGATTTTCGCCCGCGCTGGTGCCGTCGACGCGGCCGCTGATGAGGCCCGTAGTCCGGTTGATGCCGACGACCGCACCCGCATCGACGCCGCCGGCCGTATCGGCCAGCGGGCTCGCGACGACGACGAGATTCGGATTGAACAGGCTCACGCCGTTCTGGCTGAAGAATTCGTTGGCGCTGATCCCGTCCGCGCTCGCGATGCGCTGACCCGTGCCGTTGACCAGCACCAGCGAGCCCGCGTTCGCATTGGCGCCGACGTCGGCGTTCGGCACCTGCAACCAGTACTGCGTGCCGTCGAAGATCGGCGCAAAGCTGCCGAGATTGTCGTTGTTCGCAAGCCCACTCGTGCGCCCGAGTTCGAGGCCCGTCGTGCGATTGACCAGCACCGCGGTGCCGTTGTCCGTCAGGCCGCCGACATCGGCGCTCGCGCTGCGAATCAAATAGGTATTGACAGGAACGTTGAAGGTATCGACCGTCGCACCGAATTGATCGCCGCTCGCCGCGCCGCTGACGCGGCCGATTTCCTGCCCCGTGCTCGCATTCACCAACACGACCGCGCCGGCGTCCGTCGCGGCGCCGACATCGGCGAGCGTGCTGCGCACGAGGAAGGTGCTGCCACTCAGTGAAGTGATGTTGCTGCCGAAAGCCTCGTTCGCGCTCTGGCCCGCGAGGCGCCCGAGCTCGAAACCCGTGTTGCGGCTGATGATGCTGACGACACCGACGTCCGCACCGATGCCGCCGACGTCGGCCGAGGTGCTGCTGAAGACGTAGCTGTCGGTGAAGCTGCCGGCGAAGTTACTGCCGAACTGCTCGTTCGCACTGTTGCCGCGCGTGGTGGCGACGACCGCGCCCGTGTTCGTGTCCAGCGCGATCAAGGCGCCGGCCTGGGCGGCAGCGCCGTTCGCCGCATTCGGATCGCGGATCAGGATCAGATTGTTGTTCAGCGAGAAGAAGCCGAAGGCCCCGAGGTTCTGGTTCGCACTCGCGCCGGACAGCGTAGTGATGATGGTGCCCGAGCTCGAGATCAGCGTGACCTCGCCGGCGTTCGCGCCGCCTGCGATGTCCGCGTTCTGATTCAGCACCAGGATGTTGCCGTTCGCGAGCACCTGGAAGCTCGAGCCAAACTGATCCCCCGCGAAGGGCGTCGGATTGTCGACCGACACGGTCGCCCCGCCCTGCACGATTCGGATGTTGCGCGGATCGAGCAGCAGCGTGCCGGCCTCACCGCGCGGCGCACCGACGTCCGCGCCGCCGGAGAACTGCAGCGTCTCCTTGCCGGAGACTTCGATCATGCCGCCGTCGCCGGCTTCGAGACCGCCGCGTGCCTCGATCTTGCCGGCGAACACCGTCGCGTCATCGGACCAGATCACGACCTCGCCGCCATCCCCACGCGTCGTCGCATTCGCCTCGAAGCGGCTCGCGCCGTCGACGGTCGCGTTGTCGGCCGCGCGCAGCGTGTCCGCGCCGCGGAATTCACCGCCGAAGCGGATGTCGCCACCGTCGCCGACGTCCGCGTTCGCACGCAGGATGGCGCCCTGGGCCTTCACGGTGTCGCCGAGCACCTGCACCGTGCCGCCGCCCGTCTTGCCGGAAGCGTCGATCGTGCCGCGCACCGTGACCGTGTCGGCCTCGACGCGCGCGACGCCGCCGCGCGCGCCGGTGACGTCGATGCGGCCGGCGAGCGTCGCCGTCGTCGGTGCGGGGGGCGTCGCCGTCGCGTCGGCTTCCTCCGCCGCGGGCGCCGCGACCTTCAGCGCCACGCTGCCGCCGGCCGCGCCCAGCGGATTGGCGGGCGCGTCCGGATCCGGCGTCGCCGCCGGGTCGACCGCGCGCTCGCCGCGCGCCGAGATCACGCTCGTCGCGGTGGTTTCGATGCTCTTCGTCGCCGTGAGCACGATGCGGCCCGTCGCATCGACGGACAGCGCGTCGGCATTGATCTCGCCGGAGTGGTGGATCGTCTCGGCGAGGATTTCGACGCTGCCGCCGCGCGCGATCAGCTGGCCGAGGTTCACGACCTCGCCGGCCGGCGCCGTCACCTCGAAGCTGATGTCGGGATCGTCGAGGCTGGTGATCGTGATCGAATAGCCGGCGGCGAGCACCAGCTCGCCGTTCTCGCTCTCGATGATGCCGCTCTTCTCGTTGCCGGCCTCGGGCGCGTTCAGGATCCTGGGCGCCAGCAGCACGATTTCGCCGCGCGGCGTGGTCTTGATGTAGCCGTGGTTCGTGATCTGGCCGCTGCTCGCGTCGCCGTTGAATTCGTAGCGACCGGCGAGAAAGTTCTCGTTGCTGATGTTCAGCGTCGACAGCACGAGGCCCGCGGTGTCGATCAGCCCGTCGCGCCCGATCACGATGCCCGCCGGGTTGACGAGGAACACGCGCCCGTTCGATACGAGGTTGCCGAGGATGTCCGAGGGGTTCTGCGTCGTGACGCGGTTCAGCACCGCGCTCGCCGCGCTCTGCTGGACGAAGCGCGTGGTCTCGCCGACGCCGATGTCGAAGGACTGCCAGTTGATGATCGCATTCGGCGAGTTCGCGATCTCCAGCGTCGTCGCGTTCGGATTGGTGAACGTGACGTTGCCGGCGGCCACCGTCGGCGCCTGGGGATTGGCCTGGACCACGACGCCGGCCGAGACACCGGCGAGCAGGCACAGGGTCTTGCGCGCCCTGCGGCGGCGTTTGCTGTTCAGTCGCACTGCTCGGTCTCCGTACTGATGATCGAGTCAATCAGGTTCAGGTTCTCGCCCGCCGTGCCCATCGCCTGGAAGTAGACGTCTTCGGCCTGGAAGGCCGGGATTTCGGGCAGCTGCTCGGCCGGCCCGCCGCCGAGCCCGACGCGCGCGGCGTCGCCGGCCCCGAGCTCGACCGTGTTCTGATCGGTCTGCACCGCACAGTTGCCGGCATAGCAGGCCACCATCAACGCCTCGCCCGGCGCAGCCGCAGCGGGTTCCACGACCGGCGGCACGTCGATCGCGTCCGGCATCGGCACGTCGATCGGCACCGGCATCGCGGGCACTTCGATCGGCGTCATGCCGGTGCTGCCGATGAACACCGGCGGCTGATCCGCGCTCAGCGGATTGTTGCCGTCGAAGTCGATGGCGCCGTCGTTGACGTCCGCGTACAGGCCGTCGCCGCCGCGCGCGGCCGGATCGGGATTGACGCAGGCGCCGACGCAGTAGAGATCGTAGCCTGTGCCGCGGATCCCGATGGTCGCCACGGCGGTGCGCATCTGGTAGGCGTTGCGGCGGTACTTGCCGATGGCGCCGCTGACCGCGCGCAGGCCGCCGCGCACGAGGCTGAAAAAGCCTTCGCCTTCCTCGGGCCTGGCCTCCTCGTACACCAGACGATCGACGCGGAACTCGGTGTTCGGCATCACCGTGACGCGGCTGCGATCGCGAAACAGCACGACGGCGTAGGCGTCGTTGCCCGTCACCAGCGCGTCACCGCTGTAGACGGGCCCGCCCGCTTTCACGGCGCGCGCGCCGCCGCTCGCGGATTTCGCGATCACGGTGCCCTTGATGAAACCGGCCCGGCCGGCCGGCGCCGGCCGCTGGCGCGCTTCCTCGGCGCAGTCCGCGCCGCACAGGCGCGCGTCGAACTCGGTGCCGCGGATCCCGATCGTCGCGACCGCGGTGCGCAGTTGCACGGCGTTCGGGTTGCGCTTGCTGAGGAAGCCCGTGACCGCGCGCAGGCCGCCCTTGAAGAGCCGGAACACCGCGCTGGGCGCGGCCTCGGACAGCGAGTATTCCTCGACCTGGAACGAAGTCTCCGGCCGCAGGGTCATGCGCGTGCCGTCGCCGAGCTTCAGCAGCGCGACGCTGCGCGGGCCGGTGGTGACGGTTTCGCCGACGTAGAGCTGCGAGCCGCTGCCGAGGATGCGCGCCGGCGCGCCCGCGACGTGAGCCGTGGCGAGCCCGCGCGCGATGACGACTTCGCCGGCCTTGTCCGCCGCCTGCGCGCCGGTCGTGCACAGCAGGGCGGCGGCCGCGAGCGCGCGCAGGCCGCGCTTCAGTAACGGTAGGTCAGACTGACGTGCCATTTCGAATTGCCTCGGTCGCTCGCTTCGCCGTCGGCATTGGCGATCGGCTGGCCATAGTCGAGGGATACCTGCAGCTGGTCCCGCCAGGCCCAGCGCGCGCCGACGCCGATGCTCGAGATCGTGTCGTGCGGCAGTTGCCCGATGCCGGGCGAATTGATCACCTTGTGGCCGGCGTCGAGGAAGCCGAGCAGGCGGATGTTGTAGAGCTGCGGCAGCTGCGGCGTCCACAGCTCGAGGTTCGCGACCAGGCCGGAGTCGCCCGCGATCGTGCGCTCCTCGAAGCCGCGCACGGAGCGCTCGCCGCCGAGGCCGATCTGCTCGCCCGGGATCAGGGTCTCGCTGGTGTACTGACCCGTCAGCCGGAACACGCCGGAGTAGCCGCGCGGCAGCTGTTGCGTCGCCAGCGCGCCGAAGCGCACGAGCTTCCACGACGAGTCCGGCGGATCGTCGGACGCGAAGCGGAAGCCCGCGTAGTCGCGATCGCTGTTGTGGCCGCCGAAGTCGAGGTTGTGGGCGTAGTCGAGGTAGAAGTCGAGGCTGGTACGGGTGCGCGTCCACAGGTAGCCGCCGTCGTAGCGGATCGATAGCGGGCGGCTGCGCACCTTCGAGCTCAGGCCGGGATTGAACACGCCGGTCTGGGTGCTGCTGATCGCGGTGTCGAACAGCCGGTCCTGCAGGCCGAGCGTGACGCTGTGGCGATAGCGGCCGAGGTTCAGCAGCTGGTGCTTGAAGGACAGGCCCGTGAAATGGCCCGCACCGCTGACGTCGAAGGCGTCCTGCACGGCGCCGACGTCGACGTCGGATCTGACGTAGAACGCGTTGAGCCAGCCGCGCAGCCGGTAGATCGGCAGCTGGTAGAAGGCGCCGAACTGGAACACGTCGTCGGCGTTGTCGGGCGACAGCGTGATCGCGGCGGTCGCGATGTCGTCGTGGCCCGTGATGTTCGCGTACTGGCCGCCGAACTGCAGGCGGGAGTTGCCCGTCTCGTCGTTGCCGATGTTGTTGAGGTTCGCGAACAGCCCCCACGGCCGCTGCTCGGTGACGTTGGCGACGGCGTCGAGCTTGTCCGGCTCCTGGCTCTGGCGGTAGCTGACGGCGACGCGCCGGCGCGGGTGCTGGTTGGCGACGGCGAGCTGGCGCGACAGTTCGCGCGGCTCGGGGACGGCCCCGGTCGAGAGCACCGGCAGGCTGTTGCGCACCATCTGCTCCGACGAGTACTGGTTGCCGCGGACGACGACCTCGCCGAGGCCGAACGTGAGCACCTGCAGCACGACGGTCGTCGGCGGCGTACCCTCGGGCGTCGGCACGATGCTGGCGCGGTGGAAGGCATAGCCGTGGTCGCGCAGCGCCTGTTCCAGCGCATCGACGGCGGCCATCAGGCCTTCGAGATCGGAGTATTCGCCGAGAAACGGCTGCAGGACCGCCTCGGTTTCCGCGGCGCCGAGCGGGTTCTCGCCGGTGACGTCGAAATGCTCGACGCGGATGATGATCGGCGGTGGCTCTTCGGCGGAGGCCTGCGACATGCAGCAGCCGAACGCCAGCGCCAGCATCAGTGGGACGAACGCAGCTTGCACGTTCCCCGTCCTCCCCCTTGTTGTTGGCGTTGACTCTAACCTAAGGCGCGGTCCAATAAAATCGGAGAGGCGCCTGAATTCGTTAAATTTCCACCGCTTTCAATAATCGACGCGCTCGACCCAGCTCCCGCCCCTGTGGGCGTCCCAATACAGTGCGCGGAGACGCTCGGTCAGAGTCCCCGGCCGGCCCGTGCCGACCGGCCTGCCGTCGAGCGTGACGACCGGCATGACGCCGCCGGCCGTGCTGGTCAGGAAGATCTCGTTCGCTTCGCGCAGGACCTCGGGCCCGAAACGCGTCACGCGCGTCGGCAGGCGCTCGCGCTCGGCGAGCTCGAGCACGGTGCGCCGCGTGATGCCCTGCAGGATGCCATCGGCGGGGGTCAGCAGCGTACCGCGGACATAGGCGAACAGGTTGAAGCCCGGCCCCTCGGTGACGTGGCCCTCGCGATCGAGCAGCACGATCGTGTCCGCCGCGCGGTCGTAGGCCTCGAACTGGCCGCGCACGAGATCGCCCCAGTGGAAGTTCTTGACCGTCGGATCGACGGCGCGCGCGGAGATGCGCTCGACGCTGTCGGCGACGACGAGGCGCAGGCCCGTCGCCTGCTGGTCCGGATTCGCAATCCAGACGTAGGGGATCGCATAGGCGTAGAAGCGGTTCTCGATTCGGCGCGGATCGCGCTGGCCCGCGCGCGGCACGCCGCGCGTCGCGATCGCTTCGACGTAGGCGTCGCGCAGTCCGCTGCGGCGCACGCACTCGAACAGGATCTCGCGCAGCCTGCCGCGCGGCGGCGGCGCGAGCTGCAGGCAGGCGCAGCTGCGCTCGAAGCGATCGAGGTGATCCTCGAGGCGGAAGAAGCCACCCTGCCACACCGCGACGACGTCGTAGGTGCAGTCCGAGCGCGAGAAGCCCATGTCGAGCAGCGGGATGCGCGCCTGCGCGATCGGCACGTACTCCCCATCGACCCAGGCGCAGCCCGCCGCATAGCTTTCGTCCATGTCTATGCCCCCTGCGGCATGCAACGTAGAGACGGTGATTCTCGCCCGTTTCGAGGCACGCGGGCGAGTGCCGCAGGCCTTTCTTGACAGCCGGAAGGCGCGACGCGTACGGTCCCCGGCTACGATCGTTTCCGGCCTCTCATCGATTACACCCGCCGAGGATTCTCCGATGGATTTCCAGTTGAGCGAAGACCAGCTCGCGATACGCGATGCAATCGACCGCCTGTGCGCCAAGTTCGAAGCCGACTACTGGCTGCGCTGTGACAACGAAGGTCATTATCCCGAAGAGTTCGTCGCCGAGGTCGTGGCCGGCGGCTGGCTCGGCATCGCGATGCCCGAGGCCTACGGCGGCTCGGGGCTCGGGATCACCGAAGGCACGATCATGATGCAGGCGATCGCCGAGTCCGGCGCCGGCCTGTCCGGCGCCTCGGCGCTGCACCTCAACATCTTCGGCCTGAATCCCGTCGTCGTCTTCGGCACCGAGGAGCAGAAGCAGCGCATGCTGCCGCCCTTGATCCGCGGCGAGGACAAGGCCTGCTTCGGCGTCACCGAGCCGAATGCGGGTCTCGACACCACGCAGCTCGACACCCGCGCGGAGAAGACGGCGAACGGCTACGTCATCCGCGGCGCGAAGCACTGGACTTCGATGGCGCAGCGCGCGAACAAGGTGCTGCTGCTCGCGCGCACGACGCCGAAGGATCAGTGCCGCAAGCGCACGGACGGCTTGAGCCTGTTCTACACCACGCTGGACAAGCGCTACGCCGAAGTACGCGAGATCCCGAAGATGGGCCGCAAGGCGGTGGACTCGAACGCCGTGTTCTACGACGGCATGCCGGTGCCGAAGGAAGATCTCATCGGCGAGGAAGGCCGTGGCTTCCACTACATCCTCCACGGCCTCAACCCGGAACGGATCCTGATCGCCGGCGAAGCCGTCGGCCTCGGCCGCGCGGCGCTGCGGCGCGCGGCGACCTATGCGAAGGAGCGCGTGGTGTTCGGCCGGCCGATCGGCCAGAACCAGGCGATCCAGCATCCGCTCGCGCGCAACTGGGCCGAGCTCGAAGCGGCCGATCTGATGACCTACAAGGCCGCGACGCTGTACGACGCGGGCCAGGAATGCGGGTCCTTCGCCAATGCCGCCAAGTATCTCGCCGCCGAGGCGGGCTTCCGCGCCTGCGAGACCGCGATCCTGACGCACGGCGGCATGGGCTACGCGAAGGAGTATCACGTCGAGCGCTACTTCCGCGAAATCCTGATCCCGCGCATCGCGCCCGTCAGCCGCGAGATGATCCTGAATTACATCGCCGAGCGCGAGCTCGGCCTGCCGAAGTCCTACTGAAGTGAGCCACTACGATCGCGGGCTGGTGCTCGTCACCGGCGCCTTCGGCGGCCTCGGCACCGCGATCGTCGAGCGCCTGACGCGCGACGGCGCCGAGGTGCTCGCCACCGATCGGCGCGCGGCGGACGCCGCTGCCTGGCTCGCCGGCTTCGATGCCGCGCAGCGCGCGCGCATCGAGGCGGTCGCCCTCGACATCACGAAGGAGGCGGAGGTCGAGACGCTGCGCGAGCGCCTCGCGGCTGAGGGCCGTCACGTCGCCTTTCTCATCAACAACGCGGGCGTGACCGGGGCCGGCGCGCCGTGGACGATGGCGGCGAAGACCTTCGACATCGTGATGCGCGTGAACGTCACGGGCAGTTTCCTGCTCACGCGCGCGTTTTGCGCGGCGATGCGCGAACGCGGTTTCGGCCGCATCGTGAACTTCGCCTCGCTCTACGCCTACGACCCCGGTCCCGGCCAGGCGCCCTATGCCGCGGCGAAGGCCGGCGTCGTCGGCTATACGCATTCGATCGCGAAGGACCTCGCGCCCTTCGGCGTCACCTGCAACGTGATCGCCCCGGGCCTCATCTGGCACGAGCGCCTGCGGGGCGTGCTGCCCGACGCCGAGTTCGAGGAGATGCAGCAGCGCACGCCGATGAAGCGCAGCGGCACGCCGGCCGAGATCGCGGGCGTCGTGTCCTTCCTCCTCTCCGACGACGCCGGCTACCTCACGGGCCAGACGTTGCACGTCAACGGCGGCACGTACATGAGTGCGTAGGGCACGCGGCGTTCGCGTATTGCCCTATGGTCGCGTCGCGCCCGAAAGACCCGATCCCGGATTCGCTGCGCTCATCCGGGCTACGAAGATTCTTGTAGCCCGGATGAGCGCAGCGAATCCGGGATCGGTGTGTCGGGTAGCCATCGTTCGAGATCCGTAGCCCGGAAGCAGCGCCGCGCAGCGGCGCGGAATCCGGGAGGTCGTGGCGCTTAATTTTCCGACGTCCACGATGGCCGGCACGCCGGGCCCGGATTCCGCTGCGCGCCTTCCGGGCTACGAAGAGAGGTCTTACGCCTCCACGTACAGGGGCGTCTTCGCCTTGCAGTAGGTGAGCTTGCGCACCAGGCGATCGCCGTCGAAGTGCAGGAGATCGAGGCCGCGCAGCTTCATCGGCTTGCCGTCCAGCGACGACAGGTGCAGCGTCCAGCTCGTCATGACCTTGCCGGCGTCGGCATCGATGAAGGTGTCTTCTTCATCGAAGCGCATGTCGCCGAAGCGCTTCGAGAACAAGCCCTCGAAGGCCTTGCGGATGGCGGCCTTGCCTTCCCGGATCGGGCCGTGCATCTCCTCGTAGACGGCGTCCTCGGCGAAATACGCCATCGTCGCGTCGAGATCGTGGGCGTTGAAGGTGGCGGTGAAGGCGTCGGCGAGACGCTTCAGCTCGGCGTGGCGGCTGCTCATGGAAACCTCCGGGCGTGGCAGAACGAGCGCCGAGTCTAAACGGATTCCCGCGCTTCTTTCGTCGCCCGGAAGGCGCGCAGCGGAATGCGGGCCTGTGCGGCCAGCTCATGCGCCGAATGAATCTAGCCACGGAGGGCACGGAGGGCACGGAGGAAGATGGGGATTGTTCAAGGCCTCCGCAGTGTAGGCGCCGATAGTCGTGCTCGAGTCACGGAGGCGCAGGGCCAATCAATCTCTTCCCTCCGTGCCCTCCGTGGCTAGATTCAGCCCGTAGGTTGCCGTGAAAGAGCGGCGCCCTCGTTTTCGTAGCCCGGGTGCAGCGTAGCGGAACCCGGGATCCGGCATGCCCGATACGCAAGCGCGTCCGGCCCTGCGCGGCACGCACCGTGCCGGGGTCTTCTCGACTGCATGAAAAGACGGCGGGCGCCGATCCCGGGTTACGCGCTGCGCGCTCCACCCGGGCTACGACATCGCCGTCCACGTTCGGGCTCGTAGCTTGGGCTTCCTTCGTCGGCCCCAGCTACGGCTCGGCGTGCCAGGCGCAGCGGGAGAATGGAAGCCGCCGCGTTGCACGGACGGCAACGCGACGGGAATGGATCCTCGTTCCCGCGCGGCCGCACGGGAACGGGGTCGGGAGCGCTCAGAAGCCGATGCCGAGCGAGACGCCTGCGGTCCAGGCGTCGAGGTTCGGCTCGGTGTTGACGCTCAGGCCGGCGTTGCGCGCAGCCTGCACGGCGGCCGCGTTGTACTCGGGATCGGTCACATCGGCGGACAGGTGGTAGCGAATGTCCGCGCCGATCGTGATGCCCGGCAGGAACTCGTAGTCGAAGCCGCCGCCGAACTGCACGCCGATGTCGAGGTAGTTGGTCGAATCCGAGGGCGGCGAGATGACGTTGAGATCGAGCCCGGCCGGAATGATCCAGGGCCGCAGCTTGCCGCCTTCGTTGAACTTCAGCTTCGGCGATGCGCTGACCGTCAGCATCATCAGATTCTGGTCGCCGCGAATACCGGTGCAGTTCACCGCGCCGTTCAGACCGCCACCGGTCACTTCGTTCAGCAGCAGACATTCGGCGACGGGGCCGACGAGGTGGGTTTCCTGGGAGCCCAGATTGCGAAACTCGAGGCCGAGCTCCGCCAGCGCCCAGGTGCCCGGCAGCAGCCCCAGCGTGTCGCGCGAGAGCAGGAAATTGAAGCCGGCGCCGAAGTACCAGCCGTCGTCGCTGCGATTCTTCACCGAGGGCAGCAGACCCGTGGCGGCGCCGACCGCCCCGGACAGGTCGTTCATGTCGGTGAACGCGCCGTTGGCGCGATCGTCGACCATGCTGGCGTAGCCGCCGCGGAAGAACAGGCGATGGCCGGCATGCTTCTGCGCCGCCGGCGCAGCCGTCTCGACCTTGGCCACCCGGGTCTCGATTTCCTGGACCTTCTGTTGCTGGACCGGCTCGGCCGCGGACATCTTGGCCAGCTCCGCCTTGAGGGCGGCCATTTGCTGCTCCATCTGCGCCAGGCGCGCCTGTAGCGCCGCGACGTCGTCGGCAGCACCGGCCGAGCCGGCGCCGGCGGCGAGGATCGCGGCCACGATCGCCTGCCGGAGCTTGAATTTCGAGTTGCTCATTTGCAGTCTCCCATCGCAAAAAACAGACGCCTTCGATGGCGTCCTGTGGAATATTCGCGACAGATTCTGCGCCGCGGGCAAAACCCCGCGCTTGACATGGATCAACGCTCGCTGCGCTGCGCGAACGCTCAGTCGCGGGCGCGTGCGGAGCGGGAAATCGCGGCAGTGGCGAGCCGTGGCAGGGTGTCGGCGAAATGGGCATCGAGCGGCTGGTGACCGACCAGCAACCGGTACCACATCGGGCCGTAAATCAAATCGATGGCGACCTCGACGTCGAGATCGGAGAGGAATTCGCCGCTGTCGATGCCGGCCTGGATGATGTCGGCGGCGACGGCGCGGCGGGTGCGCAGGAACATGCTGCGGAAGTATTCGAGGACGCTGGGATCGCTCTGGCCTTCAGCGATGATCTGCGCGACCACGCGCCCCTGGCGGCCGTTGAGCACCTTGACGATGCGCGCGGCCTGGCGCCGCAGCGTTTCGGCCGCCGTCGGCGCCCGCTCGAAGCTCGTCCGCGGCACGACTTCCTCGAAGAAAGCGTCGATCACGATCGCGGCCTTGTTGGGCCACCAGCGATAGATCGTCGCCTTGCCCACCCCCGCCTCGCGGGCGATGCATTCGATCGCGAGGTTCTGCAGGCTCACGTGTTCCAGCAGCCGCACCGTCGCCTCGAGGATCGCCTTGCGGGCGGTCTGGCAGCGCGGTCGGCCGGAAGGTCGCTTCTCGGCAGCGGAGGCGGTCGCGATACTCATGCGCGAATGATCGAAACGGAGCGAAACACCGGCATGGCGGCACCATAACAAAGGCGGGGAAACAAAAAAAAGAGCCGCGAACGCCGCCGTGCAAAGCGCGCGCTCGGGCGCAAAGGCATGCTTTCGGACGCCGGCTGGGGCGCGGCGCCGGGCAGCGAGGAGCGCCGAGCCGCCGAGCGCGCCGTCCGAGGGGGGCAGGACGGCGACCCTCGACGGCTCGGGATCCAAACGATACGCCACGTATCGTAATGGGCAGAGGCCGATGCGGGCAAGCCCTGCGGTGAAACATGTCAGGCGCTTCGCGCTCGGGTAGCGTGTCGGGTGCAGCACCGGGGCGTGCCCGGTCCGAACATTGCCCAGGAGTCCTCGCGTGAGCGTCATCCATCTCGATCAGCTCTGCCGCCCGGCTTCGGTCGCCGTGATCGGGGCCTCGCAGCGGCCCGACAGCGTCGGCCACATCGTGCTCCGCAATCTCGTCGCCGCGGGCTTCGAAGGGCCGATCTGGGCCGTCAATCCGCGCCACGACTGCATCCAGGGCCTGCCCTGCGTGCCCGAGGTCGCGGCGCTGCCCGCCGCGCCCGATCTCGCGGTGCTGTGCACGCCGCCCGCGACCCTGCCCGAACTCGTCGAAGCCCTCGGCGCGCGCGGCACGCGTGCGGCCATCGTCATCACCGCGCTCGAGCGCGGCGCGGCGGCGACGCCCGGCATCCGCCAGCGCTGTCTGGACGCCGCCAAGCGCACGCAGTTGCGCATCCTGGGCCCGAACTGCGTCGGCCTGCTCGCGCCCGGCGCGAAGCTCAACGCGAGCTTCGCGCATACCGCCGGGCGCCCGGGCCCGCTCGCCTTCGTCTCGCAGTCCGGTGCGCTGTGCACGGCGGTGCTCGACTGGGCCAATGCGCGCGGCATCGGCTTCTCGCACTTCGTGTCCCTGGGCGACGCGCTAGACGTCGACTTCGGCGATCTGATCGACTACCTCGGCCATCAGCACGACACGCGCGCGATCCTCCTCTACATCGAGTCCGTGATGGCTCCGCGCAAGTTCCTGTCGGCGGCGCGCGCCGTCGCCCGCCACAAGCCGATCGTGCTGATCAAGGCCGGTCGCAATCCCGCCGGCGCACGGGCCGCGTCCTCGCACACCGGCGCGATCACGGGCGGGGATCACGTCTTCGACGCGGCCGTGCGGCGCGCCGGCGTGCTGCGCGTGGACAGCATCGACGAGCTGTTCGAGGCGGTCGAAACCCTGGGCCATCCGCGCGCGCGGCCGGCCGGTGAGCGCCTGCTGATCCTCACCAACGGCGGCGGCCTCGGCGTGCTCGCGGCCGACGCCCTCGCCGGCGCCGGCGGCACGCTCGCGACGCTCGAGCCTGCGCTCATCGCCGAGCTCGACGCGCTGCTGCCGCGCACCTGGTCGCGCGCGAACCCGCTCGACATCGTCGGCGACGCGGACGCGAGCCGCTACGCGCGCGCGCTCGAAGTGATCTGCCGCAGCGGGGCCTGGGACGCGCTGCTCGTGATGCTGGTGCCGACCGCGATCGTCGACAACGCCGCCGTCGCGCGCACCGTCGCCGAGTTCGCCGGCAAGATGTACCGGCCGCTGTTCACGGTGTGGATGGGAGGACCGGCCGTCGCCGACGCGCGCAGCGTCTTCGCTGCCGCCGGCATCGCGCAGTTCGACACCCCGACCTCGGCCGTGCGCGCCTGGCTGCAGCTCGTGAACTACGCGCGCAACCAGGCCGCGCTGCTCGAGACGCCGCCGAGCCGACCCGCGCACACGCCGGATGCGGCGCGCGCGCGCGCGATTATCGACGCCGCGCTCGCCGCCGGCCGTCCCCAGCTCGGCGAGCTCGATGCCAAGGCGCTGCTCGCGGCTTACGGCGTGCCGGTGGTCGAGTCGCTGCGCGTGGCGACGCGCGAGGAAGCGCTGGCGGCGGCGGCGCGCCTCGGCTATCCCGTCGCCGCAAAGCTGGTCTCGCCCGACGTCTCGCACAAATCCGACATCGGCGGCGTGCAGCTCGATCTGCCCGATGCGCAGGCGCTGGACGCCGCCCTCGCGCGCATCGACGACAATCTGCACCGCCATCGGCCCGAGGCCCGGCACGGCGGTTACACCGTCCAGCGCATGGCGCCGCGCGGCAGCGCCTACGAGCTGCTGCTCGGCGTGACCAGCGATCCGGTGTTCGGGCCCGCGATCGTCTTCGGCGCCGGCGGCACGGCGGTCGAGGTCCTGCGCGACACCGCCGTCGCGCTGCCGCCGCTGAACGCCGCGCTCGCCCGCGATCTGATCGAGCGCACGCGGGTCGCGCGCCTGCTGCGCGGCTATCGCGATCGGCCGCCGGTCGCCTTCGATGCGCTGATCGACGCGCTGCTCGGCCTCTCGCAGCTCGTGGTCGATCATCCGCGCCTCGTCGAGCTCGACATCAACCCCCTGCTCTGCGACGAGCGCGGCGTGCTCGCCCTCGACGCGCGCGCCACCGTGACGGCGAGCCCGGAGGTCGGGCTCGTGATTCGGCCCTATCCGAGCGAGCTCGTCGCGCAGCTCGTGCTGCCGGACGGCACTTCGCTGACGCTGCGTCCGATCCGGCCCGAGGACGAGCCCATGCACCACGCCTTTCTCGAGCGCGTGGCGCCCGAGGACCTGCGCTTCCGCTTCTTCCGCGCGACGAACCGCTTCACGCACGAATTTCTCTCGGCGTTCACGCAGATCGACTACGACCGCGAGATGGCTTTCATCGCCGTCCACGAGGACACGCACGGCAAACCCGAGACGCTGGGCGTGGTCCGCGCCGTCGCCGACGCCAACAACCTCGGCGCCGAGTTCGCCATCCTCGTGCGCTCGGACTGGAAGGGCCGCGGGATCGGCGTCGCGCTGATGAAGCGCATCATCGACTATCAGCGTGCCCGCGGGACCCGCGAGCTGCACGGCGAGGTGCTCGCCGACAACCACACGATGCTCGCCCTGTGCCGCGCGCTCGGCTTCACCATGGGCGAGCTGCGCGACGAGGTCGTGCCGGTGCGGCTGGCGCTAGACGCCGACGCGGTCACGTAGCTTCGTAGCCCGGGTGGAGCGCGCAGCGCGCAACCCGGGAGCTTCGTTCACTCGCTCCAAGATTCCGGATTCCGCTACGCTGCACCCGGGCTACGGCAGCTACGGCAGTGGGCTTCGCGTACCGGGCGCTGCTCGCCGGGTTATCCTGCACCGGTCCCCTTCCCTCACCGAGGAGATCCCATCATGAACACCCGCATCAATCCCGACGGCATCGTGCAACCGTTCAACAACGCCTATAGCCACGGCGTCGTCATTCCGCCGCAGGCGCGTGTGCTGCACACGGCCGGCCAGATCGGCGTGCGGCCCGACGGCAGCTTGCCCGCGTCGATCGAGGAGCAGGCCGAGCAGGTCTGGGTCAATCTGCTCGCCATCCTGCGCGGCGCGGGCATGGAGGTCGGTGACATCGTGAAGCTCACGGCCTACATCGTCGGCGATCACAACTACCCGGCCTATGCCGCCGCGCGCGCGCGTCATCTTGGCGATCACAAACCGGCCGCCACTGCGTTCTGCGTGCCGCAACTGCTGAAACCCGAGTGGTTGCTCGAAGTGGAGCTGATCGCCGCGCGTGCTTGATGTCAGGACGCGATCGCTCGTCTACACTTCAGCCGGTTCGCTCGCGCGAATCACATCGCGGCGAGTAAACGATTCCACCCCATCATCTACCGCTCAAGGCTATCCGGGAGGAGTGATCCAATGGCAACGAAGAAAGCCGCCGCCAAAAAGGCGGCAGCAAAGAAAACGCGTGCAAAGAAACCGGCCGCGAGGAAGGCAGCCCCGAGAAAGGCAGCGGCGAAGAAGCTCGGCGTCGCCGATCAGATCAAGGCCAACAACAAGGCGCTCGGCGCGGCGGTCGTCGCCGGCGATGCGAAGGCCATCGGCAAGATGTACACCGCGCGGGCGCGGCTGATGCCGCCGAACGCGGACTTCTGCAAGGGCACCAAGGCCGTCACGGGCTTCTGGCAGGGCGCGCTGGACATGGGGATCCGCGGCGTGGCCTTGAAGACCGTGGACGTCGAACAGCTCGGCAGCACCGCGATCGAGATCGGCACTTACACGCTGGCCGGCGGCGACGGCGCCCCGCTCGACAAGGGCAAGTACCTCGTCGTGTGGAAAAAGGACGGCGGCGTCTGGAAGCTGCACCACGACATCTTCAACTCGAGCATGAGCGCAGCCGCGCCCGCCGCGTCGGCGCCGGCTCCGGTGCCTATGGAAGAAGCAGCGGCCGCGTAGAGGCAATCCCGGGTGCTGCGCACGGCGGCGCGACACCCGGGATTCAGTTCAAGGGGCCGGCGGCGGCGCGGACTCGGTTTCCTCTTCCAGCGCCTCGACTTCGGCGGCCAGTTCCGGCGGCAGCGGATCCGGCGCGTCGCCGAACCAGCGGTATTTGAGATTGCCGATGAGGCCGGCGAGCGGGCGCGTGATCCCGCCTTTGACCGTGCCGTCGCTCGCCTGGCGGATGATGTCGGCGAAGTTCGATTCGGACGCCGCCGGCGTGCCCCAGATCCGGAACTCCGGCCCGCGCCAGTAGCCGGCGTCGTTCTTCTCGTTCCTCAGCAGGCCCATGCTGTAGAGAATCGCCGCGCCGCGGCCCGACATGTCGAGATGCGCGCGCAGGTCCAGCGGGCTGTCGAGCACGTCCTTGCCCGCTTCGCGCGTGATGCCGCCGGCCGCCGTCATCGAGATCGTCGGACTGCGCACCAGGAAGCGTTCGATCACGATGTCGCGCGAGGCGGCGCGGCGCACGTGGATGTCGACGACGTCGTAGTCGATGCGGGCGATGTAGTTGACGAGCCGCGCGATGGTGCCGGCGCCGAAGCCGCCGGTCGGCACATAGGACAGGCCTTCGCCGACCAGCCCCAGCATGTCCGAGGTGCCGACCAGCAGGGTGCTCGACGGCGGCAGCGGCCGGAACACGCCCCTGTTGCTCCTCATGTGGATGTCGAACAGCGTCTCGTTGCGCAACTGCCCGAGATTCGGCATCTCGCCGTTGGCCGCGAGCTTGACGCTGAACAGGCCCTTGATGCGCGGCTTCTCGCCCGGCACCAGCTCCTTGAAGAACTGATTCAGATCGAAGTCCTTGACCGTGCCGTCGACTTTCAGCCGATAGGGCTCGGCGGCGTCCTCGCGGTAGTCCAGCGTGCCGTCGAGCTTCATCTGGCTTGCGTGGAAGCGCGCCGCGACGTCGGTCGCGGCGAGCTTGCGCTTGCGCACGGACAGCTTGCCGGTGACCTCGTCGAAGGCGAGATAGTCGGTGTAGAAGAGCTTGGCGATGCGGTAGTCGAGCGCCGCGCCGTACGGGAGCACGTCCCAGGCCGCCTTTGCGTCGCGCGTGAGATCGACGGCGACGGGCGCAGCGGCGGCACTCTCGTCCTCTTGCGCCGGCGGCGGCGCGCTCGCGAGCTGCGGCGACACGGCGGCGAGCGTTGCGAGCAGATCGTTGAGGTAGAACAGCTCGCTGTCGAGGCGCACGCGCAGCAGGCCCTGCTCCCCCGGCTCCGGCGCATACGTCGCGTCCACCGCCGCGCTGCTGGTGCCCGACTTGCCGCTCGCGCTGAGCGGTGCGGTGAACGAAAAGCCGCGGCCATCCGCTGCCATGCGGCCGGTGACGGGCAGCTCGATGTGCGAGATCGCGAGCGGCGCGCTGGCCGCGAGCCCCTCGAGCACGGCCCGCGCCGCGATCGCGCCGTCCGGATCCACGGCGATCTTCGCGGCCACGGTGCCGGCCGTCAGCTTGTGCCCCGGCATGACGGCGGGCTGCGACAGCCACTGCGGGAGCTGGGCCGTGAGCTCGGTGTCGAGCCTCGCCAGCGCGACGCGGCGATCGGGCTCGATCGTCGCCGCCACGCGGCCGCTCAGCGCCGGCGTCGCGCTGCCGGCAAAGTTCAGCGCGAAGTCCGCGAGATCGAGCGCGAGCTGGCGGCCCTCGGCCTTCACCGCGGCGCGCGTGCCGACCGTGAAGGCTTGCAGCAGGGGCCCGCCGTCCGCGCTGAGACGCACGTCTTCGATGTGCAGCGGCGCCGCGCTGTCCGCCTGCAGCACCGTGCCGTCGGAGCGCAGCCGCAGCTCGGCGTCGAAGTCCGCAAAGGCCAGGCCTTCGAAGGCGACGAAGCGCTGGACCACCGACGAGGACAGATCGCGGATCGTGAGATCCAGCTCGCCGATCACGTGGCGCGCGAGCCGCTCGTCGCGCGCGATCTCCGGCCGGATTTCCAGGCCCGGATCGGCGACGAGGCGCAAGCTCGTCTGCGGGCCCGCCTTCAGGTCGACGGCGAGCCGCCGCACGCGCAGCGCATCCCCTTGCATCGCGGCCGCAAAGTCGACGCGGCCGTCGAGCGCGAGATCGGGCGGCTCGCGCGCGAGCGCCCGCCGCAGCGCCGGCTGCGCGGCGAGGCGAGTCAGATCGAGCTCGAGCCGCCCTTCCCCGCCCAGCGGCGTCTTCGATTTCTCGCCCAGCGGCAGGCTGCCCGCGACGTCGCCGCGCGCGAGCACGTGACCGCGGCTGGCGAGATCGAGCTGCCGCAGATCGAAGCGCAGGCCGTCCGGCGCGTAGTCGACGGCCGGCATCACGCTCAGATCCAGATCCTCGACCTGCACCGCCTCGCCGAGCCGCGCATCCAGGCCCTCGATGCGCAGCGGCGCCGTCGCGCGCAGCGCGTAGCGCCCGGCGGCCGGCGCGCTCAGCAGTAGATCGGCGGCGGCGAGCGTTCCGTTCAAGGCGAGATCCGGCACGAAGGCGCTGATCCAGGCCAGATCGAAGCCGCGCAGCGACAGGCTCGCGAGCTCGCCGCGCGGATTCTCGAAGGGCCGATCGGCGGACGGCAGCGCGAAGGGCTGGCGCGCGACGAGCTCGAGCAGCTTCGGCCGCGCCGGCTGGGCGAGCCCCGCGTCCAGGCTCGCGACGGTCGCCTGCGTACCCTGCAGCTCGATCGCGCCTTTCGCGTCGAGGCGGAGCGCCGCGGGCAGCGGCAGCTCGTCGCGGCGCGCCGCGAGCGGCGGCAGCGCGCGCACGGCATCGAGATCGGCATCGAGCACATAGGCGATGCGCAGCGGCGGCGTCGGCGCCGTCGCCGCAGCGCTCGATGCCGGCGCATCCGAATGCCCGGTCGCGTCCGGCGCGGCGAGCGCGGGCGCCGCGTCCTGCGCCGGCGCGCTCAGCGGCTGAGTGAGCGTGATCCGGCCACCGGCGAGGCGGCGCGCGCCGTCCGCGATCGTGAGCTCCTCGAGGCGCAGGCGCAGCCGCGCAGCGGACTTCGTCAGCGTCGGCAGCATGCTCACGCGCAGCGCCGGCACCAGCACGTCTTCGCCGGTCTCGATCGCGAGCTCGCCGAGGCTCAGCGCCTGCAGCGGCAGGAGCTGTAGCTGGCGCCGCTCGCCGATCGCGAGTTCGAAGGCGGCGCTGAGCTGGCCGCCGACCAGCGTCTGGCCGTGCAGCAGACCGTTCACCCAGGGCGCGGGCACGGCGCTCAGCGCGAAGCTGCCCAGCGCGCGCGGCGTGTCGAGCAGGCTCGCGGGCGCGCCGAGATCGACGACGAGCGGCGGCTGCAGCGCCAGCGCGAGCAGCGGGGTGGGCCGCGACTCGTCCATCAGCGCCTGATCGAAACGCGTCAGCACGAGGCGCTCGCCCCGCAGCGCGAGCGTCGCGCCGCTGTGGAGCACGAGCGAGGGCGGCAGCGCCGGGTTGTCGCCCAGCACCTTCGCGAGCTCGCTGAAGCGCGTCGTCGCGGCGAGCGTCAGCTCGAGGGCGCCGCCGATCGTCTGCACGCCGAGATCGCCCTTGGCGTCCAGCGCGAAGCTCGGCAGCGGCTGCTCGCCCACGTAAGGCGCGAGCAGCGCGTTGCCGGCCGTGAGCGCGTAGCGTCCGCGCAGACTGCCGTCGTCGCCGCGATAGAGCCCGTCGAAGCCGAAGCGCGCGCGCGCGGCGCCGGCCGCATCGAGCGGCTGCAGCGTGAGCTTCAGCGACTCCGGCGCCGGCAGCAGCCGCTCGCCGCGCTCGCGGGCTTCGCGGATCAGCGCGCGTGCGTGTCCCGTGCCCGGCGCCGGCGCCACGGAGAGCGTGAGCGCCAGGCGCTCGGGCGCCGGCAGCGCGGCCGCGGCGAGCTTCGCCTGCGCGGCCAGCGCGAGCTCGCGGAAGCGGCCCTGCGAGAGTTGATCGATCGTCAGACGGCCGTCGGCATCGAGCTGCCGTGCGCCGTCGTCGTAATGCAGATCGAGGTCCAGCGCGCCCGACACGTGCGGGCGCACGCCGTCGCCGCGCAGGCGCGCGTGCAGGCGGCGCGGCGCGTCGAGCCTTATCTCGGCCGCGACGTCGACGTCGTAGAGCGCGAGGCCGTAGCCCTGGTCGAGCACGCCGATCGCGCCCGCGAACGGCGCCGTCGACGGCGGGCCGGGGCGAAAGCGCGTGAGATCGATGCGCAGATCGGGGACGCGCAGCTCGTGCACGACGATGGTGTCGGTGAGCAGCCCGAAAGGATTGAAGCCGAGCTCCGCTTCACCGAGGCTGAGCTCGAGCCCGCGGTAGTCGACGCGCAGGCCGCGCAGCTCCAGCGACCAGGGCGTGAGCCGCAGATGCTGAACCTCGAGTGCCTCTACGCCGGCCTCGCGCGCCAGCGGCAAGAGCTTGGGCAGGAGGACGCGCTGCTGCAGCGAAGGATTGAACAGCGCGGCCAGCGCGATCGTCAGCACGCTGCCCGCGACGATCGCCGCCGTCCGCCACGGATGCCGGCGCACGGCGGCGCGCAGGCCCGGGGCGCGCGACACGGGAGGCGGGCTCGGCTTCTGCGATCCTTCGCCGGACATGCCGAAGCGTCAGAGATTCATCATCGTCATGCGTTTCGCATCGTAGCGCTCACCGAGCGCAAAGCCCTTCGGCGCGACTTCCTCGATCGCGGCGAGCTCCGCCGCGGTGAGCTCGATCTCCGTCGCCGCGGCGTTCTCGTCCAGGCGTTCGGGCTTCGTGGTGCCGGGGATGGGCACGATGTCCTCGCCGCGCGACAGCACCCAGGCGAGCGCGAGCTGCGCCGGAGTACGGCCGCGGCCGCGGGCCAGCTCCTCGAGCTTGGCGACGACGGCGAGATTGCGCGGGAAGTTCTCGGCGCTGAAGCGCGGCGTGAGCCGCCGGAAGTCGTCCGGCGCGAGATCGCCGAGCGACTTGATCGCGCCCGACAGAAAGCCGCGGCCGAGCGGACTGTAGGGCACGAAGCCGATGCCGAGCTCGCGGCAGGCGGCGAGATGACCGCCGTCCTCGGGCTCGCGCGACCACAGCGAGTATTCCGACTGCAGCGCCGCCACCGGATGCTCGCGATGGGCGCGGCGCAGGGTCGCGACGCTCGCTTCGGACAAGCCGATGTAGCGGACCTTGCCGGCCGCGACGAGTTCGCCCAGCGTGCCCACGGTGTCCTCGATCGGCACGTTCGGATCCACGCGGTGCTGGTAGTAGAGGTCGATGTGATCGCAGCGCAGGCGCCGCAGGCTGGCCTCGCAGCAGGCCTTCACGTAGTCCGGGCGACCGGACACGCCGTTGAAGCCGCCCTGCTCGTCGCGGACGATGCCGAACTTGGTCGCGACGAGCGCCTCGTGACGGCGCCCGGCCAGCGCCTTGCCGAGCAGGACCTCGTTGGTATACGGGCCGTACATGTCGGCGGTGTCGAAGAAATCGATGCCGAGCGACAGCGCGCGATGGATCACCTCGATGGCGCGCCGTTCGTCGGTCGGGCCGTAGAACTCCGACATGCCCATGCAGCCGAGGCCGATGGCCGACACGAGCGGGCCGCGGCTGCCGAGTCTGCGCCTTTTCATGGGTCGACTCCTTGGCTTGCAGATGAAGGACACACAGCGCTCGGGCGGCGACGCTGCGCTCGCGCGCCGGCCGCCGAAGCCGGCCCATTGTACGCAATTCGACGGAAACGGCGCCTCAGCGCCGGTAGTGGCTGCGGATGAAGTCGCGGATGCGCGGGGCGATCTCGGCGCGGAAGCGCGAGCCGTTGAACACGCCGTAGTGGCCGACGCCGGCCTGCACGTAGTCGCGTTTCATCGCCGGCGGAATGTTCACGCAGAGCGCGTGCGCGGCCTGCGTCTGGCCGATGCCGGAGATGTCGTCCTTCTCGCCTTCGACCGTCAGCAGCGCGGTCTGCGTAATCGCGGCCGGCTCGACCAGCCGGCCGCGGTGGCGCATCTCGCCGCGGGCAAGCTGGTGCTCCTGGAACACGACCTTCAGGGTCTGCAGGTAGTAGGGGGCGTCGAGATCCATCACCGCGAGGTATTCGTCGTAGAAGTCGCGATGCGCCTGCACCGAGTCGCCGTCGCCCTTGACGAGACTCTGGTAGAGCCGCTGATGCGCGTCCATGTGGCGATCGAGATTCATCGTCATGAAGCCCGTGAGCTGCAGGAAGCCCGGATACACGCGCCGCATGCAGCCGGCGTGCGGGAAGGGCACCGGCATGATGACGTTGCGCTCGAACCACTCGAGCGAGCGGGTCGTCGCGAGGCGATTCGGCTCGGTGGGGCTCTTCCGAGTGTCGATCGGGCTGCCCATGATGGTCATGCTCGCCGGCACGCACGCGTCGCCGTCGGCGGCGAGCAGCGAGGTCGCGGCGAGCACGGCCGGCCCGGGCTGACACACGGCGATCACGTGCGTGTTCGGCCCGAGGAAGCGCAGCATCTCGATCACGTAGTCGACGTAGTCGTCGAGATCGAATTCGCCGAGCGCGAGCGGCACCGTGCGCGCGTCGGCCCAGTCGGTGACGTAGACCTCGTGATCCGGCAGCAGCGCGCGCACCGTGCCGCGCAACAGCGTCGCGTAGTGGCCGGACATCGGCGCGACGAGCAGCACGCGCGGATCGTCGCGATGCCGCGGCGGCAGGCCGGCGGGATCGCGCTTGAAGTGCAGCAGCTCGCAGAACGGCCTGCTCCACACCACTTCTTCGCTGACCGCGCAGCGCGCGCCGGCCATCTCCACCTCGTCGATGCCGAAGGCCGGCTTGCCGTAGCGGCGGGTCAGGTGCTCGAACACGTCCCACGCGGCGCGCGCGGTCTTGTAGTGCCAGCACTGCGTCCAGGGATTCCAGGGTCGATCGAAGAGCAGCCGGTTCCAGGCGACGAAGGAGCGCAGCGGCGCGATCGCTGCGTGGTTCAACTCATAGAAGTGATAGAGCACGCAAGAGCCTCGCCGCCGTGGGATCGTGGCTCGAGTATAGGCAGCGTTGTGCAAACGCAGCAAGGCGACTTCCTCTGCTCGAGGGTAAAACAGCGTGGCGGCGACGACTCCCGCCGGCGTATGCCTTCGGTACAATCCAGGCGCGTCGCGCTGCCCGCGGCCCGCCCTGGCGGCCGTCACGCGCGTCATCGCTCACCCCGCCGGGACGGATTCGTCCGCCCTACACGACGAGACTCGAGGGAGGTCCCATGAAGTTCAGTTGCCACGTGCAGACTCGCATCGCCGACTATCGCATCGCGAAGGATCTCGAGGACTGGGGCTACGACGCCTGCTGGTTCCCCGATACGCAAATGATGTGGTCCGACTGCTACGCGACGATGGCGCTGGCCGCGCAGTGCACCTCGAAGATCCAGATCGGAACCGGCGTCGCGATCACCGGCACCCGCATCGCCCCGACCACCGCGGCCGCGATCTCCTCGATCAACGTGCTCGCGCCCGGCCGCACTTTCCTCGGCATCGGCACCGGCCACACCGCGATGCGCGTGATGGGCCAGGACCCGATGCCGGTCAAGGAATTCCGCGAGTACCTGCGCGTCGTGCGCACGATGCTCAAGGGCGAGAACGTCGACTACACCTATCGCGACAAGACCACCGAGATCGCCTGGCAGCACCACGGCGGCGGCTTCCGCAACACCTTCGATCCGATCCCGATCTACGTCGCCGCGAACGGCCCGCTGGCGCTGCGCGCCGCGGGCGCCTACGGCGACGGCCTGGTGTCGATCTTCAACGAGCAGCCGGAGCTCATGCGCGCGAATCTCGAAATGGTGAAGGCCGGCGCCGAGAAGGTCGGGCGCAAGCTCGACGACGGCTTCCACACCGTGTCGCTGTGTCACGCGGTGGTGCTGCGTCCCGGCGAGAAGCTCACCGATCGGCGCGTCGTCGAGGTCGCGGGCTCATGGGTCGTCACCGCGCTGCACTTCGTCTACGAGGTCTGGCGTTACACCAAGGACGACAGCGTCATCCCGCCGTTCATGCGCAACGTATGGCAGCAGTATCTGGATCGCGTCGAGAAGATGCCGCTGCCGGAGGACAAGAAGCACCAGGCGCTGCACGAAGGGCACTGCAGCTATTACCCGGCGGTCGAGCGCAGCCTGCTGACGCCGGAGATGATCGAAGGCACCTGCATCGTCGGCGGGCCCTCGGAAGTCGCCGAGCGCATCCGCGCTGCCGGGCGCGCGGGCCTGAAGGAAGTCAGCCTGCTGCCGCCGCTGATGCACCTGCGCGACGTCGCGCGCGAGTTCGCGCACAAAGTCATCCCGCTGATCTGACGATGCACGCCATCGATGACCCGCGCGGCGCTCCCGGGCGCCGCGCCCTCCTCTCCTTCGCGCTCGCGGCGCTGGCGCTGCCGGCCGCGGCCGCGCCGTCGTCGAAGGTCCACGACAACGTGCAGACGCGCGCCGACTGCGCCTTGGCCGCGAGCCGCGCGCTGGGCGCGCAGGCGCTGGTGTTCGCCGATCCGCCGCAGGCGGCGACGCCGCGGGCGACCGATATCGCCGGCGAGTACTGGTGGCAGGCCTTCCTCGTCAGCTCCAAGGGCACGCGCACCGCGGTGTGGCTGCACTGCGAGATCGTGCCGGGATCGACGGCGACCTACGCCGAGGTGCTGCTGCGCGACGCGGCCGCGCCTTGAGGTCCCGCGCGCTCCGCGCCGGGCGCGTCGGCTGCGCGAGTCCGCGATGAACCGCGGCGGGTCGCTCGCCGCGGCCGGCGCCGCGCGCGCGACGCAGCGGCGAATCGCCGATCTGCTGTTCGTGATCCAGGTCGGCTGCGCGCTCGTCTTCGGCCTGAGCCAGACCTGGCGGATGCTCTCCAGCGTCGAAGGCCTGAGCCCGAGCTGGTTCCTGTGCTGGGCGCTGTTCCTCGTCATCAATCTCCGGCTGTCGATCCGGGCGCACCGCGTGCAGCCGAGCCGCGTGACGAAACAGACCGTGTGGGTCTATGCGCTGTGGACGACGATCATCGCGACGAACCTCGCGGCGCTCGCCTGGCACGGAGCCGGCGCATGGACGGCCATCGACGACGCGACCATCGGCATCGTTCTCGCCGGCGTCGCCGCGACGCTCGCGCTAGGCCATCGCCGCGATCTGGACTGGCGCGACCCGATCGTGCGCGGCTGGCTCGCGGTGTTCTTCAAGGGCGTGCCGCAGCTCACCCTGGCGTGGAACCTGGCCCTCGTCGGCGGCGGCGGCCTCGCCCCCCTCGCCGTCTTCGCCGGCCACGTGACGATCTGCACGCGCCTGGGCCAGCTCGTCTTCTCCATCCGCGAAGCCGGCTGGGACCGCAATCGCACCGGCTCGCTGATCAGCGAAATCGCGAACGAAGGAAGCTGGATCGTCGCCACGGTGGTGTGGTTGATGGTGTGAAGCCGAAGGCGCACGGCCTGGGAGATATGCCAACGTCACCGTCTTTATTGCCACCGAGAACACCGAGAACACAGAGGGAGGGAGAATGGGTTTTTCTTCGCCCGAACTCCCATGCTATGTCCTGGACCGCGCAGCGCGCCGTGGGGAATCCGGGATCTTCAAGACCTTTAACTCGGCTCCCGAGGTTCGCTACGCTGCACCCGGACGACGAAACGCCGATGTATCTTCACACAGCCTGCTACGCGGAAATGACGCGCACTCTGCCGTTCGAACCGGCAGCCGCCTTATCTCCTTTCCCCTCTGTGTTCTCGGTGTTCTCGGTGGCAAAAAGCAGTTTGTCAGGTGGCACCCGACTCGGCTTCAGCGGTGCTGCTTCAGCGCTGCGATGAAGCGGCGGGCCGACTTGCGGTGACGCGGCGGATCGGGAAGGCTGCGCCATGCTTGCCACTGCCGAGATCGAGACGATCTATCGCCGGGACGGGCGCAAGGTGTTCGCGACTCTGGTGCGGCTGCTCGGCGACTTCGACCGCGCCGAAGAGGCCTTGCAGGAGGCGTTCCGCGCGGCGCTCGAGCAGTGGCCGCGCGACGGCGTGCCCGCGCAGCCGGTGCCGTGGCTGGTGTCGGCCGGCCGCTATCGCGCGATCGACGCGCTGCGACGCGCGGCTCGTTACGACACGCTCGGCGCGGCGGTCGACACGCTGGCCGCCGAGGTCGATGAGGATGAGAGCGGCCCGATCGAGGACGATCGCCTGCGCCTCGTGTTCACCTGCTGCCACCCCGGGCTGCGCGAGGACGTGCGCATCGCGCTGACGCTGCGCGAAGTCTGCGGCCTGACGACCGAGGAAATCGCGCGCGCCTTCCTGATACCGGCGCCGACGCTCGCGCAGCGCATCGTGCGCGCGAAGCACAAGATCCGCGTCGCGCGCATTCCCTATGAGGTGCCGGCGCGCGAGGCGCTGCCGGCGCGGCTCGCGAGCGTGCTGCGCGTCGTCTATCTCGTGTTCAACGAAGGCTACTCGGCGACGGCGGGCGAAGCGCCCGTGCGCGCCGAGCTGTCCGCCGAGGCGATCCGGCTCGCGCGCCTGCTCGTCGACCTGCTGCCGGAAGCCGAGGTGTTCGGTCTGCTCGCGCTGATGCTGCTGCACGAAGCGCGGCGCGCGACGCGGCTGGACGCTGCCGGCGAGCTCGTGCCGCTCGAGGAGCAGGCGCGCGGCGACTGGGATCGCGCGCTGATCGCCGAGGGCGCGAGCCTCGTCGAGCGCGCGCTGGGCCTGCCGCGCTGGGGCAGCTATGCGCTGCAGGCGGCGATTGCGGCCGTGCATGCCGAAAGCCCGACCGCGCAGGCGACCGACTGGCCGCAGCTCGTCGGTCTCTACGATCTGCTGCTGCGGCTCGAGCCCTCGCCCGTCGTCGAGCTGAACCGCGCGGTCGCGCTCGCGATGCGCGACGGTCCGCTCGCGGGCCTCGCGCTGATCGACGCGCTGCTCGAGGCCGGCGAGCTGCAGCGCTACCACCTCGCCCACGCCGCTCGTGCGGATCTCTGCCGGCGCGCGGGCCGGCACGAGGAGGCGGCGCGCGCCTATCGCACGGCGCTCGCGCTGACGAGCCAGGGCGCCGAGCGGCGCTTCCTCGCCCGCCGCCTGCGCGAAGTCGAGCGCGCCGGGACATCCTGAAAAATTTCCGGCGCCCTGTCGATCCGGACCCGCGCCGCTCGATTACGAGTATCTTCCACCGCGACGACGGAGACGCGATGCCGAAGCCCCTTGCCATGCACGGCGCACCGCGCAACCCCGGCGCATACCGCCCGTTAAAACCCGACGGAGTACCGCCATGAAATATCTGTGCCTCATCTACCTGTCGCGGGAAAACTGGCATGCCTGCGAGGATCACGTGTGCGCGCGCTATGCGGAGGAAGTCGCGCGCAGCGGCCGCCTGCTCGCCGCCGAGCCCCTGCACGGCGCCGACACCGCGACGACCGTGCGCGTGCGCAACGGCGAGACGCTGGTCACCGACGGCCCGTTCGCCGAGACCAAGGAGCTGCTCGCCGGCTTCTATCTCGTCGAGGCGCGCGATCTGAACGAAGCGCTGCTGATCGCCGCGAAGATCCCGCCCGCCCGCTACGGCAGCGTCGAAGTGCGGCCGGTGCGCGAGCTCGACGTGACGGAGAGCTCGAAGGTCTCGTAGCTCGGGCCGCGTCTGCGCTGGCTGAAATGCAGTGAATCTAGCCACGGAGGACACGGAGGGCACGGAGAAAGAACAGGATTGTTTGAAGTTTCGTCGCCCGGGTGCAGCGTAGCGCTGAGGTATCCCCACGAATGTCGCATGCGAGCCGCGCGGATAACTCAGTAGGAGTACCCGTCGTTCCCGCGCAGGCGGGAACCCAGCTTCGCTGGCTTGGCGCCCACTGGGCTCCCGCCTGCGCGGGAGCGACGACGATTTCATCCTTCAAGCGCCTGTGCGCCAAATGAATTTCGTGGGGATACCTCAGAGCGGAGCGGAACCCGGGATCTTCGTTCAGCCGAAATGCCCGATCCCGGGTTGCGCGCTGCGCGCTCCACCCGGGCTACGAAAGCTGAATCCAGCCACGGACACGGAGAAAGAACGGGATTCTCTGGAGTTCCGTAGCCCGGGTGCAGCGCAGCGGAACCCGGGATCTTCGTTCAGCCGAAACGCCCGATCCCGGGTTGCGCGCTGCGCGCTCCGCCCGGGCTACGAAAGCGGAATCTGGCCACGGAGGACACGGCACGGAGGAAGAAAGGGATTGTTTGGATTCTCCCGCGACGTCGAGACCAGCAGTCGTGATCGAGCCACGAAGACCCTGCCAATCAATTTTTCTCCCTGCGCTCCGTGTCCTCCGTGGCTAGATTCAGCCGATACTCGAAGCGGCACAACACTCGAATCCCTCACCCCAGCGCCCGCTGCCGGCGTGCCAGCCATGCGCCGGTTGCGGCCCAGGCGGTCGCGAGGGCGGCGCCGGCGAGCATCGCGAGGGCGGTGTGCTGGCCCAGCGCGTCGAGGCCGGATTTCAACCAGCCGCTGAGCGCGTCGGCGCCGCGATACACCGCGGTGTCGTTGAAGTTCTTCGCGCGATATTTCGCATCGTCCGAGACCGCGGCGTAGAGCATCTCGCGGCCCGGCCTGATCAGGCCGTATTCGCCGGCGCGGCGCACGATCATCACGATCGCGAGCGCCGCGAAGCCCGGCGCGAGCGCGAGCCACAGGAAACCGAGCACCATCAGCAGAGGCACGAAGACGAGCAGCACGCCGAGGCCCAGCCGCTGCGCGACGCGGCCCGTGACGAAGACCTGCAGCAGCACGGACAGGATCTGCACGAGGGCATCGAGAACGCCGAAGACGCGCGTCTGCGCCTCCCGCGTCGGAAAGCGCAACTCGACGATGCGCGCCTGCTCGACGTAGAGAAACGTGCTGACGCTCGCGAGCAACACCATGAACAGCGCGATGCCGCGCAGGTAGGGCGAGCGCAGCACCTCGTGCACACCGACGAGCGGATTGCCGCCGAGCGGCCGCGCCGCGCCGTCCGCGGCGCGCCGGCCGTGGCGACGCACCTGGCCCGCCGCCGCGATCGCGGCTCCGAGCAGCAGCGCCGCGAGCGCGAGCAGGCCCGCGTGGCCGAACGGCCCGACCAGCGCGACGGCCACCAGCGGCCCGACGAGGCCGCCGACGCTCGCCCCGGCCGCGGCGAGGCCGAACACGCGCGCGGCCTGGGCGCGGTCGAAGCAGTCGACGAGCACGCTCCACGCCAGCGACACCGCGATGAGATTGAACACCGACAGCCACACGTAGAAGCCGCGCGCGAGCCAGATCGCGTCCGGGGCGCGGGCAAGCGCGAGCGCGAAGCCGATGAGGTTGATCGCGAAGAAGCCGTAGACGACGGGCAGGATCAGCCGCCGCGGCACGCGCCCCGCGACCCAGCCGAAGAGCGGCAGCGCGAGCAGCGTGGCGACGAAGGTCGCCGTGAACAGCCACTGCAGATGCTCGACGCCGGCCGCGATGCCGAGCGTCTCGCGCACGGGTCGCAGCGCGTAATAGCCGGCGAACAGCGCGAAGAACAGACCGAAGCCGGCGGCAACGGCCGGCCCTTCGTGGGCGTCGATCGCGAGCCAGCGTGCGAGCGTGACGGCGCGCCTGCCCGGCGGCGCGGGCGGGATGCGCCGCTCAGGCAAGCGCCGCGACCAGTGCGTTGCGCTGGCGCTCGTCGAGCATCGGGCCGCGGCCGGCCGCGAGATTGTCGGTGAGATTGCGCGGCTTGGAGGTCGCCGGGATCACGACGGTGACGGCCGGCGGGCTCAACGCGAACTTCAGGAATAGCTGAGCCCAGGACTCGGCGCCGACCTCGCCCGCCCAGTCGGGCAGCGGAAGGCCGGCGACGCGCGTGAACAGGCGTCCGTCTTCGAAGGCACGGTTGATCATCACCGCGATCCCGAGATCCGCCGCGAGCGGCAGCACGCGCCGCTCGATGCCGCGCGACACCGGCGAATAGTTGATCTGCACGAAGTCCGGCCGGTGCCGCTCCATCGATTCGGCGAGCGCCTCGTGCGCGCTTTCGACGTAGTGCGTGATCCCGACGTAGCGCACCTTGCCCTCGGCCTTCAGCGCGCGCGCGAGCTCGAGCTGCGTCGCGGTGTCGTTCAGGTTGTGGACTTGCAGCAGATCGACCGCCTCGGTCTGCAGCCGGCGCAGCGAGTCTTCGAACTGCGCGAGCCCCGCGTCGCGGCCGACGACGCCGGACAGCTTGGTCGCCAGAAAGAGCCGCGGCCGCTGCTCCGCTTCGGCGACCAGATCGCCGAGCACGTCCTCGGCGCTGGTATAGGTCGGCGCGGTGTCGATCACGCTGGCGCCGGCGGCGACGAAGCGCCGCAGGACGATGCGCAGGCGCGCACGCGCGCTCTCGTTGTCGCCGACCTCGAAGCTGCCCGAGGTGCCGAGGCCGATGACGGGCAGGCGCTCGCCGCTGCTCGGGATGGGTCGGGTCTCCAGCGGCGGCGCGGCGGCGCCTGCCGGCGCGGCCGGCAGGATCGTCGAAATCATGGCAGCGGTGGAGTTCACGAGGAAATCGCGGCGGCGCGTCATGGCTATCCCTGCAGAGCTCGTCGGAAGCCGCATGATAGCGCAGCGCTTGTATCGACCGGGCCCACTCTGCACGATGCGTCAAACCCAACGGGAGAAACGCCCATGAGCCGTCTTTACGGAGAACAGCACCGCGCCCTGCAGGATCGCTTCGACAGCCGGCGCATGGCCGATCGCATCGAGCAGATCGGCGTCAAGCTCGAGATCGGGCCGCAGGAACGGGCCTTCATCGAGGCCCGCGACATGTTCTTTCTGTCCTCGGTCGACCACCGCGGGCGCCCGACCGTCTCATACAAGGGCGGGGATCCCGGTTTCGTCCGCGTGCTCGACGCGCAGACCCTGGCCTTCCCGAGCTACGACGGCAACGGCATGTTCTATTCCACCGGCAATCTCAGCGCGAATCCGCAGGTGGGCATGCTGTTCATCGACCTCGAGAAGCCGCATCGCATCCGCGTGCAGGGCACGGCGACGGTCAGCGCCGAGGATCCGCTGCGCGCGAGCTGGCACGAGGCCGAGCTCATCGTGCGCGTGAAGGTCAGCGAGCTGTGGCAGAACTGCCCGCGCTACGTGCACCGTTACCAGAAAGTGCAAGCCTCGCGCTACGTCCCGCGCGCCGAGACCGAAACGCCGCTCTGCGCATGGAAGCGCATCGACGGCATGCAGGACGTGCTTCGTCCGCACGAGCTCGCCGCCGTCGAGCAGGCCGGCAACATCAGCGCGGAGGAATGGGTCGGCTACATCGTGGCGGGCGACGAACGGGCCTGAGCGCGCGGCGCGCAGCCGTCCAGCTTCGACGGCACGCTGCGCTACGGCGGCAGCGTTCCGCGCGAAGGGCCGCGCTGCGCGATCGACTTCGAGCTTACGCGCCAGCCGTCGAGAGGACATCGTCATGCGCGCCCGCCCCCTCGTCATCGCCCACCGCGGCGCGAGCGGCTACCGGCCGGAGCACACGCTCGCGAGCTATCGCCTGGCGATCGAGCAGGGCGCGGACTTCATCGAGCCCGATCTCGTCGCGACGGCCGACGGCGCGCTGGTCGCGCGCCACGAGAATGCGCTCGCAGTGCTCGATGCGCACGGCCGCCTCGACGCCGAGCAGACCAGCACCGACGTGCACGCGCGAGCCGAGTTCGCGGCGCGTCTGTGCACCAAGCAGATCGACGGCCGCGCCGTGCGCGGCTGGTTCACGGAAGACTTCACGCTCGCCGAATTGAAAACCTTGCGCGCCGTGGAGCGGCTGCCGGCCCTGCGCCGCGCGAATGCCGCGCACGACGGCCGCTACGAAATTCCGAGCTTCGACGAGATCATCGAGCTCGCGGCGAGCACGCGCACGCCGGACGGACGCGAGGTCGGCCTCTATCCCGAGACCAAGCATCCGAGCTACTTCGCGCACGAAGGCGAGCGCCTCGACGGCGGCGCGATCGGAATCGATCTGGGCGAGGCGCTCGTCGCGCGACTCCTGGCCCACGGCTACACGGCACCCTCGCAGGTCTTCATCCAGTCCTTCGAGGTCGCGAACCTGCGGGATCTCGCGACGCGCATCCTGCCGCGCGCGGGCCTGCGCCTGCCGCTGATCCAGCTCATCGAAGCCGAGGGGCAGCCGCGCGACTTCACGCTCGCCGGCGACCGCCGCCGCTATGCGGATCTGATCGACGCCGAGGGTTGCGCCTTCGTCGCCGGCTACGCGCAGGGCCTCGGCGTGCCGAAGGCGCTGGTGCTCGACGGCCCGTCGCCGCGCCGGCCCTCGCCGCTGGTCGCGACGGCGCACGCGCAGGGCCTCGACGTCCACGTCTGGACCTTCCGCGCCGAAAACCGTTTCCTGCCCCCGCAGTGGCGCCGCGGCGAGGATCCCGCCGCCCACGGCCGGCTGCGCGAAGAAATCGACGAGTTCCTCGCCGCCGGCATCGACGGCCTGTTCGTCGATTTCCCCGATGTAGGCGTCGCGGCCGTGCGCGATCGCTCGCGCTGAGCGGAGCGAATCCGGGGTTTTGTGCCCGCTGAAGTGCTGATGAATCTATATAGCCACGGAGGACACGGAGGGCACGGAGGGAAGAAAGGGATTGTTCGAAGCCCACAGGCGATCTCTGTAGCCCGGATGAGCGCAGCGAATCCGGGATCAAATCGTAGGTGACGAAGGAAGCTCAACATCGGGCGCCGAACGTTGGGCTTCCTTCGTCAGCCCAACCTACGTTTTCTGAATTGACCACCGAGAACACAGAGGAAGATGATGAGTTGATTGGGCAGCCCCGCAAACTTTGCGCCTATCGATGCGTCGGCGCAGCGGCGGCTCCTGACCATTCTCATCTTCCTCTGTGTTCTCGGTGTTCTCTGTGGCAAAAAAAGCCCCCCAACCTCGCGAGGCGAACGGCCGGCCGAAGCCCGGCCTTCACTTCTGCCCGCGCATCAGCGCGCGCCAGCGCCAGAAGAAGTAGGCGGCGCCGGCGGCGGAGAGGCCTGCTTTGAGGAAGGCGTTGCGCGCGGTTGCGCGCAGGGTGTCGGCGTAGGGCGCGAAGGCGCCGAACTGATGGGCGTTCCACCACGACTCGATGCCGGCGAGGAGATACGGTAAGGCGAGCAAGCTGCACAGGAGCGCGAAGCCGAGGTGCACCGTCGCGAGACGGCGGCTGAATTCCGAAGGTCCTTTCATCCCGCGCGCTCCAGCCCGGCCCGCGCCGAGGCGCGCCGCGGACCGCCGGCGTTCGGCGCGATCCCGCGGGCCGCAAAGCGCATCGATGCGCGGCCGCCGCTCACGGCTGCGCCTCCGCCGGCAGCGCATAGGCGATCAGCTCGTCGCCGGTCTTGAAGCCGAACAGCGCATTGCCGCCGGCCGCGACGGCGACGTACTGGCGGCCGCCGACCGCATAGGTCACCGGCGGCGCGTTGACGCCGGCGTCCACGGGATCCGACCACAGCGGCTTGCCGTCGCGGCTGTCGAAGGCGCTGAAGCGCCCGCTCGACTCGCCGACGAACACGAGTTTGCCGGCCGTCGCGAGCACGCCGCCGATCAGCGGCTTGTCGAGCGGCGCGCGCCAGGCGATCGCGCCGCTGTCGAGATCGATCGCGGCGAGCACGCCGTCGTCCTCGCCCGCGATCGGTTTGACGAAGGTATAGGTGTCCCACGGCAGCCCCGGCTGCTCGAGCTTGCGCGAGTAGTACATCGCCGGCCAGTGGACCGCGGCGACGTAGGCGCGGCGCTGCGCGAGATCGATCGAGATCGGCGACCACGAGCAGCCGCCGATCGCCGAGGGCGCGATGCGCACGCCCTCCGCCGTCGGCCGCGCGAAGAGATTGTCCTGCGGCACGAAGGGATCCGATCGGCGCAGCAGCTCGCCGCTGTCGCGATCGTGGATGAAGAGCCAGCCGACCTTGCCGGCCTGCGCGACGACCTCGCGCGGCCGGCCGTCGATGTCCAGCGTGAACAGCACGGGCGGGCTCGCGACGTCGTAGCCCCAGCGATCGTGCGGCACCTGCTGGTAGGCCCAGCGCAGCTTGCCGGTCGCGAGCTCGAGCGCGACGAGGCTGATCGAGTGGCGGTTGTCGCCCGGCCGCGTCGCGTCGTCCATCTGCGGCGCGGGATTGCCGGTGCCGATGTAGACCAGGCCGCGCGCGAGATCGACGGCGGGCGTCGTCCACACCGAGCCGCCGCCGAAGCGCCAGCTCTCGCCGTAGCGCGCGAAGGCGGCGCGCTCGGCCTCGAGATCGCGATGCAAGGGCAGACCGTAGGCCGTGGTCGCCGTGAACTCGCCTTCCCAGCCGGCATCGGTCACGTACCAGCGCCAGCGCTCGGCGCCGGTCCTGCGATCGAGGGCGACGAGGAAGCCGCGCAGTCCCAGCTTCTCGCCGCCGAGGCCGGCGACGGAGATCTGCGCGGCGCCATCCTCCCGGGTCTCGACGTGCAGGCCGTAGCCCGCGCCCGTGACGCCGACCAGCACGAGATCGCCGACGACCTGCGGCGCCATGTTCGCGCTGTAGCCGGTCTGGCCCGTCTGCTTCGCGGCGGCGAACTCCGGCACGGCCAGCAGTTGTCCGAGATCTTCCATCGCGCCCTCGTCGCCGTGCGTCAGCGCGAACTCCCACACGATGCGCCCGTTTGCGCGATCGAGCGCGACCAGGCGCGCGTCGACCGTCGCGATGTAGACGCGCGAGTCGTCGACCGCGACGCCGCGGTTCGCGGGCCCGCAGCAGGAATCCTTGCGCGTCAGCACATGCGTATAGCGCCACAGCTCCTTGCCCGTCGCCGCGTCCAGCGCGAGCACGTGATCGAAGGGCGTCGAGACGTACATCACGCCGTCGCGCACGATCGGCGTCGCCTGGAAGCTGCCGGGCACGCCGGTCTTCACGCGCCAGGCGCGCGTCAGCCGCGCGACGTTGCCGGCGTCGATCTGCGCCAGCGGGCTGTAGCGCTGGTTCGAGTAGTCGAGGCCGTACAGCGGCCAGTCCGTCGCCGGCGCGGCGTCGTCGGCGCGCGCCGCGGCGGCGGTGAGCAGCGCGCTGGACAGCAGCGCGCAGACGAGGGGCAGGCGCATGGACGAGCTCCGGCGTGACGAGTCGGTCGCATCGTAATGAGCCGGCGCAGGCTTGGCGATAGCGGTGTGGACTTATCGCCCGCGCGGCCTTGCGCCTATGATGCGGCCATGAGCACGACCGACACCGACCCGCTGGCGCCCGACGCGACGGCCCAGGCCGAGCTGCTGCGGCGAGGCGCGATCGGGGCGCGCGAGCTCGCCGAGCTCGCGATCGCGCGCATCGAAGCCCTGAACCCCGCGCTGAACGCCGTGATCCATCGCCGCTACGAGGCCGCCCGCCGCGAGCTCGCGCAGGTGCCGCGCGAGGCGCCCTTCGCCGGCGTGCCCTTGCTCGTGAAGGACCTGATGCTGACGACCGCCGGCGATCCCTGCCACGCCGGCTCGCGCTATTTGCAGCGCATCGGCCTGCGCGCGCAGGCGGACAGCTTCCTCGCCGCGCGCTACCGGCGCGCGGGCTTCACGATCCTCGGCCGCACCAACACGCCCGAGTTCGGCACCGTCTGCACCACCGAGCCGGCGGCCTACGGGCCGACGCGCAATCCCTGGTCGCTGGCGCATTCGCCGGGCGGCTCCAGCGGGGGCGCGGCCGCGGCGGTGGCGAGCGGCATGGTCGCCGTCGCTCACGGCAACGACGGTGGCGGCTCGATCCGCGTGCCGGCCGCGCACTGCGCGCTGTACGGTCTGAAGCCCAGCCGCGGCCGGATCTCGACCGGCCCGACGCGCGGCGAGATCTGGATGGGCGCCGCGCACGAGCACGTGCTGACGCGCTCGGTGCGCGATTCCGCGGCGCTGCTCGATCTGAGCGCGGGCCCGGAAACGGGCGATCCCTATCCCGTGCCCTGGCAGCCCGGGACGGCCGTGGCCGCGACGCGCGCGGATCCGCCGCGCCTGCGCATCGGCGTCATGCGCCGCTGTCCCGCGCAGCGGCTGGCGCTGCACGAGGACTGCCGGCGCGCCGTCGACGCCGCCGCGGCGCTGCTCGCGAGCCTCGGCCATCGCGTCGAGGAGGCGCATCCCGCGGCGCTCGACGAGATCGACGAAGAGCGGCATTTCATGCGCGTCGTCGCGGCGTGGACGGCGCACGATCTCGACGCCGCGATCGCCGCGAGCGGCGTGCCGCTCGCGGACGGCGATCTCGAGCCGCACACCGCGATCGTGCACGCGATGGGCCGGGCCGTGAGCGCGACCGACTATCTGCGCGCGCAGGTATGGCTGCAGGCCTGGGCGAGACGCATCGCCGCGTGGTGGGACGAGGACGGCTACGATCTGCTGCTGACGCCGGTCGCGGCGCTGCCGCCGCCGCGCATCGGGGCCTATGCGGCGACGCCCGAGGATCCGATGCTGCCGTTGCGCGGCACCGTGCCCTACATCGCCTTCACCGCGCCGTTCAACGTCAGCGGCCAGCCGGCCGCCTCGCTGCCGCTGCACTGGAACGACGCAGGGCTGCCGATTGGCGTGCAGCTCGTCGCGGGCATGGGACGCGACGCGCTGCTGCTCGCCGTGTCCGCCGAGCTCGAGCGCGCGCGGCCCTGGGCCGCGCGCCGGCCGCCGCCGCGCTGAGTCGATCACCGTTCACCTACCGATGCACAGAGAGGAAAAGTCATGACTACGACTGCGTGCGCGCTGCTGGGCTTCGTCGTGTGGTCGGTACTGTTGAGCTTTGCGCTGGTCGGCGTGCGGGCGGGCGCGATACGCGGCGGCCACGCGCTGAATACTTTCAGGCCCGAAGGCACGGATCTCGATGATTTCGGACGGCGCGTGACGCGCGCCTATGCGAACAGCCTCGAGAACCTCGCGATCATGGCGAGCCTGCTGCTCTACGCGATCGCGACGGATCAGCAGGGCATCACGAACGGGCTCGCCGCCGTCGCCTTCGGCGCGCGCGTCGTGCAGAGCGCCGCACACGTCGCCTCCGGCAGCGTGCCCGCGGTGCTGGTGCGCGCGAGCGCCTTCGGCGTGCAGATGATCATCGCGCTGATCTGGGCCTGGCGGTTCTGGGCGGCCGCGATGCCCGCATGACGGACGCGATCTCCAGACTGCGCGCGCTGCTCGACGGCGCTGCGCGCATCGTCGTCTTCACCGGCGCCGGGATCAGCACCGAGTCCGGCATCCCGGACTTTCGCAGCCCGCAGGGGATCTGGTCGCAGGCCAAGCCCATCGAGTTCCGCGACTTCCTCGCCAGCGCGGCGATGCGCCGCGAGGCCTGGCGGCGCAAGATCGAGATCGATCGCGACATCGAGGCCGCGGCCCCCAATCGCGGCCACCGCGCCGTCGCCGCCCTCGTCGCGCGCGGCCGCGCGAGCTGCGTGATCACGCAGAACATCGACGGCCTGCACCAGCGCTCCGGCGTCCCGGACGCGTGCGTCGTCGAGCTGCACGGCAACGGCACTTACGCGCGCTGCCTGGACTGCGGCCTGCGCCACGAGCTCGCGCCGATCAAGGCCGCCTTCGTCGCCGACGGCAGCCTGCCCCACTGCCGCGCCTGCGGCGGCCTGGTCAAGGCCGCGACGATTTCCTTCGGCCAGCCGATGCCCGAGGAGGCGATGACGCGGGCGCGCGAGGAGACGCTCGCCTGCGATCTCTTCCTCGTGCTCGGCTCCTCCCTCGTGGTCTATCCCGCGGCCGGTTTTCCGCTGCTCGCGAAGCGCCGCGGCGCGCGGCTGGTGATCCTCAACCGCGAGCCGACCGAGCAGGACGAGGCCGCGGACCTCGCGCTGCATCTCGACATCGGCCCGACGCTCGGCGCCGCGATCGGTGTCGATTGAGAGAACACCGAGGGCAAGAGGAAGAAATATGGATTGATTGAGCGGCACCGCAACGCTTGCGCGGGATGGAAGCCGCGACGTGGCCAGCTCGGACGATGGCGCCGCGGAGGCTCGTGCAATTTTTTCCCCTCGGTGTTCTCTGTGTTCTCGGTGGCCAAGTGCGGCCCGTCCGACGGCATTGAGGCCCTGGATCCGGCCGCACCCCTGCGTGAGCGCTGAAGGCACCGGGGCGCGGACATTGAGAGTGTCCGGCGCGGGCGATAAAGTGCGGTCCTGCGCCTTTCGAGACCACCGATGAACGCCCCCCTGATCCCAGCCGCCATCGCCGCCGAGCAGGCACGCCATGCCGCGTGGCGCCAGGATCTCCACGCCCATCCGGAGCTCGCCTATCACGAGCACCGGACCGCGGATTTCGTCGCCGACAAGCTCGCGAGCTTCGGACTCGCGGTCGATCGCGGTCTCGGCCGCACCGGCGTCGTCGGCACTTTGACCCAGGGCACGGGCCCGCGGCGCGTCGGCCTGCGCGCGGACATGGACGCGCTGCCGCTCCAGGAATTGAACGAGTTCGCCCACCGCTCCCGGCACGCGGGCTGCATGCACGCCTGCGGCCACGACGGCCACGTGGTCATGCTGCTTGCCGCTGCCGAGCACCTCGCGCGCACGCGCGACTTCGACGGCACCGTCCACTTCATCTTCCAGCCCGCCGAGGAAGGAGAGGCCGGCGCGAAGGCGATGATGGACGACGGCCTGTTCACGCGCTTTCCGGTCGACGCCGTGTTCGGCCTGCACAATTGGCCGTGGCTGCCGGTCGGCCAGATCGCACTGCGGCCGGGGCCGATGATGGCGGCCATGGACATCTTCGAAGCGACGCTGATCGGCCGCGGCGGACACGCCGCGCAGCCCCATCTGGCCGTCGACCCCGTGCTCACCGCCGCGGCGCTGGTGCAGGCCTGGCAGGGCATCGTGTCGCGCAACCTCGACCCGCAGGAAGCCGGCGTCGTGTCGGTGACGCAGATCCACGCCGGCAATGCCTGGGCCGTGATCCCGGAGGACGTCGTGCTGCGCGGTACCGTGCGCAACTTCAAACCCGAGGTGCGCGCGATGATCGAGCGCCGCCTGCGCGAGATCGGCGAAGGCTATGCCGCCGCGCACGGCTGCCGCTTCGATCTGCGCTACGAACATCGCTTCCCGCCGACGGTCAACAGCGAGCGCGAGACGCGCTTCGCGGCCGGGGTCGCGGCACGCCTCGTCGGCGAGGACAAGGTCGTGCACGACGCGGCGCCGAGCATGGGCTCGGAAGATTTCGGCTGGATGCTGCAGGTCCAGCGCGGCTGCTATGCCTGGCTCGGCAGCGCCGGGCGCCCCGGCTGCCTGCTGCACAATCCTTACTACGACTTCAACGACGCCGTGATTCCGCTCGGCGCCAGTTACTGGGTGAATCTCGCGAGGGATTTTCTCGCCGCGCACGCAGGCTGAGTCGTCTTCGCATCAATTTCCGCCGGCCCGCGACATGCGCGAGGGAGACGGCTGCGACAGGCACGGGCCTGCCGCGACCCCATCCCGCGGCTCCGTGTGCGCCCGCCGGCCTAGCAATTTCGGCCTGAAAATTCCGGAGGTAAAGATGGGCAGGCACACGGCGGAAACGCTCGAGGACTTCATGCAGGATCTGGTGAGGCGCAATCCCGGTCAGAATGAGTTCCACCAGGCGGTGTACGAGGTCACGAAGCCGATCTTCGAGTACATCCGCGACAAGCCCGACTATCATGAATACCGCATCCTGCGCCGGCTGACCGAACCGGATCGCGTGGTGTCCTTCCGCGTGTGCTGGATGGACGACGCGGGCAGAGTGCGCGTCAATCGCGGCTGGCGCGTGCAGAACAACAACGCGATCGGCCCTTACAAGGGCGGCATTCGCTTCCATCCCAGCGTCAACGAATCGATCCTGAAGTTCCTCGCCTTCGAGCAGACCTTCAAGAACAGCCTGACCGGGCTGCCGATGGGCGGCGCCAAGGGCGGCTCCGACTTCGATCCCAAGGGCAAGTCCGACCACGAGGTGATGCGCTTCTGCCAGGCGTTCATGACCGAGCTGTTTCGCCACATCGGCGACGACATCGACGTGCCGGCCGGCGACATCGGCGTCGGCGCGCGCGAGATCGGCTACATGTTCGGGCAATGGAAGCGCATCACGCGCCAGCACGCCGGCGTGCTGACGGGCAAGGGTCTGGAGTACGGCGGCAGTCTGATCCGCGCCGAGGCGACGGGCTACGGCGCGACCTACTTCATGCAGAGCATGCTGGCGCAGCGCGAGGACGACATCGAGGGCAAGCTGTGCCTGGTGTCGGGCTCGGGCAACGTCGCGCAGTACGCGGTGGAGAAGATCACGCAGCTCGGCGGCAAGGCCGTGACGATGTCGGACTCGGACGGCTTCATCTACGACCCGGCCGGCATCTCGCTCGAGAAGCTGGAGTGGGTGAAGCAGCTCAAGAACGAGCGCCGCGGCCGCATCGCCGAGTATGCGCAGCATTTCCGCGGTTCGGAATACGTCGCCGGCAGGCGGCCGTGGGACGTGCCCTGCAGGCTCGCCTTTCCCTGTGCGACGCAGAACGAGATCCAGCTCGAGGACGCGAAAAAGCTGCTCGCGAACGGTTGCATCGGCGTCTCCGAAGGAGCCAACATGCCGACGACGATCGAGGGCATCGATCTCTTCCTCGCCGCGAAGATCCTGTTCGGCCCCGGCAAGGCCGCGAACGCCGGCGGCGTCGCGGTCTCGGGCCTGGAGATGAGCCAGAACAGCGCCAAAATCTCCTGGAAGGAAGAGAAGCTGCAGCGCATGCTGCTCGACATCATGAACGGCATCCACGCGAGCTGCGTCGAGTACGGCCGCACCGAGGACCCAACGTTCGTCGACTACGTCCGCGGCGCCAACGTCGCCGGCTTCGTCAAGGTCGCCGACGCAATGCTGGCTTACGGGGTGGTTTGAAATCCGAATATGAATCTAGCCACGGAGGACACGGAGGGCACGGAGAAAGAAATTATTGCGGGGCAGCTCCGTAACGACGACACCCGTTGTGGCGCTCGCGCGGCGGAGATTCGTTCCATCCCTTTTTCTTCTCCGTGCCCTCCGTGTCCTCCGTGGCTAGATTTTTCAGCTCTCGAAACGGCACGGCGTCAGAGGTGAAACATGCACCGCATCGAGTTCTACTTCGACTGTTCGAGCCCCTGGACTTATCTCGCGTTCGAGCATGCGCTGAAGATCCTGCCGCCTTCGCTCGCGGAGATCGTGTGGAAGCCGATCCTGGTTGGCGGCCTGTTCAACACCGTGAATCCCAGCGTCTACGCCGCGCGCGAGCAGCCGGTGGCCGCGAAAGTCGCGTATGCGAAGAAGGATCTGCAGGATTGGGCGGGCTACGTCGGCATTGCGATCGGCAGCCCGCCGGTCTTCCCGGTCAACAGCGTGAAAGCGATGCGCGGGGCTTTCGTCGCGCTGGAGCGCGGCGTGCTCGTGCCCTATGCGCGCAGCGTGTTTCGCCGCTACTGGAGCGAGCTCGCCGACATCTCGCAGGACGAGGTGCTGGCGGGCTGCGTCGACGACGCGGGCCTGGATCGCGCGGACTTCTTCGCCCGCATCGCTGCAGCCGAGTACAAGGACAAGCTGCGCGCGAGCACCGATGAGCTGATCGCGCGCGGCGGCTTCGGCTCGCCGACCTTCTTCGTCGACGGCGAGGACATGTACTTCGGCAACGACCGTCTGGACCTGCTGCGACACAGGCTGCAGGCGCGCTGAGCGCGCCCGCCTACTCCGGAGGAAGCCCGATGAACGAGCGCCGCCTGTCCTGCTGCATCACCTTCGACTTCGACGCGATGTCCTCGTGGATCGGCAGCCTCAAATCGAACAATCCGAGCATGATCTCGCGCGGCCAGTTCGGCGCCGTCGCGCTGCCGCGCCTGCTGCGCCTGCTCGAGGAGCGCGGCGTGCGCGCGACGTTCGCGGTCCCGGGCCACACGGCCTACGCCTATCCGCGGCTGATCGATCAGATCGTCGACGGCGGCCACGAGATCTGCCATCACGGCTGGGTGCATGAGAACCCGGCCGCCTGCGACGACGCCGGCGAACGCCGCATCCTCGAGCGCGGCCTCGAAGCGCTGGAGCGCGTCGCCGGCGTGCGGCCGCTGGGCTATCGCTCACCGGCCTGGGACCTGAGCCCGCGCAGCGTCGATCTGCTGCTCGAATACGGTTTCCAGTACGACTCGAGCTGCATGGGTCACGACTTCTTCCCCTACTACCTGCGCAGCGGCGATCGCTGGTCGCTGGACGGGCCCTACCATTTCGGCGAGACGGTGGATCTCGTCGAGCTGCCGGTGACCTGGCTGCTCGACGACTTCCCGCCGACCGAGTTCGTGCTCGGCATGAACACCGGCCTGCAGGCGCCGTCGACGCTGGAAGAGAGCTGGCGGGCGGATTTCGACTACGCCTATCGCGACTGCCGCGGCGGCGCCTTCGTGCTGACGCTGCATCCGCAGACCATCGGGCGCGGGCGCTACTTTCTGCTGCTCGAACGCCTGCTCGACTACTACGCGAGCCACGCCGGCATCGTGTTCGAATCCATGGGCGACTACGTCGCGCGCTGGGCCAGCGAGCATCCGCTCGCCGAGTGGGTCGCGGCGAATCCCGATTTGACGGGCAAGCACGCCATCGAGCCCTGAGGACGCGCCGGGCCTCGGGCTCAGCCGCCGCGCTCGCGACGTAGCGCGAGGAGCAGATCGATCAGCTCCTCCTTCATGGTGTCGACCTTGGCCTGCAGCTCGCGCACGCCGACCTCGGCCCGCAGATTGACCTCGTACTCGATGTCCGCGCGCACGCGATCCTTCGCGTCCTGGCGGTTCTGACTCATCATGATGATCGGCGCCTGCAAAGCGGCTATCGTCGACAGCAGGAGATTCAGGCCGATGAACGGCGGCGGATCGAACTGCGGCATGCCGAACCACTGCCAGGCGTTGAGCCCCATCCACGCGATCAGCATCAAGCTGAATAGATTGATGAAGGTCCAGGAGCCGCCGACGCGGGCGACCCCGTCGGCAATGCGATCGCCGAACGTGGCGCTTTCCTCGATCACCTCGTTCGCGTTCGGGGCCATGTGCTCGGCGAGCATCAGATCGGTGCGCCGCAGGCGCCGCGACAGCACGGCGAGGATGTCGAGCGCGGCCTGCGGCTTGCGCGTGAATAACAGCGTCAGATCGTCGCGATCGATGCAGCAGGTGCGCGTGCCGACGACCGCGATCGCGCTCGCCGAGCGCGGCTCGCTGTCGAACAGGGAGAATTCGCCGAAGATCTCACCGGGCTCGGCCTCGCCGACCAGCACGCGCCGCCCGTCCCGGTCGACGATGAACAGCTCGACGCGCCCCGACAGCACGACGTGCATTTCGCCGCCCGGATCGCCGAGCTTGAAGATGGTCTGGCCGGCGACGAATTCCTTTTCCTCGATCTGCGCGCCGAGCTCGCGCAGCTCCTCCTCGTCGAACAGCTTGAACATCTGCACTTCTTTGAGTATCGACGGATCGAAAGACATGAGTCGCACACCTCGTCAACGATGAGAAAGCGCCGTCCGCGGCTGCGTGCCGGCCCGCACCCCGCGGCGTGCCGGCCGCGGTATGCCGATTGTGCCACGCGCTCCGGGCGCGACGGCGCCGCGGCGGCGCGCGCTGATAAACTGCGTTCCGCTCCGAACACCGCCGAGGCCGCCCGATGCTCCTGACCGACGACCATCTGATGATTCGTGACACCGCCCGCCGCTTCGCCGCCGAGGAGCTCGCGCCGCACGCGGCGGCCTGGGACAAGCACGAGACCTTTCCCGCCGATGCGCTGCGCGCCCTCGGCGAGCTCGGCTTCCTCGGCATGCTGGTGCCGGCGGAATGGGACGGCGCGGGCATGGACCACGTCGCGCTCGCCGTCGCGATCGAGGAAATTGCGGCCGGCGACGGCGCGACCTCGACGATCATGAGCGTGCAGAACTCGGTGGTGTGCATGCCGCTGCTGAAGTACGGCAGCCAGGCGCAGAAGGAAGCCTGGCTGCGCCGGCTCGCGCGCGGTGAGGTGCTGGGCGCGTTCTGTCTCACCGAGCCGCACGCGGGCTCCGACGCCGCCGCGATCCGCACGCGCGCCACGCTTAGCGAGCGCGGCTGGGTGCTGAACGGCACCAAGCAGTTCATCACCTCCGGCAAGCACGCCGCGGTCGCGATCGTCTTTGCCGTCACCGATCCGGCGGCCGGCAAGAAGGGGATCAGCGCCTTCGTCGTCCCGACGGACACGCCCGGCTATCGCGTCGCGCGCGTCGAGCACAAGCTGGGGCAGCGCGCCTCGGACACGGCGCAGATCGATTTCGAGGACTGCTGCGTGCCGCCGGAGGCGATGCTCGGCGCGCCCGGCGAGGGCTATCGGATAGCGCTGTCGAACCTCGAAGGCGGCCGCATCGGCATCGCCGCGCAGTCGATCGGCATGGCGCGCGCGGCGCTCGCGGCGGCGGTGAAATACGCGGGCGAGCGCAGGTCCTTCGGCGTGCCGCTGGACCAGCACCAGGCCATCGCGTTCCGCCTCGCCGACATGGCAACGAAGATCGAGGTCGCGCGCCAGATGGTGCTGCACGCGGCGAGCCTGCGCGACGCCGCCCGCCCCTGCCTGCGCGAAGCCTCGATGGCGAAGCTGTTCGCCTCCGAGATGGCCGAGCAGGTCTGCTCCGATGCCCTTCAGATCCACGGCGGCTACGGCTACGTCGAAGATTTCCCGGTCGAACGCCTCTACCGCGACGTGCGCGTATGCCAGATCTACGAAGGCACCAGCGACGTACAGCGCATGGTGATCGCGCGCCAGCTCGAGGCGGGATGAGCTTCGGGCGGGCCGGGAGGAATCTAGCCACGGAGGGCACGGAGGACACGGAGAAAGGAAAAGGGAGTCGTTCGCAGAGGCCGTAGGTTGCCGTGAAAGAGGGCGCCCCTCGTTCTCGTCGCCCGGGTGGAGCGCGCAGCGGAACCCGGGATCCGGCATGCCCGATACGCGACAGCCTTCTTCCCGGATGCATGAGATGACGGCCGTCGATCCCGGGTTCCGCGCTGCGCGCTCCACCCGGGCGACGAGATCTGGCGAGGCGCCGAACCCGGATTTCGCTGCGCTCCTTCCGGGCTACGAAGATTGCCTCACGCGTAGTAGGTTTCCCCCTTCTGCGCGCGGGCCTTCAGCGCGGCCGAGGGCTGGAAGCGCGGTCCGCAGGACTCGGCGAGGCGTTCGCAGGTGGCGACGAAATTGGCGACGCCGACGGTGTCGATGAACGACAGCGTGCCGCCGGTCCAGGCCGGGAAACCCCAGCCGAGGATGGAGCCGAGGTCGGCGTCGATCGGGTTCGTCAGCACGCCTTCTTCGAGACAGCGCGCCGTCTCCAGCGCCTGGATGTAGAGCAGCCGCGTCTTCACTTCCTCGAGCTCGGGCTGCGCCGCGCGCAGCGGAAAATGCTCGGCGAGCCCCGCCCACAGATGCTTCTTCGCGTCCTTCGGATAGTCGTAGAAGCCCCGGCCGTGGCGTTTGCCGGGACGCTTCAGGTCCTCGATCATCGTGCGTATCACCGGCCAGCTCGACGGCGGCACGAAGGCGCTGCCGAGCGCCTGCTCGGCCTGCTTGGTCACGTGATAGGCGAGCTCGATCGAGACTTCGTCGAGCACCGCGAGCGGGCCGACCGCCATGCCGGCGAACTTCGCCGCGTTCTCGATCAGCGCGGGCTTCACGCCTTCGGCGAGCAGCGTCATGCCCTCGTTGGTAAAGGTGCCGAACACGCGGCTCGTGTAGAAGCCGCGACCGTCGTTGACGACGATGGGGGTCTTGCGTAGCTGGATCACGTAGTCGAGCGCGCGGGCCACTGTCGCGGGCGAGGTCTCCTTGCCCTTGATGATTTCGACCAGCGGCATCTTCTCGGCCGGCGAGAAGAAGTGCACGCCGATGAAGTCCGCCGGGCGCGACCAGGCCTTGGCGAGGCTCGTGATCGGCAGGGTCGAGGTGTTGCTCGCGAACACCGTGCTCGCCGGCACCACCGCCTCGGTCTTGCGCGTGACCTCGGCCTTGACGGTCCGATCCTCGAACACGGCCTCGACGACGAAATCGCAGTCCTTCAGATCCGCGTAGTCGGCGGCCGGCTGGATGCGCGCGAGCAGGGCAGCGCCCTTGTCCGGCGTGGTGCGGCCGCGTTCGAGGTCCTTCGCCACGAGCTGCTCGCCGTAGGCCTTGCCCTGCTGCGCCTTCTCGAGCGTCGCGTCGAGCAGCTTCACCGTGATGCCGGCCCTGGCCGAGACGTAGGCGATGCCGGCGCCCATCATGCCGGCGCCGAGCATGCCCAACGTCTTGACCTCCGACTTCGGCAGCTCGGCCGGCCGGCCCGCGCCCTTTTCCGCCGCGCCCTTGTTGACGAACAGCGTGCGTATCATGTTGCGCGCGACGGGATTCAGCAGCAGCGTCGCCAAATAGCGCGACTCGATCTTCAGGCCCGCGTCGATCGGAAGCTGCGTGCCCTCGTACACCGCAGAGAGGATGGCCATCGGCGCCGGATAGTTGTGCAGAGTCCGCTTGGACACCAGCGCCGTGCCGCCCATGAAGGTCTGTACGGCGCCGGGATGCATGCCGCCGGCGCCGCCCGGCACCTTGTAGCCCTTCTCGTCCCAGGGGTTGCTCGCCTTGCCGCCCTGCGTGATGTATTCCTTCGCGGCCTCGATCAACTGCGCCGCCGGCACCACGCGATCGACGATCTTCTTCGCCGCGGCCTCGGCGACGGTGAGATGCGTGCCTTCGACGATGAGTTGCAGCGCGTCGCGCACGCCGATCATGCGCGAGAGCCGCTGCGTGCCGCCGGCGCCGGGCAAGAGGCCGACGAGCACTTCCGGCAGGCCGATGCGCGTCGCCGGATTGTCGGCCGCGACGCGGTGGTGGCAGGCGAGCGCGAGCTCGAGGCCGCCGCCGAGCGCGGTGCCGTTGATCGCCGCGACGCAGGGCTTGCCGCAGGTCTCGAGCTTGCGGAACAGCTCGTTCAGCGGCCAGGCGAAGCGCCAGGCCTCCTCGGGCGTCTTGACCGAACACGCCACGGCGAGGATCCACTTCAAATCCGCGCCGGCCATGAAGTCGGTCTTGTGCGAGGTGAACACCGCGCCCTTGATGCCGGCGTCGCTCGCGAGACGCTGCACGATCTCGCTCATCTCGGCGTGGAACTCCGGCGTCAACACGTTCATCGGCCGGCCCTGGACGTCGATCGTCACGAGCGCGATGCCGTCGTCGCCGACGGCCATGGTCACGGTCTGGTTCATCTGCCTCCCCTGCGGCGCCGTCCCTCGAAGCGGGCGCGGCGCCTCTTGCCAGTTCGCTGGGTGGTGAGCGACGGCGCGCTCAGTTCACGCGTTCGATGATCGTCGCCGTGCCCATGCCGGCGCCGACACACAGATTGATCAGCGCCGTGCCGAGGCCGCGCCGTTCGAGCTCGTCGAGCACGGTGCCGAAGATCATCGCGCCCGTCGCGCCGAGCGGATGCCCCATCGCGATCGCGCCGCCGTTGACGTTGATCTGATCGTGCGCAATGCCCATCTGCTCCATGTACAGCAGCACGACCGAGGCGAAGGCCTCGTTGAGCTCGAAGAGATCGATGTCGGACTTCTGCATGCCGGCGCGCGCGAGCGCCTTGTGGGCCGACGGCGCGGGGCCCGTCAGCATGATCGTCGGCTCCGAGCCGATCGACGTGAAGGCGCGGATGCGCGCACGCGGCTTCAGGCCGAGCCGCTCGCCGATGGCCTTGTTGCCGATCAGCACGCCGGCCGCGCCGTCGACGATGCCGCTGGAGTTGCCGCCGGTGTGCACGTGCTCGATCTCTTCGACGTCGGGATAGCGCTGCAGCGCGACGGCGTCGAAGCCGTAGTCCTCGCCGAGCTGCGTGAAGGCCGGCTTCAGCGCGGCGAGCTCCTCCAGCGTCGTGCCCGGGCGCATGTGTTCGTCGCGATCGAGCACGATCATGCCGAGCTGATCGCGGACCGGCACCACCGAGCCGCGGAAGCGGCCTTCCTGCCAGGCCAGCGCCGCGCGGCGCTGGCTCTCGCAGGCGTAGGCGTCGACGTCCCGGCGCGAGTAGCCGTAGCGGGTCGCGATCAGATCGGCGCCGATGCCCTGCGGCGCGAAATAGGTCTTGAACGCGACCGCGGGATCGCTGGCCCAGGCGCCGCCGTCCGAGCCCATCGGCACCCGCGACATCGATTCGACGCCGCCGCCGATCGTCAGATCCGACTGGCCGGACATGACCTGGGCGGCCGCGGTGTTGACGGCTTCGAGCCCCGACGCGCAGAAGCGGTTGAGCTGCTTGCCGGGCACGCTCTGCGCGTAGTCGGCGACCAGCGCCGCGACGCGCGGGATCACCGCGCCCTGCTCGCCGACCGGCGATACGCAGCCGAAAACGATGTCGTCGACCAGCGCGGTGTCGAGATGATTGCGCTCGCGCAGCGCGGCCAGCACCTGGGCCGACAGTTGAATGGGCGGGATCTCGTGCAGACTGCCGGTTGCCTTGCCTTTGCCGCGCGGCGTACGGACGCAGTCGTAAACATAGGCTTCGGTCATCGTCGGAACCTCCAGCGGATGCGCGGCCGGGCGGGAGTGCGTGGCCGTGGTCGGTGCCCCGCATTATAGAGGTAAACTCGCAGGCTCCAGACGCAACCAGGATCCCGCCATGAGCCAGCCGCCGATCAGCCGCTTTCCCGTGCCCACCCTAGCCAGCCTGCCCGAGGACATCCAGGCGCGGATCCGCGCCGTGCAGGAAAAATCGGGCTTCATCCCGAACGTGTTTCTGGTGCTCGCGCACCGGCCCGACGAGTTCCGCGCCTTCATGGCCTATCACGACGCGCTGATGGACAAGCCCGGCGGGCTGTCGAAGGCCGATCGCGAAATGATCGTCGTGGCGACCAGTGCGGCGAACCAGTGCCAGTACTGCGTGATCGCGCACGGCGCGATCCTGCGCATCCGCGCCAAGAACCCGCTGCTCGCCGATCAGGTCGCCGTCAACTATCTGAAAGCCGACATCACGCGCAAACAGCGCGCGATGCTCGACTTCGCGCTGAAGGTCGCGTTCGAAGCCTATGCCGTCGACGACGAAGACTTCGAAGCGCTCGCCGAGCACGGCTACAGCCAGGAGGACGTCTGGGACATCGCCGCGATCGCGGCCTTCTTCGGCATGTCGAACCGCATGGCGAACGTCACCAGCATGCGCCCGAACGACGAGTTCTACACGATGGGACGGGGTTGAATCGAGGCCATTCGTAGCCCGGGTGCAGCGTAGCGGAACCCGGGATCTTCATCGCACGGAAACGCCCGATCCCGGGTTGCGAGCTGCGCGCGCCGCCCGGGTTACAAAGTCCATGGAATCTGCGCGCGCCTTTGTTAGCGCATTAGCCCAATCTTTTCCTATTACCGCCTCCAGAATTTGCTCTCCGGCAAAGGCGCCACTGTAGCGTGCGATCTTGCCGCGCCGATCTCGAAGAACTACGACGTCTGTAACATTGTCCGCCAATGAAATTATTGAAAGTTTTCGGCCGAAGACATTTCCCCCTGCTTCAATAAAAGTTCCTTTATTGATAGAAAGTTTTCTTCTTTTATTCGACCGTCGCGACATCCTGGGGTCGAGACATGCTCGTATGCAACGATTCTGGCAGATAGATAAGCAGGTTCACCTGCGCGTTCAATGTAACTTTCACCGAAAATCGTGACCGCGTACGACGGCCCGCCCGCATCGGATATGTGCTCATACGTCGCCTGCGCGGGGATGACGATAGTCGAACGGTGGTGGAGCGTATTTATGCTCAGCTATATAGCACGAGCAACATCGCGAGTTGCGCCTCGGTCACCACGCCGCCCTCGGTGTGCACGGCGAGCTGCTGCACGGTGCCGGCAATCGGCGCCGCGAGCGCGTTGAGCGACAGACGCCGCCGTGCCTTGGCCAGTGCTTCATTCAGGCTCGCGAGCTTGATGTCCGTTTCCGTCAGCTCCGCCATCCAGCGCTTGCGATGCTGCGCCTCGGTGACGTGCCGGCGTTGGCGCAGCGAGGCGAGGCTCGCGCTCAGGACTTTGCGCTGCTCCCCCTGGGCAGCGAGTTCCCGCTGCACGGCGAGACGAGGCGCACGTTGACCTGGATGACGGCCTCGTCGAACGACGAGTTCCACACGATGGGACGAGATCGAGACGCGAGAACCTGCGGGATTCGTAGCCCGGGTGCAGCGTAGCGGAACCCGGGATCTTTAATCGCGCGGGAAACGCCCGATCCCGGGTTGCGCGCTGCGCGCTCCACCCGGGCTACGGGGCTTTTCGCCATAGAGAACACGGGACCGTTGGGCTGACGAAGGAAGCCCAACCGACGCTCGCCAAAATCGACGATCGCGTTGCGGGCGCCAATCAATTCCTTCCTCTGTGTTCTCGGTGTTCTCTGTGGCCATATAGACCACTCCAGGCACCGACACCGCCCCGAATGCCGCAGGCCTCACACGCTCAAATCACTGACCTGCAGCCCCTCGCGCGAAGCCAAGGCGACCAGGCGGATCTGCATCGGCTGGGTGCGGCGTAGCGAGGTGGTGACGCCGACGAGATGCGTTGCGAGCCACACGGCTTCGACTTCGCTCGCCATCTGCGCGTGCACGCCGTAGCGCGCGAGATCGGCGCGCACGATGCGGTGCTCGAACTCGAGCACGTGGGCGAGCGCCTCGTCCATGCGCAGATTCGACACGCCGTCGATGCTGACGATTTCGCCGCGCTCGGTGGCGGCGATGTAGTCCTCGAGCAGATGGCGCATCTTGCGCTGTGCGTCCTGGCCGCGCAGCGCATCGGTGGGATCGGAGACCAGGATGCGCGGGCCGCGCCAGGCTTCGAGCTCGCGCTGCCACAGCCCGCACAGCGCGACGTTGGCGGGTGCGAGCCGGAACAGCTCCGCCATCGCGCCGTCGGGATGCTGTCCGATGCCGCTGCCGAAGCGGGCGACGCGGAAATCGATCTGCGGATTCGCGCGCGCGTAGTCGATGAACAGCCGCGTATAGCGCTCGATGACGTCGATGGGCAGGAGCTCCAGCTTGCTGCTGCGATAGGGAATCGCATAGCTGACGCCGACCGGTCCGTTCCAGCGCCCCTCTTCGGCGCCGAAATGGCGGACGGCGAAGGCCGCATTGGCCTCGCGATGCAGGCCGGCCACGTTGCTGCCGAAGACCATCGTCAGCGGCCGCCCGGCCTCTTCGTTCTCCAGCCCCAAGACTCTCTCCTCCCTGCTCCTGGTCAGGGCCCCGACAGCCCTGCGCACATCCGCGGCGCGCGCGCATGGTAATCAGTCACACGCGTGACGCAAGCCCCGCGAATGGAGTAAGTCGATTGGACATGAGCCAGATCACGAGGCCGCAGCGAAGCGGGAGAGTCGGCTGCCGGCGCTGCTGGGACCGAGCGCGCCGGCCCGCGGCGCTCGAAAAGGGCCCGGAGGCGGGACGCCTCCGGGGGAGGAAGGTCGGTGTGAAGTGCGTCCATTCTTGGCCTTCGCGCCGCGCAGCGGCCAGGGAGACGATCCCCGAGTCGCCGGGATTTCGGCCTCGCGCCGGCGGGAATTCGGACGGCGCTCGTCTGGAAACGCCGCCCTCTGCGGAGTTTTCCCGGCCGCCGCGATCAGCCGTCCGGCCGCGCGCCGCCCAGTGAATCGAGCCAGATCACCACGACGTCCTCGAGCGGTCGCGCCGCGCGCAGCTCGAGGCGGAAGAAGGTCGTGCCGCGCGGCACGTCGTCGCGCTCGAGCACGAGGCCCGGCATGCCGCGGAAAAAGGAATAGCCCGTGTGCGCCAGCGGATAGCGCGAGCCGGCCTTGTCATAGGCGATCGCCGCGATGCTGCCCGGGGGTAGCACGCGCGGCACGGCCTCGACCATCTGCTTGCGCGCGATGCCGAGGGCGTCGAGATCGCGCAGATACAGCAGCAGGCGCGGATTGCCCGTCTTCGTCGTCAGCGGCTCGCGCAGCTCCACGGCCTGCCAGTCCGTGCCGATGTCGATCGCCCGACTGCCGACTCCGAAGGTATCGATGGCGAGCCCGCCCATCGCGAGCACCCACTGCAGCAGCAGGCTCAGCATCGCGGCCCCGTGTGCTTCACGACCGGCTTCCCTGCTTGCACGCCGCGCATGATCAGGGCTGCTCTAGCGCCTCGAGTCGCCTCGTCATCTGGCGCTGCGCGCCCTGCTCCGCGGCGAGAGCACCGTCGATCGCGCTGATGGTGACGTAGCCGGCATCGAAGAGCTGCGTGTCGCTGCCCTGCTCCGTCGCCGCCCGAGGCTCGGCGGTGAAGGCGAGGCGCACCTCGCCGTCCTCGCCGGTCGGCACGTAGTCGTAGCTGAAGGCGCTGTAGCGGCCGCTGGGCGCGACGCGCACGCCGCGCGGGGCGCCGGCCGGCACCACCGGGTAGTTCACGTTGAGCACAGTGTCCGGCGGCAGCAGCGATCCTGGGCCCGCGGTCGCCGCGATGCGCTGGACGAGCTCGGCCGTGAAGCTCGCGCAGGCCGGGAAAGCGGCCGTCGTGCTCGGGAACGGCGGCGTCGCGTTCTTCTCATCGAGATCCATGCCGACCGACACCGCGATCGCGGGCACGCCGAGGTATTCCGCCATCAGCGCCGCGCCTATCGTGCCGGACACGTTGGCCGTGGCACCGACGTTCTCGCCGAGGTTCACGCCGGAGACGACCAGATCCGGCGCGCGCCCCGCGTAGATCACGCGCAGGCCGACGGCGGCGGCGTCGGCCGGGCTGCCGTCGACGGCCCACACGCCCGGGCTCTCTTCCCGATACTTCACCGGGCCGGTCGAGATGCGCCAGCTCGCGCCGCTCTGGTTCTCGCGCGGCGCGACCATGGTCACATGATGACCGGCGGCGGCGAGCGCAGCCTGCAAGGCCTCGATGCCGGGCGCTCGAAAGCCGTCGTCGTTGGTGAGCAGGATGTCGAGCGCGCGCCCGCCGTCGTCGGCGGCGGCGAGCGGCAGGCAGGCGAGGGACAAGACGAGGCACAGGACATGGGCGCCGAGGCGCAGGACACGCGAGCTCAAGCGTCGTCTCCGTCGTAGTGGATGATGGCCAGGAACTGGATCGGCATCTTCACGAGACGCTCGGGTCCATGCGGGATGTCGCCCTGGAAGCTCAGCGCATCGCCGGGCCGCAGCGCATAGACCTGGTTGCCGTGCCGGTAGTCGAGCTGCCCCTTCAGCATGTAGATGAACTCCATGCCGGGGTGCTGGAAGCGCGGGAAGACCTCGCTCTGATCGTCGAGCGTGATGAGGAAGGGTTCGAAACGCTTCTTCGGGCCCTGATCGTAGGACAGCAGCTCGTAGCTGTGGCCGCGCTTCGTCCCGCGCCGGACCACTACCATGCCCTTGCCGGCCGGCACGTGCCGGGCATGCCCGTCCGGGATGTCGTGGTCCTTGAACAGCGCCGACAGCGACAGGCCGATCGCCTTGCACACGCGCGCCAAGGTATCGAGGCTGGGCGTCGCCTGGCCGTTCTCGATGCGGCTCAGCATGCCGCGGCTGATCCCGGCGAGCTCGGCGACGTCCTGGATGGTCAGGCGCTGCGCCTGGCGCTGGCGCTTGAGGCTCGCGCCGACGTAGCCGCCGAGGCTCGTCGCCGGCGCGCCCGCGGCGGCGGTCGGACGCGCGATCCGGACCGGCGCACGGGGGCTGGTAGTGGCAGGGGTCTTGGCCATACCGCCCATGCTAATGCATCGGACGGCGGCCGAGCGCCGCCTTCAGTCGCGGCGACCGGGGATCCAGCTCGTGCCCGCCAGCGGCACGCCGGCCATCGCGGCGGCCTCGATCGTCAGCGCCGCGAGGTCTTCCGGCTCGAGATTGTGGACGTGCGACTTGCCGCAGGCGCGCGCGACGATCTGCGTCTCCATCGTCAGCGTGCGCAGATAGTTCGCGAGCCGGCGGCCGCCGAGCACGGGATCGAGCCGCGCCGACAGCGCGTCGTTCTGCGTGGTGATCCCGGCCGGATCCTCACCCGCCTGCCAGTCGTCGTAGTAGCCGGCCGCGCTGCCGATCTGGCGATACTCCTCGTCCAGCGCCGGGCTGTTGTCGCCGAGCGCGATCAGCGCGGCCACGCCTATCGACACCGCGTCCGCGCCCATCGCGAGCGCCTTCGCCACGTCGGCGCCGCTGCGGATCCCGCCCGAGACGATGAGCTGCACCTTGCGGTGCATGTCGAGCTCGGTCAGCGCCTCGACGGCCTGGCGCACGGCCGCGAGCGTCGGGATGCCGACGTGCTCGATGAACACGGTCTGCGTCGCCGCCGTGCCGCCCTGCATGCCGTCGACGACGATCACGTCCGCACCGGCCTTCACCGCGAGCATGGTGTCGTAGTAGGTGCGGCTCGCGCCGACCTTGACGTAGATCGGCTTCTCCCAGTCCGTGATCTCGCGCAGCTCGCGCAGCTTGATTTCCAGATCGTCCGGCCCGGTCCAGTCCGGATGCCGGCAGGCGCTGCGCTGATCGATGTTCGGCGGCAGATCGCGCATCGCGGCGACGCGCGGGCTGATCTTCTGCCCGAGCAGCATGCCGCCGCCGCCCGGCTTCGCGCCCTGCCCCAGCACCACCTCGATTCCATCCGCGCGGCGCAGATCGTCCGGATTCATGCCGTAGCGCGAGGGCAGCACCTGATACACCAGGGTCGTCGAGGACTGGCGCTCTTCCGGCGTCATGCCGCCGTCGCCCGTCGTCGTGCTCGTGCCGACCGCGCTCGCGCCGCGGCCCAGCGCTTCCTTCGCCTGCGCCGACAGCGAGCCGAAGCTCATGCCCGCAATCGTGATCGGGATCTTCAGCTCGATCGGCTTCTTCGCGTAGCGCGTGCCGAGCGTCACGTGGGTATCGCAGCGCTCGCGATAGCCCTCGAGCGGATAGCGCGACATCGACGCACCGAGGAAGACGAGATCGTCGAAGTGCGGCAGGCGCCGCTTGGCGCCCCAGCCGCGAATGTCGTAGAGGCCTTCGGTTGCCGCGCGCTGGATCTCATGGATGACGTCGCGATCGAACAGCGCGGATTCGATCAGGCCCGGTGGCTTGCCGTACATGTCGGGGTCCTCAATACGCGTCGGCGTGATCGACGTGGAAGTGATAGAGGCGCCGCGCCGAGCCGTAGCGGCGGAACTCGCCCGCGTCGAGGTCCACGCCGGCCTCGCGCAGCAGCGCGGCGAGCGCGCTGCGGTGCTCTGCATCGAGCTCCTGCTCCTCGCAGTCGGCACCGAGATCGGCGATCTTGCCGCGCACGTAGATCTCGGCCTCGTAGATCGAGTCGCCGAGCGCGGCGCCGGCGTCGCCGCAGACGACCAGCCGCCCCTTCTGCGCCATGAAGGCCGACAGATGGCCGACCGAGCCGTGCACCACGATGTCGACGCCCTTCATCGAGATCCCGCAGCGCGCGGAGGCGTCGCCCTCGATCACGACGAGGCCGCCGCGGCCCGTCGCCGCCGCCGACTGGCTCGCATTGCCTTTCACGCGCACGCTGCCCGACATGATGTTCTCGGCGAGCCCCGTCGCCGCGTTGCCGTGCACCGTCACGCGCGCGTGCTTGTTCATGCCGGCGCAGTAGTAGCCGACGTGACCGTGGATCTCGACCTCTAGCGGCGCGTCGATGCCGACGGCGAGCGCGTGATCGCCCATCGCGTTGACGATCCGGTAGCGGCCGCCCGCGCTGCCGGCGGCGTCGTGCAGCGCCTGGTTCAGCTCGCGCACGGTATGGATCTTCAGATCGAAGGTCTGCTCTGCATTCATGTTCGTCACTCCCGGGCAGGCGATTCGCGCGGCATCAACCCGCCCTGGCGAGCGGGCCGCTGCCGAGCACGGCGCCCTGCTTGCCCGCCCCGCCCCACACGTAGACCGTCGCGGGCTCCGGCTCCCACAGGCGCGCGTGCTCGACGCCGGGCAGGCGCGCGATCGCGCGGTACTCGGAGGCCATCGCGACCCAGTCCGCGGTTTCGGCGAGCACGGCCGGCTTGCAGGCGATCGGATCGCGCAGTACCGCGAAGCCGTCGCTGGTGCCGATCGTGAAGGTGTAGAAGCCATCGAGCTCGGTCAGCGCGCGGCGCAGCGCCTGCTCGAGCGTCGCGCCCTGGCGGAGTTGCACGTCGAAGAACTGTGCGGCGACCTCGGTGTCGTTCTCGGTGTGGAACACCGCGCCTAGCCTGGCGAGCTTGCGCCGCAGCCGGTTGTGATTCGACAGCGAGCCGTTGTGCACGAGGCATAGATCGCTGCCGGTCGAGAACGGATGCGAGCCGGCGGTGGTGACCGCGCTCTCGGTCGCCATGCGCGTGTGGCCGATCAGGTGGCTGCCCTGCATCGAGCGCAGCGCGAAGCGCTCCGCGACCTCGCGCGGCAGGCCCACTTCCTTGTAGATCTCGATGTGGCGGCCGGCGCTGACCACCGCGATCTCCGGCAGGGCTTCGTGCAGGAAGCGCCGCACGCCGGCTTCCGGCGCCGTCAGCGTGAACAGGCAGTGGGTGTGGATGCGCCGGTGATCGACGTCGGTCCGGAACGCCTCGGTGAGCGCGGCCGCCGCGTGCGACCAGTCGTAGTCGAGCGCGGGATGCTGCAATACGAGCTTCACCGTGCCGGCCGGTACGGGATCGCGGTAGATCGCGAAGCCCGTGCTGTCGGGCCCGCGCTGGGTCATTTCGATCAGCATCGGTTCGAACAGGGCGCCGAGCTTGCTTTCGAGCGCTTTGTTTTTCAGAAACAGGCCGACGATTCCGCACATGGCAGATCTCCTCAATAGAATTCGAGATAACGGTCGACCTCCCAGTCCGACACGTGGCGCGAGTACTCGACCCACTCCATGCGCTTCAGCTTGAGAAACTCGGCGATGAGCGCCGCGCCGAGCTTCTCGCCGAACAGCGGGTCCGCCGCGAGCGCGTCCAGGGCCTGGCCGAGATTCTGCGGCAGCACCGCGATGCCGCGCGCCTGCAGCTCGGCCGGGGAAAGGGCGTAGAGATTCACGTTCTGCGGCTCGCCCGGATCGAGCCTGCGATCGATGCCGTCCATACCGGCCGCGATCACGGCCGCGGCCGCGAGATAGGGATTGCAGCTCGGATCCGGCAGCCGCATCTCGAGGCGGCCGTAGGGGATGCGCACCATCGAGGTCCGGTTATTGTCGCCGTAGGTCACATACGCCGGCGCCCAGGTCGCGCCGGACAGACTCTCGCCGACGACGAGGCGCTTGTAGGAGTTCACGCTGGGCGCGAGCAACGCGGTCAGCGCCGGCGCATGCGCGAGCAGGCCGCCGAGGAAGTGATAGGCGAGCTTGCTGAGACCGAGCTTGCGCTTGTCCCTGTCGTCGTTGAACAGGTTGGTGCCCGCGGCATCGGCGAGCGACAGATGCATGTGCATGCCGCTGCCCGTGCGATGCCGGAAGGGCTTCGGCATGAAAGTGCAGATGAGGCCCAGCTCCTTCGCGATCTCGCCCGCCGCCATGCGGAAGAACACGAAGCGATCCGCGGCCGTGAGTGCATCGCTGTAGGTGTAGTTGACTTCGAACTGGCCGTTCGCGTCCTCGTGATCGATCTGGTAGACGTCGAAGCCGACGGCCTGCAGCGCGGCGACCAGGCGCTCCAGCATCTCGCGGTTGCGCGAGAGGCCCTTGTAGTCGTAGCAGGGCTTGTCGAGCACGTCGGCCGCGTCCGCCGGCACGAGCTGGCCGTCGGGCCTGCGCCTCAGGATCATGAACTCGGGCTCGATGCCGACGTTGACGGTCCAGCCCTTGGCCTTCGCCGCCTCGGCCTGCTGGCGCAGCACGTAGCGCGTGTCGAAAGGATAGACCTTGCCCTTGACGCGCCCGTCGCAGACGATGCGCGCATAGCCGGGCTGCCAGGGCACCAGCGACAGCGTGTCGAGATCGCCGACCGCCATGTAGTCGGCGTCGTGCGGGCCCATCCCCAGGCCCCACACCGCAAAACCCGCGAAGCCCGCGCCGCCGCTCAAGATGTCCTCGAAGTGCGACACGGGCACGGACTTCGTCTTCGCGACGCCGTGCATGTCGACGAACTGGGCGAGGACATAGCTCACGCCGTGGTCCTTCAGAAATTTCTGCGCCTGCTTCAGATTCATCGCGCCCCCTGGGTGTGTTGTTCACGCCTCGCCGGTCACCGGCCCGCCGAGCAGATCACGTCGAGAAAATCACGGTAGCCCGCCAGCGCGCCGTGGCGCCGGTGCACGGCGTCGAGCAGGCTCGCGGCGAGGAAGGCGCCGTCGGCGGGCGCGGCGATCGCGCGCCAGATCTGCGGCGCGAGCCGCCACAGCGCGGCCTCGACGCCGCAGCACAGCGTCGGGATCCACGCCCCGGGGAGGAAGCTCGCGAGCTCGGTCGTGCAGACTTCGGTGAGCAGATCGTCGATGCCGTCCGCGCCCTGGCCGCCGCCGAGGACGAGGTCGGCGCAGTCGTAGCGCAGCGCGCAGCGCGCCTCGATCAGCGCAGGCGGCGGCAGGCCTGCGTCCCCTGCCGACACGAGATACTGACGCGGCGCGGCGCAGGCGACGAAAGCGCCCGCGGCGCCGGCGCTCACCTCCATCAGCGAGGGCGCGGCGAAGCCGGCGGCGGCGAGCGCGGCGGCCGCGTCCCGTCCGAGCAGCAGCCACTTCGGCAGCGGGCTCAGATCGGCGAGCCACAGGCCGCGGCCGGCCGGCGCGAGCGCGAGACCGGCGCTCGCGCCGTACACCTCGCCGATCGTCGCGCCCGCGCGGCGATAGGCCTCGAGCAGCGGCACCGTCGCGTTCATGCGGGCGCACCGGGCGCGAGCCCTTGCCGCATGTTGTCGGGATCGTAGAACGGCGCCGTCACGACGCGCGCCCGGACCAGGCGCCGGCCCGCGACGCGGATCGCGATCGCGATCGCGTCCGGCACCGGCTCGCTGCCTTCGAGCACGGCGAGCCCGATCGTGCGCGCGAGCTGCGGGCTGTAGCCGACGCTGGTGACGCGGCCCGCGATGCGATCGTTGTCGATCACGAGATGGCATTCCTCGATCGCCGCCGCGGCTTCGTGCTCGCGGACCTCGAAGGCGACGACGCGGCGCGTCGCCCGCGTCCGCAGGTATTCGCAGGCGGCACGTCCGACGAAAGGTCCTTTCGAGAAATTCACGAGGCCGGCGAGCGGCGTCTCGAAGGGATGCATCACGCCGTCGGTGTCCTGGCCGACGATGAGGTGTCCCTTCTCGAGGCGCAGCAGGCGCTGCGCGTCGACGCCGAAGGGCGCGATCGGCCGAGGCGCGCCGGCTTCCATCAAGCACGCCCACAGCGCCGGCGCCGCGGCGTACGGCAGATGGATCTCGAGACCCCACTCGCCGACGAAACCGACGCGCATCACGCGCACCTCGCTGCCGGCGAGACGCCCTTCGCGCGCGGCGAGGAAAGGCAGCGCGCGCAGATCGAGCGCGGCCTCGGCCAGCGGCGCGAGCACGGCTGGCGCGAGCGGGCCGGCGACGTTGACGGCGGCGTAGTGGCGCGTGAGATCGACGAGGTCGACGTCGAGCGCATGGGCGGCCGCCACCTGCGTCAGCGTGCGGAAGCTGCCGACGGCGTGGCTCGTGCCCGCGGTCACGTACCAGCGATCTTCATCGAGCCGCGCGGCGATGCCGTCGTCGACGATCGTGCCGCGATGATCGAGCATCAGCACGTAGCGCGTCATGCCGATCTTCGTCTTCGACACGGCGGAGGTGTAGCACAGATCGAGCAGCCGGCCCGCGTCGGGCCCGCGGATCTCGAACTTGCCGAGCGTCGAGACGTCGATGATGCCGACGCGCTCGCGCACCGCGCGATACTCCGCGGCCACGGCCGAGCCCGGCTCGCGGCGCCGGTAGTACTTCGGCCGGCGCCACGCGCCGACCTCGGTCCACACTGCCCCGGCGGCCTCGTGCGCCGGATCGAGCGCGCTCGTTGCTTCCGGCCGCAGCCGCCGGCCGCCGAGCTGGCCCATCGGCACCGGCTGCCAGAACGGGCGCAAGCTCGTCGCACCGATCTCGCCGGCCTCGCGCGCGAGCGCCTGCGCGAGCACGCGCGCGGCGTTCGCGTTCGAATGCTTGCCCTGGCTCGGCCCCATGCCGTTGGTCGTGTAGCGCTTCATCAGCTCGGCGCTGTCGAAGCCTTCGCGCACGGCGACGCGCAGATCCTCGAGCTGCAGGTCTTCGTCGAAGTCGACGAAGTTCTTGCGGCTCGGATGCTCGGCGATCGGCCAGGGATGCGACTGCGCCGCGGCGACGGGCGGGCGCGCCGCGCCCGGCGATCCGCGCCCGAGATGCGCGAGCACCTCCGCCGCCGCGGCCTCGCCGTCGGCGATCTCCGCCGCGCGGCCGAAACGCCCGTTGACGCGCCCCGCCGCGAACACCCCGGACGGCAGCGACTGCGGCCGCGCGTGGCCGAGCGCGGCGTCGTAGCCGATGCGCGCGCCGGCCTGCGCGAGCAGCGCGGCCGCCGGGGCCCAGCCGACGCTCATCAAGAGCCCGTCGCAGGCGATGGCCTCGCCGCCGCGGCTGCCCGCGCTACCGGCGGCCGTGACCTCGACCTGCGCGAGCTTCAGGCCCTTCGCGTGCGCCGCGCCGATCTGGCTGCGCGGCAGGAGGCGCAGGCCCGCGGCGCGCGCGGCGGCCGCCGCCTCGCCGCGGCGCTCGGGATCCTCGAGATCGACGATCGCCGCGATCTCGATGCCGGCGGACGCAAGATCTAGCGCCGCCTCGTAGGCCGCCGCGTTGCCCGCGAGCACGACGGCGCGCGCGCACGGCGCGACGGCATAGCGATGCACCAGGCGCAGCGCCGCGGACGCGAGCATCACGCCCGGCAGATCGTTGTTGTGGAACACCGCCGGCTGCTCGAGCGCGCCCGTCGCGACGATCACCGCGCGCGCGGTGACGACGAGCAGCCCTTCGGCCGTGACCAGCGGCACGCAGCGATCGGCATAGCAAGCGGCGGCGCAGGCGTTCGTCAGGAGCTGCACGCCGGGCGCGGTGCTCAAGAGCTCGAGCGTCTCGCGCAGCCAGCCCTGCGCCGCGCCGTCCGCGTCGCGCTCATAGCCCAGCGCCCCGCCGGCCTGCGCGTTCTCGTCCGCGACGATCGGCGACAGTCCCGCGGCGGCGAGCGTCCGCGCCGCGGCGAGGCCCGCGGCGCCGGCGCCGATCACGAGCACGTCACAGCCGACGCGCCGCGTCGTGCCGCGCGTCGCCGGATGCCGCGGCGTGATCTCGCCGAGGCCGCTGAAGCCGCGGATCAGCCGCTCCCAGTACGGAAACAGCGCGCGCGGGCGATGGAAGGCCTTGTAGTAGAAGCCGACCGGCAGCAGCGGCGCGAGCCATTCGACGAAGCGCGCGCGATCGGCGTCGACGCCGCCGCGCGTGTTGACGGCGCGATAGCGCGCGCCGGGTGCCGGCGCGGTGACGTCGGCGCGGACGTTGATCGCCGCGTCGCAGTCGACGAGGACGTTCGCATCGTGGTTCGCGGCCGACAGCACGCCGCGCGGCCGGTGATACTTGAAGCTGCGGCCGAGCACCGTGCGACCGCTCGCGAGCACCGCGCTCGTGATCGTGTCGCCGGCGTAGGCCGTCACCGCGGCGCCCTCGAACTCGAAGTCGAAGCTGCGCTTGCGATCGATCCATTCGCGGGGCTGCGGCGGCAGGCGCTGCGCGCTCATGCCGGCGCTCCGCCGAGCGGCGTCGCCAGCGCGATCGACAGCACGGTGTCCGTCGCGGTGTCGCGCTCGAAGCGGAACCACAGCCGCGAAGGCCGGTGATACCACCACTCGCGCTTGACGCGCGCGGTGGCGTCGCCGAAGTACAGCGCGCGCCGCGCGGCGTCGCCGTCCTCGATCTGCATCACGCCGATCGTGCCGCCCGCGCAGACGAACTCCACGGCGGGACGGCGGCCGATGTGCGGACAGTCGAACTGCTTCACGGCCTCAGTGCCCCACGGCCGCCGCGCCCTTCTCGCCGAGCATCTGCAGGCGTTCGAAGCGCGCCATGCCGAAGGCCTCGATCAGGCGATGCGTGGTGTCGTGCGCGACGGTGTAGGCCATGGTCTCGCCGCAGACCGGCGTCGCCTTGAAGCCCCAGGTCCCCCAGCCGGCATCGAGGTAGAAACCGCCGATCGGCGTCTTGCCCATCACCGGCGCGAAGTCCGGCGTCATGTCCGCCATGCCGGCCCACTGGCGGACGATCTTCACGCCGGCGAGGAAGGGGAAGAGATCGAGCATCTGATCCGCGAGCGAGGTGACGAAATCGAGCGAGGAGCGCGTCGAATGCAGCTCGGCCGGATCCACCGCGGCGCCCATCACGAGCTCGCCGCGCGCGGTCTGGCTCACGTACACGTGCAGGCTGCCGGAGACGACGATCGGATCGAGCCAGGGCTTCATCGGCTCCGACACGCAGGCCTGCAGCGGCACGATGTCGACGGGGCTCTGCAGGCCGACCATCTTCAGCGTCGTCGGCGTCGAGCCGGCGACGGCGGAGACGACTTTCTCCGTCGCGAGGCGGCCGCGCGTCGTCTGCACGGCGACGACGCGGCCGTGCTCGACTTCGATGCCCGTCGCCGCGGTCTGCTGGAAGATCTCGACGCCGAGCTGGGACGCGCGCCGCGCATAGCCCCAGGCGACCGCGTCGTGACGCACGATCGCGCCCGGCGCGTGGTACAGCGCGCCGAGGATCGCGTGCCTGCCGCCGCAGGCGAGATCGATGCGCGGGCAGGCGCGCAGCACCTCGTCCGGGCCGACGAGCTCGCTGTCGACGCCGTAGTGTTGATTGACCTCGGCGCGCCAGCGCATCGTCCTGAGTGTGGCCTCGCTGTGCGCGAGCGTGTAGTGGCCGCGCGTCGAATAGAAGAGATTGAGATCCAGCGCCTCGCCGAGCGTCTCGAACAGCTCGACGCTGCGCTGATAGAACTTCACGCCCTCGGGCGTGAGGTAGTTCGAGCGCACGATCGTCGTGTTGCGGCCGGTGTTGCCGCCGCCGAGATAGCCTTGCTCCAGAACCGCGATGCGGCGGATCCCGTGCGTGTGCGCGAGATAGTAGGCGCAGGCGAGGCCGTGCCCGCCGGCACCGATGATGACGACGTCGTAGCTGGCTCGAGGCTGCTCCGGCGTGTTGAAGAAGCGCGGCTCCGCGTGGCGGCGATCGAGCGCGTATCTCAGGAGACGGAGCGGCATGGGTTCCGACTATGCAATTTTGTTGCATCACATGCAACGCCGGAGCGGCAAAAAAGTTCCGGTGTCAAGTCCTTCGTGAAAATCACGCAGGGCTTGAAGCCGTATATGGGACAGTAGGTTAGCTCTTTTCTCGGCCACTTTGGCGAGGTGTGGCCTCGTGGGCTAGGAGCCACATAGGAGCGTTGGGAGAGAAAGCCGCATCGCACTGTGTCGTGCTGGATTGCCGAGGGACGGCGGGCTTGTCTTGTCATCATAGCCCAGGCGGCTCTTGGCGGCATCCAGAATGAAGAACGCGCGGCCTTGGGCCGCGCGTTCGATGGATGCTGCTGGGCAGTGTTCGAGGCCATCAGGTCGGCTTGGACGGCACACTCCGCGTCGTCGTGCCCTTCCTGAACCCCCGATCCCCTGCTATGAACGCCTCCAGCATGTGCGGAATCAACGTTGCCGCATCAACCGCCTCACCATACGTCTGCGCGTGTAGCGCGGCGTAGCGGTCGAGGTCGGCTTTCAGGCTGGCCGGGCAGGCAAAGGTCAGCTTGAAGCTCTCGGTCTTGGGTAGCGGCCCCAGCCGCAGCTTTTTGCCCGTGCTCATCGCATAGTCCCCCTCTGGAAGAACATCGGTTGGTACGGCCGCAGCACCAAATCGCGGTTGACGATGATCCGCACCGGCAGGCCCGGCCGCTCGGTCAATGTCGGCTGGATGTTCATGTTGCGCCGGGTCATCTCCTGGCCAACCTGATTGATGCTGTCCTGCGCACTGTCTCGGCCTGCGATCACGATGCGGTTGCCGTCCTGCCGGTTCTCCGGCGCGGCCAGTTCCGCGCCCACGCCCAGTAGCGTGGTCAACGCCGCGCCGGCAAAGATGCGACCCCAGTGGTAGTCCACGCCATCTTCCAGGCCGGCATAGCCAGCCGGATCAGTGCCCACCAGGTTGTCGAGCGTCAGCGAGGACGTGTCGGGCAGGATGATCCGGTTCCACACCACCTGCACGCGACTCTGCCCATAGCTGACCTGGCTGTTGTATTTGCCCATGAGGCGCGATCCCTGCGGGATCAGCAGGAACTTGCCTGTGGCCGAGTCATAGACCGGCTCTGTCACCGTGCCGATAACGTCGCCCGGCAAGTCCGACTTGATGCCCGTCACCAGCGCACCCGCGATCACCGTTCCGGCCATCACCTGATACGGCGAGGCCGGCATTTGCAGATTGCCGGAATTGCGGGTTTCCGTAGAACCGCCTTTCAAAAACGCCTCCTTCTGGTCTTGCCGGTTCTGCGTGGCGGTCGGATCGGCTGGCTGGGCCGCCGTCGAGGCAGGCCCAGCCGCCAGCGGGTCGAAGCCTGCCAAGGCGTTGCCCGGCGCAGCCGCAGCGGCTTGGGCCGTGGCTGGCGCTGCGGCCTTGCCCTGCTGGCCCGAGCGGAAGAACACCGTCGAAGCCGCCGCCGCTTCGGCCTCCTTGCGCAAGGCATCTGCCGGGTCATGACCGGGCGGCGCATAGGTCGGCGTCACCGGCTGCTGCGAGGCCACGATGGCGGGGCCAAGGTCGCCCGGCAGCGGCGGCCCCAATTCGGGCACCTTCGGCGGCAGCTTCGAGTAGTCCGAAGGCAAGCCGTCCAACCCTTCGGACTTGGACACGCGATCCACGTTGTAAAGCTCGGTCTGCTCGCCCGCACCGCGCCGCTGCGGTTGCAGCGACCAGATCGTGGCCCCGAGCACGGCGACCGACAGGCCGCCGACGAGGATGGCCAGCGTGCGCCGGTTCAGGCGCGTGACCGGGCGCGGCTGGGCGCGCAGCGCCACCGCCTCGGGCGCGACCTTGCCCGCCTGTGGCGTGGCGAGGTCGGGGGTGTCGTCCTGGCTCATGGTCAGTTCCTCCGTGCCACGCCATCCGTGCGCTCGATCCGCACCACGTCGCCCTTGTCACCGCCCAGGCGCAGTTCGGCCGCGCCGAACAGCCGATCCACGATGTAGTACGGCGAGCGGAAGCGGTAGTTCACCAGTTGCCCGTCGCCCTGCGCACCGATCACGAACAGCGGCGGCAGCTCGCCTTGCGCGATGCCGGCGGGGAACTGGATATAGACCTTCTCGCCATCATCGAAGGCGCGCAGCGGCTTCCACGGCGGATTGCTGCCGCTGATGGCGTAGCGGAAGCGGATCTTCTCCAGCGACAAGCCGGTATCTACCGGCGTGGCGGCGCTGGCCGCCTGCGCCTGGCGCTGCAAGGCCAGCATCTTGTCCTTCGGGTACTCCCACGACACCGACGCCATCCACGTCTTTTCTGTCGAGGTCAGCTCCAGCAGGTAGGTGCGCCGGCTGGTGGTGATGACCAGATTGGTCTTGAGGCCCGAGCGGATGGGCTTGACCATCACATTGACGCGCAGCGCCTCGCCGCTGCCGCTGGACGTGTCGCCCACGATCCAGCGCACCGTGTCGCCAGCGGCGACCGTCACCAGTTCCTCGCCGGGTTGGAGCGCGATCACGGTCACGCGGCCCACGGCCGCATAGACCTGATACAGCGCGCCATCGGTGAACGGCCACACCTGAATCGCATTAACGTAGCCCTCGCGCGTGGGCGCGATGCGCGCCTCGGCGTTGGCACGCGAAACGCGCACGGTTTCGTCGGCAGGTTCCGGCACGAGCTTGGCGGCCTCGGGCAATGGCTTCAACTGTGCCGGCAGCGCCAGCGGTTCGGGCACCGTGACGACTTCCACCGGCGCGGGCGGCTCCGGCAGCGGCTGGGCCTGTACCGGCTCATCGAGCGAGATGGTCGGCGGCGGCTTGCCCTGCGTGGCGCAGCCCGTCAGGGCCACGAACATCAACGGCAAAGCGTAAAAGCGGAAAGACAGGTTCATGGTTTTGCTCCTTCGGAAGAATCCAGTTCACGGCTCCACGACAGGCCGTTGACGTAGATGCCCAGGGGGTTCTTGCGCAGGCGCTGTTCGGTACGCGGGGTCTGCTGCACGATGGAAATCACGGCGTTCCAGCGTTCAGTGCCCGCCGCGGCGCCGTTGACGTAGCGCCGCTCTGTCCAGCGCACGTTGAAAGACGTGTCGCTGGCACGGGTCACGCTGGTGATCTGCACCGTCACCGACTCCTTGCCGATGCGGGAGAACGGATCGTTGGTGCGGGCGTAGTCGTTGAGCACCACGGCGCCTTTGTCGGTGGTGTAGTCGTAGGCGTCCAGCCAGTTCTGGCGCACGACGATGGGGTCGATGGACAGAGAACGCACCAGGTCGATGAAGCGGCCCAGGTGGTAGGCCACCTGCGCATCGCTGGGCCGGTATGGCGTGGCCGCTTCGCCGACGGCGCGCACCTGGCCCGCGTTGTCCACTTCCACGACGTAGGGCGTGACGATGGACTGCGCCGAACGCCAGACCAGGCCGCCAGCCATCAGCAGCGCGAGCGTCAGGCAGCCGAAGGCCATCAGCCGCCAGTTCTTCGCCTGCACGCGCGGCGAGCCGATACGGTCGTCCCACACCTGGCCGGCAGCTTGGTACGGCGTGGCAGGCTGCGGCGTGTCGGCGTAGCGCACCTGCGGTTTCTTGAATCGCATGGTCAGTTCTCCTTATGAATCGGAATCGCGCAGGCTCGGCCCCTGGCCGGAGCCGCCGCCATCTCCACCGCGCAGCGTGTGGGCGGTGGTGGTCGCGGCATGGGTGAGTTGCTGACGGCGTTGCAGCCGCTTGGCCCAGGCAGGCTGCTCGGGGGGCTGTGCAGCGGCAGCGCCTGCGGGGGCTTCGCTGGTGGCAGCCTGGCCGGCTGACGCGCCAGGGTCGCCGTTCCAGCCCGCGCGGAACGGCGCGGCCATGCGCTGCCCAGCAGCGGAAGCGCGGGATGCGGCAGCGCGTCCGGCAGACTGCGCGCCGGTCTTGGCGACGTTGCCCAAGCCCGCCATCGCGCCTTTGGCACCACCGCCTGCTGCGGTGGAACCCGCCTGGAACGCCGACTTCGCGCTGCCGGCCGCCGACGTGGCGGCCCGTGCGCCGCTGCCGGCCAGCTTGGCGGCGGCCGGGGCCATGCGTGCCCCGGCCATGACCGCACCGCCCACGCCCGTCGCGGCAGCACCGACAGCCACTGCCGTTCCGGCTGCGCCGACGGCGGCACCGGCCATCGCGCCCGCGCCGAGCTGGGGCGCACCGGACACGAGGCCCGTGGCGATGCCAGGGCCGAAGATGCCCAGCGCCAGCAAGGTGAGCGAGGCCAGCATGATGACCAGCGCGTGGTCGATGTTCG
>DAOKZI010000005.1:0-7458 GCA_035325705.1 Gammaproteobacteria bacterium
GCCCGGCGAGGACTTCGCTCGTCCTCACGCTATGCCTCTTTCACGGCAACCTACGGCTTCTTCGGATTATTCAGATTACGAGGAACGACACGAATGGAGCCCACACTGAGCGACGTGCTCGCACGCCTGCGGCAACTCGAGGACAAGGAAGCCGTCCGCGATACCTGGCTCGATTACTGCCAGCGGCTGGATGCCGAGGATTGGCCGGCGCTCGCAGACGTCTACGCGCCGGACGGTGAGCTCGAGATGGTCGGGCTCGCGGCGCTGATGCCGGAAATCGACGGCGTGTATCGCGGGCGCGAGGACATCATCGAGCGCTTCTACAAGCCCGCGATCGAGACTGGCGCAAACATCCCGAAAGGCCTGTTCTCGACCGGGCACCTCAGCACCAACATGCAGATCAGACTGAATGGCGACGAGGCGACGACGCTCGCCTACTTCTTCGAGATCCTCGCCAACGATCTCGTGCTGATCGGCACCTACCAGCACCGCATGCGGCGCGACCCCGATCGCTGGCGCTTCCGCTTCCTGCGCATTTCCGTGCGCTATTACGGCCACATCGCTGTCACCGGCGTCGGCGGCCAGTCGCTGCAGGAGATCCTCGCCAAGCCCGTCTGATCGGCACTTCCGTATCGGGCCTCTGTGCCGGCTCATAGGCCGATTCAATCTATATATCTGATCGCAAATCCGCTCCACTAAAGCTTGGCAGCGACGTAGTCGGCGCCGGGGAAGGGTTGAACACAGCGCAGAAAGATATTGACCGCCTCCATCAACCGCCCCATGGAGGGGAAGCGGTGATTGCGCGTCACTGTCTCGTGCAGCTGGCGCCAGACATGCTCGATGTCGTTGACCCAGGGGTGATACGCCGGCTGGAACAAGAGCTTGAACTTTGGGTTGTGCTGAAGCCAGCCGCGACTCATCCGGCTCTTGTGGATCCGGTAGTTATCGAGGATGAGCACGATTCGCCGAGCCCTGCGGTAACTCGCGCGCAGCAATTCGAGCAAGGACAGGAACAGGTCAGTTCTCTTGCTCATCCCGCTGCACCAATGGATCCGGCCAGTCCGGGTGTGAAGCGCACCCGCAATGTAGCGCTTCTCGTTCTTGCCGGGGGTGGGAACGGCCATCTGTTGACCTCGTCGCATCCAGGCCGGTCCCAACTTGGGGTTCAGGTCGATGTCGACTTCATCGACGTGGAAGACTTCGCAGCCGCGCACGTGACGAGCCAGCGCCGCCTGAATCGCCCGCATTCGCTCGGATTTTCGAGGGTCTCGCTTGAACAACGTCGGCCGCGCCCGCCGCCAGCGATAATCCAGCCGCCTGAGCCAACGTCGAATCGTCGTGGCATGCACGCGCACGCCCGTGCGCTCAGCCAACTCGCGCGCCAGGAGCTCAGAGCTCCATCGACTCCGCAGGTAGCGATAGGACTGCGGCGTCGTTTCCAGCAAGGAAGCGAGCACCGACAATAACTTATCGTTCGCTTTGTAATCCGTGCGCCCCTGCGCCTGAGGCAATAGGCCCTCTTCACCAAACTCCTCGAACAAGGCCCGCCAGCGGTTGACCGACGAGCGCGCCGCGCACATCAACGTGGCGACCTGGCTCGCATTTCCTCCCGTCTGCCACAGCAACAGAATCGCGTGAGCGCGACGGCCATGGAAACTATCCGCTGCCTTCTGGACCACCCGTCGCAACCGACGACGGACGGGGCGCGGGATTCGAACTACACTTCTCTCCATCGGGCGAACTCCTTGGACTCAGTGGCTTTAGCAACCGATCCGATCCAAGGTTTGCGCCCGAGTTCAGTTCTACTGATCGATATTTGCGCTCCGCTATATAGCCACGGAGGACACGGAGGGCACGGAGCAAAAAGGGATTGGTGGGGGGTCGCCGATCCATCGACGCTTCTATTGGCACCGGCTTATCCGGACCGCCCAATCAATCCATTTCTTCCTCGGTGCCCTCCGTGTCCTCCGTGTCCTCCGTGGCTAGATTAATTCGGCGCACGAACATGAACCACGCTATGCAGCGGCGCTGCCCTTCGCGAGGTACTCCTCGATCTGCAGGCGCAGCAGTTTCTTGTCGAACTTGCCGACGCCGGTTTTCGGCAGGGCGTCGAGGAACACGAAGCGATCCGGCAGCCACCAGCGGGCGATGCCGTGGGCCGAGAGATGCTCGCGCAGCTCGGCGTCGTCCGGACGCGGCGCGGCGGGATCGGCGACGAGGAAGGCGACGGGGCGTTCGATCCACTTCTCGTGCGGCTGGCCGACGACCGTCGCCTCGCGTATGCCGGGGTGGGCCATCAGCGTGTTCTCGAGATCGACCGAAGAGATCCATTCGCCGCCGGACTTGATCAGGTCCTTGGCGCGGTCGACGAGCCGGATCACGCCGTCGGCGTTGACGGTCGCGATGTCGCCGCTCTTCCACCAGCCGTCGACGAAGCTCTCCTTGCTGCGCGGCTCGTTCAAATAGCTCGTCGCGATCCACGGCCCGCGCACGTAGACCTCGCCGACGGCCTTGTCGTCCCAGGGCACCGCGCGGCCTTCGTCGTCGAGCACCTTCATTTCGACGCCCGGCACCGGCAGGCCCTGGCGCACGCGGATCGCGATCTCGGCGTCGAGATCGAGATCGCGCTGGTCGCGCTTGAGGCACACGGCGGTGGCGATCGGTGCGCATTCGGTCGAGCCCCATGCGGTGTAGACGACGACGCCGTGCCGGCGCCGGAAGTACTGCATCACGGAGGCCGGCGTCGCCGAGCCGCCGAGCATCAGCGCCCGCAGGCTCGTGATGTCGACGGGCCGCTGCTCGAGCAGGTTCATCATGTCGATGCCGACCGTGACCGCGCCGTAGCAGAAGCTCGCGCGGTGCTCCTCGATCAGCTTCAGCAGATCCTCGGCGTGCGGGCGCTGGCCCGGGAACACGAACTTCGCGCCCATCCACACGCCGGCGAAGGGCACGCCCCAGGAGTTGACGTGGAACATCGGAGAAATCGGCAGGATCGTGTCGTACTGCGAGATCGCCATCACGTCCGCATTGCAGATGGCCTGCGAGTGCAGGTAGATGCCGCGATGCGTATAGACCACGCACTTCGGATTGCCCGTCGTCGCCGAGGTGAAGCACATCGAGGCCGGGGCGCGTTCGTCGATGTCCGGGAACTCGTAGTCAGGATCGCCCTGGCCGACGAGCTCCTCATAGGCATGGATCGGCGCGAGCGCGGTGTCCGGCACGCGCTCGCCGAGCACGACGTAAGCGCGCACCGTCTTCAGCAGCGGCGCAACGCGCTCGACCTGCGCCAGCAGATCGGGCGAGAAGAAGAGCGCCGTGTCCTCGGCGTGATTGAGCGTGTAAGCGAGATGTTCGTCCGACAGCCGCAGATTGGCCGTGTGCAGCACGCGGCCCGAGCAGGGCACGGCGAAATAGAGCTCGAGGTGCTGATGGTTGTTCCACATCAGCGTCGCGACGCGCGCGCCGGCCGCGACGCCGATGCGATCCAGCGCGCTGGCCACGCGGCGCACCCGCGCGCAGTACTCGCGATAGGTGTAGCGAAAGATCGAACCGTCGTCCGCGCGGGTCAGCAGCTCGTTGCGCGGAAAATACTTTTCGGGACGCTCGACGATGCGTTTCAGATTCAGGGTGTAGTCGGACACGGGACTTCCTCGGGCGTTGATGGAGGCCGGATGCCACCGGCCGGCGAACAGGGGCGGACTATACTGAAAAACGCCTGCGCGAGTCCTTCGATTCGCCCTTGAGAACGCAGCCCACGCCCCCATCTGGGGGAGAGGATCGGCGCACACGTGTCAGGGAAGAACCGATGCGCGATCCTCCCAGCGAGAGACAAGGAGACTGCAGTGACGACAGACGTGCGCCCGCCGGCGGTGGCCGGCAGCTTCTATCCGCGCGATCCCGCGCAGCTTGCCCAGGAGGTCGACGCCTATCTCGAGGCGGCGCCCGCGCGCGCCGGCGCCGTGCCGAAAGCGATCATCGTGCCGCACGCCGGCTACGTGTATTCGGGCCCGATCGCGGCGAGTGCCTATCGCGCGCTCGCGCCGGCGCGTCATCGCATCCGCCGCGTCGTGCTGCTGGGGCCGGCGCACCGCGTCGCCGTGCGCGGCCTCGCGCTGCCCGGCGCCGCCGCCTTCGCGACGCCGCTAGGCGAAGTCGCCGTCGATCGAGCGCTCGTCGAGCGCGTGCGCGGTCTGCCGCAGGTCCTCGTCCACCCGCGCTGTCACGCGCCAGAGCATTCGCTCGAAGTCCAGCTTCCGTTCCTGCAGCGCGTGCTCGAGGATTTCACGCTCTTGCCGCTCGTCGTCGGCCAGGCGACGGCGAGCGAGGTCGCCGAAGTGCTGCGCGCCGTGTGGGGCGGTCCCGAGACGCTGATCGTCATCAGCTCGGATCTCTCGCACTACCTGCCTTATCCCGTCGCGAACGAAGTCGATCGCTCGACCGTCGGCCTCATCCTGGATGGCCAGCCGAGCCTGACCCACGATCAGGCCTGCGGCGCGACGCCGGTGAACGGGCTCCTGACGGCGCTGCGCGAAGAAGTGCTGGAAGCGGAGCTCGTCGATCTGCGCAATTCGGGCGACACCGCCGGTCCGCGCGATCGGGTCGTCGGCTATGTCGCGGTGCTGTTCGGCGCGCCCGCCATGGAGACGCAGGACGAGGACACGCAGCTCGGTCGCGCGCTCGTCGAGCTCGCGCGCGATGCCATCGACGCCGCGGTCGGCGGCGCCGCGCCGCGCCGCAGGCCGCGCGAGCGGGGCATCGATGCCCGGCTCGACGCCGCCGGCGCGGTGTTCGTGACGCTGAAGCAGGACGGCCGGCTGCGCGGCTGCATCGGCAGCCTCGAGGCCAGCCGGCCGCTGCGCGAGGACGTGGCCGCGAATGCGATCGCCGCCGCGCTCGAGGATCCGCGTTTCGCGCCGCTCGCGGCGCACGAGCTGGCGCAGGTGAGCGTCGAGGTGTCGCTGCTGTCGGCGCCCGAGGCGATGCTGGTGAGCAGCGAAGCGGAAGCGCTCGCCGCGCTGCGGCCCGGCCGCGACGGCATCGTGCTCACGCACGGCGTCTACCGCGCGACGTTCCTGCCGCAGGTGTGGGCGCAGCTCCCGACGCCGCGCGAGTTTCTCGCGCAGCTCAAACGCAAGGCCGGATTGCCGGTCGATTTCTGGACCCCGGACATGAAACTCGCACGCTACGGCGTGCGCAAATGGAGCGAAGCATGAGCACGGTTCTTGCCCCGAAGGTGGCCGAATCGGCCTATCCGGCCCGCTGGTGGCACGCCACCGCCGACGGTCGCCTGCAGTGCGATCTGTGCCCGCGCGACTGCCGCCTGCACGACGGCCAGCGCGGCGCCTGCTTCGTGCGCAAGCGCGAAGGCGAGCGCATGGTGCTGACGACCTACGGGCGCTCGTCCGGCTTCTGCGTCGACCCCATCGAGAAGAAGCCGCTCGCCCATTTCTATCCCGGCACCAGCGTGCTGTCGTTCGGCACGGCGGGCTGCAATCTCGCCTGCAAGTTCTGTCAGAACTCGGACATCAGCAAGACGCGCGACATGGATCGGCTGATGGATCAGGCCTCATCCGCCGAGATCGCGCAGGCGGCCGCGCGCCTCGGCTGTCGCAGCGTCGCCTTCACTTACAACGATCCGGTCATCTTCGCCGAGTACGCGCTCGACGTCGCGGCCGATTGTCGTGCGCTCGGGATCAAGACCGTCGCCGTCACGGCGGGCTATATCCACGACGCGCCGCGCCGCGAGTTCTTCGCCGCGATGGACGCCGCGAACGTCGATCTCAAGGCCTTCACCGAGGATTTCTACTACAAGCTGACGGGCTCGCATCTGCAGCCGGTGCTCGATACGCTGAAATACCTCGTGCACGAGACTCAGGTGTGGACGGAAATCACGACGCTGGTCATCCCCGGTCACAACGACGGCGCGGACGAGATCGCCGCGCTCGCGAACTGGGTGCGCGAGGAGCTCGGGCCGCAGGTGCCGCTGCACTTCTCGGCCTTCCATCCGGATTTCCGCATGCGGGACGTGCCGGCGACGCCGCCGGAGACCCTGCAGCAGGCGCGGCGCATCGCGCTGGACGCCGGGCTCCAGCACGTCTACGTCGGCAACGTGCACGATCGCGACGGCGATACGACGTATTGTACGAATTGTCGCGCGGCGCTGATCCGGCGCGACTGGTACGAGATCGAAGAGTATGCGCTCGACGCCGAGGGTCGCTGCCCGCACTGTCGCGTGCCGCTCGCGGGCCGCTTCGAGGCCTTCGACAAGGGCCAGCAGTTCGGTCGCCGCCGCGTGCCGGTGGTATTGAAGCAGCGGAGCCAATGACCGCGATCGTAGCTTGGGTTGACGAAGGAAGCCCAAGGTCTTCGTCGAGGCGCCGAACGTTGGGCTTCCTTCGTCAGCCAGCCTACAGCAGTGAGGAAACTATAAGATGAACACGAATTGGATCCTGGTCGCCCATCGCAGCGGCGCCCGCGTCTTTTCTTCGGCCGGCGCGCACTCCGCGCTGACGCTCGTCGAAGACATCGATTTCGAGCAGGGACGTTTGCGCCCGCGCGAGATCGAGGCCGACAGGCCGGGCCGTTCCCACGACCGCTTCGGCGAGCAGCGGCACGGGGTCGGCACCGAGCAGTCGCCGACGGAGCATCTCGCCGTCGAGTTCGCGCAGTCTCTTGCCGCGATGCTGAAGACGGCGCATGAAGAGAAGAAGTTCGACCGCCTCGTGCTGGTCGCCGGCCCGAAGTTCCTCGGCCATCTGCGCGAGGCGCTGGACAAGCAGACGGCGGCGGCGGTCAAGGCGACGCTGGACAAGGATCTCGGCGAGATCCCGCCCCAGGAGCTGCCCTCGCATCTGCAGGCGGTGCTCTGAGCTCAAGCCACGCGAGCGGAGCTTCCCGTAGCCCGGATGAGCAACGCGAATCCGGGGTCGAGCGCCCAGCGTCGCACGTACGTTCGAGCGTGCCTCGTGCGTCGCGCCGCAAGACTCCGGGCTCGGACATGCCGAACCCCGGGTTCGCTGCGCTCACCCGGGCTACGAAAACGGAGAAATCGCGTAGGAGTTTCTTGTAGCCCGGATGAGCAACGCGAATCCGGGATCGAGCGCCCAGCGTCGCACATACGTTCGAGCGTGCCTCGTGCGTCACGCCGTAGGACTCCGGGCTCGGACATGCCGAACCCCGGGTTCGCTGCGCTCACCCGGGCTACGAAAACGGAGAAATCGCGTAGGAGTTTCTTGTAGCCCGGATGAGCAACGCGAATCCGGGGTCGAGCGCCCAGCGTCGCACATACGTTCGAGCGTGCCTCGTGCGTCACGCCGCAAGACTCCGGGCTCGGACATGCCGAACCCTGGGTTCGCTGCGCTCACCCGGGCTACGAACACGGAGAAATCGCGTAGGAGTTTCTCGTAGCCCGGATGAGCAACGCGAATCCGGGATCGAGCGCCCAGCGTCGCACATACG
>DAOKZI010000005.1:7558-207391 GCA_035325705.1 Gammaproteobacteria bacterium
AATCCGGGATCGAGCGCCCAGCGTCGCACATACGTTCGAGCGTGCCTCGTGCGTCGCGCCGAAGGACTTCGAGCTCGGACACGCCGAACCCCGGGTTCGCTGCGCTCACCCGGGCTACGAAGAGCGGGATCGGCCGCGCTTACGCGCGAATGAGGTAAAACACCCCGACCGCCACCCCGATCGCGACGACGATCCTCCGCAGCAGCGCCGAGTCGAGTCGGCCCGCGAGGCGGCCGCCGGCCGCGCCGCCGAGCAGGGCGGACGCGGCCATCACGCCGGCGACGGTCCAGGCGACATGGCCGGAGAATAGAAAGTAGATCGCGGCGGTGATGTTGATGACGAAGGCGAGCGCCTGCTTCAGCGCGTTCAGCCGCGCCAGCGTGTCGTCGACCGTGAGTCCCAGCGTCGCCAGCATGATGACGCCCAGGCCCGCGCCGAAGTAGCCACCGTAGACGGCGGCGAGCCCGATCGGCAGGGCCGCGGCGTGGGTGGAAAACGCTTGGACTTCGCGCCGGGCCGCGCGCCGGATCAGCAGGCGGCGCAGCGGGTCCTGGAGTGCGAGCAGCGCGGAAGCGCCGAGGATCAGCCAGGGCACGAGCGCGCGAAAGAGCTTTTCCCCCGACACCAGCAGCAGCCAGCCGCCGAGCACGCCGCAGACCGCCCCGATCGGCAGCAGCAGGCGCAGACGTGCGCCTTGACCGCGGAGGTCCCGGCCCTGCGCCAGCGTGCCGCCGAAATAGCCGGGACAGAGCGCGACGCTGTTGGTGACGTTCGCCGTCACCGCCGGCAGACCGGCGGCGATCAGGACCGGAAAAGTCAGCAGCGTGCCGCCGCCGGCCAGCGCATTGACGGCGCCGGCCACGAAGGCGGCGAGCGCGATGAACGCCCATTCGGCGCCGGTCACGAGCTCCATGAATCGGCGCCGCTGCGCTCGCTCAGATCAGCGCACCCTGCTCGCGCAGCTTCGCGATGTCCGCGGCGGAGAAGCCGAACTCGGCGAGCACCGCATCGGAGTGCTCGCCGGGCTCCGCCGGCGGCTGCTTCAATTCCGGCACGGTGCGGCTGAAGCGCGGCGCCGGCGCGGCCTGCTCGACGCCCGCGAACTCGACGAAGGCCTTGCGCGCCTTGTTGTGCGGATGCGCGGCGGCCTCGTCGAGGGACAGCACCGGCATCGCACAGGCGTCCTCGTGCACCATCAGCTTCGTCCACTCCTCGCGCGTCTTGGTCTTGAACACTTCGGCGAAGCGCCGCTTCCATTCCGGCCAGCGCGTCTTGTCCATCTGCGGTTCGAACTCGGCCTGGTTCAGGCCCATCAGCTCGAGCAGCTTCTTGTAGAAAGGCGCTTCGATGGCGCCGATCGCCATGTAGCCGCCGTCCTTGGTCTCGTAGGTGTCGTAGAAATGCGCGCCGCCGTCGAGGATGTTGTCGCCGCGACGCGGCGATAACTGATTCTGCGCGCGGAAGCTCTGGAAGATGTTGCCGAGCATCGCCGCGCCTTCGACCATCGCCGCGTCGACGATCTGACCCCGGCCCGAGCCGCGCGCCTCGAGGATGCCGCAGACGACGCCGAACGCGAGGAACATGCCGCCGCCGCCGAAGTCGCCGACCAGATTCAGCGGCGCGACGGGCTTGCGATCGCGCTCGCCGATCATCGACAGCATGCCGGACAGCGCGATGTAGTCGATGTCGTGGCCCGCGACCGTAGCCATCGGGCCGTCCTGGCCGTAGCCCGTCATGCGGCCGTAGACCAGCCGCGGATTGCGCTGCAGACACGGCTCGGGGCCGAGGCCGAGGCGCTCGGTGACGCCGGGGCGAAAGCCTTCGATCAGCGCGTCCGCTTTCTCGATCAGCTTCAGCACCGTCTCTACGCCGGCCGGCGATTTGAGGTTCACGGCGACCGAACGGCGGCCGCGGTTCATCACGTTCATGCGGTAGGGCACGTGGACGCCGGGCTCGTCACCGCGCGCGCGGTCGATGCGGATGACGTTCGCGCCCATGTCCGAGAGCATCATCGCGGCGAACGGCCCGGGGCCGATGCCGGCGAGCTCGATGACGGTGATTCCAGCCAGTGGTCCCATGGTGAGTCTCCGTAGTGTTGAGATCGGATCAGGCGGGAAGGGCGATCAGCGCATCGCCCGCCGCCTTCAGTTCGCCGCGCTGATCGCGGGCTTCGACGGCGACGCGCACGCGCGGCTCGCCGCCGTCGACGGTCTTCTCGACGATCTTCGCGGTGCAGGTGATCGCGTCGCCCACGCGCGTCATCGCGTGAAAGCGCGTCGCGAAGCTGCGGATCGCCGCCTGCGGTATCTGCGCCGTCAGCGTGCGGCCCATCCACGCCATCACCAGCATGCCCGGTGCGATCACGTCGTCGAGGCCGGCCTCGCGCGCGAAATCGATGTCGACGTGCAGCGGATTGTGATCGCCCGACGCGCCGCAGTACAGCGCGAGCATCGTGCGCGTGACGGGCGGACATGCCAGCGGCGGCAGGGCCTCGCCGATCGCGACGCTCGCATGGCGCAGCGTTTCAGCCATGTCGAATCACCAGCGTGCGCCGGAACTCGGCGACGCGCTCGCCGCGCTGGTTGGTGATCACGTTGTCCTGCACGACGAACTCGAGCAGCCCGCCCTTGCGCTCGTAGAGATCGACGACGGTGGAATCGAAGCGCAGGCGATCGCCGGCATGGGCGAGACGGTGATAGACGAACTGCTGCTCGCCGTGCAGCACCTTCGCCAGCTCGATGCCCAGATCCTCGAACCAGCCGTAGGGTGCCCGCCGGTCCATCTCGAGGCAGAAGAAGAAGGTCGGCGGCACCGGCAGCGACGGATGGCCGGCGGCGCGCGCGGCCGCCTCGTCGGTGTAGATCGGATCGGTCTCACCGATGGCTTGCGCGAAGAAGCGCAGCCGCCCGCGTTCGATTTCGGTCGTGAACGGCGGCGAGGTGTAGCCGATGTGCTTGCGATCGATCATTGCGCGTCGCGAGGAGACGGGATGGCGGCATTGTACATTCCCCATCGGCCGACGCGCGCAGGGCGCACGGCGCTGCTAGGATGCAGGCGCTGCGCGCCCTGCGCGGCGCGACGCGGCCGCAGCATCGGCGGCCGATTCATCCGCATCATCAGAACAGGGGAGCCCACATGCCGAAACTGAGCGCGGCCGAACGCGAGGCCTTTCTGACCGAGACCCCGGGCCTCATCATGGACATCGGCACGCTGGACGAGTCCGGCGCACCGCATCTGTGTCCGATCTGGTTCCTGTACGAGGAAGGCGCGATCTGGTTCACGCCGCGCCAGCACTCCGAGTGGTTGAAGCACATCCGCCGCGATCCGCGCGTCGCGCTGTGCATCGACGAAGGGGGTCTGCCGTACCGCAAGCTCATCGTGCGCGGCAAGGCGGCGATCGTGCACGAGGTCGGCGAGGACGATCGCTGGCGCGATCGCTACCGGCGCATCGCGCAGCGCTATCTGCCGCTCGGCGATGCGAACGCCTACGTCGACGGCACCGACGATCAGCCGCGCGCGCTGTGTCGCGTGCGGCTCGCCGATGCGGAAGTGCGCAGTTGGCGCATGCCGCTCGAAGGCGAGGCCTACGAAGGGATCTGGGCCAAGCGCTACTGGACCGAGGACGCGAAGGTGAAGCAGCAGGCGCCCGAGCTGTTCAAACGCAACGCAGACTGAGCGATGGCCGCCCGATGATCGATCCGCAGCTCAAGGCCAATCTCCAGGCCTTCATCCACGACCGCATCGGCGCCGAGCACGAGCTCGCCGGTCTCCACGAGTCCGACGGGCACGCCGGCCTGACCTTCCTGTTCGAGACGCGCAGGCGCGGCAGCCACGAGATCGACGGCCGCTACGTGCTGAAGATCCCGCCGAAAGGCGTCGCCCGCCGCGGCAATACCGACGTCTATCGCCAGGCGCCGCTGCTGCGCGCGCTGCACGGGGCGGGTCTGCCGGTGCCGGACGTGCCGTGGGCGGATGAGAACGAGCACTGGTTCGGCGTGCCCTTCATCGTCATGGAGCGCCTGCCGGGGCGCGTATTCTTCGTCTGGGATCCGCATCCCTCGTTCTCGCGCGACAAGGATCAGACCGAGCGTCTCTGGCGCCAGTGCGTCGAGGCGCTGCCGCGCATCCACCGCTTCGACTGGCGCACGCGGCTCGCGGGCTGGGAAGCCCCGCAGCCGCTGGACGAGATGATCGGGCGCTGGCGCAAAATCTATCTCCATTCGCCGGAGCCGCACTGGATCGCGCAGGCGGAGGAAGTGGAGGCGCTGCTGCTGAAGACGATGCCGGAATCCGATCCGATCGGGGTCTTCCACGGCGACTACCAGCCCGGCAACTGCCTCTACGAAGACGGCCGCATGACCGGCATCATCGACTGGGAGCTCGCCGGCATCGGCGCGCAGCTACTCGATATCGGCTGGCTGATGATGGCGGCGGATCGCCACAACTGGGTCGATGAATGGAGCGCGATCCACCCGCCGTCGACGGCCGAAATCCGCGCGCTCTACGAAGCCGGCATGGGTCGCAGCTACCCGGACATCCCGTGGTTCCAGGCCTTCGCCGGCTTCCGGCTCGCCTCGATCGGCTGCCTCAACGTCAAGCTGCACCGCCGCGGCCAGCGCCACGATCCGATCTGGGAGATGATGGCGCTGACCTTGTCGAACATGTTCGAGCGCGCGCGGCAGCTTCTGATCGATCCTTCCTCGTAGCACGGGTGGAGCGCGCAGCGCGTAACCCGGGATCTTCGGCGGCGTTCGAGCGCACGAAGATCCCGGGTTCCGCTACGCTGCACCCGGGCTACGGGGTGCGGAGGGCCGTCGCTGCGTAGTGCGGATAGGTGTCGGCGACTTCCTCGCGCACGCGGCCGCGCAGCGCGGCGAGCTCGGCCTCGCTCGGCGGCGGCGTCTCCGTCACGCGCTCGGCGGCGTATTCGAAGCCCGTCGCGCGCGCGACTTCCTCGATCGTATGGCCGGGATGCACGCTTCTGAGCGTGAAGCGTGCGTCCGTGAAATCGAACAGCGCGAGACTCGTCACCAGATGACGCGGCCCGCCGGGACGGTATTCGTGCGCCGGCGATACGCCCGCGGCGCTGACGAAGTCCACTTTCGGCACCAGCACGCGCGGCGTGTGCTCGGGCTTGAAGAGGATCACCTTCTTCACGAGCGAATAGAGATAAGCCGAGCCGAAGCTGCCGGGAAAGCGCTTCGCCGGATGCGCGTAGTCGCCGGTGTGCACGAGGTTGATATTGGCCCGGCCATCGATCTGCACGCCGCTCAGAAAGAACGCATCGATGCGGCCCTGCGCCGCGCAGTCGAAGAGCTCGCGGCCGCCGTCGGTGAACACGTTGTAGCGCCGGCTGCCGAGAATGCTCACGCGCAGCTCGGGATCGAGCTCGCGCGCCAGCAGCGCCGCGGTCGCGGGCAGCGGCGACAGCGCGCCGACCGCGACGTGCCGCGCGTCCCCGAGCAGCCGCGCCATCGTCACGGCCATGATGTCCGCCGCCGTCCAGGCGCTCATGCCGCTGCCGCGAGCCAGGCCGCGAGCCAGGCGTCGAAGCCGGCCTGCGTGCGCGCCGCGCGCGCGTAGGCGGCAAGCGCCGCGTCGTCGCCGCGATCCGCGCCGAAGGGCAGCGGCCGCATGCCGCCCGGTGCGAGGCAGACGCGCTCGATGTACAGCGACGAAATCGTGCCCGCGGCGAGCGCGGGATCCTCCAGCAGCGAATCCTCGCGGATCGCCTCCACCGTCACGAAGCTCTGCGCGGCCGCATGCGCCATCGTCATCAGCTCGCGGCGCACGCCGATCCACACATTGCCTCGGGTGTCGGCCCAGCGCGCATGGAACAGCGCGACGTCGGGACGGATCGCGGGCACGAGGACGATCGGATCCTCGCTGCCGTAAGGATTGTCGATCACGCGCCAGTCGCTGCGTACGCGCAGCAGATCCGAGCCGAGGATGCCGCGCAGGGGCATGAACGGAATGCCTTTCTCCGCCGCCTGCAGGCCGGCGTGCACGGCCGGGCAGGTCGCGTCGAGGATATGCAGCGCGCCGCGCTCGATGGCCTCGGTGTAGCGCGGCGCGAGGCCGTATTCGCCGAGATTGACCCCGGCCGTCTCGATCGCGCCGACGCAGCCCGCGCCGATCAGAATGTCGGCTTGAAAGCCGGCCTGCGGTACGGCGATGAGCCGCAGATCGCGCGCGCCGCGCGCCACGAGGGCGCGCGTCGCGGCCATCGCGACGCCGCTGTAATCGGGCGGGATCGCGACGCGGCTGCCGTCGGGCAGCGCGGCGGCGAGCGCGGCGAGGCTGGCGTCGAAATGCGTCATCGATGGCTCCGCTGCATCGGCATGGGGGAAGCGTCGCACGAATCACCGTCGTGCGGGTACCGGCGCGACATCGACGATACCGGCGCCGCCGCGAACCGCGTTACCATCGCGGCCTGTCATCCAGGCTGGAGTCCCGCAATGCCCGATCGGCCATCCGCTGCGCCATCCGCCGCTCAGGCCGCTACGCGGGGCGCTACGCTCTCGCGCCGCGCGTTTCTCTGGCTGTCCGGCCTCGCCGCGCTCGCCGGCGGCGCACTGCGTCGCGCCGAAGCGGCGGAGTCGGCCGCCGCGCCCAGCGCCGCGCAGATCGAAGAATGGAACACGCTGCTCGCCGAATGCGGCAATTTCCCGCTCTATTCCGCGCTCTTCGGCCGCCGCTCGCGGCGCTTCGGCTGGGGCATGGAGATCCCGCGCGGCCCGCTGAAGTTCAAGAGCGAGAAGCCGCCGACGAGCCTCGACGACTTCGAACGCTCGCTGCTGATCGCCGCCGGTCTCGGCGTGTCCGGCCTGCATTTCGGCATTCCGTATGCGGACACCGAGCCCGGGCTCGCGACCTATGCCGCGCGCTACACCGGGCGCACGGCGCCGGCCGCCGCCGGCATCGGCAACTGCGATATGTTCTACACCGAGGACAGCGGCACTTATTTCGTCGGCACGCGCGACGCGAGCGACGACGGCAACTGGGCGCACGATCGCCTGTCGGATGCCGAGCGCCTGATCGCAGGCGTCAAGGACAGGACGCGCCGGCTCGATGCGCGGCGCATCGAGCTGCCGCGCGAGGAGCCGCACTACAGCGTGCACAATCTGTGGAACGCGAACGTGCCGGGCTCGACGCTGTTCATGCCCGTCGCCAACGTGTCCGAGGAATTGATCGGTTTTCTCTTCATCGTCGCCGGCGCCGGCTACACCGTGTTCGACGATCGGCACGGCCGCCCGGCCGGCGAGCTCGAAGCCCACTTCAAGAGCGGTCTGCTGAACCCGGAGAAGAAGTACGCGCTGTCGTACCTGGAGCAATACGTCCTCACCTGCTCGAGCGTCGAGATGGGCGACATCGGCCACAACATCGCGCTCGCGCTGCAGACGATCGGGCTCGGCGGCTGGTTTTTCTCCGGCATCAGCCCTTTCTCGCTGATGGGCGCCGGTGCCGCCCACGGCATCCGCGGTCTCGGCTTTCGCTTCGAGACGAATCCGCAGTGGGGCGTACCGAATCCGGTCGGGCTGGAGGGCGTCTACGAGGGTTACTGCCCGCCCTTCCATCGCGACATGCGCGCGGCGGTGCAGGCCTATGTCGATCTGAAGTTCGGCAAGGGCGGCACTTACGATCCCGCCTCGCCGGGACCCTTTCTCGACAACGCGAAGATCAAGGCCGCGGCGCAGCCGCCGGCGCCCGAGCTCGTCGAGGCGGTGGTGAAGACGGCCGAGTACATCCATGCGACCTACGGCAAGTTCCCGGGCACGGTGCCGACGATCTACATGCGCTTCTACGCGCAGGCGCACCGGCTCGAGACGGCCTTCTACGACAAGTTCCTGCGCGATCCCTACCTCGCGACGCACGCGCGCAACGTCGCGCGCTGGCTCAAGAAGATCGCGCAGGCATGAGCACGGCGGCCGCGCCCGATGCCGACGGCGTGCCCGCGCGTCTCGCGGCCTACGCGCGCGACTACTACCACTGCGCCGACTGCAGCTACTGCGTCGATGCCGTGTGGGCCGAGCGCGGCCTCGACGGCGTGTGTCCGACGATAGCCCATCACCGGCCCGTCGCGAGCTGGTCGGGACGCGGCTATCTGCTTGCGGCGCGCGCCTGGTTCGAGGGCGCGGCGATCGACGAGGACGCGCTCGCCGAACGCGTCTTCGCCTGCTCGGGCTGCGGCCACTGCGAGGCCGTCTGCCCGATCGGCCTGCGGCCCGCGCAGATCGGCGCCAGCCTGCGCGAGCTGCTCGTCGAGCGCAGTCACGCGCCGGCGCCGATCGCGGATCTGCGCACGGCGATGCGCACACACGGCAATCCCTATGCCTTACCCGCGGCCTCGCGCGGCGACTGGGCGCGCGATCTCGTCTTCGCGCAGGACGAGGCGAGCCTGCTCTACGCGCCCGGCTGCGCGGCCGCCTGGCCCGCGCGCGAGGAGGCGCGCGCGCAGGTGCGCGTGATGCAGGCGGCGGGCGAACGCGTCGCGTGGCGCGGCGCAGCCGATCGCTGCTGTGGCGCGCCGCTGCGCGAAGCGGGCTGCACCGAGGACGCGCAGCAGGCCGAAGCGCGGCTCGCGCGCGATCTCGCGCAGACGCGCGTCGTCACCGGCGGGTATGAATGCGCGCCGGGCTGGCGGCGCGCCGCGCAGGGACGGGCCCAGGTGCAAACCTTCGGCGAATGGCTGCACGAGGCGCTGTGCACGCGACGTCTGCAGGTCGAGATCGATCCCGGGCTGCGCGTCCACGCCTTCGACGGCTGTGCGGGACGGCGGCCGGGCGAGGCGCGTGTCGCCGATCCGCTGCGTGAGATCCTCGCGCTGTGCGGCGTCGAGCCCGTCAACGACGCGCGCGGCGCCGCGCATGCGCTGTGCTGTGGCGCGGCCGGCACGCTGCCCGCAGTCGTTCCCGACGCGGTGAAGCGCATGGCGGCGGCGCGCCTCGCCGCACCCAGCGCGGCCGAGGCGATCGTCGTTGCCGACGCGCGCTGTCGCGCGCATCTCGGCGAGGCCGCGCGCGCGAGGTCGTCGGCGCCGGTGCTCGGTCTCGCCGAGCTCCTGACGGCGCACGCCCGCTTCGGCGCGCCGGCATGAGCGAGACGAGCGCGATCGGCCCGCTGCTGCGCGCGCCGGACGGCGCGCTGTCGCTGGACGCGCCGCTCGATCTGCTGGTCTACCAGCGCGACTGCTCGGCGCTGCGGCCCGGATGCGCGACGCAGGCGGTGCGGCCGACGGACAGCGCGCAGATCGCCGCGCTGCTGCGCGAGGCCTCGGCCGCGCGCGTGCCGGTGTACGTGCGCGGCGGCGGCACGATGTACGCGGGCGGCGTCAATCCGCAGGCCGGCGGCGTCGTGCTCGATCTCGGCGGCCTCGATCGCATCCTCGAGATCGACGCCGAGCGCGGCGTCGTCGTCGTCGAGCCCGGCGTGCGCTTCGGCGCGCTGGCGCAGGTGCTCGCGCCGCTGGGGCTCACGATCGGGATCATCCCGTCGACGGCACCGACCGCGACGATCGGCGGCGCCGCGTCCGCGCATGCGCTGGGCACGGGCTCCGCGCGTTTCCAGAGCTTCGCCGACCAGGTCGTCGGCCTCGAGGTCGTGCTCGCCGATGGCACGGTGCTGCGCACCGGCAGCGCCGCCGCGCAGGACGCGGGCTTCTTCCACCGCTACGGCATCGGCCCCGATCTGAGCGGCCTCTTTCTCGGCGGTGACGCGACGCTCGGCGTGATCACGAAGATCGCGCTGTGGCTGCATCCGCTGCCGGCCCTGCGGCGCACCGAATGCTACGGCTTCGCCGATCCGCGCGCCGCCGCCGCCTTCATCGGCGAGCTGCAGCGCGGCGAGGTGCTTGAACGGGTGTGGTACGGCAGCGGCTACGAGGCCGCGTCGATCCGTGCCCGCGTCGGCGCGGCGCAGCCGGAGATCGATCTCGCCGGGCTCCCCGGCTTTTGCATCGGCCTCGATTTCGGCGGCGAGCCGGACGAAGTCGCGCGGGCGCAGTCACGCGCGCTCGAGATCGCACGGCGTCACGGCGGCGATGCCTTTCCCATGTTCAACGCGATCTATTTCGATCGCCTGCGCGGCGATCAAATCTACTGGTACTCCTTCGCCGGCTACTTCGCGCGCTCGCGCTGCGGGATCCTGATGGCCTCGCTGCCGACGACGCGCATGCCGGCGTTTCTCGCAGTCCTCGACGACTGTCGCGCGCAGCGGCCGGCGCTCACCTGGGGCGGCGCGGTCGTGCTGTGCCGGCGCGGCCTGCACGGCGGCCTCATGGCTTTCTACGACGAGGCCACGCAGTGGGACGAAGTGACCGAGGCGCTGCAGACCTGCGCGGCTGCGCTGCGCGCGGCGGGCTGCATCCCCTACAAGAGCGGCAAGCTGTGGGCCGCGGAAGTTCGCCGCATGACGCCTTATCATGCGACGTTGCGCCGGCTCAAGGCGGCGCTGGACCCGGCCGGCATCCTGTCGCCGGGCAATCTGGGACTGTAGCCGGATCGTCGGCCGCCGTTCCGTTCATCGCCTCAGAGGAGACCATCATGATCATCGCCAATGTTCGCTTTCCGGTGCCGGCCGGCAATCGCGCCGAGTTCGAGCAGAAACTGCAGGCCAGCGTCGTCAAATACGAGAAGCTCGACGGCCTCATCCGCAAGTACTACGTGCTGTCCGAGGACGGCGAGACCGCGGGCGGCATCTACCTGTGGGAGTCCAAGGCCAAGGCGCAGGCCTGGTACACCGACGAGTGGAAGAAGAACATGACGGCGGCCTGGGGCCAGGCGCCGATGCTCGAGTACCTCGACTGCCCGATCGTCGTCGACGCCGCGCGCGTCCACTCCCGCTACGCCTGATGACGGCGAGCACCGACGGTCCGCCCGCACTGCATCCGCAGCTCGCGGCGGACTGTCACGTGCTCGGACGCCTCGACGGCAATACGCTGCTGCTCCAGCGCAACGCGGCGCTGCCGTGGTTCGTGCTGGTGCCGGTCGCGAGCCCCGTCGACACGCCCGTGGATCTACACGAGCTTCCGTCGCCGGCGCGCGCGGCCCTGCTCGCCGCGGCCGATCGGCTCGCGGCCTGGGTGAAGCGCCATTTCGCCTGCGACAAGATCAACGTCGCCGCGATCGGCAATCTCGTGCCGCAGTTCCATCTGCACGTGGTCGGCCGGCGCCGCGACGATCCGTGCTGGCCGCGGCCGGTGTGGGGTCACCTGCCGCCGGGCGGGAGATGGACGGAGACGCAGCTCGTCGAAATCACTGCCGCGCTGCGCGCAGCGGCGTGTATCGACCCTTCACTTTCGTAGCCCGGGTGCAGCGTAGCGGAACCCGGGATCCCGGGCTACGAAGACGTTTCACGGCCGGTCAGCGTTCGCGTCGCCAGCCCGGCGCGGCGAAGACGCAATAGAGCGCGGCCACGCCAATCAGCACGTAAACCGCACGGCTTGCCGTCGTCATCGGTCCGAGCAGCCAGGCCACGACGTCGAACTGGACGGCACCGACCAGCCCCCAGTTGATACCGCCGATGAGCACGAGCAGCAGCCCGAGCCAGTCTAGTGAAGTGAGTCGTGTATCCGGATGAGACGCCGCCGCGTGCGGCGCCGTAGTCGTACTGTGGATCATGATGTATTCCTCATGTCGCCTCGTAAGCAAAGCGTGGACCTCGGCCGCGGCAGCGACTGTCCGGCGATCGCCCGTCGCGCCGGCGAAGCCGAGGAAGCGGGGATGCGGCAACGTCCGTCATCGCTTGCGCGATGGCGTCGACCCGTAAGGCAATTCGCGATGCAGTGTCTCGCGCCTCGCGACCGACGCGCGGCCGGTCACGGCCGGCATGCGCTCCACCCGCCCATCCGCCTCCTCGACGCGTTCGACCGACACCGCGCGCGAGGTCTGCGCATTAGCGTCGTACTCACCCAGAACAGGAGCTTCGACATGAAGAAACGACTGCTGTACCTCATCCTCGGCGCGGCGTGCACGGCGACGGCCGCCTGCGCCGACACCACGGTCACCCAGGCCGAAACCACGCGCAGCTCGTCCTCGTACGAGCGCACCGAAACGGCGGTCCAACCCGACGGCGACGCGGTGGAAAGCCGCTCGTCGAGCTCGTCCTATGATTCGACGACCTCGACCGCACCGGTCACGCCGCCGGCGCCGCCGACGATGCCGCCCGCGGCGACCGGCGACGGTCAGAGCAGCCATTCCTCGCAGTACTACGAGAAGCGTACGACGACTTACACGGAGGAATGAGGCGGCTCGCCCGCGCATGCGTCTGCGCACGTCCGGGACAAGCCGGCCGTGCGCAGACCGCTGCGCCCCGTTCTCGCACCGTTCTCGTAGCCCGGGTGCAGCGTAGCGGAACCCGGGATCCGGCATGCCCGATACGCAGAAGCGTTTGGCTCTGCTCAGCGCGCACCGCGCCGAGTTTTCCCGACTGCATGAGAGGACGGCGGGCGCGGATCCCGGGTTACGCGCTGCGCGCTCCACCCGGGCTACGGCACTTTGTTGCCACAGAGAACACCGAGAACACAGAGAAAAAGAGAGATTGGGCGGGCGCCTCCGCGCTGCTCGTGCCTCCATCCGCGGCAGGCGAAGAGAAAGCGTTCGACAGATCTTTGGTCCCCTCTGTGTCCGCGGGTGGCAACGGCCTGGGCGCCCGCGCATACGTCGCCGAGCGGCATGCACGCATCACTGCCCTCACCTGGGGGAACAAGCGCCGCGGCCTCTCCGTCAGCAGCCTCCTACATATCCGCCTGCGACCCGACCCCAGAATGTGTGCGGCCGTCGGACACGACGGCATAATCTGCTCGACAGGGATGAAAGGGGATGGGGCCGTGGGGAATTTCGTTCCTTGGAAGGCGCGGTTTGCGGAGCTGCATCTGGCGGTATTCGCGCTCTTCGTCAGCTTTGCGCTCGCCATCGTGGTCGCGGCCTGGAGCGCGGACACGATCCGCGACGAATCCCGGCGCGTGAGCGCCACCCACGAAGGCCTGGTGGCGCTGAAGAACGTCCTCTCGATCCTGCAGGACGCGGAAACCGGGCAGCGCGGCTTTCTGCTCTCCGGCAACGAACGCTATCTCGAGCCCTACCTCGAGGCGCGCGCGCGCATCGACGGCGAGCTCGGCCACCTCGACGAGATCCGGACCGACGTCGAGCTCGACGAAGAGAGCATCGCTGCGCTGCGCACGACCACCGAGGCCAAGTTCACCGAGCTCGCCGAGACGCTGGCGGCGTACAAGCGGGCGGGCATGGAAGCGGCGCGCGCGGTGCTGCTGACCCATCGCGGCCAGGCCGCGATGGACGCCGTGCGCGCGCAGATCGGCCGCCTCGAGCAGCGGGCCTTCAGCGCGCGCGAGCGGCGCATCGCCACGCGTGAGCGGGCCGTGCGGCAAGCGCTGTGGGGCACGGTGCTGTGCGCCTTGCTCGGCACCGTCGTGACGGCCGCCGCCGTGCGCTTGGTGCAGCGACAGACGCGCCTGCAGGGCCGGCTCGACGAGGAGCGCGAGCTGCTGCAGGCGACGCTCTTGAGCATCGGCGACGGCGTCATCGTCACCGACGAGCACGCGCGGGTGACGACGATGAACGGCGTCGCGGAAGCCCTCACGGGCTGGCGCGAGGGAAGCTGGCAGGGCCGCAATCTCGAGGAAGTCTTCGTCATCGTGAACCAGCAGACGCGCGCCTCGGTCGAGAATCCGGCGCTGCGCGCGCTGCATGAAGGGCAGATTTTCGGCCTCGCCAATCACACCGTGCTGCTCGCGCGCGACGGCAGCGAGCGGCCCATTGACGACAGCGCCGCGCCCGTGCGCGGCGTCGACGGCCGCACCGCCGGCGCGGTGCTGGTGTTCCGCGACGTCACGGAGCGCTACGCGAGCGAAGAGAAGCTGCGCGCCAGCGAAGAGCTCCTGCGGCGCGTGATCGATTCGATGGCGGCCTTCGTCGCGGTCCTCGACGAGGAGGGACGGATCCTCGAGGTCAATCGCGCGCCGCTCGAGATCGCGGGCCTGCTGCGCGCCGACGTGCTCGGGCGCAAGTTCTGGGACTGCCCGTGGTGGGACTACGATCCCGCGGTGCAAGCGCGGCTAGAAGCCGCCTTCCAGCTCGCCTTGAGCGGGGAGCAGGTGCGTTACGACGAGACCGTCCGCGTCGCCAACGACGGGCGCGCCATGGTCGACTTCGCGATGGGGCCCGTGCGCGTCGACGGCCGGGTGCGCTATGTCGTGCCTTCCGCGATCGACATCACGACCCGCAAGCAGGCGGAGCAGAACCTGGTAGCCGCGATCGCCGAGGAGCGGCGCCAGGCCGCGGAAGCCGACGAAGGGCGCCGCCTGCTCGACGCCTTGATGGAGTACGTGCCGGAAGGGGTGACGATCGCGCATCGCGACGAAGGCATCCGGATGGTCAGCCGCCACGGCCAGCGGATGCTGCAGCGTTCGATCGAGCAATTGCGCGTATCGCTGGATGCGCAGCCCGCGGCCTGGAGCATCCTCGAGCCCGACGGCAGGCAGCTCGCGGCGGCCGAGGCGCTGCCGCTGACGCGCGCCGTGCGCCAGGGCGAGATCACCGAGAACGAGGAGTGGATCATGCGCCGCGCGGACGGCGTGTCGATCTGGGTGCTGTGCAATGCCGGGCCGATCCGCAACCAGGAGGGCGGCATCATCGGCGGCGTGATCGTGTGGCGCGACGTCACCGACGTCAAACGCATCGAGGAGCAGCTACGCGAAGCAGCGCGCCAGAAGGACGCCTTTCTTGCCACGCTCGCGCACGAGCTGCGCAATCCGCTGGCGCCGATCCGGCACGGGCTGGAGCTGCTTGCACACAAGCGCGACGAGGAAGCAGCGACGGTGATCGCGATGCTGAAGCGGCAGGTGGCGAACATGGTGCGCCTGATCGACGATCTGCTCGATCTCTCGCGCATCACGACCGGCAAGATCGTCCTGCAGCGTCGCATCGTCACCCTGCAGGACGTCGCCGCCGCGGCCGCCGAAAGCGTGCAGCCGGCGATGCAGCGCGCGGGTCACCGTTTCAGCGCGGACTACGCCGAAGCGCCGCTGTTCATCGACGGCGATCCCGTGCGTCTGGAGCAGATCCTCGTCAACGTCCTCACCAACGCGGCGAAATACACGCCGCCGGGCGGCACCATACGCCTGCGCGTGGCCTGCGAGGGGGACTGCGCGCGGGTGGAGATCGCCGACAACGGCGTCGGCATACCCGCCGCGATGCTCGCCGAGGTCTTCGACATGTTCACGCAGGTGGCGCGCGATCTCGAGCATTCGCAGGGGGGCCTCGGCATCGGCCTCGCGCTCGTGCGCCGACTGATGGAGCTGCACGGCGGCAGCATCGAGGTGCACAGCGAAGGCCAGGGCCGGGGCACGACGGTGACGCTGCGGCTGCCGCTGGCGCAAGGCGCGGCCATGCCCGCGATCGGGAGAACCACGGAGACGCTCGACGCGCCCGTCTCTACGCAGGCGCTGCGCATGCTCCTCGTCGACGACAACGCCGACAGCGCCGAAAGCCTCGGCATGCTGCTCGCGATGGACGGGCACGTGACCTGCGTGTGCCACGACGGCGCGAGCGCGCTGGCGCAGGCCGCGCTGTTCCGTCCCGACGTCGTGCTGCTCGACATCGGGCTGCCGGACATCGACGGCTTCGAAGTGGCGCGGCGCGCGCGGGCCCTGCCGAGTCTGCGCGGCGCTTTCCTCGTCGCGATCACGGGCTGGGGCACGGAAGCCGACGTCACGCGCGCACGGGAGGCCGGCTTCGACGCGCATCTGACCAAGCCGATCGAATATCGCGAGCTGATGCGCGTGCTGCGCAGACGGCAAACGGCCTGAGCCGGCGCCGCAGTCGAGGCGCGCGGCCGCGGCGAGGACGGGACGGCCGCACGGCCGCCCGCATGCGGCTGGTAGCGGGGGCGGGACTCGAACCCGCACACTGTTGCCAGCGGTGGATTTTGAGTCCACTGCGTCTACCAATTCCGCCACCCCGCCGAAGCCGCTATCGTAGCGGCTTTGAATCGCGCTCGCGACCGTCGCGCGCGCGTCTGCTCAGCGCTTGCGTGAAACCCGACGACTTCGACTACGCCCTGCCGCCCGCCCTGATCGCGCAGTATCCGCCAGCGAAACGCGGCGATTCGCGCTTGCTGATCCTGGACGGCCCCTGCGCGCGCGACGGCCGCTTCGCCGATCTGCCCGCGCTGCTCGCGCCCGGCGACTGCCTCGTGTTCAACGACACGCGGGTAATCCCGGCGCGCCTGCTCGGCCGCAAGGCGTCGGGCGGGCGCATCGAGATGCTGATCGAGCGCGTGCTCGACGGCAGGCGGGCGCTCGCGCACATCCACGCGAGCAAGGCGCCGCGGCCGGGCGGGATGCTCGAGTTCGGTGACGGCCTGCACTGTCGCGTGCTCGCCAAGAGCGAGGACGGCCTCTACGAAGTCGAGAGCAGCGGCGCGCTCGCGCTGACCGAGCTGCTCGCGCGCGTCGGTCACTTGCCGCTGCCGCCGTACATCGCGCGCGGCGACGAGCCGCTCGATGCCGAGCGCTACCAGACCGTCTACGCGCGCACGCCGGGCGCCGTCGCGGCGCCGACGGCGGGGCTGCATTTCGACCTCGCGATGCTGGACCGCCTGCGCGCGGCCGGCGTGCAGCTCGGGTATCTGACGCTGCACGTCGGGGCCGGCACTTTCCAGCCCGTGCGCACCGAAAATCTGGCCGCCCATCGCATGCACAGCGAGTTCCTCGATGTGCCGGCCGCGCTGTGCGAGCTCGTCGCCGGCGTGAAAGCCGCGGGCAAGCGCGTGATCGCGGTCGGCACGACGGCGGTGCGGGCGCTGGAGACGGCCGCGGCCGCCGGCACGCTCGCGCCCTGGCAGGGCGATACGCGGCTGTTCATCGTGCCGGGCTACCGCTTCAAGGTGGTCGACGCGCTGATCACGAATTTCCATCTGCCGCGCTCGACGCTCCTGATGCTGGTCGCGGCCTTCGCCGGCCACGCGCGCACGCTCGCGGCCTATCGGCACGCGGTGGCCGCGGGCTATCGGTTCTTCAGCTACGGCGACGCGATGTTCGTCACGCCCGATCCCGCGGAACGCGACGCCGCGATGGAGCAGGCATGAAGTTCACGCTCGAAGCAAGCGACGGCGCGGCGCGCGCCGGACGTCTCGGCCTGATCCACGGCGAGGTCGAGACGCCCGTGTTCATGCCGGTCGGCACCTATGGCACGGTGAAGGCGATGACGCCGGAGGAGCTGGTCGAGCTCGGCGCGCAGATCATCCTCGGCAATACCTATCACCTGATGCTGCGGCCGGGCGAGCAGCTCGTCGCCGCGCTCGGCGGCCTGCACCGCTTCATGCACTGGGAGCGGCCGATCCTCACCGATTCGGGCGGTTTCCAGGTGTTCAGTCTCGGCGATCTGCGGCGCATCGACGAGGCGGGCGTCACCTTTCGTTCGCCGATCGATGGCGACAAGGTGTTTCTCGATCCCGAGCGCTCGATGGCGGTCCAGCGCGCGCTGGGCAGCGACATCGTGATGGCCTTCGACGAATGCACGCCCTATCCCGCGACGCTCGCGCAGGCACGCGCGTCGATGGAGCTGTCGATGCGCTGGGCGGCGCGCAGCAAGGCCGCGCATGGCGACAGTCCCGCCGCGCTGTTCGGCATCGTGCAGGGCGGGATCTATCCGGCGCTGCGCCGCGAATCCGCCGCGCGCCTGCTCGACATCGGCTTCGATGGTTATGCGATCGGCGGCCTGTCGGTCGGCGAACCGAAGGAGGACATGCTGGAGACGACGGCGGCGACCGCCGCGCTGCTGCCGGCCGATCGCCCGCGCTACCTGATGGGCGTCGGCACCCCGGCCGATCTCGTCGAGGGCATCCGCCGCGGCATCGACATGTTCGACTGCGTGATGCCGACCCGCAACGCCCGCAACGGCCATCTGTTCACCTCGACCGGCGTGGTGCGCATCCGCAACGCCGAGCATCGCGCCTCGGAGCGGCCGCTGGATCCGGCCTGCGGCTGCTACACCTGCCGGCATTACAGCCGCGCCTATCTTCACCATCTCGATCGCCAGAACGAGATCCTCGGCGCCCGGCTCAACACCCTGCACAACCTCGCCTACTACCTCGCGCTGATGCGCGCCGCGCGGGCCGCGGTGCGCGGCGGGCGTTACGCCGAGTTCGCGGCCGAGTTCCACGCGCGGCAGCGCGCGGGCGAGTCCGCGCGCGGCTGACGCCGCCGTCCTCCGCGCTAGGCGCAGCGGCGGCGCGAGGCACGCCGTCCTCATCCCGGGCCGGGGCCTGTGCCATAATGCCGGCCGCTTTTTTCCGGGGGACTCCCATGAATCTCTTCGTCGCCGACGCCTGGGCGCAGGCCGCGCCCACCGCGCAGGAACCGGGCGCCTTTGCGTTTCTGCCGCTCATCCTCCTCTTCGTGGTGTTCTACCTGTTCCTGATCCGGCCGCAGGTGAAGCGCCAAAAGGAGCATCAGAAACTCGTCCAGGCGCTGGGCAAGGGCGACGAAGTGGTCACCAGCGGCGGCATCGCCGGGCGCATCACCGAGGTCGGCGACAACTTCCTGCGCGTCGAAATCGCCAAGGGCGTCGAAGTCCGGGTGCAGAAACCCGCCGTCACCACGGTGCTGCCCAAGGGCACGCTGAAGGATCTCTAACCGCGGCGCCGCCGCGCGCGGCGTCGTCAGATCGGCCACCTTCATGATCCAAAACACCAACACGCTGTGGCGCTATCTCATCCTCGGGGTGGTGCTGTCGCTGGGCTTCCTGTACGCGCTGCCGAACCTGTTCGGCTTCGATCCGGCGCTGCAGATCACCGCGCGGCGCTCGGCGCCGGTCGACGACGCCCTCCAGAGCGAGCTCGAGCAGACGCTCGCCGACGCCGGCATCGCGCTGAAGAGCGTGGAGCGCGGCGACGAACGGTTGCTGTTCCGCTTTCCCGATGACGCGACGCGCACGCGGGCGCTGCCGGTGCTGGAGAACGCGGTCGACGCGACGCAGTACACCGTGGCGCTGAACCTCGCGCCCGGCACGCCGGGCTGGCTGCGCATGCTCGGCGGCAAGCCGATGTACATGGGCTTGGATCTCCGCGGTGGCGTGCACTTCCTGATGCAGGTCGACACCGAGGCCGTGCGCAAGCACACCGAGGAACGTTTCATCTCCGAGCTGCGCGCGTCGCTGCGCGAACAGAAGATCCGCTTCCGCACCGTATCCTCAGCGCCGGGCGGCGGGATCCGCGTGAACTTCCTGGACGGCGAGGCGCGCAGCGCGGGCCTCGCCGCGATCAAGGCCGATTACCCCGATCTGCAGCCGACCGAGAGCGCGAACGACGAGACCCTGCTGACGCTCAAGCCGACCGAGCAGTACATGTCCGAGTCGCGCAAGACGGCGATCAAGCAGAACCTGACCACGCTGCGCAATCGCATCAACGAGTTCGGCGTCGCCGAGCCGGTAATCCAGCAGCAGGGCGACAGCCGCATCGTGGTCCAGCTCCCCGGCATCGAGGACACGGCGGAAGCGAAGAAGCTGCTCGGCGCGACGGCGACCCTCGAGTTCCGCATGGTCGACATTGACGGCGACGTCCAGGCCGCGACGCAGGGCAAAGTGCCGTTCGGCTCCAAGCTCTACCGCCAGCGCAGCGGCGAGCCGGTGCTGCTCGAGAAGCGCGTGCTGCTCACGGGTGAATCGATCGTCGATGCGAGCTCGGGCATCGAGAGCCAGACCGGCGAGCCGGCCGTGTACATCACGCTCGACGGCAAGGGCGCGCGCAGCTTCGGCCGCGCGACGCGCGAGCTGATCGGCAAGCCGATGGCGGTGGTCTTCATCGAGCAGCAGGAGGGCAAGCCGGTCGAGGAAGTCATCAACGTCGCGACGATCCGCGACGAGCTCGGCAAGCGCTTCCAGATCACCGGCCTCGACTCGACGAACGAGGCGGCGGATCTCGCGCTGCTGCTGCGCGCCGGCGCGCTGGCCGCGCCGATGGAGATCATCGAGGAGCGCACCGTCGGCCCGAGCCTCGGCCAGGCCAACATCGACAACGGCCTGCGCGCCTGCATCATCGGCTTCGCGGCGGTGTGTCTGTTCATGCTCGCCTACTATCGCGCCTTCGGCATGATCGCCAACGTCGCGCTCGCGCTGAACGTGGTGCTGCTGGTGGCGCTGCTGTCGATGCTGCAGGCGACGCTGACCCTGCCCGGCATCGCCGGCATCCTGCTTACCGTCGGCATGGCGGTCGACGCCAACGTACTGATCAACGAGCGCATCCGCGAAGAGCTGCGGCGGGGAATGAGCCCGCAGGCCAGCATCCAGGCCGGCTATGATCGCGCCTTCGGCACGATTCTCGATTCGAACCTGACCACGCTGATCGCCGGCATCGTGCTCTTCAGCTTCGGCTCCGGCCCGGTCAAGGGCTTCGCGGTCACGCTGTCCTTGGGCATCGCGACCTCCATGTTCACGGCGATCGTCGGCACGCGCGCGATCGTCAATCTCCTGTACGGCGGACGCCGGCTCCGCCGGCTGTCCGTCTGAACGCGATCCGCGCGGAGCGCCGACCATGGCCTACTGGAAGATCCTCAATATCGACTTCATGCGCTGGCGACGCGTCGGCCTCGTGCTGTCGACGCTGATCAACGTCGCCGCCCTCGCGTCGCTCGCGACGCAAGGCCTCAATTTCAGCATCGAGTTCACCGGCGGCACCGTCATCGAGCTCGCGTTCAAGGAGCCGCCCCAGCTCGATGAAGTGCGCGAGAAGCTGAAGAGCTCGGATTTCGGCGCGGGCGTGGTGCAGAATTTCGGCGGCCCGACCAACGTGCTGGTGCGCTTGCCGCCGATCGACACCGCGACCGGTGCGGAAGCAGCGAGCAAGGACATCGGACTGCGCATGCAGAAAGTGCTGCCCGAGGCCGAGGTCCGCCGCGTCGAGCTGATCGGCCCGCAGGTCGGCGAGGAGCTCGCGGAGGAAGGCCTCATCGCGGCGCTGATCGCGTTCGGCGGCATTCTCGTCTACATCATGGTGCGCTTCACCTTCAAATTCGCCGTGGGATCGATCACGGCGACGCTGCACGACGTGCTCGTGATCATGGGCTTCTTCTCGCTGACGAGAATGGAGTTCGATCTCAACGCGCTCGCCGCGGTGCTCGCGATCATGGGGTACTCGCTGAACGACACCATCGTGATCCTCGACCGCGTGCGCGAGAACTTCCGCAACATGCGCAAGGCGGATCCGATCGCCATCGTCAATTCCTCGCTGAACCAGACGCTCGCGCGCACCATCAACACGAGCCTCGTGACCTTGCTGTCGGTGCTCGCGCTGCTGTTCTTCGGCGGCGAGATGATCCGCAGCTTCTCGATCGCGCTGACCATCGGCATCCTCGTCGGCACTTACTCGTCGGTCTACGTCGCGAGCGCGATGGTGCTGGCCTTGGGCGCGACGCGCCAGGAGCTGCTGCCGGTGCAGAAGGAAGGCGCGAGGGTCGACGATCGGCCCTGAGGCCGGCCGGTGGCCGCGACCCTGCGCATCGTCGCCGATCGCGTCATCGCGCAGGCCGCGGAGGCCTTCGGCGCGCTCGGCGAGCTCGTCCTCGCCGACGGCCGCGCGATCGATCGCGGGCTCGTCGCCGACTGCGACATCCTGCTCGTACGCTCTGTGACTCGCGTCGACGCCGCGCTCCTCGCGGGCAGCCGCGTGCGCTTCGTCGGCACCGCGACGGCGGGCACCGATCACGTCGATCTCGCCTGGCTCGCGCACCAGGGCATCGCCTTCGCGGCGGCGCCGGGCTGCAACGCGCGGCCGGTCGGCGAATACGTGCTGGCCTGCGTGCTCGCTCATGCCCGCGCGCGCGGCCGCGATCCGGCGAGCTACACCGCCGCCATCATCGGCTGCGGCCACGCCGGCGGCTGGGCCGCGCGCCTGCTCGAAGCGCTGGGGCTGCGCTGTCTGCGCAACGATCCGCCGCGCGCGTTGCGCGAGCCCGAGTTTCTCCCGCTCGCGGAGGTGCTGGCCGCGGCCGATGTCGTCACGCTGCACGTGCCGCTGAGCGACGAGGGGCCGTTCCCGACGCGCGGGCTCCTCGGCGCGGCCGAGCTCGCGGCGCTGAAGCCCGGCGCGCTGCTCGTCAATGCCGCGCGCGGCGGCGTCGTCGACGAGGCGGCTTGGCTGGGCGCGCTGCGCGCCGGCCGCCTGCACGCCGCCGTCGACTGCTGGCTGGGCGAACCGGAGGTGTCGGCCGAGCTGCTCGCGGCCGCCTTCGTCGCGACGCCGCACGTCGCGGGTCACAGCATCGATGCGCGCCTGCGCGCGACGAGCCAGCTCCGCCTGGCGTTGGTCGCCTGGCTCGCGCGCGAGGGCAGGAGCGCCGCGGGCTGGCGGCCGGTGCCCGCCGCCGAGCCGCCGCCGCACGCGCTCGCGGCCGGCAGCGACGTCCTTGCCGCTGCCGTGTTCGGCTGCTGCGATCCGCGCGCCTGGACGGCCCGCACGCGGGCGGCGCTCGCGGCCGAGACCACCGCGGCCGGCCGCCGCGCCGCCTTCGATCGCCTGCGCGCCGAGTTCGGCCGGCGCCGCGAATTCGGGGCCATTCCCATTGCGCTCGCCGCACCCGCCCCGGATACTGCACGCGTCCTCGCCACTCTCGGATTCACGCTGGTCACCCGCCGATGACGACCGCCTTGCCGCCCGACGTTCGCGACGAGATCGTGTTCGGCACGCCGCAGTCGGCGTCCGCGCTGCGCTTGATGCTGCTCGGCGCGGGCGAGCTCGGCAAGGAAGTCGCAATCGAGGCGCAGCGGCTCGGCGTCGAGGTGATCGCGGTCGACCGCTACGCGGGCGCACCGGCGATGCAGGTCGCGCATCGCCACCACGTGATCGACATGCTCGACGGTGACGCGCTCGAACGCGTGATCCGCGCCGAGCGCCCGCATTACATCCTGCCCGAGGTCGAAGCGATCGCGACCCAGCGGCTGGTCGAGCTCGAGCTCGAGGGCTGGCGGATCGCGCCGAGCGCGCGCGCCGCGCGGCTGACCATGGATCGCGAAGGCATCCGCCGCCTCGCCGCGGAAGAGCTCGGGCTCGCGACCTCGCGCTATGAGTTCGCCGGCAGCGAAGAGGAATGCCGCGCCGCGATCGCTCGCATCGGCATGCCCTGCGTCGTGAAGCCCGTGATGAGCTCCTCCGGCAAGGGCCAGATCCTCGTGCGCGACGAGACCGACGCCGCGATCGCCTGGCACACCGCCGTCGCCGGCGCTCGCGCCGCCGTGCCGCGGGTGATCGTCGAGGCCTTCGTGCACTTCGACTACGAGATCACGCTGCTGACCGTGCGCCACATCGGCGGCACCGCGTTCTGCGCGCCGATCGGCCATCTGCAGGTCGACGGCGACTATCGCGAATCCTGGCAGCCGCAGCCGATGTCGCCGCTCGCGCGCGAGCGCGCCGAGGCGATGGCGGAGACCATCACGGCCGCGCTGGGCGGGCGCGGCATCTTCGGCGTCGAGTTCTTCGTGCGCGGCGATGAAGTGATTTTCAGCGAGGTGTCGCCGCGGCCGCATGACACCGGCATGGTGACCCTGGTCGGCCAGGAGCTGTCCGAATTCGCGCTGCACGTGCGCGCCGTGCTGGGCCTGCCGGTGCCGGCGATCCTGCGCGACGCGCCGGCCGCCTCGGTCGCGATCCTCGGCAGCGGTCACGGCCGCAACATCCGCTATCGCGGCGTGCCCGCCGCGCTCGCCGAGCCGGGCACCGCGCTGCGCCTGTTCGGCAAGCCGGAAGTGCAGGGCAAGCGCCGCCTCGCGGTGGCGCTCGCCCGCGACGCGAGCGTCGAGTCGGCGCGCGCGAAAGCGCGGCGCGTCGCCGCGGCGATCGCGATCGACATCGAAGCCTGAACGCCGCCCGCCGCGACGGGCACGACAGCAGGAGCCAGCCATGAGAATGATGCACACGATGCTTCGCGTCACCGACCTCGACCGCGCGCTCGCGTTCTACTGCGAGGTGCTGGACATGAGGCTCATCCGCCGCAAGGACTATCCCGAAGGCCGCTTCACGCTGGCCTTCGTCGGCTACGGCGACGAGCGTGAGTCGACGGTGCTGGAGCTGACGCACAATTGGGACACCAAGGCCTATGAGATGGGCAATGCCTATGGCCACATCGCGATCGGCGTCGACGACGTCTATGCGGCCTGCGAGCGGGTTCGCACGCGCGGCGGCAAGATCGTGCGCGAGGCCGGGCCGATGAAGGGCGGGCGCACGGTCATCGCCTTCATCGAGGATCCGGACGGCTACAAGATCGAGCTGCTGCAGGACGAGCCAAATCCGGGCTGAGCGCGCGTTGCCGCGGCCTGCGGCCTTTGTGCTAGAGTACGCGCCGGTTTTCCGGCGCTCCCCGTCCATCGGGAGCGTCCGTTCCAACGGTCGGTTCCGACCGTCAATCACGTCACCCAGCCGCCGGGAGAGGTTCGTCGAATGAAACGCTTTGCTCTGGTCTGCGTCGCCGCGCTGTTCTTCGGGTTCGTCGGCCTGGCGTCGGCCGCCGAAGATGCGCGGACGGTCGTGCAGGAGACGACCACCTCGGTGATCGAGCGCGTGAAGTCCGAGAAGGACGCGCTGCGCGCCGATCCGGCCAAGATGTACGGCCTCGTCTCGGACATGATCTTCCCGCATTTCGACTTCACGATCATGTCGCAGTGGGTGCTCGGCGAACAGTGGAAGACCGCCGAGGCTGCCCAGCGGCAGGAGTTCGTCGAACAGTTCCGTCGCCTGCTCGTGCGCACCTATGCCACGGCCCTGCTCGAGTATTCGGACCAGACCATCTCCTATCCGGACAACGCGGCTTCGCAGAATCCCAAGACCGCGACCGTCAAACAGGACATCAAGCAGCCGGGCGGCACCGTCCTGCCGGTCGTCTATCGCCTGCACAACAAGACCGGCGACTGGAAGGTGTTCGACGTGTCGGTGGACGGCGTGAGCCTGGTGAAGACCTACAAGTCCTCGTTCGCGCAGGTGATCGCCGAAGGCGGCATCGCGAAGCTGATCGCGAATCTGAAGGACAAGAACAAGGACCTCGGCCTGTGAGGCCGGCGCCGCGATGATTGCCGCGCGATGATGACGGCGGCACAGATCAAGGCGATGATCGAGCAGGACATCGCCGGCGCCCAGGCGGAGGTCGAGGGCGAGGACGGCGTGCATTTCACGGCGCGCATCGTCTACGACGGATTCCAGGGCCTGAACGCGGTGAAGCGCCACCAGCTCGTCTACAAGGCGCTCGGCGAGCACATGGGGCAGGCCATCCACGCCCTGTCCATCCAGACGTATACCCGCGAAGAATGGCAGCGCCTGCAGACGTCCGCCGGCCGCTGATCTAGATCGGACGACGGACCACAGTCGATGGATAAACTGATCATCCAGGGCGGTACCCGCCTGCAGGGTGAAATCCGCATTTCGGGCGCGAAGAACGCCGCGCTGCCGATTCTCGCCGCGACCCTGCTCGCGAGCGAACCGGTGACGGTCTGCAACGTGCCGCATCTGCACGACATCACGACGACGATGGAGCTGCTCGGCCGCATGGGCCTCGAGCTGACGATCGACGAGAAGATGAACGTGCACGTCGACGCGAGCACGATCCGCGAATTCTTCGCGCCCTACGAGCTCGTGCGCACGATGCGCGCGTCGATCCTCGTGCTCGGCCCGCTGTTGACGCGCTTCGGCCGCGCCGATGTGTCGCTGCCGGGCGGCTGCGCGATCGGATCGCGTCCGGTGAACCTGCACCTCGAAGGCCTGGCCGCGATGGGCGCCGAGCTCACCGTCGACGGCGGCTACATCCGCGCCAGCGCGAAGCGCCTGAAGGGCGTGGACCTCTGGCTCGATCTCGTCACCGTCACGGGCACCGAGAACCTGATGATGGCGGCGTCGATGGCCAAGGGCGTGACGACGATCCGCAATGCCGCGCGCGAGCCCGAGGTCATCGATCTCGCGAACTGCCTGATCAGCATGGGCGCGAAGATCGAGGGCGCGGGCACCGACACCATCCGCATCGAAGGCGTCGACGAGCTGTCCGGGACGCATTACGAGATCCTGCCGGACCGCATCGAGACCGGCACTTATCTCGTGGCGGCGGCGATGACGGGCGGCCACGTCAAGCTCAAGAACACGCGCCCGGATCTGCTCGAGGCCGTGATCGCCAAGCTGCACGAATCGGGCGCCGAGCTTTCCGCCGGCGAGAACTGGATCGAGCTGCGCATGGACGGCCGCCGGCCGCGGGCGGTGAGTCTGCACACCTCGCCCTACCCGGGCTTCCCGACCGACATGCAGGCCCAGTTCACGGCGCTGAACGCGATGGCGGAAGGCACGGGGGTGATCACCGAGTCGGTGTTCGAGAACCGCTTCATGCACGTGCTCGAACTGCAGCGCATGGGCGCGGACATCAAGATCGAAGGCAACACCACCATCACGACCGGCGTGCCGAAACTGAAGAGCGCGCCGCTGATGGCGACCGATCTGCGCGCCTCGGCCAGCCTCGTGCTCGCCGGCCTGGTCGCCGAAGGCGCGACCGAGGTCGACCGGATCTATCATATCGACCGCGGTTACGAGACCATCGAAGAGAAACTGTCCAACCTCGGAGCCCAGATCCGGCGCGTGCCGGCCTGATCGTGCCCGCGGCCGTCCCGGCCGGCGCCGTCACGGACCACCGCAGATGAACCCAGCGCCAGACAGCGAGCAGCTCGTCATTGCCGTCTCCAAGGGCCGCATCTTCAAGGAGGCGATGCCCCTGCTCGCGCGCGTCGGCGTGCAGCCTACCGAGGATCCGGAAGTCTCGCGCAAGCTGATCCTCGACACCACCGATCCCGGCGTGAAGCTCGTGATCATCCGCGCGAGCGACGTGCCGACCTACGTCGAATACGGCGCGGCGGACGTCGGCATCGCGGGCAAGGACGTGCTGCTCGAATACGACGGCGACGGCTATTACGAGCCGCTGGATCTCGGCATCGCGCGCTGCCGCCTGATGGTCGCCGGACCGGCCGACGGCGGTGTCCCGCCGAACCGCCTGCGCGTCGCCACCAAGTACGCCGCCGTGACGCGGCGCTGGTATGCGGAGAAGGGCGTGCAGATCGAAGTGATCAAGCTCTATGGCTCGATGGAGCTCGCGCCGCTGGTCGGCCTCGCCGATCGCATCGTCGATCTCGTCGACACCGGCAACACGCTGAAGGCCAACGGCCTGCTGCCGCTGGAGCAGATCTGCGACGTCAGCTCGCGGCTGATCGTCAACAAGGCGGCGCTGAAGACCAAGCACCTGCGCATCACGGCGCTGGTGCGCCAGCTCGCCGCCGCCGTCGACGCGAGCTCGCCGTGGGGGAGCGCATGAGCGTGCGCATCGCGCGCCTGTCGAGCGCCGCACCCGATTTCGACGCGCGTCTCGAGGCCTTGCTCGCCTTCGACGAGGACGCGTCGGCAGCGGTGCAGGAGACGGTGCGCGAGATCATCCGCGAGGTCCGCCGCGACGGCGACGCGGCGCTGCTGCGCTATACGAACCGCTACGATCGCCGCCAGTTGACGCGCGCCGAGGAGCTCGAAGTGACCGGCTTCGCGGCCGGCGCCGGGGCAATCGATCCGGTATTGCGGCGAACGCTGGAGGAAGCCGCCGCGCGCATCCGCGACTATCACGCCCGTCAGCGTCAGGCGTCCTGGGAATACGTCGACGCCGAGGGCAATACGCTGGGCCAGCAGGTGAGGCCGCTGGATCGCGCCGGACTCTACGTGCCGGGCGGCAAGGCCGCATATCCGTCCTCGGTGCTGATGAACGCGATCCCGGCCAAGGTCGCCGGCGTCGCCGAGGTCGTGATGGTGGTGCCGGCACCGGACGGACTGATCGAGCCGGTGGTGCTCGCCGCCGCGCACATCGCGGGCGTGGATCGCGTGTTTTCGATCGGCGGTGCGCAGGCGGTGGCCGCGCTCGCCTACGGCACGGCCACCGTGCCGGCCGTCGACAAGATCGTCGGGCCCGGCAACGTTTACGTCGCCACCGCCAAATCGATGGTCTTCGGCAAGGTCGGCATCGACATGATCGCGGGTCCGTCCGAGATCCTCGTGATCTGCGACGGCCGCACCGATCCGGACTGGATCGCGATGGATCTGTTCTCGCAGGCCGAGCACGACGAGCAGGCCCAGGCCATCCTGCTCGCGCCCGATCGCGAGTTCCTCGGTCGCGTCGCGGCGAGCATCGCACGCCTGTTGCCGCAGATGTCGCGCGCGGCCCTCATCGAGACCGCGCTCGCCGCGCGCGGCGCCTTGATCGAAGTCCGCGATCTCGACGAGGCGGCCGTGATCGCCAACCGCATCGCGCCCGAGCACCTCGAGCTGTCGGTCGCCGATCCGCGCGCGCTGATGGCGAAAATTCGCCACGCCGGCGCGATCTTTCTCGGCCGCCATGCGGCCGAGCCGCTCGGCGACTACTGCGCCGGCCCGAACCACGTGCTGCCGACCGCCGGCACCGCGCGCTTCTCCTCGCCGCTGGGCGTCTACGACTTTCAGAAGCGCTCGTCGATCATCGAAATCGGCGAGCGTGGCGCGCAAACACTGGGCCGGATCGCAGCGACGCTGGCCCACGCCGAAGGCCTGATGGCCCACGCACGTTCGGCCGAGCTGCGTCTCGTCGATGAGGACGAGCCGCGCTGAAGCGCGGCGTGCGGCGCGCACGCCACAGCACGGCCGCGAATGACGGGAGCGGCGCCACACTGCGCAAAGTTCGGTATACTCCGGCGTTATATCGGCGGTCCCGCACGCAGCGTGCGCGTTCGCCCGAACACGCGCCGCGGCAGCCGTGTTTCGCATCGAGGGCGTCTCGTCCGGACGGCCTCGCCCGACCGCTTTTCGGCCGGTCGGCGTCCAGTAACAGGAGATTGAGTCAATCATGAGCGACGACGCCGTCGATACCCGCAGACGCCGCTTCCTGACCGGCGCGACCACGGTCATTGGGGGCATCGGCGCCGCTTTCGCAGCGGTGCCTTTCGTGTCTTCCTTCCAACCCAGCGCCAGGGCCAAGGCCATCGGTGCACCGGTCGAAGTGGACATCAGCAAACTCGAACCCGGCCAGCGCATCATCCAGAAGTGGCGCGGCAAGCCGGTGTGGGTGGTCCGGCGTACACCGGAGATGATCGAAGATCTGAAGAAGCTGGACGCCGCCGTGCTGCGCGATCCGGAATCGGAGCAGCCCCAGCAGCCCGAATACGCGAAGAACGCCTGGCGTTCGGAGAAGCCCGAGTACCTCGTCCTCGTCGGCATCTGTACCCATCTCGGCTGTTCGCCGACCTTCATGCCCGAGCTCAACGCCCCGGGCGTCAAGCAGCCCTGGAAAGGCGGTTTCTTCTGTCCCTGTCACGGCTCTCAGTTCGATCTCGCCGGCCGCGTCTACACCGGCGTGCCCGCGCCGCTGAACATGGAGGTACCGCCGTACCGCTTTGCCACCGACACGAAGATCGTCGTCGGTGAAGACGAGGGAACTACCTGATGAATGCGATTACGCGTCAGCTCACCGGTCTGCGCGACTGGGTCGACGACCGCTTCCCGCTGATGGCCCTGTGGAACGACCACATGGCCAGGTACTACGCGCCGAAGAACTTCAACTTCTGGTATTACTTCGGCGTCTTCTCGCTGGTCGCCTTCGTGATCCAGATCCTCACCGGGATCTGGCTCGTGATGAACTACAAGCCGGACGCGGATCTCGCCTTCGCGTCCGTCGAGTACATCATGCGCGACGTGTCCTGGGGCTGGCTGATCCGCTACATGCACTCGACGGGAGCTTCGGCCTTCTTCATCGTCGTCTACCTGCACATGTTGCGAGGGATGATGTACGGCTCGTACAAGCAGCCGCGCGAGCTGATCTGGATCCTCGGCATGCTGCTGTATCTGTGCCTGATGGCCGAGGCTTTCATGGGCTATCTGCTGCCCTGGGGCCAGATGTCCTACTGGGGCGCGCAGGTGATCATCTCGCTGTTCGGCGCGATCCCGGTCATCGGCGGCACGCTGACGGAGTGGATCCGCGGCGACTACGTGGTCTCCGACATCACGCTGAACCGCTTCTTCTCGCTGCACGTCGTCGCGCTGCCGTTCGCGATCGCGGGCCTCGTCCTGCTGCACATCATCGCGCTGCACGAAGTCGGCTCGAACAACCCCGACGGGGTCGAGATCAAGAAGAAGAAGGACGCGAACGGCGTGCCGCTGGACGGCATTCCCTTCCATCCCTACTACTCGGTGAAGGACTTCGCGGGCATCATCGTCTTCCTGATGCTGTTCTCGGCGGTGATGTTCTTCGCGCCGGAAATGGGCGGCTATTTCCTCGAGTACAACAATTTCGTGCCGGCGAACCCGATGCAGACCCCGCTGCACATCGCGCCGGTGTGGTATTTCACCCCGTACTACTCGATCCTCCGCGCGAACACGGTCAACTTCTTCTGGATCGACGCGAAGCTGTGGGGCGTGATCTTCATGGGTCTCGGCGTGATGGCGTTCTTCTTCCTGCCGTGGCTGGACCGCAGCCCGGTGAAGTCGATTCGCTATCGCGGCCCTCTGTACAAGACCGCGCTCTGGATCTTCGTGGTGGCCTTCCTGATCCTCGGCTACCTCGGCGTCAAGCCGGTGAGCGAGGGCCGCACGCTGGTCGCGCAGATCTGCACGGTGATCTATTTCCTGTTCTTCCTGCTGATGCCGATCTACACGAAGCTGGACAAGACCAAGCCCGTTCCTGACAGGGTGACGATGTGATGCGCACGCTCTTCATCGCAATACTGATGTGCTGTGTGTCCGCGGCGGCGTCCGCCGCGGAAGGCCACGGCGGCCCGCAGATGCTCCGCGCCAACGTGGATCTCTCCAACCGGGAGTCCCTGCAGCGCGGCGCGCGCCTGTTCGTGAACTACTGCGTGAGCTGTCACTCCGCGAACTACATGCGCTACAACCGCGTCGCCGCCGATCTCGGCATTCCGGAGGACGTGGTCAAGGCCAATATGATGTTCGCCACCGACAAGATCGGTGAACCGATGCGCATCGCCATGAAGCCGGCAGATGCCGAGGCCTGGTTCGGCGTCGTGCCGCCCGATCTGTCGGTCATCGCGCGCTCGCGCGGGCCGGACTGGCTGGTGAGCTTTCTGAACGGCTTCTACCTCGACCCGCACAAGCCGACCGGCGTCAACAACGTCTACTTCCCGAACACGGCGATGCCGCACGTGCTGTGGGAAATGCAGGGCCTGAACCGCGCCGTGTTCGAGACCGAGGAGCAGAGCGGCACCGAGGTCCAGGTGTTCCAGCGCTTCGAGCAGGAACGCCCCGGCTTGCTGGACGAGGCCTCCTACATGAAGGCCACGCGCGATCTGGTCAATTTCCTGACCTATGTCGGCGAGCCGGCGAAGCTCGTGCGCTACACGCTGGGCGTGAAGGTGCTCGTTTTCCTGTTCGTGCTGTGGATCGTCGCGTACGCGCTGAAGCGCGAGTACTGGAAAGACGTGCATTGACATGTCTTCTCTCGTGAACCGTCGGTCGGTCATGACGCTCTATGCGGATGCGGCCGACCCGATAGGGCACGCGGTTCGCATCGTCCTCGCCGAGAAAGACGTCAACGTGGAGGTCGCCTTCGTCACCGACGAGACGAAGCCCGACGACCTCCACGACTACAACCCCTACCACACGCTGCTGACGCTGATCGATCGCGAGCTGGTGCTCTATGACGCCCAGATCATGCTCGAGTATCTCGACGAGCGTTACCCGCACCCGCCGCTGATGCCGGTCGATCCGGTCTCGCGCGCTAACAACCGGCAGATCCGCTACCGGATCGCGCGCGATCTGCTCGCGCAGACCGAGCGCCTCGCGCGCGACGACGCCGAGGCGGCCGACGCACGGCGCACGATCGGCGACAACCTGCACGCGATCGCGCCCGCGCTGAATCACCAGCCCTATTTCCTGTCCGACGAGTACACGCTGGTGGATTGCTGTTTCGCGCCGCTGCTGTGGCGGCTGCCGCACTACGGCATCAAGCTGACGGCGCAGGCGAAATCCCTGCTGCGTTACGCGGACAAGCTCTTTGCGCGCGAGGCCTTCCGCGCCAGTCTATCGGCCGCCGAGCGCGCGATGCGAAGCTGACCCTCACCCGGCCCGCCGCGCAGCACCGAGGCCCGAGCCCGCAGTCATGACACCGAGCAAGCCCTATCTCATCCGCGCGCTGTACGACTGGATCATCGACAACGGCTGCACCCCGCATCTGCTGGTGGAAGCCAAGGACAGCCGGGTTCGCGTGCCGACGCAGTACGTGAAGGACGGCTCTATCGTGCTGAACATCGCGCCCGGTGCAGTGCGCGATCTGGTGCTCGGCAACGACGCGATCTCCTTCAACGCCCGCTTCGGCGGCGTCGCGCACGAGGTGTATTTTCCGGTGAGCGCCGCGCGGATGATCTATGCGCGGGAAAACGGCCAAGGCATGTCGCTGCCGGAAGAGCAGGGCGGCGAGACGCCGGATCCCGGCAAGGGTCCGAGCTCGCCGCCGACGCCCGCCGGCGGCGGACGTCCGCAGCTACGCCGCGTGAAGTGAGGCGCGGCGGCGCTCAGCTCGCCGGCGGCTCGAAGAGCTTGACGACCTTGTGCACGCCGGACACGCCGGCCACCACCTCGGCGACCGCGTCGCCGGTCGGTGCGTCGAGCAGGCCCATCAGGTAGACGACGCCGTTCTCGGTCACGACCTTCACGTCGGTCGACTTCAGATCCTTGATGGTGAAGAGCTTGGTCTTCACCTTCGTCGTCAGCAGCGCGTCGTTCGAGCGGTTCGCGAGCGGCAGCGGGCTCGCGATCTCGATCTCGTTGTAGACGTGACGCACTTTCGCGATCCGCGAGACGTACTCCACCGCGCGCTTGCGCAGCTCCTCGGTCGGCGCCTGGCCGGTGAGCAGCACGATCTGGTTGTAGCTCGTGGCGTGCAGGTTCGCCTGCTGCGCGAGGCCGGCGTCGGCGCCGAAGAAGTCGGCCGCCTTGGTCTCGATCACCTGGTCTTCGATGACCGTGCCGGCGGTGCGCTGGTCGCTGGTGACGACGGCCGTGGTCGCCGCACCGCCCGCGATGAGCGGCGCGCAGCCTTGCAGCGCCGCGCTCTGCGCCAGCACCGCGATGAGCAGCAGAGACGATCTTTTCATCATGCAGATCCTCGCTCGAGATGATCCAGTAGATGCCCGTCGATCAGATCGCACAGGCAATGGGTGATTGTCAGGTGGATTTCCTGGATGCGAGCCGTCTCGCCGCTGGGCACGCGGATTTCGACGTCGCGCGCGACGAGCGCCGCCGCCGCGGGGCCGCCGTCCCGCCCGCTGACGAGCAGCACCGGCATCGCGCGCTCGTGCGCCGCGTCGATCGCGCGCACGACGTTCGGCGAGCGACCGCTCGTGGAGTAGGCGAGCAGCACGTCGCCGGCCTTGCCGAGCGCGCGCACCTGCTTGGCGAAGATGTCGGCGAAGTCGTAGTCGTTGCCGATGGAGGTGATCGTCGAGGCATCGGTCGTCAGCGCGATGGCCGGCAGGCCCGGCCGCTCGCGTTCGAAACGGTTCAGCATCTCGGACGAGAAGTGCTGCGCGTCTGCCGCCGAGCCGCCGTTGCCACAGCACAGCACCTTGTTGCCTGCCGCCAGCGCATCGATCACGAGCCAGGCCCCGCGTTCGATGCTCGCGGGCAGCTCGCGCGCGCAGCGCGCGCGCAGCTCGACCCCGGTGTCGAAGATGCGAACGATGCGATCGGTGGCTAGGCTCATGGGGACGGATGATGCAAAGGCGTAGGGGCGCTCGAATTATGCAGAAAACGCGCCTCTTATCCAGTCGACGCGCAGCCCGTCGCCGCGGCCTTCGAGGGCGAGCGCGTCGAAGCGGCAGGGCAGCGAGGCGAGGGCCGGGCGCGTCTGCAGAAAGGCGGCCGCCGTGCGCACGATGCGCTGCTGCTTGGCAGGCGTGATCGTTTCGAGCGGCGATACCAGCGCCCCGTGCGCGCGATAGCGCACTTCGACGAAGATCAGCGTGTCCCGATCGCGCATCACCAGATCGATTTCGCCGCCGCGCAGCCGGAAGTTGCGCGCCACGGTGGTGAGTCCCCGTGCGTGCAGATAGCGCTCCGCGGCCGCTTCGTAGCCGCGGCCGCGTGCGACGTTGCTGCTGAGGCCGCGCGTCACGGCGAGGGGCCGAGGAGCTGCGGGCTGCCGCCCGCGAACCTGGCCCAGGTCAGCTCGCGTCTGACCAGCGAGCCGCCGTCGACGTAGATCCGGCCCGTCGCGCCGGCGACGCGCATTCCCGGCTGTGCGCGCATCTGCGCGAGATAGGGAATGATGCGACAGGCGTCGGCGCCGAAGGCGAAGAAACGCAGCTTGCCGATGCCGCCGTGCCAGTGGCGATCGTAGACGTCCTTGAGGCTGCGATCGCCGGCGCCGAGCAGCCACGGCGCATCGCCGAACATCACGCCGTTCAGATCCTGATCGGCACCCGGGTTGCGGGCGCCGCTGAATACGTGCGAGGTCGCATAGATCGGCAGGTTCGCGGCGCCGAGAAAACGGAACTGCGGCAAGATTTGGCGCGCCTCGACCGGGGGCGCGCTGAGCAGGATGCCGTCGACGTCGTCGCGCCGGCGCGCCTCGGCCACGATCGCCCGCTGCAAGAGCCGGCGCAGCGCGGCCGCGCGCGCTTCGCTCTGCGCCAGGCCGAAGGTCTGGCGCACGGCGTCGGCATAGGACTGCACGCTGCTGCGGAACCGCACGCTGTCGACCAGCGTGCCGCCCAGCGCCTGCCAGCGCGCCGCGAACGCGGACAGCACGCGTTCGCCGAGATCGTTCGCCGGCACCATCGCGATCATGCGGCGGCGGCCGTCGCGCCACGCGCGCTCGGCGGCGTCGATGGCTTCGTCCTCGGGCCGCAAGCCGAACTGGAACAGCCGCGCGGTGGAAGCGGGCTGCTTCGTCGCGGTGTTGAGCGCGAGCATCGGCACGGGCGGCTCGCCGGCCGCGAGCAGCGCGTCGAGGGCATTTTTCTCCAGCGGGCCGACGATGAATTTCGCGCCGTCGGCGAGCGCCGTCTGCAGCGTCGCGACCGCGTTCGCGGCGTTGACGTCGTAGACGAGGATCTCGGGCGGCGGCTGTATCGCGCCCGTGAAGCGCATCGAGATGAAGCCGTCGCGTATCGCCTCGCCGACGTTCGCGAGCGGCCCTTGCAGCGGCAGCAGCAGCGCGATCTTCGCCGGCGGCGCCAGCGCTTCCTCGCTCTGGTCGAGCAGCTCGGCGAGGAGCAGGGTCTGTGCGGGATGATCGGGATAGCTCGTCTGCCAGCTCGCGACGCCGCTCGCGAACGCGGCCGGATCGTAGCCCTGTGCGGCATGCAGCTCGGCGAGCGCGATCCAGCCGGCCGCGTGCGGCGCCTCCGGCGGCAGCGCGCTTTTCGCATTCGCGACGCCGGCCGCCTGCAGCGCGTCCCAGATCGCATGCGTGAGCTCGACGCGTCGCGCCTCCGGCATCGGTAGCGTCTCGGCCGCGACGAGGTTGCTCAGCGCGGGCAGCGCTTCACCGCGCGCGAGCTGGGCGCGGCCCAGCGTGCGCAGATAGAGGCCGCGCTGGTAGGGATCGAAGGCGGCCTGCGTCAAGGCCGAGAGACGGGTGGCGGCGCCGGCGGCGTCGCCGGCCGCGAGCAGCGCGTTCGCGATCGCGAGCGTGCGCAGGGCTTCCTGCGCGGGATCCGCGAGCGTCGTATCGGGCACCAGCGCGCTCACGTCCTCGTTGAGATCGCGCCGGATCAGCGCCGACTGCAGGCGCAGCGTGGTCGCCGCGGGTTCGCTCTCGGTCGCCGCGAGATTCGCATAGGCCTGCGCCGCCGCCTCGAATCGACCGGCGGCGAGCTGGCGATCGGCGGCCTCGCGGGGATTCGGCGCCGCGACCGCGCTCGGTGCTCGTTGAGGTTGTGCGCAGCCGCTGGCGATAATCGCAAGCACGATCGCGCCGCACAGCGCAGCCACTGCCGCAGCCGCGCCGAGGCGCGTGCGCCCGGCCGGGCCCCGGGACCCCGTCCTTGCAGTCATCGAGAACTTTCGGATGCAGATTCCTGCCGGCAGTGTATCAATCGAGCGACCCTGCTTATACCTCGTCGCGACGCCGATCGGTCACCTCGCCGACGTCGGTCTGCGCGCGCTTGCGGTGCTGAACGACTGCGATCTCGTGCTCGCCGAAGACACCCGCGTCACGCGCCGGCTGCTCGATCACTATGCGATCGCGCAGCGTCTGCAGGCCGTCCACGAACACAACGAACGCGCGCTCGCGACGCGCTTGGTCGAACGCATCATGCGCGAGGGGCTCGGCGTCGCGCTCGTGTCCGATGCGGGTACGCCGCTGGTGTCGGATCCCGGCTATCCGCTGTTGCGCGCGGCGCTCGACGCGGGTCTCACGGTGCGCGCGGTGCCGGGCGCCTGCGCGGCGCTCGCGGCGCTGTGCGTATCGGGCCTGCCCAGCGATCGCTTCGCCTTCGAAGGCTTCCTGCCGCATAAGGAGGCCGCCGCGCGCAGCGCGCTCGCGGCGCTCGTCGCGCAGCCGCGCACGCTCGTGCTCTACGAGGCGCCGCGGCGCGTGCGCCGTACGCTGGAGCTGATCGTCGAGCTCGTCGAGCCCGCGCGCGAGATCTGCGTCGCGCGCGAGCTGACCAAGCTGCATGAGACGATCTATCGCGGCACCGTCGTCGAGGTGCTCGCGCGCCTGCAAGCGGATGCCTATGGCGCGACCGGCGAGTTCGTGCTCGTCATCGCCCCGGCGCCGCCGCGTCTGAGCGAGGACGCGCAGGTCGAAGCCCTGCTCCACGCGCTCGCCCCGCATCTGCCGCGCAGCCGCGCGGTCGAAGTGGCGGCCTCGGTGCTGGCGCGGCCGCGCAACGAGGTCTATCGGCTGGCGCTCGCAATCGACGCCTTCGAAGCCTGATCGGCTGGTGCGCAGGCCGTTCTCGGCGGATACTGGCGGGTGAGCGAGCCGGCCGGATGGTCGCCGGCGGCCAGTGGTCGCCGGAGGAAAGTCCGGGCTCCGCAGGGCAGGGTGCCAGGTAACGCCTGGGGGGCGCGAGCCCACGGAAAGTGCCACAGAAAATATACCGCCGCCGGCGCGCGCGCCGGCTGGTAAGGGTGAAATGGTGCGGTAAGAGCGCACCGCGTCGGCCAACGCCGATGGCAGGGTAAACCCCACCTGGAGCAAGGCCAAATAGGAAAGCAGGCTGCCTCGCGGCAGTGGAGCGCGGCCCGCGCGAGCTTTCGGGTAGGCTGCTACAGGCGTCCGGCAACGGGCGTCGCAGACGAATGACCGTCACCCCCGGCAACGGGGGCACAGAACCCGGCTTACAGGCCGGCTCGCTTCCTTCCTGCCGGCGACGACATCAAGCATCACTTGAAGTTTGCGTCTTACGGCGCTGAGTTCGAAGTTTTTTGTATCCCGATTTTCTCGGCCTTTCGGCGGCCGCCCGCGGTCGTGGCTAAGTGACTGACAGATAAGAAGGATTTCCGAGATTTGTCCTTGACACTTTTCGACGGCGGTTCGTATAGTGCCTAAAGTGGGGGAGAGTGGGGTTAAGTGGGTAAAAACCCGCTCGACGCCGCGTGCCGGCGCGTGGGGGTGGGCTGTCGGCGAGGGATTTGCGCTGCAACAATCACGGGATGGGGACCGACCGTCGTGTTTCGAGGATTCAGCACCGTCAGCATCGACGCGAAAGGCCGCATGGCCGTGCCGGCGCGTCATCGCGAGCTGCTGGACGCGCACGGCATCCACACCTTGATCATCACGCTGAGTCCGTGGGATAGCTGCTTGTGGGCCTATCCGCTGTCTGCCTGGGACGAGGTCGATGCCAAGCTGAACGCGCTGCCGGCCGCGGATGCCGAATCGCGCATGGCGAAACGCGTGATCCTCGGCCATGCCAGCGACTGTGCGCTCGATGCGCAGGGGCGCGTGCTGGTGCCGCAGGAACTGCGCGAGCTCGCCGGCATCGAGCGCCGCGCGGTGGTCCTGGGTCAGGGCAACAAGTTCGAGGTATGGGACGAAGCCGCGTGGGCGCGGCGGCGCGAAGAGTGGCTGCAGACCGTGGCGGAAGGCGGCAACGCATCGTCCGCGATGCTGTCCTCGCTCGCACTCTGAATGTCTGCGGCCGCCGCGTGCACGTTCCGGTTCTGCTCGACGAGGTTCTCGCGCTGCTGCGTCCGCGGGCGGATGGCGTGTACGTCGACTGCACTTTCGGCCGCGGCGGGCACACGGGCGCGATCCTCGCGCGGCTCGGTGCGCGAGGTCGGGTCTTTGCCTTCGATCGCGACGGCGACGCGGCGCTCGCGCGTCCCGATCTGCTCGCGGATCCGCGGCTGTGCTTCACGCGGCAGGCCTACTCCGCGGCGCGCGCGACGCTCGAGGCGGCCGCCGTGTACGGCGCGATCGACGGCGTGCTGATGGATCTCGGCGTTTCTTCACCGCAGCTCGACACCGCCGCACGCGGCTTCAGTTTTCAACACGATGGTCCACTGGACATGCGCATGGACACGAGCGCCGGCGAAACCGCCGCGGCCTGGCTCGCGCGCGCTTCGGCGGCGGACATCGAGCAGTGCCTGCGCGACTACGGCGAGGAACGTCACGCCCGCCGCATCGCGCGTCGCCTCGCCGAGGCGCGGGCGCAGGCGCCGATCGATACCACGCGCCGGCTCGCGGAGCTGGTCGCGGCCGCGGTACCGCGCAGCGGCGAAAAGCTGCATCCGGCGACGCGGACCTTCCAGGCGCTGCGCATCCGGATCAACGACGAGCTCGGTGAGCTCGCGCGCGCCCTGCCGGACCTGCGCGACGGTCTCGCACCGGGCGGACGGCTGTGCGTCATCTCCTTTCATTCGCTGGAAGATCGCATCGTGAAGCGCTTCTTCCGCGACTCGGCGAAGCCGATCGATCGCTATCCCGCGCCCTCGCTGCCCGCGCCGTTCACGCTGGTGACGCGCAAGCCGATGGTGGCGACGGCCGCGGAATGCGCGGCGAATCCGCGCGCGCGCAGCGCGCATCTGCGCTGTCTGGAGCGTGCGGCGTGAAGGCGCATCTGAAACCGCTCGTCGTGCCGGCGCTGCTGCTCACGCTGATTTTCGCCTCCGCCTTGAACCTCGTGCTCGAACGCGATCGCACGCGCAGCCTGTTCATCGATCTGCAGGCCCTGCGCAAGCAGAAGGACGAGCTCGATCGCGAATGGGGCCAGCTCCTGCTCGAACAGGGCACCTGGGGCGCGCACGGGCGCGTCGAGGAAATCGCGCGCAGCAAGCTCGGCATGACCGTGCCGACGCCGGAACAGATCGTCAGGGTGCGCCCGTGAGAGACGCGCAGCAGCAGTCGCACGCGCGCCGCATGACGGTGCTCGCGGTGTTCGGCGCGGCCGCGGCGATCCTCGTCTGGCGCGCGGTCGATCTCCAGTTCTCCGATCGCGAGTTCCTGCAGGAGCACGGCGACGCCCGCTATTTGCGCGTGGTCCAGACCGAAGCCCATCGCGGCATGATCACCGATCGCAACGGCGAGCCGCTGGCGATCAGCACGCCGGTGGCCTCGGTGTGGGCAAAGCCCTCGGAGCTCCTGCAGCAGCGCAAGCGCTGGCCTGAGCTCGCGAGCATTCTCGGGCTCTCCGTGGAGCATCTCGACACGATGCTGACGCCGCGGCGCAAGCGCGAGTTCGTCTATCTGCGACGGCAGGTGAATCCCGACGTGGCCGAGAAGATCGCGGCCGCCGACATTCCGGGCGTCAACCTCATCGACGAGTACCGGCGCTACTACCCGGCCGTCGAAGTGACGGGCAATCTGCTCGGCTTCACCAACGTCGACGATCGCGGTCAGGAAGGCATCGAGCTCGCCTTCGATTCGACGCTGCGCGGCACGCCGGGCCTCGATCGCGTGATCCGCGATCGGCTCGGCCGCATCGTCGAGTTCGTCGGCCGCGATCGCCCGGTGCAGCCGGGGCGCAATCTCGCGCTCAGCATCGATCGCCGCCTGCAGTACGTGGCCTACCGCGAGCTTAAGAAAGTGGTGACCGCACGCAAGGCCGTGGCCGGCCACATGGTGATTCTCGACGCGCGCACCGGCGAGATCCTCGCGCTCGCGAACCAGCCCTCGTTCAATCCGAACAACCGCGGCGACTACAAGGGCGATCATTTCCGCAATCGCGCGGTGACGGATCTCTTCGAGCCGGGCTCGACGCTGAAGCCCTTCACGATCGCGGCCGGCCTCGAATCCGGCCTGTATACGCCGACGACGATCATCGAGACCGGTCCGGGCCGTTTTCGCGTCGGCCGCCACGTCGTGCGCGACATCCACAACTACGGCACGCTCGACGTCGCGGGCGTGATCGAGAAGTCGAGCAACGTGGGCGCGACGAAGATCGCGCTGTCGCTGGAGCCCGAACAGTTCTGGGGCATGCTGAACGGCGTCGGCTTCGGCCAGATCACCGGCGTCGAGCTGCCGGGCGAGCCGCAGGGGCGTCTCGCCGAGCCGCGCCACTGGCGTCAGATCGAACAGGCGACGCTCGCCTTCGGCTACGGCCTGTCGGTGACGGCCGTGCAGCTCGCGCGTGCGTACGGCGCGATCGCCAGCGGCGGCGTGCTCCAGGGCGTCAGCATCCTCAGGCAGGACAAGCCCGTGCCGGGCGTGCGCGTGATGTCGGAGACGACCGCGCTCGCCGTGCGCGACATGCTGAAGCGCGTGGTCCAGACGGGCACCGGCAAGGCCGCGGCGGTGAAGGGCTATCAGGTCGGCGGCAAGACCGGCACGGTGCACAAGAACACCGAAAACGGTTACGCCGAGCATGACTATCTGTCGCTGTTCGCCGGCTTCATCCCGGTCAGCGCGCCGCGGCTCATCGGCGTCGTCATCATCGACGGGCCGCAGGGCAAGGAGTATTACGGCGGTCTCGTCGCCGCGCCGGTGTTCGGCGCCGTCATGCACGAGGCCGTGCGCATCCTGAACATCGCGCCCGATGCCGAAATCGGTGACGACAATCCGGCGCTGCGTCTTGCCGGATGGTCCGCGCCGACGGCGCCGGCGCCGGCGGAGCGGGTGCAATGATGGCGATGCGCGCAGCGCCGGGCATGCCGCTCGCCGAGCTGCTCGGTGAGCTCGCCCCCGCACGCGGCCGGCTGACGTTGAACCCGCAGATCACGGGCCTCGCGCTCGACAGCCGGGCCGTCGCGCCCGGCGACTGCTTCGTCGCCCTCGCCGGCGCGCGCGAGCACGGTCTCAAGCACGCCGCCGCGGCCGTCGCCGCCGGCGCCGTCGCGATCCTCACCGAAGGCATTGACGTGCTGCCCGCGCTCGGGGTGCCGGTGCTGCGGATCGACGGGCTGCGCGCGCGGCTCGGCGAGCTCGCCGCGCGCTTCCACGATCATCCCGCACGGCGCATGACGACGATCGCCGTCACCGGCACCAACGGCAAGACCACGGTCGCGCATCTGTGCGCCGACGCCCTGCAGCGCCTGCACGGCGTGAGCGGCTATTTCGGCACGCTGGGCAGCGGCCGCTTCGATGCGCTCGCGCCTGGCCCGAACACGACGCCCGATCCCCTCACGCTCCAGCGCGAGTACGCGCGTCTGCTCGAGGCCGGCTGCCGGCACGTCGCGCTCGAAGCCTCGTCGCACGCGCTCGCGCAGGGCCGGCTCAACGGCCTGGACATCGGTGTCGCCGTGTTCACGGGCCTGGGTCACGATCACCTCGACTTCCACGGCACGCTCGAGGCCTACGTCGAGGCGAAGACCCGGCTCTTCTCCCATCCGGGCCTGCATACGGCGATCGTCAATGCCGACGACGTTCACGCCGATCGCATCATCGCCGGCATCACGCCGGGCGTGCGCTGCTGGCGCTTCGGTACGCGCGAGGACACGGCCGAGATCTCGGCCCTCGAGATCGCCTGCAGCGCGACGGGCAGCCGCCTGCGCGTGCGCACGCCGCTCGGCGAGGCGGCGCTCCACAGCGCGCTGATCGGCGACTTCAACGTGCAGAACCTGCTCGCCGCGCTCGCCGCGCTGCTCGCGACCGGCGCGCCGCTCGCCGCGGCCGCGCAGGCGCTGTCCGCCGCGAAGCCGGTGCGCGGCCGCATGGAGCTCGCGGCGCGCGAGCCTTGCGTGTACGTCGACTACGCGCATTCGCCGGACAGCCTCGAGCGCGTGCTCGCGAGCCTGCGTGCGCTCGGCGCCGGCCGTGTCCTGTGCGTGTTCGGCTGCGGCGGGGATCGCGACGCGAGCAAGCGGCCGCTGATGGGCGCGATCGCGGAGCGCGCGGCGGATCTCGTGTTCGTCACCTCGGACAATCCGCGCAGCGAGGATCCCGCCGCGATCGCGGCCGACATCCTCGGCGGCATGCAGCGGCCGGCGGCCGCCCGCGTCGAGCTCGATCGCGCGCTCGCGATCCGCGCCGCGCTCGCGAGCGCCGCGCCGGGGGACGTCGTGCTGATCGCCGGCAAGGGTCACGAGACGACGCAGATCACCGGCACACGCGTGCTGCCCTTCGACGACGTCGCCGTCGTGCGCGAGATCCTCGGAGCGCGCGCATGATCCGCGGCAGCCTGCACGAGGCGGCGCGCACGGTGCGGGGCACGCTGCGCGGGGCCGACGCCGAGTTTCATGGCGTGAGCACGGACACGCGCTCGATCGCCCCGGGCCAGCTCTTCGTCGCGCTGCGCGGCCAGCGCTTCGATGCGCACGAGATGCTGGACGCCGCAGCCGAGGCCGGTGCCGCGGGCGTCGTCGTCATGCGTGATTCCACGGCGCGCACGCCGAGCATCCTCGTCGGCGACACGCGCAGGGCGCTCGGCGATCTCGCGCAGGAATGGCGCCGGCGCTTCCGGCTGCCTGTCATCGCGGTGACCGGCAGCAACGGCAAGACGACGACCAAGGAAATGATCGCCGCGATCCTGCGCACGCAGGGCCCGACGCTCGCCACCGCGGGCAATCTCAACAACGACATCGGCGTGCCGCTGACGCTGTTCCGGCTCGACGAAGATCATCGCTACGCCGTGATCGAGATGGGCGCGAACCGCCCCCACGACATCGCCGAGCTCGTTGCCATCGCCGCGCCGACCGTGGCGCTGGTGACGATGGTCGCGCCCGCGCATCTCGAAGGCTTCGGCGACGTCCAGGGCGTGGCGCAGGCGAAGGGTTGCATCTATTCGCGTCTCCCCGCCGACGGCGTCGCCGTCATCAACGCCGACGAAGTCTGGGCCGCGCAGTGGCGCGCGACGGCGGGGCATGCGCGCGTGCTCACTTTCGGCTTCGCGCCGGGCGCCGAGATCACGGCGAGCGACATCGTCGCCGGCGAGCTCGGAGCGGGCACGCGCTTCGTGCTGCACGTCGGCGAGCAGCGGCAGGCGGTCGAGCTGCCTTTCGACGGCGAGCACAACGTGAAGAACGCGCTCGCCGCCGCGGCCGCGGCGCACGCCGTCGGCGTGTCCGCCGCGGACATCGCGCGCGGCCTCGCGCAGGCGGCGCGCGTCGCGGGCCGTCTCGTGCCGAAGACTTCGCGCGGCGGCATGTGCGTGATCGACGACTCCTACAACGCGAACCCGGCCTCGCTGGCCGCGGCGATCGCGCTGCTCGCGCGCCAGCCGCGCGAGCGCTGGCTCGTGTTCGGCGACATGGGCGAGTTGGGCGCCGCGGCGGCCGCGGCGCATCGCGAGATCGGCGAGCTCGCGCGTCGCGCCGGCATCGATCGGCTGTTCGGCGTCGGGCCGCAGGCGAAGCTCGCGGTGGAGGCCTTCGGCGCGGGCGCGTGCTGGTATGGCGAGGCCTCCGCGGCCCTGGCCGCGCTGACGGCGCTGGACGGCGCCGAAGCGACCGTGCTCGTCAAAGGCTCGCGCTATATGCAGCTCGATCGCATCGTCGAAGGCCTCGTCCAGACCGGCGGAGGGCGAGCCTCATGTTGATGGAGCTCGCGGAGCTGCTCGCCCAGTTCAATTCCGGCTTCCGGGTCTTCCAGTACCTGACCTTCCGCACGATCCTCGGCGCGCTGACGGCGCTGTTCATCGCGCTGATGATCGGGCCGCATATGATCAAGCGTCTGACCATGCGCCAGATCGGTCAGACCGTGCGCGACGACGGCCCGCAGTCGCATCTGACGAAGGCCGGCACGCCGACGATGGGCGGCGCCCTGATCCTGCTGTCGATCGTGGTCAGCGCCCTCTTGTGGGGCGATCTCGGCAATCGCTTCCTGTGGGTCGCGCTGCTGACGACGCTGTCCTTCGGCGTGATCGGCTGGGTCGACGACTATCTCAAGCTCTCGCGCAGGAACGCGAAGGGGCTCGCGGCGCGCCACAAGTACGCGTGCCAGTCGATCGTGGCGCTGACCGCGGCGCTCTTCCTCTATCTCACCGCGCATTCGCCGGTGGAGACGCAGCTCATCGTGCCCTTCTTCAAGGACGTCGCGCTGAACATGGGCGTGTTCTACATCGTATTCAGCTACTTCGTGATCGTCGGCAGCAGCAACGCGGTGAACCTCACCGACGGTCTCGACGGTCTCGCGATCCTGCCGACGGTGCTCGTCGCCGGCGCGCTCGTCGTCTTCGCCTACGTCAGCGGCAACGTCAACTTCGCGCGCTATCTGGCCGTGCCCTACGTCGCCGGCGCGGGCGAGATCTGCGTGTTTTGCGGCGCGATGGTCGGCGCGGGGCTCGGCTTCCTGTGGTTCAACACCTATCCCGCGCAGGTCTTCATGGGGGACATCGGCGCGCTCGCGCTGGGCGCGGCACTCGGCGTGGTCGCCGTCATCGTGCGCCAGGAGCTGGTGCTGTTCCTGATGGGCGGGGTCTTCGTCGTCGAGACGGTGTCGGTGATCCTGCAGGTCGGCTCCTTCAAGCTGACGGGCCGGCGCATCTTCCGCATGGCGCCGCTGCATCATCACTTCGAGCTCAAGGGCTGGCCGGAGCCGCGCGTCATCGTGCGCTTCTGGATCATCACCGTCGTGCTCGTGCTCGCGGGTCTCGCGACCCTGAAGCTGCGCTGATGGACGCCGCCCGCGCCGCCGCCCGCCGTCCCGCCGCGATCGCCGGCGAGCGCTGGGCCGTGCTCGGCCTCGGCGCGACGGGCCTGTCCTGCGCGCGTTTCCTCGCCGCGCGCGGCGCGCGCGTCGCGGTCTTCGACACGCGCCCGGCGCCGCCGAATCTCGCCGCGGCGCGCGCGCTCGGTCTCGAGGTCCACTGCGGCGGGCTCGACGCCCACAGCTTCGACGACTATCCGCATCTCGCCGTCAGCCCCGGCGTGCCGCCGGCGGAGCCGGCCCTGCGCGCGGCCCGCGCGCGCGGGGCGGACGTCGTCGGCGACATCGAGATCTTCGCCTGGCATGCACGCGCGCCGATCGCGGCCGTCACCGGTTCGAACGGCAAGAGCACCGTGACCACGCTCGTCTGGCGCATCCTCGAGGCGGCCGGGCGGCGCGTGCGCGCCGGGGCCAATCTCGGCACGCCGGCGCTCGATCTCCTCACGCCGCCGGCGCCCGACGCCTATGTGCTCGAGCTGTCGAGCTTCCAGCTCGACCTGACCGAGTCGCTGGCGCCGAGCGTCGCGGCCGTGCTCAATCTCACGGCCGATCACATCGATCGCCACGGCTCCTTCGCCGCGTATCGCGAAGCCAAGGCGCGCATCCTCAGCGGTGCGCGGCACGTCGTGCTGAATGCCGCGGATCCCGCCGTCGCCTCGCTCGCCGAGCGGGTCGCCGGGCGCGCGACGATCGACTGGATCGCGCCGGACAGCGCGGATCCCACGCACTACCGCGTCGCTGCCCACGCCGGGACGCGCTGGCTGTGGGCTGCCGCGACGCCCGTGATGCCGGTCGACGAGCTGCGCATCGCGGGGCGCCACAACGAGTTCAATGCGCTCGCGGCGCTCGCGATGACGACGCGCCTCGGCGTCGGGATCGCGGCGCAGCGCCGCGCGCTCGGCGCCTTCGAGGGCCTCGCCCATCGCTGCCGGCTCGTCGCCGAGGTCGGCGGCGTGCGCTGGTTCAACGATTCGAAGGGCACGAACGTCGGCGCGACGATCGCCGCGATCTCCGGCCTGATCACCGCCGGCCGCGCGATCCTCATCGCCGGCGGACAGGGCAAGGGCGCGGACTTCCGCGCGCTGCGGCCGGCGATCGCGGGCCGCGTGCGCGTCGCGCTGCTGCTCGGCGAGGACGCCCGGCCGATCGCGGACGCCATCGGCGATCTCTGCGAAGTGCGTTTCGTCGCCGATCTCGAAGCCGCCGTGCGCACGGCCGCGGCCTGCGCGCAGCCCGGCGAGATCGTGCTGCTGAGCCCGGCCTGCGCGAGCCTCGACATGTTTCGCAACTACGAAGAGCGCGGCCGCGTGTTCGAAGCCGCCGTGCGCGAGGTGCTCGCCGCATGAGCCAGGCCTTGCCGCGCGTCGCGCCCCGTCGCCCGAGCCCCGTGGAGGGGCCCTTCGATCTATGGCTCACCGTCGCGCTCGTCGCGCTGGTGTCGCTCGGCCTCGTGATGGTCGCCTCCGCGTCGATTTCGATCGCCTCGCGCAGCCAGGCGCACGAGCTCTATTATTTCTGGCGCCAGCTCGCCGCGTTCGGCCTCGGCGGCCTGCTCGGCTACTGGGTGTTCCGCCAGCCGCTCGAGCGCTGGCAGCGGCTCGGCGTCGCGGGCCTGCTGCTCGGCATCGCGATGCTGATCGCGGTGCTGCTGCCCGGTGTCGGCCACGAGGTCAACGGCAGCATGCGCTGGTTGAACGTGGGCCTGTTCACCGTGCAGGCCTCCGAGCCCGTGAAGCTCGCGGTGATCGTCTATGTCGCCGGCTATCTCGTGCGCCACCAGGCGCAGGTCCGGCGCGACTTCCTGGGCTTCGCGAAGCCCGTGCTCGTGATGACCGTGGTCGCGGGTCTCCTGCTGCTCGAGCCCGACTTCGGCGCCGCCGCGGTGCTCTTCGCGACCACGCTCGGCATGCTGTTCATGGGCGGCGTGCCGATCCTGCGCTTCCTGTCCTGGGGCATGGCCGCACTCGTGATGCTCGCCTCGCTGGCGATGCTCGCGCCGTATCGCATGCAGCGTCTGCTGACCTTCCGCAATCCCTGGGCGGACCCTTACGACACGGGCTTCCAGCTCACGCAGGCGCTGATCGCCTTTGGCCGCGGCGAGTGGTTCGGTGTCGGGCTCGGCAACAGCGTGCAGAAGCTGTTCTATCTGCCGGAAGTGCACACGGACTTCATCTTCGCGGTGGTCGGCGAGGAGCTCGGGCTCATCGGCACGGTGTCGACGGTCTGTCTGTTCGTGTTCTTCGTCTGGCGCATCCTGCACGTCGGGGGGCGCGCGGAGCAGGCGGGCATGCGCTTCGGCGCGAATCTCGCCTATGGGATCGCGCTCCTGATCGGGCTCGAAGCCTTCATCAACATCGGCGTGAACATGGGCATCCTGCCGACCAAGGGCCTGACTCTGCCGTTCATCAGCTACGGCAGCAACAGCACCGTGATGCTCTGCTGCGCGATGGGGCTGGTGTTTCGCGTTGCCTACGAGACGAATCCGCCGCCGCGGCGGCCGCTCGCGAAGCCGGCCGAGGCCGCGCCGCCGCCGGAGGCCGTCCATGTCTAGCGGCGTGATGATCCTCGCCGGCGGCACCGGCGGCCACATCTATCCGGCGCTCGCCGTTGCCGAGCATCTGCGCGCCGAGGGCGTGAGCCTGTCCTGGCTCGGCAGCGCGCAGGGCATGGAGGCGAGCATCGTGCCGCGTCACGACATTCCGTTCCGCACGGTCAAAGTCGCCGGCCTGCGCGGCAAGGGCCTGCTCGGCTGGCTGTGCGCGCCGTTCATGATCGTCAAGGCGACGCTGCAGGCGATGCACGTGCTGCGCGAAGTAGAACCCGGCGTGGTGCTCGGCATGGGCGGCTTCGTCAGCGGCCCGGGCGGTCTCGCCGCGTGGCTGTGCCGGCGGCCGCTCGTGATCCACGAGCAGAACGCGATCCCCGGTCTCACCAACCGCCTGCTCGCGAAGATCGCCACGCGCATCCTCGAAGCCTATCCGCACAGCTTCGTGCCGGCCGTCCGCGCGCGCTGCACGGGCAACCCGGTGCGGCGCGCGATCGCCGCAATCGCGCCGCCGGCGAGCCGCGTCCACGACGCCGGGCCCGCGCGCGTGCTGGTCGTCGGCGGCAGCCTCGGCGCGCGCAGTCTCAACACCTGGGTGCCGCGCGCCGTCGCCGGCCTGGCCGGCATCGCCGTCGAGATCTGGCATCAGACCGGTCGCGCCGCGGTCGACGACACCGCGGCGCTCTATCGCAGCCTCGGCCTCGCCGCGCGCGTCGTGCCGTTCATCGACGACATGCCGGCGGCCTACGCCTGGGCCGATCTGGTGATCTGCCGCGCCGGCGCGATGACGGTGGCCGAGCTCGCGGCCGCGGGCTGCGCATCGGTGCTCGTGCCCTATCCGCACGCGGTCGACGATCACCAGACTGCGAACGCGCGTTATCTCGCCGAAGCAGGCGCCGCGGAAGTCGTCGCCGACGCGGCGCTCGCCGGCGGCGCGCTCGCTCCGCTGCTGCAGCGCCTGCTGTCGGATCGCAGGCAACTGCTGGACATGGCGACGCGCGCGCGCGCCGCGGGCCGCCCCGCGGCGGCGACCGCCGTCGCGACGCAGTGCATGGAGCTGCTCGATGTTCAAGGCTGACGAGATGCCGATGCACAACGTGCGCCGGATCCATTTCGTCGGGATCGGCGGCGCCGGCATGAGCGGGATCGCGCAGGTGCTGTCGAACCTCGGCTACGTCGTGTCCGGCTCGGATCAGATCGCGAACCGCATGACGGCCCAACTCGAGAAGCTCGGCGTGCGCGTGTGCATCGGCCACCGCGCGGAGAACGTGCAGGACGCCGACGTGCTGGTCTACTCGAGCGCGATCGCGCCGGACAACATCGAGCTCGCGACGGCGCGTGCGCGCCGCGTGCCGATCGTCCCGCGCGCCGAAATGCTCGCGGAGCTGATGCGCTTCCGCCGCGGCATCGCGATCGCGGGCACGCACGGCAAGACGACCACCACCAGCCTGGTCGCGAGCGTGCTCGCCGAGGGCGGCCTCGATCCGACTTTCGTCATCGGCGGCCTGCTGCACAGCGTGGCCTCGCACGCGAAGCTCGGCAGCGGCAAATACCTGGTGGCCGAAGCGGACGAGAGCGACGCGTCCTTTCTGCTGCTGAATCCGCTGATCGCGGTGTTGACGAACATCGACGCCGATCACATGCAGACCTACGATCAGGATTTCGGCCGGCTGCGGGCGAGCTTCCGCGACTTCTTCCGGCGCCTGCCGTTCTACGGCGTCGCCGTGATCTGCGTGGACGACGTCCACGCGGCCTCGCTGATCGACGAGCTGCACACGCGCGTGATCACTTACGGTCAGGGCGCGGATGCCGACGTGCGCGGTCACGACGTCGAGCTGACGGGCACCCGATCGCGCTTCCGCGCCACGCGCCGGCTGCGCGGGGATACGCTCGAGGTCACGCTGGCCATGCCGGGCCGGCACAATGCCCTGAATGCGCTCGCGGCGATCGCGGTCGCCGGCGAGCTCGGCATTCCCGATGCGGCGGTGCTGCGCGCGCTCGCGAACTTCCAGGGCGTCGGCCGCCGCTGTCAGCTACGCGGCGAAGCGCGGATCGGCGCGGCGCGGGTGACGGTCATCGACGACTACGGTCACCATCCGCGCGAGATCGCGGCGATGGTGCGCACTGCGCGGGAAGGCTGGCCCGGCCGGCGGCTCGTCGTCGCCTTCCAGCCGCATCGCTACTCGCGCACGCGCGATCTCTTCGACGATTTCGTCGAAGTGCTGGCGACGGTCGACGTGCTGCTGGTGCTCGACATCTATGCGGCCGGCGAGCAGCCGATTCCGGGCGCCGATGCGCGCGCGCTGTGCCGCTCGATCCGCGCGCGCGGCAAGCTCGATCCGATCTTCGTCTCCGGTCCGGACAAGGTGCTCGAAGCCTTGGCGGGCGTGACGCGCGACGAAGACCTCGTGATGCTGCTCGGCGCCGGCAACATCGGTCGGATCGCCGACGGCATTTCCTACCTCGCGGCGAGCGCGTGACGCGATGAGGACGGCGGTGATGCACAGGCACGAGGGACGGGAGAGGCATGCAGGCGCGGACTGGTTCCGCGAAGTGCCCGTGCGCGGGACGCGGCGCGAGCACGAATCGATGGCGCGCCACTGCAGTTGGCGCGCGGGCGGCGCGGCCGAGCGCTGGTTCGAGCCCGCCGATCTGGACGATCTCGTGATCTTCATGCGCGCACTGCCGGCCGGCGAGCCGCTGCTGTGGCTCGGACTCGGCAGCAATCTGCTGGTGCGCGACGGCGGCCTGCGCGGCACGGTGATCGCGACCGGCGGCGGGCTCGCCGGGCTGCAGTGGCGCGATGCGCGCACGCTGCACGCGGGCTGCGGCGCGCCCTGCGCGAAGGTCGCCAAGCGCGCGGCGGCGGCCGGCCTCGGCGGCGGCGAGTTCCTGGCCGGCATTCCCGGCACGATCGGCGGCGCGCTCGCGATGAACGCCGGGGCCTTCGGCGGCGAGATCTGGCCGCTGGTCGTCGCCGTCGACACCATCGACCGCGCCGGCAGCGTGCGCCGGCGCGCGGCGAGCGAGTTCCGCGTGTCCTATCGCCGCGTCGAAGGGCCGGCCGAGGAATGGTTCGTCGCCGGCGAGCTGCGCTTCGCCGCCGACGCCGATCGCGGCGCGGCGCAGCGCATCCGCGCCCTGCTCGCGCGGCGCAACGAGACGCAGCCGCTGGGGCTGCCGAGCTGCGGCTCGACCTTCAAGAACCCGCCGCAGGATTTCGCCGGCCGGCTGATCGAAGCCGCCGGCATGAAGGGCGCGCGGCGCGGCGGCGCCTACGTCTCCCCCAAGCACGCGAACTTCATCATCAACGACGGCACGGCGAGCGCCGCCGACATCGAGGGCCTGATGGAAGAAGTGCGCGCCCGCGTGCTCGCGACGGCCGGCCTGCGCCTGGAGCACGAAGTGCGCATCGTCGGCGAGGCGGCGCCGTGAGTGCGCATCTGCGTCTGCCGCAGACCGAGGCCGAGATCGTCGCGGCCGCCGGCGGCGTCGCCGTGCTGATGGGCGGCAGCTCCGCCGAGCGCGCGGTGTCGCTGAAGAGCGGGGCGGCCGTGCTCGCCGCCCTGCAGCGCGCGGGCGTCGACGCCTGGGGCATCGACTGGCAGGGCGATCTGACGGCCGCGCTGCTCGCGCGTCGCCCGGATCGCGTGTTCATCGCGCTGCATGGGCGCGGCGGCGAGGACGGTCAGGTGCAGGGCGCGCTCGAGGTCGCCGGCATTCCGTATACCGGCAGCGGCGTGCTCGGCTGCGCGCTGTCGATGGACAAGATCCGCAGCAAGTGGATCTGGTCGAGCCTGGATCTGCCGACGCCGGACTTCGTCGTGATCGACGCCGACGACGCGATCGACGCGCCCGCGCTGGTCGCGCGCCTCGGTCTGCCGCTGGTCGTGAAGCCTTCGCGCGAAGGATCGAGCCTCGGCGTGTCGAAGGTCGAGCGCGTCGAAGACGTGCCGGCGGCGGTCGCACATGCGCGCGACTTCGACGTGCAGATTCTCGCCGAGCGCTGGATCACGGGCGGCGAGTACACGCTGTCGATCGTCGACGGCGTCACCTTGCCGATGATCAAGCTCGAGACGCCGCACGCGTTCTACGACTACGAGGCGAAGTATCTCGTCGACACGACGCGCTATCTCTGTCCCTGCGGGCTGCCGCCGGAGATCGAGCAGGCGAGCGGCGCGATCGGCAGGTGCGCGTTCGCCGCGCTCGGCGCGTCCGGCTGGGGGCGCGTCGACTTCATGTTCGATCGCGCGCTCAAGCCCTGGCTCATCGAGCTCAACTCGGTGCCGGGCATGACGGATCACTCGCTGGTGCCGATGGCGGCCGCGCAGGACGGCTGGTCCTTCGAACACCTGGTGCTGCGCATCCTGAAGTCTTCGTTCGGAGGGCGGACGTGATCCTCGGCGAGCGCCTCCGGCCCCAGGCCGCCCCGCGCGTGCGGCCGGCGGAGGAGTCCGCGCCGCGGCGGCCGCTCGGCTGGCTCTTCGCGCTGCTCGCCGCGGCCCTCGTCGCCGCCGCCGTGAGCTTGTTCGAAGAGCTGCGCGATCCGATGGCTTTCCCGATCCGGCGCGTCACCGTCGACGGCGACTTCCGCTATCTCGCGCCGGCCAATCTGCGCAAGACGGTGTCCGGCGCGGTGCGCGGCGGCTTCTTCCATGTCGACGTCCAGCACGTGCGCGACACGATCATGGACGAGCCCTGGGTGCGCGAGGCAACGGTGCAGCGCCTGTGGCCGGACACGCTCAAGGTCAGCATCGTCGAGCAGCAGCCCGTCGCCTACTGGGGCGAGCACGCGCTGCTCAACGACGCCGGCGATCTGTTCGCGCCGGCCCGCGCGAGCTTTCCGGCCGGGCTCATCCGGCTCGACGGCCCGGTCGGCACCGAGTTCGAGACCCTCGACGCCTGGCGCCACGCCGTGACCCGGCTCGCGCCGCTCGGGCTCGAGATCGCCGCGGTCAGCCTGTCGGAGCGGCGGGCGCTGACCCTGCGGCTCGCCGACGGCGCGACGATCGTGCTCGGCCGACGCGCGACCTACGACCGGCTGGAGCGCTTCGTCGCCGCCTACCGCACGGTGCTGCGCGACAATTGGACGCGGATCGCGGTGGTCGATCTGCGCTACACCAACGGCTTTGCGATCCGGGAACGCGCGGAGGCGGCGGCGACGCCCGCGACCGCCGGCGCGGCGTCCCCGGCGCGGGCCGGACACTGAGATCGCTCGCGACAGCGAGGCACGGCAACACTTTATGATAAGAAAGCAAGACAAGAACCTGATCGTAGGCCTCGACATCGGCACGTCGAAGGTGGTCGCGATCGTCGGCGAGGTGCTGCCGGACGGCACCATCGAAGTCGTCGGCCTCGGTTCCCATCCCTCGCGCGGCCTGAAGAAGGGCGTCGTCGTCAACATCGAGTCGACGGTGCAGTCGATCCAGCGCGCGGTCGAGGAAGCGGAGCTGATGGCGGGCTGCCAGATCCAGTCCGTGTATGCCGGGATCGCCGGGGGCCATATCCGCAGTCTCAACTCGCACGGCATCGTCGCGATCAAGGACAGCGAGGTGTCGGCCGGCGACGTCGAACGCGTGATCGACGCGGCGCGCGCCGTCGCGATCCCCGCCGACCAGAAAATCCTGCACATCCTGCCGCAGGAATTCATCATCGACGGCCAGGAGGGGATCCGCGAGCCGATCGGCATGTCGGGCGTGCGGCTGGAGGCGCGCGTGCACATGGTCACGGGCGCGGTGAGCGCCGCGCAGAACATCGTAAAATGCGTCAAGCGCTGCGGGCTCGACGTCGACGACGTCATCCTGCAGCCGCTCGCGTCCTCGTACGCGGTCCTCGCCGAGGACGAGAAGGAGCTCGGCGTGTGTCTGTGCGACATCGGCGGCGGGACCACGGACATCGCGGTGTTCACGCACGGTGCGATACACCACTCGGCGGTCATCCCGATCGCGGGCGATCAGGTCACCAACGACATCGCCGTGGCCTTGCGCACGCCGACGCATCACGCCGAAGATCTCAAAATCAAATATGCTTGCGCACTGACGCAGCTCGCGAGTCCCAACGAAACGATCGAGGTGCCGAGCGTCGGCGATCGCCTGCCGCGGCGCCTCGAACGTCAGACGCTCGCGGAGGTGGTCGAGCCGCGCTACGAGGAGCTGTTCAGCCTGGTGCAGGCAGAGCTCAAGCGCAGCGGATTCGAGAGCATGATCGCGGCCGGCCTCGTGCTGACCGGCGGTGGTGCGAAGATGGAAGGGGCGATCGAACTGGCCGAAGAAGTATTCAACATGCCCGTCAGGCTCGGCACGCCCCAGTATGTTTCCGGTCTCATCGATGTCGTACGCAACCCGATCTACGCGACGGGTGTGGGTTTGCTGTTGTTCGGCAACCAAGCGATACGCGCGCCGGTGGGTCGCGGGAGCAGGCTGGAATCGACGATCAATCTGTGGGAGCGAATGAAGCAGTGGTTCCAGGGCAACTTCTGAGGAAGGCCCGGGCCGCCCGCGGGATCGTCGGAGACGACGGGTAGCAGACGCTGGAAACTCAACCTAAATGGCGACCCCGAGGCCAGAGGCGGGCGGCGGGGGATCGAGCGGAGGGCATGACTATGTTCGAATTGATGGATGCTTATAGCCAGAGCGCCGTAATCAAGGTGATCGGTGTCGGCGGCGGCGGCGGCAACGCCGTCCAGCACATGCTGAGCGCGCAGATCGAGGGCGTGGAATTCGTGTGCGCGAACACCGATGCTCAGGCACTGAAGTCTTCTTCGGTGAAGACGGTGCTGCAGCTCGGCGGCGACATCACCAAGGGGCTGGGCGCCGGCGCCAATCCCGAGATCGGCCGCCAGGCCGCGCTCGAGGATCGCGATCGGATCAGCGACGTGCTCGAGGGCTCGGACATGGTGTTCATCACCGCCGGCATGGGCGGCGGCACCGGCACCGGCGCGGCGCCGGTCGTCGCGCAGATCGCGAAGGAGATGGGCATTCTGACCGTCGCCGTCGTCACCAAGCCGTTTCCGTTCGAGGGCCGCAAGCGTCTCGAGATCGCGAACCACGGCATCGCCGAGCTGAGTCAGTACGTAGATTCGCTGATTACGATACCGAACGAAAAACTGCTGACCGTGCTCGGTCGCGACATCACGCTGCTCAACGCGTTCAAGGCCGCGAACGACGTGCTGCTCGGCGCGGTGCAAGGCATCGCCGAACTGATCACCTGCCCGGGCCTGATCAACGTCGACTTCGCCGACGTGCGCACGGTGATGCAGGAAATGGGCATGGCGATGATGGGCTCGGGCCGCAGCCGCGGCACGGCGCGCGCGAAGGAAGCGGCGGAAGCCGCGATCTCGAGCCCGCTGCTCGAAGACGTCAATCTCGCCGGCGCCAAGGGCATCCTCGTCAACATCACCTCCGGCATGGACATGACGATGGGCGAGTTCGAGGAAGTCGGCAACACGGTCAAGGCCTTCGCGTCCGACAATGCGACCGTCGTCGTCGGCACCGTGATCGATCCGGCGATGGAAGGCGAAGTGCGCGTGACGGTGGTCGCTACCGGCATCGGCGTCGAGCCGCGCGCGGTGAAGGAACCGGAGCCCGTCAAGGCGCGTGAACCCGAGCCGGCGCCCGCGCCCGCCGCGGTGGTCAAGCCGGTCGAGCCGCGCGAAACGGACTACACCAAGTTCGAGCGGCCGACCGTGATTCGCAACCGCAACGAGCTCTACGACCACGTCGGTGCGAATACGCGACCGGAAATACTCGACATTCCGGCATTTCTGCGACGGCAGGCGGACTGAGTCCACCGATTAAGGGCGGGTTCATCGAGGGGGCGGATAATCTTGCGAAGGTAATGTATGTAACTGGCTGATTGGGCTGCATTTCGCGGAGCGAAATTCGTGTGTTATCATGCCCGCGGCCTGGGCCTGCTTAGGGGGAAGCGGGGAGCGAATGTTGAATCAACGCACACTCAAGAACGTCATCCGCGCCACTGGAGTAGGTCTGCATACGGGCAAAAAGGTACTCGTGACCTTTCGCCCCGCGCCGGTCGACAAGGGCATCATCTTTCGCCGCGTCGACCTCGATCCCGTCGTCGAAATTCCGGCCCGTGCCGAGAATGTCGGCGACACCAGTCTGTCGACCAGCCTCATCCGCGACGGCGTCCGGATTTCGACCGTCGAGCACCTGCTGTCGGCTTTCGCCGGGCTGGGTATCGACAATGCCTATGTGGATCTCAGCGCGCCGGAGGTGCCCATCATGGATGGGAGCGCGGGGCCGTTCGTGTTCCTGATCCAATCCGCGGGATTTCAGGAACAGAACGCCCCGAAGCGCTTCATCCGCATCAAGAAATCGATCTCGGTCAAGGATGGCGACAAGTGGGCCCGCTTCGAGCCCTTCTCTGGCTTCAAAGTGTCCTTCGCAATCGAGTTCGATCACCCCTTCTTCCAGCAGAGCAGCAAGCACGCCGAAATCGATTTCTCCACCACTTCCTTCGTCAAGGAAGTGAGCCGGGCGCGCACTTTCGGTTTCATGCGGGAAGTCGAATGGCTGCGCGGCCGCAATCTCGCGCTGGGCGGCAGTCTCGACAACGCCGTGGTGGTCGATGACTACCGGGTGCTGAACGAGGACGGGCTGCGCTACGAGGACGAGTTCGTGAAGCACAAGATCCTCGACGCCATCGGGGATCTCTATCTGCTCGGGCACAGCCTCATCGGCGCCTTCCACGGCCACAAGTCGGGCCACGAGCTCAACAACCAGCTCTTGCGCAAGCTGCTCGCCACGCGCTCTGCCTGGGAGCTGGTGAGTTTCGGCAAGGAAGAAGACGCGCCGATTTCCTTCATGCAGCCGATGCCGGCGAGCTGAGCCGGCGCTGGCCCGTCGGCGACGTCAGACGGCGTCGCCGCCGACCATCACCTTGATCTTCACGTCCCGCACCGCGCGGGTCGCCTCATGCCGCTTCGCCGCCGCCAGCACGGCCGGCACCTCATAGCGCAGCTTCGTCGCCCACGCCGCCGACTTCACGCTGAGCACCAGCGTGTCCTCGCGCAGGTTCGCGACCCCGACCTGCGGGGCGAGCGCGGCCGGCAGCCACGTGCGCACGAGCGTCTCGATCGCGGCGAGCCGTCGCGTGCGCTCGACCAGCGCAGCGAGGCCGGGGGTGTCGGCGACGATGTTGCCGACGCGGATGGGGCTTTTCATTTCCTGCTCCCGAGCGGATGAACGCACGCCGGGGCGGCGCGGCGGGCTGGCCCGCTCTGCTACACTACCGGCCGTTCCCGGATTTGCCAAAAAGCCGGCCCTTTTCGCCCTGCGCCTGCGTGCCGTCCCGCGACGATCTTCGGTGATTCGCGCCGCCCGCGGGCCGCGAGGAGGAGCCCTGGCACCCCCTTCGCGATGCGCCGCAGGGCCGCGTCGCGACGCGCCGGCAAGCGGCTTGTGCAGCTTCGTCGTGGGACGGCACTTCAGGCTTGCCTCGAGGATTACATGAGCGAGAACTCTCCATCCTTCATCCGCAGAATGCTGCGCTCGATGTTGGGCAGCCGTAACGATCGCCTGCTGAAACGCATGCGCAAGACGGTGGAGGCCGTCAACGCGCTGGAAGCCTCGTTCGCCGAGCTCGACGACGAGGCCCTGCGCGCGAAGACCAGTGAATTCAGACAGCAGCTCGCCGAGGGCGCGACGCTGGACTCGCTGCTGCCGGAAGCCTTCGCCGTCGTGCGCGAAGCCGGCAAGCGCGTGCTCAACATGCGTCACTTCGACGTGCAGTTGATCGGCGGCATCGTGCTGCACGAGGGACGCATCGCGGAAATGCGCACCGGTGAAGGCAAGACCCTGGTGGCGACCTTGCCGGTGTACCTGAACGCGCTGCCCGGCCGCGGCGTCCACGTCGTGACGGTCAACGACTATCTCGCCAAGCGCGACGCCGAATGGATCGGCAAGATCTATCGCTTCCTCGGCCTCAGCGTCGGCTGCGTGCTGTCCGGCCTGGATCAGCAGGCGCGCAAGGCCGCGTATGCCGCGGACATCACCTATGGCACCAACAACGAGTTCGGCTTCGACTATCTGCGCGACAACATGGTGTTCGCGAAGGAGCAGCGCGTGCAGCGCGAGCTCGTCTACGCCGTGGTCGACGAAGTGGACTCGATCCTCATCGACGAGGCGCGCACGCCGCTGATCATTTCCGGCCCGACCGACGATCGCAGCGATCTCTACGTCAAGGTCAACGCGCTGATCCCCAAGCTCCGGCGCCAACCGGAAGAGGAAGGCGACGGCGATTACTGGGTCGACGAGAAAACGCGTCAAGTCCATCTGACCGAAGCCGGGCACGACACGGTCGAAGGCCTGATGGCGGAGGCCGGCCTGCTCGCCGCGGGCGACAGCCTCTACAGCGTCGGCAACATCGGCCTGATGCATCATCTGAATGCGGCCCTGCGGGCGCACGCGCTGTTCCAGCGCGACGTCGACTATGTCGTGAAAGACGGTCAGGTCGTCATCGTCGACGAGTTCACCGGCCGCACGATGCCGGGCCGCCGCTGGTCGGAAGGGTTGCACCAGGCCGTCGAGGCCAAGGAAGGCGTGCAGATCCAGATGGAGAACCAGACGCTCGCCTCGATCACCTACCAGAACTATTTCCGCCTGTTCGAGAAGCTCGCCGGCATGACCGGCACGGCGGACACCGAAGCCTACGAGTTCCAGCAGATCTACGGACTCGAGGTGGTGGTGATCCCGACGCACAAGCCGATGGTGCGCCAGGACTACGGCGATGCCGTGTTCCTCACCGCCAAGGAGAAGTACCGGGCCATCATCGACGACATCAAGGACTGCCTGTCGCGGCAGCAGCCGGTGCTGGTCGGCACCGCGTCGATCGAGAGCTCGGAGCTGGTGTCGAACCTTCTGAAGAAGGAAGGTATCCCGCACCAGGTGCTGAACGCGAAGTTCCACGAGAAGGAAGCGCAGATCATCGCGCAGGCCGGCCGGCCCGGCACGGTCACCGTCGCGACCAACATGGCCGGCCGCGGCACCGACATCGTGCTCGGCGGCAGCCTCGAGGCCGAGCTGCAGACGCTGGGGCCGGAGGCGACGGACGAGCAGCGCGCGAAGATCCGCGAGACCTGGCAGGCGCGTCACGACGCAGTGCTCGCGAGCGGCGGCCTGCACATCATCGGCACCGAACGCCACGAGTCGCGCCGCATCGACAACCAGCTCCGCGGCCGCGCCGGCCGTCAGGGCGATCCCGGCTCGAGCCGCTTCTACCTGTCGCTGGAAGACAATCTGATGCGCATCTTCGCCTCCGAGCGCGTGGCCGGGCTGATGCAGAAGCTCGGCATGCAGGAAGGCGAGGCCATCGAGCACCCGTGGGTGACGAAGGCCATCGAGAACGCGCAGCGCAAGGTCGAAGGGCGCAACTTCGACATCCGCAAGCAGCTCCTCGAGTACGACAACGTCGCCAACGATCAGCGCCGCCACGTCTACGAGCAGCGCCGCGAGCTGATGGAGGCCGAGGACATTTCGGCCAACATCCAGGGCATCCGCCACGACGTGCTCAGCGACTTCATCGACAACTACATCCCGCCCAAGAGCTACCACGAGAACTGGAACATCGAAGGGCTGGTGCAGGCGCTGCAGAGCGAGTTCGGCCAGCACCTGCCGATCCAGGACTGGCTGCAGGCCGACGAAAACCTCGGCGAGGAAGCGCTGCGCGAGCGCATCCTCAAGCATTTCGAGGACGCCTATGCCGAGAAGGAGGCGCAGGTCGGCGCCGGCGTGATGCGCGAATTCGAACGCGCCGTGATGCTGCAAGTCCTCGACGGTCACTGGAAGGAACATCTGGCCGCGATGGATCACCTGCGCCAGGGCATCCATCTGCGCGGCTATGCGCAAAAGGATCCGAAGCAGGAATACAAGCGCGAAGCCTTCGACATGTTCTCGCGCATGCTGCAGGAAATCATGCGCGACGTGCTCGGCATCCTGTCGAAGGTCGAAGTGCGCGCTCGCGAGGAAGTCACCGCGCTGGAGGAAGAGCAGCGGCGGCGCGCCGCCGCGCTGCCCCAGCACGAAGTCCACGAGAGCTACAGCGCGATCGACGACGCAGCGCCCGCCGCGGAACCGGCCGTGGAGACGGTCGTGCGCCGCGGGCCGAAGATCGGCCGCAACGATCCCTGCCCCTGCGGCTCGGGCAAGAAATACAAGCAATGCCACGGCAAGCTGGCCTGAGCGCCCGCCGATCGACGACACACGATGAGCACCTCTACGATAGAACGCGCGGCCGCGCCGCTCGCCATCCCCGGCATCCGCCTCAGCACGCTCGCCGCCGGCATCCGCAAGACCGGACGCGCCGACACGGTCCTGATCGAAATTGCGCCGCAGTCGACCGTCGGCGGCGTGTTCACGCTGAACGTGTTCTGCGCGGCGCCGGTCGAGATCGCGCGCCGTCATCTCGCGAGCGCCGCGCCGCGTCTGCTCGTGATCAATTCGGGCAACGCGAACGCCGGCACCGGCGCCCAGGGCCAGCACGACGCGCTGGAGGTCTGCGCCGCGGCGGCCGCGAGCCTCGGCTGCGCGGTGGAAGCGGTGCTGCCGTTCTCGACCGGCGTGATCGGGCAGCGCCTGCCGGCGGAAAAAATGATCGCGGCGATGCCGGGCGCCGTCGCCCGGCTCGTCGACGACGGCTGGTCGGCGGCGGCGCAAGGCATCATGACGACGGACACGGTGCCGAAGTGCGTGTCGCTGACGGTGGCGAGCGGCGGCGCGCGCTACCGCGTCACCGGCATCGCGAAGGGCGCCGGCATGATCAAGCCGAACATGGCGACGATGCTCGCCTTCATCGCGACCGATGCGGCCGTCGAGCGCGAGGCCCTGCAGACGCTGACGCGTCAGCTCGCCGATCGCAGCTTCAACCGGATCACGATCGACGGCGACACTTCGACCAACGATAGCTGCGTGCTGATCGCGACCGGGCGCGCCGGCGGACCACCGCTGACGCCCGCGCATGCGGATTGGCCGGCCTTTGCCGAAGGCGTCGCCGTCGTGTTCACGGAGCTGGCGCGCGCGATCGTGCGCGACGGCGAGGGCGCGACCAAGCTCGTCACCGTCGCCGTCAGCGGCGGGCACAGCGAACAGGACTGCCTGCGCGCGGCCTATGCCGTCGCGGAATCGCCGCTGGTGAAGACGGCGCTGTTCGCCGCCGATCCGAACTGGGGCCGCATCCTCGCCGCCGTCGGCCGCTCCGGCGTGCCCGATCTGCGCATCGCCGAGATCGACATCCGCATCGGCGAGGTGCCGATCGTGCGCGGCGGCGAACCCGTGCAGGGGTATGACGAGTCCGCCGTCGCTGCCGTGATGAAGACGGCCGAGTATGAAATCGGGATCGCGATCGGCCGGGGATCCGCGCGCTGCGCCGTCCTGACCTGCGATTTCTCGTTCGACTACGTGAAGATCAACGCCGAGTACCGGAGCTGACGCGCGCGGTGCCGGCCGCCTCGCCGTGATTGGACTGGACAGGGATGCGAACGCCGACGACCGCCTGCAGGTCGTCGCCGCCGTCATCCGCGGCGACGATGGCCGCATCCTCTTGAGCCGCCGGCCCGCGCACGTCGATCAGGGCGATCTGTGGGAATTCCCCGGCGGCAAGCGCCACGCCGGCGAGACCCGCCTCGCGGCGCTCGCGCGTGAGCTCGACGAAGAGCTGGGCATCGCGATCCTGCGCGCGGTTCCGCTGCTCAGCGTGCCGCACGACTACGCGACGCGGCGCGTGCGGCTCGACGTCTTCGTCGTCGATCGCTGGCAAGGCACGCCGCAGGGTCGCGAAGGCCAGGAGATCCGCTGGGTCGCCGCGGACGCGCTGGACACGCTGGCGTTTCCGGCCGCCAATCTGCCGATCGTGAGCGCCGCGCGCCTGCCGCGCGCCTGCGTCGTGACGCCGGCGCCGAGTGCCGGACCGGCGGCCTTCCTCGCTGCTCTGGACGCCTGCCTCGCCCGCGGCGCGCGCCTGGTCCAACTGCGCGCGCCCGGGTGCTCGCCGGCCGCGTATCGCGCCCTCGCGGCGGCGGCGCTCGCGCGCTGCCGCGCTCGTGGCGCGCGGCTGCTGCTCAATGCCGAGCCCGCGCTCGCGCTCGAGCTCGGCGCCGACGGCGCGCATCTCAATGCGCGTCGGCTCGCGGCGACGAGCGCGCGCCCCCTGCCGCGCAGGCTGCTGCTGAGCGCGGCCTGTCACGATGCCGGCGAGCTCGCCCATGCGCAGCGTATCGGGGCGGACTTCGTCCTCGTCTCACCGGTGCTCGCGACCGCCACGCATCCGGCGGCGAAGCCGCTGGGCTGGCCGTCGCTCGCGGCGCTCCTCGCGCCTTCGGCGCTGCCCGCCTATGCGCTCGGCGGCGTCGGGCCCGCGCAGCTCGGCGCGGCGCTGCGGGCGGGTTGCATCGGCATCGCCGGGATCGGTGCGCTGTGGGCAGGAAACGCCGCGCTCGACGACGCGGCGCTGATCGAGGGCCTGGACCTATAGCCCGCAGAGCTGCAGTTCGAAGGGGATCGTATCGGCCGTCTGCTGGGGCCGCGCGCATTGCTCGGTGTAGCGCAGGAAGCGGACCGTGAAGCGGTGCTTGCCGCCGCTGATCTCGGGGAAGACCTCGTCGCCGTCCGCGACGATCACGCGCACGATCTGACAGGCGGCGCTGGTGTCCAGATTCTGCTGATAGAAGCCGTTGATGGCCGCCACCTTGTGCGGCACGGCGCTCTCGCGCACGAGCTTCAGCGTGATGTGGACCGCGTCCTCGATGATGCGCAGATCTTCCATCCAGTCGTTCATCTGGCCGGTCCGCCGCTCCGGCGTCCGGTTGAGCCAGTGGTGGAAGCCCGGCAGATCGAAGCTGCAGACGCCGCCCGGGATCGCGAGGCGCTGGCGCACCTGCGTGATCAGATCGCTCTGGCGCAGCTTCGCGCCCGGCTGGCAGGCGTTGGACTTGAGCAAGGTGAGCAAGGGCTCGAGCCGCGCGAGCGTGAGCTCGAGTGTGGTTTGGTTCACACCGGGGTTGTTGCGCAAGCTACCCACGATGGTCGCGTGACGCTCGATCTCTTTGATCAATTCACCTTTGATATCAGCACGTGCGAGCTGATCCGTCACATCGATCATGCTCGCGATCGCGTTGCGCGCATCCCACGGTGAGTCGTGCGACATGCTTTGAGCGATGGCCTGGAAGAGATATTCGAGGCGCAGCAGCGAGCGCATCCGCTCGTTCAGCGGCTGCTCGTAAAGCGTGTAGGTGTCGGCAGCGGGAAAAAGCTGGTGCTGGAGAGTCGTCGTGCGTGCCGGCTGCATCTTGCTAATCGGGTTCCCGCGTCCGCTGGGCCAGGTCGAGATACTGTCGATGCAAGGCCCTGATGGCGGGCCGGACGGTCTCGACGTTGCCGATGTTTTCGATCACGTCGTCCGCGACGGCGAGACGTGCCGCGCGCGTTGCCTGGGTCCGCATGATTGCCTCTACCTCGGGCGCTGTCAATTTGTCGCGCGCCATCACGCGCGCGATCTGGATCTCCTCGGGACAATCGATCACGAGCACGCGATCGACGCGGCTGGTGCCGCTGCGTTCGACGAGCAGCGGAATGCAGACGAGGCAGTACGGATGATTCGCGGCGCGCACGTGCTCGTCGGTGCGCACGCGGATCAACGGATGCAGCAGCGCTTCCAGCCACTGCCTGCTTGCATCATCGGCAAAGACGATACTGCGCAAGCGGCGTCGATCGAGCGTGCCGTCCGCGGCGAGCACTTCGGGCCCGAAGCGTTCGACGATCGCGGCGAGTCCCGGCGTGCCTTTGGCGACGACTTCGCGCGCGACTTCGTCGGTGTCGACGATCGGTGCGCCCAGCGCCGCGAACTCGCGACAGATCGTCGACTTGCCGCAGCCGATCCCACCGGTGACGCCGACGACGAAAGGCCGCGCGTTCATAAGCCGCCGCCGCGGGTCAGCAGTCCCGATACGAAGTCGCCCCACACGAGGCACAGAAAGCCGGCCGCCGCGAGATAGGGCCCGAAGGGGATCGGCTTGCTGCGCGCGTGATCGCGCAGGGCGATCATCGCGAGACCGAGCACGGCACCGACGCCGGCCGCACCGAGGATCACCGACGGCAGCACCGGCCAGCCTAGCCAGGCGCCGATCGCCGCGAGCAGCTTGAAGTCGCCGAAGCCCATGCCTTCCTTGCCCGTCGCGAGCTTGAAGGCCCAGTACACGAGCCACAGCGCGAGATAGCCCGCCATCGCGCCGATGACGGCGGTCTCGAGCGGCACGAACACGCCGAAGAGATTGGCGGCGAGACCCAGCCACAAGAGCGGCAAGGTCAGCGAGTCGGGCAGCAGCATGGTGTCGTAGTCGATGACGGCGAGCGCGAGCAGGCACCACGCCATCACGGCCGCGAGCGGCGCGGCGATGCCAAAGCCGTAGCGCCATGCGACGAGCGCGCCCATCGCGCCGGCGGCGGCTTCGATCGCGGGATAGCGCGCCGCGATCGGCGCGCGGCAGTGACGGCAGCGACCGCGCAGCGCGAGCCAGCTCAGGATCGGGACATTGTCGATCGCGCGGATCGCAGCGCCGCAGCGCGGGCAGCAGGAGCGCGGCGTCGCGAGGTTGTAGCGCTCCTCGGCCGGCAGCACCGCTTCGGGCGTCAGCAAGACCAGGCAGTCACGCCGCCATTCGCGCTCGAGCATGATCGGCAGCCGGTGGATCACGACGTTCAGAAAGCTGCCGACGAGCAGGCCGAACGCGCCGAGCACGGCAATGAACGCGGCGGGCGAAGTGGCTAGCAGATCGAAAATCGCCATGGGACGCTCGCCGCTGGAACGGCGGCCGCGGCGCCGGGAGCGCGCGGCCGGCAGGATTGAAGGAGGCGGTGCCGAGGCGCTCGCTCAGACCACCTGGCCCATCTTGAAGATCGGCAGGTACATCGCGACCACGAGGCCGCCGATGATCACGCCGAGCACCGCCATGATCAGCGGTTCGAGCAGGCTCGTCAGGGCATCGACCGCATCGTCGACTTCCTGCTCGTACCAGTCGGCGACCTTGCCGAGCATCGAATCGAGCGCGCCGGATTCCTCGCCGATCGCGACCATCTGCACGACCATGTTCGGGAATAGGCCGGTGTCGCGCATCGCGACCTGGAGCTGCGTGCCGGTCGAGATCTCGTCGCGCATCTTCATCACGGCGTCGTAGTAGACGATGTTGCCGCAGGCGCCGGCCACCGAGCTCATCGCCTCGACCAGCGGCGTGCCGGCCGCGAACATCGTCGACAGCGTGCGCGCGAAGCGCGCGATCGCGGACTTGTTGAGAATGTCGCCGATGACCGGAATCTTCAGTGAGAGGCGATCGAGATAGTGCGCAAACTTCAGCGAGCGTTTCTTGAGGTTCCACAGACCGCCGATGGTGCCGCCGACGATGAGCAGCAGCAGCCACCATTTTTCCTGGAACCAGTTCGACATGTCGATGACCACGCGCGTCAGCGCCGGCAGATCGGCGCCGAAGCCCTTGAACAGCTCCTCGAACTGCGGGATGACGAAGATCATCAGGATGCAGGTGATGATGAACGCCACCACGATCACCGCGATCGGATAGAACAGCGCGCCCTTGATCTTCGACTTCAGGGCCTCGGTCTTCTCCATGTAGGTCGCGAGCTTGTGCAGGATGTCCTCGAGGATGCCGGCGTGCTCGCCGGCCTGGACGAGGTTCACGAACAGCTCGCTGAAGTGCTTCGGATGCTTCGCGAGCGCCTCGGTCAGCGCGCCGCCGGCCTCGATGTCGGACTTGATCGAGAGGATCAGCGCCTGCATCGCCTTGTTCTCGTGGCCGCGGCCGACGATTTCGAAGGACTGCACGAGCGGCACGCCGGAGGACATCATCGTCGCCAATTGGCGGCTGAAGACGGTGATGTCCTTGGTCGTGACCTTGCCGCCGCCGGTGCCGAACAGGGGCTTCGGCTTTTTCTTGACCTTCAGCGGATTGACGCCCTGACGGCGGAGATTGGCCTTGATCAGCGAATCACTTTGGGCGGACATCTCGCCCTTGACGCGTTTGCCGTTCTTGTCGATGCCTTCCCAGACATACATGTCCGACTTGATTGCGGCCTGTGCCATCGTTCGCTCACTCCACCGTCACGCGATTGATTTCGGCGAGGCTCGTCAGCCCGCGCTTGGCCTTCTGCAGGCCGGCCTTGCGGATGTCCCACACGCCTTCCGAGGCCGCCTGATCGGCGAGCTGCACGGCGTTCGCGCCCTCGATGATGAGGCGCTTCATGCCGTCGCTGATCGGCATCACCTGGTAGATGCCGACGCGCCCCTTGTAGCCCGACGGACACTCGGAGCCGCCGTTGCCCGGGCCGTAGAGCTTGATGCCGTCGCGCAGATCGTCCTCGGTGAAGCCTTCGGCGAGCAGCGCCTCGCGCGGCAGATCGACCGGCACGCGGTAGTCCGGGTGCAGGCGGCGCGCGAGACGCTGGGCGGTGATCAGGTTGATCGTCGTCGCCACCGCGAACGGCGGGATGCCCATGTCCTGCAGGCGCGTCAGCGTCTGCGGGCCGTCGTTGGTGTGCAGGGTCGACATCACCATGTGGCCGGTCTGCGCGGCCTTCACCGCAATCGATGCCGTCTCGAGATCGCGGATCTCGCCGACCAGGATGATGTCCGGATCCTGGCGCAGGAAGGCCTTCAGCGCCTTCGGGAAGGTCATGCCCGTGCGCTCGTCGACCTGGACCTGGTTGATCCCGGGCAGATTGATTTCGATCGGGTCCTCCGCGGTCGAGATGTTGATGTCTTCCTGGTTCAGGATGTTGATGCCGGTGTACAGCGACACCGTCTTGCCTGAGCCCGTCGGTCCCGTGACGAGGAACATGCCGTAGGGCTTGTGCAGATTCTTGAGGAAGAGCTCCTTCTGGAAGTCCTCGTAGCCGAGCTGATCGATGTTGAGCTTGGCGGCGTCCGAATCGAGGATGCGCATCACGACTTTCTCGCCGTACAGCGTGGGGCAGGTGCTGACGCGGAAGTCGATGGCCTTGGTCTTCGACAGCTTGAGCTTGATGCGGCCGTCCTGCGGCACGCGGCGCTCGGACACGTCCAGGCGCGACATGACCTTGATGCGCGCCGCGAGCTTGCCGGCGAGCGCAATCGGCGGCTTGGCGATTTCGGCCAGCATGCCGTCGATGCGGAAGCGCACGCGGTAGAACTTCTCGTAGGGCTCGAAGTGCAGGTCCGAGGCGCCGCGCTTGATCGCGTCGAGCAGCACCTTGTTGACGAAGCGCACGACCGGCGCGTCGTCGATGTCCGAGCTTTCCTGCTGGGTTTCCTGCTGCGAGCCGACCTCGAGATCGTCCAGATTCTCGAAATCCGACTCTTCCATGTCGCCGAGCCCGCTGTCGGCGGCGGCGAGCGCCTTCTCTATCGCCTTGGCGAGCTTGTTCTCCTCGACCAGCACCGCCTCGGTGTTGGCGCCGATGTGGAACTTGATCTCGTCCAGCGCCTGGAGGTTGGTCGGATCGGAGAGGGCGATGAAGATGCGGTTACCGCGCTTGAAGATCGGTAGCGCGTGGTGGCGCTGGATCAGCTCCTCGCTGACCAGCTTGACCACGTCCGGCTCGATTTCCAGCGCCTCGATGTCGACCAGCGGGACGCCGAACTCCTGCGAGGCCGCCTGGGCCACGATGCGGGCGTCGGCGAGCTTGTGGTCGATGAGGTATTTGACGAAGGGGATCTTGCTCGACAGCGCGGTCTGGAACGCGCGCACCGCGGACTGCTCGTCGAGCAGCCCGTCGTTCACGAGCTTGCGCGCAAGACCCGTCAAGGGCACGCGGTTGTGGGTTACGGCCACGTGGGTTACGCCTCGGCATTCCCGGGAATGTGAAAAAATAGTAGATGAAACACCGGTAAATAACCACCGCACCGGACAATTTTCCGGTGCGGGCGGCCCCCTGACGGGCGCGCTGAAACGCTGTTTCGACTACTTTCCGAAGGCGAATTTTCCGTCCACGACGTCGACCCGGACCGTGTCGCCTGCCACAAAACGGCCTTCGAGCAGGGCCTGGGCCAGCGGCGTCTCGAGCTGCGACTGGATCGCGCGCTTCAGCGGCCGGGCACCGTAGACCGGGTCGAAACCCGCCTCGCCGAGCTTATCGACCGCGGCGACGGAGATCTCCAGCCCGATGCGCTGTTCGGCGAGCCGCTGGCGCAGCAGGCCGATCTGGACCTCGGCGATGGCGCGGATCTGCGCCCGCCGCAGGCCGTGGAAGACGACCACTTCGTCGATGCGATTGATGAACTCCGGCCGGAAGTGCCGCCGCACGACTTCCATCACCGCGTCCCGCATCTCCTCGTAGTGCGCGTCGTCGCCCATGTTCTGGATCGAGTCCGAGCCCAGGTTCGAGGTCATCACGATGACGGTGTTGCGGAAGTCGACCGTGCGTCCCTGGCCGTCCGTGAGGCGCCCGTCGTCGAGCACCTGCAGGAGGATGTTGAAGACGTCCGGATGCGCCTTTTCGATCTCGTCGAGCAGCAGCACCGAGTAAGGCTTGCGGCGGACCGTCTCGGTCAGATAGCCGCCTTCCTCGTAGCCCACGTAGCCCGGCGGCGCGCCGATGAGACGCGCGACCGAATGCTTCTCCATGTACTCCGACATGTCGATGCGCACCAGCGCGTCCTCGGTGTCGAACAGGAACTCGGCGAGCGCCTTGCACAGCTCGGTCTTGCCGACGCCGGTCGGGCCGAGGAACAGGAAAGACCCGTTCGGCCGCTTGGGATCGGACAAGCCGGCGCGCGAGCGCCGGATCGCGTTCGACACGGCCGCGATCGCCATGTCCTGGCCGATCACGCGCTTGTGCAGGGCGTCTTCCATGCGCAGCAGCTTGGCGCGTTCGCCTTCGAGCATCTTGGACACCGGGATGCCGGTCCACTTCGAGACGACCTCGGCGATCTCCTCGTCCGTCACCTTGTTGCGCAGGAGCTTCATCGGGTGCTGATCCGAGCTGCTGGCCGCGGCCAGGCGCTTCTCGAGCTCCGGGATCACGCCGTACTGGAGCTCGGACATGCGCGCGAGATCGCCGCTGCGCCGCGCGGTCTCGAACTCGGTGCGGGCGCGATCGAGATCGGCCTGCACCTGGTGCGAGCCCTGCAGCATCGCTTTCTCGGCTTTCCAGATCTCTTCCAGATCGGCGTATTCGCGCCCGACCGCCTCGATCTGCTTCTCGAGATCGGCGAGCCGCCGGCGCGAGGCCTCGTCGGTCTCCTTGCGCAGCGCCTCGCGCTCGATCTTGAGCTGGATGAGGCGGCGATCGAGGCGATCCATCTCTTCGGGCTTGGAGTCGATCTCGATGCTGATCCGGCTCGCCGCCTCGTCGATGAGATCGATCGCCTTGTCGGGTAGCTGGCGATCCGTGATGTAGCGATGCGAGAGCTGCGCGGCGGCGACGATCGCGGGATCCGTGATCTCGACGCCGTGATGGACCGCGTACTTCTCCTTCAGGCCGCGCAGGATCGCGATCGTGTCTTCGATCGAGGGCTCGTCGACCAGCACCTTCTGGAAGCGACGCTCGAGCGCGGCGTCCTTCTCGACGTACTGGCGGTACTCGTCGAGCGTGGTCGCCCCGATGCAGTGCAGCTCGCCGCGCGCGAGCGCGGGCTTGAGCATGTTGCCGGCGTCCATCGCGCCCTCGGCCTTGCCGGCGCCGACCATCGTGTGCAGCTCGTCGATGAACAGAATGATCTGGCCTTCCTGCTTCGAGAGATCGTTCAGCACCGCCTTCAGGCGCTCCTCGAACTCGCCGCGGAACTTGGCGCCCGCGATCAGTGAGCCCATGTCGAGCGACAGCAGGCGCTTGTTCTTCAGGCCTTCGGGCACTTCGCCGTTGACAATGCGCTGGGCGAGACCTTCGACGATCGCGGTCTTGCCGACGCCGGGCTCGCCGATCAGCACGGGGTTGTTCTTGGTCCGCCGCTGCAGCACCTGGATCGTGCGGCGGATTTCCTCGTCGCGACCGATCACGGGATCGAGCTTGCCCTGCTCGGCGCGCTCGGTCAGATCGATGGTGTATTTCGCCAGCGCCTGGCGCGTGTCTTCCGCGTTCGGATCGTTCACTTTCTCGCCTCCGCGCATCGCGTTGATCGCCTGTTCGAGCGTGCTTTCCTTCAGGCCTGCCCGCTTGAGCAGGCGGCCGAGCTCGCCCTGATCGCCGAGCGCCGCGACGAGGAAGAGCTCGCTGGAGATATAGGCGTCGCCCTTCTTCTGCGCGAGCTTGTCGGTGAGGTTCAGCAGGCGCAGGAGATCGTTCGACGGATGCACGTCGCCGCCGGCGCCCTCGATTTTCGGCAGCCGTTCGAGCGCCTGGTTGATCTGCGTGCGCAGGGCGTTGACGTCGACGCCGCAGTTGCCGAGCAGGCTGCGGGTGGTGCTGCCGTCCTGCTCGAGCAGCGCGGCCATCAGGTGCAGGGGTTCGATGAACTGATGGTCGAGACCCAGCGCCTTGCTCTGGGCCTCGCCCAGGGCCTGCTGGAATCGGGCTGTCATTTTGTCCGCGCGCATGCGGTCGTCCTCGGAAAGTGGATGCGATTGGGCCTAGATGGGGCGCGCGGTCTGCAGCTTCAAGGCAGGCAATGCCGTAGCCCGGGTGGAGCGCGCAGCGCGTAACCCGGGAGCGGGCGTTTCAGCGTGCCCGGGGATCCCGGGTTCCGCTACGCTGCACCCGGGCTACGAAACTATGAAGCGCCAGCTCTCTTTCACGACAACCAGACCAGGCTCGCGAAGCGGCCGGTGAGGCCGTCGCGGCGGTAGGAATAGAAGCGGGGATCGGTGAAGGTGCAGAGACCGCTGGCGGCGACGGCGGCGACGCCGGCGCGATCGAGCTGATGGCGCGCGATCGCGGCCAAATCGGCGTGCCAGTCGCCGCCGCGGCGTTCGAAGCAGGCGGCGAGCGCGGGATCGCGCGCGAGGAAGCGGACGCGCAGCTCTTCGCCGACGACGTAGGCGTCGACGCCGATGCCGGGACCGATCCACGCGCAGAGCCGCTCGGCCGGCACGCCGAGGGCGGCGATCGCTGCGGCGATCGCGCCGTCGTGAAGGCCGCGCCAGCCCGCGTGCACGGCGGCGACGCAGCTCGCGTCGCGATCGCACAGCAGAATCGGCAGGCAGTCCGCGGTCAGCACCGCGCAGACGACGCCCGGTGTGCGCGCATAGGACGCGTCCGCCTCGACCGGGGCGTCAAGCCTCGCGGCGTCGACGCAGCGCGCGCCGTGAACCTGCGTGAGCCAGCGCGGCGCGCCCGGTAGCGCGAGGGCCGCGACGAGACGGGCACGGTTGGCGGCGACGGCGGCCGGATCGTCGCCGACGTGCGCAGCGAGATTGAGCCCGGCCCAGGCGCCGCGGCTGAGGCCGCCGTCGCGGGTCGTCACCCGGGCCCGCACGCGCGCCGGTGCGTCCCAGACCGGCTCGATGACCGGCACCTGCGCTTCAGCGCGGGCCGACATGCGCCGCGTCGTCCTCGGCAAGGGCGTTCAAGAGCGCCGCGAGATCGGCCGGCAACGGGCTCTCGGCGATGAGCATCTTGCGCCCGCCCGGATGCGGGAACTCGAGCCGGCAGGCGTGCAGCGCTTGCCGGTGCAGGCCGGACAAGGCTTCGCGCAGCGCGGGCGTCGCGCCGGGCGGCAGCCGCCGCCGCGTGCCGTAGTCGGGATCGCCGACGATGGGGCTGCCGATGTGCTGGAGATGGACGCGGATCTGGTGCGTGCGGCCGGTTTCGAGCTGGATCTCGAGCAGGGTGTGCGCGCGGAACTTGCGCAGCACGCGATAGTGCGTCCGCGCCTCGCGGCCGCCTTCGCTGACGCGCATGCGCGTGCGGTGCTGCCGATCGCGCGCGATCGCGGCATCGATGCTGCCGCCGGCGACGACGACGCCGTGGACGATCGCCTGATAGCTGCGATGGATCTCGCGCGCCGCGAGCAGCGCCGTCAGCTTCTGAAAGGCGCGCGGCGTGCGCGCGACGACGAGCAGGCCCGAGGTGTCCTTGTCCAGGCGGTGGATGAGGCCCGCGCGCGGCAGCGCGGCGAGCTCGGGCCAGCGATGCAGCAGGCCGTTGACCAAAGTGTGCGTGCGATTGCCCGCGCCGGGATGCACCACGAGCCCGGCCGGCTTGTCGATGACGATGCACTCGCGATCCTCGACCACGACGCCGAAGGCGATCGCCTCCGCCGCGGTCTCTTCGCAGGCGTCGAGCACCGCGTCGAGCTCGACCGCATCGCCGTTCGCCACCGCGTCGCGGGGCTTGCACGGCCGGCCGTTGAGCCGCACCCGCCCGTCGCGGATCCAGCTCGACAGCAGCGTGCGGGAGTAATCGTCGAACAGCGCCGCGAGCGCCTGATCGAGGCGGCGACCGGCAAGCTCGGGCGGCACGGTCGCGCGATGGTGAACTTCGTTGACGGATGGGGCGCTCATGGGCCGGGAGTCTACTGCATGCCCGATTTTCCAACCCGGGATCGGGTGCGCCGTGGCGACGAAGATCCCGGGTTCCGCTACGCTGCACCCGGGCTACGACGCGCTTGTCTGTGCCCGGCGCGCGCTTTCGTAGCCCGGGTGGAGCGCGCAGCGCGTAACCCGGGATCGGCGTGTGAGCTCGATGAAGATCCCCGGTACGGCGTGAGCCGGCTCCGCTGCCTTGGTCTGATCGGGGCGAGCCCTTACAATGCCGGCCATTCAGCACAGGCGCGCCGGTCGCGCAATCTCCAGCCAGTGAAAGCCAATTCCCCGATTTCTACTTCAGCCGGCCGCGTCGCCTGCCTGGCACTGCTCTCGCTGCTCGTCCTGCTGGTCGCCGGCTGCGGCCTGCTGCCGGACAAGGATCCGGAGGAGTTGCCCGAGAACTGGCCCGAGGACAAGCTCTACTACGCGGCGAAGGACCGGCTCGATTCCGGCTCCTGCAACGGCGCGATCGAGTATTACGAGAAACTGCAGGGCCGCTATCCTTTCGGCCCCTATGCCGCGCAGGCCCAGCTCGAGCTCGGCTACTGCTACTACAAGCAGGACGAGACCGAGTCCGCGATCGCGGCGGTCGATCGCTTCATGAAGCTGAACCCGACTCATCCGCACATGGACTATGCGTTCTACCTGCGCGGGCTCATCAACTTCTCGTCCGGCAAGGGGCTCATCGAGCGCCACCTGCCGCGCGATGCCTCGCAGCGCGATCCGGGCGCGTCGCTGCAGGCCTTCAATGATTTCTCCGAGCTCATCAAGCGTTTTCCGGACAGCCGCTACGTCGCGGACTCGCAGCTACGCATGCGCCATTTGCGCAACATCCTCGCCCAGCACGAGGTCAACGTCGCCAATTGGTACATGCGCCGCGGCGCCTTCGTCGCGGCGGCGAATCGCGCGCGCTACGTCGTCGAGAACTACCAGCAGACGCCGGCGATGCCGGAGGCGCTGATCCTGATGGCAAAGGCCTACAAGGTGCTGCAGCTCGACGATCTGTCGGCGGATGCGCTGCGCGTGCTGGAGATGAACTACCCGAACCACCCGGGCATCGAGGAAGTGAAGGCGACGAAGGTGCATTGAGAAGGGCTTGCCTTGTAGCCCGGATGAGCGCAGCGAATCCGGGATCCGGCGCCGGCTCACGCACCCGCGCCGCCCGACCGCCGAACCCCGGATTCGCTGCGCTCATCCGGGCTACAAGAGGTTCCGGCTCGCGGTGTTCCGTGTCATCTCGGGGGATGATCCCGGGTTCTGCACCCGGGCGGCGGCGTGATTACCCTCACTCGCCCGGCACGGGCTCCTGTTCGTCGTAGCGCGAGGTGATCGGGAAACGCCGGTCGCGGCCGAAGGCGCGGGTCGTGAGCCGCACCCCGGGCGCCGCCTGGCGCCGCTTGTACTCGTTGCGATCGACCATCCGCGCCACGCGCTTCACGGTCGCGAGATCGTAGCCCTCGGCCGCGATCTGGCGCGGCGTCCGATCGAGCTCGACGTAGCGCTCGAGTATCGGATCGAGGATCTCGTACGGCGGCAGGCTGTCCGAATCCTTCTGCTCCGGCCGCAGCTCCGCGCTCGGCTCGCGTTCGATCACCCGCGGCGGAATGATCGGCGCGATCTCCTGCGCATTGCGCCAGCGGGCGAGCGCATAGACCAGCGTCTTCGGGCAGTCCTTCAGCGGCGCGAAGCCGCCCGCCATGTCGCCGTACAGCGTCGCATAGCCGACCGCCATCTCGCTCTTGTTGCCCGTAGTCAGCAGCATGCGGCCGGTCTTGTTCGAAATCGCCATCAGGATGATGCCGCGGCAGCGCGCCTGGATGTTCTCCTCGGTGACGTCCGGCGCCTTGCCGGCGAACACCGGCGCGAGGATGTCGTTGAAGGCCTGGAACGGCGGCTCGATGCCGACGATGTGGCACTCGCAGCCCTGCGTGCGAGCCTGCGCCAGCGCATCGTCGATGCTCATCGGCGAGGTGTAACGCGAGGGCATCGAGACCGCGGTAATGTTCTCGGCGCCGATGGCGTCGACCGCGATCGCGAGCGTCAGCGCCGAATCGATACCGCCGGACAGCCCGAGCACCGCGCCCTTGAAGTGATTCTTCGCGATGTAGTCGCGCACGCCGAGCACGAGCGCGCGATAGACGCTTTCGAGGCTGCCCAGCGGCGGCGCGCGGGGGCCGCGCAGCGTGACCTGGCTCGCGTCGCGGCCGAGCTCGACGAGCAGCAGCTCTTCCTCGAACTCGCAGGCCTCGGCGACCACCTGGCCCGCGGCGTCCACGGCGAGCGAGCCGCCGTCGAACACCAGCTCGTCCTGACCGCCGACGAGATTGAGGTAGAGGATCGGCAGCCCCGCGCTGCCGACCGCCGCCTCCAGCGCGCGCAGGCGCGCGGCGCGTTTGCGATGGCTGAACGGCGAGGCGTTCAGATTGAGGATCAGCTCGGCGCCGGCCTCGCGCGCCGTGACCGCCGTCGACGGATCCCAGATGTCCTCGCAGATCGACAGCCCCAGCGCATACCCGCCGACCTCGATCACGCAGGGCATCGTGCCGGCGCGGAAATAACGCTTCTCGTCGAAGACTTCGTAGTTCGGCAGCCGCTGCTTGCGATAGACCGCGCGCACCGCGCCGTCCTCGAGGCGGCTCGCGCTGTTGTAAATAACGCCCTCGTCGCGCTCGGGATGACCGACGACGACGTCGATGCCCCGCGTCGCCGCGGCCACTTCGCGCAGCGCGTGCTCGACGCGCTGGTGCAGGCCGGGCCTGAACAGCAGGTCTTCGGGCGGATAGCCGGTGATCGCGAGCTCGGGGAAGACCACCAGCCGGGCCCCGGCTTCGTCGCGGGCGTGCGCGATCGTCTCGACGATGCGCGCCGTGTTGCCGGCGATGTCGCCGACGCAGAGGTTCAACTGAGCCAGTGCGACCTTCATGCAGCGATCGTCATGCGGCGAGGCGCGCCGCCGGGACGTCTGCACGACGGCCCGGTAGCGCGCGGCGCACTCAGAGCACGCGCTTCATCGTCGCGCCGAGCTCCGCCGGCGACTTGCAGGTGTGGACGCCGGCTTGCTCCAGCGCGGCGTACTTGTCGGCGGCCGTGCCCTTGCCGCCGGCAATGATCGCCCCGGCGTGGCCCATGCGCTTGCCCGGCGGCGCGGTGACACCCGCGATGTAACCGACGACGGGCTTGGTCACGTGCTTGGCGATGAAGGCCGCGGCGTCTTCCTCGGCCGAGCCGCCGATCTCACCGACCATGATGATGCCGTCGGTCTGCGGATCGCCCTGGAACAGGCGCAGGCAGTCGATGAAGCTCATGCCCTGCAGCGGATCGCCGCCGATGCCGACGCAGCTACTCTGGCCGAGGCCCGCGTTCGTCGTCTGGTGGACGGCTTCGTAGGTCAGCGTGCCAGAGCGCGACACGATGCCGATGCGGCCGGGCTTGTGGATCGCGGCCGGCATGATGCCCATCTTGCATTCGCCCGGCGTGATGAGGCCGGGACAGTTCGGGCCGATCAGATAGACGTCCGGCCGCGTCATCAGCATCGCCTTCACGCGCAGCATGTCGAGCACCGGAATGCCTTCTGTGATGCAGGCGATGATCTTGATGCCGCCGTCGACGGCCTCGCAGATCGCGTCGGCCGCGAACGGCGGCGGCACGAAGATCATGCTGGCGTCGGCGCCGGTCGCCTTCACGGCGTCGTGGACCGTGTCGAAGATCGGGCGGTCGAGATGCTTGCTGCCGCCGCGGCCCGGCGTCACGCCGCCGACGATCTGCGTGCCGTAAGCGATGGCCTGTTCGGCGTGGAAAGTGCCCTGCTTGCCGGTATAACCCTGAACGATGACCCGGGTGGACTTGTTGACCAGAATCGACATGTTACTTACCCCCCGCCGCGGCCACGACCTTGCGGGCGGCGTCGCCCAGATCCTCGGCGCTGGTGATCGACAGTCCGCTCGCGGCGAGCAGACGCTTGCCTTCCTCGACGTTCGTGCCCTCGAGACGGGCGACGACCGGCACCTTCACGCCGACCTGCTTCACCGCCTCGATGATGCCGGTCGCGATCAGATCGCAGCGCACGATGCCGCCGAAAATGTTGACAAGGATGGCCTTCACGTTCGGATCGGAGCAGATGATCTTGAAGGCTTCCGCGACGCGCTCGGCGGTCGCGCCGCCGCCGACGTCGAGGAAGTTCGCGGGCTCGCCGCCCGAGAGCTTGATGATGTCCATCGTCGCCATCGCCAGGCCCGCACCGTTCACCATGCACGCGATGTTGCCGTCGAGCGTGACGTAGTTGAGATCGAATTCCTTCGCCCGACGCTCTTTCTCGTCCTCCTGGCTCGCATCGCGCCAGTCGGCGATCGACTGGCGATAGAGGGCGTTGTCGTCGATGTTGATCTTGCCGTCGAGGGCGGCGAGCTTGCCGTCGGCCAGGATCGCGAGCGGATTGATTTCGACGAGGCTCAGATCTTTGTCGAGGAAGAGCCGGTAGAGCCCCTTCAGGATCGTCGCGAGCTGCTTGCGCTGGGCGTCGTTGAGTTCGAGCGAGAAGCCGAGGCGGCGCGTCTGATAGTCCAGCAGGCCGAGTACGGGATCGACGCTCGCGGTGAAGATCTTCTCGGGCGTCGACGCCGCGACTTCCTCGATGTCCATGCCGCCGGCGCGCGAAGCCATGAAGGTGATCCGCTTGCTCGCGCGGTCGACGACGGCGCCGAGGTAGAGCTCGTGGGCGATCTGCGCGGCGCTGTCGACCAGCACGCAGTTGACCGGCTGCCCGCCCGGGCCCGACTGCTTGGTGACGAGCCGGGTGCCGAGCAGAGCCTTGGCCGCGGCGCCGACGTCCTCGATGCTCTTCACGAACTTCACGCCACCGGCCTTGCCGCGGCCGCCGGCGTGGACCTGCGCCTTCACCAGCCAGGCGCCGCCGCCCAGCGCGCGCGCATTCGCCATCGCCTCATCCGGGCTGCGGGCGACCTTGCCCGGCAAGATGGGTATCCCGTAGTCACTGAATAACTGCTTCGCCTGATACTCATGCAGGTTCATCGATCCACTCCAAGCTGCTCGATTTTCCGGTGCGTGTCGTCGTTGCGCGGGGCGGGATGACGCCCGATCCCGGCACGGAGCCGAGGACGGGCCGTCAGGCCAGAGCTCGGGGCCGATCGCGCCCGACCGGCCCGCTGCGGGCAGTGAATGCAGCGGTCATTTTCAGCACGCCGACGCTGGCGCAAACTATATCGGATACCCGCGCGCCCTTGCACGCGCCGCGGCCGGCAACACGGGAAGGATGATGGGCCTCAAGAATCTGCTGATCGTCGTCCTCGTGCTGTGGGTCGGCGTGGTGCTGTGGCGACGCTGGCAGGCGGCGAATCGATCTTCGCGCGGCGCGGGGCGCCCGGAGCGCATGGTTCGCTGCGAGCAGTGTGGCGTCTACCTGCCTCGCGGCGAGGCCGTCGCGCGCGGCGAGGAGCGTTACGCCTGCGCCTCCCACTCCGCGCCGCCCCGTGCGTAACGCGACGCTCAATCTCGGCCTCGGACTCTCGGATCGCACGGCCACGCTGAACCGGGCGTGGCGCGCGCTCCGTTACTTCAATCTCTATCGGCTCATCATCGCGGGGCTGTTCGCGGTGCTGAGCGGTTTCGGCCGCCTGCCGCCGAACTTCACGCAGTTCGACGAGCACCGCATCCTGTGGACCTCGCTGTCCTATCTGACGGCGGCGACGCTGTTCCATCTCTGCATCGAGCGCCGGCGGCCCAGCCTCGTCATCTTGCGCAACGTGCAGGTCGTGCTCGACATCGTCGCGCTGACCGTGCTGATGCACGCGTCCGGCGGCGTCGCCGGTGGTTTCGGCATCCTGCTCGTCATCGCGATCGCGGGCGCCTGCCTGCTCGCGAGCCCGCGCGCGGCGGTCGGTTTCGCCGCGATCGCCTCGCTCGCGGTGCTCGGCGAGACGCTGTTCGGCGTGCTGGAGCTCGACTACCGCGAGGCCAGCTACACGCAGGCCGGCCTGCTCGGCGCCGGCCTCTTCGGCACGGCCATCCTCGCCTCCTGGCTCGCCGAGCAGGCGCGGCGCAGCGAGGCGCTGGCCGCGGCGCGGGCGCGCGATCTGCAGGCGCTCGCCGAGCTCAACGAGCACATCGTGCAGCGCATGCGCTCCGGCATCGTCGTGCTCGACGACACGCTGCGCGTGCTGCTGATTAACCAGGCCGCGGCGCGGATGCTGGATCTGCAAGAACCCGCCAACGGCCGCGCGTTGGCCGAGCTCTCGCCGGTGCTGGACGGCGCCCGTCACGCCTGGGTCGCGCGCAGCGAGAATCGCAAGACGCCGCTCGATCTGGACGGGCGCGGCAACCAGGCGATCGTCTCCTTCACCAATCTCGGCGTCGGCGTCGGCGAGAACACGCTGGTCTTCCTCGAGGACGCGGCCGAGACGCAGCAGCGCGCCCAGCAGTTGAAGCTCGCGTCGCTGGGCCGCTTGACCGCTAGCATCGCGCACGAGATCAGGAATCCGCTCGGCGCGATCAGCCATGCGGGGCAGCTATTGTCCGAGTCGCCGCATCTGGGACGCGAGGACCGGCGGCTCATCGAGATCATCGACGAGCATTCGAAGCGCATGAACGCCATCATCAAGAACGTCATGATGATCGGGCGGCGCGAGATGGCGGTCGCCGAAAGCTTCGGGCTGAAGGACTGGCTCGAGAGCTTCGTCGCCGAGGTGGCGGAGCGCCACGCGCTCGCGCCGGACGAGGTCGTTTTCGAGTGCAGGGAGCCTGATATCATCGTGCGCATGGATCGGAGCCAGCTCCACCAGGTGCTGTGGAATCTGTGCGAGAACGGGCTGCGCTACAGCCGCCGCGCGCCGAAGCTGCGCTTCGTCTGCGGCCGCGACGCCGCGAGCGGTCGCCCGTGGGTGGACGTCGTCGATAGCGGCCCGGGGATGCCCGGGACGATCGCGGAGCAGATCTTCGAGCCGTTCTTCACCAGCGGCGGCGGTGGTACCGGCCTCGGCCTCTACATCGCGCGCGAGCTGTGCGAGGCGAACCAGGCCACGCTCACCCTCGCCGCGCACGGCGAGAGCGGATGCACCTTCCGCATCCTCTTCGCCCATCCCGATCGCCAGCAGTTGAGCGCGTGAGGCAGGCATGAGCAGACCGCAGGCTCTGATCGTCGACGACGAACCGGACATCCGTGAGCTCGTCACCATCACGCTCGGCCGCATGGGCATCGACTGCGTGTCGGCCGCGACGCTCGGCGAGGCGCGCGAAGCGCTGGGCCTCACGCACTTCGACCTGTGCCTGACCGACATGCGCCTGCCCGACGGCAACGGGCTCGATCTCGTCACTTACATCCAGGCGCGCCATCCGTCACTGCCCGTGGCCGTGATCACCGCCCATGGGAGCATGGAAGCGGCGATCCAGGCGATGAAGAGCGGCGCCTTCGACTTCGTCAACAAGCCCGTCGATCTCGCCGATCTGCGCAATCTCGTCGGCCAGGCGATCAAGCTCACGCAGGGTGCCGGCCAGGCGCCGACGCTGCGCGCGCTGATCGGCCAGTCGCCGGCCGTGCAGCGCGTGCGCGAGACGATCGCGAAGCTCGCGCGCAGCCAGGCGCCGGTCTACATCAGCGGCGAATCAGGCACCGGCAAGGAGCTCGTCGCGCGGCTGATCCACGAGCAGGGACCGCGGGCCGCGCAGGCCTTCGTGCCGGTGAACTGCGGCGCGATCCCGCACGATCTGATCGAGAGCGAGCTCTTCGGCCACGTGAAGGGCAGTTTCACCGGCGCGGTCGCCGACAAGATCGGCCTCTTCGAGGCCGCGCACGGCGGCACGCTGTTCCTCGACGAAGTGGCGGAGCTGCCGCTGCAGATGCAGGTGAAGCTGCTGCGCGCGATCCAGGAAAAGCGCATCCGGCGCGTCGGCGCCGCGCAGGAGCAGCCGGTCGACTGCCGCATCCTGTCCGCCACGCACAAGGATCTCGCAGCGCTGGTCGCCGCGGGTTCCTTCCGTCAGGATCTCTATTACCGCATCAACGTGATCGAGCTGAAGGTGCCGCCGCTGCGCGAGCGCGGCGAGGACATCGTGCTGCTCGCGAACCATTTCCTCGAGCGCCTCGCTGAGAGCCACGGCGGCGCGCGCGCCCGCTTGAGCGAGCAGGCGTGGGCGGCGTTGAAGCGCTACCGCTTCCCCGGCAACGTGCGCGAGCTCGAGAACGTGCTGGAACGCGCCTGCACGCTCGCCGAGGGCGAGGAGATTGCGATCGGCGATCTGCAGTTGCCGGCCGAGCCGACGGAGGGAGCCGGTTCGCTGCCGGCTACCGAAGAAGCGCCGGACGGCGAGCTGCAGAGCTATCTCGACGACGTGGAGCGCAAGCGCATCCTCGATGCGCTGGAGAAAACGCGCTGGAACAAGACTCAGGCAGCGAAACTGCTGGGGATCAGCTTCCGCGCGCTGCGCTACCGGCTGGACAAGCTCGGCCTCGATTGAACGTCCAGGGTGCCATCGGATCCACGTGACGCTACGCGTCACATTCTGCCCTTGGGCGCCGCGTCAGCGTCGATTCCTGCCAACGCCCGAACCGCTCTAAACCCCAGACTTGGCGAGCTTGTGTGACTCGTACCACAGGATAGGCGCCGCGCTAAAGCTGGCACGCTTGGTGCTCGATACAGGCCAACGCGCAGTCGGGCCTGGCTCGGCGGTGTGGAAAGAGACGCCAGAGGAGCCGCACCAGTGCCGCGGCCCGCGGCACTGAAGAAGCAACCAGTCCATCAGGAGTTGAGTCATGAAGAAAGTCCAACAGGGTTTCACGCTTATCGAACTGATGATCGTCGTCGCGATCATCGGCATCTTGGCCGCGGTCGCCATTCCGGCGTATCAGGACTACACGATCCGTGCGCGAGTGACGGAAGGTCTGAGTTTGGCGTCGTCCGGCAAGACGGCCGTATCCGAATATTTTGCCAGCAACGGTACTCTGCCCGAAGCTAACACGACGGCTGGTATGGCCCTTGCGACGTCGATTGTCGGCAACAACGTGAAAAGCGTAGCGGTCGGCACCAGCGGCATGATTACCGTCACGTTCTCCGGCGACCCGATCAATGACTCCACCTTGGTCTTGCTGCCCACTGCTTCTGCCGGTGGCGTTATCTGGAACTGCGAGAAGGACGTTGCGGGGGGCGACCTCGAACCGAAGTATCGCCCGTCGAGCTGCCGCTAAGCACTTAAACGCTTAACCAGCGAGAAACGCCCCGGCCATGCCGGGGCGTTTCATTTTCAAATCTTCTTTGCCGGTCGACTGACATGAGAAGCTTCGACCGCAACAACCATCTCAGTCGCATGATTCTGAGAACAACCTCAGCGCCGATCCTGGTCTTGCTCGGCGTTGTCGCTCTTGCCGCGTATTGGAATGGGCTCAAGGGGCCCTACGTCTTTGACGATCATAACAACATCGTCACTAATCCGAATCTCGCGGTCGACGAACTGTCCGCCAAATCGCTGTGGCAGGCTGCCATGGCAGGGAACGCGGGTCCGCTGAAGCGCCCGCTCAGCATGATGAGCTTCGCCTTCAATCGGGCGACCACCGGGCTGGATCCTTTCTATTTCAAAGCGACCAATCTTGGGATTCATTTGATCAACGGACTCCTCGTCTACCTTCTGACGAGGGCCTTGCTCAGATCGCCTCGGGCAAGCGCGGCTTCTTCAGAACGGGTGGAACCGTTCGCCTTGTTCGCAACTGCCGTTTGGGTTCTGCACCCCGTGCAACTTACCAGTGTGCTGTATGTTGTGCAGAGGATGACTAGCCTATGTGGGACATTCGTTTTGCTGGGCCTTCTCGGTTACGTCTACCTTCGCTCCGCATCGATTTCGACCGGCCGCCGAACAGTTTATCTGTGGCTTGGTATTCCGCTCGCGACTGCTGTTGCCGCGCTGGCGAAAGAGAACGGCGTTCTACTCATTGGTTATGCATTCGTCATAGAAGCCGTAATGTACGATTTCCAACGAGACCGCGATTGGCGCAAAGGCAACCCGACCCAGTTCTTCGCAATTGTCCTAGTTCTACCGATGCTGCTGCTGGCGTGTTATCTGCTTTACACACCGGAATGGCTCAGCCGGGCGGCGGAAACACGGGAGTTCAATGCCGCTGAACGGATGCTCACGGAGGCTCGGGTTCTCTTCATGTATGTCGGGCTCCTGTTCGTGCCCGCCATCTCCCATCTGGCGCTCTTCTACGATGATTTCACGATTTCTCGTTCACTCGTCGAACCACTAACGACACTGCCATCTGTCGTGGGATGGATACTCATCGCTGGAATGGCGTTGGTGGTCAGGAAGAAAAGAGTGTGGTACGCGTTCGCGGTGCTCTGGTTCCTGGTGGGTCATGCCATGGAGTCTACGTTCATTCTGCTAGAGCTGGTCCATCCTCATCGCAATTACATCGCATACCTCGGACCTATCCTGGGCGTCACCGTGGGTGCCGGCCGATTCCTTGAGGCGAGGGCATCGAGGCTCACAGTGCCGATCGGCGTAGCAATATTAGTCGCGTTGACGGGTACGACCGCGCTGCGTGCGTATCAATGGCGAAATCCGTTAGACCTAGCCGTCTATGAAGTCAATCATAGGCCGTCGTCGGCGCGCGCAAACTACGAACTCGCAAGATTGCTCCATCTAGCGGCGCATGGGCCGAACGAGACAGAGCTCACTGCGGCTGCAGCCAAGTATCTCGATCGAGCGGCTCAACTAGCACCCAATGAAGTGTCTGCCCTCATCGGGCGTGTGATTCTAGCTGATGGCGCCGCTGAAGAGTCCGTAATGCGCGAATTGGCACAAAGGCTCGCGCGCCGTCCCCTGGTTCCGAACCAAGTCGGCGCTCTACAGTCACTGGTCGTCTGCCAACGAAAGCAGAAGTGTCAAACACCGCCCGCGCAGATTCGTACCATATTCGCGTCAGCGCTGAGCAATCCGCAGCTTCGACCCGGTGTGAAAGCCGATCTACTGACGATACTTGGCATGTACTACGCGGAACAGCTTGATGACTACGAGGCAGCTTTGCGTTTGATGCAGGAGGCGTCCGACATCGAACCTTCGGATGTGGCCAGACGATTGAATGTAGCCCAAATTCTGTTGTTCCTGCCTGATTACGAACGTGCAGAGCTGGAAGTACGCCGCGCGCAGGAGTTGGACCGGTTAGATGCATTCCGCTGGCGTTCGCGAAAGATAATGGATGACATAGTCGAGTTTCGAAAAGCGGCTAGGAAACAACGAGGCTTATCCGCAGTCGCCCCTCGAGATGTCGAATAGCGTTGTTCGCAGATGGCGCAGCCGCACTCGATTCGTGCCCAAGACGGCCGTACTCAGCTCACGGAGCTTGTGGCGGCGCGTTTGCCGATGGTTAGTCGAATGAGAGTTCGACTCGCTAACGGCGCACTGGTCGCTTTCGGCATGCTGGCCGCCCGAATGGGCATACAGGCCGTGGTTCTATTCAGCGTCGCGCGCTTCATCGCTGCGGACGGCTATGGCACCTTCGCCGCGGTCGTGGCTCTCGGCAGCCTGTTTGCACCACTGTCCGGGCTAGGTGCAGATTTCGTGGCTATGCGTGCGGCTGCGCAGACGCCGGCACAGTCTCTCGTGGCTTTCAATCGGGCGCTTCGAATAACCACCGCGACCACCGTCCCTCTTGTCATAGTGGCTGCCGCGATCAGCAATGCGGCCTTTTCCGAACACATCGCACTGCTGATAGCGCTGCAAGTCCTCGTGGCGGATATCTTCATGTTTCGAATATCGGAGCTTGTCGCGAAAATATATCAGGGCCGGGGCGACATGTTCGTGATGGGGATTGTGCGGCTGCTACCGGCCCTGCTGCGTCTGGTTGCCGTTGGTGCATTGTGGCTGCTCGCGGCGGCGCCTACGCTAGCGCTCTGGGCGACTTGTTACTTGAGCGGAAGCGTCGCGGCCGCGCTGTTGGCGTCAGCATGGTTGTTCCGCGACCTGCGACATACCTTGCCTATGGGTTCCCCCCTTCCATTCCGATGGAAAGACGGCCTTCATTTCGCAGGTGGTGTGATCTCGGCGCGGCTGCACACCGAGGCAGACAAGATGCTCGTCCTCAGTCTTTCAGGCGCCACGGGTGCGGGCGTCTATGCGGCGGGATACCGGATTATCGAGCTTTCGCTGTTGCCCGTTGCGGCGATCGTGTCGACTGCGTATGCACGTCTTTTCGGCAGCGCGGGCACTCATGGCACGGCCGCAACAGCCGCCGCCGGAATTCGCTCGACGGCTGCCTGTGTCATGCTGGGACTTGTCTTGGCGGCTGCTGTATGGGGCTTCCTGGTGCCGGCCCTAGTGTGGTCCGCCGGACCGAGTTTTGCCACGGTGAACGAAGGCTTGTTGCCCCTTGCGATGCTGCCCATAGCCATGAGCCTTCGCATGACTGGAGAGCAGAACGTCGCTGCCGCGGGTTTCCTCGCAATACGAAGCAGGGTGCAATGGGTGGTCGCCGGAGGCGCGTTGGTCGCCAACTTCATATGCATTCCGCGGTACGGCTGGACTGCTGCTGCTTACGTCTGCATGGCTACGGAGACGACGCTTGGCTTGATCTATCTTGGCGTGATGGCGAAAGTCGCCAGCAAACGTATTTCCACGATATGAAACGGAGGAATAAGTTCGAACGCGTGGAAGACATCTTCGTGAAACATCACGGAAGCAATGTCGAAACCGACTGGAAGCGGGTAAATCTGTTCAGTGCGATAGTCGAGCAATTGGACGATGTTCGAACCGCTCGCCCGCGCTGGATGGATACATCGAAAGGGACGATCGGGTATGAGCGGATTGAAGGTTTACGTCCGGCGCTTGCGCGTCCAATTAACCAACTGCCGATAGTCATGGCTCGTATAGGCAAAGCCCTCGCGCACCTGCATGCCGTGCGGGAAATGGATGCGTCTCCGCTTAGTGGCGTGCGTGCCGAAGACAAAGAGGGCGCAGCCACTATCGCCGAGCATAGCGATGTAGAAAGCGGGTTCTTTTGGGGAGATTGTTGGCATGGAAATATCTTCACTGATACGTATGACCGGTTGGTATTCATCGACCCACTGCCAAATCGCTGGTTGTTTCCGAACCAGACTTATCGCGCAAGTGTCCTCATCGACCTCGCCATGTTGCACATGAGCATTTATTTCTGCCACCCCTTGATCAGGCTCTTACGGCTAGATCACCGGCGCTATCGCATGGCTGGTGAAAAGCTTCTCGAGTCATATGAGGAGGCGGCGAAGACGCCTCTAACCAGGTCGTGTGCCTTGCGCTCTAGCCGAGAAATGGCGCTTCGCTATATCGACACTTATCGTGCGCGCCTGCCGCCGCCTCTGGCGGAGCTCAAACGAAGAGTGAGCTGTCGGCTGGTTTCGCGGTTGGATGCTGCTTCGTGTTGGAGCAATGAGCATGTCTTATAGAAACAGCCATGTGGGAGAAGGGAAAGGCTTATGGTACGACGCAACTCACGCCGAGAAGGTCGACGCCGTGATTTGGAGTTCGTTTATCAAGGATTTCGTTAGTCGTGCATTCGAGGAGGCCGTCGCGCGTGGTGCGAAAAGATATCTCGATTTTGCGTGCGGGACTGGCCGATTGCTCAAGGTAGGAGTCAAGTACTTTCCTGCTGCGACAGGCATTGACGTTTCGGCAGATATGTTGGAGGTCGCGCGAGAACGCGTTCCCGAGGCGCTTTTCTACTGCGTCGATGTTACTAGAGAGCAAGATCAACGGATTGGCGATTTCGACTGCGTGACTTTGTTCCGATTTCTGCTCAATGCGGAGCCATCGCTAAGGAATGAGGTCCTTGTGTGGCTGGCGGCACATATGTCGACTGGCGCCACATTGATTGGCAATAACCACATGGAATCGGCGAGCATCAGTGGTCTTGTGACTGCATTCGCGAACAGGTGGATCGGTCGTGGGCGAAATCATCTTTCGCGTCAAGATGTCGAAGCAATGCTGTCCGCAGCAGGGTTTCGCGTACAGCTATGGGCGGGTTTTCGAGTGCTGCCGACGGTGATGGGCAAACCGATCCTAGGCCATCGACTGCAAATGGCTTTCGAGCGCTTGCTCGTCGGACTGGGTCTTGGCCGTTTCGGTGTCGAACAGATTTTTGTCGCGCGCCGGGTATGAACTACCCTTGTCCGCCGGTAACGGCTGTAATGTCGGAAGGGAGCGGCGCATACGTGATCCATCTGACGCTTTCCAGAAGGCTCGAGAACTACACGCTGCACACGTTCAGCCCAAGCTTGGAGTACTTCCCGCCGCTGATGCTTCGGTATCGCAAGTGCGCGACGAATATCGTCCATGTTCCGGCGGATTACGGGGGATTGGTGACGCCGCGACGGGCAAAGCTGGTCGCCACTTTCCACAATTACTATCTCGACCCGTGGTTCGTCAGACATTGCTCATTCATGCACCGAATTCACTACTCCACCGACCTGCGATGGTTTACGAGACAGGCGCTGAAGCGTGCAAGTCTGGTCACGGCAGTCAGTAGGTACACGGCGGAGCTGGTGAGAGAGGATTTAGATTACGCGGGTGAACTTCGCATCGTCCCGAACGGCATCGACATAGAGCGCTTTTCTGCACAGCCGGAGCCGCACGCGGGTATCCGAGTCTTGTTCAGTGGAAACATGTCGCACAGAAAGGGCGCTCATTTGCTCGAGCGCATCGCCAAAGGATTGTCCCAGGACGTTGAATTGTGGATTGCTAGCGGCTTGCGCGATGACGTATTCAGCAGCGGACTGCCGAAGAACGTGAGAATCATCGGGCGCGTACCGTATGACGACATGCCTGCACTATACAATCGCGTCGATATCCTGCTGATGCCGACCTTGCGCGAGGGCTTTGGGCTGGCGGTAGCGGAGGCCATGGCTTGTGGACTTCCAGTCGTTGCCACGAATTGCTCTGCCATACCAGAAATCCTACAGGATGAATTAGGCGGATATCTCATCGATGCGGAACGCGTTGACGACTTCATCGATCGGATCAACTATCTGGCTGGCGATTCCTCCATGCGCAGTCGAATGGGAAGCATCAATCGACAGAGAATTGTTTCCCAATTCGGTGAGACACACATGATAGAAGGGTATAGAAGGGCGTTTGCGGAGCTATGCGGATGAGGATCCAAGCACTCTCTAATCAGTCGCGCTGTACGAGTCTTCGTTCGAAATCGGCTTCCTTATAATGCAGCGATGAAACCAGCTCGGCGAGTATGCCTATCAGAAAGCAAAGAAGTGCCGAGAGGTATAGAAGCGCGCTCATGTTGGTGAAGCGATGGGCGACAGAGTAGGTGTACGCATAGTAAGCGGAAGCAGTTATGAACAGCGATCCGCTAATAGGAAGAAACAATCGCATCGGGGAAAAAAGCGTTCCGACCTTCAGGATGATTACGAGGAAGCGCACGCCATCTTCTACCAAACGAATGTGACTCTTGCCTCGCCGTTGATTCGCCCGGATCGGGACGTAAGCCACCGGTAAACCGGAGCGGAAAAAAGCCATAGTGCAAGTCGTCGGGTAAGAGAATCCGTTCGGAAGCAGGTATAGGAAACGTTTGAAATGTCGGGCTCTCACCGCGCGGAAGCCGGACGTGAGATCCGCGATTGGCTTCCCTGTCATGTAGCTCGCCAGTCGATTGTAGATCCGGTTGGCAATCGATCGTCCGTGTGACGCGTGCGTGTCCCACTCGCGAGCGCCGACCACCATTTCGTATCCCTCTTCCAGCTTTGAAAGGAGGCGGCGAACATCATCGGCGCTATGCTGCCCGTCGGCGTCCATGAAGACCAATACACTGCCCTTTGCATGGCGTGCGCCGGTTTTGACTGCGGCGCCGTTTCCCATTGAATAGGGATGGCTGAGTACCGAGACGCCATGACGCTGGCAGGCGTCGGCAGTCCCGTCTGTGCTGCCATCGTTGACGACGAGTATTTCGCTATCTGGAAACGCGGTGCGCAGTCGTGGCAACAATTCCTCGAGGCCGCGTTGCTCGTTTCGTGCTGGCAGCACTATGCTGACGACCGGGGATTTCGATTCTTGCGCGGTATTCATGCCTGCTTCAGCCTTTGAGGAGAAAACGTCGCTTCTTATACACGCGTTCGTTCAACCAAAGAACTAGGATGCTACGTGCCCCGGGCACCTGCTCGGCAAGTGGCGCTATGATAAATTCCCAAATATGTCTGCGTGACGATCGACCAGTCGTGTAACTGCAATGCCATTCGACGACCATTCTCCGCGAGCCGATGACACAATGGAGGCTCTTCGAACAATCGGCACAGGTTTGCCTTGAGCGCGGAAGTGTCCCCGGGAGGAAACAGAAGCCCGGTCTCTTCATCAAGTACGATGCTTTCGAGTGCCGGTAGATCGGATGCAATAACCGCACATCCGCACCCCATGGCTTCTAGTGCTACCAGTCCAAAGCCTTCGGTCAGCGAAGGGACGACTGCGATTGATGCGGCCGAATAGCGGGGTGGCAATGCTGCCTGCGGAAGTGCGCCGGAAAATTCGACTGCGTGCTGTATTCCCAGTGTAGATGCCATGGTTTCGAGCGAGCGCCGCTCCGGTCCATCGCCGATGATTTCTAGTATCAATGCCGGGTGTCTCGCTTTCGCCTCGGCAAATGCCTTTAGCAGCACGTCCACGCCCTTCAACGGTATGAGGCGGCCCACGAAAACGATTCTATTCTGCTGTCTACGAACGAATTCATCCGGCACGAACAGAGCGTGGAAATCCACGCCCATAGGCGCCACGACTAGCTTGTCTGGTGAAGCGCCTTGGGAGACGAGTTCATTACACAAAGCCTGGCTGACGACGGTGGTAAGCACGGTACGCTGCAGTACCTTGCGGCGCAGCCAGCGGGCACCTGGACCCCGTAAGGCATGAATATCGCTACCATGTGCCGTGCAGATGAGCGGGGTAGTAGTGACCAAGGGAACAAATATAGCCGCCAGAATCCCCTGCGGAATAAGCCAGTGGGCATGAATGAGATCGTAATGAGTTGAGCGGAGCGATCTATTGAGAGCCCAAAGCAATCCGAGCATGAAGCACGGAATGAGGCCAATTCTCCAAGGCCGGTGGCGCAGCCGGGCAAGTATGCCGCTTGATCCGGTAAGGGTCTCGAATCTCGCAAACCAGTACCCGAAACGAGTGACATGGACACCATCGAGGTACTGACGTCCTGGCGCGCCTGGTAGACGGGGAGTCAGTACATCAACACTGTGATCAGCCTGAACGAGCCGACGGCACAGCTCGTGCACGAATGAAGGTAGCGTATCGGAAGCGCTACGTGGGTAGGTGGAAGTCAGAACCAATACTTTCAATGAGCTCCACCCACCTTCCGCACCGGAAACTCCCTCAACACCTCGATGATCTCGGTAAACACCTTCGGTGTCGCAGCGACGATGTCGCCGTGTTTCAGCAGGTCCTGGCCGGGGTAGGGCGTGCCGACCATGCCCCCGGCTTCCTGCACGAGGAGGGCGCCCGCGGCGATGTCCCAGGCGTGGAGGCCGAACTCCCAGAAGCCGTCGAGGCGGCCGGCGGCGACGTGGGCGAGATCGAGGGCCGCGGCGCCGGCGCGGCGCACGCCGTCGGCACGGTGCATGAAGCGGGCGAAGGATTTGAGATAGGGCTCGATCAGCTTTTCGTCGCGGATGGGAAAGCCGGTGGCGAGCAGGGCGTGATCGAGGCTGCGGCAGCGGCTCACGCGCAGGCGGCGGTTGTTGAGCTGCGCGCCCGAGCCGCGCGTCGCGGTGAAGAGCTCGTCGCGCAGCGGGTCGTAGACCACGGCCTGCTGGACTTCGCCGCGCACGGCCAGCGCGATGGATACCGCCACCTGCGGATAGCCGTGCAGATAGTTCGTCGTGCCGTCCAGCGGGTCGATGATCCACACGAAGTCGCTGTCGCCGCGGCTGCCGCTCTCTTCGGCGAGGATCTCGTGGTCCGGGTAGGCGTTACGCAGCGTATCGATGATGGCCGTCTCGGCCTCGCGATCGACGTTCGAGACATAGTCGCGCCGTCCCTTCAGATCGATTTGCAGGGTATCGAGGCGCTCGAGATTGCGCAGGATCACCGTCGCGCCCCGGCGGGCGGCGCGTACGGCGATGTTGAGCATCGGATGCATGGGCAATGGAATCTCCGCGCCGGCGCGGACGCCCGGCGCCCTGGCGGCGGCGACTGCCGCCGCGGGTGCGGCTTCATTAGAATGCCGCGATTCTACCGGAAGCCGGCTTTGCCGCGGACCGTTCCAGTGCATGACGCCGCTCTCATCGACGAGGCCTCGCGCGCAGCGCAGGCCATGCTCGCCCGCATCCGCGTGGTGCTGGTCGAGACTTCTCATCCCGGCAACATCGGCGCGGCGGCCCGCGCGATGAAGACGATGGGCCTGCGCCAGCTCGTGCTCGTGCGGCCGCGCCTTTTTCCGTCGGCGGAAGCGACCGCACGCGCCTCGGGTGCAGACGATCTCCTGCAGGCGGCTCGCGTGGTCGACGACATCGCGTCGGCGGTCGCCGACTGCGGGCTCGTGTTCGGCACCACCGCCCGCACGCGCCATCTCGAATGGCCCGTGATGACGCCGCGTGTAGCAGCGGCCTGGGCGGCCGCGCAGCCGACGCAGGCCGACGTCGCCATTCTCTTCGGCCGCGAGCAATCGGGGCTCTCCAACGAGGAGCTCGCGCTGTGCCAGCGCGCCATTCGCATCCCGACTGCCGCGGACTTCAGCTCCTTGAATCTCGCGCAGGCCGTGCAGATCTGCGCTTACGAGCTGCGCGTGCAGGCGCTCGGTGACGCGGTGTCCATCGGCGGAGACGAGGATCCGCTCGCCACCACCGCCGAGCTCGCCGGCCTCGTCGAGCACGCCAAGCGCGCGATGCAGGCCGTCGACTATTTCAAGCCCCAACGCCCCAAACTGCTGCCCACGCGGCTGCAGCGCCTCGTCGCGCGGCCCGGGCTCACGCAGAGCGAGGTGCGGATACTGCGCGGGTTTCTGAGGGCCATCGAGAAGGCCGCCGGCGGAAAGTCGTGAACGAGCCGCGGCTCGCTGCCGGTGAAGCCATCCATCCATGCCGTTGGATCACCGGGCGTTTTCCGCATTTCCCCCGGGTCCTGCACCGCCGCTTGCTTTCACAAATGAGAATTATTATCGTTTAGGCGCAAGTCGAGGCGGGCCGGCCACGCGATGCAAGCGAGCCGACTCGGCCGCTCCGGACGAGCTTCCGGTCACTGACTCAGCCAGGAAAAAACGAATGCTTTCGACAGTCGACGGCGTTTTCCACCGGCAGGAGCGCAAGCTCGCTCGGGCCGGACGCAGGGGCCGTGCGTTCCGCTACGGGCCGCGAGCAAGGGCATCGAGTCGCGTCGCATGACCCTCATCGCCGCCACGCCGACCTTGCGGACGCTGGATCTCAGCGCCTCGATCCGCTTCTATACCGACGTGCTCGGCTTCGAATGCACGCGCGTCGACCGCGAGTGGGGCTGGGCTTCGCTGCGGCGGGACAGCCTGACCCTCAAGCTCACCAGCATCAATCTGCCCGACGCGCTCCAGCTCCCCGTACCGCCGCTCGTCGTCCACTTCTCGGTCGACGACATCGACGCGTTCTGGGAGGCGCTCGAAAGCAAGGCGTCGATCTGCTATCCGCTGTTCAATTTCGAAGCCGATGCCCGCGAATTCGCGATTTACGACAACAACGGCCATGTCCTGCAGTTCAGCCAGGAAAACGCGCACGTCTGATCTCGGCGCGCTGCACCGGACGCCGCCGTGGGAATGGTGGAGCGTCGCCAAGCTGCGCCAGCATTCGGCCGGCCGTAACGCCGCCGCCGAGCTCGCGTATCGCCAGGTCTGCGCGATCGAAACGCGCGGCGGGCGGCCGGTCGTGTTCCATCGCCCGGGTCTGGGCTGGCAGGTGCTCGACGAAAGCGATGCGCGCGAGTTCGAAGCCGCCTTCATCCTCAAGGCGCGCGCACTGGGCGCGACGTGCTGGGCCCGCAATCGCGATCGCCAGCAGCGGCGCGAGGCCGAGAAGCGGCGCTCTGCGCGCTTGGCTCTCGCGGGCGGATGAGGCGGCGTCGAGCCCGAGCAGCGACGCCGCTCGCGATCACAAACGGCCGCTGTAAGCCACTCGCGCCGCCGGCGCGCCGCGTTCGACGCGGCCGACGACTCGCGCCTGCTCGCCGTGCGCGGCCAGCGTTGCGATCGCGGCGTCGGCCTCGCGTGCCGGCACCACGGCCAGCATGCCGAGGCCGCAGTTGAAGGTACGCAGCATCTCGGCGTCGGCGACGGGGCCGTGTTCGCGCAGCCATTCGAAAACGGGCGGCAGGCTCCAGGAATCGAGATCGATCGCGGCGTACAGGCCCTCGGGCAGCACGCGCGGCAGATTGTCCGTGATCCCGCCGCCGGTGACGTGGGCGAGACCGCGGATCTCGTGCTTCTCGATCGCGGCGAGCAGCGGCTTGACGTAGATGCGCGTCGGCGCGAGCAGCGCCGCGGCGAGCGGCCGGCCATCGAGCGGGGCGGCCAGATCGGCGCCGCTCTGCGCGAGGATGCGACGCACCAGCGAATAGCCGTTCGAATGCACGCCGCTCGAGGCGAGGCCGACGATCGCGTCGCCCGCCGCGATCCGGCTGCCGTCGATCAGCCTCGCGGCGTCGACGATGCCGACGGTGAAGCCGGCGAGATCGTAGTGGCCGGGCGCGTACATGTCCGGCATCTCGGCCGTCTCGCCGCCGAGCAGCGCCGCGTTGGCCTGGCGGCAGCCTTCGGCGATGCCTGCGATGACGGTCGCGGCGACTGCGACGTCGAGCTTGCCGGTCGCGAAGTAGTCGAGGAAGAACAGCGGTTCGGCGCCCTGCACGACGACGTCGTTGACGCACATCGCGACGAGATCGATGCCGATCGTCTCGTGGCGGTCGAGATCGATCGCGAGCTTCAGCTTGGTGCCGACGCCGTCTGTCGAGGACACGAGGATCGGCCGTTCGTACTTCGCCTTGGCGAGCTCGAAGAGGCCGCCGAAGCCGCCGAGGCCGCCGACGACGCCGTCGCGGACGGTCGACTTGGCGAAGGGCTTGATGCGTTCGACCAGCTCGGCGCCGCTGTCGATGTCGACGCCGGCGTCGCGGTAGCTCAAGGTGTCGCGAGTGCTCATGGCGGGCATGGTAAGGCTCGCGTCGGATAGCGTAAACCTTGGATTCGACGACACTTCCCTTGACTTCAAAATCCCCTTTCGCATAGCGTCCCGGCATGTTTCGCACCGCCTTTCGGCCGCCGGGCTGGGCTGCGCTGCTGCTGGTGCTCGCCGTCGCGCTGGTGCCCGTCGCGCGCGCCGCCACCGTCAGCGGCCTTTACAGCGCCGTCGTTCCGGTCGCCGATCGCAGCGCCGCGGAGTCCGAGCGCGGCGTCGCCCGCGCGCTCGCCGTGGTGTTGAAAAAAGTCACCGGCCGCAGCGACATCCTCGACGCACCCGCCGGCCGCGCGCTGCTCGACCGCGCGCGGCGCTACGTCACGGTCATCGGCCACGAGGCCGGCGGCAACGACGTCGACGGCTGGCGACTGCGAGTCGATTTCGATGCGCGCGCCGTGGCCGGCGCGCTGCGCGAGCGCGGCGTGGTGCTGTGGGGACAGCAGCGGCCGCAGACCTATGCGTGGATCCTGCTCGATGACGCCGAGGGCCGCCGCTTCGTGCCCGACGCGAAGTATCCCGAGCTGCGCGAGACCGTGAATGCGCAGGCCGCCGAGCGTGCGATTCCGCTCGCCCGCGGCAGTGTCGATCCCGCGCTCGCGGCGAGCCTCGCGAGCCTGCCGGCCGAGGAGCTGCTCACCGCGCTCGTCGGCGACGTCGCGCCGCCGCCCGATGAGCCCGTGCCGCCTACGCCCGTCACCGCCGCCCCCGTGCAGCCGCCGAAGCTCGGCGGCGTGCTGAGCTCGAGCGACGGGCTTGCCTGGCAGGGGCGCTGGCGGATCGTGATCGACGGTGAAGTCACCGATTTCGAGACCAGCGGCGACTCGCCGCACGCCGCCGCGACGGCCGGCATCGAGCGCGCGGCCGATGCGCTGGGCGCGCACTTCGCGAACCCGGCCGTGTTCGGCGGCGGTATCGCGGCCTTTGCGCTGACCGTGCAGGGCGTGCAGTCGGCGGACGACTACGGGCGCGCGTTCAGCCTGCTGCGCGGGCTCGACACGGTGACTTCGCTCGGCGTGCAGCGCGTGACCGGCAACGAAGTGCTGTTCCAGATGTCCGCGCGCGGCGGCCTGCCGGCGGTCGCCGAGAGCCTGCGCCTGACTTCCGCGCTGCTGCCCGTGGCCGACGCGTCCGCGACCTACATGCTCGCGCACTGAGCCCGCGATGGCGGCCGTCATGCTGACCGATTCGCAGAAGTGGCTCGTGCTCGCGCTCGCCGCCGGCACGGCCTGGCTGCTGTACCTCCTCGCGCCGGTGCTGACGCCTTTCGTCGTCAGCGCGCTGCTCGCCTATCTCGGCGATCCGCTCGTCGATCGCCTGCAGCGGCGCGGCCTGTCGCGCACGCTGTCGGTGTGCGTCGTCTTCGTCACGATGTTCCTCGCGGCGCTGCTCGCGCTGCTTGTGTTCATCCCCGCGCTCGAACACCAGATCGCCGTGCTGATCGGCAAGCTGCCGATCGCGCTCGGCTGGGCGCAGGAGCGGCTGCTGCCCTGGCTCGAACAGCGCTTCGGCGTCGCGCTCGATCTCGATCCCGCGCAGTTGAGGGAGCACCTGACCGCGCATTGGCAGGAAATTTCCAAGCTCGCGCGCGGGCTCGTGCTGCAGCTCGGCCGTTCGGGGCAGGCGCTGCTCGGCTGGCTCAGCTTCGTGCTGCTCGTGCCGGTCGTCACCTTCTACCTGCTGCGCGACTGGGACGAGCTCGTCGCCAAGGTGCGCGAGCTGCTGCCGCGGCCGATCGAGCCGCGCGTCTCGCAGCTCGCGCGCGAGATCGACGCCGTGCTCGCCGAGTTCCTGCGCGGCCAGCTCACGGTGATGGCGGCGCTCGCGACGATTTACATCGTGGGGCTGTGGCTGTGCGGGCTCGAGCTCGCGTTCTCGATCGGCCTCATCGCCGGCCTCGTCAGCTTCGTGCCCTATCTCGGCGTGATCGTCGGCGTGCTGCTCGCCGGCATCGCCGCGCTGCTGCAGTTCCAGGACTGGATACACCTGCTCGCCGTCGTAGCCGTGTTCGGCGTCGGCCAGATGCTCGAGGGCATGGTGCTCTCGCCGCTGCTCGTCGGCGATCGCATCGGGCTGCATCCCGTCGCGGTGATCTTCGCGGTGATGGCGGGCGGCCAGCTTTTCGGCTTCTTCGGCGTGCTGCTCGCGCTGCCGGTCGCCGCGGCGATCGTCGTGCTCCTGCGCCATTCGCACGACGAGTACAAACGCAGCGGCCTCTACGGTCCGCCGCCTGCCGGCGAGGCGACCGCGCCCGCCGACGCGGCGGAATGAGCGCCGGCAGCGATCGCTGGCGCCAGCAGACGCTCGCCCTGTTTCGCGACGCGGGCGCGAGCTTCGACGGCTTCGAGCCCGCCGGCAACCGCGAGGCGCTCGCCGCGGCGCGCGCCTGGGCCGCGGGCGAGGGGCCGTGGTGCCTGTTCCTATGGGGCGCGGCAGGCGTCGGCAAGTCGCATCTCCTGCAGGCGGCGGTGCGCGAGAGCACGGAGCGCGGGGCGCGCGCGATGTATTTGCCGCTGTTCGAGCTGCGCGGCTGGGGCACGGACGCGCTCGACGGGCTCGAGGCCCTGGACGCGCTGGCGCTCGACGACGTCGACGCGCTGCTCGGCGAGCGCCGCTGGGAAGATCGGCTGTTCGCGCTGTACAACCGCGTGCAGAGCGCCGGCGGCAGACTGATCTTCAGTGCGCCGGCCGCGCCGCGCGAGCTCGGCGGCGTGCTGGCCGATCTGCAGTCTCGGCTCAGCGCGGCGCTCGTCTTCCACCTCGTGCCGCTCGACGACGACGCGCGATGCGCCGCGCTCGTGCACGCCGCCGCCGGCCGCGGCATCGCGCTACCCCCGGTGGTCGCGATCTATCTCCTGCGCCGCCTGCCGCGCGACTGGGCCGCGCTGAACACCGCGCTCGACACCCTCGACGCCGCCTCTCTGAGCGCCGGCCGCCCGCTGACGATCCCGTTCGTGCGCGAGGCGCTGGGATCGGACGATAGGTCTTCGTAGCCGCGTCGCGCTCGTAGGTTGGGCTGACGAAGGAAGCCCAACATCTTAGTTCTCGTAGCCCGGGTGCAGCGGAGCGGAACCCGGGATCGGGCATGCCCGATACGCAAAAGCTTTCGGCGATGCGCGGCGGGCACCGCGCCGAGTCTTCTCGACTGCATGAGGGACGACGAGCGCCGGATCCCGGGTTACGCGCTGCGCTCCACCCGGGCTACGAAAGCTGGGATCGGACGACACGCCTCCGTAGCCGCGTCGCGTTCGTAGGTTGGGCTGACGAAGGAAGCCCAACATCTTAGTTCTCGTAGCCCGGGTGCAGCGGAGCGGAACCCGGGATCGGGCCTGTCATGGCCCTCGAAAATCCCGGGCTCCGCCATGCTGCGCTCGGGCTACGAGAACCCGAGCGAGCCTCCGCGTCTCAGACTTTCAGCCTGGCGCGCGCACCGTTGCTGACGACGTGGGCCGCGGTCGGCGTGTTGAAGTGCGCCGCGAGCATCCAGATGTCCTTGTCGCAGAGCTTCTCGATGATCTTCTTGCGCGAGTTGGTCGAGGCCGTGGTGTCCATACAGAAGGCGCTGTGCCACTCGGGGTAGGCGACCTGGATCGGGTGATGGAAAGAATCGCCCGTCATCAGCGCCTGGCCTCTTTGGCCCTTGACGTTGATGCAGACGTGGCCCGGCGAATGGCCGCGGCTGGGCTCCAGCCACACGGTGTCGTCGAGCGCGAAGTCGCTCGCGACCAGGTCCGCCTTGCCGGCCTCGTACACCGGCAGCACGCTGTCGGCATAGGCGCCATCGAGGCCGTGATCGTCCTGGTTGTTGGCCCAGCCCTCGAACTCGGTCTTGTCGAAGACGTAGCGCGCGTTCGGGAAGGTCGGCACCCATTTGCCGTTCTCGAGCTTGGTGTTCCAGCCCACGTGATCGAAATGCAGATGCGTGCACATCACGTGCGTGACCTGCTCGGGCTTGACGCCGACCGCGGCCAGCTTGTCGAGATAGGGCGAGCTGTAATTGATCCAGTCCGGCACCACGGTGCGCGTCTTGTGGTTGCCCAGGCAGGTATCGATCAGGATCAGATTCTTGCCCGAGCGCACGACGAAGGTGTGCAGCGACAGATGCAGCATCTCCTCGTTGGGCGAGCCCTTGAGCGGCAGGAAGTGCGGCTCCAGCCACGGGCGCTGCGAATCGAGAATCGCCTGATCGAAGGTCGGGTAGAAGTCCTTCAGCGGCAGCAGCGCGCCGTACCAGTCCTGTACGCGATCGATGGTGACGTTGCCGAAATCGAGCTGTTTCACATTCCTCTCCTCTGTTGATGGTTTCGCTCGTGTATGGCCCAGGATCAGGCGGCCTGAGCCGGCGCCTGCGGCACGGTTTTCCAGAACTCCGGATCGTGGCCGTACATGATCTTCGCGCCGCGCTTCTGCAAATCCTTCAGCTTCTGCAGGGACCGCATCATCGTGTCCTTGTCGGACACGATCCCCGGCAGGCGCATCTCGTCCAGGGTCCGCCGCAGGTAGCAGGCGTCGCCGCACAGTACCACTTCACCGCTCTCGGTTTGCAGCAGCAGCGACTGGTGGCCCGGGGTGTGGCCGTGGGTCGGGAGGCAACGCACCGAGCCGTCGCCGAATACGTCGTGCTCGCCGTCGACCTTGATCACTTCGTGTCCATGATCGTAATCGCGCGGATCGTAGTAATTGGCCTGAATCAACTCCGGCACGTGGCCCGCTTCCCACTCCTTTTTCTGCACGATGACGCGCGCATTCGGCACCAGCGCATTGCCGCCGGCGTGATCGAAGTGGAGATGGGAGTTGATCAGGTAATCGATGCGCTCGCTGTCGCGGCCGATGTTGGCGAGGCGCGCGGCGATCTCTTCACCGGGCTCGAAGTAGACCTGGAAATACGGCTCCAGCGGGCCGAGCGCCCTGTGCTTGTCTTTCTGCACCAGCAGCGACATGCCGGAATCGAACAGCGCCACGCCTTTCTTGTGTTCGATCAGATAGGCCGGGATCGGTATCTGCAGCGTGCCCGTGCCGCCCTCGATCAAAAGCTCCATGGGCATGTTCAGGTAACCGCAGGTCATGGCGTACAGTTTGACGGTCATCGTGGTCCTCCTTCGAGTTGCGCGCGGCCGGCGACGGCGACCCCCGTCCCGCTAATGCAGAGCAGCACGACCGTGTCCCGGTTTCTCCGCGGCTGCTCCTGGCTTCCGGCTCAGGATAATCCCGGCGATTGTGCGCTGGAATGCGCACCGGCGTCCAAGGCGGCGCGCGACGCCAGCCGCGCCAGGCGCTTGCCCAGCGCGACGCAGAGCTCGCGTTCGTGTGCGGACAGCGGGCGATCGTCGTTCGGGCCCGCGACGTGGCTCGCGCCGTAAGGGGTGCCGCCGGTGCTCGTTGCGCTGAGGGCGGCTTCGCTGTAGGGCAGGCCGAGGATCAGCATGCCGTGATGGAACAGCGGCAGCATCATCGACAGCAGCGTGCTCTCCTGTCCGCCGTGCAGGCTCGCGGTCGAGGTGAACACGGCGGCCGGCTTGTCGATCAGCGCGCCGGACAGCCACAGATCCGAGGTCGAATCCCAGAACGCCTTCATCGCCGCCGCCATGTTGCCGAAGCGCGTCGGCGAGCCCAGCGCGAGCGCATCGCAGTCGCGCAGCTCGTCCTTGCGGACGAAGGGCGCGCCTTCCTCCGGCACGGCGTCCGGCGGAGCGCCCCACGGCGGGACCGTGCGCAGGCTCGCCGCGGCGCCGGGCACGAGCAGCACGCCGCGCGCGATCTGCTCGGCCATCTGGCGCACGTGACCGCGCCGGCTGTAGTAGAGGACGAGGACTCTGCTCATCGCGTCGAATCGAGCAGCGCCAGCACGTTCTCCGGCGGGCGGCCGATCGCCGCGCGCTGGCCGACGACGACGATCGGGCGTTCGAGCAGCACGGGATGCGCGGCGATCGCCGCGATCAAGGCTTCGCCGTCATCGAGCTTCGCGGCGAGACCGAGCGCCGTGAACGCCGCTTCACCGCGTCGAATCACCTCGCGCGGCGGCTTGTCCAGCATCTCCATCAGACTGCGCAGCAGGGCCGCGTCAGGCGCGTCCTTCAGATACTCGATGACTTCGATGTCCACACCGCGCTCTTCCAACAGCGCGAGTGTCTGCCTCGATTTCGAGCAGCGGGGGTTATGGTAGATAATCGCTTTCACGAACTGGCTCCCGGGACCCGACAGATGAGCGCTCATGGTGATCTCGAAGCGCGCGCGAGGCAACGTCGGAGCGCCCCGTGGTGAACGGGGCGGGGGCGACGGCGGTGCTCGTCGCACTCGCCGTACTGACGATGGGCGCGCTCGCGCGGCTGCGCAGCGCCGATGCCGATCTGCAGGCCGCGGCCTTTACGCGCGCCCAGGCGCTCGCCGCGGCGGCCGTCGAGGCGGCGCGCGCCGAGCACGTCCTGTGGCTGAATACCGAATTCCTGCTCGCCCGCGCGGCGCGCCGCGCGCGGGCCGGCGATATGCCGTCGGCGCTGCGGCTCGCGCGGGCCGCGCGTCACGAAGCCGAGCTCGCGCGCAACCAGGCGCGCCTCGAAGCGGCGCGCTACGGCCTTGCGCTAGGCCGCGCGAAGCTGGCCGCTCCCGCGCGCACCGCGCTCGAACGCGTGCTCCACGCCCATGACGGCCGCGCCGCGCTCGCCCTCGCGCGGCGCTTCGGGCTCGTGGACTGAATATGAGCGTCGACGTCCGCGGGCTCCTCCTCATCATCGGCCAGCGCGTCCTCAGCGTCGTCGTCGACGTCTGCCGGCGCTTCGACGCGCAGCGCGGCTTCGACATCGCCGCGGCGCTCGCCTTCACGACGATCCTCGCCCTGGTGCCGCTGCTCGTCGTCGTCTTCGGCGCGATGTCGCTGTTTCCGGCTTTCCACGCCTGGCAGGGCACGATCGAGCACTTCATCTTTCACAACTTCGTGCCGGCGATGGGCGAGCAGGTGCAGGCCTATCTCGTCGAGTTCACGACCAAGGCGCGCGAGCTGCGCGCGATCGGCATTGCCTTCCTGGTCGTCACCGTGCTGTCGATGCTCGCGACGATCGAGACCACCTTCAACGTGATCTGGGGCGTGCGCCGGCACCGGCCGTATGCGGTGCGCTTCCTCGTCTACTGGGCGATCCTGACGCTGGGGCCGCTGCTGATCGGCATCGGCATCGTCGCGACCTCGGCGCTGGTGTCGCTGCCGCTGCTGCGCGCCACCGTCGACACCGAGCTCGCGGCTTCGCGTTTCCTGACCTGGCTGCCGCTGGTCGCGACGACGACGGCCTTCGTGCTCTGTTACAAGCTGATCCCGCACTGCCCGGTGCGCTTGCGCCACGCGCTGATCGGCGGGATCACCGCGGGCCTCGCCTTCGAGGCGGCGAAACACCTGTTCGCGATCTACGTCACGCAGTTCCCGACGCAGCAGGCGGTGTACGGCGCCTTCGCGACGCTGCCGATCTTCCTGCTGTGGGTGTATTTGTCGTGGGTCATCGTGCTCGTCGGTGCACAGTTGACGCACAGCCTCGCCGTCGCGCCGGGCCCGCGCCGCGTGCCGCGCGAAGACTGGCGCGCGAGCGATCTCTACTGCGCGTTCCGTCTGCTGCGACAACTGCATCTCGCTCAGCATCGCGGCGCGGCAGTCGGCAACGACGAGCTGCGCCGGCTGGAGCCGCTGCTCGATCACGCGCAGATGGACGAGCTGCTGCGCCGGCTGGAGGACGCGCGCTGGATTGCGCAGGACAATCGTTTCCACTGGATGCTGCTGCGCGATCTGGACGATCTCACGCTCGGCGATCTCGCCCGTATCACGCCGCCGGACGACAGCGTGCTGAGCGTGCCCGCGCCGGCGCTGACGCCGGAGGACCAGCGCCTGCGCACGCTGCTGATCGAGCAGGCCGCGCGCAGTGCGACGGTGCTGGGCCAGCGCTTGAGCCAGCTCCTCGCCGATTTCGCGACGCCGGCCGCCGAGGCGCGGCCCGAGCCGCCGCTGCGACGCGTGCAATGAAGACCCGCCGCTATCTGATCGAAGGGCGAGTGCAGGGCGTCTTCTACCGCCAGTCGACGCGTCACGAAGCACGGCGCCTCGGGCTCGCGGGCTGGGTGCGCAATCTCGAGGATGGACGCGTCGAAGTGCTCGCGCGGGGCCCGCAGGAGCTGCTCGAAGCCTTCGAACGCTGGCTCGCGCAGGGGCCGCCCCGCGCGCAGGTGACCGGCGTCTCGACGCAGGACAGCGAGATCGCGGCCGGCGACGACTTCGTCGTGCGCTGAGCGGATCGGGCGGCGACGGATCTTTGTCCATGGCCCGCCGTTTCGACGCCGTTTCGCGTGGCGATGCGCTCGCCGCCGTGCTCCTGTTCGCCGGCAGCCTCACGCTCTTCGCGTGGACCTCCGTGCGCCCCGAGCTCAACGGGCTGCTGTCGGATTCCTACGTCTATCTGGCGGCGGCCGAGGCGCTCGGGCGCGATCATGCGCTGCTCGCCCACATCGCCGCGACCTATCCGTTTCCGCCGCTCTTTCCGCTCGTGCTCGGCGCGGTCGGCGGCGGCAGCGCCGCGCCCGAGCGCAGCTATCTGTTCGGCGCCGTGCTGCTCGCGGGCGTGACGGTGCTGCTGCTGCGCTGGCTGCGCGCGGAAGGCGTGCCGCTCATCGGCGCGGCACTCGCCGCGCTCGCCTTCGCCGTGCTGCCGCTGACTTTGCAGATCGCGATGGGGATACTCAGCGAGCCGCTGTTCATGGCCTTCGTATTCGGCGCGATGCTCGCGCTGCCGGCGCGCGGCACGGCCGGCCGCGATCTCGCGCGCCGCTACGCGCTCGCGGCGCTGTGCGTCGCGGCCGCGAGCCTGACGCGCAGCGTCGGCGTCGCCGCGATCGCGGCCTTCGTGCTGCACTGGGCCTGGCATCGCGGCTGGCGCGTGACGCGCAGCCCGCCCTTGATTGCCGCGCTGCCGTTCGGGCTATGGACGCTGGTGAAAACGCTGCGCGGCTGGAACGACTATGCCGTCGGCGCGCTGAGCGGGCGCGATCCCTTGCGCCTGCTCCACGTCAATCTCGAGGCCTGGCAGGCCTTCGCCGTGCGCGCCGTCGACTCGATGTCGCGCCCGCATACCGGCGTCGCGCTCGCGCTGCTCGGTGCGATCGCCGCACTCGTGTGGCTGCTGCGGCTCGCGCGCGGCCGCTTCGATGCGTATTACGTCGCTGCCTATCTCGCGATCATGGCCGTCTGGCCGTACCCGCATCATGCGGCGCGCTTTCTGTTCGTGCTGCTGCCGCTGGCGCTCGCCTACGCGGTGCTCGGCGTGACGCGCCTCGTGGCGCGCCTCGACACCGGCCGCGGCCTCCAGCGCGGGGCGGTGGCGCTCGTGCCGATCGCGGTGTTGCTGCTCGCGCTGCCGAGCAGCTCGACGCTGCTCGGCGCGCTGTGGCGCGAGCGGGATCCGGCGCTCGCGACGGCGATGCGGGCGCCTTCCTGGTATCAGTCCGCGCGCGGCGCCGCGCTGGCCAGCGCGCGCTTCGGTCGTCGCCTCGTCGAGTTCCAGCGCGCGACGCTCGCGCAAGTGCCGCCGGAGGCCTGCGTTGCGTCCGTGATTCCCCAGCAGGTGTTGGTCTACGGCCCGCGCCGCGGCGTGGATCTGACGCAGGTCGCAGCGCGCGGCCGCAGCTTGGAGGAGACCTTCGCCGCATGTCCCTACGTGCTGATGATCGCGGCGCGGCCGTATCCGCCGGTCGCGGGCGTCGGCAGCCTGTTTCCGCTGGAGACGATCGAGGCGCGCATGGAAGTGATCGCCGTCGAACGCGATCGCCCCGACGATCCGCACAGCGCGCTGGTCGCGATGCTCGCCCGCGTGGACCGCGGACCGTGACGAAGAACGCGCGCAACGCGGAGCCGTTTTGCCTTCGTAGCCCGGATGAGCGCAGCGAATCCGGGGTTCGGCCCTGTGGGCGCTCGGAATCTTTCTACGCGACGCACGAGGCACACTCGAACGAGCGTGCCTCGGCGAGTGCTTGATCCCGGATTCGCTGCGCTCATCCGGGCTACAAGAAGTACGATCAGCCTTCGGCGTAGCGTTTGATGATCTGCTTGCCGAGCGCCATCATGTGGACCTGATCCGGGCCGTCGGCCTGGCGACACCAGCGCGCATAGCTGAAGGCCTCGGCCATGAAGTAGTCTGCGGTGAGGCCGCCGGCGCCGTGGATCTGCATGCAGCGATCGATCACCGTCTGCGCCATCAGCGGTACGGTGATCTTGGTCGCCGCGATCATGTCCATCGCTTCCTTCGCCCCGACCTCGTCCATGCGCTGCGCGGTCTTCAAGGTCAGCAGCCGCGCCTGCTCGACCTCGGCGAAGCTCTTCGCGATGTCCTCGCGCACCGACTGGTGCTCGGCGAGCTTCCTGCCGAAGGTCGTGCGCGACACGCTGCGGCGGCAGGCGAACTCCAGCGCGCGCTGCGCGCAGCCGATGAGGCGCATGCAGTGGTGGATGCGGCCGGGTCCGAGGCGCCCCTGCGCGATCTCGAAGCCGCGGCCCTCGCCGAGCAGGATGTTCTCCGCCGGCACGCGCACATCGTCGAAAACGACTTCGGCGTGGCCCTGCGGCGCGTCGTCGTAACCGAGCGTCGTCAGCGGCCGCACGACGCGCACGCCCGGCGTGTCCTTGGGCACGAGGATCTGACTCTGCTGCAAGTGGCGATTCGGATTGTCGGGATCGGACTTGCCCATCACGATGAAGATCTTCGTGCGCTCGTACATCGCGTTCGTGATGAACCATTTGCGGCCGTTGATCACGTAAGAGTCGCCGTCGCGGCGGATCGAAGTCTGCACGTTGGTCGCATCGCTGGACGCGACGTCCGGCTCGGTCATCGCGTAGCTCGAGCGGATCTCGCCGGCGAGCAGCGGCTTCAGCCACTGTTCCTGCTGCGCCGGCGTGCCGTACTTCATGAACACTTCCATGTTGCCGGTGTCGGGCGCGTTGCAGTTGAAGACTTCCGGGCTCCACAGCACGCGGCCCATGATCTCCGCCAGCGGCGCGTACTGCGCGTTGGTGAGGCCGCCGTGACCCGCCGGCACGAACAAATTCCACAGACCCTCGGCGCGCGCCTTTGCCTTGAGCTCCTCCATCAGCGGCACGGTGGCAAAACGATTCGGCATCGCATGCAACTGTTCGTCGTAGCGATGCTCGTGCGGATAGACATGCTTGTCCATGAAAGCCTGCAAGCGGTCGGCGAGGCCGGCGGGATCGGAGAAGAGCGGCTCGTGCATCGGCGTGATGTCCTGTGTGGGTTTGACCGGATTATACGCTGCGACGATCTGTCGTCGCCCGGGTGGAGCGCGCAACCCAGGATCGGCGTGTCGGCGCGGTGAAGATCCCGGGTTGCGCGCTGCGCGCTCCACCCGGGCTACGAAAGGCTGTCTCTAAACCTTCGTCGCCCGCGTCATCAGGAAATGCTGGCGCACGGTGTTGCCGCGCCAGTATTGGGCGATCAGCGCGTCGAATTCCGCGCGGAACTGCGCGAGGCGTGCGGGTTCGTCCTTCAGGGTCTGCACCAGCTTGATCACCGGCGCGGCCGTCGCTTCGAAAGTCTGGCGATAATGCGCCGGGCTCAACGCGGGCACCGACATCAGCTCGCGCTCGAACACGAGATCGGTGACGGCCGCGCCCAGGCGTTCACGCACGCATTCGTCGCGTCCCCAGTCGGTCGTCGGCGGCACGCCGGGCGGCGGCGGCAGATAGCGGTTGATGAGCCCGAACAGTAGGCCGGTGAACATCTCCGGCGGCCAAGTCGAGAAGGCGATGCGGCCGCCCGGCTTCAGGACGCGCAGCATCTCGGCGATCGTGACTTCGGGGCGGGGGCCGAACATGTGGCCGAACTGGCTCAGCACGACGTCGAATTCGCCGTCGGCAAAGGGCAGCGCCTCGACGTCGCCTTCGGTGAAGTCGATATCGACGCCGGCGACTTCGGCATTGTGCCGCGCGCGGGCGAGCAATGCGGGCGCGAGATCCAGGCCGCGCACCCGCGCGCCGAGCTGCGCCGCCGTGACCGCGACGACGCCGGTGCCGCAGGCGACGTCGAGCACGCGCTGGCCGGCCGTCACGCCCGCAAACTGCACGAGCGCGGCGGCCGGGATCGTCGTGATCGCTTCGAGCGGCGCGAACAGCGCCCAGCCCTCGCGCTGGGCGGCCTTGAAACCGGCAAAGGGATCCTTGTTCATGGATGCTTTCTCCTCTTCATCGTTCTCGCGTATGGGCCGCGGTTGGCGTAGACATGCCCGCCCGGATTCCGCTATGAAGCCGCGGCTTCGTTCTTTTCGTAGCCCGGATGAGCAACGCGAATCCGGGGTTCGGCGTGTCGGCGCTCCGAATCTTTCGGCGCGATGCGCGAAGCACGCTGGAACGGCCGCGCGGCGACTGGCGCCCGACCCCGGATTCGCGTTGCTCATCCGGGCTACAAGAACGCGCTCGGCGCGGCAGCGATCGCGCTTCATCTCGCCGCCAGCCGATAAAGGCTGCCGACGACGCTCGGCGCATAGCGCCCCGGTGCGAAACGTCTTGCCAGCGCCGCTTTCGCGCGCCAGCCCGTGCAGTGACCGGGCGCGACGATGCGCGGCTCGATCAGCGCGGCGAGATCGCGCGTCGTGTCCTCGATGCGCTGTTCCATGATCTTGCCGGCCAGATGGTAGCCGCCGAGCACGACGTCGATCGGTGCGCCGGGGAAGGCCGCCTGGGCGCCGAGGCAGGCGTTGACGATGCCGGCATGGGAACACGCGGACAGCACGCTGAGGCCGCGGCCGCGCACGCGGGCGGCGAGGAAGCGCTCGTCCATGATCAGCGGATCGGCCTCGAGCCGGCCGTCGCGGAAGGAATGATGGCCGGCGAGCCCCGTCTCATAAGCCGTCACGCGTGCAATCGCGCCGCTGCCGTAGAAGAAGGACGCGACCGCATGCGGCTCGGCCTCCTTCGCGAGCGTGCCGCCGGCGGCGGCGAGCGCCTCGAAGCCAGGCTCCGTCGCGAGCAGCAGCAGCGTGCCGTTCGCGGTCATGAGGCCGCGCTGGTCCGGCCGGTCGGGATGGACGTCGACGACGGGCGGCGGCAGGCCCGCGGCGGCGCGGGCCTTTGCGATGGCCGCGATCACGCGCGGAAAGCCGCCGCTGTGATCGAAATGCCAGTGCGACAGGAACACGAGCTCGATGCTCGCGAGATCGATCGCCAGCCGCTGCGCGTTCGCGAGCCACAGCTCGGCGTACGGCCCGACGTCGAACAGCACGCGGTGGATCTCTTCTCCCCGTCGTGCGCTGGCAAGCACCGAATAGCCGTGACAGGCGCAACAGAGCTGATCCATCACGACCTTGCAGTCGTGGCCCTCGTGCACGCGGTCCGGCGCGCGACGCTCGGCGAGCTGCAGCACCTCGGGGATCTGCGGCACGCCATCGTCGACGCTGGAAAGCGTGTCGGTCTCGTTGTCGACGACGACGAGCAGGTCCAGTGCATCGAGCTCGGGCGGGTGGGGGTGATCGGCCATGCAAGCGCCTCCTCGGGTGAGGAACGGAGTGTAGCGAACCGCGTGCACGCTGGGAGCGCCGAGGCCGGCTTGCTACATTGCCGGCGGTCCACGACCGACGTGTGAGGCATTGCAGTGCAATACGATCCGGTCATCAAGCCTGCACGATCGCGGCTTCGTGGGCGAAGGGCTCAACGCCTATCTGCTGGTGATCGATCCCGCAACCGTCGCGCCGCTGCTGCCGACCGTCGAGCACGATCTGCCGGCCGGTGCGAAGCGCTTGGTGCAGAAGTCGCGCAGCATTCACTACACGATCGTCGGCGGTGAGGTGGGCTCGGACGATAGGTCTTCGTCGCCGCGGCCCCCTCGTAGGTTGGGCTGACGAAGGAAGCCCAACATTGGGCGCCGAACGTTGGGCTTCCTTCGTCAGCCCAACCTACGCCTTTGCTGTAGCCCGGATGAGCGCAGCGAATCCGGGGTCCGGCAGGTGAGCGCTCGAATCCTTCCACGCGATGCACGACGCAAACCCGGCACCGGCTTTTACTTTAAGTCATAGATCATTTTCCCGGCGTGCAAGTTAATCCCGGCGTGCATCGTCATTAGACTCCTACCCGTCCTGCCGGGCTTGCGTCGAGCAAGCCCAGGACGCGGGCCCGCCGGCGCACGGCGGCCGTCGCTGCGCATGAGGGTCCGGGCTGCCGCCCGCCTCGTGTCCCGGCCTCGATGTGCAACCGCGGGGAGGAGCCGTGAGCCAATCTTCGATCATGATCGCCATCGACGCGGGCGGGACGATGACCGACGCCTATCTCACCGATGAGCACGGCAATTTTGCCGTCGGCAAGGCCTTGACGAACCGCACCGCCGAAGAGGAGAGCTATCTGGAAGCGGTCGACGACGCCGCGCGGGTGTGGGGCCTGGACGGGGCGGCGGTGCACGAGCGCTCGATCCTGTCCGTCTACACCGGCACGGCGATGCTCAATGCGATGCTGATGCTGAAGGGCAAGCGCGTCGGCATGCTGGTGACGCGCGGCCTCGAGCATTCGATCATCCAGGAGCGCGGCCTCACTTACCTCGGCCAGTCCTATCACGAAATCCTCCACCAGCGTCTGCACGAACACACGCCGCCGCTGATGGATCCGCGCCACGTGCGCGGCATCACCGAACGCATCGAGAGCGGCAGCTACTACGGCCTGTCGCCGGCCGGCGGCGTCATCGTCCCGCTCAACGAGGCCGACGTGAGGCGTGAGACCGCCTTCCTGCTCGCCGAAGGCGTAGAGGCGATTGGGATCGTGTTCCTCTTTTCCTATCTCAATCCTGCCCACGAACGCCGCGCGGCAGACATCGCCCGCGAGGTGATCGCCGCGGCCGGGAAGGAGGTGCGGGTCATCACCTCCGCCGAGCTCATCCCGGTCATCAAGGAGAACCAGCGCCTGAAGAGCGTGCTCATCGAGGCCTTCACGGCCGACGAGGCACGCAAGCAGCTCGGCGCCGTCGAGCGTGCCGCGCGTGCCGCCGGCTACAAGTCGCGCCTGCTGACCGTCACGAGCTACGGCAGCGTGGTCAGCATCGACACGCCGCGGCTCTACGAGACCATCATCTCCGGGCCGGTCGGCGGCTTGATGGGCGGCAAGCGGATCGCGGAGCTGAAAGGACTGGACAGCGTCGTGTGCTGCGACATGGGCGGGACGAGCTTCGACGTCGGGCTCATCGTCGGCGGCAGCATCGGCATCGTCCACGAGCCGGATTTCGCCGGCCACCGGCTCGCCCTGCCGATGGTCGCGCTCGATTCGATCGGCGCGGGGGCCGGCAGCGTGATCCACGTCGATCCGGTGAGCAAGAGCATCGAACTCGGTCCGGAGTCGGCCGGCGCGCAGGTCGGCGTGTGCTACCGGCATCCCGAGATCACGGTGTCCGATCTCGACGTCGCGCTCGGCTACCTGAACCCGGACTACTTCCTGGGCGGCAAGATCGCGCTCGACCGCGAACGCGCGCTCGCGATCCTCGAGGAGCGCCTCGCCCAGCCGCTCGGTCAGGATCTGTTCGTCGCCGCGGAAGGCGTGCTCGAGGTCATGCACACGCGCATGAAAGAGCTGATCTACTCCATGCTGCTCGCGCGCGGCTACGAGCCGAGCTCTTACACCTTGTTCATGTACGGCGGCGGCGGGCCGCTGCACATGTGGGGGGTGACCGAGGGGATCCCGCTCGCCGGCGTCGCGACCTTTCCCTGGGCCGCCGCGTTTTCCGCGTTCGGCGCCACGGCCGCCGAATATTCGCATCGCTATCAGGCCGGCGCGAGCCTCGTGATCCCGCTGAACCCCACGGCGGCCGACCGCGAACGGGCCGCCGCGCAGTTCAACCGCGTGTTCGCCGAACTCGAAGCGCAAGCCTATCGCGAGCTCGCCGACGAAGGCTTCGGACGCGAGCAGATCCGTTTCAGCTACGGCATGCAGGCGCGCTATCTGGGGCTGCTCGAAAGCCTGGGGGTGAGCCTGCCGAAGGGCCGCATCGACGCCGCGGAAGATCTCGAAGCCGCGATCCAGGCCTTCGAGGATCAGTACGAAAAAGTCTATGCGCGCGGCGCGAAATACCGCGAAGCCGGCTATTTCGTGTCCGAGTTCTACATCGAGGCCTTTGCCGAGAAGCCGAAGCCCGCGCTGCCGGTGCAGGCCCTCGCGGCCGCGGCGCCGGACTCGACCGCCTACAAGCCTGCGCGCCAGGTGTTCCATCGCCGGCGCTGGATCGAGTTCGACATCCTCGAGATGGCGCATCTGAAGCCCGGCAACCGCGTGCCGGGCCCCGCCATCATCGAAGACCCGATGACCACGCTCGTGATTCCGCCCGGCAAGCAAGTCGTGTTCGACGAGCATGGCCTGATCTGGTACCAGGACGCAGCCGACAAAGGAGCACGATCATGACGCCACCGAACGAGGCCGCGGTGCTCGAAATGCGGACGCGCAGCGCCGCCGGCGGCGCCGGCCGCAGCCTCAAGGCGCTGCTCGCCGAGCGCGATCGCCTGTCGACCGACAGCTACTACGGGCTCACGGATCTGAGCCTCAAGGATGCCGATCCGCCGCGCTATGAGCGCTTCTATTCTGCACTGCGCGTCGGGCTGTTCTCGGCGCGCGAAGTCTCGAAGTTCGTTTCCGCCTCGCCGGGCTCACGTGAAATGGGCGAGCTCCTGTTCGGGCTCCTGACGCCCGAGGGCGATCCGATCGGGATTTCGCAGGGCCTCGCCGGCAGCCTCGCGTCGATGCCGATCGGCGTGCGCTGGATGATCGAGAACGACTACGAGACGAATCCCGGGATCCGCGAGGGCGACATCTTCTCCGGCGACGATCCGTACACGATGGGCGCCATTCACCCGGGCGACTGCTTCACTTACCTGCCGATCTTCGCGCAGGGGCGGCTCGTCGCGTGGGCCAGCGGCATGAACCACATCATGGACGTCGGTTCGATGATCGGCGGCAGTTGGCCGCCGTTCTCGCAGGACACCTTCACCGACGGCTTCGTGATGCCGCTGACCAAGACCGGCGAGCACTACGAGTACCACGCCTGGTGGCTGCAGGTGTGGAAACGCCGCACGCGCGCCGCGGTGTTCAACATTCTGGACGAGAAGATGCGCCTGTCCGGCTGCCAGATGATCGAGCGTAAGGTCCACGAGGTGATCGCGGAGTTCGGCATCGACTACTTCATCGCGGGCGTGCGCGAAATCATCGAGGACGGACGAAGAGAGGTGAAGCGCAACGTCCGCGCGCTCGCCGTGCCCGGCCGGGCACGCAACGCGGCCTTCCGCACCGCCGGCTACACCGGCGTCGGGGTGCTGTTCCCGCTCGCGGATCGCGAATACCTGATCCACGTGCCCGTCGAGTCCAGGGTCGACGGCGCGGCCGGGCTCGGCATCGACACCGCCGGCGCGAGTCCCTGGGGCTTTCACTCCTACAACGGCTTCCCCGGTGCGCTGGAGGGCGCGGCCTATCTCTCGGCGATGGACGGATACGCACACGGCAGCAAGATCAATCACGGCCTGATGCAGCACGTGCGGGTCGGCGCCGAGAAGGGCTCGGTCCTGAATCCGGACTACGAGCATGCCGCGGCATCGAATCCGTGGGCGACGACCGTCTCGATCATCTCCTGCGCGATCAGCAACGCGAGCCGCGGCTTCCTCGCCCGCGGCTACCTCGAAGAGTGCTGGACGGGAGAGGCCTCGTGGGACGGCGTGCAGGGCAGCGGCATCCTCCCGAACGGACAGAGCTGGGGCTTCACGAATCTGCAGTTCGTCGGCGGCTCCGGCATGGGCGCCTTCGCTTACAAGGACGGACTGCCGACGGCCTGGACGAACTGGAATCACCGTTCCGACATCGGCAACGTCGAGGAGTGGGAGTACGTGACGCCTGCGCTCTACTACATCGGCAGGCGTCTGGTGCCCGAATACTGCGGCCACGGCAAGTTCCGCGGCGGCGTCGGTCACAGTGCGACCTATGTCATCCGCAACCCGGGCAAGCTCGCGCTCAACCGCGGCGGCGGCACCATGGCGCGCGGCACGGTGATCGCGAACGGCATGGCGGGCGGTTATCCCGCACCCGGCGTATTCGTCAAGACTTATCACGAGACGAACATGCACGAGCGGATGGCCGCAGGCGCGCCCTTCCCGAGCTCGCCCTGGGAAATCGACGAGTTCATTGCGAGCGGCGAGCTCGAGGCGCGGCGGGCAACGACCTGGAAGCAGGACACGCCGCCGATCGAAATGAAGGACGGCGACATCTATACCCATGCCTCGGGCGCGGGCGGCGGCTGGGGCGATCCGCTCGAGCGCGATCCGGCGCGCGTGCAGGAGGATCTCGTTCGCGGCTGGCTCGGCGTCGAGACCGCGCGCGAAGTGTACGGCGTGGTCTTCGACGGCGCGCCGGGGGACGAGACCGTCGATCCGGAAGGCACGGCAAAGCTGCGCCAGACCATCCGCCAGCGCCGCCTGCAGCGCGGTGTGCCGGTGAAGGACTGGTGGCGCGCGGAGCGCCGGCGCGTGCAGGCCGGTGATTTCATCGAAACGGTGCGCGCCATGCACCAGGAGAGCATGCGCTTCGCGCGCTACCGCGAGGAGTTCACCGGCTTCTGGGCGCTCGCTCCCGACTTCGACTATGACCCGGAAGGAGAGCAGCGATGAGCGCCGAGCACGCCGGCCCCGCGAGCGTCGATCGGCCGGAGGAAGTGGGTCCGCGCCTCGTCGCGCGCATGCTCGAGGGCGAATTGAGCTGGGAGGAGTGGCGCCAGCTCCTGAAACTGCCGCGCAAGGACCCCGACCGCGTGCAGAAATACCTCCGCGCACTGCAGGCGCGTACGGGGTTCGCGGATCGGATCCTCATGCGGATCTCCGATCATCTCTACATCCTGCACACCGCGGCCGGACGCATCGTCACTTGCGATTGCGGCCACGCCTTCGGCGACTACCGCGTGAACTGGAAGCTCGCGGCGCTGGTCTACGTTCGCGATACCGCGCCGAGCATCACCGAGGTCTACCGCTGCAAGGATTTCGCGCCCGAGCCCGGCTGGTCAGAAGTGCGCGAATACTACTGCCCGGGTTGCGCAACCCAGCTTTGCGTGGAAGTCGTGCCGCCGGGCTATCCGCCGATCTTCGAGTTTCTGCCCGATCTCGACACTTTCTATCGCGACTGGCTGGGCGAGCCGCTGCCCGATGCGGCACCGACGTGGTACGCGGACCATACGGCTCGCGTCACCGCTTCCTGGCAGGATTGAGCACGCGCAGCGTGAGCCGGTGACGGCCGGTCGTGCGCCTGCCGCAGCCGGCACGAGGAGAGAAAAATGGCCGCCGTACTCGAGGGGATCCGCGTGCTCGATTTCGGGCGCTACGTCGCCGGCCCGTTCTGCGCGTGCATGCTCGGGGACATGGGCGCGGACGTGATCCGCATCGAACGGCGCGAAGGCAGCGAGGATCGCTACATCGCCAGCGTCTGCACATCGGGCGAAGGGGCTTCCTTCCTGCAGCTCAACCGCAACAAACGCGGCCTCACGCTCGATCCGATGAAGCCCGCGGGGCGCGAGATCGTCGCGCGTCTGCTGGCGAGCGCGGACGTCGTGGTCGCGAACCTGCCGCAGTCGTCGCTGACGGCCATGGGCCTCGACTACGACACGCTGTGCCGCTCCAAGCCGGACATCATCCTCACGCACATCTCGGCCTTCGGCAGCGACGGGCCTTACGCCGAGCGCGTCGGCTTCGATCTGTCCGGACAGGGCATGTCCGGCATGGCTTATCTGTCGGGCAACGAGCAGGGGCCGGTGCGCTCCCAGATCAACTACGTCGACTTCAGCACTGCGCTGTTCGCCGCCTACGGCACGCTCGCGGCGCTGATGGCACGCGCGCAGACCGGGCGCGGCCAAATCGTCGAGGCGTCGCTCTTCACCTCGAGCCTCGCGCTCGCCAACAACTTCCTGATCGAACAAGCCGTGCTCGAGCTCGATCGCAAACCGCACGGCAACCGCGGCCATCACGTCGCCCCGAACGATATCTTCGCGACGCAGGACGGCTGGATCGTCGTCATGGTCGCCGGCAATCCGCTGTTCGAGCGCTGGGCGAAACTCATGGGAGACTCGTGCTGGCTCGAAGATCCGCGCTACGCCACGGATACCGCGCGCGGCAACAACGGCGGCGAGATCAGCGCGCGCATGGCGCGCTGGTGCGCGGAGCGCAGCACGGAGCAGGCGATACGCGAGCTGGACGAGGCGCGCGTGCCGGCCGGCCCCTTGTATACGCCCGCGCGGGTGCTGATCGATCCGCACGTACAGGCGCGCGGCATCTTCAAGGACGTCGAGTATCCGGGCGCGCCGAAAGCGGCGCCGCTCGTCGAGACGCCCGTCCGCTTGTCGGACACGCCGGGCGGGATACGGCGGCGGGCGCCGCTGCTCGGTGAGCATACCGACGAGATTCTCGTTGCCCTCGGCTACTCGCCCGCCGAGATCGCGCGACTGCGCGAGCACCGCGTGGTGTGACTGGACTATGTCTCTTCCCAATAGTCCGCGCGCCCGTAAGTTTCCTTCATCAAGTCGATGAACAGTCGCAGCCGCGGCGGCAGGTGCGCGCGCTGGGGATAGAGCGCGTGGATGCCGATCGGCGGGGCTGCCCACTGCTCGAGGACGGCGACGAGACGGCCGGTGCGAAGATCGGCGGCGACCTCCCAGTGCGAGCGCCATGCGAGGCCCATGCCGGCGAGCGCGCCGGCGCGCAGCACCGCACCGTCATTGGAGACGAGCGGGCTCGGAACCTTGACGAGGATCGTGAGCGCCGGCCGCCGCGGATCGCGGAAGACCCACCCCGCCTGGGTCGCGAGCGTGAGGCAGCGATGCGCGGAGAGCTCTTCCACGCTGTGCGGCACCCCGTAGCGCTGCAGATAGGACGGGCTGCCCACTACCACGCGGCGCACTTCGCCCAAGCGCGCGGCGACCATGCTCGAATCCACGAGCTCGCCGATGCGCACGGCGCAGTCGATGCCTTCGTCCATGAGATCGATCAGCCGATCCGTGAGCTCGAGGCTGGCCGTGAGATCCGGATGATCGCGGAGGAAGTCCATCAGCAGGGGTGCGACGTGAAGGCGTCCGAAGGCCGCAGGCGCGGTGATCTTGAGGTGTCCGCGCACGCGCACGCTGCCCTGCGCGACGGCGGCTTCGGCGTTCGCCAGATCGTTCAGGATGCGCATGCAGTCCTTGAGAAACATTTCGCCTTCATAGGTCAGCGTGAGCGCACGCGTGCTGCGCGTGAGGAGGCGCACGCCGAGGCGATCCTCCAGCGCGTCGATGCGACGGCTGATGATCGCGGGCGTGACGCCCTCACAGCGCGCCGCGGCCGACAGGCTGCCCTTGCGGGCAACCAGCGAAAACGCGTTCAGCTCTTTGAACCAATCCACCTTTTACTTCCGGTCACAGATCATTTGCCGCATTTGAGCCTTAACCCTGCCGGGGGCGCCGCCTAGAATCTGACTGGCTGTCGAGCGGTGGCGCAAGGCGGCCGATCAAGTTTTCTCATCATTTGCAATGCAGTATCGCGACTCAGGGAGGCACGAATCCATGTTGCCGGTCGGCTACTTCGCGCCCACGCAGGATCCTCCGAACGTCCGCAAGACCGCGGTCCTCATCGACGAGATCATGGCGCTCGCGCAATGCGCCGAAGCCGCCGGCTACGACGGCATGTTCTTTCCCGAGCATCATTTCCAAAAGGATGCCTTCCTCCCCAATCCGGTCCTCCTCGCCGGCCTCGTCGGGATGCGCACGCAGCGTATCAAGGTCGGTCCGGCGGTGATGCTTGCTCCGCTTTATCATCCGATCCGCCTCGCCGAGGACGCGGCGATGATCGATCTCGCCACGAAAGGCCGCTTCATCTGCGCGCTCGGCATCGGCTACGTCGAGGAGGACTTCAGCGCGCTGGGGATTCCGTTCAAGCAGCGCGTGAGCCGCACCGAGGAATGCATCGACATCCTGCGCCACGCCTGGACCGGCGAGCCGTTCACCTACCAGAGCAGATACCACCGGCTGGAGAACGTGCGGGTCACACCGGCGCCCTGGCAGCGGCCCGGGCCGCCGATCTGGGCCGCCGGCTGGTCGAAGCCGGGCGTGGAACGCGCGGGGCGCATGGCCGATGGCCTGATTGCCGATCCGATGCAGTCGCTGCCCGTCATCAAAGAACAGGCGCGCCAGTATCGCGAAGCGGCCGCGAAGCATGGCCGCAAGCCCTACTACGTGCTGATGCGCGACTGCGTGCTCGGCGATTCGCCGGCGCGCGTGCTCGAAAAGAGCGCCCCTGCGATGTACAAGTACCGCTGGTACTTCGAGAACGGTGCCTACGTCGAGGACGGGTACTTCAAGGACGTCAAGTCGCCCGCGGACTTGAGCTTCGAACACGTCGCGAAAGACCGCTTGATTGCCGGCTCACCCGCAGCCTGCCTCGAGCAACTGCAGATGTGGAAGCACGAGGTGCGGCCGGACTATCTGATCCTCCGCATGCGCTACGCCATGGGGCCCGAGCTGCCGGTGGCGCTGGACGACATCCGCCTGTTCGGCGAAAAGGTGATTCCCTTCCTGTAGTCTCGGCGCCCATCTCGATCGGATCCGGGAGGAGTCCTGATGAGCGACGCACTGGTGCTCACTGAGCAATGCGGCGGCGGCATCGTGCGCGTGGTCTTGAATCGCCCGCAGGTCTTGAACGCCGTCGACGCGGCGCTGCGCGACGCGCTGATCCGAACCTTGCACGCGCTGCAGGCCGATTCCGGCACGCGTGCGGTCGTGCTCACCGGTGTCGGCGATCGAGCGTTCTGTGCCGGCCAGGACCTGGAAGAAGCGGCGGCCTTCGAGATCGACGACGTTGACGCCTGGCTCACGCACCAGCGCGCCATGCTCCAAGCGCTGCGCGAGTTCACCAAGCCGGCGGTCGCCGCACTGAACGGCGTGGCGGCAGGCGCGGGCTTCCAGATCGGCCTGCTCTGCGATCTGCGCGTCGGCTACGCGGAGCTCGGGATCGGCCAGACGGAAATACGCGCTGGGCTCGCGAGCGTGATCGGCTCCTATCTGATGACCTTGCATCTGGGGCTGTCGAAGAACCTCGAGCTGTCCCTGACCGGAAATCTCATCTCTGGCACCCAAGCGCAGGCGCTAGGCCTGATCAATCACCTGGTACCGCGCGCAGAGGTCTTCACGCGCGCGCTCGCCGCCGCGACCGAGCTCGCCGCGCGCTCGCCCACCGCGGTCCGGCTGACCAAGGAGCGTTTCCGCGAGCTGACTCAGGCCGGGTTCGACGCGGCGATCGCCGCCGCGATCGATGCCGGCAGAATCGCCTACGCCAGCGGAGAGCCGCAGGCGCAGATGCGCGAGTTCCTGGCGCGGCGGACGGCGAAGCGAGACTCGCCGCTCGAATGAGGAAAAGACATCGAGCGCGAGGGAGATCTCGGGATACGAAAAGCTCGCGCCCCGAGAAAGGAGAGCGCGCGTAATCTCCTGCTCAAGCGCGCGACGGAAGACGCCAGAGATAGACGGCCAACACCAGCCCGAACAGCGCGAGCGCGACTTGCGCGGGCCGGTAGGGCACGAAGAACACCGTCGACACTGCGAGCGTGACGGCCATCGTGAGGATGGCGATCCATTTCGTGCGCCGGCGCACACTGCGATGCTCCTCCCATTCACGCACGGTGGACCCGAGCAGCGGGTGCGCGAGCAGCCAGGCGTGGAAACGCTCGGACGAGCGCGCGAAGCAGGCGGCCGCGAGCAGCATGAACGGGGTGGTCGGCAACAGGGGCAGGAAGATGCCGGCGATGCCGAGCGCGACGCTGGTGAAGCCGCAAAGGAGCAAAATCAGGCGGATCTCGCGCCGGTGGTGTCTGCGCTGTCGGAGTCGCGGCGAACCGTTCATGGACGAATGCTCGATGGGCATGAATTCATTGTCCGGCCTAGCCCGAGCGGCTGTCGACGGCGATCGGCCGCGCGCAGTTCGTAGGTTGTCGTGAAAGAGGGGCGCCCCGTTCTCGTAGCCCGGGTGCAGCGGAGCGAACCCGGGATCGGGCATGCCCGATACGCGATGGCTTTCGGCCCTGCGCGGCACGTACCGCGCCGGGTCTTCTCGGATGCATGGAGGACGGTGGGCGCGGATCCCGGGTTCCGCGCTGCGCGCTCCACCCGGGCTACGGGCCACGGGCAAAATGAACCCGTCGCCTTTACACTCGAAGCAATCGTCTTGGAGGTCCGTGACATGTTTCGCCTCGTCCATCTCATCCGCCGCCGTCCCGGCCTCTCGAGCGCGGCGTTCCGTGAAGCCTGGCTGTCCGCGCATGGGCCTTTGGTCGCCGCGCACGCGGTGAGCCTGGGGATCCGGCGCTACGTGCAGACGCACGTCCTTCATGAGGATCCCTTCGGCAAGCTGCTGCAGTCCACGTACGGGACGGCGACGGAGCTCTACGACGGCCTGTCCGAATTCTGGTTCGAGGATCGCGAGCTGCTCGCGACGCGCCTGCGTTCACCCGCGGGACGGCAGGCGATGGCGGCACTGCTGGAGGACGAACGGCGCTTCATCGATCACGCCCGCTCGCCGCTGTGGTTCGCCATCGAAATACCGCAGCTCGGGCCCAGCGGCCACACGGTGGCGCGGGAAACCTCGTCGATCGTCAAGTGGATCGCGCCGCTGTCGAAGCCGGTGCACTTGACGTCGGCGCAGGCCCGCACGCACTGGCTCATCAATCACGGGCCGCTGGTGCGCGAGCAGGCGAGCGTGGTGCCGATGCTGCGCTATGCGCAGCTCCATCGCTTCGACGATCCCTTGTCCGAGGAGCTGAACGCCGCGCGCGGCGGCGCGAGCAGCGCCTGCTATGGGCACGCCGAGCTGTGGTTCGATCGCCAGGCGCTCAACGCCGCGTCCGGGCCGGAGGTCGATCACGCGTTCGGATTGTTCGTCGAGGACTGCAAGCTGTTCATCGATCTCCCGCAGTCGCACTTCATGGTCGGCAAGGAGCACGTGCTCGTCGATGAGCCGCTCGTCGTGCGGCCGCTGCCGCGGCCCGGGCTCGAACTGTGCTGAAGGCCGCGGCCGGGCGCGCGCGGCTCGCTGCGTGACGGAAAACGGCCCGAAATAAATCCGTCCTTTACAGCCGCGCGAGATACCCGCCGTCGACGACCAGATCGATGCCGCTGATCCACGCCGCCTCGTCGGAGGCGAGGAACAGCGCGGCGTTCGCGATGTCGGCGGGCTGACCTACGCGGCCTAGCGGATACAAGTGCAGGAACTGCGCGGCCACCACTTCGTCCCAAGTTTCGCCGGGCTTGAGCCGGCTGCGGCTGAGCTCGGTTTCGACCAGGCCCGGCAGGATGCTGTTGGCGCGTATGCCGTGGCGGCCGTAGTCATTGGCGATGCTGCGCGCGAAGTTCACGAGACCGGCCTTGGAGGCGCTGTAGGAACAGGCGCTGGGCTGGCCGCGCAGCGCGGAGATCGACGCGATGTTGACGATCGCCCCGCCACCCCCTGCGATCATCGGCGGAAGCGCCTCGTGGCACATCAGGAACACCGCGCGCAGATTGATGTCCATCACGCGGTCCCACTCTTCGACGCTCATCTCGACGCAGGGTTTGCGGATCACGGCCCCGGCGCTGTTGACCAGCACGTCGAGGCGGCCCCAGCGCGCGATCACCTCGCGCACGCAGCTCGCCGCGAACGCCGGCAGCGTGATGTCGCCGGTGATGGCGCAGGCGTCACCGCCGGCCGCGCGCGCGGCGGAGACCGTGTCTTCGAGCGCCTCGGCGCGACGGCCGACCACCGCGACGCGTGCGCCCTCGGCGCAGAAGCGTTCGGCGATCGCGCGGCCGAGCCCGCTGCCGCCGCCGGTCACCAGACAAGTCTTGTGCTGCAGTCTCATGCGTGCGCTCTCCTCAGCGGCGCTTGCGCGCGGCGTATGCGGTTTCAGTCGAGCCGATAGTCGCGGCGTTCGCGGGCGAAGGCCACGAACCAGTCCAGCGCCGCGGCATCGGCCATCGCGTCCGCGCTCGCCACGACTTCGGGCGCCGCGCCGAGCAGCAGTTTGCGCACGGGCACTTCCATCTTCTTGCCCGTGCGCGTGTACGGGATCGCGGGAACGGCGTAGACGCGATCCGGTACGTGACGCGGCGAATACGCGCGCAGCGTCGCATTGATCTTGTCGGTCACGCCCGCGTCGAGCGCGCAGCCGGGCGCGAGCTTGACGAACAGCGGCATGAAGAAGCGCCCGCCCGGCAGATCGAGATTGACGATCAGGCTGTCCTCGACCTCGGGCAGCGCCTCCAGCGGGCGATAGATCTCGGCCGTGCCGATGCGCACGCCGTAGCGGTTCAGCGTCGAGTCCGAGCGCCCGCGCACGTAGCAGCCGCCGCGCTCGTTGATCATCAGGTAATCGCCGTGGCGCCACACGTCGGGATAGAGATCGAAATACGATTCGCGGTAGCGCGTGCCGTCCGGATCGTTCCAGAGATACAGCGGCATCGACGGCATCGGCTGACGCACCACCAGCTCACCGAGTTGGCCGATCGCGGGTTGGCCCTGCTCGTCGTAGGCCTGCACGTCGACCCCCAGCATGCGGACCTGAATCTCGCCCGCGTATACCGGCAGAACGATGCAGCCGCCGACGAAGCCGGAGGCGATGTCGGTACCGCCGCTGGTCGAGCTCACCCAGAGGTCCTCGCGCACGTTTTCGTAGAACCAGGCGAAATGCTCGGGCGAAACCGGGGAGCCCGTGCAGAACATGCCGCGCAGCGCCGACAGATCGTAGTCGCGCTTGGGCACGACCTTGTTCGCCATCATCAGCGAGACGTAAGCGGGGCTGGTGCCCATGAAGGTCGCACGGCTGCGCGCAGCGACGCGCCACAGCGCGTCGAGATCGGGCGCGGTCGGGTTGCCGTCGTAGAACACGATGCTGCTGCCGGTCATCAGTGCGCCGACGAGGATGTTCCAGGTCACCCAGCCGGTGGTCGAGAACAGAAAGGCCGTCGAGCTCGGTTTGAGATCGAAGTGCAGGCCGCAGACCTTGTGGAATTCGAGCACGATGCCGCCGTGGCCGTGCACGAAGGATTTCGGCAGGCCGGTCGTCCCCGACGAGTAGACGATCCACAGCGGATGATCGAAGGCGGTGTCCTCGAACGCGAAGTCCTCGGCCGGCACCGCCGGCTCTTCACGCTGGATCGCGGACCAGTCGAGCGTGCCCGGGCGAGGTGAGAACGGCGCGCCGGCTTCGAGGTAGGGAACGGTCACCACATGCTCGATGCTCGGCATGCCGTCCAGCAGTTGCTGGACTTGCGGGCGGCGGTCGAAATCGTGCCCGCCGTAGCGGTAGCCGTCCACGGCGAAGAGCACCTTCGGCGTGATTTGCGCAAGGCGATCGAGCACGCTCGCCGTCCCGAAGTCCGGTGAACAACAGGACCACACCGCGCCGATGCTCGCGGTGGCGAGCAGCGCGATCGCGGTTTCCGGTATTGCCGGCATGTAGGCGACGACGCGATCGCCGGGCTGGACCCCGAGGCGGCGCAGGCGGGTCGCGAGGCGGCGCACCTGCTCGCCGAGCTCATCGAAGCTGACGTCCAGCGGTGCACGCAGCTCCGATTCGGCGTGGATGGCCCGCGCCCCCGGCCGCGCGGCGCGCAGGATCTCGCGCGCGAAGTTCACGCGCGCACCTGGGAACCAGCGCGCCCCGGGCATGCGGCGCTCGGCTAGCACGCATTCGTAAGGCGTGGACGAGGCCACGCCGTAGTATTCCCACAGGCATTCCCAGAACGCGGCGATGTCGTCCACCGACCACTGCCACAGCGCTCCGTAATCTGCGAAGTCGAGCCCGCGCCGGCGTCGCAGCCACTGCATGAAGGCAGTGATGTTCGCTGCCTCGATCACGGCCGCATCGGGCGTCCACAGCAGATCCCCTTCTCGAATCATTCCGCCCTCCCGTTAGGCAATGGCCGCCGCGCGCGGCGCTTCACGTCCGTCGATCAAGCGGGAGCAACTTACATGCCACGCAAGAACGATGCGTGATCTGCCTCATCCTCGTGGAGCATCGACACCGAATTCCTTCAGTTTGCGATAGAGCGTGCTGCGCGAGATGCCGAGCTCGCGCGCGGCCTCGACGATGTTGTGACCGTGGCGGGCGAGGGCTTCGATGATCGCATCGTGCTCCCTCTGCGCGAGCGTGCGCACCGTCGTGTCCGCGCGCTGCCCGGGCGCGGATCGCTCGCCGCCGTGGCCGAAGTCTTCCGGCAGATCCGCCAGAGTGAGGACGGGCTGCCGGCTCAGGATGTACATGCTTTCGACGATACCGCGCAGCTCCCGCACGTTGCCGGGCCACGGATGGCTGACCATCGCGTGCATCAGTTCGCCGGCCACCGTCTTGCTGCCGAGGCCGTACAGATCCTGCATTTCGCGCAGAAACGTATGGACCAGCAAGGCGATGTCGCCCGGGCGCTCGCGCAGGGGCGGCAGCTTGAGGCTCAACACCTTGAGACGGTAGAACAAGTCCAGGCGGAAAGTCCCGGCGCCGACGTCGCGCTCCAGATCGCGGTTGGTCGCGGCGATCACGCGCACCTCGACGCTGCGCTCCTGGTTGCCGCCGATGCGCACCACAACGCGCTCCTGCAGCACGCGCAGCAGTTGCACCTGGATGTCGACCGAGAGATCGCCGATTTCGTCGAGGAACAGCGTCCCCCCGTGTGCTTCCTCGAACTTGCCGCGCCGTCCGCGCGCGGAAGCGCCGGTGAAGGCCCCGGCCTCGTAGCCGAGCAGCTCGCTGGCGGCGAGCTCTTTCGTCAAGGTGCCGCAGTTGAGCGCGACGAAGGGTCCCGCCGCGAACGCCGAGGCGGCATGCAGGGCGCGGGCGAACACCTCCTTGCCGCTGCCCGTCTCGCCGGTGAGCAGCACGGGCGCCGAGGTCCGCGCCATGCGATCGGCGCGTCGCACGGTCTCTAGCAAGCCGGGATTCGCCTCGACCAGGGCGCGGAAGGGCGGCGATAGCTCGTCGTGATCGGCATGCGCCGGCGTCGCGAGCCCGTTGCGCGGCACGAAGCGGCGGCTGCGGCCGAGCACGACGACGCCGCCTTCCCAAGGCTCGGGCGCGGGGATCCCGGACGCGGGCTCCGCCGGCGCGTTGTCGGGATAAGGGATCCAGTCCTGCACGAGCAGGCCGCAGTCCTCCGCGAGCCGCGGCCGGCCCGAGTCCATCGCGAGCGCGCTCGGCAGGGTCTCGGTCAGCGCGCGCAGGCGCTCGGTGGCGGTGACGACGCCGCCTCTGCGATCGACCAGCAACGCTGGCTGCGTACGCCACTCGGCCGGCAAATTGCGATACCAGTCCAGGAGCTGCACCGAGTGCGCGAGCTGCAGCAAGTGCAGCGAATGCTCGATCTGCTGTGCCGCGGTGATGGCGAGCGCGAGCGTATGGTGATCGCTCAAGCCGCCGATGCTCGTCACGTCCAGCAGGCCCAGCAGGGTGCCGTCGTTCAAGTCGCGGATCGGCGCGGCCGCGCAGTCCCAGATCTTGGCCGCCACGCAGTAGTGCTCCACGCTGCGCACGATGGTCGGCTGGTTCATCGCCAGCGTGGTGGCGACGGCGTTGGTGCCGGCGGATGCTTCGCTCCAGTCGTAGCCGACTCCAACCCCTTTGCGCAAGGCGTTGTCGACGAGCTCGGGCGGGCCGAACACCGCGAGCTCGATGCCTTCCCGGCTCACGAGGACCAGGATGCACTCGCTCCTGGCGAGGGTGTCGGCGAGCAAGTTCCAGGCGTGCCGGGTCGCTCTCAGCAGCGCGGCGTTTTCGCGCAGCACTGCTTCGAGCTTGGTGTCGTCGCCGACGTGGGCGGCGCGATTCGAATACGGATCCATGCCGCGCTCATGGCAGCGCCGCCAGGATTCGTGGATATAGGAGCGAACGCTGTTGGGATCCGCGGCTCGACCTGCGATCACGGCTGCCCAGGCTTGCTCCACCCGTTGCCGATCCAGATCCATGTTCGTCATCCGCGTCCGATCATGCCTTGCGAGGCCCTGCCGCATTTCATTTTGAGACTCGCGGTCTCAATTTAGGACATTCGATCCGAAGCCGAGGCGCCTCGCTGCAGGCTGCGTCTCGCGCCTGTCCCCGGCCCGGCTCGAAAATTTTCGCCTTTGCCCCTGCGCGACTTGCGTGGCACAAGCGTTGCTCTTCACTGCTGCGAAGGGTGAGCGCGTCGCATCCGGCGCATCGCCCGGACGGGCATCGTAACGTGCCCGACCTGCCGCGGCGAGGCCCCTGCGCGGGCCGCCGCTCGAGCTCGGTTCACGATGCCTCACGGGCAACGACGATGAAGGAGGAAGCGCAATCATGAAACCCGCACTTTATCTGCCCAACTTCAGGGACAAGATCACCGTCGAGGAGATCGACGCATTTGCTGCGGTCGCAGAAGAGCTCGAATTCGACTCGATCTGGGTGCTCGACCGCATCGCGGTCCCCGAGGCCTCGGACCGCGGGGAACTGAAAAAATCCTTTGGCTTCATCTCCGAGTTCGGGCGCTCGCTGCCGGTCTCCTCGCACGCCGAGTATCTGCACGCGATGCCGCTCGTGCCCTATCTCGCCGCGATCACGAAGAAGATCCGCATCGGCACCAGCGTGATCGTGACGCCCCTGCGTGCCTCCGCGGTCATGGCGGCGGAAATGGCGACCTGGGATCAACTCTCGCGCGGACGCATCAACGTCGGCATCGGCTCGGGCTGGATGCCGGAAGAATTCGAAACGGCCAGCGCAGGCCATCTCTACGCCAAGCGCAATCTCCACGTGCGCGAGACGATCGAGATCATGAAAGGGATCTGGACCCAGCCGCTCTTCGAATACCACGGCGAGCTGAATTCCTTCCAGAAATGCGGGTTCGGCACCAAGCCCGTACAGCGGCCGCATCCGCCGCTCTATTTCGGCGGTATCGGCAAGCCGGAAATCGCCGCCGAGATGATCTCGAAATACGGCCTGCAGGGCTGGATCGGCGCGCTGGATCCGCCGGAGGCGATCGCGAACTGGCGCACTGCGATCGCCGGCGAGCTCGCGCGGCTCGGCAGCCCGAAGGCGATCGACGGCCTCGAGCTCGCGAGTCAGTTTCCGTTCCAGATCACCAAAGAAAAAACCGATCAGACGCCGCGCGGCAAGATGTCCTCGAATCTGGTCGGCACGGCCGCCCAGATCACCGACAACCTCAAGCGCTACAGGGACGCCGGCTTGACGATGGCGCTGTTCTGGCCGCCGTTCTCGGGGGTCACGAGCGCGGAGAGCATCGATCACCTGAAGCGGTTGCGCCAGGAGATCTGGCCGAAGATCGAGTGATGTCTTTCGTGTGATCCGAGTCGAATACGCAGAAGGGATTAGACCATGTCCAAGCACAGTCCAGACGATCTCACTCACGACGCGGGCCGGCGCGCCCTGTTCAGAAAGCTGGGTGCGGCGAGCGCGCTGATCGGCGCGCCGGCCGTCATCAACTTTGCCGACTCGCAGGCGGCGGAGCGCGGTTGGGATCGCGAAACCGACATCGTGATCGTCGGCTCCGGCGCGTCCGGCTCCAGCGCCGCGCTGTTCGCGAAACGTGCCGGCGCCGACAGCATCATCCTCGAGCGCCTGCCCATCCGCGGCGGCACCAGCGCGAAGTCGGCCGCAATCCTCTGGGTTCCGAACAATTCGGCCATGCGCGCGCTCGGGATCGAGGATCCCAAGCAGGACGCGATGAAGTACATGATCCGGTTTTCCTATCCGATGAAGTATCACCCGGACGCGGAGCGCTACGGTGCGACGGAGCTCGAGTACGCCCTGATCGAGGCGTTCTATGACAATGCGGCGCAGACCATCGACGATCTCGCCGCGATGGGCGCGCTGCAGACCGGGTCCATCTACACCTGGGAAGACGAGCTGTTCGCCGACTACCATCCCGAGGTCCCCGAGGAGAAAGCGCCGCGCGGGCGCGCGCTGGTGCCGAGGCACCCCGATCCCAGCCAGGGCGTGTATTCGCGCGGCGGCGGCAACGGGGTAGAGCTCATGCGCCAGCTCGGCGCCGCGGTGGATGCGCAGGGCATCCCGGTGCTGACCAAGCATCGGGTGGAGCGCGTGATCCGGAACGCCGACGGCGCGGTCATCGGCGTCGAGGCGCGGCTGCGCGACGGCGGCACGGTGACGGTGCGCGCGCGCAAGGCCGTGATTTTTGCCAGCGGCGGTTTCACGCACAACCTGGAATACCGGCAGAACTATCTGCGCGGCCCGATCTTCGGCGGTTGCGCGATGCCCGGCAGCGAAGGGGACTTCATTCGGGTCGGCGGCGCGATCGGGGCCGCGATGGGCAACCTCGCGAACGCGTGGTGGACGCAGCACGTGCTCGAGCACGCGCTCGAGTTCTCGAGCACGCCGACCGGGATCTGGTCGACTCCGGGCGACAGCATGCTGCAGGTCGACAAGTACGGCCGCCGCCTGATGAATGAAAAGGGCAACTACAACGAGCGCACGCAGATCCACTTCATCTTCGATCCGGTGCGCAACGAATACCGCAACCTCGTCTCCTTCCTGATCTTCGACAAGCCCTGCCTCGAGAACTACGCCGGCATGTATCCCTTCCCGGCCGAGGGCACCGAGCTGCCTCCGTACGTGCTGCAGGCCGCGACGCTCGACGAGCTCGCGCAGGCGATCGGGCAGCGCCTCGCGCATCACGCGCAACGGCTCGCGGGCTTCTCGCTAGACGCGAGCTTCACCGCGACGCTGAAGGAGACCATCGCTCGCTTCAACGCGATGGCCAAGGCCGGCAAGGATCTCGAGTTCGCGCGCGGCGAATCCGCGATCGAGCGCGACTTCCATCTCTTCGGTGCCACGAAGAAACCGGCGAGCATGGGACCGCCGAACATCTCGATGAAGCCGCTGACCGAAAGCGGGCCGTATTACTGCGTCCTGCTCTGCGGTGGCACGCTCGACACCAAGGGCGGCCCGAAGGTGAACACGGCGATGCGCGTGCTCGATACTTACGGCGCGGAGATCCCCGGCCTGTACGCCGTCGGCAACTGCACGGCGCATCCGGCCGGTGAGGCCTACTGGGCGGCGGGCGGGACGCTCGGGCCGGGGCTGACCATGGGGCGCATCGCGGGCACCAACGCGGCCGCCGAGAAAACACGCGAGCCCGCCTGAGTCGTGTGTCGCGATAGAGACAGGCGGGCTCGGCTCCTTCGGTATCTCGTCGTGGCGGCGGCCGCCGCCACGGCGGCGCCGCTCGCGTCTGCCGGTGAAGACGCATCCGCCGTCGCCTTTGGCGCGCAGATCCAACCGCTGTTCGACTCGCACTGCGTGGTCTGCCACATGAGCGGGGCCGCACAGGCGGGGCTCAGCCTCGAGGACGGCGACGCGCACGCGAATCTGGTCGGCGTGAAGAGCAGCGAAAGCCCGCTTGCGCGGGTGCAGCCCGGCGCGCCCGAGCAAAGTTATCTGCTGCACAAGCTGCGCGGCACGCAAGCGAGCGTCGGCGGTACCGGCGCGCGCATGCCGCTCGCCGACAACGGCGCCGCCCCGCTGTCCGCCGCCGAGCAGACCCTGATCGAAACCTGGATCGAGCAAGGCGCGCCGGACAACTGATCCGCCTGCCGAGGAGTAACGAGACGATGGACATGGCGAACTATCAGGCCCGGCACTTCCTGTGGTCGTGCGCGAACGGTATCGCGACCCTCACGCTCAACCGGCCGGAGCGCAAGAACCCGATCACCTTCGAGTCCTATGCCGAGATGCGCGATACCTTCCGCGCCCTGGTCTACGCCGAAGACGTCAAGGGCGTGGTGATCACGGGTGCCGGCGGCAATTTCTGCTCCGGCGGCGACGTGCACGAAATCATCGCGCCGCTCCTGAAGATGGACATGAAGGGCATGCTCGCCTTCACGCGCATGACGGGCGACGTCGTCAAGGCGATGCGGGCCTGCCCGCAGCCGATCGTCGCCGCCGTCGACGGCGTGTGCGCCGGCGCCGGCGCGATACTCGCCATGGCGTCCGATCTGCGCATCGGCACGGCGCGCTCGAAGACCGCGTTTCTGTTCGTGCGCGTGGGGATCGCGGGCTGCGACATGGGCGCCTGCGCGATCCTGCCGCGCCTCATCGGCCAGGGCCGGGCCAGCGAGCTCCTGTTCACCGGCCGCGCCATGGACGGCGTGGAGGGCGAGCGCTGGGGCTTCTTCAATCGTCTCGCGGCGCCCGAAGACGTGCTGGCCGATGCGCAGGCCGAAGTCGCGCGCATCGTGACCGGCCCGCCCTTCGGCAACGCAATGACGAAGAAGATGCTCGATCAGGAGTGGAGCATGAGCATCGAGCAGGCCGTCGAGGCCGAGGCGCAGGCGCAGGCGATCTGCATGCAGACCCAGGACTTCCACCGAGCCTATGACGCCTTCATTGCCAGGCGCGCTCCGGTCTTCGAAGGCAATTGATCGCCGCCGCCCCGGAGGCCGCACCGATGTACGACACGACGTTTCTCGGCTGGCCTTTCTTCGAAGCGCGCCACGCCGCGCTCGCGCGCGATCTCGAGGCTTGGGCCGCGGCCGAGCTGCGCGACATCGATCACGGCGACGTGGATCGCGCCTGTCGCGAGCTGGTCCGCCGCCTCGCGGCCGGCGGCTGGCTCGCGCACGCGGCCCTGGCCGCGGATGCGGGGCCGGCGGCGAAGCTCGACGTGCGCAGCCTCTGCCTGCTGCGTGAAGGGCTCGCGCGCCACGACGGTCTTGCCGACTTCGCCTTCGCGATGCAAGGGCTCGGCTCCGCGCCGATCATGCTGGCCGGCAGCGAGGCGCTGAAGCGCCGCTATCTCGACGGGGTGCGCAGCGGGGCCCAGATCGCGGCCTTTGCGCTGTCGGAGCCCGATGCCGGTTCCGACGTCGCCGCCCTGTCGACCTTCGCCGCGCGCGACGGCGAGGACTACGTGCTGAACGGCACCAAGACCTGGATTTCGAACGGCGGCATCGCGGATTTCTACACCGTGTTCGCCCGCACCGAGGCCGGCGCCGGTGCGCGCGGCCTGAGCGCTTTCGTCGTCGACGCGGACACGCCGGGCCTGGAGATCGCCGCGCGCATCGAAGTCATCGCGCCGCATCCGCTCGCCGTGCTCGGCTTCCGCGACTGCCGCGTGCCGGCCGCACGTCGGCTCGGCGCGGAAGGAGAGGGCTTCAAGATCGCGATGGCGACGCTCGACATCTTCCGCTCCACGGTCGGCGCCGCCGCGCTGGGCTTCGCGCGGCGCGCGCTCGCCGAAGCCACTGCCCACGTCCAGCGGCGCATGCTGTTCGGCGCGCCGCTCGCCGCCCTGCAGATGACGCAGGCCGCGATTGCGGACATGGCCGTCGACGTCGACGCGAGCGCGCTGCTCGTCTATCGCGCGGCCTGGACCAAGGACTGCGCGCAGGAGCGCGTGTCGCGGGAGGCCGCGATGGCGAAGCTCCATGCCACCGAGGCCGCACAGCGCGTCATCGATCGCGCGGTCCAGCTCTTCGGCGGGAGAGGCGTCACCAAGGGCGAAAAAGTCGAGGAGCTCTATCGCGAGATCCGCGCGCTGCGGATTTACGAGGGCGCTTCGGAAGTCCAGAAGGTGATCATCGCGCAGCAGACCTTGAACGCAGCCGGCCGCCCGCGATGACGGAAATCTGAGTTAACCACCTCCGCCGCCAGGCGGGCATCCAGTCTTCGTAGCCCGGATGAGCGCAGCGAATCCGGGGTTCGGCATGCGGGCGCTCAGGATCCATTTTACACGCGACGCACGAGGCACACTGGAACGAACATGCCTCGGCAGGTGCTCGCTCCCGGATTCGCTGCGCTCATCCGGGCTACGGAAAATCGCATAGCTTGATGCGCCGTGCGCAAGCTCGAACGAGATTTCGTCTCGAACGTCGGGCTTCCTTCGCCAGCCCAAGCCATCCACTCGATCTTTCAGGCACCGGCCGGTGCCGAGTAGAGCTTGCCCGACAAGGCTGCTTCCCGTGCGTGCGCGAACGGCGAGCGTCCGAACCACGCCGGAAAACTCCGCTGCAGCGCCGGTGCGCCGCTCAGCTTGATGCGTCCGTCGGCGAGCGCGGACGCGAGCGGCGCCTCGCCGTGCCAGATCTGGGCGAGCGTGCGTACGTCGGTCGTGATGTAGACGTCGACGTCGAGGGCGCGATCTTCATCGCAGATCTCGGTGCGGCCCTCGTCGGCGAGGAGATACCACTTGTTGCTGCTCGCGAGATCGCGGAACTGGAACAATAGCACCGTGCGGCCGCGCGGCAGGCGCTCGGTGAGCAGCGACATCTGCACGTCGCGCATCAAGCCGTCGACGTTGAGATCGCTCTCCAAGAGCTGCATCGCCAGCCAGCTCGCCGCCCAGTGGCCCAGCGTCAGCAAAATCGGCCCGAGCTCGCGGCCGGCCTGCGTGAGCTGATATTCATAGCCCAGCGCTTCCGGGCGCTTGCGTTTCATCACGAGGCCTTGTGCTTCGAGCAGGCGCAGGCGTTGGTTCAGGAGCGTCGGCGACAGCTTCGGCAGGTAGCGACGGAATTCATTGAAGCGCGTCACGCCGACGTGCATCTCGCGCAGGATCTGTATCGTCCAGCGTTCTCCCAGCACTTGCGCGGCTTTCGAGATCGGGCAGTACTCTCCGTAGTCGTACATGGCGTGTCGCCCTCCGGAGTACAGAATCTGTAGCGGGATAGTACAAATCCTGCACTGTCCCACGCGCCGCAGTAAATCCCAGGATGCGCTCCCACACGACAGGCGTGACGTTCGCGATGGTCGCGACGGCGTCTGTCCTACACGAAGGGAGTGTGCTGCCATGAGTGCTTACCGCCACGCGCTGCCCCAGATGGGTGCGCGACCGTTCCTGACCGACGTCGGCCTCGAGACCATGCTCGTCTTTCACGACGGTCTCGCGCTGCCCGACTTTGCCGCGTTCACGCTGCTCGACACCAAGGACGGCACCGAGCGGCTTCGCCGTTATTACCGCCGCTGCCTCGCGCACGCGACGAGCATCGGCTGTGGCTTCATCCTCGAGAGCCCGACCTGGCGTGCGAACCCGGACTGGGGCGCACGGCTCGGCTATACGCCAGCCGGCCTCGCCGATCGCAATGTGCGCGCCATCGCGCTGATGGCCGAGTTGCGCGAGGAGTTCGCGTCGACCGGGCTGCCCATCGTCATCAGCGGCAACTTGGGGCCGCGCGGCGACGCTTACGACCCCGCGCGCATCGACGCCGTCGGCGATTACGAAGCCTACCATCGCACGCAAATCGAAAGCTTCGCATGCACGGCAGTCGATCTCGTCAGCGCGGGCACGATCAACAACGTGCCGGAAGCGATCGGCATCGTGCGTGCGGCGACCAAGGCGGGATTGCCCGTCGTGATTTCCTTCACCGTCGAGACCGATGGCCGCCTGCCGACCGGCGTGAGCCTGCGCGAGGCGATCGAGACGGTCGACGCGGCAACGAACGCGGCACCGGCCTATTACATGTTGAACTGCGCGCACCCGGATCACTTCGAGCACGTGCTCGACGGCGAGGCGTGGTGCCGGCGCCTGCGCGGCATCCGTGCGAACGCGTCGCGGCGCAGCCACGCCGAGCTCGACGAATCGACGACGCTCGACGACGGCGATCCGGCGGCGCTCGGCGCGGCCTACGCCGCGCTGCGCGCGCGCCTGCCCCAGCTCACGATCCTCGGCGGCTGCTGCGGCACCGATCACCGGCACCTCGAAGCGATCGCCGCCGCCTGCATCGCGCAGCCATCGGCACCGCCACAGTCTCACGAGCACGCAGCGACCGCCTTCGTCGTTTCGACGACGCTGCTGCTCTTCGGCTATCTGATGGTGTGCCTGACGCGGGCCTTCGAGTATCCGTCGATCGTGTAGCGACCTGGCCCGTATTCGTAGCCCAGATGAGCGCAGCGAATCCGGGATCGGGCACCGCGTTCATACACCTCGGCCAAACAAGCGCCGAATCCCGGATTCGCTGCGCTCATCCGGGCTACGAGAGTTCCTGTGAGATCTAAGGCAGCTTGCTCGAGATGAAGGCCACGGCCTCGTCGAGCGGAATGTCCTGTGCCTGCTCGTCGGTGCGGGCCTTGTACTCGAGCGTACCCTTGTCGAGGCCGCGGTCGCCGATGACGAGGCGGTGCGGCACGCCGATCAGCTCGAGATCGGCGAACATCACGCCCGGTCTCTCGTTCTTGTCGTAGAAGACTGCGTCGATGCCGGCGTCGAGCAGGCGCGCGTACAGCGCCTCGGCGGCTGCGCGCAGGCGCTCGGATTTGTGCATGTGGATGGGCGCGACGGCGACGGTGAACGGCGCGATCGAGGCCGGGAACACGATGCCCTTGTCGTCGTGGTTCTGCTCGATCGCGGCGGCGACGATGCGCGACACGCCGATGCCGTAGCAGCCCATCGTCATCGTCACCGCGCTGCCTTTCTCATCGAGCACCTGCGCCTTCATCGCTTCGCTGTACTTGGTGCCGAGCTGGAAGATGTGGCCGACCTCGATGCCGCGCTTGATCTCGAGCGTGCCCTGGCCGTCCGGGCTGGGATCGCCGGCAACGACGTTGCGGAGATCGGCGACCCGGGGTTCCGGCAGATCGCGGCCCCAGTTAACGCCGCGCAGGTGCTTGCCGGCGAGGTTCGCGCCGCAGACGAAGTCCGCGAGCCGGACCGCCGCGTGATCGACGTAGAGCGGCACCGGAATGTCGAGCGGGCCGAGCGTGCCCGGGCCGCAGCCGAAGACGGCTTCGATCTCATGCGCCTTCGCGAAGCGCAGCGGCGCGCCGACACTAGGCAGTGCCTGCGCCTTCACCGCGTTCAATTCGTGATCGCCGCGCAAGATCAGCGCGACCAGCCCCCCGTCCTCGCCGCCGACGATGAGCGTTTTCAGCACGCGCTCCGCGCCGACGCCGAGGAAGCTAGAAACCTCCTCGATCGTGTGCTGCGTCGGCGTGTCCACGGTCGTCATCGTCTCGCGGGCCGCCGGACGGGCGCCGGCCGGCGGCGGCGCCGGCACGAGCTCGACGTTGGCGGCGAAGTCGCCGCTGCTCGAGAAGGCGATCAAATCTTCGCCGGAATCGGCGAGGACGTGGAATTCGTGCGACTTGGAGCCGCCGATGTTGCCGGTGTCCGCCAGCACCGCGCGCCAGGCGAGGCCGATGCGGTCGAAGATGCGCGCATAGGTCGCATACATCTGCTGGTAAGTCTCTTCCAGCGAGTCGCGGTCGAGGTGGAAGGAATAGGCGTCCTTCATCAGGAATTCGCGCGCGCGCATGATGCCGAAGCGCGGCCGCACCTCGTCGCGAAACTTGGTCTGGATCTGGTAGAAGTTCGCCGGGAGTTGCTTGTAGCTCTTGATCTCGCGGCGGATCAGATCCGTGATGACTTCCTCGTGCGTCGGGCCCAGGCAGAAGGCGCGATCGTGGCGGTCCGACAGGCGCAGCAGCTCGGGTCCGTACTTGTCCCAGCGCCCGGATTCCTGCCACAGCTCGGCCGGCAGCACCCCCGACATCAGCACTTCCTGTGCGCCGGCCCGATCCATTTCCTCGCGCACGATGGCCTCGACCTTGCGCAGCACGCGCAGGCCGAGCGGCAGCCAGGTGTAGATGCCGCTCGCGAGCTGCCGGATCATGCCGGCGCGCAACATCAACTGGTGACTGATGACCTCGGCCTCGGCCGGGGTTTCGCGCAGGGTCGGCAGCAGCAGCTTGGAGATTCGCATGAGCGTGGACGCGTTCCGTTGGGGCAGTGGAGACCCGCATTCTCAGCGAAAAACGGCGCCGGCGGAAACCGGGTGCGGCGAGCCCCGGCGGCAATGGGCCGGTGCCGCGCCTTGAGCCGCCGACCGAATCGCATTATCGTAACGGCCCCTTTTCGTTCGGACGGCAGGCCCTGCCGCCCGGCTTTCATGGGACACCGCCGAGCCGGGGCTCACGAGGCCCAGGCAACGGCCCGTTCCTCGCGCCGCCACCGCGGATGCGCGGCGGCGGTCCGCGGCACTTGCTGAAACATAGTGAGGAATCGAGCCATGAGCGAAACCCTGCGCGGCGCCGAGATCTTCGTGCGCGCCCTCATCGACGAAGGCGTCGAGTTCGTGTTCGGCTACCCCGGCGGGGCCGTGCTGCACATCTACGACGAGCTGTACAAGCAAGACCGGCTGAAGCACATCCTCGTGCGCCACGAGCAGGGCGCGACGCATGCCGCCGACGGCTATGCGCGCGCCACCGGCAAGCCCGGCGTCGTGCTCGTGACCTCGGGCCCGGGCGCGACGAACGCCGTCACCGGCATCGCGACCGCCTATATGGACTCCATCCCGCTGGTCGTCTTCACCGGGCAGGTGCCGACGCACCTGATCGGCAACGACGCCTTCCAGGAGGTCGATGCCGTCGGCATCACGCGCCCCTGCGTGAAGCACAACTTCCTCGTCGAGCGCGTCGAGGACCTCGCCGTCACGATCAAGAAGGCCTTCTACGTCGCGACCTCCGGCCGTCCCGGCCCGGTCGTCGTCGACATCCCGAAGGACGTGACCGCGGACCTCACCGAGTATCACTACCCGGAAAGCGTCGACATCCGATCGTACAAGCCGAACACGCGCGGCCATCCAGGCCAGATCAGGAAGGCGGCGCAGCTCATCCTGGGCGCGCAGCGCCCGATGATCTACACCGGCGGCGGCGTGGTGCTCGACAACGCCGCAAACGAGCTGACGCAGTTCGCGCGTTTGCTCGGCTATCCGGTGACGAACACGCTGATGGGTCTCGGCGCCTACCCCGCGACCGATCCGCAGTTCATCGGCATGCTCGGCATGCACGGCACTTACGAAGCGAACATGGCGATGCACCACTGCGACGTGCTGATCGCCATCGGCGCGCGCTTCGACGACCGCGTGACGGGCGATCTCGCGAAGTTCTGCCCGGAAGCCAAGATCGTCCATATCGACATCGATCCCTCGTCGATCTCGAAAAACGTGCGCGTCGACGTGCCGATCGTCGGCGGCGTGACGAACGTGCTGTCGGAGCTGAATCGCCAGCTACAGGAAGCGAACGTCGAGCCGATCGAGCGCGGGACGCATCCGTGGTGGCAGCAGATCCGCGAGTGGCAGAAGCTCGACTGTCTGCACTACGACAAGGGCGGCAAGGCGATCAAGCCGCAGGCCGTGATCGAGGCGCTGTGGCGCGAGACCGAGGGCGATGCCTACATCACTTCCGATGTCGGCCAGCATCAAATGTGGGCGGCGCAGTTCTACAAGTTCGATCGGCCGCGGCGCTGGATCAACTCCGGCGGCCTCGGCACGATGGGCTTCGGGCTGCCGGCCGCGATGGGCGTGCAGCTCGCGTTCCCGGACAGCACCGTCGCCTGCGTCACCGGTGAGGCGAGCTTCGTGATGTGCGTGCAGGAGCTGTCGACCTGCCTGCAGTACGATTTGCCGATCAAGATCATCAGCCTCAACAACCGCTACATGGGCATGGTGCGGCAGTGGCAGGAGTTCTTCTACGACCGCCGCTACTCGCACTCGTACATGGATGCGCTGCCGGACTTCGTCAAGCTCGCGGAGGCGTTCGGCCACGTCGGCATGCGGGTCGAGAATCCGGCGGACGTCGAGGGCGCGCTGAAGGAAGCCTTCGCGATGAAGAAGCGGCTGGTGCTGATGGATTTCATCACCGATCAGACCGAGAACGTCTATCCGATGATCGCGGCCGGCAAGGGTCAGCACGAGATGCACCTCGCACCGACGAACGCGGGCAGCCGGGAGCTTGCGTGACATGCGCCACACGATCTCCATCCTGCTGGAAAACGCGGCCGGCGCGCTGTCGCGCGTCGCGGGCTTGTTCTCGGCGCGCGCCTACAACATCGAATCGCTGTCCGTGGCGCCGACCGAGGACCCGACCGTCTCGCGCCTGACGCTGGTGACGCGCGGCTCGCCCGAGGTCATCGAGCAGATCACGAAGCAGTTGAACAAGCTCGTCGACGTCATCCGCCTCATCGATCTGAACGAAGGCCGCGCGATCGAACGCGAGCTGATGCTCGTCAAGGTGCGTGCAATCGGCGGCGAGCAGCGCGAGGAGCTGGCGCGGCTCGCGGACATCTACGGCGGGCACATCGTCGATGCGACGGAATCGAGCTACATCATCGAGATGACCGGGGCGAGCGACAAGCATGACGCCTTCCTCGAGCTCGTCGGCGCCAAGCGCATCCTCGAAGTGGTGCGTTCGGGCGTGCTCGGCATCCTGCGCGGTACCAAGGCGCTCAGGGCCTGAAGGTCCTCTTTATATAACGCAGCAATCGCCGCGGGTCGCGCGCACGGGCGGCCCGCCTCTGACTCAACCGACGCCGCGTGGCGCGGCTGCCAATCTGGAGTAGCACTTATGCCCATGACCATCTACTACGACAAAGACGCCGACCTCTCGCTGATCCAGCGCCGCACGGTCGCGATCATCGGCTACGGTTCGCAGGGCCACGCGCATGCGAACAACCTGAAGGACTCGGGCGTGACGGTCGTCGTCGGCCTGCGCCAGGGCTCGGGTAGCTGGGTCAAGGCGGAGAAGGCCGGCCTCGCGGTGAAGCCGGTCGGCGAGGCCGTGAAGGGCGCCGACGTCGTCATGATCCTCGCCCCGGACGAGCAGCAGGGCGATCTCTACCGGCAGGACATCGAGCCGAACATCAAGCAGGGCGCCGCGCTCGCCTTCGCTCACGGCTTCAACATCCACTTCGGCCAGATTGCGCCGCGCGAGGATCTCGACGTCATCATGATCGCGCCGAAGGGCCCCGGCCATCTCGTGCGTTCGACCTACACCCAGGGCGGCGGCGTGCCGAGCCTGATCGCGGTCGCCCAGGACAAGTCCGGCCAGGCCAAGGAGATCGCGCTCGCCTACGCCTCGGCGAACGGCGGCGGCCGCGCCGGGGTGATCGAAACCAGCTTTCGCGAGGAGACCGAGACCGATCTCTTCGGCGAGCAGACCGTGCTCTGCGGCGGCGCCACGGCGCTGATCCAGGCCGGCTTCGAGACCCTCGTCGAGGCCGGCTATGCGCCGGAAATGGCCTACTTCGAATGCCTGCACGAGCTGAAGCTGATCGTCGATCTGATCTACGAGGGCGGCATCGCGAACATGCGCTATTCGATCTCCAATACCGCCGAGTACGGCGACTTCACGCGCGGTCCGCGCATCGTGACGGAGGAGACGAAGAAGGAGATGAAGAAGATCCTCGCCGAGATCCAGAACGGCGAGTTCGCGCGCGAGTGGATGGGCGAGAACCGCACCGGGGTCGCCGTGCTGAAGGCCAAGCGCCGCATCGCGCGCGGCCATCAGATCGAGGAGGTCGGCGAGCGCCTGCGCGCGATGATGCCGTGGATCAAGGCCAACCGGCTCGTCGATCAGTCGAAGAACTGAGTCGGTCCCGCGCGGCGCCCGTGTCGGACGCGGGCGCCGGCGCATCCGCGCCGGCTGATTGCAGCGGCCGCGCGCCGGCGTAAGCTGTTCGGCAAATTGGCGCGCCAGACTGGAGGGCCATGCCATGAACGATCGCCGTTCCGACAACATCCACCGTCTCATCACGCCGAACACCCATATGCTGCGCGGACGCGGCATCTACCTGCTGCCGAATCTGTTCACGACCGCGGCGCTGTTCGCCGGCTTCTACGCGATGATGTCGTCGATCCACCACCACTTCCAGGCCGCCGCGATCGGCATCCTCGCCGCGATCGTGCTCGACGGCATGGACGGGCGCATCGCGCGCATGACGAACACGCAGAGCGACTTCGGCGCCGAGTACGACAGCCTCGCCGACATGGTGTCCTTCGGCGTCGCGCCGGCCGTGCTCGCCTACGAGTGGATGCTGCACGACATCGGCAAGTTCGGCTTCCTCGTCGCCTTCGTCTATGTGTCGGCCGCCGCACTGCGGCTCGCGCGCTTCAACGTGCAGAAGACGGTGCAGGACAAGCGCTACTTCAAGGGCCTGCCGAGCCCGTCTGCCGCGGCGCTGGTCGCGACGACGATCTGGTTCGCGCACGACTACCAACTCCACGGCGAGGTCCTCGCGGTGGTGCTGACGCTGGCGGTGACCGCCTGCGCGGCGCTGCTGATGGTCAGCAACATCCGCTACTACAGCTTCAAGGATCTCGATCTGCGCGGCCGCATTCCCTTCGTCGTGCTGCTCGCGATGGTACTCGGCTTCGGCTTCATCTCGGTCGACCCGCCGCTGATCCTGATGCTCGGCTTCGTCGTCTACACCGTCTCCGGCGTGCTGTTCACGCTGATGCAGCTACGCCGCTCGCGCGCCGAGCGCCGGCGCGACGCGGCACGGGATCGCGACGTGGCGTGAGGGAATCCGCGGGGGCGTGAGCGGAACGACTTCGCCTGCAGGCCCCGCCGCGGCCGTCTTCAGCGATGGCCGGAGCGGGGGGCTCGCATCGTCCTCAACGTCCCTCGGTCAACGTGTTGATGTCGTACCGGCGTTTCACGATCTGCAGGTCGCTCGAGCCGTAATACATGCCTCGCGTCGGGACCAGCGTGGCGCGCTTGTTCTGCTTGTCTATCGCCTGGACGCTTTGGAAGGCGGCCACGCGGATGCCGCGAGGCGTTTCGGCGCTGGGTTTCAGCCCGAAGTCGTACCCTTCGTGATGGTAGGCGTTCTCCGTCCAGGAGGTCGTTTGCTGGAGCACTTTCCAAAGCTTGCCGGCGACATCATAGATGTCGGCGTAGTAGCAGCCGCCGGTCTGCCTGTCCATCATCATGATCTTCATCGAATACGGATGTCCGCTGTGCTTCGGGGTCATCTTCGCGACGTCCATCAGGCGGAGAGACCAGTCATCCAGCGGCGTCAGTCCGTCCGGCCCGTAATAAACCGCGTTCAGATTCCTCGAATTTGCGACGGCGAGGGCCCGGATCGTGCCCAGATATTCCCAATTCCAATCGGTCACTCGGCCGGAGAAGCAATAGAAGTCCTCCAGCGTCATGTCGGTGCCCAGCAAGCTGTCCGATTTCACCTCGGCCGAAATGCGCCGGACCCGCCGTAAACTCGGGATGTACGCCCAGGCGTCGTCCGCTTTCTTCGGATCCAGATAACGAATGACGATGAACGCAGTGCCGGCGATGTCGAAAGGGGAGTAAAACCCGGTGTGCTCGCGGAACTCCACGCCTTCGGCCCACTTCACCGGCATCCGATAGTCGCTTTGCGCCAGATCGACACGATGCGCGACGTAGGTGCGCTTGTAGGTCCCGCGCAATATGCGCTCGAACGTGCCCTGCCCCTGGTAAAAGCGGGCACGATCGGATTTCATGATCTCGTGCTTGTCGTGGTTGCCGCCGAAGCGCACCCACACCCACTCGGCTTCTCCGGTTTCGGCGCCCTCGCTCTGCCAGCGATAATTGAAGTTCCAGCCCAGTTTGGTCCCGTCCTCGACGCTGCCTGACGAGAACGTGCTCGGATCGAAGGGCCGCCCGGCCGTATAGCTTTCGAGGCGTCCTTCCGGGCCTATGCGAGCTTGCTGCCCGAACTGCGCGGTCGCGGCCTGATACACCTCGGCGGGAGACAAATCACCCGCGTCCTTGATCCGGACTTCCATGCCTTCGAAAAACATGTGCTCTTGGTACGAAGGCGGAACGAACGGGCGAATCAGTTCGATTTTGTCGATGCCGATGACGTCGCCGTCGACGAATTGCGGGCGCGCCTCCTGGTTCGCCGTCAGCCACGCCATGAAATCCTCGGGCGTCTCGTAGGGATCGTACGCGGCAACCGATAAGGTCTGCGCCAGCAACGCGGCGACACAAGCGTATCGAAAGTACTTCATGAGAACCCCCGTCGGTGACTGTAGTGGCAAGCCGTGGCTCGGCTACATGTGCCAGACACGTGCCCGCGCTGCCGTTGCGAGTCGGTGAACATGGCAGTAGCGAAGCGCCGATCCGTCTACCGTGAGGTCTTCATCGCGATTCCGACGGAGTCGCAGCCTCGCCATTGCCGACTTTCATGAACGTCTCCCATCGAATGGAAGGCGTGTGGTCCAGTATGGTACAAAGTTGAAGATTATTCAAATTATGAAATTCGCGGATGAGCCTTGCCGGTCTTTCGTGGCCCAGCGGGCGCTACTTGGCGATCGGCGTCGCCGCTGCGACGCGGCTGCATAGAGACGCATGCGGTGTGTCCGTAAGCAGCCGATCCGACGCGTGGGACGCGACGGCGTGTGACGGGCGCCGCCGACGCGTTTGCCTCAGGTTTGGCGAAACCGCGAAAAGTCCGGCGCACGCTTCTCGAGGAACGCGCGAGCGCCTTCCTGCTGCTCCTCCGACCAGAAACGAGGGGTGGTCAGATGACGCCGGAGCTGATCGCCCTGACCGAGGAGGTAGCTCCATTCCTCGACGAACGAAGCCTTGAGGATGCGCAGGCAGGTGGGCGACAGCGCCAGCAGCTCGCGACACCACTGGCTTACTTCCTCATCGAGCCGCGCGTAAGGCACGACGGCATTGACCAGTCCCATTTCATAGGCTTGCTGCGCCGTGTATCGGCGGGCGAGCATCCACATCTCTCTGGCGCGCTTGGCGCCGACGACGCGGGTCAGATAGCTCACGATTCCCCCGCACGCCGGGCTGCCGACCCGCGGGCCGTTCTGGCCGAAGATCGCGTGCTCGGCGGCGATGGTGAAGTCGCAGAAATACGCGATATGGTTGCCGCCCCCGACCGCATAGCCGTTCACGCGGGCAATGACCGGTTTCGGACAGAACGACAAGGTCTGGTGGAACGAGTACGGCTCCAGGATCTGCCGCTCCAGACCGCCTTCCTTTTCCCAGTTCACATCGCCGCCGGCGCAGAACGCCTTGTCGCCCGTCCCGGTCAAGACGATCACGCCGACCTCCGGGTCGCTGGCCGCGCTTTCGACGGCCAGCGTCATTTCCTTCAAGGTGTCGCCGGTGAAAGCGTTGTACTGCTTGGGGCGGTTGAGGGTGATCCGCGCGACGCCGTCGCCGACCTCGTAAAGCAAATCCTGATACTCGACCATCGCCATCCCTCCCAGACTATGCGCCGAACTCCGAGCGACGCAGCCGCCGATTGCATGTCCGTCCGGCGCGTTGGCACCGTTCCTTGTGACTCGCCGGATCTCAGCGCGCGGCAGCCGCCTGGCGCCGCAGCTCGAGCCTCGCAATCTGCGAGCGATGCACTTCATCGGGCCCATCGGCGATGCGCATCGTTCGCGTGCGCGCCCACGCCCGCGCCAGGCCGAAATCGGACGTCACACCGCCGCCCCCGTGGGCCTGAATCGCATCGTCGATCACCTTGAGCGCGATATTGGGTGCGGCAACCTTGATCATGGCGATCTCCATGCGCCCGACCTTGTTGCCGACGGTATCCATCATATAGGCCGCCTTCAGCGTGAGCAGTCTGGCCATCTCGATGTTGATGCGTGCGTTCGCAATCCGCTCGTGCCATACGCTGTGCTCTGCGATCGGCTTGCCAAACGCGGTGCGTGTAGTCAGTCGCGCGCACATCTGCTCTAGCGCCCGCTCGGCCGCTCCGATCAGGCGCATGCAGTGATGGATACGTCCGGGCCCGAGACGGCTTTGCGCGATTTCGAAGCCACGTCCTTCTCCGAGCAGGAGGTTGCTCGCCGGTACCCGCACGTTTTCGAATAGCACCTGCGCATGGCCGTGCGGTGCGTCGTCGAAACCGAAAACGGGAAGGTGACGCTCGATAGTGATGCCCGGCGTCGCCGGGTCGACGAGAATCATCGAATGTTGCTTGTGACGTTCTGCGTCAGGCGCACTCCGCCCCATGAAGATGATGACGTTGCAACGCTTATCGTGGATTCCGGAGCTCCACCATTTGCGTCCATTGAGCACGTACTCGCCCCCATCTCGCACGATGCGGCTGTCGATGTTCGTGGCATCCGACGATGCAACGGCCGGCTCGGTCATGCAGAACACCGAACGCGTCTTGCCGTCGAGTAGCGGCTTCAGCCATCGCTGCTTGTGTTCGGGCGTGCCGAAGTGCGCAATGACTTCCATGTTGCCGGTGTCCGGCGCCGAGCAGTTGAACACCTCTGATCCCATGTGAGACCGCCCCATCTGCTCCGCGAGCGGAGCGTATTCGAGATTGCTGAGGCCCGGGCCGTATTCGGAATCCTTCATGAACAGATTCCACAGGCCCGCGGCCTTCGCTCTGGCTTTGAGCACCTCGATGATCGGCGGCGTGTCCCACGGAGACGCGGCAGCCCGAATCTGCTGCTCGTAGACCTCCTCGTTCGGGTAGACGTGCTCGCGCATGAAGTCCGCAACCCGCCCGACGAGATTCTTCACCTTGTCCGTATGTTCGAAGTTCATGTTCTTTCAGCCCTCGATCGCATTTGGTAGTAGGAGCGGCGGCCCAGCGGATGGCGGCGTAAGCCGATGAGCGGCCTGTGTCCGCGGCTTGTTATGTCGTATTTGAATTGAATATAATTCAAGAATGTCGGCGGAATCGACGACCTTGTCAAGTACGCGTGGAGAGGCGTGCATCCGGCCGCACGGGCGCCCGGTGCGCTGCCGTCGATTCGCTCGCAAACGAGCCCGTCAGTGTCGGTGCGTGGTCGCCGCGCCCAGACTCGCAGCCGCAGCCGATGCCGGGCATCGGCGGGGCAGACGCGGCAAATTCTTCACCGTCGACCGGCGTCGACCGCCCGGCCGCCTTTCGCAGCACACTGTCCAAGGAGAAGATCGATGGGAATACTCGACGGAAAAGTCGTACTGATCACGGGCGCGGGCCGCGGCATAGGACGCGAGTTCGCGCTGGCGGCTGCACGAGCGGGCGCCAAGATCGTCGTCAACGATCTCGGCACCTCGACCGACGGAACCGACATCGAAGGCACGCCGGCGAAGGAGGTCGTCAAGGAAATCCAGTCCATGGGTGGCCAGGCCGTTGCGAACTTCGGCAGCGTCGCCAATTATGAGCATGCGCAAGCGATGGTGGACGATGCAATCGATCAGTTCGGCCGACTCGATGCAGTGATCAACAACGCCGGCATTCTGCGCGATCGCATGTTTCACAAGATGAGCCTCGAAGAGTGGCATACGGTGATCGACGTGCATCTCAATGGCAGCTTCAACGTCAGTCGCGCCGCCGCGGATCACTTTCGAACGCGGGAGACGGGCGCCTACGTGCACATGACCTCGACGGCAGGCTTGATCGGCAATTTTGGGCAGGCGAATTATGCGGCGGCCAAGCTCGGCATCGTCGCGCTGTCGAAGAGCATCGCGCTCGATCTCGGCCGCTACAATGTGCGTTCGAACTGTATCGCGCCGTTCGCGTGGACGCGTATGATCGGAACGATTCCGATTACCGACGAGGTCCAGCGACAGCGCGTCGAACGCTTGAAGAGCATGACGCCCGCGAAGATCGCACCACTGGCCGTGTTTCTCTGTTCGGACGCGGCGCGCGAGGTGAGCGGACAGATTTTCGCCGTGCGCAGCAACGAAATCTTTCTCATGAACCAGCACAGGCCAATACGGTCGATGCACCGCGGCGAGGGTTGGACGGCCGACGCGATCGCCGAGCACTGCATCCCGGCCCTCAAGCCCAGCTTCTACGCGCTCGACCGCACGCAGGACGTCTGGGCCTGGGATCCGGTGTGAGGCTGCGCGCGTGCGCCGCGCTCGGCCGGCACCGCTCGTCCGGCCCACGAACGGCGCCGCGCGAGCGTAGTGCGGACATGGTGTTCGGTCGCCGTCCTTAACGAAGTCCAATTCAGGAGTGACTCCAACATGCGAGATCACAGCGCTTTGATCGGCACGGTCGTCCACGAGGCGGAAGCGAGCGTCGGGGCTCGCGATCACATTCTCTATGCGCTCGCGCTTGGCTACGGCAGCGATCCGATCGCTGCGCATCATCTTGCTCACGTGTATGAGGAAAATCTCGTCACCCTGCCCGGTATGGCGATGATCGTGGCGTATCCCGGCTTCTGGATGCGTGACCCGCGCTACGGCTTTGACTGGCAGCAGGTGCTGCACGCTGAAGAGGCGATAGAGATCCATACTGCGCTGCCCGTCGAAGGGCGCGTGCACGGGCGGACCGTGATCGAGGACGTGGTCGACCGTGGCGTAGGCAAAGGCTGCTTCGTCTATCTGCGTAAGGAATTACGCGATGCCGCCGGCACGCTGCTGGCAAGCGTCGTTACGAACACGCTGGCGCGCGCGGACGGAGGATTCGGTGGCGGCGGTACGCCGCGGCCCCCGATGCCGGCGCCCCCGGCGCGGACCCCGGACGCGGTCGTCGACCTGCCCACGCTGCCTCAGGCGGCGCTCCTGTATCGGCTGAGCGGCGACATGAATCCGCTGCATGCGGATCCGGCGATCGCCCGGGCCGCGGGCTTCGAGCGGCCCATCCTGCACGGCCGCTGCACGCTCAGCATGGCGATACGCGCGATCATTGACGGGCGGTGCGACCGGGATGCGACGCGCTTGCGCGCAGTGGCAGTGCGCTTCACCGCACCGGTCTTGCCGGGCGAGACGCTGCGTACGGAGATGTGGCGCAACGGCGCCGAGCTGAGCTTCCGGACGAAAGTAGTCGAGCGCGATGTGGTCGTGTTGAACAACGGGAATGCGCGCATCGCAGGCTGAACGATCGAGCGAAAATGCGCTCGATCATAGAGGCTGCGGCCGCGACGCGTCAGCCGAAGCTCCTTGCAGAGCGGGTTACGACTCGTAGCCAGCGAGCTCCAGCATCGAAGCATGGAAGAGATTCAGCACCTGGGGTAGAGACAGCTCGTCGTCGAAATAGACGGCCGTTCGCAAGCCCACGAGTTGCGCATAAGCGATTTCGGCCAATCGCCGCGCATCGCCGTTCAGTCCATGCGGGGTTTTCGCGAACAGCTCGGTCAAATACGTTTTGGCCTGCCGATCGAGCGTCGCCTTTTCACGCCGCAGCACGCTGTCGTTTACGGCCAAGCCGAAACATTCGAGCATGAAACCCATGTTCGCGCGCGTCATGCCGCGACCGCCGAACGAAATCTGTGCCAGCAGCTCGATCTGCCGCTTCGGCGCCTCGTTCCGGATCTCTTCCAGACGGCTCAAGAACTTGTCGGCCACGTCGCGGAAGTAGTGCTTGACTATCGCGCCTTTGCCCCGATAGTAGTAAAGGACATGGCTCGGTGAGAGCCCGGCGGCGCCGGCAATTTCGGCCAGCGTGGTCTTCGCGTAGCCTTTGGTGTTCACACATTCGCCGAGCGCATTCAGAATCGCGACCCGCCGCTGGCTGCCCCTGGCATTCGGCGTGTCCTTTGCGGTGGATTTCTTTTTGGCCTGGCGGCCAACGCCGGCCTTCCGGCTGACACCGGTTTTTCGGCCCAGGCTGGCTTTTCGGCCTTCAGTCTTGTTTTTCATGTTGAATCCGATCGCTCATGGAAGGCCGTCGATGGCCCGGTGCCGCTTTCGTAAAACGCCCGGCCGCAGAAGCGAGCTCGCCGAGCCCGGCATGCACCGCGCCGCCGGCGGATGCCCCGTCACGAGCGCCGCGCCGAACCCGCCGCCGCCGGGCCGGTGAAGACCGCCCGTCGCGGTATGCGAACGGCCGATGATATCCGCTGGAGGTGTCGCCGGGCGCATGGCTACCGCCGATCGGCTCAAGTCGCGATCCGCTTGTTTCCATCGCGGAATCTCGGCTTGCGTTTTTCGCTGAACGCGGTGACGCCCTCGATCATATCGTCCGAACCGATTGCCTGCACCAGGGTGGCGAGCCCGTTCAAATAATTGTCACGGCATTGATTCCACCATACGTTGGAGCTGATTTTCGCAATCTCCAGGTAGCGCGGGCTCATGTCGAGCAGTTCGTCGGCCCACCGCGTGACCTCCGATTCGAGTCGATCATCGGCAACGACGCCATTGATCCAGCCGAGTGCAAGCGCCTCGCGGGCAGGATAGCGCCGGCACAGGAATGCGACCTCCTTGGTCCGCTTCTCGCCGATGCTCATCGCGAGCAAATTCGTCCCGCCGAGGACCGGCGCGCTGCCTATCCGTACACCGTTCTGGCCGAAGGTCGCACTCTCCGCTGCGATGGCGAGATCACAGGCGACGACGAGCTCGTTGCCGCCGCCGATCGCAGCACCGTTGACCGCCGCGATGATCGGGCGCGGGCTGGCTCGTATTGCGTCGAAAAGCTCGAGGGAGCCATAAAACATCCCCCTGATCGCGACGGGATCCGCGGTCTTCAGCCGCGCCAGATAGCCGCCGGCGCAAAACGCGCGCCCGGTACCCGTGATCACGATCACGCCGCTGTTCGACGCGCCGCGTATCGCCTCGACGATGCAGCGATTCATCTCCGCATCGAAGGCGTTCATGCGATCTTCGCGATTCAGCCTGATCCACGCGACGTCTCTCCTGAGTTCGACTACCACGTCAGCCATTCGTACCTCCGATGATGGTGCGGGAACGAGCGCGTTCCGCCGCGTGCGGTGGCGGTCGCATGCCACTTCGGCCGCGCCGCCCGTCGCTTCCCCTCGTGGGCCGATCGAACATCGAGTTGCAACGCGCCTCGAGTTGAATATAATTCAAAATAACGCGGTCGCGCAAATGCCCTCCTGGCAGCCTCGTCGCCAGCCCGGGTGCGCGCGCCGTCGAGATCGGAGCGGCGCGAGCAAACTGCGGTGGCGCGCAGATTTCACAATCAGCAGCAGGTCGATCCATGCAGCGCAAGTTCACTGCCGAACAAACGGCGATTCGCGACGCCATCATCAAGCTCTGTGCCGAATTCGACGCCGGGTACTGGTTGCACTGTGACGAGCACGGCGAGTTCCCTCACGCCTTCGTCGCAGCGATCCGCGACGGCGGGTGGTTGGGTATCGCAATGCCCGAAGCGTACGGCGGCAGCGGGCTCGGTATCACCGAGGCAGCCATCATGATGCAGGCGATCACCGAGTCCGGTGCCGGCTTCACCGGTGCGTCCGCCATCCATCTCAATCTTTTCGGACTCAATCCGGTGGTGGTATTCGGCACCGAAGAGCAGAAGCAGCGAATGCTGCCGCCGCTGATAGCCGGTCACGAGTCCGCCTGCTTCGGGGTGACCGAGCCCAATGCCGGTCTTGATACCACGAACCTGCAGGTACGCGCCGAGCGCGATGGAGAAAATTACAGGATCTTCGGCCAGAAGCACTGGACTTCGATGGCGCAGCGGGCCAGTAAAGTCTTGCTGCTCGCACGTACCACGCCCCGAGACGAAGTGCAGCGCAAGACCGATGGCTTGTCCTTGTTCTACACGGATCTGAACCAAGAATTCGTCGAGATCCGAGAGATACACAAAATGGGGCGGCGCGCGGTCGACTCCAATGCCGTGTTTTACGACGGCATGCCCGTTCCGAAGGCCGATCTGATCGGTGAGGAAGGCAAAGGCTTCCAATACATCCTGCACGGCCTCAATCCGGAGCGGATCTTGCTCTCGGCCGAAGCGGTCGGACTCGGGCGCGCGGCACTCCGGCGCGCCGTCGACTACGCCAAGGAGCGGGAAGTCTTCGGGCGAAAGATCGGCATGAACCAAGGCATCCAACACCCGCTGGCGCGCATCTGGATGGAGCTCGAAGCGGCAAATCTGATGGTGTTCGACGCCGCCGCTCGCTATGACGGCGGCGAGGAGTGTGGCGCACAAGCCAACGCCGCGAAGTATCTCGCCGCGGAGGCGGGCTTCAATGCCTGTGAACAGGCGGTGCTGACGCATGGCGGCATGGGCTATGCGCGTGAATACCACGTCGAGCGTTATCTCCGCGAAATCCTGATCCCGCGCATCGCGCCGGTCAGCCGCGAAATGATCTTCAATTTTATTGGCGAAAAGGTCCTTGGCTTGCCGCGCTCCTTCTGAGCGTCGGCCAGGCGGGCGGCACCAAGATCAAAGCCACGGCGTCGCCCGCGCCAGACGACTACGGCCAGCGCGCGATGGAATGCGTGCGCGACCATGGCAAAAGGTCGTAGGTTGGGCTGACGAAGGAAGCCCAACAGGGGACTTGCACTGCGCGCCACCATTCCTCCTCACCAGAGAACCGTCCAGCAGCGGCACGTCGTTCTACGCGCTGCGGCTCTCATGTTGGGCTTCCTTCGTCAGCCCAACCTACGAGCTACGAGCTCGGCCGATTTAGCGGAGCAGTCATTCAGATTTGCGCGAGCTACCCGAGGCCAACGGAAGCCGCGCCGTTGCAAAGTCCTCCTGACGATCGTCTACCAACGTGACATAAAGCATGATCAGCACCGCCGCCGCGAACATGCGGAAAGCGACCTCGAGCGCGACGCTCAATTGCTGGCTCTGCCACATCAAGAACCACTCGGTGCCGACGACGAGAAAGGCACCGAAATAGAGCAGGGCCGTTAGCGCGAGGCCTAGATTCGCGATGGCGCTCGCGTCCTTGAATGCCTTCGCATCGGCGCGGGCACGCCACATGCGCAGTGCGCCGATCCAGCATACGACGGCTGCGACGGTCTCGAGGAGCACGATTCCTGCGAATACGGCGACGGCCGGCGCTTTCGTCGGCACGGCGCGCCACATCGCGGCCGGATGCTTGAACGTCGTCTCCATCGCCATCGCGGTGCTCACTGCCCCAAGTCCGACATCCGGCATCGTCAGATTGTCGACGGTCGTCATCGACAGAAACAGCGCCATGGCGGCGACCATGAGTGTTTTGATGATTTTCATGCGCCACTCGCAAGTTTCGTGGAACCGTCCGGGACACCCGTATCGAAAAATTCAACGTTCGGTCAGCCTCGTACGATCGCCCAGGCCATCTCGGCCATGGGTCGTACTCGTCCGCTCATCGTCGACGCGTCCTTGCTGGACGCCGTGCCGTCTCTGATTCTGCCGACGATACCCTGCACGATGGCAGCCAGGCGGAAGAGGTTGTAGGCCATGTAAAAGTCCCAGTTTTCAATCGCCCGGCGTCCCGTACGGCGACAGTAAGTGGCGATGTACTCCTCTTCGGTCGGAATGCCGTAGGCCTTGCGGTCGACGCCCTGGATCCCGTTCATCAATGGGGTATGCGGTAGCCGCCATTGTGTGCATTGATAAGTGAGATCGCCGAGCGGATGGCCGATCGTCGACAACTCCCAGTCGAGGACGGCGACGATGCGCGGTGCCGTCGGGTGGATGATCATGTTTTCGAGGCGATAGTCGCCGTGGACGATCGAGCTGCTTTCGTCCGCCGGAATATTGTTCGGCAGCCACTCGATCAGCTTGTCCATCTCCGCGATCGTGTCCGTCTGCGAGGCGCGGTATTGTTTCGTCCAGCGCCCTATCTGACGCGCGAAATAATTACCGGGTTTGCCGAAATCGCCGAGGCCCAAGCTTTCGTAATCCAGCAGATGAAGCTCGGCCAGCACTTCATTCATGTGATCGTAGAGCGCAGCACGCTGCGCGTTGCCGAACTCCGGGATCAGATGATCCCAGAATACACGCCCCTCCACGTGTTCCATGACATAGAACGCACTGCCGATGATGGACTCGTCCAGACAAAGGGCGAACGGCCTGGCAGCCGGCACCTTGCTGTTCTGTAGCGCGACGAGCATCCGGTATTCCCGATCGACGGCGTGGGCCGATTTGAGCAGCGTCCCGGGCGGCTTGCGGCGCAATACGTAGCGTGCTTTCGGCGTGGTGAGGCGATACGTCGGGTTCGACTGCCCGCCGCGAAACTGATCGACTGCAATCGGCCCTTTGAAGCCTTCCACGTGCGCCAGCATGTAGCGTTCGAGCGACTCGATCTCGAACTGATGCTGTTCGCGAACTTCCTGGGTTCCTGTGAATAGTTCCGTCCGACTTTTCACTTCCGTACCTCCGGCATCCCGGCTGCGGGATGCAAAAATTCTTCATGAAGCGGCGGCCGCACCGCCATCGATGGCCGACTCGTGCCGGATGGCGCTGCCAGGGTTTCGAAAGCCGTGCCCCCGTCCGCCGAGGTCTCCCATCGTCCGTCGCGCGCGATGGCGCTCATGATCCCTCTCTGCGGCCGGTGCATCGTCTCCGTGTCAAAGCAGTTCCTTGGCGAGCGCCTCCAATTCCTCCAACGCCCCTTTGGTGTCGGAGGCCAGCAACCAGACGATCACGCGCTTGGCGCCCGCTTTTCGAAGGGCCTCGACGCTCTCGCGCGTACGCCATTGCGTCATCGCCCCGAACACGCTGATGTCGATCTCCGAATGGTCGCGACCCTTCTCATCGGCATACCGCTTTATCTGGTCGACGTGGGCACGGAGCTCCTCCGGATCGAAGACGATGGGCAGCCAGCCGTCGGCATAGTCGACGATGCGCTTGAAAGTGCGCGCGTTCGGGAAACTGCCGAGCAGGATGGGTGGATAAGGCGTTCGCGCCGGTCTGGGGAAACAGCGAACCGCCGGAAAATCGTAGTAGCGCCCGTGATGGGCATATCCGTCCACTGTCCAGAGTCCTTTCATGACCGCAATCGATTCGCGAATCTGCGTCCATCGGTGATCGAAATCACCGCCGAGGATCGTGCATTCCGCGCGATCCCAACCACCGCCGACGCCGAACACGAAGCGCCCGCCCGACGCTTCGTCCAGGGTGGCAATCTGCTTGGCCAGCAGGAGCGGGCTTCTTTCGGCCACGAGGCAGACGGCAGTGCCCAGCTTTATCGTCGAGGTCACGCCCGAGACGCGCGCCAGCATCATCAGCGGATCCGGGATATACGGCAGATAGGCCGGCTGCGGATCGCCCGGCTTCGTGCCCGGATAGCAGTCCGTCGACTCGACCGGCGTAATGATGTGGTCCGCCGCCCAGTATGATTCGAAGCCCAGCGCTTCGGCGCGCTGCGCGACGGCTGCTGGGTCGTTCTTGCTGTCGGGGGTGATTTGAAACACGCCAATGTCCACGTTCGCGATCTCCTAGCTGCAGCGCTTGCGGGTTGAAAGCTTCGAATCGTCCGCGGCGTCCATGCCCAAGTAAGCGCTGAACGAGCCCGTCCGGGATTCGTCGGGCGCCGGCCGTCGATGACTCGCGGCCGCTCCGCCTCGGCAGAGCTTCCCGGACGCCGGCCTGTCGAACTTGCGATAGGGCGATGTCACGCTTCGTGCGCGGCGTTGGCCGCGATGTAGGCATAGGTCATGGACAGCGCCAATGGGCATCCGCCGCCCCAATACGCTTCAGCGGAAGGGCTCGCGATGCAGTTACCGGCGGCGTAAAGACCGGGGATCGGCGCGCCGTCCGCGTTCACCACTCTCGCCCGGGCATCGACTTCCGGTCCGCCGCAGGTATCGAGCAGCCCCCCGGCGAGCAGGATCGCGTAATACGGCCCCGTGTCGCTGATCGGAAAGAGCGTGACGTTCGGCCCCTCGTTGATCGGCCATTTCGTATCCGCACGCTGCGGCATCCAGGCGCGCTTCCACTCGGTGTCATAGCGTGAGCCGCCGCGGTCGAAATCTTCATCGCGGCCGCTGCGCGCGAACGCATTGAAGCGTTCGCGCGTGTCATGCAGATTCTTAGTGAACGTCGGATCGAGCCGCAGCCCGCCCGTATGTGGCGCCAGTTTCGCGAGCCGCTCCTGGATTCGCGCGGTCAGCGCTTCGAAGCTGTCGCCCGCAATGACGTATGACGCGCCGGTCGGCGTGTCCGGCAAAGGATGGCGTCCCGCATACGCCTCGGCCGTTCTCTGGTCGTAGATCCAGAACAGCACCTGATTCGGAAATTCGCATTTGGCGGGATCGTATGTCGCGTGGACATCGGCGCGATCGTCGTAGTTGCAGGCCTCGTCGACCACTCGCCGCCCGTACTTGTTGACCTGAAACGACGAATCGCCCGGCGGCAGAAACACCCCGAGGCCCAAGGCGTAGCTGCGCAGCGCCTCCTCCAGCAGCACCTGAGTGCGCCACGCCGCGGACATGTTGCCGATCCGCGCGCCCACCGCGCTCGCCAGCGCGGCAAAATCGCCTTCCGAGGTCGTCAGCGCACACGCTCCATAAGGCCGCGCCCGCTGATGCGTCGCGACGAGCCTCGCATTGTGCGCATATCCGCCGGTGGCGAAGATCACGGCTTTGCGCGCCCTGCACCGGACCGTAGCGCCGCGATGATCGGATTCGACGCCGAGGATCCTCCCGCCGTGGTCCTGTACCAGGCGGGTCGTGCGATGACCGAGCAGCACCGGGATGCTGCGCGCTTCCAGCGCGCGCTTCATTTGCGCCATCATGTCGACGCCGATACCGAGCGTGCCGTCTTCTCTTCGGATCCCGAGCGCGCGGCCCTGGGGCACGAGGTTTTCGGACACCCGATCGAGATAGTCCGTCGCCGGGTGGTCGAGCGCGAACATGCGCCATTCGGCCACGTCGAGCACGCGCCGCTCGCGCATGAAATCGATGGCCTTCGCGGCGTTGTCATAGAACGCCTCCATCAGCGCGTAGGCGCGTTCATCGATGCCGTAGCGAGGGTCGGCCGGATCGAAATACTGCGGATACGAGAACCGTGCCATGTATTTCAGGCAGTCTTCCCGGCGGTCCTCGATGCCCCTTTCCCGCAGTACGAAGTTGTTCGGTATCCAGAGCACGGCAGCGGTCTTCGCCGAGGTCCCGCCATAGAGCGTGCTCTTTTCGAGCATCAGGACTTCGTCGCCGTGCTCGTGCGCGACGATGGCGGCCGTGGAGCCGCCGATGCCCGTGCCGGCCACGACGACGTCGGCCTCGTGGTCCCACTGCCCGCCGTCCGCGGCGGCGGTACTCGTGCCGGTGTCGAGCGCCTTTGCGCCGGCCGCCACGCCCATCGCGCCGCAGCCGAGCAGCATTTTGCGACGCTTCGTGTCGATCCCGCGCTTGCTCATATCATCCCCTTCGCAGATCGCGTCCGCTGCACGCGCTAGCGTCGCAAGACGATGCCCGCGGCTTCTCGATCCCAACAATCCGCCGTGACGCCTTCCGCCTTGATCTTGTACTTCTCGACCCGCTCGCTCGGCGTCTTCGGCAGCTCGTCACGGAACGCGACGTAACGCGGAATCGCGAAGTACGCGAGACGCGGCTCACACCATGCGATGAGCTCCTCGGCCGCGAGCCGCGCGCCGCTCTTCAGCACGGCGACCGCCTTCACTTCGTCTTCGCCGACGTCCGATGGCACTCCCACCACGCAGGACTCCAGCACCGCCGGATGGGCGTTGATGACGGCTTCGACCTCGAACGAGGAGATGTTCTCGCCCCGCCGGCGCAAAGCCTGTTTCTTGCGGTCGATGAAGTAGAAGTAGCCGTCTTCGTCCATGCGGCCGAGATCGCCGGTGTGGATCCAGAAGTTCTTGAACAATTCGAGCGTGGCTTCCGGCTTCTTGTAATAGCCGGTGGTGCCGACGAACATGCGCTGCGGACGGGCAATGAACTCGCCCGTCGTACCGGGGGGCACTTCATTGTCGTCGTCGTCGACGATCTTGACGTCCCAGCCGGTGATCGGTTTTCCGCAGGAGCCGGGACGGCGCTCGTCGAACGGATTCGCGAGGCAGCAATAGCACTCGGTCATCCCGTACAGTTCCATCAGTGTGGTCCTGAAGCGCGTCTCGAACTGATGCCAGACCTCGATCGGGGCGGCGGCGCCGACCATCAGACGCAGGGGATTGTCGGCATCGTCCTCGCGCTCCGCCTGCTTCAGCAGAATCGGGATGATGCCGCCGATGTAATTCGCTTCGGTGCAGTTCCAGCGCCGGCAATCATCGAGCAGCCGGCTCGCAGAGAAACGATCCACGATCACGGCTTTCGCGTCGGCGAGCAGCGCCGGGCCGATGGTCAGGCCTTGCGCATTGCCATGGAAGAAGGGCAGGCCCGTATACAGCACGTCGTCTTCGGTATAGCGGCAATATTTGACGGCCTCCGCCCAGATTGCATACCAGTAGTGATGGCTCAGCATCACGCCTTTGGAGACGCCGGTCGTGCCCGAGGTATAGAGGATGGACGCGAGGTCGGCGTAGTGCACGTCCACACCCGGTGCACTCGCGGGCCGTTCGAGCAAGGAGACGAAGCTAGACGCGTCGTAGCCCTCCCACGAGGCGCCCGCAAGGGGACCCGCACCGGTGTCGAGAAAGACGACGTGGCGGACGGAGCTCAAATCGCCGGCGACCTGCGACAGGCGATCGGTGTAGTGCGTGTCGGCGACGAGCAGCACGGAGTCCGACTGAGTGATCTGATAGCTCAAACCGGCGCCTTTCAGCGCGACGTTGATCGGCACCTCGACCGCGCCGATCTTGTTGAGCCCGAACCAGGTGTAAAGGAACTCAGGGCAGTTCGGCAGCATGATCGCCACCTTGTCGCCCTTCTTTACACCGAATTCGAGAAACGCGTTCGCGACGCGATTGGCGCGCTCGTCGAGGGCGCCGATTGTGAGCGGGTCGTCACCGAACTGGAAAACGACGCGAGCCGGGTCGCGTCTCGCCTTGTCTTCGAGAATGCGGCTGATGACGCGCTCGTGTTGCGCATATTCCGTCATGCGCCAGGACTCCCACTTGCGCGCCGCCCGTTCGAATTTGTCGTCCCATCTGCCCATTCAGGCCACCCTTCTTCGATCGTGCATACCGCAGCGATGGCGCAGATGCGTCATTTGAGCGTGTCCTGGAGATCGCGGACGATTTCGTATGCTTCGTTGAACCAGACGCCGCGCTCGTAGGCCTGCACCATCTTGCCGAAATCCCACGAAATCACCCTGGTCGGATTCACTTTGATGATGGCGCGCATCGGGGTATGTACGGCTTCGAACGCCGCCTGGCGGATTTTTTCGTCCTTCAGTTGGCGCCAGTACTTGTCGATCAACTTCCAGTGGACCGCCTTCTTGATGTCCTCGCCGTAGACGACTTCGGCGTGCCCGACCACGAGTATCGACTTCTGATGCCGCAGCTCGGCGCCGTCGTTGTGGATGCTCACCGAGATCCGCGAGTCCCGCTCCAGGTGATGGACCTTGGCTCTATGCTTCTGGATGCTCGACATGTGGATCTGCCCGTCGATGATGACGTAGAACATCGGTGTCACGATCGGGAAACCGTGCTTGTTGACGTGCGCCATGTCGCAATAGCAGTTGTGCTCGAACAGCAGTTCGAACTCGTCCGGCTCCATCGGATAGTCCTTGCTCACATTCAATTGCTCGAGCTTCACCGGGTCGAATACCGGAGTCGATCGAGCAGTGCCGTCTGCAGTCGTCATGTCGCATTCTCCTTGCCGGTTGTGGTGCAGCGCTCGCGTGATCGGGACGCCCTGCGCGCTGCTGGTGCGCTGGCGTGTAGTTGAATTATATTCAAGAACGTGCGCATTTCAACAAAGAGCGAAAGCAAGGCCGCGACGGCGGTGTCCGAAACGGGCGTCGCATGTCGACGGGCCGGCGCATGTGCGGTGCGCCACGACTGCGAGGCGGCCGGATCGTGGATGCGGCTGCGGTGGTAATCGCATAGGGCGGATCGCAGCCGCGCAGAACGCAATTCGTCGCAACCCGGAGGAATCGACATGAGCCACCACGTCATCAGCATGGAGAACAGGATCGTCTTGATTACCGGCGGCAGCCGGGGACTGGGCCGTGAGATGGCGCTCGGCTTCGCTGCTGCGGGCGCCACGGTCGTCGTCGCGAGCCGTCAGCTCGAATCTTGCGAAGCCGTGATTCGGGAGATCCGGGCGCTCGGGCGCGATGGAATGGCATGCGCCTGTCACGTCGGCCACTGGGAGCAGGTCGATCGACTCGTCGATGTCGTCTACGAGCGTTGCGGCCGGGTCGATGTGCTGGTCAACAATGCAGGCCTGTCACCCGTGTACGGCCGGCCCTGCGACATCACGGAGGCGCTCTACGACAAGGTGTTTGCCGTCAATCTGAAGGGGGCGTTCCGGCTGTGTGCCAGCATCGGCCAGCGCATGGTCGACGGCGAAGGCGGCGCCATCATCAATGTGTCGAGCACGGCGGCAATCCGGCCGCGGAAGGACATCATTCCGTATGCGGCGGCGAAAGCCGGCTTGAATGCGATGACCGAGGCCTTCGCCAATGCCTATGGCCCCAAAGTGCGCGTCAACGCGATCATGCCGGGCCCGTTTTTGACCGATATCTCTCACGCCTGGGACATGAAGGCCTTCGAGACTCGCGCCGCGACGAGCATCGCCTTGAAGCGAGGGGGGAGACCGGATGAGATAGTCGGGGCGGCGCTCTATCTGGCCTCGGACCATGCCAGCTTCACGAGCGGCGCGATCCTGCGCGTCGACGGTGGCGGGGTGTGAGCGGAACAGCGAGGCATGCTGGCCGCGAAATCGGCCGCGCCGATGGCCGCTGGAATTACGACGAAAGACGAGCGAGCATTCTGCGGCCGCCCACTTTCAGGCGGATCCGAGCGGGCGGCGAGGAGGAAACCGATGCGAAACTACATGATACAAGTCAAGTACGATCAGACCAGCGCGCACGCGCTCGTCGCCAATCCTCACGATCGTAAGCCGCAGGCGGCGGCCATCATGGAAAAGCTGGGTGGGCGACTCGTCGATTTCTACTTCACGTTCGGCGAATGGGACGCCGTGATCCTCGTCGAGCTCAAGAACGATACGCATGCCCTCGCCGTTGCGATGGCCGATGTCGCGGGCGGCATTCGAGATACACGAGTCACACCCTTGTACACGATGGAGGAGGCGCTCGATGCGATGCGCATCGCGCAGTCCATCCAATACCAGGCGCCCGGTCGCCAGTTCTGACTGTGACCGGCGGCCGCCGCGCTGGCGTGCCGAGAGGCGGGAAGGGGCCGTGCGTACGCGCCGTGTGCCGAATCCTGAATAGAGTGAAGTGACAGCGCCGCGCTTCCTCCCTCGGGCTAGGGCCCGCCCCGGCCCGCGGCGCCCGTTTCGCTTACAATTCGACGCCATCATCGCCCGTACCCGGGCGTACCAGACTTGAGCCGGACGGCGCGGCCGTTCTGCGGGAGCAGCTCATGAAAGACCGCCTGATCATTTTCGACACCACGATGCGCGACGGTGAGCAGAGTCCCGGCGCGGCGATGACCAAGGCCGAGAAGGTTCGCATCGCGAAGGCGCTGGAGCGCTTGAAGGTCGACGTCATCGAGGCCGGTTTCCCGATCGCGAGCCCCGGCGACTTCGAGGCCGTGCAGGCCGTGGCCCGCGCGGTCAAGGACGTCACGGTCTGCGGGCTCGCGCGCACCGGCGACGCCGACATCGATCGCGCCTACGAGGCGCTGCAGGACGCGCCGTCCTACCGCATCCACACCTTCATCGCGACCTCGCCGATCCACATGGAGAAGAAGCTGAAGATGGTACCGGAGGAGGTGATGGAGGCCGCGATCCGCGCGGTTCGCCGCGCGCGCAACTATACCGACGACGTCGAGTTCTCCTGCGAGGACAGCAGCCGCTCCGAGTTCGACTTCCTGTGCCGCATCGTCGAAGCGGCGATCGAGGCCGGCGCAACGACCGTCAACCTGCCGGACACCGTCGGCTACGGCGTGCCGGATCAATACGGCGCCTTCATCGGCCGGCTGATCGAGCGCGTGCCGAACAGCGACAAGGCCGTTTTCAGCGTCCACTGTCACAACGATCTGGGGCTCGCGGTCGGCAACTCGCTGGCCGCGGTGATGCACGGCGCGCGGCAGGTCGAATGCACGATCAACGGCCTCGGCGAGCGCGCCGGCAATGCCTCGCTCGAGGAAATCGTGATGGCGGTGCGCACGCGCAAGGACTACTTCCCCTGCGAGACGCGCGTGGAGACCACCGAGATCATGAACTGCTCGCGGCTGGTCTCGACGATCACGGGCTTCCCGGTGCAGCCGAACAAGGCCATCGTCGGCGCCAACGCCTTCGCGCACGAATCCGGCATCCATCAGGACGGCGTGCTGAAACACCGCGAGACTTACGAGATCATGCGCGCGCAGGACGTCGGCCTGAACTCGAACAAGATCGTGCTCGGCAAGCTGTCCGGCCGCAACGCGTTCCGCACGCGTCTGAAGGAGCTCGGCACGGAGTTCGCGAGCGAGGCGGATCTGAACGAGGCCTTCAAGCGCTTCAAGGAGCTCGCCGATCGCAAGTCCGAGATCTATGACGAGGATCTGCAGGCCCTCGTGTCCGACACCGACGTATCGGTGACCAGCGAGCGCATCAAGCTCGTGTCGCTCCGCTGCCGCACCGAGACGGGCGAGACGCCGATCGCCGAGCTGACGCTCGCGATCGACGGCGAGGAGCGCAGCGCGAGCGCGACCGGCGACGGCCCGGTCGATGCCGCGTACAAGGCAGTGGAGCAGGTGATGGCGAGCGGCGCGAGCCTGCAGCTCTATTCGGTCAACGCGATCACGACGGGCACCGACTCGCAGGGCGAGGTGACGGTGCGGCTCGAACGCGCCGGCCGCATCGTCAACGGCCAGGGCGCGGACACGGATATCATCGTCGCCTCGGTGAAGGCCTATCTGAACGCGCTGAACAAGATCCTCTTCCCGGTGCATCGCGAGCACCCGCAGGTCGCCGGCGTCTGAGCGGCGCGGCCCGCAGGAGCCCCGGATGAGCAAATCCGAGCGTCGGCACGCCGCCCTGGCCGCGATGGGCGTTACCGCTTGGGTGCCGCGCGGCGACGCGGCACCGCCGGTCGAGGAGACGGCAACGCCGCCGGCGCCCGCGCCGGTCGCCGCGGGCACGCGCGGCGTCGACGCCGCCGACTGGGACAGCCTCGCCGCCGCGGTCGCCGCCTGCCAGCGCTGTGAGCTGCACAAAGGGCGTACGCAGACCGTGTTCGGCGTCGGCGCGCGCGACGCGCGCTGGATGGTGATCGGCGAGGCGCCGGGCCAGGAGGAAGACCGCCGCGGCGAGCCCTTCGTCGGCCGCGCCGGCCAGCTCCTTAATTCGATGCTCGCGGCGCTGGGCTTCCGGCGCGAGCAGGTCTACATCGCGAACATCCTGAAGTGCCGGCCGCCGAACAACCGCGATCCGCGGCCCGAGGAAGTCGCCTGCTGCGAAGGCTATCTGCAGCGGCAGATCGCGCTCGTGAACCCCGCGGTCATCCTGTGCGTCGGCCGCATCGCCGCGCAGAATCTGCTGAAGACGCAGACGCCGATCGCCAAGCTGCGCGGCCAGCGCCATGTCTACGGCCCGCGGCAGACGCCCGTGATCGTCACTTACCATCCGGCCTATCTGCTGCGCTCGCCGGCCGAGAAGCGCCGCGCCTGGCAGGATCTGCTGTTCGCGCAGCGCGTGTATGCGGAAGCGACGCGAGGAAGCGGATGAGCGCGGTGCCGGCCGGTGCGAGCTCACGGCTGCGGCCGATGCGCGAGCACGATCTGGCGCAAGTCGCCGCGCTCGAGCAGCGGGCCTATGAATTCCCGTGGTCGCTCGGCATCTTCGCCGACTGCCTGCGCGTCGGTTACTGCTGCTGGACGCTGGAGATCGGCGAGGGGCTCGCCGGCTACTGCATCATGTCGGTCGCGGCCGAGGAGGCCCACGTGCTGAACGTCTGCGTCGCGCCCGAGCACCGGCGGCAGGGCCACGCGCGGCGGATGCTCGAACATCTGGTCGGCATCGCGCGCGGCCATCGGGCGACGGTGGTCTTCCTCGAAGTGCGGCCGTCGAATCCCGCGGCGATCACGCTCTACCTCGACTTCGGTTTCCGCCAGCTCGCGGTCCGGCGCAATTACTATCCGGCCCGCGAGGGTCGCGAGGACGCGCTGGTGCTCGCGCTGACCCTGGACGAGGGGACGAGCGCGAGCGGTTGAATCGGGGTGCCGACTCCGCTAGCCTTGCGCGCAGAAGAAGAAGTCCGAGAACAAGGACTTATCTCCCCGTCCTCCAAGCGAACAGGAACTGCCGACCATGAAGATGTCCGTGCTTCGATCCCTTGCCGCCGCCGTCGCCCTGGGGCTGGCCCTGCCGGCCGCTGCCATCGATCGCATCGGCTTCGAAATCGGCACCTCGGCGGGTGATGCGAACGTCGATCGCTACGGCGCGAACCTCGCATGGGACTGGGGCGTGCAGTGGTTCAAGACCGGCAACTGGTCGCTGACCGGCTACTGGGAAATCGGCGTCAACGCCTGGGACGCCGATCCGGGTCGCACGGGCGAGGAAACCCTGGTCGACGGCCACGTCACGCCGGTGTTCCGCTGGCAGCGCGACGTGTCGACCCCGCTGCCGGTGTTCCTCGAGTTCGGCGTCGGCGCCCACGGTCACAGCGAGTCCGCAATCGAAGACAAGGATTTCGACATTCCCTTCGCCTTCGGCAGCCACGTCGGGGGCGGTGTGCGCTTCGGGCAGGGCGGCCGCTACGAGTTGATGTATCGCTTCCAGCATCTGTCGAACGCGAGCCTCGGCGACAAGAACCCGGGCATCAATTTCCACCTGATCAATCTCGGCTACCACTTCTGAGGAAGAGCTGGACGGGCCCGTCCAGCCTTGGCGAAGTCGGCGCAGCCCCGATTTCGCCGTCACGGATGCGCCGCACCGGATTCCCGCCTGCGCGGGAATGACGTTACGCTAGGCGCCGGCCGTCGTCCCCGCGCAGGCGGGGACCCAGGTCCGGCGTGGTCGCCGGATCTCGCGGTTCGATGCGGGCGCCCGGCCGCTCGGCCGCGCCGACCGCCTCCCTTGCCCAGGCACATAGTCAGGACGACCGAGCGGATGGGTGTACTCGACGATCTCAAGCAGCAGGCCGAGGCGCTGAAAGCCGCCGAGGCAGCGCGCGCGCGGGAGGAAGAGGCGCGTGCGAAGAGCGAAGAAGTGCGTGCGAATGCGCTGCTTGCGATCGCGCTGCCCGCGGTGTTTCGCCTGCATCTGCACCTGCGCGAGCTCGCCGAGCAGCTACGCGTGCTCGATCCCGAAACGCGCGTGACGCTCGAAGTGCCCGGCATCGGGCCGGTGCCCGGCTTTCGCCAGGAGCACATGGAGGTGTACGCCGAGGGTCATCCGCCGGATCGCGTCGTCGCCCGCTTCCGGCTGCGCTACGAGCGCCGCGGCCACTTCGAGGTGCGCGGCGCGGGCAGCATCGATCACTGGCTCGAGAATGCGCGCGGGCGCGGTCTCGCCGTGCGGCTCGTGCGCATCCTCGATCCGATCGGCGCGCTGGAGCGCGCGCTCGTCACCTTCGAAGATGCCGTGCCGGCTTCGATCGCCTTCGCGATCGAGCGCGACAGCGGCGCGGTCGCGATCACGCTGCGCAACTTCGAGGAGCTCGGCGAACGCCGCCACCTCGTGCAGGCCGGGCGCGTCAACTCGCGCTTCCTCGACGAGCTGTCGAAGTTCATCCTGCGCCAGCCGAACCGCTTCCTGGTGCAGGAGCTGCCCGACGAGCTGCGCGAGCACTTGCGACGGCGCCTGGAGCGCGATCGCCGCCGCGAGGCGGGCGAGGACGAACGCGGTCCGCTCGCGCCGCGCCTGAAGGGTCTGTTCCGCAAGCGGCCCGTGCTGCAACTCGGCTATCGCGATCGCGAGCACGAGATCGCGCAGCTCGAGACCGATTTCCTGCTCGGCCGCAGCGACGGCTGCGATCTGATCGTCCGCGAGCGGCGCGTATCGCGTTTCCATGCGCGCATCGAGCTGCGCGACGAGCAGTTCGTGCTGATCGACGAGAGCCGCAACGGCACCTGGGTGCGCCAGGCCGACGGCAGCGAGCAGCGCGTCAGCGGCGCCGCCGTGAGCTTGAGCGGCAGCGGGCTGATCGGCCTCGGCGCGCCGCCGGACGACGACAACCCGAACGTCCTCCGCTATACCGTCGCCTGATCCCGGGACGGGATCCCCGCCGCTTTACGGCAGCGGCGGCGGGGGCGACGATACGCGCATGAATCATCCGACCATCGAAGAAACGATCGGCAGCACGCCGCTGGTCAGGCTGCAGCGCCTCGGCCGCGAGCGCGGCAACGTGCTGCTCGCCAAGCTGGAGAGTCACAACCCTGCCGGCTCGGTGAAGGATCGGCCGGCGCGCCACATGATCCTGCGCGCCGAGGAGCGCGGCGACATCAAGCCCGGCGACACGCTGATCGAGCCGACCAGCGGCAATACCGGCATCGCGCTCGCGATGGTCGCGGCGATGCGCGGCTACCGCATGGTGCTCGTCATGCCGGAGAACATGAGCCTCGAGCGCCGCGCGGTGATGAAGGCCTATGGCGCGGAGCTGATCCTCGTGCCCAAGGAAGGCGGCATGGAGGCGGCGATCGACCTCGCGCGCTGCATGGAAAAGGACGGCGAGGGCAAGGTGCTCGACCAGTTCTCCAATCCGGACAATCCGCGCGCGCACTACATCGGCACGGGGCCCGAGATCTGGCGCGATACCCAGGGCCGCGTCACGCACTTCGTCAGCGCGATGGGCACGACGGGCACCATCATGGGCACGAGCATGTATCTGAAGGAGAAGAATCCGGCCGTGCAGATCGTCGGCGTGCAGCCGGGGGAGGGCGCGTCGATTCCGGGGATCAGGCGCTGGGCGCCGCCCTACGTGCCGAAGATCTACGACAAGAAGCGTGTCGACCGTCTCATCGACGTCACGCAGGAAGAGGCCGAGGAAACGGCGCGCATGCTGGGGCGCGAAGAAGGCATCTTCTGCGGCATCTCGGCCGGCGGCGCGATGTCCGCGGCGCTGAAGATCGACCGTGAAGTCGAGGGGGCGACGATCGTCACCATCATCTGCGATCGCGGTGACCGTTACCTGTCCACGAACGTCTTCCCGAGCTGACACGCGCCGCCCGGCGCGCAGATCCCTCCCCGCCCGCGCGGCGGCCGGGCTGCTGCTGGCCCTCGCCTCCGTGCTCGCCCGCGCGGACGACTTTCCGCTCTCGCTCGCGATCGGCGAGCTCGTGCTGCCCGGCGGCCTGTCCTTTGCCGGCCTCTCATTCGAATGCGCGCGCCTCGTCATCGACGGCGGCGCGCTCGCCTGTACCGAAGGCGTGCTCGCGGTGCGCGCCTCGCCGCTCGGCGCCCTGCGCATGCCGTTCACCGCGCGCAGCGACGGACGCTCATCGCGCTTCTCGACGCCCGCCTTCGCGTTCGCCGGCGGCCGGCTGGCCCTCACGCTCGAGCTCGATCGCGGCGCGCAGCGCGTGCGCGCGCGGCTCACGCAGGTCGAGCTGCCGGCGCTGCACACTTTCGCGACGGCGCTGCTGCCCGCGCAGACCCTGCTCGCCGCACACGAGCTGACGCGCGGGACGCTCGATCTGGATCTCGACTGCCGGCTCGCGCACGACGGCGGCGCGCTCGTCGTCGGCGACTGCGCGGCGCGCGGGCGCATCGCCGCGCTCGATCTCGCCGGCACCAACAGCGCCGAGGGCGCCACGCTGCGCTTCGATCTGGCGCAGACGCGGCACGGCCGGCTGCGCCGCTGGCGCGGCGAGATCGCGCTCGAAGCGGGCGCGCTCTATCTCGAACCGGGCCTCGAGCTCGGCGAGCTGAGGCCGGGTCTGCTGCTCGAAGCCAGGGACGGGCCGATCGTCGCCGACGTGATCGCGACTCGCGACGCCGCCGGCCGCATCGGCATCGAGCGCTGCCATCTCCATCACCCCGGCGTCGCCGAGCTCGCCTTCGACGGCGACGCGACGCTGCTGCCGGCGCCGGGCTGGCGCGCGGCGCGGCTGCGCTTCTCGACCGCCGCGCTGGCGCGCTTCTATGCGATCTACCTGCAGCCGCTGCTGCTCGGCAGCTCGCTCGGCGGTCTGCGCGCCGCCGGTGGGCTCGAGGTCGATCTGCGCGTCGCCGCCGGCCGCATCGCGGAGCTCGACCTCGCCTGCCGCGACTGCAGCTTCGACGACGAGCGCGGGCGCTTCGCGCTCACCGGCCTCGAGGGCGGCTTGCGCCTGCACGCGGGCGCGACGCCGCGCGCCTCGACGCTGTCGTGGCGCGGCGCCTCGCTCTACAAGATCGCGCTCGGTCCCGGCCGCATCGGCTGGCGCTCCGCGCGCGGCACGCTCGAAGCCGTCGACTGGCAGGACGTCACGATCTACGACGGCGCGCTGCATCTCGAAGACATGCGCCTGGAAGACTTCGGCAGCGCGCGCGCGAAGCTCGTGCTGGCGGGACGCATCGAGCCGATCACATTGTCGAAGCTGACGGCGAGCTTCGGCTGGGTGCCGCTCGCCGGCCGCATCACGGGCAGCATCCCCAGTCTCACGATCTCGCGCGGGCGCATCGGCGTCGACGGCGATCTCGACATCGGCGTGTTCGGCGGTCACATCGTGCTGGCCAATCCGAGCATCACCGAAGTGTTCGGGCCCGTGCCGCTGCTGCGTACGGACGTGCGCGTGCGCGGGCTCGATCTCGCGCAACTGACCAGCACCTTCGCGTTTGGTAACATCGAAGGCCATCTCGAGGGCGAGATCGCCGATCTGAGGCTCGAAGCCTGGCAAGCCGTGTCTTTCGATGCCTTTCTGGCCACGCCGGAAGACGACGAGCTGCCGCATCGGATCAGCCGCCAGGCCGTCGACAACCTGAGCCGGATAGGCGCCGGGACCGGCGGGCCGCTCGCGAGCGGCTGGCTCGGACTCATTCCGTCGTATTCCTACGGTCGTCTGGGACTCGGCTGCCGGCTCGCCAACGGGATCTGCCATCTGCGCGGCGTCGAAGCCCTGCCGGGCGGCGGCTTCAAGCTGCTGACCCGCGGCGGGTGGCTCCCGCCGTGGATCGAGATCCGCGGCGCCGGCGAGCAGGTGGCCTGGCAGACGCTGCTCGACGGCGTCGAACAGATCGCGCAGGGCGGCGCGGAAATCGAAGTCAATGTCGGGAGCGCAGGTACGCGACCCGCGGAGCAAGCACCATGAAAATGCGACTGATCCTCGGTGTCCTCGCCTGCGTTCTCGCGGCCTGCGTCACCGTGAACGTCTATTTCCCCACCTCCGCGGCGGAGCGCGCGGCGGACATCATCGTGCGCGAGGTCTACGACGCGGGTGAGCAGGCGCAGACGCCGACCTCCTTGCATCTGCCGGCCTGGCGCGGCGGGCTGGTCGCGATGCTCGACTGGCTGGTGCCCGCGGCCGCCGCGCAGCAGCCGGACATCAACATCTCGACGCCCGCGATCGCGGCGCTGCGCAAGGCGATGGAGGCGCGTCACGCGCAGCTACGGCCGCATTACGCCAGCGGCGCGATCGGCATGCAGGCCGACGGCCTGATCGTGCTGCGCGATCCAAAACCCGTGCCGCTGGAGGCGCGCAATCTCGTGAAGAAGCTCGTCGCCGACGAGAACGCCGATCGCAACCGGCTCTATGCCGAGGTCGCGCAGGCCAACGCGCATCCGGAGTGGGAGCCGGACATCCGCCGCATCTTCGCCGCATCCTGGGTGCAGAATGCGCCGGCGGGGTGGTGGTATCAGAACGGCAGCACCTGGTCTCAAAAGTAGAAGCGGCCTCAAAATCCATCTGAGCGCCGCAGGCGGCGTTGCGAGGGCCGCTGCGGTGCTCATTTACCTCGATGTAAACTGCGCTCCTCGCGACCCTCGCGACCCTCGCGCCTTGCCTGCGACACTCAGCTAAATTTTGAGGCCGCTTCTAGCACCGCCATGCTCAACAACGTCTTCGTCTTCGACATCGAGACCGTGCCGGACGTGGCCGGTGCGCGCCGTTTGTACGAGCTGAAGGATCTCTCGGACGAGGCCGTCGCCAAGGTGATGGCGGCGAAGCGCCAGCAGGAGACCGGCGGCGCCACCGACTTCCTGCGCCATCATCTGCATCGGATCGTCGCGATCTCGGCGGTGTTCCGCCACGACGAGCGGCTGTCGGTGTGGTCGCTCGGCGACGAGTCCTCGGACGAGGCCGATCTCGTGCGCCGTTTCTTCGAAGGCATCGAGCGCTACTCGCCGACGCTGGTGTCCTGGAACGGCGGCGGCTTCGATCTGCCGGTGCTGCACTATCGCGCGCTGATCCACGGCATCAGCGCGCCGCGCTACTGGGACGTCGGCAACGACGATCCCGCCTTCCGCTACAACAACTACCTGGGCCGCTTCCACTGGCGCCACATCGATCTGATGGACGTGCTGTCGGGCTATCAGCCGCGCGCCAGCGCCTCGCTGGACGAGATCGCTAGCTTGCTCGGCTTCCCCGGCAAGCTGGGCATGAGCGGCAAGGACGTGTGGCCGAGCTACCTCGCCGGCGAAATCGCCGCGATCCGTCACTACTGCGAGACCGACGTGCTCAACACCTGGCTCGTCTACCTCGCCTTCGAGCGCATGCGCGGCCACCTGCTCGACCAACACTACGAGGCCGAGATCGCGCGCGTGCGCGCGCTGCTCGCCGAGGGCGATCGGCCGCACTTCCGGGACTTTCTCGCCGCCTGGCAGCGCTCCGGCGATGCCGCGACGCCGGCCTCGGCGTGAGACCGAACAGGCGGCATGAGCTCGCGCGTCATTGCCGGCCTCGCGCGCGGCGTGCTGTGATGGCGCCAGTCACCGGCGGAGCGAGCCCATGAGCCATCCCATCCGCACCAACTGCCCGCGCGACTGCTACGACGCCTGCGGCATCCTCGTCGAGCGCCGCGACGACGGCACACTGCGCGTGCTCGGCGATCCGGCGCATCCGATCGCGCGCGGCCGGCTTTGCAGCAAATGCGCCATCGCCTACAACGGCGCGTGGCAGGACGCGGATCTGCGGCTCACGCATCCGCTGCGGCGGGTCGGGCCGCGCGGCGGCGGCGGCTTCGAGCGCATTTCATGGGACGAGGCGCTCGCGACGCTCGCCGGTCGCATGCGCCAGGCGATCGAGCGGCGCGGCGCCCGCTCGATCCTCCACACGCACTACAGCGGCACGCTGTCCTTGATCGGCTTCCTGTTTCCGAACCGGCTGTTCAATTTCCTCGGCGCCTCGGAAGTCGATCCCGACACCATCTGCAATGCCGCCGGGCACGTCGCATGGACGCTGCTCTACGGCAGCTCGATCCAGGGCTTCGATCCGCGCACGGCGCGCGACACGCGCTGCGTCCTCGTGTGGGGCGCGAATCCTTCGCACTCCGCGCCGCATGCGCACGAGCACTGGCTGCGTGAAATCCCCGGCAAGGTGGTCGTCGTCGATCCCGTGCGCACCGAGACGGCCGCCGCGGCCGATTTGCACCTGCAGCCGCGGCCGGGGACCGACGCCGCGCTCGCCTTCAGCCTGCTCCACTGCCTGCGCGCGGCGGGACGCTTCGATCGGGAATTCATCGCCGCGCATACGCTAGGCGCCGCGGAGATCGACGCGGACATCGCGCGCGCGACCCCGGCCTGGGGCGAGGCGCAGACCGGCGTACCGGCGGCGCGGATCCGGGCCGCGGCCGAGATCTACGGCGCGGGCCCCTCGCTGCTGTGGTGCGGACAGGCGCTGCAGCGCCAGGCGACGGGCGGCAACGTCATGCGCGCCGTGGGCCTGCTGCCCGCATTGACGGGCAACGTCGGCAAGCCGGGCGCGGGCTTCTGCTATCTCAACGTCACGCCGGTCTTCGCCGGCATCGATCTCGGCTGGCTGAGCGGCGCGGCGCTCGCCCACGAGCCGATACACAAGCTGAGCCACATGCATCTCGCCGCCGCGCTCGAGCAGCCGGACGCCGTCGAGGTCTTCTTCGCCTGGAACACCAATCCGCTGGCCTCGGCGCCCGAGCAGGCGCGGCTGCGCCGGGCGCTGGCGCGCGAGGGCCTCTACACGGTGGTCAGCGATCTGTTCATGACGGACACCGCGCGCCACGCCGACCTCGTGCTGCCGGCCGCGAGCTTTCTCGAATACGACGATCTCACCTTCGGCTATTTCCACCTGCTGATGGGCGCGCAAGCGAAGGCCATGGAGCCGCCGGGCGAGGCGCTGCCGAACGCTGAGATCTTCCGCCGCCTCGCGCGCGCGCTCGGTCTCGACGAACCGGCCTTGTTCGAGACGGACGAGGCGCTGATCGCGACGATGATGGCGCAGATGAAGGTCGGCTTCGATTTCGCGGAGCTGAAGCGGCGCGGCCATTTCCAGCTCGGCGACGCGCCGCTGCCCTGGTACGCGGAGCGCAAGTTCGACACGCCCAGCGGGCGCATCGAGATCGCCTCGGCGCAGGCGGAAGAAATGGGTCTGCCGCGCACGCCGCAACCCTGGGCGGATGCGCCGCCGCCGGCCGGGCAGTTCCGACTGCTGACGCCCGCCTCGAAATGGCGCCTCAACGATTCCTATGCCAACGATCCGCATCTCGCCGCGCGCAGCGGCGACGCGGCGCTGCGTCTGCATCCCGAGGATGCCTCGAAGCTCGGTGTCGCCGACGGGGACGCGGTCGAGCTCGTCAACGCGCTCGGGCGCCTGCGTCTCGCAGCGCGCATCGACGACGCCGTGCTGCCGGGCACGGTGCTCGCGTACAAGGGGCGCTGGCCCGCGCTCGAGCGCAGCCGCATGAACGTCAATGTCCTGCACCGCGCGCAGCCGGCGGACATGGGCGAGAGCACCAGCGTGCATTCGACCCTCGTCGAGGTGCGGCGCGCGTGAGGCGCTGCGCGGGCAGGGCGATCCGAGGATCGTGAGCGCGCGCCGTCCGCAGCGCCGCCGCGTGGACGCGGCGCCGGTCGAGGCCGACATCGAGCGGCTGTCGCACGAGGGTCGCGGCGTCGCCCGCGTCGCAGGCAAGACGGTGTTCGTCGAGGGCGCGCTGCCCGGCGAGCGCGTGCGCCTGCGCTACACGCGGCGTCACGGCCAGTACGATGAAGGCGTCATGCTGGAGCTGCTGCGCGCGAGCCCGGCGCGCATCGCGCCGAAATGCGCGCACGTCGAGCGCTGCGGCGGCTGCAGCCTCCAGCATCTGTCGAGCGCCGCACAGATCGCGCACAAGCAGGCCGTGCTGCTCGAGCTGCTCGAGCACCAGGCCGAGGTGCGGCCCGCGCGCGTGCTGCCGCCGCTGACGGCAGGTGCCTGGGGCTATCGCCGCCGCGCGCGCTTGAGCGTGCGCTACGTGCGCAAGCGCGAGGAGCTGCTGATCGGCTTTCGCGAGAAGCACTCGCACTATGTCGCCGATCTCCGCCGCTGCGAGACGCTGGTGCCCGCGATCGGCACTCGCCTCACCGAGCTGCGCGAGCTGATCGGAGGACTGTCCTGCGCCGCCGAGATCCCGCAGATCGAGATCGCGGCGGGCGACGATGAAGTCGCGCTGCTGGTGCGGCACCTGCGCCCGCTGAGCGAGGCCGATCGCGAGCGCCTGCGCGCCTATGCCGCGGCGAGCGGCCTGCGCGTCTATGCCCAGCCGGGCGCGATCGACAGTCTCGAACGCCTCGACGGGCCACCGGCGCCTTTGGCTTACGAGATCGACGGCCTGCGTCTAGAGTTCCTGCCGGGCGACTTCGTGCAGGTCAATGCGGCGATGAACCGCGCCGTCGTGCCGCTCGCGATCGAGCTGCTGGACCTCGACCCCGCGGATCGCGTGCTCGATCTGTTCTGCGGTCTCGGCAACTTCACGCTGCCGCTCGCGCGGCGCGCCGCCGCGGTCGTCGGCGTCGAAGTCGAAACCGGCCTGGTCGCGCGCGCCGCCGCGAACGCAGCGCGGCTGGGTCTCCATCGCGCGCGCTTCGTCGCCGCCAACCTGTTCGAACCGGCCGGGATCGCGGCGATCCCGCGCGAACCCTTTACGCGCGTGCTGCTCGATCCGCCGCGCAGCGGCGCGGCCGAGCTGCTCGAAGCCTTCGATTTCCGCGGCGTGGCACGCGTGTGCTACGTGTCCTGCAATCCCGTCACCCTCGCCCGCGACGCGGCCGTTCTCGTGCGCCGCCACGGCTATCGCCTCGACGCCGCCGGCGTGCTCGACATGTTTCCGCACACGACGCACGTCGAATCGATCGCCTCGTTCGTGCGGGCATGACTCCGGATTCCTGCCTGGCCGGGCCACGAGCTACGAGGATCGTTGTCTTGTAGCCCGGAAGGAGCGCCGCGCAGCGGCGCGGAATCCGGGAAGGGGGCTCACCACGCCTGTTTCATGATGGCGGGTGACGCGGGCGCCATGATCGTTGGGCTGACGAGGGAAGCCCAACGTGAGAGGCTCAGCGCAGGGAACAATGTGTCGTCGCTGCGCGGTTTTTCTGGCGAGGGAAAAGAAAATGGCGGCGCGCGCAGCGCCAAACCTCGTTGGGCTTCCTTCGTCGGCCCAACCTACGAGCTGTGACGCCTTTTCGTACTCCGGGATTGGGCGTAAGGCCGGCGGAAGATCCCGGGTTCCGCTGCGCTGCACCCGGCCTAGGAGACTCAGAAGTGGGGCTCAGGCGCCCAGCCAGCGCAGGGCCTGGCCCAGCTCGTCGAAGATCTGCACGCTGCAGCGGCTGCGGTTCGCGCCGGTGACGAAGCGCTGAGTGAGCTCGTCCGGCGGGTAGTCGTAGAGACAGAGGGCGATGCGCAGCGGATCCGGTCCCTCGGCGAGGCAGGCTACGTGGCGCAGGACTTCCGCGGCGCTCGCCGGCGGCGCGGGCCGCTCGCCTTCGATCAGCACGTGGCGCATGCCGCGCGCCGCGCAGGCCGCGCGGATGTCCCGCCACATCGCCCGCACCTCGTCGAGGCCCATGCATGAGCTCGGCGCCAGGGCGACGTGCACGAGATTGTTGACTGCACCGATCTGGTAGGGCGCCGGAACCATGCTGAAAGGACTGCTCTCGGGCCGTGCCCGCGTTTCGTTGAGCGCGCAATCCTAGTCGCCAGACCCCTCCGAGGGTTCGCACCAACCGTCAAATTATGTAGGAACGGCTCCCGTTACGCACTGCCGTCCCTACTCTCGGCGAGAGCGGGCACGGGCCCAGCCGGATCGGCGGCGGAAGCCGTGGTGGATCCCAAAAACGACGGCCCGACATTGATGCAATGCCGTAATATTGGGCGATCCAAAGATCCAGCCGGAAACCCATGCCGATGAGTGCGCTCACCCATCTCCAACGCCTCGAGGCCGAGAGCATCCACATCCTGCGCGAGGTGGTGTCCGAGGTCGACAAGCCCGTGATGCTGTATTCGATCGGCAAGGACTCGGCCGTGATGCTGCATCTCGCGCGCAAGGCCTTCTACCCGGCCACTCCGCCGTTCCCGCTGCTGCACGTCGACACCACGTGGAAGTTCCGCGCGATGTACGAGCTGCGCGAGCGCATGGCGCGCGAGTCCGGCATGGAGCTCATCGTCTATCAGAATCCGGAGGCCAAGGAGCGCGGCATCAATCCCTTCGATCACGGCCCGCTGCACACGGACATGTGGAAGACCGAAGGCCTGAAGCAGGCACTGGATCTCCACGGCTTCGACGCCGCTTTCGGCGGCGCGCGCCGCGACGAGGAGAAGAGCCGCGCGAAGGAGCGCATCTTCTCGTTCCGCTCGGCGAACCATCGCTGGGATCCGAAGAACCAGCGGCCCGAGCTGTGGAAGCTCTACAACGCGAAGAAGAACAAGGGCGAGTCGATCCGCGTGTTCCCAATTTCGAACTGGACCGAGCTCGACATCTGGCAGTACATCCATCTCGAGGACATCCCGATCGTGCCGCTCTACTTCGCGGCGCCGCGCCCGACGGTGTGGCGCGACGGCCTGCTGCTGATGGTCGACGACGAGCGCTTCCCGCTGCGTCCCGGTGAAGTGCCCGAGATGCGCTCGGTGCGCTTCCGCACCCTCGGCTGCTATCCGCTGACCGGCGCGGTGGAGAGCACGGCATCGAGCTTGACCGCCGTGATCCAGGAAACGCTGCTGACGACGACCTCGGAGCGCCAGGGACGCGCGATCGATCACGACCAGGCGGCGAGCATGGAGAAGAAGAAGCAGGAGGGGTATTTCTGATCGCGCCCCGCGACCGGAAGTCATACGACATGAACCAGTCCACGACCGACTCCTCCTACCAGGCGGACGAGCTGATCGCCCGCGACATCGACGCTTACCTCCATCAGCACCAGCACAAGTCGCTGCTGCGCTTCATCACCTGCGGCTCGGTCGACGACGGCAAGTCGACCTTGATCGGCCGCCTGCTGTACGACTCGAAGATGATCTTCGAGGATCAGCTCGCCGCGCTCGAGGCCGATTCGAAGCGCGTCGGCACGCAGGGCCAGAACATCGACTTCGCGCTGCTCGTCGACGGGCTTGCCGCCGAGCGCGAGCAGGGCATCACGATCGACGTTGCCTATCGCTTCTTCGCGACCGACAAGCGCAAGTTCATCGTCGCCGATACTCCGGGCCACGAGCAGTACACGCGCAACATGGTGACGGGCGCCTCGACCGCCGATCTCGCCGTGATCCTGATCGACGCGCGCAAGGGCGTGCTGACGCAGACGCGCCGCCACAGCTACCTCGCGCATCTGATCGGCATCCGCAACCTCGTGCTCGCGGTCAACAAGATGGATCTGATCGACTACGACCGCGCGAAGTTCGACGCCATCGTCACCGACTACCGCGGCTTCGCGGCCTCGATCGGCATCACGGCTTTCGTCGCGATGCCGATCTCGGGCTACGTCGGCGACAACGTGACCACGCGCTCGACGAATACGCCCTGGTACGAGGGCCCGACCTTGATGGAGCATCTCGAGACCGTCGAGCTCGACGTCACCGCGGATCAGCGCAAGCCGTTCCGGCTGCCCGTGCAGTGGGTGTGCCGGCCGAACCTCGACTTCCGCGGCTTCGCGGGCCAAGTCGCGAGCGGCCGCGTGCGGCCTGGCGACGCCGTGCGCGTGCTGCCCTCGGGCCGCAGCTCGACGGTCGAGCGCATCGTCTACATGAACGGCGATCTCGACGAGGCCGTGGCCGGCCAGTCCGTGATGCTGACGCTCGCCGACGAGGTCGACTGCTCGCGCGGCGACGTGCTCGCCGTCGCGGACGATCCGCCGGAGGTCGCGAACCAGTTCGAGGCGACGCTGGTGTGGATGTCCGACGAAGCGCTGCGGCCGGGGCGGCCGTATTGGTTGAAGCTCGGCACGCAGCTCGTCTCCGCGCAGGTGCATGCGCCGAAGTACCAGGTCAACGTCAACACGCTGGAGCACCTCGCGGCGAAAACGCTGGAGCTGAACGCGATCGGCGTCGTCACGCTGTCGACGGACAAGCCCGTGGTCTTCGAGCCCTACGAAAAGAATCGCGATCTCGGCGGCTTCATCCTGATCGACAAGTTCACGAACGGCACGGTCGCCGCGGGCCTCCTGCACTTCGCGCTCCGTCGCAGCCACAACGTGCACTGGCAGGCGCTGGAGATCACGCGCGCCGCGCACGCGGCGCAGAAGCACCAGCATCCGCGGCTGCTGTGGTTCACGGGCCTGTCGGGCGCCGGCAAGTCGACGATCGCGAACCTCGTCGAGAAGCGGCTCTACGCGCTAGGCAAGCACAGCTTCCTGCTCGACGGCGACAACGTCCGTCACGGGCTCAACAAGGATCTCGGTTTCACGGAGGCCGATCGCGTCGAGAACATTCGCCGCGTCGGCGAGGTCGCGAAGCTGATGACCGACGCCGGTCTGATCGTGCTGACGGCCTTCATCTCGCCGTTCCGCGCCGAGCGCGAGATGGTGCGCGGCATGTTCGCCGACGGCGACTTCGTCGAGATCCACATCGACACTGCACTCGCCGAAGCGGAGCGGCGCGACGTCAAAGGCCTCTACAAGAAGGCGCGCGCCGGCGCACTGAAGAACTTCACCGGCATCGACTCGCCGTACGAGGCGCCCGAGCATCCAGAGATCCGCATCGACACCGCGACGACCGGCGCCGAAGAGGCGGCGGAGCGGATCGTCGAATGGCTGCTCGCGCTGGACGCGCGCTGAGGCGCCGCTCGCTCGGCCGCGCACGCGCCCGAACGTCGATGGCCGGCGCGCGTTCCCCTTTTCCGCGGCTGGCGAAGCGAGGAGCCTCGATGCGATGATGCGGCCGTCGCGCGCCGCGCGATCGTCACGACAACGAGCGGCCCAGTGCCGCACCGACCGCATCGAGGGGAGTTGCAATGCCGCATTTGCGTAACGTGGCCTGCCTGGCGCTGGCCCTGTCGATCGCCGCCTGTTCCGATACTGACGCACCCGCGCCCGGCGCGGACGCGCCCGCAGCCACGCCGGCACCGGCCGCGCCTCTCGCCGAGGCGCCGCCTGCGGCCGCCGCGCCCGCGGCGAGCTCGACGCCCGCACCGACGCCGGTCACCGGTGAGCGCATCGCCGCGGCGGACAGCGAACCCGGCAACTGGCTGAGCCACGGCCGCACTTACTACGAGCAGCGCTACAGCCCGCTCGATCAGATCAATGCCGACAACGTCAAGGATCTGAAGCTCGCCTGGTTCTATGACTTCGACACCCATCGCGGCGTCGAGGCGACGCCGCTGGTCGTCGACGGAGTGATGTATACGACGGCTTCGTGGAGCGTCGTGCACGCGATCGACGCGAAAACCGGCGCGCGGCTGTGGACCTACGATCCGCAGGCCGATCGTGAACAGGCTTTCTACGCCTGCTGCGACGTCGTCAATCGCGGCCCCGCGGTGTGGGGCGACAAGGTCTTCGTCGGCGTCATCGACGGCCGCCTCATCGCCCTCGATCGCGCGACGGGCAAGCTCGTGTGGGAGACGCCGACCATCGAGAAAGGCAAGCCCTACACCATCACCGGCGCGCCGCGCGTCGTGAAAGGCAAGGTCATCATCGGCAACGGCGGCGCGGAGTTCGGCGTGCGCGGCTACGTCAGCGCCTACGACGCCGATACCGGCAAGATGGTGTGGCGCTTCTACACCGTGCCGGGCAACCCGGCCGACGGCTTCGAGAACGCGGCGATGGAAAAGGCCGCGAAGACCTGGACCGGCGAGTGGTGGAAGGGCGGTGGCGGCGGCACCGTGTGGGACTCGATGGCCTACGATCCCGAGCTCGATCTGCTCTACGTCGGCACCGGCAACGGCTCGCCGTGGAATCAGCGCCTGCGCAGCCCCGGCGGCGGCGACAATCTGTTCCTGACCTCGATCGTCGCGCTGCGGCCCGACACCGGCGAATACGTCTGGCACTACCAGACGGTGCCGGGCGATACCTGGGACTTCACTTCCACTCAGCACATTCTGCTCGCCGATCTGCAGTGGGAAGGCAAGCTGCGCAAGGTGCTGATGCAGGCGCCGAAGAACGGCTTCTTCTATGTGATCGATCGCGCGACGGGACAGTTGCTCGGTGCGGATCCGTACGTGAAGGTCACGTGGGCCTCGCACGTCGATCTCGAAACCGGGCGTCCGGTCGAAACCAAGAACGCGCGCTACGACCTGAGCCAGCAGGCGCTGCAGCCCGGGCCCTTCGGCGGCCACAATTGGCATCCGATGGCGTTCAATCCGAACACCGGCCTGATCTACGTCCCGACGCAGGATCTGCCTTTCCTCTACAAGGAGGACAAGGAGTTCGAGCGCTCCGACGCGCACTACAACCTCGGCATCCACTTCGACGCCGGCGCGCTGCCGGAGGACGACAGGAAGGCGGGAGAGATCGCGCAGACCATCGTCGGCGCGCTGACGGCTTGGGATCCGATCGCGAAGAAGCCGCGCTGGCGCGTCGAGCTGCAGGACGTGTGGAACGGCGGTGCGCTGACGACGGCCGGCAATCTCGTGTTCCAGGGCACGAACCGCGGCATGCTGAACGCCTATCGCGCCGACACCGGCGAGAAGCTGTGGAGCGCGGACGCGCAGACCGGCATCCACGCAGCACCGATCTCCTATGCGATCGACGGCCAGCAGTACATCGCCGTCAGCGCGGGCTCGGGCACGGCGCTGGCGCTGCCGGGCGGCCAGCTCGCTTCGCACAGCCTGCCGCCGAACCGCAGCCGCATGCTCGCCTTCGCGCTGAACGGCAGCGCGAGCCTGCCGGCGGCCGAGACGATCGAACGGCGCATCGCCGAGGATCTGCCGGCCGTGACGGCCGACGCCGCGGCGCTCGCGAGCGGCAAGACGCTCTATCACGCGTATTGCTCGCGCTGTCACGGCGACAACGCCGTCAGCGGCAACGTGATCCCCGATCTGCGCTATGCGACGGCCGATACGCACGCGCACTGGCAGGCCATCGTCCACGACGGCCAGCTCCAGGCGAACGGCATGATGGCCTTCGACAAATGGCTGAACGCCGATCAGATCGCGCAGATCCAGCAGTATGTGCTGAGCCGCGCGCACGCGGCGAAGGAGTGAGGCGGGAAGCTCTCGACACGTCTTCGTAGCCCGGGTGGAGCGCGCAGCGCGCAACCCGGGAGGCCGGTTGGGCTTCCTTCGTCAGCCCAACGGTCATGACGGCCGCGTCACCCGACATCATGAAAGAGGCGCGTTAAGCCTCCTCCCGGATAAGGAGCGAAGCGGAATCCGGGGTTCGGCGCTTCTGCCTCTCGTGCGTCTGAACCCGCTCAGCGCCCAGAACGGTGGGCTTCATCGCAAGGCTGCGCTCATCGGATATGCCGGATCCCGGATTCGCTGCGCTCATCCGGGCTACGAAAACGGCCGCCTCACTCCGCACAGCGCCATCCCGTTTTCTTCTCCGTGTCTTCCGTGGCAAGATTCGCAGCGTCATAGCCCGGGTGACGCGCGCAAAGTAATTCGGAGCGACTACGTCCCCGGCGCCAGCAGCTCGCGCAACACTATCCCCGCCTGCATCTTGTCGATGCAGCGATCGACGCCCGCTTCCTGCGCGCCGCGGCGCATCGCGTCGTCGAGGCCGTCGCCGGCCATCATCACCAGCGACATGCGTTCGGGCGGGTAGCGTTCGCGCAGCGCGCGCGCGACGCGGAAGCCGTTCAACTTCGGCAAGTTGATGTCGAGCAGCACGAGATCCGGCTCCCAGTCGGCGGCGATGCGCAGGGCTTCTTCGCCGTCGCGCGCGGATCGCACCTGCTGGCCCAGCTCCTCGAGCATCGTCGTCAGCGAATCCTGCATCGCGTCGCTGTCGTCGACGACGAGCACGCGACGATGCGCCGGGCTCGCGGCCTCGGGCGCGGCGTCCTGCTGCGTCGGCGTCGGCGCGGGACAGAGCGGCAGGTACAGCGTGAACTCGCTGCCCGTGCCCGGGCCCTCGCTGGCCGCATCGATACGACCCTCGTGCAGCGCGAGCACGCGCGCGGCGATGGCGAGGCTCAAGCCCAGGCCGCCGCGATCTTCCGGCGCCACGCTGGGCAGAAGACAGCGCGGCGTGAAGATCTGCGCCAGGCGCTCGTTCGCGATGCCGCGGCCGTCGTCGCGCACGCGCAGACGCGCCATCCCGTCCTGCGTGTCGAGCTTCACCTCGATTCGCCCGCCGTCGCGCGTGTAGCGCAGCGCGTTGTCGATCACCTCGCGCAGCACCTCGCCGAGCTGCGTCGCGCTGGCCGCGATGGGGACCGGCTCGGCCGGCAGCAGGACCTCGAGCTGGCGCTGCCGGCGCGCGATTTCCTCGCGCGCGCGCGCGACGGCCTCGTCGACGAGCGGGCGCAGATCCTGCGGCGTCAGTGTGAGCCGCGCGTCGGTACGCAGCAGGGTATCGGCGGTCGTGAGCTTCTCGAGCAGGCGTCCGACGCTCGCGATCTGGCGCTCGAGCATCGCCGTCGGCGGGGCGAGACGCGCGTCCTCCGCGCTGCGCATGCGCAGCAGGTGCGTGATATTGCCCATCGGAGCGAGCAGATTGCGCAGTTCGTGCACGAGATGGCCGATGAACACGCCTTGCGCGACGCCCGTGGCGCTCAAATCCGCGCGGGAAACGCGCGTCGAAGACGCGCCCGCTTCCTTGTTCACGTGCCGATTCCTCCCTTCGCGCCTTCGGTAATGTTTGGCGCGATCGCTTGCCGGCGTCCACCGCCCCGTTCTGGGTCATCCGGCTATCGTCTCGCCGCCCGCCATGCGCAGCGTTCTCCCGCTCATGCTCTTGTGCCAACTCGCCGTCCTGTGCGGCTGCGCGCGGCCGCCCGATGCGACGCTGCGCGTCGGGCTCGCGACGGCGCCCGTCACGCTCGATCCCCGCTACGCGACCGATGCGACGTCCTGGCGGCTGTGCCGGCTCGTCTATCAGGCGCCGGCAGATTTCGACGCGCGCTTCGCGCCGACGCCTGCGCTGATGGCGTGGACGCAGACGAGCCCGACGCGCTGGCGCTTCACGCTGCGCGGCGAGCCGCGCTTCCACGACGGCACGGCCGTGACCGCGGCCGACGTCGTCGCCACCTACCGGGCCGTGCGCGATCCCGTGCGCGCCTCGCCGCATCGCGGCTCGCTCGCGAACGTCGTCGACTTCGTCGCCGTCGACCAGCGCAGCATGGACGTCGAGCTCGCGCGGCCGGATCCGCTGCTGCCGGGCCTGCTCGTCATCGGCGTGCTGCCGGCGCGCGACGCCGCGCTCGCGCGGCCCGCGTCTCCGCTCGGCAGCGGGCCCTTCCGCGTGACGCGGCTCGCGCCGAAGTCGCTCGAGCTCGAGCGCCGCGCGGACGGCCAGCGCGTGAGCTTCGAAGTCGTCGACAACGAGACCACGCGGGCGCTCAAGCTCGCGCGCGGCGAGCTCGACCTGGTGCCGGGCGGTTTCGCGCCGGAAGTCGCGCACTGGCTCGGCGGACGGCCCGGCCTCGAGCTCGTCGAGCGCGACGGCACGACCTTCAGCTATCTCGGCTTCAACTTCGCGCAGGGCCCGACCGCCCGGGCCGAGGTGCGCGAGGCGATCTCCGCGGCGATCGATCGCGCCGCGATCCTGCGTCACGTGTTCCGCGGGCAAGCGCGCCCGGCCGCCGCGATCCTCGTGCCTGCGCACTGGGCCGGCGCGCCGGCGCTGGCGCTTCCCGCCTATGATCCGGATCGGTCGCGGCGCCTGCTCGCCGGCCTCGGCTATACGCGCGAACGTCCGCTCGCGCTCACGTACAAGACTTCCAGCGACCAGTTCCGGCTGCGCCTCGCGACGATCCTGCAGGCACAGCTCGCGGAGGTCGGCATCGCGCTCGCCGTGCAGAGCTACGACTGGGGCACGTTCTACGGCGACATCAAGGCCGGCCGCTTCGAGCTCTATGGCCTGTCCTGGGTCGGCCTGCAGCTCCCGGACGTGTTTCGCTATGCGTTTCACAGCAGCGCGGTGCCGCCGGCCGGCGCGAACCGCGGGCGCTATGCGAGCGCGCGAGTCGATGCGCTGATCGAGCGCGCGGAGTCGGCCGCCGAGCTCACGGCGCGCGCGGCGCTCTATCGCGAAATCCAGGCCGAGCTCGGCCGCGATCTCGCGTATGCGCCGCTGTGGTACGAGCAGCAGGTGTTCGTGCGGGGGCCGCGCGTCATCGGCTACGATACCGACGCGAGCGGCAACTTCGACGCGCTCGCGCACGTGCGAGCCCTGCGAGTGTCCGCCGGCCGATGAAACGCCTGCTCGAAGTCGACCTCCTGCGCCAGCGCCTGCGGTTCTACGCCGACCGCCGGCTCGTGCGCGAATACTGGGTGTCGACGGCGAAGAACGGCCCGGGCGAGATCCGCGACAGCGAGTGCACGCCGCGCGGCCGGCATGCGATCGCGGCGAAGATCGGCGCCGGCGCGCCGCTGAACAGCGTGTTCGTGGCGCGGCAGGCGACCGGCGAAATCTGGTCGCCCGAATTCGCCGCGGGCCAGCCGCCGAATCGCGACTGGATCCTGACGCGCATCCTGTGGCTCAGCGGGCTGGAGCCCGGCTTCAACCGGGGCGGCGACGTCGACAGCCGCGAGCGCTACATCTATCTGCACGGCACGCCCGATACGACGCCGCTCGGCGTGACGGGCTCGCGCGGTTGCGTGCGCATGCGCAATGCCGACATCCTCGAGCTCTTCGATTGCGTCGAAGTCGGCGACGAAGTCGTGCTGTATGCGGGCTGAGCGCGTGCGCCGGATCCTGCTGCTCGCCGGCCTGCTCGCCATGACGGTGCCCGCGTCGGCCAGCGAGTTCTCCGGTCTCGCCTTCGTGAACGATGATGCGACGCTGTCGATCCGCCACCGCCGCGTCGCGCTGTGGGGCATCCACGTCCCGCGCAGCGCCGAGGACTGCCAGACCTTCGTGCGCCCGGTCGAATGCAGTCAACGCGCGGCGCTCGCGCTGAAGTTGAAGGCCGAGGGCTTCGTCCACTGCAAGTCCTTCGGCAAGCGGGAGGACGGTGCCACGCTCGCCACCTGCCGCGTCGACGCCGACGGCTACGCGCAGGGCCTCGATCTCGCCGCGCACTTGCTCGAATACGGCTGGGCCGCGGCCTTGCCCGACGCGCCCTTCGAATATCACGTGCTGGAACGCATCGCGCGCGAAACCGGCCGCGGGATGTGGGGCGTGCCGGGCGTGGTTCCGCGCTGATCCGGCTGCGTGACCCGGGACCGGGCGCGATCTTCGTAGCCCGGAAGCGCAGCGAATCCGGGGTCCGACATGTCCGACCCGGTGAGCTTATCGGCGCGATGCACGAGGCACGTTCGGATGAATGCGCCTCGGCCGGGCATTCGATCCCGGATTCGCTGCGCTTCATCCGGGCTACAAGGCTGCCCATTGATGCGCCAACGAAGAAAAACCGCACGTACGCCGTGCGCGAGGACATGGGGGCGTTCGCTGGCTTCCTTCGTCAGCCCAACCTGCGGGCTACGCGTTACGAGCCGAATTCGTGGCCCGGGTGGAGCGCGCAGCGCGCAACCCGGGATCGGCGTATTGGCGTGGTAAAGATCCCGGGTTTCGCTACGCTGCACCCGGGCTACGAAATCCCGGTTACGACAGACCTCTCGTCTGAAAGACGTAATTGTTCATGCCGACGAAGTGGCTGCGCAGCCATTGGCCGAACTGCGTCGCCGGGCGGATCAGCGGCACGTCGCCGTTGCGATCGAAGTAATACGAGTTCGAGCCGGCGCAGTTGCCGAAGAACACGAGCTGATTGCGCCGCCGCTTCATGATCTTCTCGAAGTCCTCATCGAAGGCCTGCTGCTTGACCTCGATGTAGTTCGCGCCGCGCTTGCGCGCGGCGGCGATGCAGCGCGCGAAGTGGCGGACCTGGGTGTCGATCATGCCGAACCACGACGCGCTCGCCGCGGAGTAGGGGCCGAAGATCATGAAGTAGTTCGGATAATTCGGTAGCGTGATGCCCTGGAACGAGCGGAAGCGGTTGGCCGTCCAGTAGTCGCCGATCTCGGTGCCGTCGCGGCCGTAGGTCTCGAAGGCCGGCACGATGCCCTTCTCGAACACCGCATAGCCCGTCGCGCAGATCAGGATGTCGACGGGACGCTCGACGCCGTCGCGAGTGAGCAGGCCCTGCGGGTTCACGCGCTCGATCGGCGTCGTGATCAGCTCGACGTTCGGCCGATTGAAGACCGGGAAATAGACGTTCGAGAAGCTCGGACGCTTGCAGAAGAAGCTGTAGCGCGGGATGAGCTTGTCCTGGATCGCGGGATCGTGGACCTGCGCGCGGATGTGATTGGTCCCGACTTTCTCGAACCAGGCATACAGCCACGGCATCTGCCGGTAGTGCGAGAAACCGAGGCCGAACAGCAGCTCGTTGAGCGCATTGGTGACCACGCGCAGCGCGCGCTGCGTGATCGGCCACTTGCGAAACAGCCGCCGCGTTGACTCGCCGAACTGCCTGTCCGGCTTCGGCAGCAGCCAGATCGGCGTGCGCTGGTAGACGTCGAGGTGAGCGACGCGATCGACGATCTCGGGGACCACCTGGATCGCCGTCGCGCCCGTGCCGATCACCGCGACGCGCTTGCCCGTCAGATCCACGCCGTGATCCCACTGCGCGGTGTGCATGATGGTGCCGGCGAAGTCGCCGATGCCGGCGATGTCGGGCAGCTTCGGCGGCCCGAACAGGCCCGTCGCGCTGACGAGATAGCGCGAGCGCAGCTCGCTGCCGTCGGCGAGCCGCGTCAGCCAGGTGTTGCTCGCCGCGTCGTAGCGCGCGCTCGTCACGGTCTTGCCGTAGCGGATGTGCTCGCGCACGCCGTACTTCGTCGCGCAGTGATCGGCATAGGCCTTGACCTCGGCGCCCGGCGCATAGAGCCGCGACCAGTCCGGATAGAGCTCGAAGCCGTAGGAATAGGACGTCGAAGCGACGTCGACCGTGAGCCCCGGGTAAGTGTTGTCGCGCCAGGTGCCGCCGAGATCCTGCGCGCGTTCGAGGATCGCGAAGTCGTGCATGCCCATCTTCTTGAGCGCGATGCCGGCGCCGAGGCCGGAAAAGCCGGAACCGACGATGAGGATTTCGACGTCGAGCGCAGCGGCAGTGAACGTGACGGACATGTAGGGAACCCTGGTTGATGATCTCGGATGCGCATGATGGCCCAGCGAGCGCCGCGACGCACGAGGGTGAGCGCTGCTCCGCCTGCCGGGTCTCGGGCATAATGGAAGACAGCCGCCCACGGACGAGGAGAGAGGGATGCATGTGACGCCGGCCACCGCCGCCGATACCCCGGCGCTGTGTAAGCTGCTCGATCTGCTGTTCACGCAGGAAGCCGAATTCATGCCGGATCGAGACGCTCAGATCCGCGGTCTGCGCGCGATCGTCGACGATGCCGCGCTCGGCACGATCCTCGTGGCCCGCGAAGACGGCGAGGTGGTCGGCATGGTGAACCTGCTGTGGACCGTCTCGACGGCGCTCGGCGCGCGCGTCGCGCTGCTCGAAGACATGGTGATGGCCCCGGATGTCCGCGGCCGCGGTCTCGGCGGCGAGCTGCTCGAAGCCGCCGTACGCTATGCGCGCGAGCGCGGCTGCCGCCGCATCACCCTCCTGACCGACGCCGACAACGACCGCGCCCAGGCCTTCTACCGCCGCCACGGCTTCGTCGCGTCCCCGATGCTGCCGTTTCGACGCTTGCTCGATTGAGGTGGCCGAATCTGGCCACAGAGAACACCGAGAACACCGAGGGCAAGAGCGGGCCGCGCCCTCTCGACTCCGTGCCTGGCTGGAAAGCCGCTGAATCTGCGCTTCGCGCTGCCACGGAGAGCACGGAGATTGTAGGTTGGGCTGACGAAGGAAGCCCAACATCGGGCGCCGAACGTTGGGCTTCCTTCGTCAGCCCAGCCTACGATTCTGCTGAACTTGCGCTTCGCGCTACCACGGAGAACACGGAGGGAAAAAGGGATTGTTCGGAGCCGTCCTGTGTCATGTCATCGATTTACGATCGGATCACGGAGGCGCAGGTCCAATCAATCTCCTCTTCTCCGTGTTCTCCGTGGTAGCGCGCAGCGCCACTCTTCATCTTCTCTGTGTTCTCGGTGTTCTCTGTGGCCAAACAGCGGCAAACGAAGGCACTGCACTACCGTCCCCGCGCCGCTTCGCGCACGAGCTCGCGTGCGAGCTTCTTGATCTGGGCGTCGTGCAGCACGAGCTCGCCGCCGATTTTTACGGCGCCCAGCGCGAGGCGGCCGACCAGCATCAGGAGCAGGATTGCGATGATCCAGGCGACGAAGTAGGTCAGGCGGAAGCCGAGCAGCTCGGCGTCTTCGGCGGTGCTGCCGCCGGCCGCGGGCGCGGTGTCCTCGAGCGTGCTGCGCTCGGGCGTGCCGACGCGCGACAGCGCGCGGTCGAGATGGGAGCCCTGTTCGATCGCTTTCGCGAGGCGCTCGATGTTGGCGGGATTGCGGTAGAGCGACCAGGCCTCGGCGATCACGGCGAGCGAGATCCACAGGCCGACGAGCATCAGCACGAAGCCGAAACCCCGCACCACGAATTGCGACAACTGCGTCCCGCGCTCGCTCCAGTCCTGTGCGGCGGTGTCGTCGTCGAATTGATAGCGGGCCATGCGCGACTCCTTGCTGGCGGCCGCGTGGGCGGCGCGTCGGGCGCAATGTAGCACAGGCCTCCGGCGCAGCAGGCTTGGCGGCACGAGCGCGCGTTCCGAGCGCGCCGGCAATCGGCTATCGTGCGCGCCATGTCCTGCAGCGGAACGTCCTACTCTCCACGTGCGGGCGCATGGCGATGGCGGCGCTGAGGCACGCGATCGCGCGTCTGCTCGCGCTGCTGCTGCCGGCGCTCGCGGTGCTCGTCGGCGTCGCGACCCTGGTGTTCCTGCTGCTGCACCTGGCGCCCGGCGACCCCGTCGAGACGATGCTAGGCGAGCGCGCGAGTGCCGCCGATCGCGCCGCGCTGCGCGAGGCGCTGGGGCTGGACGCGCCGCTGCCCGTGCAGTACCTGCGCTATCTGCGCGATCTCGCGCACTTCGATCTCGGCCTGTCGCTGCACACGCGCGAGCCGGTCGCCGCGACGATCCTCGAGCGCCTGCCGTATACCGCGATCCTCGCCGTCGCCGCGCTGGTCTGCGCGCTCGTACTCGCGCTGCCGCTCGGTCTCTACGGCGCGCTGCGCGCCGGCGGCCTCGCCGAGACGCTGACGAGCGTCGCCGCCGTACTCGGCATGTCGCTGCCGAGCTTCGTGCTCGGCCCGCTCCTGATGATGGTTTTCGCCGTGTGGCTCGGCTGGCTGCCCATCGCCGCACCGGGCACGGTCGCCGGCCTCGTGCTGCCGGCGCTGACGCTCGGCCTCGCGCTCGCCGCCCTGCTCGCGCGCATGGTGCGCGCGACGGTGCGCGAGGTGCTCGCCGAGGATTACATCCGCGCGGCGCGCGCGCGCGGCCTGTCGGAAGCGCGGGTGCTGTGGCGGCACGCGCTCGCCAACGCCGCGCTGCCGCTGCTGACCGTCGTCGGCATGCAGCTCGGCGCGCTGCTCGGCGGTGCCGTGATCACCGAGATCGTGTTCGGCTGGCCGGGTCTGGGCGCGCTGACGATCGAGGCGATCCAGCGTCGCGACTATCCGCTGGTGCAGGCCTGCGTGCTCGTGGTCAGCGTGAGCTACGTCGCGATCAACCTCGCGACGGATGCGCTCTACGGCCTCTGCGATCCGCGCACGCGTACGGGCTGACGAATTGCGTGCCGGGACCTTCGTGGCGCTTGCATTCGTGCTCGGCTGGGCCGTCATCGCGCTGCTGCATCCGCTGTTTCTGCCCGAGGCGACGCGCGTGCATCTCGATGCGCTGTTCCGCGCGCCCGCCGCGACGGCCTGGCTGGGCACCGACGAGCTCGGCCGCTCGATCGCGCAGCGCGTGCTCGCCGGGGCCGCGCTGTCCTGTGGGATCGCGGTCGTCGCCGTCGCCGTCTCGCTGCTCCTCGGCACCGCGATCGGCGTGCTCGCCGCGTGGACGGGCGGGCTCGTGGACACCGCGCTCGCGCGGCTGATCGACGTCTTCATGGCCTTCCCCGACATCCTGCTCGCGATTGCGCTCGCCGGCGTGCTCGGGCCCGGCACCGGCAATGTGCTGATCGCGCTCGGCGCCGTCGGCTGGGTCGGCTTCGCGCGACTCGCGCGGGCGCAGACTTTTGCGCTGAAGACGCGCGAGCACGTCGCCGTCGCGCGCGCGCTCGGCGTGCCGCCGCCGGCGATCGTGCTGCGTCACGTGCTGCCGCTGGCCGCCGCGCCGCTCGTCGTCGAGGCGAGCTTCGCGCTGGCCGCGATGATCGTCGCCGAAGCGGGCCTGTCCTTTCTCGGGCTCGGCGCGCAGCCGCCGACGCCGTCGTGGGGGAGTATGATCCGGCAGGCGATGCAATATCTGCTGATCGCCCCGCACATGCTCATCGGCCCCTGCGCGGCGCTGATGTCGATTGCGGTGAGCGCCAACCTGCTCGGCGATCGCTTGCGCGATCGCTGGCAGATCAAAGCTTGAGAGGGACGGGGAGGCCATGGCGCTCGGTCCGCTGATGATCGACATCGCCGGTCTCGCGCTCGACGAAAGCGATCGCGAAGTGCTGTGCCATCCGCTGGTCGGCGGCGTGATCCTGTTCTCGCGCAATTACGCCGACCGCGCGCAGCTCGCGGCGCTGTGCGCGGAGCTCCACGCGCTGCGCACGCCGCCGCTGCTCGTCGCCGTCGATCACGAAGGCGGTCGCGTGCAGCGCTTCCGCAGCGGCTTCACCGAGCTGCCGCCGATGGCGCGGCTCGGCGAGGCCTATGCCCGCGCGCCGCGCACGGCGCTGACGATGGCGACGGAGCTCGGCTGGCTGATGGCCGCGGAGCTGCGCGCCGTCGGCGTCGACTTCAGCTTCGCGCCCGTGCTCGATCTGCAGACGGCGACGAGCCGCGTGATCAACGATCGCGCCTTCCACGCCGAGCCCGAAGCCGTCGGCCGTCTCGGTCAGGCCTTCATGCGCGGCATGCACGAGGCCGGCATGGCGGCCGTCGGCAAGCATTTCCCCGGGCACGGCTCGGTGAACGCGGATTCGCATCACGAGCTGCCGATCGATCGCCGCCCGCTGTCGCGCGTCCGGCACAAGGACATGCTGCCGTTCCGGCTGCTGTGCGCCGCCGGCATCGAAGGCATCATGCCGGCGCACATCCTGTTCCCGCAGGTCGACAACCTGCCGGTCGGCTATTCGACGCGCTGGCTCGCCGGCGTGCTGCGCGGTGAGCTCGAATTCCAGGGCGCGATCTTCAGCGACGATCTGTCGATGTCCGGCGCCGCGATCGGCGCCGGCCACGTCGAACGCGCGCGCCGCGCGCTCGCCGCGGGCTGCGACATGTGCCTGCTATGCGACGACAGGCCGGCCGCCGTGCGCGTGCTGCACGAGCTCGAGCTCACGCCCGAACCCGTGTCCGTGGTGCGCCTGATGCGCATGCACGGCCGTCCCGCGCTCGGTGAACGCGCGCTCGCCGCCTCGCCGCGTCACGCGATGGCGGTGCGCGCCGTCGCCCAGCTCGGCGAAGATCCGTCCCTGGAGCTCGGTGACGATGCGCCGGCTTGAGCGCGGGCTGCCGGCTTTCTTCGCGCTGCTTGCTGCGTGGTTCGCGCTCGTGCCGGCGTCCGTGCTCGCGCGCGAGACGCTCGACTGTCCGCCGCGCGTCGCGCGCGCGGTCGCCGAGCTGCCCGCCGCGCAGCGCAAGGGTCTGCTGTGGGAAGTGCGCAGTCCGGACGGCGCCGTCGGCCACCTGCTCGGCACGATCCATCTGTCGAGTGAAGCAGTGACGGCGCTGTCGCCCGCGCTGACGGCCGCGCTCGAGCGCAGCCGGCGTTTCGGCATGGAGGTCTTGTTCGACGTCCCGACCTTGACGACGCTCGCGCAGTCGATGTGGGCGCAGGACGGCGACGGCCTCGCGGATCGCGCCGAGCCCGCGCTCTACGCGCGCACGCGCGAGCTCCTCGCCGCCTACGGCATCGATGCGCAGGCAGCGCGGGCGCTGAAGCCCTGGGCCGCGTACACGACCTTGAGCCTGCCGCCCGAGCAGACCGGCCCGCCGCTCGACTTGAAGTTGATGACGATCGCGCAGCAGGCCGGCAAGCCGCTGTTCGGCCTCGAGACGCTGGCCGAGCAGCTCGCGATCTTCGAGGCGCTGAGCGATGCCGATCAGCTCGCGCTGCTGCGCGAGACAGTGTGTCACTACGAGGTCCAGCAGCGCGAGCTGCGCGTGCTCGTCGCGGCCTATGCGCGCCGCGATCTCGGCGCGCTGTACCGCGAGGCGCTGCGCCACGAGTCCGCCGTCCAACACCGTCTGATGGCGACGCTGCTCGACCAACGCAACGCACGCATGGCCGAGCGCCTGCTGCCGCACTACGCCGAAGCCGGCACCTTCGTCGCCGTCGGCGCCCTGCACCTGCCCGGCAAAGGCGGCCTCCTCGAACGCCTCACCGCCGCGGGTTACCGCGTGCGGCCTCTCGATCCCTGAACCGGTGTCTGTGCCCGCCGATGTTCACTGTTGGCCACCGAGAACACAGAGAACACCGAGGAGGAGAGAGTGGGCTGTGCTTTCTCTCTGTTCCGTGCCTAACTGTGAAGCCGATGAATCGGCGCTGCGCGCTACCACAGAGAACATAGGGAACACGGAGGAGAAAAATCGAAACGTAGGTTGGGCTGACGAAGAAAGCCCAACGTCCCGCGGAGTCCTCTGACATGCCCGATCCCGGATTCGCTGGCTCATCCGGGCTACAACTCCGAGCGCCCCGACCAATCTCTTTCTCCTCCGTATTCTCCATGGTAGCGGGCGCAGCCCGCCTTAGACCCGTGTCGATTCGCGCACGGCCCGCCACGGTTGGCACGGCCCACCCTCATCTTCCTCTGTGTTCTCGGTGTTCTCGGTGGCCAACTTCCCCAGCGCAGAACATGGTAGAGCCCGTCAACGAAGCAACCCCGGACAGGCAATTTGGCGGCGCCGCTGGTACCATCGCGCGTTGTCGGCTGCGCCGATGGATGGGGTGGAGATGCGCGTTTCGTTCACCAAGATGCAGGGTCTGGGCAACGACTTCGTGCTGCTCGATGCGCGGGACGTGCCCTGCTCGCTCAGCAGCGCGCAGCTACGGCGGCTGGCCGATCGCCGCTACGGCGTCGGCTGCGATCAGGTGCTCGTCATCGATCGCGCCGAGCTGCCCGGCGCACAGGTGCGCTATCGCGTGTTCAACGCCGACGGCACGCCCGCTCAGCACTGCGGCAACGGCATCCGCTGCGTCGCGCATTATCTCGATGCGCACGGCGCCGTCGACGGCGATGCGCTCGTCGTCGAGCTCGCGGGGCAGGCTTACGCCTTGAAGCTGCACGGCGACGGCACGATCGCCGTCGACATGGGCGAGCCCGTGTTCGAGCCCGCGGCGCTGCCGCTCGCCGTGCCCGCGCGAGCCCCGCGCTACGAGCTCGACTTCGACGGACGGCGCTACCGCTTCGGCGCAGTGTCGATGGGCAATCCGCACGCCGTGTTCGAGGTTGCCGACGTCGACACCGCCCCGGTCGCGGCGCTCGGCAAGCAGCTCCAGTCGCATCCGTGGTTCCCGGAACGCGTCAACGTCGGCTTCATGCAGGTGCTCGCGCGCGATCGCATCCGCCTGCGCGTCTACGAGCGCGGCGCCGGCGAGACGCCCGCCTGCGGGACCGGCGCCTGCGGCGCGGTCGCCGTCGGCCGCCTGTGGGGTCTGCTCGACGCGCAGGTCGTCGTCGAATTGGCCGGCGGTCCCTTGACCATCGCGTGGGACGGACCCGGCACGCGGCTGTGGATGCGCGGGCCGGCCGTCGCCGTATTCGAAGGAAGCATCGATCTCTGAAGCCATGACCGATCGCGATCACGCCGACGCCCTGCCGAACGCCGCCGCCGTCGCGCGCTACCTCGCGGCGCATCCAGAATTCTTCAATCAACATCTCGAGCTGCTGCGCACGCTGGAAATCCCGCACGCGACGGGCCAGGCCGTCTCGCTGTGGGAGCGCCAGATCGCCGCGCTGCGCGACGAGATCGAGCGCATGCGCGCGCGCTACGAGCATCTGATCGAAGCCGCCAAGCACAACGAGGCGCTGATCCGCCGCATCCAGAAGCTCGCCCTCGAGCTGATGGACACCGCGGGGCCGCACGCGGCCTTCAATCTGCTGGCGCAGCGCCTCGCCGAGGAGTTCCGCGCCGATCGCGTGACGGGCCTCGTGTTCGCCGGCGCCGCGTTCGTCGACAGCGACGAAGCGCGCCAGTTCGTCGGCGCCGACTCGCCGCGTCGCGAGCCCTTCAAGGGCTTGCTCGCCCGCCGCGAGCCGATCTGCGGCCGCCTGACGCAGGCGCAGACGCAGGCGCTGTTCGGCGTCGAGGCCTTCGACGGCTCGCATGTCGTGCTGCCGCTGAGCGGCAAGCAGTGGGACGGCCTGCTCGTCGTCAGCAGCCACGATCCGATGCGCTTCGAATCGAACATGGGCACGGAATTCCTCGGCTTCCTGCGCGACGTGCTGACGCTCGTGCTCGAACCCTGGGTGGCGAAGCCGCGGCGTCACGGCTGAGCGCACGGCATGAGCGCCCGTTTCGAGCCCGCGATGATCGACGCCTGGCTCGCGAGCCTGGGCCATGCGTCGTCCCACACGCGCGCCGCCTATCGTCGCGATCTGGCGCATTTCGCGCGCTACTGGCAGGCCCACGCGCAGCGTCACGCCGACGCCGTCGATGTGCACGCGGTGCGCGGCTACGTCGCTTGGCTGCATCAAGCAGGCCTGAACGGGCGTTCCATCGCGCGCGCACTGTCGGCGCTGCGCGGGCTCTACAAGCACGAGATCCGCCACGGACGACTGCGCGAGAATCCGGTTGCCGACGTGCGCGCACCGAAGGCGCCGAAGCGCCTGCCGCGCACCTTGGACGTCGATCAGATGCATCGGCTGCTCGACGCCGAGCCGCCGCAGGACGGCGGGCCCGACGCGCTGTCCGTGCGCGATCGGGCGATGTGGGAGCTCGCGTACTCCTGCGGGCTGCGCGTCTCCGAGCTGACCGGCGTTGATCTCGATGCGCTGGACGCCCGCGCGCGCGAGCTGCGCGTGCTCGGCAAGGGACGCAAGGAGCGCGTCGTGCCGGTCGGCGGCAAGGCGCTGGAGGCGATCGAAGCCTGGCTGCCGCTGCGCGCGACGCTCGCGGCGATCGAGGAGAAAGCGCTCTTCGTCGGCCGCCGCGGGCGGCGCATCGCGGTGCGCGAGGTGCAGACGCGACTCAAGCAGTGGGCGCAACGCCAGGGGCTCGCGGTGCCCGTGCATCCGCATATGCTGCGCCACTCCTTCGCGACGCATCTGCTCGAGGGCTCGGGCGATCTGCGCGCGGTGCAGGAGCTGCTGGGCCACAGCGACATCCGCACGACACAGGTCTACACGCATCTCGATTTCCAGCATCTCGCGCGCGTCTACGACGCGGCACATCCGCGGGCGCGCAAGAAGCCGCGATGACTGCGACGCCGGCAACGCTTCGAGGGAGCACGCGGCGCGCATGAAGAGCGGCGAGCTCTTCGACGCTCAGAGCCGCGTCGAGCTCGACGAGGGCGTGGTCCTGCTGCGCGCCCGCGCGCTCGCGGAGGCGCCGGCGCTGCTCGCGGCGCTGGCGCCGATCTTCGCCGCGGCCCCTTTGCGACACATGGTGACGCCCGGCGGGCTCACGATGTCGGTGGCGATGACGAACTGCGGCGAATGCGGCTGGGTCTCGGATCGCAAGGGCTATCGCTACGCGAGCGTCGATCCCGACAGTGGCCGGCCGTGGCCCGCGCTGCCCGCGCTCTTGGCCGCGCTCGCGAGCGCGGCGGCCGCGGAAGCCGGCTTCCCGGATTTCGCCGCGGACGTCTGTCTCGTCAACGAGTACGTCCCCGGCACGAAGCTGACGCTGCATCAGGATCGCGACGAAGCGTCCTTCGCGTGGCCGATCGTGTCGGTGTCGCTGGGCGCGACCGCCACTTTCCTGCTCGGCGGCCTGCGCCGCCGCGATCGCGCGCAGCGCTTGCCGCTGCAGCACGGCGACGTGCTGGTGTGGGGCGGCCCCGCGCGCCTGCGCTATCACGGCATATTGCCGCTGAAAGCCGAATCCCACCCGCTGCTCGGCGAACGCCGTCTCAACCTGACCCTGCGCAGGGCGCTGTGATCCGAACGTAGGTTGGGCCGATGAAGGAAGCCCAACATTCGGCGCCGCGACGAAGCTCTCGTAGCCCGGGTGCAGCGTAGCGGAACCCGGGATCTTCCTCAGCCGAAGCCTCCGATGCTGGGTTGCGCGCTGCGCGCTCCACCCGGGCTACGAAGGACGCTACGAAGAGCGCTTGATCATCACCAGCGTCAGCGAGCCGGCGCAGCAGGCCATTGCCGCGAGCTGCAGCGGACCCAGGGGCTCGCCGTGGATCAGGGCGCCGGAGATCATCGCGACGATGGGCACCATGATCGCCGAGAGGCCCGCGATGCTCGCCGGCAGCATGCGCACGATCGCGAACCACAACAGAGTGCCGAGGCTCATCGGCACGAGCGCGATGTAGACGATCGCGGCGGTGGTGGGCCAGGACGGCAGGAACCAGTGGTGATCGGCGAAGAGCCAGGCGCCGACCGCGATTGGCAGGCCCGCGATCAAAAGCTGCCAGCCGGTCAGCGCGAGCGAGGAGACCGGGATCGGACGGCGCTGCAGGATCAGCGTGCCGACCGCCCAGCCGAGACCGGCGCCCAGGCCCAGCGCAAAACCGGCCGGCGCCTGCGCGTAGTGCGCAAGACCCGGCCACATCAGCAGCCCGACCGCGAGGCCGCCGAGCGCGATCGCCGCGAGCTGGCGGCCGCCGAGCCGCTGGCGCAGCACGAGCCAGGACAGCAGCGCCGACCACAGGGGCATCGTGAAACCGAGCACCGCCGTCTGACCTGACGGAATCAGGATCGCGGAGTAGGCTGCGGCGACGTTCCATACGGCGAGGAAGCACAAGGCGGAGCCGACGAGCACGGGCCAGTGCGCCCGCGGGATGCGGATCGACAGGCCGCGGGCGCGGGCCAGCGCCAGCAGCAGCACGGCCGAGGGCAGCATGGTCAGCGCGCGGAAAGTCCACACCGACACTTCGCGCAGCACGACCGGGAGCAGCGGCCAGACGGTGCCCCAGACGAGCGAGATCACGGCGAGCATCGCGAGCGCGCGCAGGGGCACGGAGGACGAGGACATCGCGAGAGGCTCGCACGCGACCTGGTCTTGCGCAAGAACCCGCGTGGCCTTGATCCCGGTCATGGGCCGGCGTTCGCCGCGCTTGAAAAAATCGTTCCCATCCACCATGTCGGCGATATCCGGGAACGCAGGCGCGTTCCTCCATTTCGAGACGAGCGAGGAGAGAGCACCATGGCAAATCTGATCAATTTCGGCGGCCGCAGTCTGTTCGACGATTTCTTTCGTGACGTCGCACCCGGCTATTTCATCAAGCCGCTGCACGGCGATCCGCTGCCGGCGCAAATCAAGGTCGACGTCAAAGAAGACGGCAATGCGTATACGGTCCAGGCCGAGATCCCCGGCGTCGGCAAGGACGACATCAACGTCTCCGTCGACGGCGCGGTGGTGACGATCTCCGCCGAGGTCAAGCAGCAGGATCAGCAGACGAAAGACGAGAAGGTCCTGCGCTCCGAGCGCTACTACGGCGCGGTGTCGCGCAGCTTCCAGCTACCGCAGGACGTCGACTCCACGGCCTGCAAGGCGAAGTACGAGAACGGCGTGCTGCAGCTCACTTTGCCGAAGCGGCAGCAGGCGGCGTCGAAGCGCGTATCGATCGACTGAGGCGACGATGACGTCGCGACGGCGGCCGGCAGGTGCCGGCCGCCGTCACGAGTCGGGTGGCGCCGGCCAGGTCTGCGGCGTTTCCTCGGGCCGCGCGCAGCGCGCGCCGTTGGCGCGGCCGAGCAGGCGGGTCGCTGCGTCTTCGTCCGGCGCGAAGGCGAGGAGGACCACGGTGCCGCCTCGACATACCCGCTGCACGGCGCCGCCGTGCACCGTTTTCTCTTCCCAGCGGCCCGCATAGCGCAGCTCGCCGTCCGCGCCGGCCGTGAGCCGTACGTCCGCGCCCAGCCCCTGCAGAAGCGCGGCCAAGGCATCGGCATCGAGGCGAGCCGGATGGCGCAGGGCGAGCAGCGTCGCGCTGCCGTCCGTCAGCGCGAGCCGACCGGGCGCCTGCGCGAGCGCGTACCAGCCGGGCAAATCGAGCGCGAGCGGCACCTGCCAGCGCACCAGCGCTTCCTGTTCCTCGATCGGCGCGCAGCGGATGCTGGCGAGCACACGGGCGAACAGCGCGTCGACATCGACGTCGCCGTAGGCCGCGATTTGGAGATAGCGCCGGCCGCAGGGCAGGCGCGCGATGCGCAGCGGAGCGCGATCGACCTCGAGCACCAGCGTGTCGACGGCTTGGCCGTCCGGCCCCGGGGTAGTGGCGAGGCGCGGCGGATCCCGGATGTCCAAGGCCTCGGCAAAGGCGCGCTCGCCGGCGAGCAGCGCTGCGCGTGTAGCCTCGCCGGCGGCCCACTCGATCGACACGAAGAATCCGGTCGGCGGTCGCGGGTTGCGCACGGCGAGCTTGCCGACCTGGTAGTCGCCCTGGCGCGAAATCACGGGCGCGCGCGGCAGCTCGAGCGAGAAGCCGGGCAGGGCGTGGCGCATCCAGGCGCCGGCCCCCGCCGCGCGCCTGCCCAGCGCGCGTTCGGCGTCGCTGCGCGCGTCGCCGTGCAGGCCGCGATGGGCGGCGAGCGCGAAGGCGGCGGTGCAGATCAGCACCAACAGCATCGCGACGATGCGCAAGGGCAGCGACTCGCGCGGGCGGCGAATGTCGAGCCCGGGCACGAACAGCGCGCCGAGCGCGGTCCCGGCCGCGAAGCCGCCGGCGTGCGCGGAGAGATCGATGCCGGGCAGCAGCGAGATCGCGGCGTTGACGCCGAGGAGGTAGATCCACTGCCGGCGCGAGACGACGAGCTGCGGCGGCAGGCTCGCCTGCTTGCCGAGCTGCACGGCGAGCAGGGCGCCGAGCAGGCCGAACACGCAGGACGAGGCGCCGACCGACATCGCGCCGCCGCCGAACCAGCTCGATGCCACGTTGCCGGCGATGCTCGCCGTGAGCCCGACGATCAGCAGGCGCGTGTGGCCGACGAGTTTCTCGAGCAGGGCGCCGACCGACATCAAGGCCATGCCGTTCAGCGCGATGTGCGTGAGGTTGCCGTGCAGGAAGCCGGCCGTCACGAGGCGCCACCACTGTCCGTCGCGCACCAGCACCGGCACATTGGCGCCGAGGCGCACGAGTTCTTGCGGATTCTTCGGCGCGTCGACGGCGAGCTCGAGCAGGAACATCACCGCGCTGACGCCGAGCAGCGCCCAGGTGACGGGCACCGAGCGCGCGCCGAGCAGGCGCGTCAGGCGCTGGTTCGCCTGCATCGTCGCATAGCGCGCAGGGCCGTCGGGCAAGGCAACCACGGCGCGGCGGATTGCGAGCTCGATCGCATCGAGGGCCTGCGGCGCGACGAAATCGTCGTCGCGCAGCTCGATCGGGCCGGCATCGCGGCCTAGCGTCAGCGACTCTCCGGGCACGCGCGCGACATAGCGGATGTCGGCGTACGCGAGCGTGACGGGTTTGCGCCAGCCGCGCGGCGTGACGACGAGCGCCCGCTCGCTGACGAGCGCCGGCGGACGCGGCAGGCTCGCGCGCCGGCGGGCGAGATGCCAGCCGGTCCAGGCCAGCACCGCGAGCAGCGTGAGCGCGGCCCCGGTCCAGATCCCGAGGCCGAGCAGCGCGCGGCCGGCGAGGCCGCCGACCAGCATGTAGATCGGTGCGAGCGCGATCGCTGCGAGCCACGCGATCGCCTCACCGACCAGCGGCGTGTTCGGCCGCATGTCGACTGCGAAGCCGCCGTCGCCGGGACGCGACGCGTCGAGCGGTCCGGCGCTCATGCGCGTCGCGAGCGCGCGGCGGCCGCGCGCGGAACACGGGGGACGAAAGCGGCCTCGAAAGCGTTCGACGGGGATGGCACGAGTGACGATCGCGTGGCAGGAACCGGCACGCTAGCGGCGCCGGACCCGTCGATCAAGCCGGCAGCCGCGCCGTCGCGCCGGGAGCCCGGCCCGTCGCGCGCACCGCCCGTCGGCCGGCAAGGGCGGCCATGGCCGCTGGTGTACAATCGCGGCCCCTTTTCGAGAGTCCGATCATGGAGCAGCTTCACGCGACCACCATTCTGTCCGTGCGTCGCCCCGGACACGTCGTCGTCGGCGGCGACGGCCAGGTGTCGATGGGAAACACCATCCTGAAGGGCAATGCGCGCAAGGTCCGCCGGCTCTTCCACGAGCGCGTGATCGCCGGCTTTGCCGGCGGCACCGCCGATGCGTTCACGCTGTTCGAACGCTTCGAGGGCAAGCTCGACAAACACCAGGGCAATCTCGTGCGCGCGGCGGTCGAGCTCGCGAAGGACTGGCGCACCGACCGCATGCTGCGGCGGCTGGAGGCGCTGCTCATCGTCGCCGATCGCGACGCCTCGCTGATCATCTCGGGCAACGGCGACGTCATCGAGCCCGAGGACTCGATCATCGCCATCGGCTCGGGCGGCCCCTATGCGCAGGCCGCGGCCCGCGCGCTCATCGCCAACACCGATCTGGACGCGGCGAGCATCGTGCGCAAGGGTCTCGCCATCGCGGCCGACATCTGCGTCTACACCAATTCGAACATCGTGCTCGAGGAAATCAGAAGCTGAGCCCATGCCCACCCGCGAACAACAGCTCATGGCGCTGACGCCGCAGGAAATCGTCGACCAGCTCGACAAGCATATCGTCGGCCAGGACGCCGCCAAGCGCGCCGTCGCGATCGCGCTGCGCACGCGCTGGCGCCGCAGCCGCGTGCCGGACGGTCTGCGCAACGAGATCATGCCGAAGAACATCCTGATGATCGGCCCGACCGGCGTCGGTAAGACCGAGATCGCGCGCCGCCTCGCCAAGCTCGCCGGCGCGCCGTTCATCAAGGTCGAGGCGACGAAGTTCACCGAGGTCGGCTACGTCGGGCGCGACGTCGAGTCGATCGTGCGCGATCTCGTCGAGGTCGCGCTGAAGATGACGCGCGACGAGGCGATGACGCAGGTGCGCGAGAAGGCGGCCGATGCCGCGGAAGAGCGCGTGCTCGATGCGCTGCTGCCGCCGCCGCGGGCCTTCGGCGAGACCAGCGAGGCCGATCAATCTTCGACCCGCCAGCGTTTCCGCAAGATGCTGCGCGAGGGCAAGCTGCACGACAAGGAAATCGAGATCGAGGTCGCGCAGCCGATCGCCGGCATCGAGATCATGTCGCCGCCCGGCATGGAAGAGCTGACGGGCCAGCTACAGAGCATGTTTCAGAACCTCGGCAGCGCGCGCAAGAAGGCGCGGCGCGTAAAGATCGAGGAGGCGCTGAAGCTGCTGACCGACGAGGAAGCCGCGAAGCTCGTCAACGAGGAGGAGATCCGCGCGCGTGCGGTCGCCAACGCCGAGCAGAACGGCATAGTGTTCCTCGACGAGATCGACAAGATCGCCCGCCGCGGGGAGACCAGCGGCCCGGACGTCTCGCGCGAAGGCGTGCAGCGCGATCTGCTGCCGCTGATCGAAGGCTGCACCGTCAGCACCAAGCAGGGCATGATCCGCACCGACCACATCCTCTTCATCGCCTCCGGCGCCTTCCACCTGTCCAAGCCCGCGGATCTGATCCCGGAGCTGCAAGGCCGGCTGCCGAACCGCGTCGAGCTCAGCTCGCTGGGCGTCGAAGACTTCGTGCGCATCCTGACCGAGCCGACCGCCTCGCTGACCGAGCAGTATCAGGCCTTGCTGAGGACCGAGGGCGTCGAGCTGCGGTTTGCCGATGACGGCGTGCGGCGCATCGCGGAGATCGCCCAGCACATCAACGAGCGCAGCGAGAACATCGGCGCGCGCCGCCTGCACACGGTGATGGAGCGCCTGCTCGAGGCGCTGTCGTTCACTGCGCCGAGCCGCACCGGCCAGACCGTCGTCGTCGATCGCGAGTACGTCGAGCAGCACCTCGGTGAGCTGGTCAAGGATGAGGACTGGGCCCGCTATATCCTGTAGGCTCTGTGCCCATGGCCCAGCACTTCCCGACCGATATCGAGCTGCACCGGGTCTCGCGCGTGCTCGAGATAGTCTTCGACGATGGCGCGCGATTTCGACTGCCCTGCGAGTACCTGCGCGTGTATTCGCCGTCGGCCGAGGTTCGCGGTCACGGCCCTGGCCAGGGTGTGCTGCAGACGGGCAAGGAAGATGTCAACATCCGCGCGATCGAGCCGATCGGCAACTATGCCGTGAAGCTCGTCTTTGACGATGGTCACGACACGGGCCTCTATACCTGGGACTATCTCTACCAGCTCGGCCGCCATCAGGAGCGCAACTGGCGCGAATACCTCGCGGCGCTGGCGGCCGCCGGACACACTCGCAAAGCCCCGACCGAAGGCTGAGGCATCGATGGACGGCCCGCGCGAAACGCACTTCGGCTTCGAACGCGTCAAGGAAGAGGACAAGGCCGCGCGCGTGCGCGGCGTGTTCGACTCGGTGGCCACGCGCTACGACCTGATGAACGATCTGATGTCGATGGGTCTGCATCGGATCTGGAAGCGCCTCGCCGTGTTCCTCGCCGCCGCGCGGCCCGGCGATCGCGTGCTCGATCTCGCCGGCGGCTCCGGCGATCTGACCCGCCTGCTCGCCCGCGACGTCGGCCCGAGCGGCGAGGTCGTGATCCTCGACATCAACCGCAGCATGCTCGAGATCGGGCGCGATCGCCTGACCGATCGCGGCGTTGCCGGCAACGTGCGCTTCGTGCAGGCGAACGCCGAAGCGCTGCCCTTTCCCGAGCGCAGCTTCGGTCTCGTCACGATGGCCTTCGGCCTGCGCAACGTCACGCACAAGGAACGCGTGCTCGCCGAGATGCACCGGGTGCTCAAGCCCGGCGGCACCGCGCACGTGCTCGAGTTCTCGCAGGTGGTGGCCTCGCCGCTGCTGTCGAAACTCTACGATCTCTATTCGTTCCGGCTGCTGCCGAAAATCGGCGCGCTGGTCGCGAAGGACGAGGCCAGCTATCGCTATCTCGCCGAATCGATCCGCATGCATCCCGGGCAGGAAGCGCTCGCCGACATGATGCGCGAGGCGGGGCTGGAACGCTGCCGTTATCTGAACCTGATGGGTGGCATCGTCGCCCTGCACAGCGGCATGCGTCTGTAGCTCGCCGCAGCAGCCCGCGCCCGCATGATCGCCGACCTGCTCGCCCCGCAACGCGTGCTCGATCGCCTCGCCGATCTGCTGAACCGCTGGTTGCGCAGCGACGATGCCGCGCGCGCGCGGCTGATCGATCTCGCCGGGCGCAGCGTCGAAGTGCGGCTCGTGCGCCTGAACTTGCGGCTCGTGCTCGCCGTCGAAGCGGACGGCATCCTGCTCGCGACGAGCAGCGCCGGCAGCGCCGACGTCGTGCTCGAGGGCACGCTGATCGATCTCCTGGCGATGGCGCGCGCGCAGCGCACCGGGGCTGCGGTGCCGGCGGGCCGGGTCCGCATCCAGGGCGATCTCGCGACGGTCCGCCAGTTCGAGACGGCCTTCGACGCGCTGTCCTTCGACTGGGAGGCCGAGCTCGCGCGCGTCGTCGGTGACATACCCGCGCGCCAGATCGCGCGCGCGATCGCCGGCGCGTTCGGCTTCATGCGCCAGGCGCATCGCAGCCTCGAGCGCGACATGGGCAACTACCTGATCGAGGAAACCCGCGCGCTCGCCGCGCCCGAGGAGATCGCCCAGCTCGGTGCGGACGCGCTCGGGCTCGACGTGGCGATCGATCGCGCCGCGGCGCGGCTGCAGCGGCTGGAAGCGAGGCGCCGCCGATGATCCGGCTGCCCGCTCATTTCCTGCGCGCGTGGACGATCCAGCGCGCGCTGATCCGTCACGGTTTCGATCAGATCCTCTTCGCGATGCCGCTCCTGCAGCCGCTCGCCTTCGTGCGCCATCTGCTGCCGTGGAACTGGATCGCGGCCGAGCACGGCCCGCGCGCACCGCGCATCCGCGCGCTGCTCGAGGAGCTCGGGCCGCTGTTCGTCAAGCTCGGCCAGGTGCTGTCGACGCGGCGCGATCTGCTGCCCGACGACGTCATCGAGGAGCTCTCGAAGCTGCAGGACCACGTGCCGCCGTTTCCCGGCGCGCAGGCGCGGGCGATCGTCGAGCGCGCCTACGGCAAGTCCGTCACCGAAGTGTTCGCGGCCTTCGACGAGACGCCGCTCGCCTCGGCCTCGATCGCGCAGGTGCACTGCGCGACGCTGATGGACGGGCGCGAGGTGATCGTCAAGGTCGTGCGCCCGGGCATCCGCCGCACCATCGAGCGCGACATCGGTCTGATGCGGCTGCTCGCCGACACCGCCGAGCGCTACTGGGCGCGCAGCCGCCTGCTGAAGCCCGCGCGCGTCGTCGACGAGTTCGAGAAGACCATCCTCGACGAGCTCGACATGCTGCGCGAAGCGGCCAATGCCTCGCAGCTCAGGCGCAACTTCGCCAACTCGCCGGATCTCTACGTGCCCGAGGTGCACTGGAACCTCTCGCGTCCGAACGTGCTGGTGATGGAGCGCATCGTCGGCATCCCGATCAGCAACATCGCGAGCCTGCGCGAAGCGGGAGTCGACCTCGAACACCTGGCGAAGACCGGCGTCGAGCTCTTCTTCACGCAGGTCTTCCGCGATCACTTCTTCCACGCCGATCTGCATCCCGGCAATCTCTTCGTGCGGCCGGGCGCGAACGGCGAGCTGCCGATGTTCGTGCTCGTCGACTTCGGGATCATGGGCTCGCTGTCGGAGTTCGATCAGCGCTACCTCGCCGAGAACTTCCACGCCTTCCTCGATCGCGACTATCGCCGCGTCGCCGAGCTGCACGTCGAATCGGGCTGGGTGCCGAAAGAGACGCGCGTCGACGACTTCGAGTTCGCGATCCGCACCGTGTGCGAGCCGATCTTCGATCGCCCGGTACGCGAGATCTCGATCGGCCAGCTCCTGGTGCGCCTGTTCCAGACCGCGCAGCGTTTCCACATGGAAATCCTGCCGCAGCTACTGCTGCTGCAGAAGACGCTCGTCAACGTCGAGGGCATCGGGCGCCAGCTCGATCCCGAGCTCGATCTCTGGCGCACGGCGCGCCCCTCGCTCGAGAACTGGATGCGCGATCGCGTCGGCCTGCGCAGCCTCATCCGCTCGACGCGCGAGAACGTGCCGCGCTGGATCGACCGCCTGCCGGAGCTGCCGGGCCTCACCTTCGACGTGCTCGATCGCCTGAAGGACGGGCGCATCGAGGTCGTCACCCACGATGAAGTGCTCGACGAGATCCGGCGCGAGATCCGCAACGTGCATCGCCGGCTGTCCTACTCCGTCGCCGGCGCCGGCCTCATCATCGCCGCCGGCGTCCTCCACAGCATGACGGACGCCGCCGCCGCGCACTGGACCGCCTTCCCCGCCGCCGTGCTGATCCTAGGCGGCATCGGCACCGCGATGCTCCTGCGGGCGTTCCTGTCGCGCGATCTCTGAGCCGCCACGTTACAGGCTGTTGTTTGCCACCGAGAACACCGAGAACACAGAGGAAGATGAGAATGGGCCGTGCCCGTTTCGGCTCTGTGCCGGCTGGAAAGCGGCTGAATTTGCGCTGTCACGGAGAAGAAGTAGGTTGGGCTGACGAAGGAAGCCCAACGTTCGGCGCCACGACGAAGATGTTGAGCTTCCTTCGTCAGCCCGACGGCCATGACACGCGCGTCACCCGCCATCATGAAAGAGGCGTG
>DAOKZI010000006.1:0-186301 GCA_035325705.1 Gammaproteobacteria bacterium
GGCTCTTGATCGGGGGACGATGCGCGCGCCTCATCACCGTTGGGCTTCCTTCGTCAGCCCAAGCTGCGATCGTTCAATCTCCGTCGTGTTCCAGCCCGGCCGCTTCGTCGCAGCCGAGGTGGATGTTCATCGACTGCACGGCGGCGCCGCTCGCGCCCTTGCCGAGATTGTCGAGACGCGCGACGAGCAAGACCTGGGCAGCGTTCGCGAACACGAAGAGATCGCAGCGGTTGGTGTCCTTGCAGGCCTGCACGTCGAAGAAGCCGTCCTGGAAACCCGTCGCCGCGCCGATCGGCCGGACCTGCACGTAGCGCTCGCCGGCATAGCGGGCGGCCAGAGCGCGCTGCACGGCCGCGCCGTCGGTGCCGGGCGCGAGCTGCGGGAGGTGCAGCGGCACGCTGATCGCGAGCCCCTTGTAGAAGTTCGCCACCACGGGCAGGAAGAGCGGCCGGTGCACGAGCCCCGTGTGCGCCGCCATTTCGGGCAGGTGCTTGTGCGCGAGCGAGAGCGCATAGGGCCGGGGCGCGGTGAGCTCCGGCTCGCCGCCGGCCGTGTACTGCTCGATCATCTTGCGGCCGCCGCCGGAATAGCCCGTCAGCGAGGTCGCGGTCAAGAGCGCATCGGCCGGCAGCAGGCCGGCGTCGATCAGCGGCCGCACCAGGAGGATGAAGGCCGTCGCGTGGCAGCCGGGATTGGAGATCCGCTTCGTGCGTCGCAGCGCCGTGCGCTGTGCCGGCGTGAGCTCCGGCAGGCCGTAGACCCAGCCCGGTGCCGTGCGATGCGCGGTGCTCGCGTCGATGATGCAGGTGTTCGGGTTCGTCACCAGCGACACGGCCTCGCGCGCGGCCTCGTCCGGCAGGCACAGGAAAGCGACGTCGGCGGCGTTCAGCAGGCGCGCGCGCGCGCTGCGTTCCTTGCGCTGCGCGGGGTCGATGCTCAACACCTCGAGATCCGGACGGCGCGCGAGCAAGGCATGGATCTGCAGCCCGGTCGTGCCTTCCTGTCCGTCGACGAATATCCGGTAAGTCATGTGCATCTGCCTCGGCGAAGCCGGCAGGATACGAGCTGCCCGCGCGTGCCGACAAGCGGAATATTGCGCGCGCGATCTCTCTTCGCCGCCCGGAGGAGCGTAGCGAATCCGGGGCGTCGCGCCATTCGGAACGCCGATTAATTCAGCCACGGAGGACACGGAGGGCACGGAGAAAGAGATGGATTGGGTCTGCGCCTCCGTGACTCGTTGCCGATCGTTGGCGCCGACGCTGCGGAAACTCCGAACAATTCCTTTCTTTCCCTCCGTGTTCTCCTTGCCCTCCGTGGCTAGATTTAGCCGGCGCTCAAGACGGCCGCGCCGGCCCTTCTACGACAGGCCGACGACGGGGATCAGTGCGCCGTGCACGGCACGCGCCGCGTCGGAGCCGAGGAAGAGGATCACGCTCGCGAGATCGATCGGGCGCACCCACAGGCTGAAATCCGCGTCCGGCATGTCGGCGCGGTTGCGCGGGGTGTCGAGGATCGAGGGCAGCACGGCGTTGACGTTGATGCCGTGGCCGCGCAGCTCCCGGGCGAGGCTCTCGGTCAGACGCATCACCGTGCTCTTAGCCGCGCAGTAGGCGCTCATGTTCGGCAACCCTTCGCGCGCCGACTGCGCGCCGACGTTGACGATGCTGCCGCCGCCGCGGCGGATCATCATCGGCACGCTCGCGCGCACCGCGTTGCGCATGGTGTCGACGTTCAGGCGGAACATCGCCTCCCACTCGTCGTTCGCCGTCGCATACGCGCTCGTCCCCATCGCGAAGCCGCCGGCGACGTTGCACAAGGTATCGAACTCGCCGAGTTCGGCGAACGCGCCGAGCGTCGCGGCGGTATCGTTCAAATCGAGCTCACGCCACAGGCCCGGCAGCGTGGCGAGCTCCTCGTCGATCCTGAGATCGACGCCGATGGTGTCGGCATCCGCCGCGCGGGCCTGCGCGATCACTGCGCGCCCGAGTGCCCCGTTCGCCCCCGTCACCAGGATCCGCCTGCCGCGCAGCGCCATCGTCGCCTCCATTGCGTGAAGTGACGCTATCTTCGCCGCATCGCCCGGCGCATGCCAGCGCGCAGCTCACACGGATCGAGCTACGGAGAGGAAGGCGTTCCGGCTTTCCGATACTGCGGATCGTCGAGGCCCGCGATGGGGATGAAACCCGGCAGCGCGCGGAAGCGCGCGATCCAGTCGAGCACGGCGGGATAGGGCTCGAGGGCGATCCCGCCCATCGGCGCCAGCGCCACGTAGGGGAAGTTCGCGATGTCGGCGATGCTCGGTCGCTCGCCGGTGAGCCAGGGCCGCATGCGCAGCTCGGCGTCGAGGATCTCGAGCGAGCGCGTGCCGCGCACGCGCGCCTCCTCGAGGCTCGCCGGAAAGCCCGGCGGCAGGCCGTTGGCCGGAATCCCGAAGGCGACGAGCGCGCGCGCCGTGAACACGCCGTACTGGATCCAGCTCGCCGCGAAGGCGAGCCATTCGGTGATCGCGGCCATCGCGCGCGGTTCGCATGGATACCAGGGATCTGGCGCATAGCGCGCAGCCAGATACACGAGTATCGCGGCCGAGTCGCGCAGCAGGAGCTCGCCGTCGCGGAGCGCCGGTACCTCGCCGCGCGGATTGATCGCGAGATAGGCGGGACCGTGCTGCTCGTCGGTCATCAGATCGACGTCGACGATCTCGTGCGGCAGGGCCAGGAAGGACAGCAGCAGACGCACCTTGTAGCTGTTGCCGGACTCGGGGTAGGAGTAGAGCTTCAACATCTCAGTGACTCCGGTGGCTGGAGAAGGCGATGCGATCGAGCACGGCGAGCAGGAGCGCGGACAGCACGAAAGCCATGTGTACGACCACGTACCACAGCAGCTTGTCGTTCGGCACGCTGCGCAGCTCCATGAAGACGCGCAGCAGGTGGATCGAGGAGATCGCGACGATCGACGCCGCGACCTTCAGCTTCAGCGTGCTCGAGTCGAGCTTGCCCAACCATTCGAGCTTGTGCTCGCCGGGCGCGACGTCGATGCGTGAGACGAAATTCTCGTAGCCGCTGAACATCACCATCACGATGAGGCTGCCGACGAGCGTGAGATCGATGAGACCGAGCACGGTCAGCACGAGATCGGCCTCGCTCGTGTCGGTGATGTGCAGCAGGACGTGGACCAGCTCCTGGAAGAACTTCACGCCGAGCGCGAGCACCGCGACGGACAGGCCGAAATAGACCGGCGCGAGCAGCCAGCGCGTTGCGAACAGCGTGCGTTCGAAGATCGATTCGAAAGACTTCATGACGGAAAACACAGGAGGCCGGCGACCCGACGGGTCGCCGGTACAGGAATGACGGCGGTCGGGACGCTCAGCGCGGGCGTGCGCCACCCGGGCCGCCGCCCGGGCGACGAGGACCGCCCGGGCCGCCGGGACCCGGTGTGCGAGGCTTCGCTGGATTCACGCGTGCAGGACGACCGTTGAGCGGGGCGCCATCGAGCGCCTTGACCGCGGCTTCCGCTTCGTCCTGGTCCGGCATTTCGACGAAGCCGAAACCCTTGGAGCGGCCGGTCTCGCGATCGATGACGATCTTGGCCGAGGACACCGTCCCATAGCGCTCGAACGCGGCGCGCAGCTCGTCCTCGGTGATGGAATACGGCAGATTGCCGACGTAGATGTTCATAGGAAGCGGGTCCCCTCACACGCTGCCATTGCTTGCACGAGTTGCGACCGGCCCTCGACCAATGGCAGAGAAGTAGAGCCCCGGCCCTGCAGCGCGAGGACGGTCCGCCGTGTGCCCGGCGCTGCCGTCCCGAAACCCGCGGCTTCGAGCACGGGTTCCGGCCACCCCATATGGTTGTTCTGACTGTAGCAACTGAATCTGTAAACGACAACGTCGGCGCCGAGCGTCGACTTCGCGTGCCGCGCGCGGCGCGGTAAGACGCCTGCATGGGATTCGATAAGCGGCAGCGCGCCGTCAACGCGGCTTGCGCGATCCTGCGCGACCCGGTCGCGGACGGCGCGCGTTCGGCGTGCGCGTTGACGCTGCGCGCGCATCACTCGACTGTTGCCCACGCGGCGCGGGACGCGTGCGCGCATCGCGCGGTCCGTCGGCCGGCGTGCGCGGCAGGCCGGTGTGCTGCGTCAGCAGCGCCGTGCCCGGTCGGCGCCGGCCTTCGGCGTCCATGCCCGTGCCCGCCGGCTGCCACGGCGGCACGAGCTTGCCGGGGCCGCTGCCGATCAGATCGGCGCGTCCCATGCGCTTGAGCGCGGCGCGCAGCATCGGCCAGTTGTGGGGATCGTGGTAGCGCAGGAATGCCTTGTGCAGGCGCCGGACGCGCAGGCCTTTAGGAATGTGCACGTCCTCGGTGTCGCGGCCGACCCGGCGCAGCGGATTCTTGCCGGAATGGTACATCGCCGTCGCGGTCGCCATCGGCGAGGGCAGGAAGGCCTGCACCTGATCGGCGCGGAAGCCGTGCTCCTTCAACCACAGCGCGAGCTCGAGCATGTCTTCGTCGCGCGTGCCGGGGTGCGCGGCGATGAAGTAGGGGATCAGGTACTGCTCCTTGCCGGCCGCTCGCGAGTATCGATCGAAGAGCTGCTTGAATCGGTAGTAGCTGCCGACGCCTGGCTTCATCATCTTCGACAGCGGACCTTCGGCGATCGCCTCCGGCGCAATCTTCAGATAGCCGCCGACATGATGCGTGGCGAGCTCGCACACGTAATCCGGAGACTCGATCGCGAGGTCGTAGCGCACGCCCGAGGCGATCAGGATCTTCTTGATGCCGGGCAGCGCGCGAGCGCGGCGATAAAGCTCGATCAGCGGCGCGTGATCGGTGTTAAGGTTCGGGCAGATGCCGGGATAGACGCAGGACGGCTTGCGGCAGGCGGCCTCCACTTCGCGGCTCTTGCACGCGAGGCGATACATGTTCGCCGTCGGTCCGCCGAGATCGGAGATCACGCCGGTGAAGCCGGGCACGCAATCGCGGATCGTCTCGATCTCGCGGATCACCGAGTCCTCGGAGCGGCTCTGGATGATGCGGCCCTCGTGCTCGGTGATCGAGCAGAAGGTGCAGCCGCCGAAGCAGCCGCGCTGGATCGCGATCGAGTAGCGGATCATCTCGTAGGCCGGGATCTTCGCATCGCCATAAGCGGGATGCGGCCGGCGCTGGTACGGCAGCTCGTGGACGCCGTCGAGCTCGGCGGTCGTCAGCGGCAGCGGCGGCGGATTGAGCCATACGTCGAGGTCGCCGTGCGCCTGCACCAGCGCGCGCGCGTTGCCGGGATTGGCTTCGAGATGCAGCACGCGTGACGCGTGGGCATAGAGCACCGGATCGTCTTTCACCGCCGCGTAGGCCGGCAGCCGGATCGCGCAGCGTGCGCGCTCGGCCTGGCGGAGATCCCGCGACGCACGCAGCCGTTCGAGCGGCACGAGGCTCATGCCGGGCGCGCCGCCCGCAGCGGGCGGCGCGGAGGCGCCGGGGGCTTCCGTCGCATACGGATCGCGCGGCGGATTCAGGCGGCCGGGGGTGTCGAGACCGGTGGAGTCGATTTCGATCCAGCCCGGACGGGGTCCGCGCGACACGAACGCGGTGCCGCGGATGTCGCTCAGCTCGGCGATCACGCTGCCGGCCGCGAGACGGTGGGCGATCTCGACGATTTGCCGCTCGCCGTTGCCGAACACGAGCAGATCGGCACGTGCGTCGAGCAGGATCGAACGACGCACCGTTTCGGACCAGTAGTCGAAGTGCGCGATGCGCCGCAGGCTCGCTTCGATGCCGCCGATGACGAGCGGCACCGCGCCGTAGGCTTCGCGCAGGCGCTGCGCATAGACGATCACCGCGCGATCCGGTCGCTTGCCGGCGACGGCGCCCGGTGTGTAGGCATCGTCGCTGCGCAGCCGCCGATCGGCCGTGTAGCGGTTGACCATCGAATCCATATTGCCGGCGGTGACGCCGAAGAACAGGCGCGGACGTCCCAGCGCCGTGAAGGCGGCGGTATCACGCCAGTCGGGCTGGGCAATGATGCCGACGCGAAAGCCCTGGGCCTCGAGCATGCGGCCGACGATCGCCATGCCGAAGCTCGGATGATCGACGTAGGCGTCACCGCTGACGAGGACGACGTCGCAGGCGTCCCAGCCGAGCTCGTCCATTTCTGCGCGCGTCATCGGCAGGAAAGGCGCGGGGCCGAAACGGGCGGCCCAGTACTTGCGGTAACCGAACAGGGCGGGAGCGTGCTGCATGCGGAGAATCTTAGCGGAAGCGTGCGCGGTGAAAACCGGACGGGCGCTGGCACGGACCCGACGGCGCCCGCAGTGCCGGCGACGCGAACAGCGCGGCGGCGGAAGCCGTCAGGTCAGAGAGCGGGAGAACAGAGTGCGCCGGGGGCGGTGACCCCCGGCGCGAGACCGAATTCGGGAGTCGAACTCAGTAGGACTGCCGGCGCGGCGGGCGTGCCGGGCGGTCTTCGCGAGGTTTCGCCTCGTTGACGCGCATGTTGCGGCCCTTCAGCGGCTTCTCATTGAGCGCCTTGATTGCCTCGTTCGCTTCCGCGTTGTTCGGCATCTCGACGAAGCCGAAGCCCTTGGACTGTCCGGAGAACTTGTCCTTGATCACGGAGGCGTTGGCCACGGTGCCGTATGCGCCGAACGCCTGCGACAGATCGGCATCGGTCACGCCGTAAGCCAAATTTCCAACATAGATATTCATCAAACGTCTCTCACATTGACGTGCGTCGTTATGCGTACGGTGTCGGGAAACCAACGCACAAATTTCCCGGCAGAGAAATGCCGCGGGCGGCAGATTCGATTGGCGAACGAGCTTCGGAGGCGTGGAAGACGACCCGGAGGAAGGGACGTGAACAGGCGGAAAGACGGTCAGTCACGCGGGCGTCGTCATCTATTCGTGCGGGCATCATAACCGAACCGCTTGCAGGCGCCACTACTTTTTTGCTAGGCGATCGCGCCGCCGAGACCGGCTTCAAACGTTCGCATAGCGGTATCGAAACGCTTCGCCGGCGCGTTCGAAGTAGCCGACCGAAGGGCTGGGAAAGTGTGAGGCGAGGATCACGGTCGGGCTGTCGGCGTAGCGCTCGAGAAACTGCCGTCGCGTGGCCGCGGCGAGCGCAGGGATCTCGTCGTACGCGAAGTTCCATTCGGGATACGCGCACTGCAAGGGGCTGTGGATCAGATCGCCGGTGACGACAGCATCCTGCGCTCCCTGTCCGATGTGCACCGCGATATGACCGGGTGTATGGCCCGGGGTGCTTTCGAGACGCAGCGTCTCGTCAATGACGTGATCGGGATCGACGAGCAGCCCGAGCCCCGCGTCCATCACCGGCAGCACGTTCTCCGCGAACACGGGATCGGCAAGCTCGCGCTGACGTTGCTCGGCGTACGCGTACTCCTCGCGCGAAAACAGATAGCGGGCACGCGGAAAGCTCGGCTGCCAGCGTCCATCGACGAGGCGCGTATGCCATCCGCAGTGATCGAGATGCAGGTGCGTGCAGAACACGAAGTCGACGTCGGCGGGCGTGATCCCGATCGCGGCGAGCCGGTGCAGCCAGCCTTCGTCGGTACGATGAGCCCAGCGCTTGAAGCCTGCCGGTGATTTGTGACAGCCGAGGCAGGTGTCGACGAGCGCGACGTGATGAGGCGTGCGCACGACGTAGGTCTGGATCGGCAGGATCAGCTTGCCGGTGTCGGGACACAGCGCACGCGGCCCCAGCCAGTGCAGATGCGGCGCGATGGCTTCCGGGGTCGCCGCGGCGAACATCTGCTCCGGGCGTAGAAAGGGTTCTTCGACTTCGACGATGCGCGCGATCTCTATCTCGCCTATCCGGAACCAACTCATCGGCAAGCTCTCCTGTGTCAGTTTGCAACGGCGCCGGCAGCGCGGCGGCGCGGGCAAATCGGCTTGATTTGGATCAAGCGTGGGCGGATTTCGCCTCCATAGCATCCCCGCCCACGCGCCGACGGCCGGGCCGCAGGCACGGCCGCGAAGCGCGCTGCAATCTAACATCCGAAGGAGAGTCGATAAATGAAAATCGGTGCGTTCTATCTGCCGTCGATCGGCAGCTTCGACGACATCAAGAAGGGCATGGCGGGTCGGCGTACCGATCTCTATCAGCAGATGCTCCGCGAGCTGAGCGAACAAATCCAGTACATGGACGCGCACGGCTACTACGGCGTCGGGTTCACCGAACATCACTTCCACATCGAAGGCGAAGAGGTGTCGACGAATCCGATCATGCTCGATCTCTACTTCGGCATGCAGACCAAGCAGATCAAGCTCGGTCAGCTCGGCCTCGTGCTGCCCGCACACAACCCGGTACGCATCGCCGAGGACATCGCGATGCTCGATCAGATGACGAACGGCCGCGCCTTCGCCGGCTTCGCGCGCGGCTACCAGCCGCGCTGGGTCAATGTGCTGGGCCAGCAGATCCGCGGGCTCGACGGCACGTTCAGCGATCTCGACTACGAGAACCTGAAGAAGGATCTCTATTACGATCACTTCGAGATCATCAAGAAGTGCTGGCAGAAGGACGCCTTCTCGCATCGCAGCCGCTTCTGGCAGATCCCGGCGCCGCACACCAAGTGGGCCGCGGCCGAGGTCACCCGCGCCTACGGGACCGGCATCGACGACCACGACGTCCTGACCGAGATCGGTACCGTGCCGCCGACCTACAACAAGCGCATGCCCGACTTGTTCCAGCCGTTCAGCGTGTCCGAGTCCTCGATCCGCTGGGCGATGGAGAACTCGGTCGTGCCGGTGACGATCCTGACGCATCCGGAAGTCGCGAAGAGCCAGTTCGTGGCGGCGCAGGACGCCGCGAGCAAGGCCGGCAAGAACCTGAAGCTCGGCGAGCGCATCGGCCTCGTGCGCGAAGTGATCGTCGCCGACACCGACGCCGAGGCGGAAGCCATCGCGCGCAACGGCGGCTCGATCATCTGGTGCAACTTCTTCGCGCCTTTCGGCTTCAATGCCGCGGTCGCGGCGCCGGGCGAGGGGGCTTTCGACGTGCCGAACAACTTCGAGTCGATGGCCGAGCGCGGGCTGGTGATCTACGGCAGTCCTTCGACGGTCAGCCGCAAGCTCGACGCGCTGTTCAAGGAGCTGCCGGCCGAGTACTTCTGGATGTTCACCTACAACGGCCTCATTCCGCAGAAGCAGATGATGCGCCACCTCGAGCTGGTGACGACCAAGGTGCTGCCGAACTTCACCGACACGCTCCGCTGAGCGCAAGCATCGTCGAACGGAAAAGGGGCTCTGCGGAGCCCCTTTTCACGTCGCCGCGATGCTGAGCGTCGTGCGTTCCGTCGGCCGTTCGGACGACCGGCGTCACGCCGCGCCGCCGTGACACTTCTTGAACTTCTTGCCGCTGCCGCAGGGGCAGGGATCGTTGCGGCCGAGGTCGCGCATCGGGTTGCGGGCAGGGGCCTGATGAGCGTCGTGACCGTGGTCGTGATTGCAGTGCGGGCCATGGACGTGGCCGCCGGCCTGTTCCTTCTGGTCGTTCATCGAATTCTCCGGGCGCGCTGCGACTGGCGCGCAGCTTAACGAGGCGCGCGTCGTGCCGCCATCGGCAAGGCGCGGCGGCCGAGCGCGCCTCGCTCGTGAAAGCGCGGTTGCGGCTCAGAGGTAATCGAAGATCACGTGCTCTTCGGTCGTGAACACGCGGGACTGCGCGAAATCGATGAACTTCGCCTCGTCCTCCTTCAGACGCCGATGCGCTTCCTGACCCTCGGGCGTCGCCATGCCGGCCTCGAGCGCGGCGAGATCGTCCCACCACACCTCGGTGATCCCGTCGTAGGCCGGGGCGAGCTCCCGCGACTGCCGGAACAGCTCGTTCATCGCCGGCAGGACGGTGTGACTCTGGATGTACTTGCGAGCCTTGATCGCAGCGGCGAAGCCGCGCACCAGCGGACCGTGGGTGTCGAGCCAGTAGCGGTGGAATTCCGCATCCGGGACGTCGGCGCGTTTGCGCAGGCAGTAGACGAGCTTGATCATGGGAATCTCCTGTGTGTAGAGCGCGCGGGTTCAGACTTCGATCGCGAGCAGATCCTTCAGGTGCGCATCGAGCTGCTGCAGATAGCCCGGATCGATACCGACGACGACGAGAGGCCCGCAGATCGACTTCAGCACGCGCAGCTCGCTGTTCTCGATCAGCTCGGCGGCACAGCTCATCGTTTGCCTCCCCTTGCCCCATCAAATACATCGAGGTCGGATCGCGTCTTCGTAGCCCGGGTGAAGCGCAGCGCAGCCCGGGATCGTGGATCATTTGAGACGCCGGATCCCGGGTTGCGCGCGGCGCGCTCCACCCGGGCTACGAACGGCCTTTCACGGCTTATGCTTCGAATCCGGCACGGCCATCATCGTCGTCGTCATGTAGGCGCACAAGGTCTCGATGCCGTCCTTCACCGCGAAGATCTCGGCGACGCAGACCTGCAGCGTGCGCCCCGCGCGCACCACGCGGCCGCGACCGATCAGCAGCTCGCCGTAGGCCGGAGCCACGAAATTGATCTTGTATTCGACGGTGACGACCTCGAGCTGCGCATCGAGCAGCGACAGTGCCGCGTAGCCCGCCGCGCTGTCGGCGAGCGCGCCGACGATGCCGCCGTGCACATTGCCCGTCTGCTGCAGAAAGTCGGGCCGCAGCGGAATGTGGATCTCGGTCTCGCCGGGCGACAGCGCCACCATCCTCGCCCCGAACAGCCGCGACATCGCCGGCTGCCCCTCGAAGCTCGCCCGCACCCGGCGCTCGTAGTCCGGATCGCGTGGGGCATTCGACTTGGTCTTGGTGCTCACTCAAAGTCCTTTCTGGCCACAGAGAACACCGAGAACACCGAGGGAAGACGAGAACGGATCGGTGCCGTTTTTCATCATCTTCCTCTGTGTTCTCGGTGTTCTCTGTGGCTAATCACAGCCTATCGGGTAATGACGATCTTGCCGTAGACCTCCCGGCTCTCGATCAGGCGCAGGCCTTCTTTCACTTCGGCGAAGGGGAGGGAGCGGTAGATTACGGGATCGATCTGGCGGCGGGCGATCATGTCGTAGAACTCGAACTGCGCTTTCTCGGGGAGCTTCGAGCCGCGATCGAGGTACTGGCCCCAGGCGAGGCCGACGACGGTCATGTTCTTCAGCAGGATGCGGTTCAGCTCGATCTGCGGGATGCGGCCGCCGGCGAAGCCGATGACGACGAGACGGCCGCCCCAGGCGACGCAGCGCTTGACCTGATCGAAGAGATCGCCGCCGACGGGATCGTAGATGACGTCGGCGCCGCGTCCCGCGGTAATCTCCTTCACGCGCTCGACGAGATCCTCGCGGCGGTAGTCGATCAGGTGATCGGCACCGTTGTCGCGGCAGACCGCGAGCTTCCTCGCATCGCCCGCGCAGGCGATCACCGTTGCGCCGAGCAGCTTGCCGAGCTGGATCGCGGCGAGGCCGACGCCGCCGGCCGCGCCGAGCACGAGCAGGGTCTCGCCCTCGGTGAGCTGCGCGCGATGCGTGAGGCCGAACCACGAGGTGCCGTAGGTCACGCTGAGCGCGGCGGCCTGCTCGTCGGCGACGTGCGTCGGCACGGTCCAGGCCGAGGCGTCGTCGACGAGAAAGGCCTCGGCTAGCGTGCCGCCGCCGTGGCAGAAGCCGACGGCCCGATCGCCGATCTTGAACTTGCTGCCGGGGCCGACCGCTTCGACGATGCCGACGGCCTCGACGCCGGGCACCGCGGGCAGCGGCGCGCGGTGCTGGTACTTGCCCTGGACGATCAGCAGATCCGGAAAATTGAGCGAGACCGCTGCGGTGCGCACGCGCGCTTGGCGCGGGCCCGGCTCGGGCAGCGCGCGCTCGGTCCAGTGCAGGACCTCGGTGTAGTGGCCGTACTGCTCGAACTGCCAGGCCTGCATCGTCGCGGTGGAAGTCATCGGCAGGTCTCCCCTTCAGATCAGCGTCGTGCTCGCCGGCTCGGCGACGACTTCGTTCTCGATGTATCCCAGCTTCTCGATTTCGATCTTCACGCGATCGCCGAGCTGCAGATACTTGTGCGGCTTGAAGCCGATGCCGACGCCGCTCGGCGTGCCGGTCAGGACGAGATCGCCGGGCTCGAGCGTGAAGGCCTTGCTCAGGGTTTCGATCTGCGCGTAGCAGTCGAAGACGAGATGCCGCGTATTCGAATCCTGGCGCAGCTCGCCGTTGACCCAGGTCTTGAGATATAGCGCATGCGGATCGCCGACCTCGTCGCCGGTCACGAGCCAGGGGCCGAAGGGGCAGTGGGTGTCGAAGGATTTGCCGAGCGCGAAGGTCTGGGCCCAGAACTGCCAGTCGCGCACGCTGACGTCGTTACAGACCACATAGCCCGCGATCACCTCGTGCGCGCGCGCCCTCGGCACGTGCCGGCAGCGCCGGCCGATCACGAAGCCGAGCTCGCCCTCGTAGTCGAGCTTGTCGGACACGCGCGGCAGGTGGATCGCCGCGCGCGGGCCGTTCGCCGCGGTCGACTGCTTGTTGAAGAACATCGGAAAACTCGGCGTGTCGAGCGTGGTCTCCGCGATGTGATCGGCGTAGTTGAGCCCGATCGCGAGGATCTTGGGCGGTCGCAGCACCGGCGCTTCGAGCGTCACCTCGGCGAGCGCGTGCGCGGGCCCGCCGGCCGTGCGTGCCCGCGCCAGCGCATCGGGACCGGCGGCGAGCAGTGCGAGCATGTCGGTCGGCAGGCCGGAGAGCGCGAGGTCGACGATGACCTCGCCCTCGACGCGGCCGATGCGCGGGGCACCGCCGCGGCTGAAAGTCGCGAGTTTCATTTGTAGTGCAGGATCCTGTACTGATCGAAGCTCATCGTGCGTTGGGGCGGAATGACCACCGTCGTCATCGGGTCGCGGATGATCGCCGGCCCCTCGATCACATTGCCGGCCTTCAGGGCCGCCATCTCGTAGACGCGGAAGGGCTGCCAGCGACCGCCATGATAAACGTTGCGGCTGCCGACGTAGGCGCCGTCGTCCGGCTCGCGGCGCGCCAGCGGCTGCGCGGACAGCACGGGCTGCGGCTTCGGCGCGATGGCTTCGAGATGCACGGCTGTCACCGAATAGCCCGCGTCCGGGAAGCGCGCGCCTTCGGGATAGACCTTGGTGTACATCCGCTCGAAGGCGTCGATCGCGCGCTCCAGATCGCGCGCGTCCTCCATGCGGCCGTCGGCGAGCGCGGTGTCGAAGCTCTCGAGCTGGCCGAGGTAGCGCGCGGCGATGCCGTAGCGGAAGCCGATTTTCGTCGGATCGACGCCTTCCTTGCTCATTTCGTCGCGCGCCTCGGCCTCGAGCTCGGCCCAGGTCGCACGCAACTGGCGCGCGACGGCCGTCTTCTCGTCCGCGCGCATGCCGTTCGGCAGCAGCACGCGCAGGCCGCGATCGTAGCGGTGCATGTACTCGGCGCAGGCCGCGCCAAAGGCGGAGAAACCGGCCGCCCACGGCAAGGTGACGACGTCGGCGAACTCGATGCCCTCGGCGAAGCCGTGCATGTGCACGGGGCCGGCGCCGCCGTAGTAGAGCAGCGTGAAGTCGCGCGTGTCGTAGCCCTTGGCCGCGATCATCGTGCGCAGCAGATCGCTCATCTGCGTATTGACGATGTCGAGCACGCCGGCGCCGGCCTCGTAGACCGGCAGGCCCAGCGGTTTCGCGACGGCCTCGTCCAGCGCGGCGAGCGCGGCCTCGCGATCGAGCTTGAGCTGCCCGCCGAGGAAATAGTCGGGATCGACGTAGCCGAGCGCGACGTTGATGTCGGTGACGGTGAGGCGGTCGAACCGGTAGCAGCGGCCGACCTTGGAGCCCGCGCTGTCGCGGCCGACGTGCAGGCGCTTGTACTCGTCGACCCATACCACCGAGCCCGCGCCGCTGCCGACCGAGTCGAGCTCGACCATCGGCAGCGCGAGGCGGTGGCCGGCGATGTCGGCGCTCTTGGTGATCCCGATGTGGCCGTCGACCAGCAGGCCGACGTCGAAGCTCGTGCCGCCCATGTCGGCGGTGACGATGTTGCGTAGCCCAAGCTTCTCGGCGATGAACTGCGCGCCGATGAGGCCGCCGATCGGGCCCGAGATCATCGTCTCGTAGAGCCGCGGGTACTCCATGTTGACGGCGCCGCCATAGGACAGCAGCGTCAGCAGCCGGCCCCGGTAGCCGAAGTCCTTGGCCTCGCGCTCCACCGCCATCAGCGAGTCGCGCACGAGCTCGGCGGCGAAGCACTGGAAGAGCAGGCTCTTCAGGCGATTGTTCTCTTTCGACACCGGCGCGACGTCGGCCGAGCAGACGACGGGGATCTGCTTGCCCTGCGCCGCGATCGCGGCCTGTGCGATCTCGCGCGCGCGATGCTCGTGGCGCGGGTCGACGAAGGAGTAGAGGAAGAGGATGCCGATCACCTCGCAGCCGGCCGCGAGCAGCTTCTCGGTCGCCGCGCGCACCTGCGCTTCGTTGACCGGGATCAGCTCGTGGCCCGGATCGAGATGGATGTTGCCCTGATAGCAGCCGCCGGCGAGGCGCTCGCTGATCCCGATGACGAGCTTCGGATCGACCAGCGGCCGCGTGTGCCGGTGCAACTGCTGGTGCAGGGTTTCCGCCTGGGTCTGACCGAGATAGGTCAGACCGCCCTCCATCACCGAGATGTCCTCGAAGCCGCGCGTGACGAGCAGGCCGAGCTTGCGGCCCTGGCCGGTCAGCACGGTGTTCAGCATGCCCGTGCCGCAGTAGATGTCCGCCGCGCACTGCGCGTGCACGAGATCGGCGCCGAGGCCGATGTTGCTCGCGGCGTCGAGCACGGACTCGCGGTAGCTGCGCGGCTCGTCGTCGCGGCGCGTGATGGCCTTGCCGACCGTGAAGCTGCCGTCCGGCTTGACCAGCAGCGCGTCGGTCATTGTGCCGCCGGCATCGAACGCAAGGATGTACTGCCGCTCGAGCGCGGTCGAAGCTGTCGTCGCCATGCTGTGATCCTCGGGTGTCTAGTCCAGGGCGGGCGCGCGGCGCCCGGCGAGCATCGATCTCAACTCGCCTTGGCCCACTGCTCGGTGAGCGCCGCGCTGCGATCCTCGTACCAGTCGGCGGCCTCGTCGGGCAGCGGCCGGCCGAGGGTCTCGCGGTAGAAGCGATCGAGATCCGGCAGCAGCTCGAACACGATCGGATAGCCCGGCGGCACGACCTCGACCGCGTGCTGGGTCGCACAGCCCGGACAGAAGAACTCGCGGATCTCCTGGAACCCGGGCTCGGGGCAGGCCGGCGCCGGATCGTAGACCGTGCGCATCTCTTCGAGGCTGCGCTTGACGCGGATCCGGCAGCGCAGCTTCCAGTTCTCGCGGTAGTCGCCGAAGACGTGGCCGCAGTGGCATTTCACGCTGCGCGCGCCGGCGGCATCGTGCACGACATAGAGCTTGTCGCCGAGACGCAGCAGGATGCGCTCCGGCCACGGCACGCGCTGCTGGAGCGCGTCGAGGTATTTGAAGAAGCGATCCCTGTCCTTGCGCTCGAGGCGCAGCAGGCGCTGCGCGTTGTCGTCGTCGATCGTGCCGTCGATGAGCTGGCCGATCAGATCCTGGCTGATGCTCGCGTCCCGACTCATCGCTCATTCCTCCGCGAACGCGAACTCGCCGGGGAGCTGCCAGAAGCGGCGGAACTCGCCGTCGAACTTCGCGAAGGACATGCTCTGGCGATACATCTCGCCGACCTCCGGCACGAAATCGCGGGCGAGCACGCGCTCGCGCTCCTCGTGCCACCAGTCCTCGACCGTGCGCGCCTCCAGTCGCGCCCTGCGCAGTTCGGCGCGGCGCGCCGCCGTGGCGGCGGCGTCGAGCTGCCAGACGTCGTGCGCGTCCTGCGTCGCGACGATGCCGTGGAGGGCCGCGACGAAGCCGTAGCGCGGCGCCATGCCGTCGTTCAGATCGCGGATCACGGCGGCGGGATCGCGATCCAGCGGATCGCCCCAGCCGCCGGAGGCGCCGGCGGCATCGACGAAGAGATCGTGATCCTTCAGCGCGAGCTCGGGGCAGTCGGTCTTCCAGATCTCGAGATTGCGCACCTCGAGCGTGCCGGCCTCGATCTGCTCCAGCAGCTCGCGCGCGTCGCGCGGCGTTTCACCGCGCGCGATCAGCGCCGGCAGATTGGTGTCGCGCGCCGAGATCATGAAGGAGCCCGGACCGGGATAGGCGCCGCTCATGCCGAGGCCGACCGAGGTCGTGCACGACAGGCCGCCGTTCGGCCGCGTGACGGCGACGTGCTTGCCCGGCTTCACGCACCAGTGCACGGCAGAATTGCCGGGCCCGCCGCGGTACTTGCCGGTGCCGTAGTAGCCCGGCAGCAGCTTGCGGCCGAGATAGAAGAGCGGCGGCACGCAGCTCTCGAACTCCTCGGCGTCGCCGCAGGTCGCGAGCTGCGACCACGCGGCCCACACGATCGGCTCGCCGTCCTTGTAGCACCAGGCGCCGCGCCCGGTGCCGCCCAGCCACTCGAAGTTCGTGAAGCCGTAGGACACGCCCTGCTCGGTCTGGCCCGAGCCCTGCCACGCGCCCCAGTTGCCGTCGACGGTGAAGGCTTCCTCGAGATAGCCGCGCGCGAACATCGCGCGCGACACGCAGTTGAAGCCGATGCTGTTCAGCGCGATCGTCTGCGCCCACAGGTTCGCATTGCTGGTGAACTCGTAGTCCGGGTTGTAGATGCTGCCCGAGGGATAGTGCCGCTGCACGGCGAGCTCGATGCCGGCCGTGACCTTGGTGTTGTGCGCGAAGGAATTGATCATGCCGAGGAAGGCCGCGGCATCGGCGCCGCCCGGCGTCGCGTTGTAGGAGTGATAGCCCCAGCGCGAGCTGCCCTCGGTGTCGAGCTTGAGCCCGTGCGCGTTGGGCTCGACGCTCGCCCGGATGTGGATCAGCGTGTTCTTGTCCGCGTGCGACCAGATCTTCTGCAACCCCTGGTACTTGACGAGGCGGAACGCGCAGCCGTTGTAGGTGCCCGGCACCATCAGCGCGTGCATGTTGTCGACGATCATGCGGCGGCTTTCCTCGATGATCTCGCGGATCGCGCGCTTGTAGTAGTCGAGACCGAACTCCGCGATCAGCTTGTGCGTCGCCTCGTGCACCATCGCGCAGCCGGCGAGGCGCATCTTGTCGTCGAGGATGTTCATCGTCGCGGCGCGCGTCCGGCGCTGCCAGATCGCCTTCCACCAGGATTCCTGCTGCAGCTTGCGGCCCGTGCGCATCGGCGGGCATACGAGGCCGTCCATGAAGGTGTCGACCGAGAAGGTCGCCCAGCTCCCCGCGACCGGCGCGCCGTTCTCCATCAGATGATTGATGCCGATCGCCCAGCCGACGATCTCGCCGTCGTGGCAGATCGACACGAAGGAGTAGAAGTCGCCGGGATGCGGCACGCCGCCGGTGAGGCCGTCGCTGACGGCATAGACGTCGCCGTCCTCGATGCCGTCGTTGACGTCGTATTCCTTCTCCGCCATGTAGCGCACGGCAACGGGGAAGATCGCCGTGTGCGACAGGAAGCCCAGCGACACCGCCAGCGTGTCGCCTTCAGGCGTCGCGAGGCCCCACAGGCTCTCGCCCATCTCGCGCGAGCCCGGGCTCGCGGCGACGAAGCGCGCGGATTCACGCGCGGCGAGCACCGCGGCGTGCAGCTTGTTGTAGAAACGTTCGTACTTGATCGGATCCGCCGCGCGCAGCGTCAGCTCCTTCACGCCGCAGTAGTGGCCGGTCTGCTGAGTGAGGCGATCGCGGGTGGCCAGCATCTGCTTGAGCGTCTGGCGCCGGACTTCCTGTTTCGGCGGTGAAACCTGGTTCCGCTGATCGAAAGCGTGGGCCATGGGACTGCTCCTGTGACGAGGGCGGCTGTATACAAAACTGGGCGGATTCTGCCACGCGTCCCGTACGCTGCCTATCGACCAAACGACCCTGTGCGTCGCAGCAAAATGCTTACGCGCAAAGGGTTTTTCCCCCAGGTGCGCGCTTGTGGGCGGCGCGAGTGGCTTCATACAATCCGGGGGCTTTTCAATACATCGCAGCAAGGAGTGAGGACACATGAAAATCGCTTTCATGCCGGACACGCATTTCGGCAAGTACGACCAGCTCGATCTGCCGAGCGGCCAGGAAGTCGCCGATGCGATGGACCACTGCATGAAGGAGACGGTGCTCGCCGAAAAGGTCGGCTTCGACGGCGTCTGGGTGCCCGAGCGCCATCAGCGTCCCGAGACCTGGTGGCCGAACACCGTGACGCAGCTCGCCGCGATCGCGGCGGTGACCAGGAAGGTGCAGATCGCCTGCACCGTGATCCAGCCGACCTTCCATCACCCCGTGCATCTCGCGGAACAGCTCGCGAACATCGACTGCCTGTCGCGCGGCCGCTTCGTGTTCGGCGCCGGCGTCGGCTATCACCAGGACTACTTCACGCACTTCGGCGTGCCCTATGCGAAGCGCGGCAAGCGCTTCGAGGAGGTGATGGAGATCATCGAGGCCTGCTGGACGCAGCCGGAGGTGAACTACAAGGGCGAGTTCTTCCACTTCGAAGGCGTGCGCATGACGCCCAAACCCTACCAGCAGCCGCGACCGCCGGTGTGGATCGGCGCCTTCGCCGACAAGGCGCTGGAGCGGGCGCTGCGCTGGGACGGCTGGTGCCTGTGGTTCCCGCCAGGGATCGACGAGCTGCAGCCGCAGGTCGACGCGATGCGCGAGAAGGCCGACAAGGCCGGCCGCAAGCACTGGCAGTTCACGATGGGCTTCGAAGGCTGGTTGAGCGAGGATCCCGACGTGCGTGAGAAGCACGGCCACCGCTGGGTCCGCGAGTGGAGCTTCTACGCCGAGAAAGGCCTCTCGCCCGACGCCGTGCAGACCGACATGCTCGACACCATCGAGGGCATGTTCCTGTGCCTCGGCAGCAAGCAGAAGTGGATCGATCGCCTGTGCCGGATCCGCGACACCGTGAACCCGGACTGGCTCTGCATCCGCACGCGCAATCCCGTCAACGAGGGCAAGTACTACCCGTCGCGTCAGGAGTGTCTCGAAGTGATCGAGCGCTTCGGCGAGATCCTGCCGCAGGTTCGCTGAACGCCAGCAAGCGCCGTAGGCTCGTAGCCCGGAAGGAGCGCCGCATAGCGGCGCGGAATCCGGGAAACGGTGGCGATGGATCCCGAGCGCCGGCAATGCGGACATGCCGCGCCCGGATTCCGCTGTGCTTCTTCCGGGCTGCGATCATTCTGCACGCCGGCCTCCTGCCCGACGACGCCGTCGCCGACTCAAGCGACGGCGCGACGACGGCGCGCGACCAGCGTCAGCGCGCCGCTCGCCAGCAGCAGCGCCGGTGCCGGCAGCGGCACCGCGCTGATCGTCAGATCGTCCATCGCGAAATACGCCGGTGTGTTCATGCCGAACATGCCGCTGTCGCTGGACTCCATCAGAAAGCTCAGCGCGTGTACGGCGCCGAGCCCGGCGAGATCGACCCAGGTCCATGTGTCGAGGACCGCGCTGCCGTCGGCGAGCAGGAAGTCGACGGTCGCCGTCACCGAGTCGTTCGCGTCGCGGCCCTGAATCGTCAGCTTGAGGAAGTCGCCGGCCGTGAACGGGCCTTTGACGAAGGGCGGGTCGTTGCCGTCGACGCCGTCCTTGACCGCGCGATAGGTGTAGGTCGTGTTCGTGAACCACGCGCCCTCGAGCAGCGTCGCCGCGGCGAAGCTGATGCGCGCCTCGCCGAGAAAGGCGACGCCGTACTGCGCCGAGCCGTTGACGCCGCCGCCGGTGACGGCGCTGGCTTCGTTGCCGAAGCCCGGCGTCTGCGTGTCCGTCTGGTTGGAATAGGTCCAGCCGTTCCAGCAGCAGCCCGGAAAGAACTCCGTGTACTCGTGGTGGAAGCTGGCCGGGCCGCTCTGGAAAGTGACGGTGTCCTGCGGCTGGAAGTAGCTGTTCGGCGCGAGCGCGAGATCTTCGAAGTCGGCGAGCTGCGCGGCCTGCGCGGACAGCGCGCCGGCGCTCAAAGCCAGGGATAAAGTGAGGGTGAGCGTGTTCATCATCGTTTCTCCATCGTGGCGAAGAAGAGGATCAGGCCTGATCGCGCGCGCGGCGACGGCGCGCCGCGAGCACGCCGGCCGCTGCGGCAAAGCTCAGGACGGCGGGCGGCAGCGGCACGGGGCTCGCCGTGAAGTGACGCGCGCCGACGGCGTCGAGATCGAAGCCGGCGCTGCCGGTGGTCGGGTAAGGGTCGTAGATCGGATGCGGCCCGCCCAGCGAAGTCGGGAAGGAATCGAATTCGCTGCCGTTGCCGACGACGTCGACGAGCCGCACGTAGGTGATCGCGTTGATGTCGATGCCCGGCGCGTTCTTGAACACATCCAGATCGAAGGGCGTGCCGAACCCCTGGCGGTACTTGCCCGCGAAGCCGTCGATGTTGGTCGGATCGATGCTGCCGAAGGCGCTAACCGCGGACGGCGTGAAAGAGAAGCTCGGGAAGCGGAAGAAGTTCGCGCCGTCGGAAGACACCTCGACGAAGGCGAGCTCGAGGAAAGTGTTGCTGAAACCGTTTTCGAAAACCGCGAAATCCCAACCCGGCCCATTGAAGAGTGTGCCGGAGAAGCTCAGCGTGATGCTGCCCGCGTTGCCCAGGCTCACGATGCCGAAGCTGTCGCCGACCGCCGGGCCCAGCGCCTTCTCCGGCGTGCGGAAGCCGGCGTCGACGCCGCTGCCGGGCTGGTAGTTCGAATAGGACGTGGCCCAGGCGACGAAGGCCGGATCGGTTTTGGCGATGGCGCTGGTGCCGGCGACGCCGGCGCCGGGCGCGAACGGCCCGGCGATCGCGGCGGTGCTGGTGAGCAGCGCGGCGCCCGCGGCGAGCGTGGTCGAAGCTTTCATCATCGTGTTCCTCCTGCTGACTGTCATGGATTCGAGAAGCTGAGGCGGAGGCCGGCGTACGCATGGCGTTCCGGCATCGGGTAGACGGTGGCGCTGTAGCCGACCGTCGAATAAATCTCGTTGAAGAGGTTGCTGACGCCCGCGAAGAGCTCGAGGCGGCGGTGCGTCCAGCGCATGCTCAGATCGCAGGTCGTGTACGGGGGCAGCGCGGGATACAGATCGTTCGTCGCATCGTTGCCGTCGGCGCGGCGGCCGACGTGCGTCGCCGCTACCCGCAGCTCGAGCGAGGAAGCGATCTGCCAGTCCGCGCCGAGATTCGCGGTGAGGCGCGGCACCAGCGGAATGTCCGCATCGAGACCGGCGATGCGCGGCCGCACGTAGCCGAGGCTGCCGCGCAGCGCGAGGACGTCCAGCGGGCGCCACTTAAGGTCCAGCTCGCCGCCGCGACGGCGCGTGCGGCGATCGAGGTTGCGATTCAGCGCCTGGCCCGCCGCGTCCTCGGCGTAGACGATCTCGTCGTCGACGTCGAGGGCGAACACTGCCGCGGCGAGCTCGATGCGCGGCGACGGTGAGAACCTGATCCCGGCATCGAGCCCGCGGCCGCGCTGCGAATGCAGCGAGTCGCTCGCGAACAGACGCTCGTCGACGTTCGGGTTGCGGAAGCTCTGATGCGCGCTGGCATAGACGGTGAGCGCGGGCAGCAGCGCCCAGCTCGCGCCAATCGACCAGGCCTCGTCGCGCGAGCGATCGCGCTGCGCGGCGTCCAGCGCGAAGGCGCTCACGCAGTCGCGCTCGACCGGCAGATCCAGCGGCAAGGGCAGGGGACCGAATGGGGTCTGGACGATCACGGTCTGCGCGACGAGCTCGATGCGGCACCGGCGCTGCAGCGTGCGATCCGTCTGCGCGGAGCCGTAACGGTGGGTCCGGTAGCCGATGCTCAGATCGAGCGCCGGCCAGGGCTCGAGCGTGAGCTCGCCGTAATAGCCGCGCTCGTCGACGCGGCCGCGTCGGCGCTTGCTGCTGCCCGGCACCTGCGTGCCGTTCTCCTGCCGCAGATAGTCGGCGTTGCTGAAATCCGCGCCGAGGATCAGCGCGTGCGTGCGCGCGCCCCGCGCCAGCAGGTATTCGTATTTGAGGCCGGTGCTATGGCTCGCGGTGTCGATGCGATTGATCTGATCGCGAGGCGCGCCGTTCGGGTTGAAACCGATGAAGTAGGGATTCGCGCGGTCGCGATAGCTGGCGCGCAGCTCGAGCCGGCCGTAGTGCTCGTGGTCCAGCGCCGCCGTCACGGCGTGGCGCTCCTCGACGGTTTCACCGCGATCGTAGGGCCGCTGGGTCTGACGTCGCGCGAAGGACGAGCGTCGGAAATCGGCGAGGCTCAGCGGACCGGGCAGGCCGTAGCTGTCCTCGTGGCGGGAAGAGCGCAGCGTGAGCTCGAACAGATCGCCGGCGCGCAGGCCGAGGCGCACGGCGCCGTCCCGCTTGTCGATGAACTCGTTGTGGCGATAGCCGTCGCTGTCGAAGTCGCTGAGCTCGATCCCGAGCGCCACGGGCCCCCAGCTCGCGGCTGCGTGTCCGCGCAGATCGTCGGTGTCGAAGGCGCCGCGGCGGATTTGGAGCTCGAGCTCGCGCGTGTCGCGCCCCGCCTTGCGCGTGAGGATATTGATGACGCCGCCGACCGCGCCGTTGCCGTAGCGCACGCCGTTGCCGCCGCGCAGCACCTCCACGCGCACGACCTGCGACAGCGGCAGCGAGGAGAAATCGGCGCCGGCCAGGTCGTCGGTGTTCAGGCGCACGCCGTCGACCATCACCAGCACGTTGCTGGTGGCGGTAGCGCCCATGCCGCGCACGTCGATGGTCGCGAACTTGTCGGAGCCGAAGAAGCTCTGGAGATTGAGATTGGCTTCCTGCCGCAGCAGATCGACGACGGTCTCGGCGCTCGAGGCGCGGATCTCGCGCTCGGTGATCACCGCGACGCTCTGCGCGCGCCGCCACAGCGGGTATTCGCGCATGCCGCTGACGACGACTTCGTCGAGCTCGCTGGCCGCGTCGAGATCGCCGGCCGCACCGGCCGCCACGCCGGATCCGAGCAGCAGCAGTGCGCCCGCGACGCGCAGCGCAGGCGCGCCGCCCCGGGGGCGACGAAAATTTCGCCGCGTCATGCCGACACCACGCGAGCCGCTAGCGGCGGACGCGAGGTGGCAGCACGAACACGGAAATGGATGAACCGGTGCCTAGCGACAGCAGTCGACTGGACATTAGCCTCCCTCCGAGACGCACTTGGGCAGGCCGGTTCCGGACTTTCCTGCGGCGACGCGTGAGCGCGCCGGGATCACCGTTGCGGGGGCAGTGTTGGCATTGCGGCCGGGGCCGCGCACCAGACTTCCCGTTTAATCCTCACCTGGCGACTCCGCCTTGGATGAGGAACCTGCGTGGAGACACCGCTTGCCGGTGTCTGCGCGCACCATAATGCATGCCGCGGGCTGGCGGCAAGCGGCTCGACTCGAGGCGGGCCGTGCAGCGCGCGAACGTCGCCTGTGCTGCAATCGCCGTGACGGGCTGCCTGTTAAGCTTGCGATCGTGGATCGCTTCGATCGCATCTTTCTGCTGCACAAGGCCCTGGTCCGCGCGCGCGTGCCGGTGTCCTGTTCGCAGCTCGAGGAGGCGCTCGAGTGCGCGCGGGCGACGGTGATCCGCACGATCGCCGACATGCGCGATCACCTCGGCGCGCCGATCGTCTACGACCGCCCGCGCAACGGTTATCTCTATGCGCGGGACGAGGGCGGCGGGCGCTACGAGTTGCCGGGGCTGTGGTTCAACGCCGAGGAGACCTTCGCACTGCTAGCCTGCCATCAACTGCTGCGCTCGCTGCAGCCGGGACTGCTGGACGGCGAAATCGATCCGCTGCGCCAGCGGCTCGAGCGCCTGCTCGCGACGCGCCAGGGCGGCAAGGGTCAGCTCGCCAGGCGCGTGCGCATCCTCGGCATGGCGCGACGCATGCCGGCGAGCGAGGTCTTCGGCCCGGTGAGCTCGGCGCTGACGCTGCGCCGGCAGCTCGCCTGCCACTACGACGGCCGCGGCCGCGGCAGTCGTACGGCGCGCACCGTATCGCCGCAGCGCCTCGTCCACTATCGTGACAACTGGTATCTGGACGCCTGGGATCACGGCGCGCAAGCGCTGCGCACCTTCGCCGTCGAGCGCCTGCGCGAGGCACGCATGCTCGCGGCGAAGGCGCACGAGGTGAGCGACGCCGCGCTCGATGCCGAGCTCGCCGGCGCTTACGGCATTTTTGCCGGCGCGCCCAGCGCCACCGCGGTGCTGCGTTTCTCGGCGCGGCGCGCGCGCTGGGTCGCAGACGAAACCTGGCACCCGGCACAGGTCGCGCGCTGGCTCGAGGATGGCCGCTACGAGCTGTCGCTGCCCTACGGCGATCCGCGCGAGCTCGTGCTGGACGTATTGCGCTTCGGGCCCGACTGTGAGGTCGTGGCGCCGCCGGATCTGCGTGCGCTGGTGCAGAACCGCCTGCGCGAGGCGCTGTCTATCTACCAGCCCGCCGCCGGCGAATGAGTGGAGGCTTTACCATGAATGCGATGAGATCCTTGGTCGCAGTACTTGCAGTCGCTCTCGTCGGATGTGCCGCGCCGCGCGGTGAGGAGGACGGCCCGGTCAGCCGCCTCGACGGCAATTACAAGGCCGGCGCACCGAACTACACGATCGACGGCCGGCCGACGATCTGCGACACGGCGGGCTCGCCCGGACGATCGGTGACGCGCTGCTATTGAATCATCGCAGCAGTCGCGACCGGGGCGGACGTATCTTCGTAGCCCGGAAGCAGCGCAGCGGAATCCGGGCTCGGCATATCGGCCGGCACCGACGTTCGCTGATCGATCGCCACGGCGCTCCCGGATTCCGCGCCGCTGCGCGGCGCTGCTTCCGGGCTACGAAGATTTGTGGCTTGCCGTGAAAGAGGACGCCCCGTTCTCGTAGCCCGGGTGCAGCGTAGCGGAACCCGGGGTCGGGCATGCCTGAGACGCAAAGACTTTCGGCCCTGCGCGGGATCTTCCCGAATGCATGAGAGGACGGCGGGCGCCGATCCCGGGTTACGCGCTGCGCGCTCCACCCGGGCTACGACACCGCCGAGGCTATGTCTCTTGCATGATTGGGGGTGATGCGCGCGCCTCATCACCGTTGGGCTGACGAAGAAAGCCCAGCGTCTTCGTCGTGGCGACGAGCGCCGGGAATGAAACGACATAGGATTCTCTACGCCATGCCGGCGCGGCGGGCTGCGCGGGCACGACGGCGGCGTTTCGATCTTTTTCACGGGCACCTACGGCGCTGGATGGCGATCGACGCCAGCCGGCGGGCTGTCCTCCTCAGCGCGCGCCGGCCCGGCCTCGCCGTAGAAAGTGAGCGCCGCCGTGTCGCAATCCGCGGGATAGAAGGCTTCGATGTGCAGATCCTGCAAGGTCACGTCCAGCGGCGCGGACAGGGTGGTCACGGTGCTGAACATGCGCGCGTTGCGCGGCGCGCCGAGATTGGTGAGCTCGCAGGGAATGACGAGCCGCCCGGCGTCGCTGGGCAGCGGATTCGACCAGTGCGCGGGAACCTCGGGATAGGCGAGCAGATCCGCGATCAGCGCGTGCATCGCATGATCGCGGCGCCATAGCGCCGCGCGCTGTGCCTGCTCGAGCATCGCCTGCGCGACTTCTTCCCAGTTCGCGAGGTAGCGGCGCAGGCCCTGGGGATCGAACACGAGGCGCAGCACGTTGAGACGCGGCTCGGGCAGCACCGTGAACGGCGCCAGGCCCGCCGCGCGCGCGCCGATGGTGTAGCGCAGGAAGCCGACGTAGGCCGTGTTGGCCATGACGAGATTCCAATAGCGATCGCAGGCGAAGGCGCTGTACGGTTCGTGCGCTTTCAGGATCAGCTCGAGCGCGAGGCGCACCTCGCGCATGCGTTCGTCATCGAGCGGCGTCTCGCCGTAGACCGGCGCATAGCCGGCCGCGAGCAGCATCGCGTTGCGCTCGCGCAGCGGAAGATCGAGCGCACGGGCGAGCGTGAGCACCATCTCGCGGCTCGGCGGCGCCGCGCCGCAACTACCCGGCAAGTAAGGCGAGGCGCGCGTCGGCCGCGCACCCTCACGACGCCGAGGCCCGCCGTCGCGCGGCGCGGCCCGCGCCTGACGGCCGTGCGCGAGCGCGCACGGCATTCTTCGGCACATGAAGTTTCATCATCCACCGCCGACCGAGCCCGTCCCGCCGCCGCGGCCGCCGGACGAGCTGCCGCCGGCACGCGAGCCCCTCAACGTGCCCGAGCCGGACGATCCGGCCGAAACGCCGGTGGTCGATCCGATCCCACCGCCGCCGCCGACCGAGCTGCCCGAGAGGCGCACGAACTGAGCCACCACCTCGCTTAGCCTCTTCGGCGTGAACGAACATCATTCCGATCGAGAGGTGAGCGATGGATATCCGGATTGCAGCGACGCTGGTCGACACTTTGCGCTACCGACTCTATGCCCAGGCCACGATGCCGGGCGAGGGCGAGATCCAGGTCGAGATCGTGCCCGTGATCGGCGGCAAGGAGCGCGGGCCGCGGCGCCCCGCGGTCGTCGCGGATCCGCCGGCAAGCCTGATCGCGCCGGCGATGCTGAGACCCGCGGAGCTCTCGGCCGCGATCCGCGCGCTGCGCGAACACACTCGGCGCGAAGTGCAGGCGCAGCTCGAGCACTTCTGTCGCAGCACGGGCCGCGACTGGCAGATCAGGCGCCTGCACTACGGCGAGCTGCTGCCTCAGCCGGAAGCGGCGCAAGCGAGCACGCCGCGCACCCGCCTCGCCTTGGTCACCGAGGTCGAGCTCGGTGCCTGCGCGCCGATTTTGCACTGAGGCAGCCCGCCGGTTCCCGGCGAGCAGGCGACGAAGGACAAGAGCGTCGTAGCCCGGGTGGAGCGCGCAGCGCGTAACCCGGGATCCGCGCCCGCCGTCTTCTCGTGCATTCGCCGAAAGCCGTCGCGTATCGGGCATGCCGGATCCCGGGTTCCGCTACGCTGCACCCGGGCTACGTTGTTTACGGCGATGACAAAGCCGATGGGCCACGAGCCCGAGCGGAGGACGGTGAAACGAGACGCCGGGAATCGCGCGCCGCGCTTCAGCCGGACTGCAGCAAGAGATAGAGCGCGCAGGCGACGACGCCGGCCAGCGCCGAGCACCACAGGGTCCAGCGATCGAGGCGGGCCGCCGGGGCGAAGAGCTCGGGGGAGTGAGCGAGGTGCAGCGCGACGAGCTCGCTCGCCGCTTGCTGATCGAGATCGCTCGCCTGGCGCACCAGCGCGACGGCGAGCCGGCGATTGCCCGCGAGCAGCGCCGAGCGCGCCGCGGGCGGCAGGGCAGGCAAAGCGGAATCCGACATCGCTACACTCCTCGCACGCGCGCCAACGTGACTTCCCGCGCTGCATCGGCCGGGACGCGCCGCGCCTTGACTCCATTCGGACGAGGACCGCATGCCGCTCTTGCCCGATCCCGACTCGACGCTGCCGCTGGACGCGAGCGAGTTCGAGCGCCTGCAAGCGCTGCTCGACGCCGGCGCCGCGCGCGGCTACATGAACGTCGAAATGCTCGACGGCTACTTCGCGGCGCTGATCTGCGCGCCGCGCCAGGCCTCGACGGGCCTGCGCTTCGGGCCGGTGTTCGGCGTCGAGGTGCTGGCCGAAGCCGAGCTCGCCGACGCGGCGGCCGTCGAAGCGCTGCTGTGGCGCCACTGGCGCACATTGGTCGCGACGCTGGAGATCGCGCTCGAAGATCCGTCCGTGCAATATCAACCGCTGCTGTACGAAGACGCGAGCGGCGCGGTCGCCGGCAATGACTGGGTGCGCGGTTTCCTGCGCGGGGCGGCGGACGATCCGGCCGCATGGCGAGGCTTCGAGGCGGCCGTTCCCCGGGCGCTGGACCCCGTGCGGCGCCTCGCCGAAGAGCCGGTGCAGGGGCCGCGTTACGCGGCGGACGAGCGCGCAGCGCTGCTCGCGGCCGTCGCCGCGATGCTGGTAACTGCCTATCGCCACTTCGAGGCCGAGCGCGGCTGAGCCGGCGCTGCGCTGTCGGCGCGCATGCGGATCCGGCTAGGATGCAGCCTCATCTTCCGCACGGCGAGGTCCCGGCATGCGACTCGGTCTGATGCTCGGCTATTCGGGCGCGCACTACACCTTGCCGATGGACCTCGTGCTCGAGGCCGAACGGCTCGGTTATCACTCGGCGTGGACCGCGGAAGCCTGGGGTTCCGATGCGGTGACGCCCGTCGCGTGGTTGCTCGCGCGCACCACGCGCCTGAAGGCCGGCACCGCGATCATGCAGCTCGCCGGCCGCACGCCCGCCTGCGCGGCGATGACGGCGATGACTCTGGATCAGCTTTCCGGCGGCCGCTTCCTGTGCGGGCTGGGCCCGTCCGGCCCGCAGGTCGTCGAGGGCTGGCACGGCGAGCGCTACGGCAAGCCGCTGACGCGACTGCGCGAGTACATCGAGATCGTGCGCAGGATCCTCGCCCGCGAAGCGCCGTTGACCTACGAAGGCGAGCATTACCAGATCCCGTATCGCGGTCCCGGCGCGTCCGGACTCGGCAAGCCGCTGAAGAGCATCCTGCACGGCAATCCGCAGATCCCGATCTACACCGCCGGCATCTCGCCGAACGGCCTCGCCGTGGCCGGCGAGATCGCGGACGGCGTGATCCCGGTATGGATGAACCCAGAAAATGCGGACATGCTGCGCGCGCCGATCGTAGAAGGCTTCCGCCGCGGCGGTCGGCATACCGACTTCACGAGCTTCGATCTCGCGCCCTTCGTGCGCGTCGTTCTCGGCGCGGATCTCGAGGCCTGTCGCCGCCAGCTCAAGGAAGGCTTCGCGCTCTACATCGGCGGTATGGGTGCGCGCGGCAAGAACTTCTACAACGACTACGCCCGTCGTCTCGGCTACGAAGCCGCAGCGAAGCGCGTCCAGGATCTCTACCTTGCCGGCGACAAGGCCGCCGCCGCCGCGCAGATCCCCGATCGCCTCATCGACGAATGCTCCCTCATCGGCCCCGCCGCTCGCATCCGCGAGCATCTCGCGCCCTGGCGCGATGCCGCCCGCCGCGGCGAAGTCGGCACGCTGATCTTCACCGTCAACTCGGTCGAAGCGCTGCGTCTGTTGGCGGAGGAGCTGCTTTGAAGAAGAATCTAGCCACGGAGGGCACGGAGGAAGAAAAGGATTGATGGGCGTTTCGGCGACGCCGACGCCCCTCGTCTTTTCCCACCCGCCACCGGGCGGTTGTCCGTTCCGCGCTGCCGGACCGGTCGATGTGCATATCGTTGGCCAACCGACTATGTGATACTGCCGGCCTTCACGATAATCAATAATTAGAAGGTAGCGCCTTGTACAACAATTCCAAAAAACGTAGTTGTGGCTTGCTGTTTTCCGGTCTCCTGCTCATCTCGGCAGTTCCCGCCCACGCGGCATCCGTCAGTGCCTCGTCGGCGGTGCTGTACGACGAGGGCTGGTCGGGCCTGACTCAGATTAACGGTACGCCGGGTAACGTGAGCACGGTGAGTTATACCAATGTCAACGGCCTGGCGGCCGGGGCTTATGGGCAGGCGTCGTTCGGCGCACTGTATGCGAGCGCAAGCTCGGTTGCCGCGGGGGATCACACCCAGACACGTGGCCAAGGCTCCGCCAATTGGGCCGCCGTGCTGACCTTTTCCGACCTGGCGCTCACTGGAACCACCGCCTACGCGCACGCCAGCTTCCATCTAAACGGCGGCCTGGCTTCCTACTCCGACCCGCTCTCGGTAGGCGCGCTCGGCAATTCGACCGTCGGGGCAAGCATATTTGTCGGCGGCACAAAGGTATTTGAAGTGCTGGGGCAACTCACGTCACGCAATGGAACCATCATTACCGATGACAAGCGCCTCGGCCTGGCGGTGAACGGGGTTTATCAGATGGATCCCACGAACAGTTTGTCCGGCACCTTCTCGTTCGACATCCCCTTTACCTTCGGCACCCCCTTCCTGATGAACGCGAGTCTGACCGCCTTCACGCAGGCGCTCGCGAGCGCGCCCGGCGATCTCGCGAGCGCCTACAGCAACTTCGGTTCGTCCGGCTATTGGGGCGGCATCGGCGACGTGCACCTGGCAGATGGCACCGTACTGAGCGGCTACAGCCTTTCTTCCGATTCCGACTTCGATTGGAGCAACGCCTATCCCGCCGCCTCACCGGTGCCCGTTCCCGCCGCCATGTGGCTGTTCGGCTTGGGATTGCTGGGCCTGATCGGCTTTGCGCGGCGTACGCCAGGCGCGTAACAAGTCAGAAACCGTCCGCCACTGCGTGACGAACGGTTGGCGGGACTTCCGTCAACTCTCGCTTCAGCTCTTGTTCTTGGTGACGGGCTCGCCCTGATCGGGGGACGGGTCCGGCGCTTCACCGGACGAGGCGACATTCTTCTCCAGCTTGCGCTGGCGCTTCTCTTCCATTTTTTCTTCTTTTGCAGCTCCTTCTGGGTGATTGAGTGACGGAGGTGCAGTACCAATCAATCTCCTCCTCCGTGCCCTCCGTGGCTAGAATCTCTTCAACTCCACGCATGGAACGGCACTGAATGTTCGAAGCGGCAGAGGTCGGTCATCGGATCGAGAAAAAGGCGTTCGAGGCGGCGCTGCCGGCGCTGCGCGTAGCGCTGCTCGAGGCGCAGTGGGCCGTGCAGTCGAAGCAGGCGTTTCCCGTGCTCGTCGTGATCGCCGGCGTCGACGGGGCGGGCAAGGGCGAGACGGTCAACGTGCTGAACGAATGGATGGATCCGCGTCACATCCGCACCGTCGCCTTCGACACGCCGACCGAAGAGGAAGCGCAGCGCCCGCGCATGTGGCGCTATTGGCAGGCCCTGCCCGCGCGCGGACAGATCGGCATCCTGTTCGGCTCCTGGTACACGGATCCGATCGTCGCGCGCGTGTACCGGCGCGCGAAGAAGGTCGAGCTCGCGCTCGAGATCGAACGCATCAACCGCTTCGAACGCATGCTCGCCGACGACGGCGCGCTGATCCTGAAGTTCTGGTTTCACCTGTCCAAGGACGCGCAGCGCGCGCGGCTGGAGGCGATCGATCGCGACCCGCAGCGCACCTGGCGCGTGACGCGCGCGGACTGGAAACAGTTCGAGCACTACGATCGCTACTACGCGGTCTCCGAGCACGTGCTGCGCGAGACGTCGACCGGCTATGCGCCCTGGCAGGTCGTCGAGGGTGTCGACGAGCGCTACCGGCACCTGACGGTCGGCACCTTGTTGCGCGATGCGATCGACAAGCGTCTCGCCGCGACGCGACGGCATCGCCGGCCGCCGGCCGCGAGCTCGACGGCGCCGCTCGTCGCGCCGCTCGATGCCCTCACCGTGCTCGGACGCCTGGATCTCACGCGCAAGCTGGGCGAGCGCAAGTACGAGCGCGAGCTCGAGCAGTGGCAGGGCGAGCTCGCCCGCCTGTCGCGTGGCAAGGGCTTCGAGAAACGCGCGATCGTCGTCACTTTCGAAGGCATGGACGCCGCGGGCAAGGGTGGAGCGATCCGCCGCCTGACCGGCGCGCTCGATGCGCGCCAGTACCGCGTCGTGCCAGTCGGCGCGCCGAACGAAGAGGAACGTGCCTATCCCTATCTGTGGCGCTTCTGGCGGCATCTGCCGCGGCGCGGCCGCATGACGATCTACGATCGCTCCTGGTACGGTACGGGCGCGTGCTGGTCGAACGCATCGAAGGCTTCTGCACCGAAGCGGACTGGATGCGCGCCTACGGCGAGATCAACGAGTTCGAAGAAGAGCTCGTCGACGGCGGCGGCCTCATCTGCAAGTTCTGGCTGCACGTTTCGCCGGAAGAGCAGCTGCGCCGCTTCGAGGAACGCGCGCAGACGGGCTTCAAGCACCACAAGATCACGGCCGAGGACTGGCGCAATCGCGCCAAGTGGCCGCTCTACCAGCAGGCCGCCGCCGACATGATCGAACGCACCTCGACCCGCCTCGCGTCGTGGACGCTGGTCGAAGCGGAAGACAAGCACTGGGCGCGTATCAAGGTCCTGAAGACCCTCGTTGAGCGCCTGTGCGAGGCGCTGTGAGCGAGCGGGGAACGTAGCTTGGGCTGACGAAGGAAGCCCAACGGTGATGAGGCGCGCGCATCACGGCGGTTTCGTAGCCCGGGTGGAGCGCGCAACCCGGGAGCGGCGCCCGCCGTCCTCTATGCCTTCGAGAAGACCCCGCGCGGCGCGCGCCGAGCATGGCCGCAAGCCCTTGCGTATCGGGCATGCCGGATCCCGGGTTCCGCTACGCTGCACCCGGGCTACGAATTCCGGCCCGAACGGCGCATGGGGTGCACGAGCGCACTGCGCTCGCGCGCATGGAGGCCGCAGCGCTTCCTGCTGCGGCTGCGCTCGGGTAGGCTCGCGGGCCTGCATACGTCCCGGAGAAGCCAGCATGGGCTACAAGCTATTCGGCGCGAACGTGTCGCCGTTCGTGCGCAAGTGTCGCGTCTATCTCGCCGAGAAAGGCATCGCCTACGAGCACGAGTCCGTCAATCCCTACCAGCCGCCGTCGTTCTATCGTCAGGTGAGCCCGCTCGGCAAGATCCCGGCGCTGCTCGACGGCGATCGGCCGGTCGCCGATTCGAGCGTGATCTGCCTCTACCTCGAACGCTGCAAGCCGACGCCCGCGCTGTACCCGGCCGATCCTTACGACTATGCGCAGGCGCTGTGGATCGAGGAATACATGGACAGCGGCTTTCTGCCGGTCGCCGGTACCGGCGTGTTCCGGCCGCTGGTGCTGGGTCCCGTCGCGATGAATCAGCCGCTGACCAAGGAGATCAAAGAGGCGGCGCTCGAAGTCGTCGAGAACCAGCTCGGACCGATGTGGGACTATCTCGAACGCTACCTCGGCGGCAAGGAGTTCTTCGTCGGCGGCCGCCTGTCCATAGCCGACATCGCGGTGGCGAGCGGTCACGTGAATCTGTGGCACGCCGGCATCGATCTCGACACCGACCACTGGCCGAAGCTCGCGGCGTTCCTCGCGCGCATGTGGAGCCGCCCCTCGTTCAAGACGCTCCTCGCCGAGGAGCAGACGCCGTGGAATCGTCGCGAGGCGATCGCGAAACTCTGAGCACTCCGCGCCTGCGCGGCCGCGGGCGAGATTTCGATCGGAACATACGCTTCAAATGCGGGCTCGCCGCGCGCCGGCCTGCTCTGGTATGGTCACGACCATCCGGCATGCGGGACCTGTCGTGTATCGATATTCGGAAAATCCCGGCCACCGTACGGCCGGCGGGCCCGCGCCCACGATGGGCGCCGCGCCCGCCGATTCGAGCGTCTCGCATCCATGCCGGATCCCCGTGGCAACGCTGCTCGTCCTCACCCTCGGCATCGGCTGCACGGCCGTTCTCGCCCTGCGGGTCGGCGCGAGCGCAGTCTACGGCCCGCGCGTCTCCGCGCTCGCCGGGATGTGGTGGCCGCAGCCGCCGCGCTTGAGCGCCTTCCGCCTGATCGATCAGGATGGTCACGCCTTGACCGCGGGCGATCTGCGCGGGCAATGGACGCTGCTGTTCTTCGGCTACACCCACTGTCCCGACGTCTGCCCGGCGACGCTCGCCTTGATAGATCGCGCGTATGAAGCGCTCGGTGACGACGAAGCGGCCCGCGATCTGAGCGTGCTATTCGTCTCCGTCGATGCCCGGCGCGATCGGCCGGACGTGCTCGCCCGCTACGTCCGCCACTTCGATGCGCGATTCCGCGCGGCGACGGCGCCGATGGAAGCGCTGCATCTGCTCACGCGCCAGCTCGGGGCGGACTTCACGAAGATCGCGGGCGAGGTCGCCGGCGAATATGGGTACGAGCATTCGGCGTCGATTTTCCTCATCGCGCCGGATCTGCGCGTCGTCGGCGAGCTGATGCCGCCGCTGGAGGCGGAGGCGCTCGCGACGCGCGTGCGCAGCATTCGCCGTTTCATCGAGGCGCAGGGATGAGGCCGGCGCGTTTGCCCGTGTCCTCGTTCGCGGTGCGCAAGCCTCAGGAGTCAGCCCGCATGCAAACCGTCCGACTCGCCGACGCCGCCTCGCGCGCGCTGCGCATCGCCGCCTCGGCCGCCCTGATCGGCGCGAGCGGCGTCGCACTTGCCGCCGAACGCTCGAGCAATCTTTCCTACACCGCGCTGCGCGAATGGATCGCGCAGGCCCCGGACGCGGCGGGGCTGACTAGCGGCAAGATCTATACGCTGGCCGATCGCGCGGCGCTCGAGGCCTACATTCCGCGCACCGTGTGGGACTACTACTTCTTCGACGACATGGCGATGGAGGTGACGCCGACCGCGCACTATCCGACGCCGCCGGACTGGACGATGGACGGCAGCGGCGCTCACGTGCTCGACGAGCGCGGCATCCTGCGCGGCTTCAAGGGCGGCGGCACGCCGTTTCCGCAGGTCGCGCCGGACGATCCGCAGGCGGCGGTGAAGCTGATCTGGAACATGCTGTGGCGGCCGGGCGAGCACGACTTCGACATGCCGATGATGACCTGGCTGCGCAGCGAGAACGGCAAGCTCGATCGCGAGATCGAGTACATGTCCACCAATGCGAGCTACGCGCTCGGCGAGCGCTGCCTCGTGCCGGGCTACGAGGAGGTCAAGTCGAAGCGGATCATGGAGTTCCGCTCGCCGCGCGACATGGCCGGCGCCAAGGACATGCAGATCGTCTACGTCGATCACGAGCGCGAGGACAGCGGCTGGCTCTACCTGCCGGCCCAGCGCAAGCCGCGGCGCACGCTCGCCTCGGAGCGCACCAGCGAGCTGATGGGCATGGACATGATCCGCGAGGATCTGAACGGCTTCAACGGCAAGGTCTACGAGAACGACTGGACTTATCTCGGCCGCCGCCAGGTGCTCGCGACGGTCAACGTCAGGGACAACCCGAAGATGGGCGGGCCGCACCTGTGGGTGCCGAACGAGGCGCGCTGGGAAGTGCGCGACGCCTACGTGGTGATGATCGAGCCGAAGTCCAAGGATCATCCCTACGCGCAGCGCATCCTTTTCCTCGATCCGGACTCGTACTGGACGCTGTGGATGATCGCCTTCGATCGCCGGGACGAGCAGCTCCTGCGCATGGCGCAGCACTTCATGAAGTACTCCGAGAGCTATCGCGACGAGCAGCCGCAGCAGGCGCCGTATCTGAACCAGGACTTCACCAAGAACCTCGGCCACCACGTGTTCCTGCATCTTGGCGAAAACGACATCAACGCCAAGAAGCCGCACGCGACGATCACGCACTGCTTCGTCAAGAAGCGCGTGTTCTCCGAGGCGCGCGCGCAGCAGTTCTATTCGCTGCGCAATATGATCAGCGGGCGACGCTGAAACCGGCGTCGCCGCTGCGAGCGGCCGCAAGCGGGACATCCCGTCGCGGCCGACGACCGACAATGACAACGACGAGGGCCGCCGAGCGCGGATACGCGGCGCGGCCGACTGGGGGACCGAGCTCATGCGTTCATCGAGGGTCTGCCGCCCGTTCGCCGGCAGTCTGCTGGCCGGGCTGTTCGTCACACCTGCCGCCGAGGCGATCGTCACGCTGACCGACGAGATCGAAATCGAAGGCTTCGTCAATCTGCAGAACGCCGTGCGCGAGCCGCGCTTCGAGTCCGCCGAGCTCGTGATGCAGCGGAACACGGCGCAGATCGAAGGCAAGTACTATTTCCTCAAGGACAGCACCGCCTTCGGGCGCTTCCACACCGGGCGCCTCGAGGAGGCGACGCTGACGATCGTCGGCCGCGGCGTCTACGATTCGGTCTACGACATTCGCGGCTCCTACAGCGACGCCTTCGAGCACGATCGGCACCATCCCGGCGAGGCCGAAGTGAAGCTGCGCGAAGCCTTCATCGACTTTCTGCTGCCGCCGTTCACGCTGAGGCTCGGCCGCCAGCAGGTCGTATGGGGCGAGACCGACAACTTCCGCGCCCTCGACGCGATCAATCCGCTGGACCTGAGCTGGCACTGGAGCTGGGAGTCCTGGGAAGACATCCGCATTCCGCTGTGGATGGCGCGCGGTGTCTACGACATCGGCAAGCTCGGGCCCTTCGACGAGTCCTTCGTCGAGGCGGTCTACATCCCGTGGGACGTGCAGCACAACCGGATCTCGACCGATCCCAGACGGCCCTGGGCGCTGCACGGTGCGGGTCTGCGCAAAAACGCGAACACCGTCATCATCGACGGTCAGGCGCTGGATCTCGATCTGCGCGTGCACGACGGCAGCCCCTCGCGGCGCTTCGAGAACGGCCAGGCGGGCATGCGCTTCAAGGCCATCTGGGGCGACGTCGAATTCAGCCTGAACTATTTCTACGGCTACTCGGCGGACACGCGCGCGCGCTTCCAGGCGGATCGTTCGGGCGTCGTCGGCGGGCGCTTCCACGCCGAGTACGTGACCGAGAACCCGCGCACCCACCTCCTCGGCTTCACCGCGAACTACTCGGACGAGAAGTACACGCAGGCGGTGTTCCGCATGGAAACGGTGTTCACGACCGGTGTGCCCGTCGCCATCGACGCGGCGGCACCGCGCGCCGTCGATCCCGACGGCGATCAGTTCGACGAAGCGCGCCGCACCGTGCTGATGCTCGCCGTCGATCGCCCGACCTGGATACGCTGGCTCAACGATCAGCGCACCTTCTTCCTGTCGACGCAGATCTTCTGGCGCCACTACCTCGACTGGAGCGCGTTCTATCGCGGCATTCCGGCCGTCGAACAAGCGGTCCTGAACGGGCAGGTGCTGCCCGGCCGCTTCATCAGCACCAATACCGATCGCATCGACCAGAACGAGTTCGTGATGACCTTCTCCGCGTCCACCAGCTACGGCGCGGCGGGGCTGCTGCAGCCGCGCTTCGTGCTGGCCTACGATCCGCGCTCGACCGGCGCCTACAATCAGCTCGGCTTCGACTATCTGCTGTCCAAGCACATCCAGCTACGCCTGCAGCAGAACCTGTTCTGGCGCGTGAACGGCGATTCGATCGGGCCGTGGCAGCTCGGCGATCTGTGGGGACACTCCAGCGGCAACAGCCGCCACGAGACGGTGTTCAGCCTGATCTACCAGTTCTGAGCCCGTTCAACCGAAGGCTATCGGCCGTAGAAAACCGCCACCGCGTGCTTGGCCTCGGCGAAGAACAGCCAGCGCTCGACGATCAGGCCCAGCGCGAGCGCGGGGACGGCGAGCCCGAGCAGCACCGAGCCGGCGGCATCATTGAGCGCGACGCTGGCGAGCGCGGCGAGCGCGGGCAGCACGAAGGCGCAGACGGCGGCGATGCGTCGCAAGACAGTGCACGGAGTTCGTTCGTGTATGCGTTGCTGAATGTGGTCTTGCTAAAGATCCGCCAAGATCACCGTTTCCTCGCATTCTTTATGAAAGCCTGCCTGGGGAATGAGAGTTGTGATGAGCGCCGATAGCAAAAAGACACTTCTGCTTATCCTAGTCTTCGTTCTGGGAATGGGATGGGGGCTGATAGGTCCAGTTAATCGCCTTATGATTAACGATATAGAGACAACTAAATTCACCTACATCATAGATGCATATTTGTGGCCCACACACTTCCTCGCCTTTGGCGAAGGGGGGTGGTATCCAGCTTCCATAACTGCAAATGTCCTACTGTTCGGTGTCATTGCGCTTGTAATCTATTGCTCCTTAGAAAGAGCAACAAGGCTGTGGGTTATTTTTTGTGCCGTGGTCATATGGGGCGCTCTCGTGGGAAGTTTCATAGCCGGATTTAGGCTTCGAGATTTTCAGGTCTTGCCGTTTAGTGCCGGGCCTTTATTTTATGCGGCGTTCGTCTCTCTCATTATCTTCATCAAAAAGCACAGGCTCTTCGGGAACTCGCCTGGATGAATCTGGGCGACCTTCGCTGCGGTTAGGCCGTTTTTTGACACGCTCTGATGGAGATGGCGAAGGCGAACGGACTCGAACCTTATGCGTACCTGCGCCGGGTGTTCACCGAGTTACCGGCGGCAACGACGGTCGACGATATCGAAGCGTTGCTGCTCTGGGCCTAAGCGAACTGCCGCACTTTTGGCAATGACGGAGTTGGTGGAGCGCGACCAGAATATCGAGAAGAAGGCCCATGGAAGCCCTGAACAAGTCCATCCTGGACTCGTGCAGAGACGGCGAGGTCGTGGCAAGCCCGTGCTCGCCTCCGCGAATCAGGCGCTTACGCGATTGATTCGCGAGCGGACCGGCGATGGCCCGCGGAAACTCCGCTGTTCCCAGGTTTCCCCTCGCGCTCGGCCGAAAGCTACCTGCCGTAGAACACCGCCACCGCGTGCTTGGCCTCGGCGAAGAACAGCCAGCGCTCGACGATCAGGCCCAGCGCGAGCGCGGGGACGGCGAGCCCGAGCAGCACCGAGCCGGCGGCGTCACTGAGCGCGACGCTGGCGAGCGCGGCGAGCGCGGGCAGCGCGAAGGCGCAGACGGCGGCGATGCGCCGCAGCTTGCGCGCGTGACGGCGCGCGAGGACATAGCCCATCTCTTTCAACAAATAGTTCTGCTCGGTGTGCGGCCAGGCCAGCGAGGACACGGCGCCCAGCGCGCCCAGGCCGGTCGCGCTCGCGAGCGTCGAGGTCGGCGCCTGGCGATCGATACTCCTCCAGTAGCGCCACTTGGCGAGCCCCGCGCAGGCGAGGAGGGCGGCCGTCACGGCCGCGTCGCGCGCATCCGCGACGCCGCTCCACTGCCGCAGCGCGAGCCACAGCACGGCGCCGCTCGCGAGTGAGAGCAGCAGATAGTTCAGCGGCACGGCGCCGCGGTGCCAGGCGTCGACGGTCTTCAGCGACGCGTAGATCATCGCGGTCGCATACACCGTCGCCAGCGCGAGCGCGGCGCTCGCGAGCGGCAGGATCGGGTCGACGCCCGTGCCGCGCCATAGCTGCCGGGCCCAGGCGAGCGCGGGGAGATAGCAGGCCAAGGCGAGCACGCCTTCGCGCGACAGCCAGGAACTGCGCCACTGCGTCAGCGCGCGCCAGGCGCGTTCCGGATGCCCGAGATGGCGGGTCGAGGACAGCAGGCCGGCGCTGACGAGCACCGCGGCGAGCGCGAGCGCCGTGAGGGCCAAGGCGCCGCGGCTCGCCGCGTCCCCGCTCGCGGCGTACAGCGCGAGGATCGCGATCAGGCCGTAGCCGGCGCCGGCTGCGGTCGTGAAGAAGACGATCGAATAGGCCGGATTCACGTCAGGATGCGATCGATCCAGCGCAGCAGCGCGGTCTCGAAGCGGCCGGCCGGACGCGGCAGCGGGCTTGCCGCGAGCTCGGGCGCGCGGCGCGGCGGCAGATACTTGTTCACGGGCGCGCAGCCCTGCTCGGGCATCAGATCGTAGCCGCCGCGTTCGCGCACGAGCCGCGATACGCCGCTCGCGGGATCGCCCAGATCGCCGAAGCTGCGCGCGCCGGTCGGGCAGGCCGCGACGCAGGCCGGCACGCGCGCGGCCTCGGGCAGGTTGCCGTTGTAGATCCGATCGACGCACAGCGTGCATTTCTTCATCACGCCGGCGTCCGCGTCGTACTCGCGCGCGCCGTAGGGGCAGGCCCAGGAGCACAGCTTGCAGCCGATGCATTTGTCCGCGTCGACCAGCACGATGCCGTCCGCCGCGCGCTTGAACGAGGCGCCGGTCGGGCACACGGTGACGCAGGGCGCGTTGTCGCAGTGCAGGCAGGAGCGCGGGAAGTTGACCGTCTTGCTGCCCGCGGCAGTCTGCACTTCGTAAGTGTGCACGCGGTTGAACCACACACCGTCCGGCGCCGCGCCGTAGGGATCGGTGTCGGTCAGCGGCGCCGAGTAGCCGGCGTCGTTCCACTCCTTGCAGCTCGTTGCGCAGGCGTGGCAGCCGACGCAGGTGTCGAGATCGATCACGAGCCCGAGCTTGCGAGTCGTCGACGGCGGCAGCATCGTCATTGCGGCTCTCCTTCGCGTTCGGCCTGCGCGCTGCCGCCGAGGTATTCGCGCGGCGTATCGAGCGTCCGGCCCGTCGCCTCGCCCTTGAGCGCGAGGCCTCGGCGCAAGATCTCCGGCGCATGCGCCCGCGCCGGCAAGACCTCGAACAGCGGTGCGGTGGCGCCGGCTTCCTGCGGCCGGCATTTCTCGAGGCGCACTCGCAGATCGAACCAGGCGGCCTGGCCGGTCAGCGGATCGGCGTTGAGCGCTGCACGCGCCGGGCCGGTGTGGGTCGGGATCAGATGGTTCAGCAGAAAGCCCTGCGTGCTCTCCGGGGCGTCGGCGGCGAGCCCCCACGCGCCGCGCCGCTTGCCGAGCGCGTTCCAGGTCCACACCGTGTGCGGATTCACGCCGCGCATGGTCTGCACCTGCGCCTTGACGCGACCGCCAGGCGCGAGGATCCAGGCCCAGTCGCCGTCGGCGAGGCCCGCCGCGGCGGCGGCCTCGGGATGCACATAGAGGACATTGCGCGCGCTGATCTGCCGCAGCCACGCGTTCTGCGCGCCCCAGGAGTGATACATGTGCATCGGCCGCTGCGTGATCGCGTGCAGCGGATAGTCACCCGCCGGCGGCGCGAGCGGCTGCCACAGCGGCAGCGGATCGCAGTGCTCGCGCAAACGCGCGCGCAGAGGCGCGGGCGGCTGCAGCTCACCGTGACCCGTGGCCGCGAGCCGGAACTTCTGCAGGATCTCGCTGTAGAGCTCGAGCACGATCGGCTGCGCCGCGCCGATCCAGCCCGCCGCCACTGCGTGCTCGAGGTAGGCGCGGTTCGCGAACCGGTAGTAGCGCAAGGTAGGCGGCAGCTCCGCGCGAAAGAAGCAGCCGTTCTCCACATAGCGTTCGAGCTGCGAAGGGTTCGGCGCGCCGCGGAAGGACAGGCTGCCGTCCTCGCCGCGCCAGCCGGCGAGCGGACCGACGTCGTTCGCGCGCATGTGATGCTCGAGGTAGTCGCGGTAGCCGCCGGGATAGCGCGGGCTGCCGTCTTCGCGCGTCATGCCGGGCAGGCCGAGGCGGGCGCCGAGATCGAGCAGCACGTCCTGGAACGGACGCACGTCGCGGTCGGGCGCCACGACCGGCTGGCGGATCGCGTCGGCCGCGCCGTTGGCGTCCGAGATCGGCCGATCGAGCAGCGAGATGCAGTCCCAGCGCTCGAGATAGGTCGTGTCCGGCAGGACGAGATCGGCATAGGGCACGGTCTCGCTGTAATAGGCGTCGACGTAGACGATGCGCGGGATGCGGTACTCGCCGTCCGCGCGTCGATCGCAGAGCTGCGCGAGCGTCGCCGGGACGTCCATCGCCGAGTTCCAGGCCATGTTCGCCATGTACAGGAACAGCGTGTCGATCGGATAGGGATCGCCTTTCCATGCGTTGTGGATCACGGTGTGCAGCAGGCCGTGCAGGGCGAGCGGGAATTCCCAGCTAAAAGCCTGATCGAGGCGCTCCGGCTTGCCGTCTGCGTCGTGCAGCAGGTATTCGGGGCCGCGCGGAAAGCCGAGCGGCATGCGCGTCAGCGGCTGGCCGGGCGCGCTGCCGGTCGCCGGACTGCCCGGCGGCGGGATCGGGCGCGGGAACGGCGGCTTGTAGCGAAAGCCGCCGGGCACGTCGATCGTCCCGAGCAGCATCTGCAGCGCGTGGATCAGGCGGCAGGTGTGGAAGCCGTTCGCATGCGCCGAGATCCCGCGCATCGCGTGCATCGAGATCGGCCGCCCGATGAACTCGGCGTGCTCGCGTCCCGCCGCGTCGATCCACGGCCCGGGCAGCGCGATCGTCTGCTCGAAAGCGACCGCGGCGAGCTCGGCGGCGAGCGCGCGGATGCGGGCGGCGGGAATGCCGCAGTGGGGAGCGACGGCCTCGGCCTCGAAGCAGGGATCGAGGAAGCGGCGCGCAAAGCCTTCGAAAGCCGGCGCCGCGCGGCGTCCGTCGGGCGTTTCGACGGCACCGACGAAACGCGGCGCTTCCGCGCCCGGCGCGGGCACGAGCGCGCCGCTGCGCGCGTCCACGCACAGCGCCCGCCCCTCGGCGTCGCGCGCGAAGAGGCCGTGATCCGGCGCGCCGGGATCGTCGATCACGAGCCAGGCCGCGTTGGTGTAGCGCGCGAGGTAGGGCCAGTCGATCTTCTCCGCGGCGAGCAGCTCGTTGATCAGCGCGGCGACGAGCAGGCCGTCGCTGCCGGGCGTGATCGCGAGCCATTCGTCGGCGATCGCGGAATAGCCCGTGCGCACGGGATTGATCGACACGAGCTTGGTGCCCGGCCGCGCCTTCAACTGGCCGAGCCCGATCTTGATCGGATTGGAGGCGTGATCCTCGGCGACGCCGAACAGCAGGAGCAGCCTGGTGTGCGCCCAGTCCGGCTCGCCGAACTCCCAGAACGAGCCGCCGATCGAATAGAGCCCCGCGGCCGCCATGTTGACCGAGCAGAAGCCGCCGTGGGCGGCGTAGTTGACGGTGCCGAACTGCTGTGCCCACCAGCCGGTGAAGGACTGGCTCTGATCGCGGCCGGTGAAGAAGGCGAGCTCGCGCGGCGCGCGCGCGCGGATGTCCTGCAGCCAGCCGGCCGCGAGGGCTAGCGCCTCGTCCCATTCGATCTCGCGGAACTCGCCGGCGCCGCGCGGGCCCACGCGCAGCAGCGGCTTGCTCAAGCGCGCCGGGGAATGTTGCTGCATGATCCCGGACGCGCCTTTCGCGCAGATCACGCCGCGGTTGACGGGATGATCCGGGTTGCCGTCGATGTAGCGCACCGCGCCGTTCTTCAAGTGCACGCGGATGCCGCAGCGGCACGCGCACATGTAGCAGGTGGTGGTGCGGATCTCGTCGGCGACGGCGGGGGCGGTGTCGACGGGCGACTCGGCGCTGCGCCGGCCGGGCTCAGTGCCGTCGGCCACGATGGGTCTCGGAATTCATATATGCCAGAATCATATAAGCTCAGAACTTTCCCAGCCATCCGCGCCCGATGTCTCTAGGCTACTGCTCGCCGCCATGACGCAGCGTCCTGCCGTGCGGCCGCAGTGGGGCGATCTCGTCGCGGGCCTGAGCGTCGCGCTGGTGCTGATCCCGCAGTCGCTGGCCTATGCCGAGCTCGCCGGCATGCCACCGGTGTACGGCCTCTACGCCGCGATCCTGCCGCCGATCGCCGCCGCCTTTTTCGCCTCCTCGCCTTATCTGCAGACGGGTCCCGTCGCGATCACCAGCATGCTGACGCTCGCCGCGCTCAGCGGTCTCGCGCCGCCGGCGAGCGCGGACTACGTCGCGCTCGCGGCGCTGCTCGCGCTGACGGTCGGCGCGCTGCGGCTCGCGATCGGCGCGGCCGGCGCCGGCTTCGTCGCCTTTCTGATGTCGCAGCCCGTGATGATGGGCTTTTCGAGCGCCGCCGCGCTTCTGATCCTCGCTTCGCAGCTACCGCCGCTGCTCGGTCTCGAGGCGATGCCGGGAGAGGAGATCTCGCGCGCGCTGGCGGCGCTCGCGCGGCCCGGGGAATGGTCGCTGGCCGCGCTCGGCTGCGGCATCGGCACGCTCGCGGCAATCGGTGGCGGACGGCGGCTCCACGTGCTCTTCCCCGGCGTGCTGGTCGCGGTCGCCGTCGGCGTGCTGATCGGCCGCTACGCCGACTACGGCGCGCCGCTGGTCGGTGCGATTCCGCGCGAGCTGCCGCCGTGGGGCTTCGATCTGGCCTGGGGACGCGCGCGCGAGCTCCTGGTGCCCGGGCTCGTCATCGCCTTCGTCGGCTTCGCCGAGCCGGCCGCGATCGCGCGCACGCTGGCCACGCAGGATCGCAGTCCCTGGAGCGCCAATCGCGAGCTGATGGGGCAGGGCGCGGCGAACATCGCGGCCGCGCTGTCGCACGCCTTTCCGGTCGGCGGCTCGTTCTCGCGCACCATGGTCAATCGCACGGCCGGCGGGCGCACGCGCTGGAGCGGCGCCGTGGCCGGGCTCGCGGTCCTCGCCTTCCTGCCCTGCGCGCCGGTGCTGGCCGCGCTGCCCAAGGCCGTGCTCGCAGGCGTGATCATCGCGTCCGTGCTGAAGCTCGTGCGGCTACGCGCGCTGTGGCGGATCGGCGAGGTGTCGCGCGCGCAGGCCTTCGTCGCCTGGAGCACCTTCGGGCTCACGCTGTGGCTCGCGCCGCGCATCGACGTCGCGGTCGGCATCGGCATCGTGCTCGGCATCGCCGTGCACCTGTGGCGCGAGCGGCGCATCCACATCGGCGTGCACTACGAGCCCGCCGCGGGCGAGCTGCGGCTCGTGCCGGTCGGCGTGCTGTACTTCGGCTCGGCCAACGTCGTCGACGAGAAGCTGCTCGACGAGCTGGTGCGCCACCCCGAGGCGAAGCGCGTGATCTTCGATCTGCGCCGCGTCGGGCGCATCGACTACACGGGCGTGATGGTATTCCAGCGCATCGTCGCCGACGCCCAGGCGGCAGGGCTCGCCGTGCACATCGTCCCCGGCGATCCGCCGCAGGGCGAGCGGCTGCTCAGACGCGTGTTCGGCGAGGATTCGCCGGTGATCCTGCGCGATCCGGCGCGCTGAACGAAAGCGCCGAGCGGCGGCAAGCCTTGTCTTCCCGTAGCCCGGGTGCAGCGTAGCGAAACCCGGGATCCGGCATGTGCAATATGCGATAGCCTTCTTCTCGGATGTATGAGAGGACGGCGGGCGCGGACCCCGGGTTACGCGCTGCGCGCTCCACCCGGGCTACGACACCGCCGTTCATCATCTAGGCCGTAGGTTGGGCTGACGCAGGAAGCCCAACATCTTCGTCGTGGCGCCGAACGTTGAGCTTCCTCCCGTGTTCTCCGTGGCTGGATTAACCGGCATATCAGGCGTCGCCGAAGCCCAGGATGCTTTTCAATACGAACGCGGCATGCCGAGGTTGTGCTGCGCGATGAAGTTCAGAATCATCTCCTCGGACACCGGTGCGAAGCGGAACAGGCGCTGGTCGCGCCACAGGCGTTCGAGGTGGTATTCGGACGCATAGCCCATGCCGCCCAAGGTCTGCATCGCCTGGATCGTCGCCTTGTCGCAGGCCTGCGAGGCGATCAGCTTGGCCATGTTCGACTCGGCGCCGAAGGGCTGGCCCCGATCGCACAGCGTCGCCGCCTGGTAGTTCATCAGCCGCGCGCAGCCGATTTCGGCGAAAGCCTGCGCGAGCGGGAACTGGATCCCCTGGTAGGCGCTGATCGGCGTCTTGCTGAATACGCGGCGCTCGTTGGCGAAATCGACGGCGAGCTTGAGCGCGAGATCGACCGTGCCGCAGAGACCGGCGGTGGTGACGATGCGCTCGGTGTTCAGCACGTCCAGGAGCTGCGGCCAGCCGCCGTCGAGGGTGCCGACGAGATCGGCGGGCTCGAGGCGCACGTCGTCGAAGAACACGGTCGAGGAGTCGAGCGTGTTGGTGCCGAGCTTGTCGATGCGGCCGAGGCTGACGCCCTTGCGGCCGGTGTCGATCAGGAAGAGGGAGATGCCTTCGGTCTTGCGCTTGACCTCCTCGATCTTCTTCGTGCGGCAGACGATCAGCGTGATCCCGGACGACAGCGCGCCCGTGATCCAGTGCTTCTTGCCGTTCAGCACCCAGCCTTCGCCGTCGCGGCGCGCGAAGCTGGTGATCTCCAGCGTATTGGTGCCCGCGTCGGGCTCGGTCAGCGCCATGCAGCAGACGAGATCGCCGGCGATCAGCGGCGGCAGGTATTTCTGCTTCATCTCGGCCGTGCCGTAGCGCGAGATCGACACACCGCCGAAGATCGGGTTCAGCATGAAGAGCTGGCCGATCGTGCTGCCGCCGCCGCCGCGCGCAAGATTCTCGATCGCGAGCGCCATCTCGAGCATGCCGAGCCCGCTGCCGCCGTACTCGTCCGGCAGCGCAACGCCGCCGATCCCCGCCTCGCAGGTCGCCTTCCAGAACTCCTGCGGAAACGCCTTGCGCTTGTCGTGATCCCGCCAGTAGTCGAGCCCGAACTTCTCACCGAGCTTGCGCGCGGTGTCGGCAATCATCTTCTGCTCGTCGGTCAGTTGAAAATCCATGGCTGGCTCCTGAAATGGTGTGCGCGTGGACGTGTCCGTGCATGCCCTTGGTGCCTGGAAGTCGGGCCACAGAGAACACCGAGAACACCGAGGAATTCATGATTGCGCGCTCGATGGTCATACGAGCCGGGTTCCGGAGTAAGCCCCTGTTTGCCGCTCACGAAGTCCGCAAACGTTGAAGCGGCACCCACGCCTTCTCGCTCTTCCTCGGTGTTCTCTGTGTTCTCGGTGGCCATATCGACGGGTTCCGTAGCACCAAAGCCGAAGTGCCGGCTCAGCGCGCCACGAGCAGCAGCGACAGCGGATCTTCGAGGCGCGCGACGATCGCGTCGAGCAGGCGCGCGCCGTCCATGCCGTTCAGCACGCGGTGATCGCAGGCGAGCACGAGGTTGAGCTCTTGGCGCAGCGCGGGCTGGCCGGCGGCGTCGGGGCGGAATACCGCTTCGGTGCGGCCGACGCCGAGGATGCTGGCCTGGCCGGGCAGCACGATCGGGAATACGTGGCGCACGCGCGTGCCGCCGAGATTCGACACGCAGATTGCGCCGCCGCCGCTGTCCTGCGCCGTCAGGCGTCCGCTGCGCGCGCGCTGCGTGAGCTCGGCGAGCGCCTGTGCGTTGTGCACCAAGGGATGGCGGCCGACCCGGCGCGCGACGCCGACGTAGAGGCCCTTGTCCGTCGCCGCGGCGAGCGCGACGTCGCTGTCCGCGAGCTCGACGGCCCCGTCGTCTTGCCACACGCGGCGGAACAGCGGCTCGGCCTCGAGCGTGAGGCCGACGGCCTGCACGATCCAGTGCGTGAGCGTGAGCATTTCGCAGCCGGCGCGGGCCTTCGCCTGCCGGTGCAGCTCGAGCAGCTTGCCGACCTCGGCCGCGGCTTCGAGATAGAAGTGCGGGATCTCGCGCTTGCTCTGCGCCATGCGCGCGGCGACGGTGCGCTGGGCAGCCGTCAGCGCGACGGGCTGCGCGGCGCCGGACGCGATCGCGGGCGCCGGCTGCGCGGCGCGCGGCGCCGGGATCGTGGGAGCAGTCGGCACGTCGCAGGCCTTGATGCGGCCCTTCGGACCCGTGCCGGCGACGAGCGCGAGATCCACGCCGCGGGCGCGCGCGAGCTTGCGCGCATGCGGGGTCGCGAGCAGACGGCCGTCCCGCGCCGGCGCGGCGGATGCGGGCGCCGCAGGGGGCGCCGGCGCGGGCGCCGCGGGAACCATCGGCGCGGCCTTGGATGCCGCGGCCGGGACGCCGGCCAGCGGGCTGCCGGCCCAGGTCGCGAGCGCGGTGCCGACCTCGACGGTCTCGCCGGGCTGCACGAGCAGCTCGCCGATCGTGCCGGCCTCGTCGGCCGCGATCTCGTTCGCGATCTTCTCGGTCTCGCAGACGTAGAGCAGATCCCCGGCGTGCACGGCCTGGCCGGGTCGGACCAGCCATTCGACGAGGGTGCCTTCGGTCATCGTCAGCCCGAGCTTGGGCAGACGGATCGCGCGTTCGGCGCTCACCGGATCATTCGCCCTTGAAGTGGGCCGCGCGCTTGCCGAGGAAGGCCTGGCAGCCTTCGTGCGAATCCTTCGAATCGAGCACGAGCCCGATCATCGCCTGCTCGTAGGCGAGCGCGGCGGGCATCGGCATGTCGATGCCGTTGCTCATCGAGCGCTTCAGCAGCTTGAGCACGAGCGGCGACTTGTGGGTGATCTTCGCCGCGATCTCGCCGACCTTCGCCACCAGTCGATCCGGCGGCACGACGTGGTTGACGAGGCCGAGCGACAGCGCCTCAGTGGCGGTGATCTGATCGCCCGTGTACATCAGCTCCTTGGCGCGGCACGGCGGGATCTGGCGGATGAAGCGCTGCGTGCCGCCGGCGCCGGGGAAGAGGCCCAGGGTGATCTCGGGCAGGCCGAGCCGCGCCTTGTCGGACACCACGCGCACGTCCGTGCACAGCAGGATCTCGGTGCCGCCGCCGAGGGCCCAGCCGTTGACCGCGCAGATCGTCGGCTTGTCGCTGGTCTCGATCTTGCGGAACACGCGATGGATCACCTCGGCGAATTCCTGGTAGTGCGCGAGTCCTTGGCGCGAATCGAGATCCGCGATGTCGCCGCCGGCGACGAAGGCGCGATCGCCGGCGCCGGTGAGCACGATCACGCGCACCTCCGGGTTCTCGAGCGCTTCGCCGAAGGCCGCCTCGAGCTCGAGCAGGGTCGGGATGTCGAGGGCGTTCAGAGTCGACGGACGATTGATCGTGAGCCACGCCTGGTGGTCACGGACGTCGAGCAGGATGTACTGGCGTGGAGTCGTCATGAGGGTTTCCGTGTTCAGGCCATGACCCGCTCGATCGCCGCGAGCAGGCGCGCGGCGTCGGGCAGGTAGGCGCTTTCGAGATTGGGAGCGTAAGGCGTCGGCATGAACGGCGCGCCGACGCGCAGGATCGGGGCATCGAGCTCGTCGAAGCCGACGTCGGCCATGCGCGCGGCGATCTCGGCGCCGACGCCGAAGGCTTCGACCGCTTCGTGGAAGACGACGAGGCGATGCGTGCGCGACAGCGAGGCCAGCACGCCGGCCTCGTCCCAGGGCTGCAGCGAGCGCAGATCGAGGATCTCGAGCTCGACGCCGCGCTCGGCCGCCTGTGCCGCCGCCGCTTCCGCCTGGTACAGCGCCGCGCCGTAAGTGACGACGGTGACGTCGCGGCCGGGCCGCGCGATCCGCGACTGGCCGAAGGGGATCGCGGCCGGCGTCTCCGGCATGTCGCCCTTGCGCGCGTACAGCGCCTTGTTCTCGATGTAGAGCACCGGGTTCGGCGAGGCGATCGCGCTGCGCAGCAGGCCGTAGGCGTCGGCCGGCGTCGCCGGGCACACGACGTTCAGGCCCGGCACGTGCGCGAACCAGGCTTCCAGACACTGCGAGTGCTGGGCGCCGGCGTTGACGCCGCCGCCGTGCGGCGCGCGCACGACGAGCGGCACGGCGGTCTGGCCGCCGAACATGAAGTGCGCCTTCGCCGCCTGGTTCACGATCGCGTCCATCGCCAGCGTGCAGAAGTCCATGAACATGATCTCGGCGACCGGCCGATAGCCGGACAGCGCCGCACCGGCCGCGGTGCCGACGAGCGCAGCTTCCGAGATCGGGAAGTCGAACACGCGGCCCGCGCCGAAGCGCTGGTACAGCCCGCGCGTGACGCCGAAGGGGCCGCCGGCCTCGCCGATGTCCTCGCCGAGCAGGATCACTTTCGGATCGGCCTCCATCGCATCCGCGAGGGCCTTGCCGATCGCCTGACCGAAACGCATCTGTTCCATGCTCTATCCCTGCGCGTAGACGTCGGCGCGCGCCGCCGCGAAGTCCGGCAGCGGCGCCGCGCGGGCGTAGGCGACGGCCGTCTCGATCTCGGCGTCGATCTCCGCGTCCAGCGCGTCGAAGCGCGCGCCGTCGACGCCGGCCGCGGCGAGCGCGGCGCGGGCGCGCGCGAGCGGATCCTTGTCGCCGAGCGCGGCCATCTCGGCCGGGTCGCGGTATTTCTGCGGATCGCCTTCGTAGTGGCCGTGGAAACGCTCGACGCGGCACTCGAGCACGGCGGGCCGGGAGTCCTGGCGCATCTGCGCGAGGAGCTCGCCGGCGACGGTGGTGACTTCGCGCACCTCCAGGCCGTCGGCACAGCGATACGGCACGCCGAAGGCGCTCGCCAGGCCTTCGAGCTTGCCGCAGAACTGGCGATCGGTGCGCGAGAATTCGCCCCAGCCGTTGTTCTCGCAGGCGAACAGCACGGGCAGCGCCCACAGCGCAGCGAGATTGAGGCATTCGTGGAAGATGCCCTCGGCGAGCGCGCCGTCGCCGAAGTAGCACACGGCGACGTCGCCCTTGCCGGCGAGCTTGTGCGCGAGCGCGCTGCCGGTCGCGAGCGAGATGCCGCCGCCGACGATGCCGTTCGCGCCGAGCATGCCGACCTTCGCCTCCGCGATGTGCATCGAGCCGCCGCGCCCGCGGCAGATGCCGAGCTCGCGGCCCATCATCTCGGCGACGAAGCCCTTGAGGTCGATGCCTTTGGCGAGGGCCTGGCCGTGACCGCGATGGGTCGCGGCGATCGTGTCGCTGTCCCGCAGGTGACGGCTGATCGCGACCGGCACGGACTCCTGGCCGATGCTCAAATGGATGAAGCCGGGGATTTCCTTGTCCGCGAACAGTTTCGACAGGCGCTGCTCGACCTTGCGGATGCGCAGCATGCCGCGATAGCACGCGAGCAGCGTGTCCGTGTCCTGCCCGCCGCGCGTCACGGTGGATTTCTTGCTCATGCGGAGCTCGTACTCGAGGCTGGCAGAGGCGTCGTTCCGGCGACGGAACCGCGCACCGCCTGCGCCGGTTCAGGATGAAAGGTGCCCGGATGGTAGCGTCGTGCTGCGAGCAGTGTCAAAGCACGGCGCCGGCGTCCGGCGCGGACCGCCGGCTCAGCGCGACACGACGCGGGCGCGCTGCCCGCGGATTTCGTCGAGCAGGACTTCCGTCGGCCGCTGCCGGCAGTAGCCGGCGAGCGCGGCCAGCGAATTGCGGTGGCGTTCCGGCGTGAAGCTGGTGCAGCCGTCATCGACGAGGGTCACGAGATAGCCGCGATCGCAGGCGTCGCGCACGGCCGACTCCACGCACTGATCGGTCACGACGCCGCCGATCACGAGCTGCGTGACGCCGAGATTGCGCAGCAGGTAGTCGAGGTTCGTCGCATTGAAGACGCTGGACGCCGTCTTCGGCAGCCTGATCTCGTCGCAGATCGGCGCCAGCGCCTCGATCGGCTGGCCGTCCCAGGCGCCTTTGGGCACGAAGATCTCGCTGATCTTGTAATCGAGGCTCTGCTCGCGCCCGTCGGCGGTCAGCGACTCGATGGTCGTGTGCATGACCTCGACGCCGGCCTGGCGACAGGCCGAGAGCAGACGTTGGAGGTTCGGGATCACGACGCTCTCGAGCTGGCGCCGGAACCAGCCGTAGCGCGCCGTCACCTCCTCGGGCGGGCAGCTTCGATAGAGCCCGCCGTCCGGATGACAGCAGTAGTTCTGCATGTCGATGAGCAGCAGGGCGGCCTGATCGCTCAGCAGGGCGAGCTCACGGCTGTAGACGGTCTTGACGGCGGGCATCGGCGTTCTCCTGCCGGGGGCAGCGGCGGCGAATCGTTTGATGGCGTGGCCGTCGCGCCCCCACCCTCAGGTCGTTGGCGCGCGCCGGGACGGTTTCTATACTCCCGGGCAGCGATCCTGCGCAAGAGGAGGGGGCGATGAGCATTCAGGACGGCAGCGTCGGCCAGCTCGACTTCGTGACGCGTCACGGCCTCCACTGCGCAGAGCAGCAGGCGACGATCGCGCGCATCGAAGAGGACATCGCGCGCCATCGCCTGCGCACGATCCGCATCGCCTGGGGCGATCAGCACGGCATCGTCCGCGGCAAGCACGTGATGGTCCACGACTTCATGCTCGCGCTGAAGAACGGCATCGACTTCCAGACCGCGACGCTGTTCATGGACACCACGAACAATCTGTTCGCGCCGATGTTCAGCAGCGACGCCGGGCTCGGCATGACCGCGCTCGCCGGCGGGCCCGATGCGATCCTGGTGCCCGATCCGCTGACCTTCCGCGTCCTGCCCTGGGCCGAGCGCACGGGCTGGGTCCTGTCCGAGATGTATCTCGCGAGCGGCGAGCCGATGCCCTTCGACACTCGCGCCGTGCTCAAGAAGCAGCTCCGCGAGCTGGCGCGGCGCGGGCTGGACTTCGTCGCCGGCCTGGAGGTCGAGTTCTACATCTGCAAGCTCGAGGATCGCATGCTCGAGCCCGCGCAGTCGGGCTGGCCGCCGGATCCGCCGCGCGTGTCCGCGATCGCGCACGGCTTCCAGTACCTGACCGAAGATCGGCAGGACGAAATCGATCCGATTCTGCAGATGCTGCAGGACAATCTCGAGGCCCTGGAGCTGCCGCTGCGCACGATGGAGGACGAATGGGGCCCGGGCCAGTGCGAGTTCACCTTCGATCCGCGCCGCGGCATCGGCGCGGCCGACGACATGCTGCTGTTTCGCACCGCGACCAAGCAGCTCTGCCGGCGGCACGGCTATCACGCGACCTTCATGACGCGCCCGGCGCTGCCGAACTTCTTCTCCAGCGGCTGGCATCTGCACCAGTCGCTGTGCGAGGCGACGACCGGCGGCAATCTGTTCGCGAACATGGCCGGCGGTGAGGAGGCGCTGAGCCCGCTCGGCCGCCAGTACGTCGCCGGTCTCCTCGCCCACGCGCCGGCCGGCTGCGTGTTCTCGACGCCGACGATCAACGGCTACAAGCGCTACCGGCCGAATTCCTTCGCGCCCGATCGCATCACCTGGGCGCGCGAGAATCGCGCGGCGATGATCCGCGTGCTCGGCAGCGCCGGCGATCGCGCCACGCACATCGAGAACCGCGCCGGCGAGCCCTGCGCGAATCCCTATCTGTACATGGCCTCGCAGATCGTCGCGGGCCTCGCCGGCATCGACGCGCGGCTCGATCCCGGCCCGCCGGAGGCCTCGCCCTACGAGTCCAGCAAACCGAAGCTGCCGCGCAGCCTGATGGAGGCGACGGCGGCGCTGCGCACGGACGCGGTGTACCGCGCGGGCTTCGGCGACACCTTCGTCGACTACCTGCTCGCGATCAAACAGCACGAGATCGAACGCTTCCTCGCCCACGTCACGGACTGGGAGCATCGTGAATACTTCGAAGTCTACTGAGGCGCAACGATGAGCGACTGGCGCGGCAAACTCGGCGGCATGACGCCGCAGGAGATGAACGAATTCCTCGCCGGGCCGTGGCTCGCGCGGCTCGCCTGCCTGAAGCCGGACGGCTGGCCCTACGTCGTGCCCGTCTGGTACCACTGGGACGGCAGCGCGTTCTGGATCGTCGGCCGCGAACGTTCGGAGTGGTGCCATTACATGGCGCTGGACCCGCGCGTGTCGCTGGTCGTCGACGAGCCGCAGGCGCCGATACGCAAGGTGATCTGCGAAGGCACGGCCGTGATCGTCGAGGCCGCGGTCGGGCCCACGCTGATGAACGGCGAGAAATCGATCTGGAACCAGATCGGCGAACGGCACACCGGGCCGCGCTATCTCGGCGCGAAGGCCCAGGACTATCGCGGCGGCGTCAACGTCGAGCCGTGCTGGACCTTCAAGATCGTGCCGAAGAAGCTCACGACCTGGCAGGGCTTCGGCTGGGCGAAGCGTTATCGGCATCCCGAGCTCTATCCCGACGGCAAGGTGCCGACGTGATGCTGCTCGGGCCGCAGGAACCGCCGGCGGTGTCGGTGGCGCGCGCCGCGTCGGATTCGCCGTTCCTGCTGACCTGCGATCACGCGAGCAATCGCCTCCCCGCCGCGCTCGGCGATCTGGGCGTGCCGGCCGCCGAACGCGATCGACACATCGCCTGGGACATCGGCGCGCTCGGCGTCGCCGGCGGCCTGTCCGCGGCCCTCGACGCGACGCTCGTCGCGAGCGGCTATTCGCGGCTGGTGATCGATCTGAACCGGCCGCCTCACCGGCACGATCTCTTTCCCGAGAAGAGTGAGAACACGCCGGTGCCCGGCAACGTGGCGCTCTCGGCGGCCGAGAAGCAGCGCCGCCGTGCGGCGCTGTTCGAGCCTTATCACGAGACGATCGCGCGCCTGCTCGATGCGCGCGCCGCGCGCGGACTGGGCACGCTGCTCGTCGCGATCCACAGTTTCACGCCGGTCTACGCCGGCGTTGCGCGGCCGTGGGAGATCGCGCTGCTGTCGAACCGCGATCGCCGCGTCGCCGAATGTCTGCTCCGAGCTCTGCACCGCGACCACGTCCTGAACGTCGGCGACAACATCCCCTATCGTCTGACCGACGACGGCGACTACGGCGTGCCCGTGCACGGCGAGCGGCGCGGCCTGCCGCACGTGCTCATCGAGCTGCGCCAGGACACCGTCGCCGCGGTGAGCGGGCAGCGCGCCTGGGTCGCCCGGCTCGCGCCGCTGCTGCGCGAGGCCTGGGCCTACGTCTCGTCGGCGTGAGGACGGCGTCGACGTCGGCGCCGTGGCGAAAGAGGCCGAAAAGCGCCCAATTTCCGAATGCGCTGGATCAAGCGCGCGGCGCAGCGGGCGCCTATGCTTCAAGCATCGTCATTGAAAGGATGGGGATCTCCGATGCTCACCAATGTGTCCTTGTTGTATGCAGGCACGCCGAAGGAGCAGGCCGCGCTGGCGTTCGCCGCCGCGGTCGCGGACGGGCTGGGTGCCTCGGTCGCCTGCCGCTACGCGGCCGACATGCTGAGCCTGCTGTCGCCGGATCAGCGCGCGGAATATCGGGCTTTGATCGAGGTCGACGGCCTGAACCGCGCGCAGGACTATCTGAACCGCGCCTATGAGAGTCAGCGCGCGAGCCATGCGGAAGCGGCGCAGGCCGCGTACCGGCAATCGGCCTCGGCAAGTCATCTGATCTGGGGCGAGCCGCTCGATCTGCGCGAGGATCCGCGCAAGGTGCTCACGGCCATGGGTTTCACGCACGACATGATCGTCGCCAGCTTCGATCTGCCGGCGACGGTGCTGCAGCCGGCGATCGAGCAGGTGCTGATCGCGGCGGGTGCGCCGCTCGCGCTGATCGCGCACGCGCCCAAGGCGGCGAGTCTCGAGCAGATGACGATGCTCTACGCGTGGAAGCCTTCAGCCGCCGCGAAGCGCGCGCTGCGCTACGCCCTGCCGCTGTTCCGCAAGGCGCGTCAGGTCCATCTCGTGTCGATCGAGGACGACAGCGAGCCGCCGGTGGCGCCCTCGGTGCAGGACGTCGCCGACTACCTGATGAACGTGCACAGTGTGGCGACCTCGCCGATGGTGCTCCAGGCGGCCGACTCGCCGCAGCAGCAGCTCGCCGACTTGTACAAGGAGGTCGGGGCCGATCTGCTGGTGATGGGTGCGTACTCGCACTCGCGGCTGCAGCGCCTGTTCTTCGGCGACTTCACCAGCCACTTCCTGAAGAAGCGCCCCTGCAATCTGCTGCTCGCGCATTGAGGCTTGCGCGAGCATGAACGCCGGATCCCGGATTCGCTGCGCGCATCCGGGCTACGAAGAATGCGATCTTCGTAGCCCGGGTGGAGCGCGCAGCGCGTAACCCGGGATCGGCATGTCGGCGTAGTTTGAAGATCCCGGGTTCCGCTTCGCTGCACCCGGGCTACGAAAAACGCCATCGGCGTAGCCCGGATGCGCGCAGCGAATCCGGGATCGCGACTTCGAGCTCAGCGATAAATCGCCGTCAGCACGATACAGACGATGGCGCCGAGGCTGAGATGCAGGCGCAGGCGCAGGAACCAGGCGGGCAGCGCGTGCAGGCTCGCGGTGCGCGTGTCGTGCGCGAAGGTGACGGCGAAGCCGATCGCGCAGAACCACAGCGTGAACGGCGCCGGCAGCAGCACGGCCGCCCACGCGGCGAGCGCGGGCAGCATGCTGTAGATCAACTCGCGGCTGCCCTGCACGTTCGCGAGCGTGGGGTTGTTGACCGTGAGCCCCCAGGTGATGCCGCCGAGGAAGGACAGGATCACCGCGCCATAGCTCGCGATGCCGAAGGCCGCATGCTGCGCGAGGCTGTCTTCTCCCTTGGGCCCGAACACGACGGCGAGCATCTGCACGACGAAGGGCAGCAGGCCGAGATAGCCGAGCCAGCCGGCGGTCGTGGGGATCTGATTCACGGGGCGGGCAGCGGCATCGGTCATGGCGAGCTCGACTCTCGGGCGGGCAATTCCGCGGCCAGCATAGTCGGGTCGATCCCGCCGAGCCTGCGCTGGGTCAAACTTTCTGCCCTGCGAACACTCCGCTTTTGAACGGCGCGAGCGCGGAAACCTCAGCGAGGACGGCCTCCTTTCGCGCTTCACTTTCCGGAGCACCAGAGACGGCACGCGCGCTCTGCAAACACCGCAACGCGGCGCGACGCCACCCTCGTCTTCCTCGGTGTTCTCGGTGTTCTCTGTGGCAAAAACGGCGCCTCATGAGGCACCCACGGATCAGCGCCGCCTCAGAGCGAGCTGAACTTTCGCAATTGACGATCGTGCCAGCGGCGCAGCGTGAGCAGGGCGAGGATCGCGCCGAGGCCGGCGAAGGCCATGTCGGACTGCGTGTCCCACACATAGCCCTGGGTGCCGAGAAAGGCGGCGGCCGCCTGCTCGGACAGCGCGGCGACGGCCCATTCGAGCAGCTCGTAGACCGCGCTGAGCGCGAGGCATACGCAGACGACCAGAAAGCCGCACCAGCCGCGGCGCGCCAGCACGCGGCGCCGGATCAGCACTTCGCGCGCGATCAGCGCCGGCACGAAACCCTGCGCGAAATGCCCGAGCTTGTCGTAGTGATTGCGCTCGAAGCCGAACAGCGGCTTGATCCATTCACCGAGCGGCACTTCGGCATAGGTGTAGTGCCCGCCGACCATCAGGATCACGCAGTGGACGAGGATGAGGACATAGACCAGCGTCGTCAGCGGGAAGCTGCGGCGCGTCGCCCACAGCAGCACGAGGCCGATCACCGCGGGCGCGACTTCGAGACCCCAGGTCGCGTAGTCCTTGGGCTGGATGCCCGACCAGATGAGCGTGCCGAAGAACACGAGGAGCCACAGGTTCGCCACGCGTGCCCCCCGAGCCGCGCTGCCGAGGACGAAGTGCGCGCATCATGCACGCGCCCACCGGCCGCGTCCACCGCGCCGCCTGCGGTATAGTGCGGTCTCCATCCACGGTAAGCCGCGCCATGACCTACGCCACGTTCAGTACGCCCCCCGACGATCGCTATTACGAGGATTACGAGGTCGGGGCAACCTACGAGCTCGGCAGCTTCAGCCTGAGCGAAGGAGAGATCGTCGACTTCGCGCGGCGCTTCGACCCGCAGCGCTTCCACGTCGACCCGGTCGCCGCCGCGACCTCGCCTTACGGCGGCCTGATCGCGAGCGGCTGGCACACGGGCAGTGCGATGATGCGCCTGCTCGCCGATCGCTTCATTTCCTCGGTCGCGGGGTTGGGCTCGCCCGGGCTCGACGAAGTCACCTGGCACAAGCCCACGCGGCCGGACGCCGAGATGACGGTGCGCGTGACGGTGCTCGACAAGCGCCGTTCGCAGTCGAAGCCCGACCGCGGGCTCTTTTTCCACAAGGTCGAGGTCTTCGATCCGGCCGGCGAGCTCGCGATGACCGTGCGCGGCAAGGGCATCATCAGGCTGCGCCATCCGGATGCAGCCTGAACACAGCGAGCGGAGAACCCTACGATGACACCGAACTGCTGGGGCGACGACAATCCTTATGACTATGCCGCGATCAACGACGCGCTGAACCGCTATCTGCGCCTGAAAACCACGCCGATCGGCCTGAAGCGTTTCCGTACGGTCGAAGAAATGGCGAGCGTGCCCAAGCTGCGGCGGCCGCCGGCGGGCGAGAAGTTCGCCTTCGATCAGATGGTCGGCCAGTCGCGCTGGCTGGGCTGGACCTTGGGCGTGACCATGGACAATCTGATGGGGCAGCAGTGCGGCGCCGTCGTCGGTCTCGCGCCGCGCGATCCCGCCTGGCTCGAAGGCCGGCAGCTCGTCGGCGTGTGGTACGGCACGCCGGCGGACAGCGCGGCCCATCAGCAGGCGATGAGCTGTGCGAGCCACGGCGACTATCAGGCCATCGCGCTGTCGCCGATCACCTCGGGCCGTCTCGACAATCCGGACATCGTGCTGATCTACGGCACGCCCGGCCAGATGATCACCTTCGTCAACGGCCTGCAGTACCGGCAGTATCGCAAGTACAGCTTCACCTGCGTCGGTGAGAGCGCCTGCGCGGATTCCTGGGGCAATGCGCTGAAGACCGGTGAGCCCTCGCTGTCGGTGCCCTGCTACGCCGAGCGCAAGTTCGGCGGCGTGCTCGACGAGGAGATGCTGATGGCGATTCCGCCGAGCTTCCTGCCGCAGGTCGTCGACGGGCTCAAAGCCCTGAGCGACAACGGCCTGCGCTACCCGATCCCCAATCACGGCATCCAGAAATCGCCGCTCGACAGCATCGCGGCGAGCTACGGCCAGCAGAAAATTTGAAGGAGCGGACGATGACGATGAACGGCGTATCCCCGGCGGCGGTGGATCTCGGCTTCGACCCGGTGCGCCTCGGGCGCGTGGCGACGCGTATCGAACGGGACATCGCTGCCGGCCGCTATCACGGCGCGCAGCTCAAGCTCGCGCGCCGCGGTCGCGTCGTGCTCGACGTCGTCTGCGGCCACGCCGATCGGGCGAACGGCCGGCGCATGCGCGGCGACGAGAGCTTCGTGTCCTTCTCGATCGGCAAGCAGTTCACGAACGTGCTGGTGCTGAACCGGATCGAGCGCGGCGATCTGCACCTCACGCTGCGCGTCGGCGAGCTGATCCCGGCGTTCAACACGCGCGGCCTGCGCGAGATCAACGTCTTTCATCTGCTGACGCACACCAGCGGCCTGATGTCGGCCATCCCCGGCGTGCCGCTGGAGGTGCTGACGAGCGTCGAGAAGCTGAGCGAGTGGGTCGCGACGCAGCGTCCGGAATCGCTGCCCGGCGAGCGCGTGAACTATTCGATCATCGTCGCCCACGCCGTGCTCGCCGAGCTCGTGCGGCGCGTCGATTCCCAGGGCCGCTCCTTCGGCCGCATCATCACCGAGGATCTCTTCGAGCCGCTCGGCATGCGCGAGACCAGCCTCGGCCCGCGCGCCGATCTCGTGCACAAGCTCTGCCCGGTCGTCGCCTGCTACGAGGTGCCCGGCATGTTCTATCCACAGGAGGTCGAGGGCGTCGGCCAGGTCGTGCTGATGGAAGGCGCCGAGGTGCCGGCCGGCGGTTATCTGACGACGAGCGCCGACGTCCACCGCTTCGCGCTGATGCTCGCCAACGGCGGTGAGCTCGACGGCACGCGCATCCTGTCGCCGCGCACGATCGAGTACTGCGCGCGCAATCACACCGGCGAGCGCCGCAACGTGCTGTTCGACTACGCGCGCGACACGCGCGGCTGGGCGCCGTGGCCGGCTACCATCGGCATCGGCTTCTTCGTCCGCGGCGAAGGCGTGCAACCGGGCCCGATGAGCAACTTCTCGAGCCCGCAGACCTTCTGCGGCTGGGGCGCAGGCTCGACCTGCTTCTGGATCGATCCCGTCCAGCAGCTCTCCTTCTCGTTCCTCTCGACCGGCCTGATGGAAGAAACCTTCCACTGCGAACGCCTGCAGCGTTTGGCCGATCTGGCCGTCACTTCGATGGTGGAGTGAGTACGTGTCGAAAGGCGCGATTGGCCACAGAGAACACCGAGAACACAGAGGAAGAGGGGTTGATTGGGCTCTGCTTCGTCACGTCTGTGCTGACGAAAATGCCGATGCAGCAGCGTTTCTTTCCAATCTCTTCCTGTCGGCGTTCTCGGTGGCGATTCTCATTCAACGAGAAACGTAGCTTGGGCTGAAAGAGGCATAGTCCTTCAACGTGGACGGCGGTGTCGTAGCCCGGGTGAAGCGCGCAGCGCGTAACCCGGGATCGGCGTCCGCCGTCCTCTGATGCACTCGAGAAGAGCTGCCGCTGTGCGCGCCGAGCATGGCCGCAAGCCCTTGCGTATCGGGCATGCCGGATCCCGGGTTCCGCTACGCTGCACCCGGGCTACGAAGACGGGGCGCTCTCTTTGACGGCAAGCTACGAGCTCTGCGGCAGCATCCAATCCGTCTTCTTCTCTCTGTGTTCTCGGTGTTCTCTGTGGCCCCTGGGCATAGCAGGGGGCACGAACCTCAAGCCGTTTCGCGTTTGACCTCGGCGTCGAAATCGCCGTCGCGGATCCGATCCATCATGTGGGCGTAGAAGCGCGCGAAGTCGGTGGTCATCTCCGCGAGCGGGAGATCGGCGAACTCGCCGCGGTAGCGCAGGTATTCCATGTGCTGGCGGCCTTCGAGATCGAAAGGGTGGTAGATCGAATCCTCGCGGCCGTCGAACTCGAGCGGGCGCAGGCGGAATTTTTCGCACAGCTCGACGTTGAAGGCCGGCGTCGCCTTCACCCATTTGCCGTCGAGCAGGATCGCGGTGTAGCCGTGCCAGCGGAATTCGTCGGTCTTCATCAGCGCGCGCATGCGCGCCGTCGACAGGTGATTCTTCACGTCCGCGTAGCCGGGACGGGCCGGGATGCCGATCGCGCGACAGCAGGCCGTCAGCAGCGCGGCTTTGGACACGCACCAGCCGCGGCCGAGGCTGGCGCAGCGACCCGCGCTCAGGCCTTCGGCACTCAGCACGATCTCGTAAGGGTCGTAGCGGATGCGATCGCGGACCGCGTAGTAGAGCCGCACCGCGCGCGTCCGCGCCTGCGCGCCGGGCAGGTCGTGCTCGCGCACGAAAGCCTGCACGGCGGGATGCGGGTAGTCGATGATCGCGGTCGGCGCGAGGAACACCGTCGGGTCGTCGCCGAGGAGAGTCATGTCGGTTCCAGTTCGATGATCGCGCGGGCGTCGTAGCGGCCGCTCAGTTTGGACATCCAGTCGAGCAGACGCATCTGCCAGCCGTACTTCGCGCGCAGCGCACGATAGGCGCGGGTGACCGTGTCCGGCGCCTCGACGATCCGGCCGCGCGCTTCCTGCCATGCGCCGAGCACGCGGCCGCTGGCCGTGCACGGGGCGAGACGGGCACGGCCGTTGGCGCGCAGGCGTTTCGCCTTGCCGGCGCGCGCCGCGGTGAAGACGTAGTAGCGGCCTTCGCTGTGCGCGATCCACACGGGCGTGCGCACTTCGCGGCCGTCGCGCCGGAAGCTCGCGAGGCTGACGTAGCGGGTGTCGAGGAAATCGCGCATGCGGCGATCATCATACGCCGCGGCGCTCACTCGGGCAGTTCACCGTAGCGCACCCGGCGCCCGGTCCACGGGTCGGTGAAGGCGATGCCGATCGCGGCGAGGCGCATGCCGCCCGGATCCGCGTTGCCGCGGCCGTAGCGCGGATCGCCGATCACGGGGTGGCCGATGGCCTCGAAGTGGCGGCGGATCTGGTGATGACGGCCGCTCAGCATGCGAATGAGGACAGTGCTGCGCGCGGCGGCCGTGTCGACGGCCTCGACGCGGTACTCGGTGACGGCGGCCTTGCCGTCGAGCGGCAGCTCGATGCGCCCGCGCTCGCCGCGCGCGCGCAGATCGCCGAGCACCTCGACGCGATAGCGCTTGTCGACGCTGCGCGTCTGGAACAGCGCCGACAGCTTCGCCGCGGCCTGGCGGCTGTGGGCGACGAGGAGCAGGCCGCTCGCCTCCAAATCGAGACGGTGCACGAGATAGACCTCGCGGCGCGGCGTGAAGTGCGCGGCGATCTGCGCCGCGAGCGTCGCGTGATCGCCGAAGCGCGAGCCTTCGACCAGCAGACCCGCCGGCTTGTGCCACACGCTGTAGCGCCGGCAGTCGGCGACGAGCGAGGCCGGCGGCGGGCTCAGCGCGAGCACCGCCGAATCGTAATAGAGCTGCAGGCGATCGCCGATCTTCAGCGGCGTCGTGACCCGCCGCAGGCGCGCCGGCTTGGCGCGGCCGCGCGCATGCCACACGGCGCCTTTCTGCATCGCGTCCTTGACGCGCAGCTTCGACAGCCCGCTCAGCGCCGCGAGCAGCTCGGCCGCGAGCCGCGGATCGCCTTCGCGCACCGTGTGCTCGAGCGTGAACACGCGGCGCGCGGCATCCTCGCTCACCGCGGCAACGTCCCGAACTCGTCGAGCAGATCGATCGGCATCGCAAAATTGAGGTTCTCTCTGTGATTGCCCTCGTCGCTGAGCTTGAAGCTGATGATGCCGACGAGGCTGCCGTCCTGCGCAAGCAGCGCGCCGCCGCTGGAGCCGGGGGACACGGCGGCGCTGGTCTGGATCAGCGCATAGCCGCCTTCGTGACGCAGCCCCGAGACCAGCCCTTCGGTGAACGTCAGATCGAGCCCGAGCGGCGCGCCCAGCGCATAGACGCGCTGTCCGATGCGCAGATCCTGCGCGCTGCCGCGCGCGAGCGGCGGCGCATCGAGCAGCGCCGCGCGCAGCAGGCAGAGATCGTGCGCGATCTTCACTTCGACGAGCTCGGCCGTGATCGTCGCGCCGCCCGACTTCAGGCCGACGAAGTCCGCGCCCTTGAGCACGTGGCAATTGGTGAGCACATGACGGGCCTGCACGACGACGCCGCTGCCCTGGCTCAGCACCCGGCCGCCGCGGTCCGCGGCATAGACGGTGACGACGCTGGGCGCCGCGCGCTCGAAGACGAATTCCGGGGCCGTGGTGCCCGCCGCCTGCGCGCCTCGCAGGCAGGCGAGCAGCAACAGCGCGAACGAGGATCGGCGCAGCGGCACGGGGCGCGCGACCGCGCGCTCAGAGATTCTGCTTGGCGGCGTGGTTGCGCCAGGCGAGCACGATCGCGCCGATGGTCTCCGGCGTGATCTGCAGCTCGTGCAGCAGGTGGCGCTGCAGCCGGCGCAATTCGTCCCGATCGAGCTCGCCGATGAAGCCATCGGTGTAATAGGTGATCGACCAGATGTCCTCGTTCGGCCGTTCCTGCCACAGATACCAGCGCCCGGATTCGGGATGCGCGCCGTTGGCCGAGGAGCGTGCCTTGGAGGTGGTCGGAAACTGCGTGTGGCTGGCCACGCCCGCATCGACGAGCGCCGCGCGGCGACCGGTGTAGGTCGTCGACCAGACGATTCCTTCGCCAAAGCGGGCTGGCGAGACGGCAAAGCGGGCAGCAATGGACATCGAGAACGATTCGATTGAGGCTCGGGCGATTCTAAACGCGGCGAAGGGCCGCGCCTAGGCGTCGCGACGCTGCGCGCCGAAACGCGCCGGCAAACATCTGTGACGGGTCGGCGGCCGAGGATCCGGCGCGGCCGCGCGAGCGCCGGCGCGGTGCGCCCGCCTGCTAAGATGCGCGCATCGCGTCGCGGAGCAGCGGATCATGCCCAGTTACAAAGCCCCGGTCAGGGACAGCCTGTTCATCCTCAACGAAGTGCTCGAGCTCGGGCGCTATGCGGCGCTGCCGGGCTTCGCCGAGCTGACACCGGACACCTTGGCCGCCGTGCTCGAAGAAGGCGGCCGCTTCGCCGAGGAAGTCATCCAGCCGCTGAACCGCAGCGGCGACGAGCAGGGGTGCACCCGCCATGCCGACGGCCGCGTGACGACACCCGAGGGCTTCAAGGCCGCCTACGAGAAGTTCGTCGCGGGCGGCTGGGGCGGGCTCGCCGGCGATCCCGCGTTCGGCGGTCAGGGTCTGCCGCACGCCGTCGCGACCGCCTTCGAGGAGTACATGATCGCGGCGAACATGGCCTTCACGATGTACCCGATGCTGACGCAGGGCGCAATCGCCGCGATACGCGCCGTCGCCACGCCCGAGCAGCAGCAGAAGTTCATCCCCAAGATGATGGACGGCACGTGGACGGGCACGATGAACCTGACCGAAGCCCACTGCGGCACCGATCTGGGCCTGCTGCGCACGCGCGCCGAAGCGCAGGCCGACGGCACTTATCGGATCACGGGCACCAAGATCTTCATCTCCAGCGGTGAGCACGATCTCACCGAGAACATCATCCATCTCGTGCTCGCGAAGCTGCCGGACTCGCCGGACAGCGTGAAGGGCATTTCGCTGTTCATCGTGCCGAAAGTCCTCGTCGACGACGCCGGCCGCCTCGGCGCGCGCAATGCGGTGTCCTGCGGTCGCATCGAGGAGAAGATGGGCATCCACGGCAACGCGACCTGCGTGATGAACTACGAGGGCGCGACGGGCTATCTGATCGGCGAGCGCGACAAGGGCTTGCGCGCGATGTTCATCATGATGAACGCCGCGCGCCTCGGCGTCGGCGTGCAGGGGCTCGCGCAGTCCGAGGTGGCCTATCAGAACGCGGCGATCTATGCCCGCGAACGCCTGCAGGGCCGCGCGCTGAGCGGGTCGAAGAACCCGGCCGGCAAAGCCGATCCGATCATCGTGCACCCCGACGTGCGGCGCATGCTGATGAACGCGCGCGCCTTTAACGAGGGCGCGCGCGCCTTGACGCTGTGGAGCGCGCTGCAGGTCGATCTCGCCGAGAAGGCGGCGACGCCGGCGGAGCGCGAGGCGGCCGAGGATCTGATCGGCCTGCTGACGCCCGTCATCAAGGCGTATTTCACCGATCGGGGCTACGCGCACGCGACGGACGCCCAGCAGTGCTACGGCGGCCACGGCTATATCCGCGAATGGGGCATGGAGCAGTTCGTGCGCGACGCGCGGATCGCGATGATCTACGAAGGCACGAACGGCATACAGGCCCTGGATCTCGTCGGCCGCAAGCTGCCGGCGAACGGCGGGCGGGCGCTGCGCGCCTATCTGCAGCTCGTCGGTCAGTGCGTCGAGGCCTGCGCGGCCGACGAGCGCACACGGTTCGTCGTCGCGCCGCTGAAGCGCGCGCTGGAGGATCTGCAGGGCGCGACGGGCTGGCTGATGCGCCACGCGCTGATGAAGCCCGACAACGCGGCCGCCGGCTCGATGGCCTTCCTGCATCTGCTGGGGCTGGTCGCCCTCGGTCACCAGTGGGCGCTGATGATTCGGGCGTCGCTCGCGGCGCTCGCCAAGGGCGCCGGGGAAGCGGCCTTCTACGAGCACAAGCTGACGACCGGCCGCTATTACTTCAGCCACGTGATCTGCGAGACCGCGGTGCATCGCGCGCGCGTCGAGGCCGGCGCGGAGCCGATGATGGCGCTGCCCGCGGAGGCGTTCTGATGGCCGGCCAGTCCGATACCAGCATCATGGCGCTGTTCTGCGACTTCGAGAACATCGCGCTCGGCGCGCGCGACGCCAAGTTCTCGCGCTTCGACATCCGCAAGGTGCTCGAACGGCTGCTGCTGAAGGGCAACATCGTCGTCAAGAAGGCCTACTGCGACTGGGAGCGCTACAAGGAGTTCAAGGGCAATATGCACGAAGCGGCTTTCGAGCTGATCGAGATCCCGCACGTGCGCATGTCCGGCAAGAACTCGGCCGACATCCGCATGGTCGTCGACGCGCTGGACCTCTGCTACACGAAGTCGCACGTCGACACCTTCGTCATCATCAGCGGCGACTCGGACTTCTCGCCGCTGGTCAGCAAGCTGCGCGAGAACAACAAGACGGTGATCGGCGTCGGCGTCAAGCAGTCGACCTCGGATCTGCTGATCTCGAACTGCGACGAGTTCATCTACTACGACGATCTCGTGCGCAACGAGAAGAAGCGCCCGGCGCGCCGCCGCAGCACGGCGAGCGCGGCGGCCGTCGCGGTGCCCGCCGTCAGTGCCGCCGCCGAGGCGCCGGGCGAGCCCGCCGAGGCGCCGAACGGCAACGTCGCCGCGCCGGAGGCCGCGGCCGGCGTCGCCGAGCACGATCGCAAGCAGGAGGCCCTCGACATCGTGATGGAGACGGTCGAGGCGCTGTTCGCCGAACGCGGCGCCGAAGAAAAGATCTGGGGCTCGATGGTGAAGCAGGCGATCAAGCGCCGGCAGCCGGGCTTCAACGAGTCGTACTACGGTTACCGCTCCTTCAGCAAGCTGCTCGAGGAGGCGGCGGCGCGCAAGCTGTTGACGCTGGAGCACGACGAGAAGTCCGGCGGCGTCATCATCCGGATCAGCCAGCTCTGATCGCGAACGCCGGGCGCTACCCGGCACGACGGGGGCCACGAGATGAAGATCGACAGTCTGCTGCCGGCCGCTGCGCCGGCCGAGGTCATGACGCGCGCCCAGGCGCTGGAGCGGGACGGCTTCGACTGCGTATGGACCTTCGAAGCCGCGCACGACGCCTTTCTGCCGCTGGCCTTCGCCGCGCACGCGACGAAGAAGCTCGAGATCGGCACCAACATCGCCGTCGCCTTCGCGCGCACGCCGTTTGCGATGGCGCAGATGGCCTGGGATCTCCAGCGCTACAGTGACGGACGCTTCCGGCTCGGTCTCGGCACGCAGGTGCGCCAGCACGTCGAGCGCCGCCTGTCGGCGAGCTTCGATCATCCGGCGGCGCGCGTGACGGACTACATCCGCTGCGTGCGCGCCATCTGGCGCACTTTCCAAACCGGCGCGAAGCCCGACTACCAGGGACCGTTCTACCAGTTCAAGCTGATCAACGACTTCTTCAATCCCGGCCCGCTGGCGCAGCCCGAAATCCCGATCTACCTCGCGGGCGTCAATCCCCGCATGTGCCGCGCCGGCGGCGAGGTCGCGGACGGCTTCCACGTGCACCCGGTGCACACCGTGCCCTATCTGAAAGAAGTCGTGCGGCCGGCCATCGACGAAGGGGCGCGTACGGTCGGCCGCAGCGTCGCCGATCTGGAGCTCTACTCGCCGGTGTTCGTGATCACGGGCGACACCGAGGCCGAGCGCGCGGACATGGAGCGCGCGGTGCGGCGGCAGATCGCCTTCTATGCCTCGACGCCGAGCTATGCGGCCGTGCTCGAATTCCACGGCCACGCCGATCTCGGGAAGAAGCTCGGCGGCCTGCTGCGCGAGGGCCGGCTGAACGAGATGGGCCAGCACGTGCCGGACGCGCTGCTCGAGGAAATCGCCGTGTTCGCGCCGCCGGCGGAGCTCGGGTCGCGCCTGCGCCGGCGCTACGAGGGCGTGCTCGATCGCATTGCGCTGTACTCGATGATGGGCGGCGAAGGCAGCTTCAAGGCCTGGCGCGAGCTCACCGCTGCAATCCACGCCTAGCGCCCGCGCTTCGTCGCGGAACCCGGGATCCCTCATTCCACCAAAGCGCCGCTCCCGGGTTACGCGCTGCGCGCTCCACCCGGGCTACGAAATGCCGTGCGCGCGGTTAGCTCCCGGGTTACGGAATGCCGTGCGCGCGGTTAGCTCCGGGACTACGGAATGCCGTGCGCGTGATTGGCGCTCGTAGCCCGGGTGCAGCGTAGCGGAACCCGGGATCCCTCATTCCTTCGTAGCGCCGCTCCCGGGTTACGCGCTGCGCGCTGCACCCGGGCTACGAAATGCCGTGCGCGCGGTTAGCTCCCGGGCTACGGAATGCCGTGCGCGTGATTGGCGCTCGTAGCCCGGGTGCAGCGTAGCGGAACCCGGGATCCCTCATTCCTTCGTAGCGCCGCTCCCGGGTTACGCGCTGCGCGCTGCACCCGGGCTACGAAATGCCGTGCGCGCGGTTAGCTCCCGGGCTACGGAATGCCGTGCGCGTGATTGGCGCTCGTAGCCCGGGTGCAGCGTAGCGGAACCCGGGATCCCGCATCACACCGGAGCGCCCGATCCCGGGTTACGATCCAGCCTTCAGGCGGCAGTGCTCGCCGGCTGCATCAGCCCGCGCCAGCCGCTGAGCAGGCCGTCGAGCTGGCATTGGTAGAGATCGAGCCCGACGGTGAGCGGGGAGGCAGCCGGCAGCGACAGCACGGCGTCCGCCTCGCCCTGCGAGACGCGGATCGTCATGCCGAGCTCGCGCGTGAAACGCGCCATCGCGTAGTTGTCCTGCACGAAGTGTATCCACAGCTCGCGCCGGCCCAGCGCCGTCGCGCGCTGGATCGCGCGCGCGGCGAGACGCCGCGCCAGACCTTCGCGCCGATAGGGCGTGAGCACGCTCAAGCCGAGCTCCGCGGTATCGTCCATGCGGCCCATGTGAGCGACGCCGATGAGCTCGAAGGCCGGGCCGAAGATGCCGAAGACATGATCGCGCGCGAAATCGATGCGCTCGACATAGTCGGCGAGACAGGCCTCGGACAGCGCGAAACCGAAGCGCAGCCGCCGATCTTCCGCGCTCAGGGCCCGGTAGTGCTCGACGAGACGAGGACGGTCGAGCGCGCCCAATTCGTGTACCAGTCTGGTCATGTCTCCTGCTCCCGGCAGCTTGCCGTCTCGGCGCCGCCACCTTCATTGAGACCAGTATCGACCAGTTTTGTTGCAAAGCAACATCGGTTTCATGACGGGCATCACGCCGGCGCGGCGCGGGTGAAATTCGGCCAGGGAGAATCGTCTTTGTAGCCCGGATGAGCGCAGCGAATCCGGGGTTCGGCGCCTGCCGAGGTACCGGCGCGTAACTCGGACGTCGGATCTCGGATTCGCTGCGCTTCCGGGCTACGAACCGCCTTGCCGATCGCCCCCGCTCGCCGCCGCGAGATCGGCCGGGGTATCGATGTCCAGCAGGACACCGGGATCGTCGACGTCGACGGACGTGAGCTGCGCGCCGGCGAGCACGGCGCGAGCGCCTTCGTCGCCGGTCAGGGCGGCGAGGGCCGGCAGATGCGCGGCGCCGAAGAGCACGGGATGGCCGCGCCGGCCGCGATGGAGCGGCGCGACGACCGCGCCGTCGCACAGCGTCTCGAGGCGCTCGAGCAGGACCGCGATGCTGGCAGGGCGCACGCGCGGCATGTCACCGAGCACGATGAGCACGCCGTCGACATCGGGCGAAAGCGCGCGCACGCCGCAAGCGATCGAGGCGCCGAGTCCCTGCGCGGGATCGCGATTGACGGCGAGGCTCGCCTCGGCGCTCCGCGCCAGCGCTGCCGCGGTCTCGTCCCCGGGCGCGACGACGAGGACGCGCTGTGCGAGCGGCAGCTCGCGCAGCGCGTCCAGCGTCCAGGCGAGCACGGGGCGGCCGGCCAGTATCGCCGCGAGCTTACGCTCTGCGCCGTAGCGGCGTCCGTAGCCGGCCGCGGCGACGATGGCGGCGACGCGCTTCAAGCGCGCACGCCGCGTCGCACGGCGACGATCTCGGCGAGGATCGCGAGCGCGATTTCCGGCGGGCTCTTCGCGCCGATCGAAAGTCCGATCGGCGCGCGGATGCGGGCGATGTCGGCCGGCGCGACACCCGCCTCGGCCAGCGCCTGGCGACGAAGCTGGGCCGCGCGCCGGCTGCCGAGCGCGCCGAGGTAGAAGCACTCGCTCTGCAGCGCCTGAATCAGCACCGGCGGCTCCCACTCGTGCTCGTGGAACAGCGACAGGAAGGCCGTCCAGCGATCGAGGCGGCCGCAGCGGAACGCGTCCGGTGTCGTCAGCGCGTGGGCTTCTCGCGCATGGGGCCGCGCCATTTCCAGCGTCTCCGCCTCGGGCGACATCGCGATCACCTCGAATTCGGCGACGCGGCCGAGCTCCGCGAGCAGCGGCAGGATCGGGCCCTTGCCGACGGCGTAGAGCCGCGTGACGGGCTCGCAGACCCGCACCCAGCCGTAGCCCGCGGCGCCCTCCACGGGCACGGCGGCCGCGCGCAGCGCGGCGAAGTCGAAGCCGAGGCCGATCGGCCGGCGCGCCGCGGCGGCGGCCAGCAGCGCATCGAGCTCCGCATCGGGCAAAGTCACGTCGAAGAAGACGTCGATGCCCGAGCCGCAGGGCAGGCGCAGATCGATGTACGGCGAGTCCTTGCCGTAGCGGGTCATGCGATTGCGGCCGGCCGCGATGCAGGCCTGCGCTTCGGCGACGATCGCCGCCTCGGCGCAGCCGCCGGTCAGATTGCCGACCGCCTCGCCGCGTTCGTTGATCGCCATCTGGCTGCCCAGCGGCCGCGGCGCCGAGCCGTCGACGTAGACGATCGTCGCGAGCGCGGTGCCGAGCCCGGCCGCGCGCCACGCGGCGAGCGTCGGCAGGACGTCGGCCATGTAGCGCGCCGCCACGTTCAGCCTCCGAAGCGCGGCTCGGGGATGCCCGTGATGCCGAGACCGCGTATGCGGAACAGGCTGCCGGCGCCGAACTGCGGCTTGAGCTGCTTCGCGAAATGCTCGTGCGCGGCGGGGTGACGCACGCGCGCCATCGAGGTCACGTAGATCTCGTCGAGCTTCGGACCGCCGAAGATCAGGCTCGTGATGTTCTTCACCGGCATGCCGATCCGGCGTTCGACGCTGCCGTCCGGCGCATAGCGGATCAGATCCCCGCCGATCACGAGTGCGTTCCACACGCCCCCTTCGGCGTCCACCGTCGAGCCGTCGAAGAAGCCGGGATCCTCGCGCGTCGATGCGAAGTCGCGCCGGTTCGAGACGCGACCGCTCGCGAGATCGTAATCATAGGCCCACATCGTCTGGCGGAAGGTATCGGCGAAATAGAAAGTGCGATCGTCGGGGCTCCAGCAGGGGCCGTTCGAGCAGATGATGCCCTCGTCGAGCTGCCGCAACGTGAAGTCGGTGTCGAGCTGCCACAGCCCGCAGATCCCGAGCTCTTCCTTGTCGTCCATGCCGCCGGCGAGGAAGCGGCCGCGACGATCGCATTTGCCGTCGTTGAGCCGCGTGCGCGGCCGCTCGGGATCGACCAGCGCGATCAGCTCCAGCGCGCCGGTGTCGAAATCGAAAGTGTAGAAACCATCGTCCAGCGCGAGGATCGCGCCGCCGCCCCGGCGCAGCGCGAGTGCGCCGACGTCGTGATCCAGCGACCACGAACGCTTCTCGCCGGTGCGCGGGTTCAGGCGCCAGATCGACGGCTTGCCGACCCGCCGGCCGGTGCCGTCGACCCAGTACAGCAGGCCGTCCTCGACGTCCCACACCGGGCCTTCGCCGAGCTCGTTCGCGTCGGCGACCACGCATTCGATCGAGTAGTGCACTGCGTCAGTCCTTTCGATGAGGAAGCTTCGCGGCGGCGCGCCGCATGGTCGTCGCGCAGGGCCTGCGCAGCGGGGATTACCGCGTATTACATCAGGCTTGCCATCGGTTGACGAGGCGGCCGCGAGCATGGAGAGTGACCGCGCCCGCGACGTCGCCGACGGCCGCGGCGCGCAGAGGGGAGGGCAGATGTTTCCGGCACACATCGATGAATACCTGCGGCCCGCGACGATCGCCGAAGCGCTCGCGGCGAACGCGCGCTACGAGGAAGGCGAGGCGATGTTCATCGCCGGCGGCCAGAGTCTGATGCAGGCGATCAAGTCGCGCATGGCGCGTCCGCGCTGTCTGATCGATCTGCAGGCGATAGAGAGCTTGAAGGGTTTCGACTTCAGCGACGGCGTGCGCATCGGCGCGATGACGCGCTACGTCGAGATCGCCGCCGAGGAGCGCCTGCGCGGCGCCTGCGCGGCGCTGCGCGACGCCGCCGGCCACGTCGGCGATCGCCAGGTGCGCAACCGCGGGACGATCGGGGGAAGCTGCTGCTGGAACTACGTCGCGTCCTGCACGCCGGCCGTGGTGCTGGGCCTCGGCGGCACGCTGCATCTGGTCGCGACCGACGGCACGCGCCGCGCGCTGCCGGCCGAGGAGTTCCTGATCGGACCGCTCGAGACCGCGCGCCGCGGCGACGAGATCCTCGACGCCGTGAGCTTCGCCGCGAGCGCCGGCCGCGGCGGCAGCGCTTACCGCAAATGGGGCCTGGTCAAGGATGCCTTGCCCGTCGTCGGCGTCTGCGTGCGGGTGCAGCTCGACGCCGGCGGGCGCTGCAGCTCGGCGCGCATTGCGCTGTCGGGCCTCGCCGCCGGCGCGCAGCTCGCGCCCGCCGGCGCCGCGCTCCTCGTCGGCTCGGGCGGCGAGGCCGCGGCGATCGCGCGCGCGATGGACGCCGTCGCCGCGAGCGTCGAGACCCAGTCCGACAAATGGGCGAGCAGCGACTATCGCCAACAACTGATCAGGACGCTGGGCGCGGAAGTCGCCGCCACCGCGTTCGCACGCGCCGCCGCCTGAGCGCGCAGGAGGAGCCCCCATGCAGACCGTCCGCATCACCGTCAACGGCACGCTGTTCGAGGAAGCCGTGCCGCCGCGCATGCTGCTCGTCGACTTTCTGCGCGATCGCCTCGCGCTCACCGGCACCCACGTCGGCTGCACGCACGAGGGCGTCTGCGGCGCCTGTACGATTCATCTCGACGGCGAGGCCGTGAAGAGCTGCATGCTGCTCGCCGTCCAGGCCGACGGCCACGCGGTGACGACCGTCGAAGGCCTGTCGCAGCATGGCGAACTATCCGTGCTGCAGAGATCTTTTCGCGAGCACCACGGCCTGCAGTGCGGCTACTGCACGCCGGGCATCCTGATGAACATGAGCGACTTCCTCGCCCGCCATCCGAACCCGAGCGACGAGGAGATCCGCCACGGCCTGATCGGCAATCTGTGCCGCTGCACGGGCTATGTGCACATCGTCAAGGCCGTGCGCGAAGCGGCGAAGACGCTCGCGACCGGCGCGGTCTGAGGGGAGGCGCGATGGACATCACGGTACAGGACAGCAAGCGCTGGATGGGCGCGCGCCTCGAGCGCAAGGAAGATCTGCGGCTGGTCTCGGGCCAGGGCAAGTATCTCGCGGACCTCGTATTGCCCGGCATGCTGCACGCGGTGTTCGTGCGCAGCGAATACGCGCATGCGCGGATCACGGGCATCGACGCCAGCGCGGCGCGCGCGCTGCCGGGCGTCGTCGACGTGATCACGGGCGAGGAGATCAGGGCGCACGTGAAGTCGATGCGCCAGCCCGTGCTGCTGCCGAACCTGCCGGCGAAGTATCCGGACTACCACGCGCTCGCCGTCGACAAGGTCAAGTTCCACGGCGATCCCGTCGCCGTCGTGATCGCGCGCGACAAGTACCTCGCCGAGGACGCAGCCGAGCTCGTCGTCGTCGACTACGAGGAGTTGCCCGTCGTCGTCGACGCCGAGCAGGCGCTCGCGCCGGGCGCGACGAAAGTGCACGACGCGGAAGCGGACAACGAAATGTTCGCGATGAGCTTCACCGGCGGTGCGACGCCCGAGGAGCAGGCGCAGAACGGGAGCGAGGTGCAGCGCATTTTCGATACCGCCGAGATCGTCGTGTCGAACCGCTTCCGCGTGCACCGCACCGGGATCACGCCGATGGAGCCGCGCGGCGTGCTCTGCGACTGGTCGCTCGCCGACGGGCTGACCGCGTGGATCACGACGCAGCGCCCGCACATCGATCGGCTGGCGCTGATCGACATCCTCGACATCCCGGGCGAACGCGTCCGCGTAATCGCGCCGCGCGATCAGGGCGGCGGTTTCGGCGTCAAGGCGCCGTTCTATCGCGAGAACGTCGTCATCGCCTATGCCGCGCGCAAGCTCGGCCGGCCCGTGCGCTGGATCGAGTCGCGCTACGAGGGTCTGATGAACGTCGGCCAGGAGCGCGATCAGATCAACGATCTCGAAGTCGCGGCAACCAGGGACGGCAAGCTGCTCGCGCTGCGCAACCGCGGGATCGCGAACAACGGCACCGGCCAGACCGGCGTCTACTGGGGCTTCGTGATGCCGTTTCTCGGCCAGGTCGAGCTGCCGAACGCCTACACCTGGGAGAAAGGCGACATCAAGCTGCGCGTGGCGACGACCAACAAGGCCTGCCTCACGCCCTCGCGCGCTTTCGGCCATTTCCCGACGCGCTTCGCCCTCGAGCGCTCGATCGACATGGTCGCGCGCCGCTGCGGGCTCGAGCCGGCCGAAGTCCGTCGTCGCAACATGGTGCCGAAATTGCCGTATACGACGATCACCGGCGAGTACTACGACAGCGGCGACTTCCTGAAGGTTTGGGACAATCTGATGCGGCAGGTCGATCTCCCGGCCTTTCGCCGCGAGCAGGCGGCGGCGCGCGCGCAGGGACGCTATCTCGGCATCGGCTTCTCCTGCGGCGTCGAGCTCTCCGGCGTGGCCTCCGAGCTGCTGGTGCCGATGGAGAACCAGCCCGGCTACGGCGCGGCGACGGTGCGCGTCGATCCGCGCGGCAAGGTGCTGATCTTCGGCGGCGACGCGCCGGGCGGGCAGGGCCACGAGACGACGGTCGCGCAGGTCGTCGCGTCGATCTTCGGCATCGATCCCGCGGACACCCTGGTGACGACCGGCGATACCGGCTCCACGCCTTTCGGCGCCGGCACCATCGGTGCCCGCGCGGGCTCCTATTTCGTCAGCGCCGTGCACAAGGCCTGCGCGGAGCTGAAGGAGAAGATCACGCACGTGCTCGCCCACGATCTCGGCGTGCGCGCGACGGCCGAGGAATTCGCGTTCAGCAACGGCGAGGTCATCTACCTGCGCGATCCGAGCCGGCGCAAGACCTTCCGCGAAATCGTCGAGCGCATCATCATGTTCCCGGTGAACCTGCCCGAAGGCGAGGTCGGCGGCCTGGAGTCGACGGCGTTCTTCGAGGCCGCGAAGCCGATGATCTGCTTCAACGCCGACTTCTGCATCGTCGAGGTGAAGCCCGCGACGGGCGAGTTCACGATCAAGCGCTGGGCGACGTCCGAGGACGTCGGCAACGTGATCAACCAGAACATCGTCGACGGCCAGATGCACGGCGCGATCGTGCAGGGGCTGTCGAACGCGATCTTCGAAGAGTTCATCTACACCGACGAAGGCCAGCAGCTCACGGCGGACTTCGAGCACTACAAGATGGCGACCGCCGCCGATGTGCCGGACATCGAGCTGTCCTATGCGTCGACGCCCTGCCCGCACACGCCGCTCGGCACGCGCGGCATCGGCGAAGGCAGGCCGAGCTCGGTGCCGGGTGCGCTGTGCAACGCGATCTGCGATGCGCTGAGCCCCTTCGGCATCGAGATCACCGAGCTGCCGCTGCGGCCGAGCGCGCTGTGGACGAAGATCCGCGACGCACGGGCAACGCAGCGCTGAGGACAACCGCTCTTGGAACTGAAAGACGAAATCCGCATCAACGCGCCGCGCGCGCAGGTCTATGCCGCTCTGAACGATCCGGACATTCTGCGCCAGTCGATCCCGGGCTGCGAAAGCCTGCAGAAGAACTCCGACACCGAGTTCGAGGCGACCGTGACGTCCAAGGTCGGGCCGCTGACGGCGAAGCTGAAAGGCGCCGTGACGCTGAGCGATCTGGATCCTCCCGCGGGCTACACCCTGGCCGGTGAAGGCAAGGGCGGCCCGGCCGGCTTCGCCAAGGTGAAGGCGCGCGTCGCGCTCGCCGACGAAGGCGCGGCGACGCTGCTGCGCTACGAGGTCAAGGCCGAGGTCGGCGGCAAGCTCGGCCAGCTCGGCGGCGCGATCATCGATCGCACCGCGCGCAAGCTCGCCGGCGAGTTCTTCCAGCAGTTCGAGTCGCTGGTCAGCGTGCCGGTGCCGGCCGAGGAAGCGGCCGGCGCGGCCGCCGCGATGCCGGCGCGGGCGGCGAGCGCCGTCTCGACCGCCGCGGTCTGGTATTTCATCGCCGCCATCGCGCTCGCGCTCGCCGCGTGGATCCTGCTCACGTGAACCGGCGCATTTGAAGCTCGACCTGCACACGCACAGCACGGCCTCGGACGGCGTGCTCGCGCCGGCCGCGCTGCTCGCGCAGGCGATCGAGGCGGACGTCGAGCTCTTCAGCATCACCGATCACGACTCGCTCGCAGCCTACGATGCGATCGCTGGGGCGCCGCTCGGCCGCCTGCGTCTGCTGCCCGGTATCGAGCTGACGGCGCAGTGGCGCGGACAGGTCGTGCACGTGCTCGGCTACGGCTTCGACGCTGGCCGCGGCGCACTGCGCGCCGGCGTCGAGGCGCAGCGCCGGCGACGCGCCGAGCGCGCGGCCGCGCTCGGCGCCAGGCTCGCGCGTCTAGGGATCGCGGATACCTTCGAAGGCGCGCGGGCGCTGGCCGGCGAGGGCAGCATCGGCCGGCCGCATTTCGCGCGCCATCTCCTCGCCGTCGGCGCCGTGCGCAGCGTCGAGGAAGCTTTCGAGAAATACCTCGGCGATCGCGCGACGGCCGGCGTCGGTTCCGCCTGGGCGAGTCTGGACGAGGCCGTGGCCTGGATCAGGGCCGACGGCGGTCAGGCCGTGCTCGCCCACCCGGTGAAGTACCGCTACACGCACACGCGCCTGCGCGAGCTGCTCGCGGATTTCGTCGCCGCCGGCGGCTGCGGTCTCGAAGTGCTGTGCGGGCGGCAGCCGCCGGGCGCGCTCGTCGAGATGGCCAAGCTGTGCCAGCGCTTCGGCCTCGAAGCCTCCATGGGCAGCGACTTCCATGCGCCGGAAGCCTGGCAGCCGGCGCCGGGCGTGATGTCCCGACTCCCGCACGGCATCCCCGCGCTGTGGGAGCGCTGGGCGGTTTGCGCGTGAAATTCGATTCACGGAAACCCTGCAAGAGCAGAGCTTCCGCGGGCCATGGCCGGCCGGCCCGCGAATCCGAGCTTGCTCCGGATTCGCCGACCCCGAATAGGTCCGGATAGTCCTGTTCAGGATTTCCTTAGAAAGCGCCGTTAACTACTTGAATTATTGAGATCGACGTTACAGACTTCACGTAACACTTCAAGTTTGGCGGCCCAGGCCGCCGCCGTGCCGGGGGGCTTGCCGCATGAAATCGATGCCACGCCGTTCGCTTCGTCTGGCCATCATCATGGCGCTGGGCGCGCCGCTCGGCGGGATCGCGCTGCCCGCCGCTGCCAGCGGCCTCGACGACTACGACCCCACTTTCGACAGCCCGATCGGCGGCAGGCTGCAGGGCGTTGCCCGCACCGGCCCGCAGCAAACCATGGGCGCGCTGATCGAGGACGTGTGCCCGGCCGGCCTCTCGCGCGGCCGCATCCTCGATACCGCAGGCGGCCGGGATCTCGCCGATCGCTGCACCGACATGGTCGAAGCCGCGCTCGCCACCGGCGATCTCGATGCGGCGCTGAACGCGATGCAGGAGGTGGCGGGTGAGGAGGTCGATGCGATCGCGACGTCCGAGGTCGACGCCTCCTCCGGCCAGATGGACGCGATCGGCGCACGCCTGCAGTCGCTGCGCAGCGGCGGCCCGCGCGTAGCCTTCGCGCTGCCGGGCTTCGAGGATGCGCTCGCGGCGCGCGGCGGCGCCGGCCTGCTCAGCGGCGGCGGCGCCAGCGCGGACGGCGCGCAGCGCCTCGGCGTCTTCGTCAACGGCAGCTATGACTACACCGATCGCGATCCCTCCTTCAACGAGGCGGGCTTCGAAGCCGACGGCTACGGCGTCACCGCCGGCCTCGACTATCAGCTCAGCGACGCGCTGCTCCTCGGTGCCGCTTTCAGCTACAAGAACACCGACGCCGACATCGCGCAGCGCGGCGGCACGCTGGACACCGACAGCGTCGGCGGCTACGGCTACGCGACCTACACCATCGGCGGCGGCTGGTATCTCGATGCGATGGGCGGCTACACGCAGAACGATCACGAACAGGTGCGCACCCTCGCCTATGCGGTGCGCGGCGCGACGCGCGGCAACGTCGATACCCAGCAGACCGCCCTGTCGGAGCTCGACAGCGACGAGATTGCCGGCAGCGTGAAGCTTGGCTTCGACGCCGTGCACGGCGCGTGGACCGTCAGTCCCTATGTGCGCGCCGAGATCGCGAAAGTCGAGATCGACGGCTACACCGAGCGCATGTCGCGACCGAGCGCGCTGGGCAACGGCCTCGCGCTGCAGATCGACGACCAGTCCTTCACTTCGGTAATGAGCGCCGTCGGCGCGCAGTTCGGCTGGCTCAGCACGCAGACCTGGGGCACCTGGTATCCGCAGGTGATGGCGGAATACGTGCACGAGTTCGACAACGACGGCGATCCGATCACGGGCCGCTTCGTCAACGCGCCGGGCGTGAGCTTCCGCATGGGCATCGACGATCCGGATCGCAACTTCGCGAACATCGGCGTCGCATCGAGCTTCGTGTTGAACAGCGGCACCGCCGCCTTCGTGTCCTTCCAGACCTTGCTCGGCTATCACGATCTGACCGCGCACGCCGTCGAGCTCGGCCTGCGCGTGCCGTTCTGAGCCGTTCGTGGCCTGTGCTGGCTGAAATGCATTGAATCCCGGAGGACACGGGGAAAGACGGGATTGGCTGCGGCACAGCCCGTAGGTCGGGCTGACGAAGGAAGCCCAACGCGCACGACGTCAAATGTCTTGTAGCCCGGATGAGCGCAGCGAATCCGGGGTTCGGCGGATCATTGCGCGCAAGCGCGAGGCTTGGCGTCCGATCCCGGATTCGCTGCGCTCATCCGGGCTACGAAGATTCCGGGGCGGCCGCACGCGGAGCGGAATGTCGAACTCCTTCCAACGTGAACGGCCGTTTCGTAGCCCGGGTGGAGCGCGCAGCGCGTAACCCGGGATCGGCGCGCGTCGTCTCCCATGCATTCGAGAAGACCCGGCGCGGTGCGCGCCGGGCAGGGCCGAAAGCGCTTGCGTATCGGGCATGCCGGATCCCGGGTTCCGCTCCGCTGCACCCGGGCTACGAGAGCGGGGGGCACTTTCTTTAGCGCTGCGGAGGTTCAAACAATCCCTTTCTCCCTCCGTGTCCTCCGTGTCCTCCGTGGCTAGATTCATCAGCGTCTCAGCGCAGCACAGAGCCCGATACCTGCGCTGCGAGGAGCAAAGGCCAGACCGTGATCCAGCCGCGCGCATGGGCGGCATCGTCGACGATGACGAGACGTGCGCCGGTCTGCGCTCGTAGCGCGGCAGAGATCTGGGCTGGCGGCACGTTGCGATCGCGGCCGCCCGCATAGTGGACTTGCGCGACTCGCGGCGGCAGCGGCGGGCGGCGCGCGGGGTCAAGCGAGGCGGTGAGCGGCGAATAGCCGTGCGCCGCGGCCCAGGCCTCGAGATCGAGATTCGCGGCCACCGTGATCACGCGATCGACGGCCTCGATGCGCTCGGCGAGGAGCATCGCGAGCACGCCGCCGCCGCTGTAGCCGACGAGCGTGTAGTGGCCGATCCGATGCGTCACGCGCAGCCGCGCCAGCGCGGCGGCGAGGCTCGCGACCACCTCCGTGCCGTAGCGGGCTTCCGTCCACAGCCGGGGCGCGCAGCCCGGCGCCTGCGCGAGACCCTCATAGCAGGGGCGGGCGAGATAGATCGAAGGCGCGGGATCGAGCGCCATCAGCTCGCGCGCGAGGCGACGGCGCGGCGTCGGATCGCCGGCCGGCAGATGGCGCGTCGCGAACGGGCGGCCATCGCCTTCGAGATAGACGTGCACGCGGTCCGCGCCGTCGAGACGGCCCTGCACGTCGATCCGGTGCATGAAGCCCGCGCCTTCGATCAGCGATCCCGGCAGGGGCGGCGGCGCGCCGGCGCAAGCGGCCAGGAACACCGGCGCGCCGAGCAGGACGAGCAGCGCCCGCGCGCGGCGCGATGCTATGCTCGGCACGGGATCCCGGAGCAACATTCAGGCATGAAGCACCTCGCCCTGCTGCTGGTGACGCTGTGCTGCGCATGGACGCTGTCCGCGCGCGCGGCGGCGCCGGCCGCGCAGGTCGCCGAACTCGAAGGGCGTGCGATCGCGCTGGGCGCGGACGGGCATACGCGGACGCTCGCGATTCAGGCACCGGTCTACGCCGGCGACACGGTCGCGACCCTGGGCCGCGCGCGGGCGCTGCTGCGGTTCACGGACGGCTCGAAGTACGAGCTCGGCGCGGACACGCGGCTGCGCATCGATCGCTATCGCTACGGCGGGCAGCCGGACGAGGCCGAGGCCGCGACCGAGATCGTCAAAGGCCTGTTCCGCTATGTCTCCGGCCTCATCGCGAAGCATCGGCCGCGCGCGACGCAGATCCGCACGGCGGTCGCGACGATCGGCATCCGCGGCACGCATGTGATCGGCGAAATCACCGAGACCTCGGCGACGATCGGGCTGCTGCCGCCGGAGACGGGCGACGCACCGAGCGCGATAGAGGTATCGAACGCGCACGGCAGCGTGACGATCGACCAGCCGAACTACGTCACCGAGATCCCGGACGCGAACAGTCCGCCGTCGCCGCCGCGGCCGCGCGATCTGCGCTCGATGACGCGCCAGCTCCGTCTGGTGCAGACCATGCGCCGCGTGATTACGCCGAGGATGCCCGCACTGCCCTGAGACCGCGTTTCCTCCGCCGCGCGCGGAGCGCCACGCTCCATCCGATTCAGCATTCATCTCGAAGAGGTTTTCCGCATGAAGCTCGACGGCGTCACCGTGATCGATTTGTCGATGTTCCTGCCCGGTCCCCATTTCACGCTGATGATGGCCGACCACGGTGCGGACGTCATCCGCATCGAGCCGCCCGCCGGTGAGCCGAGCCGCGAGTACGGCCTGCGGCTCGGCGAACACAGCGTGTGGTTCCGCAACACGCATCGCGGCAAGCGCAGCCTGCGCCTGAACCTGAAGGATCCGCGCGGCAAGGCACTGCTGATGAAGCTGCTGGAGAAGGCCGACGTGCTGGTCGAAGGCTTCAGGCCCGGCGTCATGCGCCGGCTCGGGCTCGACTACGAGAGCGTGCGCGCGCACGCGCCGCAGATCGTCTACTGCTCGATCTCCGCCTTCGGCCAGACCGGTCGCTATCGCGACAAGCCCGCGCACGACATGGCGGTGCAGGCGCTCGCCGGCACGCTGGGCTTCAACCTCGGACGCGACGGCGCGCCGACCAATCCCGGCCTGCCGACCGCCGATATCACGAGCTCGATGTTCGCGCTGAGCGGTGTGTTGATGGCGCTGCTGAAGCAGCGGCAGACGGGGCAGGGAGATTTCCTCGACATCGCGATGCACGACAGCCTGCTCGCGTGGACACCCAACTACACCGGCCCCGTGTTTGCCGAGCACCGGCCGCACGAGGTGAAGCACGAGCGCAACTGGGGCGGTGGCGCTTTCTACAATCTCTATCGCACGCGCGACGCGCAGTGGATGGTGCTCGGTGGCCTGGAGCACCACTTCTGCGCGAATTTCCTCAACAAGGCGGGGCGGCCGGATCTGATCCCGCTGTGCGAGCTGCCGCCGGGCCCGGGCCAGCAGCCGGTGAAGGACTTCCTCGCGGACTTCTTTGCGGCGCGCACGCGGGCGGAAGCGCTGGCATGGCTCGCCGACATCGACGTCTGCTATGCGCCGCTGCGCACGCTGGTCGAAGCCTATGACGATCCGCATGCGGCCGAGCGCGGCATGCTGCTGCACGACGAGCAGGGCTTGCCGCACATCGGCACCGCGATCAAGTTCACCCGCGAGCCCGCGCAGATAGGCTACGCGGTGCCGCGCCTCGGCGAGCACTCGCGGGCGATCGCGGCGGAGCTCGGTTATGCCGACGCGGAGATCGAGGCACTGGCGCGCGACGGGGTCATCTGAAGCCATCGCCGCGGTCGCGCGTCGGAGCCGGACGCGCACAGATCCGGCGAGCTCACGGCCGAACGCAGCGGCGCCGGCAACGCTCGGCTCCGCAGGCCCCGCCGGGCAATCTGCCCGTTGATGCCGTCGCGGCGCGCGGCTTCGGCCCGGCGGAGTAGAGTTCGAGCGGGGACACCCACCGAGTTCGAGAGTAGAGTTCGAGCGGGGACACCCACAGTTCGAGCGGGGGACGGGTCGAGCGGGGACACCCACAGTTCGGGGCGAGTCGAGTGGGGACACCCACCCGAGGGAGCGAGCCATTCGAGTGGGGACACCCATTTAATCAAGCGGGAAGACCTATGGCTGTCCCGGCTCGCGGTTCGCGGACGGTGGGTGTCCCGGCCCGCGCCCCAGGTCTCGCGAACAGCGCGAACGGTGGGTGTCCCGGGCCCACGCCACGAAGCGGTGGGTGTCCCAGCTCGAGTAGCCAGCGCGACGCGGTTCGAAGCGGGTCCCGCGAACGGTGGGTGTCCCGGCCCGAAGACAAACCTCCGGCACCACGCCCGCCGTCCCACTTGCCTAGAATCGCCCGCAGCGAGGACACCCATGCTTCATGCCCGTCCGGATCCGTGCCGAGCCGCTTTATGATGAGGCTGACCCACCACCTGTTGCTGCATCTCCTCGGCTGGTCGCTGGTCTGTGCGGTGATCGCGACCGCCTTCGTCGCGCAGCGCACCGAGCGCGCGCTGCGGCGCGAGGCGAGCGCGCTCGCGGACAGCGCCGTGCGCGTGCTCGACATGCAGTTGGCGCGCATCGCGCTGGGGGCCGAGCACGATGCGCAGTTCCCGGACTGGGACCTGGTCGAGGGATTGCGCGTGCCGGCGGGCGGCTGTCTCCGTCTGCTGCATGCCGGCGGCGAGGTGTGGCGCAGTCACTGTCGCGGGCTGGACCTCGCGCGCAGCGCCCCGGCGCCGGCGTGGTTCACGGCGCTGCGCGCGCGCATGCCCGGGACGATCACCGCGCTCCTGCGTCCCCTACGGTCGACCGCGCCGGCGCCCGCGCGCATCGAGGTGACGCTGGACGCGCGCGAGCAGTCGGCGCTCGCCTGGCGCTCGCTGCGCGAGACCCTGCTGCTCGTCGCGAGCGTCGCCGCCGCGCTGGGTGCCGTCGTGCTCGTCGTCGTGGCGCGGGCGCTGCGGCCGGCACGCGCGCTGCTCGCCCGCATCGACGCGCTCGAGCGCGGCGCGCCCGCGGAGCCGCCCGGTCGCTACCGCTTCCTCGAGCTGCAACGCATCGGCGACGCGCTCGAGCGCCTCGCGAGCTCGCTCGCCGCCGCGCTGGTCCGCCAGCGCCGGCTCGCCGCCGAGCTGCTCCATGCCCAGGAGGACGAGCGCCGCCGTCTCGCCCGCGAGCTGCACGATGAATTCGCGCAGAGCCTCGCCGGCATCGCGGCGACGACGGGCGCGCTGAAGAGCGACGTCGCCGCCGGCCGCCTCCCGCCCGCCGCCGATCTCGATCGGCTCGCCGCCGCCGCCGCGGGCATGCAGCGCCAGCTCCGCGAGCTGCTCGAGCGTCTGGGGCCGGCGACGCTGGACGATCTGGGGTTGGGCCCCGCGCTCGTCTCCTTGACGAAGGAGTGGGACGCACGCTGTCGCGGCCGCCCGCGCTTCGTCTGCGACATCGACGCGACGCTGCCCGACCCGCTGCCCGCCGCCGTCGCGATCACGGCCTACCGCACGGCGCAGGAAGCGCTGACCAATGCCGCGCGTCATGCCGGGGCGGCGCGAGTCGTGCTCCGGATCGCCGCGGCGCCGCTCGGGGCCGAGCCCGGCCTCGTGCTCTGGATCGACGACGACGGCGACACCGCGCCCGCCGCGCCGATCCTCGGACGCGGCCTCATCGGCATGCGCGAGCGCGCGCTCGCGCTGGGCGGCACGGTGAGCTGGGGCAGGCGAGCGGACGGCGGATTCCGGATCGAAGCGCGGCTGCCGCTGGGACAGACACGGGCCAGCGCAGCCTCCGTATGAACGCCACCCGCCGCATCGTCATCGCCGACGATCACGCGATCGTCCGCGCCGGCTACTGCGCGCTGCTGTCGCGCCACCCGGGCTGCACGATCGTCGGCGAGGCCGCCGACGGCGCCGAAGCCTACCGCCTGGTCGCGAGCCTCGCGCCGGATCTGCTCGTGATCGATCTATCGATGCCGGGTCTCGGCGGCCTGGGCGCGATTCCGCGCGTGCGCCAGCGCCGGCCCGACTGCCGTGTCCTCGTACTCAGCATGCACGGCGATCCGGCCTACGTCGAACGCGCGCTGCTCGCCGGCGCGCACGGCTATGTGACCAAGAGCAGCGCGCCGGACATCCTCCTCGCCGCGGTCGATGCCGTCGCCGGCGGCGGCCGCTACTTGAGCCCGGATCTATCCTCGCGGCTCGCCTGGCAGCGCCTCGGCAGCGCCGTGCCGGGCGCCGAGGATCTGACGCCGCGGGAGTTCGAGGTCCTGCGTCTGCTCGTCGAGGCGCACACGCCTGCGGCGATCGCGCGTGCGCTCGGGATCAGCGACAAGACCGTGCTGAACATGCACTACACCATCAAGCGCAAGCTGCAGGCGCGCACCGACATCGAGCTGATGCACGCGGCGCTGCGCATGGGTCTGATCGACGCGCCGCCCCAGTCTCCGCCGGCGCCGGCAGAGGACTGAGCCGCGACGCCGGGCAGCGGTTCAGCGGGCCTGCGCATTCGCGTATGCTGGCGCCCTTTCCGGCCCGCGTCCCCGAAAGAACCTCCGTCGAGTCCATGCCGATTCTGCTGAAGTACCTGCCGCGCGAGTTCGCGGCCTTCCTCGTCGCGTGCGCCACTCGCTGGCCCTGGCTCGTGATCCTCGTAATGCTCGCGTTGACGGGCTGGGGCGTCCGCTACACCGCCGCGCACATCGGTATCGACACCGACACGGGCGAGATGATCGATCCGAAGCTGCCGCACCGGCAGGCGAGCAGGGCGCTCGACGAGGCCTTTCCGCATCTGCCCGGGGACGTCCTCGTCTACGCACAGGCCGCCCACGCCGGTGACGCGGAGGACGCCGCGGACGCGCTCGCCGCGGCGCTGCGCGAGCGCCCGGACATCGCGCGCGCGCTGTCGCAACCGGGAGGCGGCGAGTTCTTCGCGCGCCAGGGACTGCTCTATCTATCGGTCGACGAGCTGTGGACGCTGGACGAGAAGCTCGCCGACGCCGCGCCGCTGCTCGGCACGCTGGCCGCGGACGCGAGCCTGCGCGGCCTGTTCGACACGCTGTCGCTAGGCCTCGACGAAGCGCAGGACGAGTCGGCGCGGGCGAACCTCGCCCGGCTCTTCGATCGCGTGTCCGCTGCGCTCGAACGGTACGCCGCCGGCGACACCACGCCGAATCACTGGCGCGAGGAGTTGTTCGACGAGAACGAGGACGGCGGCCCGGCGCGCGCCTTCGTGCTGATCGATCCCGCGCTCGCGAACACGAGCTTCCAGCCGGCGGAGCCCGCGATCGAGGCGCTGCACGGGCTGCTCGACGAGCTGCAGCGGCATCATCCGCAGGTGCAGTACCGCGTGACGGGCTCCGCGGCGATGAACGGCGAAGAGCTGGTGACGGTCGCCGAGGACGCGAGCCTGACGACCGGGCTGTCCTTCGCCTTCGTCGCGCTGGTGCTCGTCTGGGGGCTGCGGCGCGGCGGGCTCGTGCTCGCCGTGCTGGTGACGCTCGCCTGCGGTCTGGCGCTGACCGCGGCCTTTGCCGCCGGCTTCGTCGGCAGCCTGAACCTCATCTCGGTGTGCTTCGCCGTGCTCTTCATCGGCATGGGCGTCGACTTCGGCATCCAGTTCGTGCTGCGCTACCAGGAAGAGAGTCGGCACGGCATCGCGCGCCGCGCCGCGCTGCTCGCCGCCGCGCGCGGCGTCGGCGGCGCGCTGATCCTCGCCGCCGCCGGCGCCGCGATCAGCTTCTCCGCCTTCGTGCCGACGAGCTACAAAGGTCTCGCCCAGCTCGGCATCATCTCGAGCTGCAGCATGGCGATCGCGCTGCTCGCGAATCTCACGCTGCTGCCCGCGCTGCTGGTGCTGCTGCCGGCGCCGAAGGCGAAGCCCGCGCCCGTGCGCTCGCGTGAGCCCGGCTTCGTCGCGCGCCACGCGAAAGCGATACTCGCGGTGTCCGCGCTGCTGACGATCGTGAGCCTCGCGCTGCTGCCGCGCGCGCGCTTCGATCTGAATCCGCTGAACCTGAAGGATCCGCGCAGCCCGGCGGTGCGCGCGTTCAAGGATCTGGCGAGTACGCCGGGTGCCTCGCCGTACACCATCGATCTGCTCGCGCCGACGCTCGCCGCGGCCGACGCGCTCGCGGCGCGCATCGGGGCCCTGCCCGAAGTCGATGAAGCCCTCACGCTCTCGAGCTACGTCGCGGCCGATCAGGAAGAGAAGCTCGGCATCATCGATGGCATGCGCATGTCGCTGGGCGCGCTGATGGAAGCGAGCACTACGCCGGCGCCGACGCTGGCCGAAGAACGGGCCGCGATCGACGGCTTCGCGACCGAGCTGGCCGCAGCGAAGATCGAGGATGCGACGCTCGCGGCCGCCGCCGCGCGTCTCGCGCGGGCGCTCGACGCACTGCGGGCGCGCGGCGACTGGCCGGACACGGCGCTGCCGGCCGTGCGCGGCATGCTGCTCGGCGATCTGCCGCGCACGCTGGCGCGTCTGCGCGGCCTGCTCGAGGCCGAGGCCTTCGATGTCGGCGATCTGCCGGAAGATCTCCGCCACCGCTACGTCGCGGCCGACGGGCGCGCACGCGTGGAGGTGCTGCCGCGCGCCGATCTGAACGACAACGGCGCGATGCAGGCCTTCGCGCGCGCGGTGCAGGCCGTCGAGCCCTCGGCGACCGGCGCGCCGATCGAGCTCGTCGCCGGCAGCGAGGCGGTGATCGAATCCTGCGTCAAGGCTTCGCTGGGCGCTCTGCTCGTGACGCTGGTGATGCACATCGTGGTGCTGCGCGGGTTCGTCGATGCGCTGCTCGTGTCGGCGCCGCTGGTGCTCGCGATGCTGTTGACGGTCGCGACCTCGGTGCTGTTCCGCTTCCCGTTCAACTTCGCGAACATCATCGCGCTGCCGCTCTTGATCGGCCTCAACAATGCCTATGGCGCCTACCTCGTCGTTCGCCGCCAGCACGCCGAAGGCGTCGCCACGCTGCTCGGCAGCAGCACGCCGCGCGCGGTGCTGTTCAGCGGGCTCACGGCGATCGCCTCTTTCGGCACGCTCGGCGTGTCCAAGCACCCCGGCATGGCCGGCATGGGCATCCTCATCGCCTTGTCGCTGAGCTACGCGCTGATCTGCGCGCTGCTGATGCTGCCGGCGCTGATGGCGGTGCTGGAACGCAAGAATGCGCACTAGCTGGGGCCGACGAAGGGCAGATGCATAGGTTGGGCTGACGAAGGAAGCCCACGGTTCGGCGCCCGATGTTGGGCTTCCTTCGTCAGCCCAACCTACATTCGGACCACGGCCATATTGCCGCCGTTGACGGCCGCCCGGCGCGGCTGACACAGTGGGCCGCATCCACGCACTCGCGCCACGGGAGGTTCCGATGCTCAAGCTCCACGGTTTCGCCGTCAGCAACTACTACAACATGGTCAAGCTCGCGCTGCTCGAGAAGCAGATCCCGTTCGAGGAAGTGAATGCGACGCCGAGCCAGGAAGCCGCCTACAAGGCCAAGAGCCCGATGGGCAAGATTCCCTGCCTCGAAACGCCGCGCGGCTTCCTGTCCGAGACCTCCGCGATCTTCGAATACCTGGAGGACACGCATCCGACGCCGGCCCTGCTGCCGGCCGATGCCTACGAGCGCGCCAAGGTCCGCGAGCTCGCGCGCGGCATCGAGCTGTACATCGAGCTGCAGGCGCGCCGTCACTACGGGCACGTGTTCTTCGGCGGCCCGAAGTCGCAGGCAGCGGTCGACGAAGTGCGGCCCGTCGTCGAGAACGGGCTGGCGGCGCTGCGCCAGCTCGCGCACGGTCAGTTCCTCTGCGGCGACCGACTGACGCTCGCCGATGTCGTCGCCTACTACACCTTCCCGTATGCACAGATGGCGCTGAAGGCGATCTACGACTGGGATCCCGTCGCCGCGGTGCCGGGCCTCGCCGAGCGGCTCGCGCGGATCGGCGCGCGCGCGACGGCGCAGCGGGTCGATGCCGATCACAAGACCGCGATGGCGGCCTTCACGGCGCAGAAACGGGCGGGCGGCTGATCCGCGGCCCGCGTCTTTCGCTCTCGCATCCACGTCTGGGAGGTCTGCCATGCCGCGTAAAGTCATCATCACCTGCGCCGTGACGGGCGCGATCCACACGCCGACGATGTCGCCCTATCTGCCGATTACGCCCGAGGAGATCGCGGCGGCCGCGCTGGGCGCGGCGGAGGCCGGCGCCGCCATCGTCCACCTGCACGCGCGCAAGCGCGAGGACGGGAGCCCCAGCCAGGATCCGGCGCTGTTTCGCGAGTTCGTGCCCGCGATCAAGGCGCAGAGCGACGTCGTCGTGAATCTCACGACCGGCGGCGCGCCGACGATGAGCGTCGAGGAACGCCTGCAGCCCGCGCTGCATCTGAAGCCCGAGGTCGCCTCGCTGAACATGGGTTCGATGAACTTCGGGCTCTACGAGATGATCGGGCGCTACAAGGACTTCAAGTACGACTGGGAGCTGCCGTACCTGAAGAACAGCGATGATCGCATCTTCAAGAACACTTTCCGCGACATCGCCTACATCCTCGAGAGCTGCAGCGATAACGACACGCGCTTCGAGATCGAGTGCTACGACATCGGTCACCTGTACACGGCCGCGCATTTCCTCGATCGCGGGCTGGTGAAACCGCCGCTGCTGATCCAGTCGGTGTTCGGCATCCGCGGCGGCATCGGCGCGCACATGGAGGACGTCATGCACATGCGGCGCACCGCCGACCGTCTGTTCGGCAACGACTACCTGTGGTCCGTGCTCGGCGCCGGCCGCAATCAGATGCCGGTCGCGACGATGTCCGCGGCCATGGGCGGCATGGTGCGCGTCGGCCTCGAGGATTCGCTGTGGGACGGCCCGGGCACGCTGGCGCAGACCAACGCCGCGCAGGTCCGGCGCATCCGCACCATCATCGAAGCCCTGTCGCTCGAAGTCGCGACACCCGAGGATGCACGCCAGATGCTGAAGCTGAAGGGCCGCCACAACGTCGCGTTCTGATGGAAATCGGGTGGACCCGGGCGCCTGCGCTGGCCGAAATGTATTGAATCCAGCCACGGAGAACACGGAGGACACTGACATCATGGCCGTTGGGCTGATGAAGGAAGCCCAACGTCCCGAGGAGCCCCCTGACATGCCCGATCCCGGATTCGCTGCGCTCATCCGGGCTACAAGATCTCCGCGGGCTTAGAACCATCCTTTTTCCGTATTCTCCGTGGTCGCGAGCAGCGCAACTTACTCGCGGTCGCGGACCGGAAATAGGCCTCAGAATCGGGGCTGTTCGTCGCGCGGGCGAGTCGCTACGCTGCCCCTGGTTCTCCTGTCTCGCGATCCCCTGGAGCCTTTGATGGATTCCCACCTCGAACGCCGCCACAGCCCGCGTCAGCCGCGGCGCGAAACCCTGTTCGCGCAGGTCGGCATAGCCGCCCAGGGCGGGGCGCGGCGCACCGTGCGCTGCCTGTCGGCCGATCTCTCGGGCAGCGGCGTGCGCGTCGAGCTCGACGAGGGCATCTCGGCCGGCACCGCCGTCGATCTCTGGATCCGTCTCGCCTCCGCCGGACGCAACTTCCTGCTGCGCGGTCGCGTGCGCTGGTACGACGCCGCGCAGCGGCAGGCCGGCATCGCCGTCGTGTTCGCCGAAGGCACGGACTACTGGGAATGGCAGGCGACCGCGCTCGAATGAGCGCACCATCCTGCGCGTGCTCGCTGCTCCAGCCGCAGCCGACCTAGCCGACCGCGGCGACTCACGTCGAGCCGCGACGCGTACGGAGTGATCCTCCCGCGAGGAGCCTTCCGTTAAACTGTCGTACGTGTTCGCGGCAGGCCGCACGCGCGCCGCGGGCGTTGCCGGATTTCCTCACGCCCCGCTAAAATGCACCATACGCCACCGTATGGAGTGGCGCCCAGATCGAGCCGTACGCCATCGGAGCCCCATGACAGACATCGCTTGTGATTTTTCGACCGGACCTGAATTGACCTTGGGTCTCGACGGCTACACCTACGCCGATCTCTACGATCCCGCCGCCCTCGCGCGACTCGATGCCCACTTCGATGCCTGGCTCGCCGATGAAGCGCCCGGCGTGTCGGCCCGCTACAAGGCTTATCGCGCCTGCGCAGGCGAGGGCATGAGTCCGGAAGACATCTCCGGCGTGTTGACCGATGCCGCGCCTTACCTCGGCCGCTTCATCGCCTGCCTCTTCGGCATCGCGCAGACCTGGGACGCGCAGCGGGCCGCGATCCGCGACGAAGACGAGACGATCTTCCGCTGGCGCAGCGAGGTGCTCGCGGGCCTCGCGAAGCGCTACAAGGGCGTGGATCTCGCGAGCCTCGACTTCGAGGCGCTCACCGCGCGGGTCGCCGCGCTGCGCGACGCCGTGCGCGCCGGTGCGCGACTGCCGCAGGACGAGGAATACCTGAGCGCGCGCGCCGGGCTCGTCGCCGCCGGCCTGCTGCCGCCGCCTGCCGGCTTCCGCGAGGCCGCCGCGGCGCTGTTCCCCGCGGCCGCCGACGAGGCCGCGCTGCTGAAAGCGGCGGACGAGACGCTCACGCAGTGGGCGCATCTGGTGAAGACCGATGCGGCGCGCGATCCGGCCGCGGCCGCGTGGGTGCTGTTCAAGGAGCCGGCGAAGACCGACGTCGATCATCTCGTGCACTACCACGAGCACGAGCGCCCGGGCTTCAAGACCTGGATGGCGCCGGCCCACGACATGCGCCGCCGCGACGGCTTCAAGCTGACCGATCGCCGCATGGATCAACGCCACGTGCTCTACGAGGTCGATCACTGCATCTACTGCCACGATCGCGATGCGGACTCGTGCTCCAAGGGCATGCGCCAGAAGAAAGGCGTCGAGGGCTTCAAGGTCAACGCGCTGGGCGTCACGGCGACCGGCTGTCCGCTCGGCGAAAAGATTTCCGAGATGCACGTCGTCAAGCGCCAGGGCGACAACATCGGCGCGCTCGCGCTGATCGCCATCGACAATCCGATGTGCCCGGGCACCGGCCATCGCATCTGCAACGACTGCATGAAGGGCTGCATCTATCAGAAGACCGAGCCCGTCAACATCCCGCAGATCGAGACCAACGTGCTGACCGACGTGCTCGATCTGCCGTGGGGCTTCGAGATCTACGGCCTGCTGACGCGCTGGAATCCGCTGCACGTCAAGCGGCCCTACGCGCTGCCTTACGGCGGCCGCAAGGTGCTCGTCGTCGGCATGGGCCCGGCCGGCTATACGCTCGCGCACTACCTGCTGAACGAAGGCTTCGGCGTCGTCGGCATCGATGCGCTGAAGCTCGAACCGCTGCCGAGCGCGCTGACCGGCTCGCCGAGCGTGCCGCCGCGGCCGATCCGCGACTTCAAGCAGCTCTACGACGAGCTCGATCGCCGCACCGTCAACGGCTTCGGCGGCGTTGCCGAATACGGCATCACGGTGCGCTGGGACAAGAACTTCCTGAAGGTGATCTACCTGACGCTGCTGCGGCGGCAGAACTTCCGCGTCTACGGCGGCGTGCGCTTCGGCGGCACGCTGACGCTGGAAGGCGCCTGGGATCTCGGCTTCGATCACGTCGCGCTCGCGACCGGCGCCGGCAGGCCCTCGGTCATCGGCCTCAAGAACAATCTCGTGCGCGGCGTGCGCAAGGCCTCCGACTTCCTGATGGCGCTGCAGCTCACCGGTGCGGCGAAGGACGACTCGCTCGCGAACCTGCAGGTGCGCCTGCCGGCCGGCGTGATCGGCGGCGGCCTGACCGCGATCGACACCACGACCGAGCTGATGGCCTATTACCCGAAGCAGGTCGAGAAGATGCTGAAGCGCTACGAAGGGCTGGTCGCGGAGCTCGGCGAAGAGGCCGTGCGCGCGCGCTTCGACGACGAGGAGCGCGGCGTGCTCGACGAGTTCCTGATGCACGGCCGGGCGATACGCGCCGAGCGCGAGCGCGCGGCCGCGGCCGGTGTAGCGCCCGACTTCTCGCCGCTGGTGCGATCCTGGGGCGGCGTCACGCTGTTCTATCGCAAGACCATCAACGACTCGCCGGCCTATCGCCAGAACCACGAGGAGATCAACGAGGCGCTGCGCGAAGGCATCGAGATCACCGGCGGCATGAACCCGCTGGAGGCGCTGACCGACGAGCGCGGCGCGCTGCGCGCGGTGATCTTCGAGCACGTCAAGGCCGACGGCGGCAAGGAGCAGCTCGAGATCCCGCTGCGCGGCCTGTTCATCGCCGCCGGCACCTCACCGAACACGATCTACGAGTCCGAGAATCCCGGCAGCTTCGCGCTCGACGGCAAGTTCTTCGCACGCTTCGAGCCCGACGCCGCGACGGCCCGGCCCGGCTTCACGCCGCACACCGGGGAGGGCGCGCCGAAGATTTCGCAGCCCGCGCCGTTCACCTCCTATGCGCACGACGGCCGCTACGTCACCTTCTACGGCGACAATCATCCCGTCTATGCCGGCAACGTCGTGAAGGCGATGGCGAGCGCGAAGGACGGCTATCCCTACATCGCGAAGCTCTTCGCGGCCGAGCGCGTGAGCCTGCAGCCGGCCGAGCAGCCGGCGCGCGACGCGGCGCTCGCGCAGTTCTTCACGACGCTGGACGACTGCCTGATCGCGCGCGTCGTGGAGGTCAACCGCCTGACGCCGACGATCATCGAAGTCGTCGCGCGCGCGCCCTATGCCGCGCGCCGCTTCGAGCCCGGGCAGTTCTACCGCGTGCAGAACCTCGAGGCGCTGGCCGCGACCGCCGGCGACACGCGGCTCGCGACCGAAGGGCTCGCCCTGACCGGCGCCTGGGTCGACAAGGAACGGGGTCTGGTGTCGTTGATTGCGCTGGAGATGGGCACTTCCTCGCGCCTGCTGCAGCGGCTGCAGCCCGGCGAGCGCCTCATCGTCATGGGCGTGACGGGCGCGCCGACGCATATTCCGCGGGACACGACGGTCGCGCTGGTCGGCGGCGGCCTCGGCAACGCGGTGCTGTTCTCGATCGGCAAGGCGCTGCGCGCGGCCGGCAACAAGGTCGTCTACTTCGCCGGCTACAAGAAGCCCATCGACGTCTTCAAGCGCGACGACATCGAAGCGGCGGCCGACGTCGTCGTGTGGTCGGTGGATCCGGGTCCCGGCGTCGAGCCGATCCCGACGCGCCGGCCGCAGGACCGCAGCTACGTCGGCAACGTGCTCGAGACCATGGTCGCCTATGCGAGCGGCCAGCTCGGCGAGGCCGCGATCCCGCTGTCCGCGGCGGAAGAGCTGATCGTCATCGGCTCGGATGCGATGATGGCCGCGGTCAAGCGCGCGCGCTCGGGCGTGCTCGCGCCGTATCTCAAGCCGCAGCATCTCGCGATCGGATCGATCAACTCGCCGATGCAGTGCATGATGAAAGGCGTTTGCGCGCAGTGCATGTGCCGCCACGTCGATCCGGAGACCGGCAAGGAGAGCTTCGTCTACTCCTGCCTCAACCAGGATCAGCCGCTCGATCACGTCGACTTCGATCACCTGCGCGCCCGCCTGCGGCAGAACACCGTGCAGGAGAAGCTCGCGAACCTGTGGCTGGACAAGGTGCTGAGGACGTAGGTTGTAGCGGTTCTTCGCGGCGGGGCCGAAGTTCCGTAGCCCGGGTGGAGCGCGCAGCGCGTAACCCGGGATCGGTGTGCGCCGTCCTCTCGTGCAATCGAGAAGATCCGGCGCGGTGCGCGCCGAGTATGGCCGAATCCTTTGCGTATCGGGTATGCCGGATCCCGGGTTCCGCTCCGCTGCACCCGGGCTACGAGAACGGGGCTGCCCCTCTTTACACAGCAACCTACGGCTGTGATCGTCCATCGTTCAGAACGGCAGGATCTCCGCCGCGCCGCGCACGGCGGCGTCGGCGAGCAGGAAGGCGGCGGCGTTCCAGGACTGCTGCGGCATGCCGCGCGCGCGGCCGTGCCGGCCGTGCAGCCATTCGTTGAACTGCCAGCCGCCGAGGCGATTCGCCCGCGCGAGCATGGCCAGCTCGCGTTCGGCGGCCGCGCGGCCGAGCACGCGGTCGACGGCAATGACCCAGAACGCGCCGATATAGGGCCAAATCCCGCCGTTGTGGTACTGCCACGGCAGGTTCTGACGATGGCGCAGCATGTAGGCGCGCCAGCGCGGATCCTCGCGCGCGATCGGCGTGACGACGGCGCGCACCGGATACGGCCGATGCACCTGCGCTGCGAGCAAGGCACGCAGGATGCGCTCGGCGCGCGCCGCGTCGGCGAGGCCGGCGAGCACGGCGAGCAGATTGCCGAACACATCGCCTTCCTCGCCCCAGGACGCGAAGCCGACGAAGCTCAGATAGAGATCGCTGCGCCGCGCGCCGGACTTCACGTACTCGCGCAGCACCTCGGCGCGGCGCTCGCCGCCGTGCGCGGGCGCGGACCAGGGATCGAACAGCGCGTCGAAAGCGAGCTGCGTCGCCTCGGCGCCGGGCAGCGCATAGCGCTGCTTCACGCGATACCACAGCGCGTTGCCGTAGAGCACGAAGCCCGCGCGCGGCATGATGTCCGCCCAGTCGCTCGCCTCGGCCTGCACCAGCAGATGCAGGCGCTGATGTTCCTGGCTACGCAGCCAGGCGAGCGCCGGCGCGACGGCCGCGCGCAGGCGCCGGCGCAGGCCGGGCGCTAGGACGGCGTCGAGGAAATCGACGGCGAGCAGCCACCACAGCGTCGCGTCGAGGCAGCCCAGATACCAGAAATCCGCCTTGCCGCCCGCGCGCACGAAGTTCGGGATCTGTCCGTTCGGCGCCTGGTGCCGCGCGAGCGTCTTCAATCCCGCGATCGCCGTCTCCTGCAGCGCCGAAGAGCCGGACAGCGCCATGCCGAAGGCGCAGATCGCGGCATCGCGCGCGAAGATCGCGTCGTAGTTGCGCGCGGCGTCCGGCGCCGCGGCCGCGATGCCGGACGGCATGGCATTACGCAGCAGCAGCGCGATGGCGCGCTCGCGACACTGGGCGATCGCGGCGCGATCGCCGGCCAGAAGAGGAGTATCGAGCATGCGCGCATCGTAGCCCGGGTGCAGCGCAGCGGAACCCGGGATCTGCGACGAATCGAGGCGCCGGCGCATGCTCGCTGGGGCCGACGGGCACTCCGCGGCTCGCCGACGCCGGGTATTTTGTAGCCCGGAAGGAGCGCAGCGGAATCCGGGCCGGCGTATGGATAAGAAACGGGCCGGTATGCGCTCGCGCACTCATTTCCCGGATTCCGCTGCGCTCCTTCCGGGCTACACGTCCTGCTGCGCCGGAGTCGCCGCTGCACTCGACCTCAGCTACGACGGCGATTCCCCCGCCCACAGCGCCGCGACCGGAAACTGTGCGAAGAGCTCGGCGGCGCGCAGGCGGGTGCCGTCCGCGTCGCGCGTGGCGCGCAGCGCGAGGCGCGTGATCGCGTCTTCGTACTCGAGCGGCGAGGCCGGGTCGAGCAGCACGGCCGTGTCGCCCCAGATCGCCGGCGCCGGCCCGGCCGCGTCTTCGGCGACCAGCGCGTGCAGCAGCCGCGGCACGACGACGACGAGCTGCGCGCCCGCATGACGCCGCGCATAGGCGCAAAGCCGATCGGCGTGCTCGCCGCTCGTCGCGAGCGGCAGGTAGTCGCCGTCGCGGAACAGCGCCGCGTCGCGGCGGCGCAGTCGCAGCAGCGACTGCGTGACGCACAGCTTGGCGCTCAGATCGCCCGGCGGCGATCCCGGTGCCCGCGTCGCGCAGGCTTCGAGCATCGCGGCGAGGCCGGCATAGTCGAGCGGGCGGCGGTTGTCGGGATCGACCAGGCTGAAGTCCTCGATCTCGGTGCCGCGATAGAGATCGGGAACACCCGGCGCGGTGAGCTTCAGCAGCGTCTGCGCCAATCCGTTCAGCCGGCCGATCGCCGCGACGCGCCGCTGCAGCGGCAGAAAATCATCGAGGAAGAGATTGCCTTCACGGCGCGCGAGCAGGCCCTCGACGAAGGCACTCAGCGCGTCCTCGTAGGCTTGATCGACGTTCATCCAGCTCGTCTCCGTCTTCGCCTCGCGCGCCGCTTTCTGCATGTAGCGCTGGATGCGATCGCGGTAGGCGGCGAGCGCGGTCTCGTCGAGCTCGCCCGGCGGGAAGCTGCCGAGCAGCGTCTGGTACAGCAGGTACTCGTCCTTGCGCGAAGGCGCGGGACGGCCGTGGACCTGGCGCTTGCGACTGCGATTCAAACGCGCCCAGCGCCGCAGCGCGAGCCGCCACACGCCGGGCAGCTCGGACAAGACGTCGATGCGCACGCGCACGTCTTCGGCGCGCTTGGTGTCGTGCGTCGAGGTCGCGAGCAGCGCGTGCGGCCAGTCGCGCAGGCGCTGCGCGTTCGCGCGATGGAAGCGCGCCACGGGAGTGCCGAACACGCCGCTGCCGCCGCCGACTTCGTTGAGCGAGACCAGCGACACATGGCGATAGAAGGCCGTGTCCTCCACGCCCTTCGCGCACACCGGCGCCGTGTACTGCTGGAAGCGGCCGACGAAGGCGCGCATGCGCTCCGCGATGCCCTCGGGCGCCGTCGCGGCGGGCTCCACCAGCAGCACGCGGCGCAGGAACTCGAAGACGCTCGCATCCGCGGCGCGGGCGCGACGGCGCGCGCAGCCGATCGCCCATTCGATGTAGCGGCGATCGGCCGCCGAGGGACGATCGCGCACATAGCTGCGATAGACCGGAAAGCAGGCGACGACTTCGACGAGCGCCTGGCGCAAGCCGTTCGCGGTGAAGTCGCGCGTATGGCGATCTTCGCGCGCGAGGCGCAACAGGCGCGCGCCGAGCACCGCGAGCTCGCTCGCGAGCAAGGTCTCGATCACCTCGCGCTTGGACTGGTAGACCGTCTCGTCCCAGTCGCGCGCGTCGCCGACGAAGCTGCGGTAGCAGCGCTCGAAGCGAGAGCGCGCAGCGGTATCGACGAACAGGCCGTTGACGAGGTTCGCGAAGTCGTAGCCCGTCGTGCCGTGCACGGCCCACGCGCGCGGCAAGCTTTCATGCGGCGCCAGGATCTTCTCGGCGACGACGTACAGCGGCAGCTTCGCATGCGGCGCGCCGCCGCGCCGCGCCGCGACCTCGGCCTGCAGCCGCGCGAAATAGCCGGCGGGATCGTAGAGGCCGTCCGGGTGATCGATGCGCAGGCCCTCGATCGCACCCTGCGCGACGACATCGAGTAGATGCCGATGCGTCGATTCGAAGGCCGCCGGCGCCTCCATGCGCAGGCCCGCGAGCTCGTTGACGTCGAAGAAGCGCCGGTAGTTGATCTCGTCGGCGGCGACGCGCCAGTGCGCGAGCCGATACGCCTGCGCTTCGAGCAGCGCATGCAGCGCATCGTAGCGGCCGGCGCCCGCGGATTCACCGTTGCCGCCGTTGTAGCCCGCGAGCGCGAGCGCCATGCCGCGCGCATAGCCCGCATCCTCGCGCAGCAGCGCGGCGAGCCGCCGCTGCAGGGCCGCCGCGTCCCGCCGGCGCGCGGCGCGCGCCGCGGCCTCGGGCGTGTCGCGCGAGGGCAGCGCGGACAGCGCCGCGACGAGCTCGCCGATCGCCTCGGCGCTCGCCGGGCGCAAGCTTCGCGGCGGCGCGAGACGCAGCGCACGTTCGAGCACCTCGGGATAGCTGCGCGGATCGAGCGGCAAGCGGTGCTGGTGATACCAGAAGCTCAGCGTGCCGGCCTCGGCGTCCAGCGCCAGGCGCAGCGCGCCGCGCTCGAGCACGCTGCCGTAGTGCTCGCCGAGCACCGGCAGCAGCACGCGTCCCGCGCCGTCCTCGGCCGGCGCCCGCCAGTCGATGTCGAACCAGTCGGCGTACAGCGACGCGGGGCCGTGTTCCAGCACGTCCAGCCACCACGCATTGTCCGCGCCCATCACGCCCATGTGATTCGGCACGACGTCGACGACCAGCCCCATGTCGTGCTCGCGCAGGCGCGCGACGAAGGCGGCAAAGTCTTCGGCGCTGCCGATCTCCGGGTTCAGCGCATCGTGGCCGACGATGTCGTAGCCGTGCGTGCTGCCGGGACGCGCGCGCAGCAGCGGCGAGCAGTAGACGTGGCTGACGCCGAGCCGCGCCAGATAAGGCACCAGCGCGATCGCCGCGGCGAACGTGAACTCGCCGTTCATCTGCAAGCGATAGGTCGCGCGCGGTACGACCAGCGCGCCGGACGCCTCGCCCGCGCCGGCGGACTGCGTGCCCGCGCCGCGCTCCGCGCGCAGCGTCGCGCACAGCGCGACGTAGCGCTCGTCGCCGGGCCAGTCCTCGAGCGGCGGATCGATCTTGCGCCGCCAGTTCGGATGCTCGGCGACCGTGCCGGGCAGGTTCGCTTGTTCGCGCAGACCGGGCACGTCCTCGAGCTGCACGAGCAGCAGCTTCGAAGGCGTGCGCGCGAGCAGCGCGTACAGCGCGCGCGCCAGCACGGGCACCATCCGCGGCAAGGTCTGCGGATCCGCGGTCGCGCCCGGCGGCAGCAGGCCTTCGTCTTCGAGGCGCAGCAGGAGCCGCGCGCGGGCGTCGGCGCGCGCGAGGATCTGCTGCTGGCGGATCTCGTCCGTCGGAAAGAGGCCGAGCGCCGCGCGCAGCGCGAGATCCCGGCCTTCCCAATAACCGGCGAGCGTCGGCAGATCGTGGGTGCCGGCCGCGACCAGCGCCTGCGCCGGATACTCGGCCGGCGCGCGAAAGCCGCCGTCCGCGGCGCGTTCGAAGTAGAGCAGGCGATAGGACAGCACGCCCTGCGCGTCCAGCGCCGCGCGGATCTCTTCCGGTACGGTGCCGAGATCCTCGCCGACCACGACGCAGCGATGGCGCTCGCTCTCCAGCGCGAGGATGCCGAGCAGATCGGCCAGCGGATAGCGCACATAGGTTCCCGCGCGCGCGCCGGCGCCCGGCGGGATCCAGTACAGGCGCATGAGCCCCATCACGTGATCGATGCGCAGCGCGCCGAAGTGGCGCATGCAGCGTCTCAGCAGCGCGATGAACGGCGCATAGCCGCTGGCGCGGAGCTGCGCCGGGATCGGCGGCGGCAGCCCCCAGTCCTGGCCCTCGAGGCTGAAGTCGTCGGGCGGCGCGCCGATGCTCGCGTCCAGCGCATAGGCTTGCGGGTGGGACCAGGTCTCGCTGCCGCTGCGATCGACGGACACGGCGAGATCGCCGTACAGGCCGATCGGCAAGCCCAGCGCGCGGGCGCGCGCCGCGATCTCGGCAAGCTGGCGATCGCACTGCCACTGCAGGTATTCGAAGAACTCGACGCGCTCGCCGTGCGCGGCGAGGAAGGCCGCGACCGCGGGCGACTCGGGATCGCGATAGTCGGCGGGCCAGCCGCGCCAGTCGTGCAGCCCGGTCGCGGCGAAGTGCTCGCGCAGCGCTTCCCACAGCGCGTGACGCCGCAGCTCGATGCCGGCCTCGGCGCGGAAGCGCGCGAAGTCCTGCGCGCGCGGCTCGTCCGCCACGGATCGCGTGCGGAACGCGGCGTGCAGCAGCGCCAGCAGCTCGAGCTTCAGCGTCGCGACCGCGGCGTAGTCGACGTAGTCTTCCGCGCGCAGCGCGGCGAGCCGCGCCTGGAATTCCGGCGCGGCGAGGCGCGCCTTCGCCGCGGCGCAGTCGCGCAGATCCTCGATGCGCTCGACGTCGAGATAGAGCGGATTGAGGAACAGGCGGCTCGAAGGGCTGTAGGGGCTCGCCCGTGCCGGCTCGTCGATGAACAGCGCGTGCAGCGGGCTCAAGCCGACCAGGCCCGCGCCGTGGGCCGCCCACTGCTCGAGCAGATTGCCGAGATCGGTGAAATCCCCGATGCCCCAGTTGCGCGCCGAGCGCAGCGCGTAGAGCTGGACCGCCGGGCCCCACAGCCGCGACTCGCCGGCGAGCGCGGCGGGCAGATGACAGCGTTCGGGCGTGACGATCAACGTAGTCTCGGCCAGGCGCCGCTCGCCCTCGCACAGTGCGAGACGGTGATAGCCGAGCGGGAGCGGCGGCAGTGCGAGCGCGAGCTCGAGGCCGTCCGCCGCGCGACGCAGCGGCGCGGGATGCCGCGCGGTGCTGCCGTCCTCGTGCCCGACTTCCAGATGCAGCCCGTCGAGACGCCGATCGGCGGGGAGGCGCACGCGCAGCGGCGCGTCCAGCGCTGCGCGTCGCCGCACGATCGCCGCGGGCCACGGCGCCGCCGCCGTGTCCGCGGTCGCGCCGAGACAGGCGATCAGCGCGCGCAGCGTGTCGGCGGACGCCGCGTGCCATTCGCCGCGGACATCGTGGAAACCGGCGTCGATGCCCAGCGCGGCCGCGCGCAGGGCCAGCGTGTCCTCGTCTTCAGACGCGCTCATCCGCCAGCCCCCAGGCGACGAACCACGGCGGGTAGTGTCCGCCGCGCCCGTCCGCGTCCGCGCGCGCGCCGGTGACGAACAGCGTGCGGGCGGCAGGCGGGGCAGGCCCCGAGGCAGGCGCCGCATTCAGATTCGCGTGCAGATCCAGCCGCGTGCCGTCGCCGAGCCGCCACTGCACGCACAGGACGCCCGCCTCACTGAGCTTATGCGCGAGGCCGCGCGCGCCGGGCAGGCGCGGCACGATCTCGGTGCGGCGGATCGAGAGCAGGCGCCGGTAATAGGCCGTCCACGCCGCGTGCGCAGGCGCGCTCGCGTGGCGGCGATCGAGGCGTGAACGCAGGAAAGTGGCCGGATCGGTCGGATCGGGAATATCCGATGCCGCCGTCGCATCGAAGGCGGCGAAGGCGGTGAATTCGCGGCGCCGGCCTTCGCGCACGAGGGCCGCGAGCGGCGCTTCGAAGTCGCAGAAGAACTGGAAGGGCTCCGGCGCCTGCCATTCTTCGCCCATGAACAGCAGTGGGATCTGCGGCGCCAGCAGCAGCACGGCGACGGCGGCGGCCAGCGCGGGCTCGCTCGCCAGCGCGCCGAGGCGCTCGCCCTGCGCGCGATTGCCGATCTGATCGTGGTTCTGCAGGAACGCGATGAAGGCCGTCGCCGGCAAGTGCGCGCTCGGCTGCCCGCGCCGCCGGCCGCCGCGATGGGCCGAGACCTCGCCCTGGTAGGCGTAGCCTTCGGCGAGCGCGCGCGCCAGCAGGCACTGCGCGCGATGAGGATCCTCGGGCGCGACGTAGTCCGCGTAGTAGCCCTCGCGTTCGCCGGTCACCAGCGCGTGCAGGCAGTGGTGGACGTCGTCGTTCCACTGCGCATCGTAGCGCGCGGCGCGCGCCGGCGCGGGATCGAGCAGCTCGGCGCGGTTGTCGTCGTTCTCGAGGATCAGATGCACGTGCCGCGCGGGATCGACGTGATGGCGCACGCGCGCGGCGATCTCGTCGAGGATCGACGGCCGCGTATCGTCGTGGATCGCATGCACGGCGTCGAAACGCAGGCCGTCGAAGTGGTATTCCTCCAGCCAGTACAGCGCGTTGTGCACGAAGAATTCGCGCACCGCGGCGCGCGTCGCGCCGTCGAAATCGATCGCGCTGCCCCAGGGCGTGCGATGTCGATCGGTGAAGAAGTCGGCCGCATAGGCGTGGAGATAGTTGCCCTGCGGTCCGAAGTGGTTGTAGACGACGTCGAGCAGCATCATCAGGCCGTGGCGATGCGCCGCGTCGACGAGGCGTTTCAGCGCTTCCGGCCTGCCGTAACGCGCGTCCGGCGCGTAGGGCAGGACGCCGTCGTAGCCCCAGTTGTGCCGGCCGGGAAAATCCGCGATCGGCATCAGCTCGACGGCGGTGACGCCGAGCGCGGCCAGCCGCGCGAGCTCGCCCTCGACGCCGGCAAAGCTGCCCGCCGCGGTGTAGCAGCCGACGTGCAGCTCGTAGATCACGGCCTCGTGCCAGGGACGGCCGCGCCAGGCGGCGTCGCCCCAGTCGTAGCGGCGCGGATCGACGACCTCGCTGGGCCCGGCGACGTCCTGCGGATTGCAGCGCGACGCCGGATCGGGCACGTCCAGCTCGCCGTCGATGCGATAGCGGTAGCGCGCGCCCTCACCGATCTCGGCGAGTCTTCGCGCATACCAGCCGCCGGCCTCGCGCTGCATTGGCAGCACGCGCTCACCGCTCGCGCCGACGAGTACGAGCTCGACCTCGCGCGCGCTCGGCGCCCACAACCGGAAGCGCGTGCCCAGGCCCGCGGCGAACTCGGCGCCGAAAGGCATCGCGTGGGCGCGTTTCATGGCCGCGCGTCGATCTCCGTCAGCAGCACCAGCGAGCGGCCCTGCACGAGATATTCGCCGCCGCTCGCGATGATGCGCGCGATCTCGACGGCGCCGGTGTCGACGGTGTCGAGGACCACGCGCCACGCGGTGTCGGGATGCAGCGCCGGCAGCGCGAAGGACAGCGCGTCGTGATGGGCGTTCAGCAGCAGCAGGAAATTGGCGTCGCGCAGCGCATGACCGCGGCGATCGGTGTCGAGCATCGCGTCGCCGGCGAGGTAGACGGCGACGCTGCGCGCATAGCTCTGGGTCCATTCGGCGTCGGTCATCTCCTGCCCCGCGGGCGTGAGCCACAGGATGTCCTTGACGCCTTCGCGGATCGGACGGCCCTGGAAAAAGCGCCGGCGGCGGAACACGGGATGCGCGGCGCGCAGGCGGATCACGCGGCGGACGAAGGCCGTGAGCTCATGATCCCAGCCGGACTCCCAGTCCAGCCACGAGATCGCATTGTCCTGGCAATAGGCGTTGTTGTTGCCCTGCTGCGTGCGACCGCCTTCGTCGCCGGCGAGCAGCATCGGCACGCCCTGCGACAGCAGCAGCGTCGCGATGAAGTTGCGCTTCTGCCGCGCCCGCAGCGCATTGATGGCCGGATCCTCGGTGGGCCCTTCGGCGCCGCAGTTCCACGACAGGTTGTGCGCGTGGCCGTCGCGATTGTCCTCGCCGTTGGCCTCGTTGTGCTTCTCGTCGTAGCTGACGAGATCCTGCAGCGTGAAGCCGTCGTGGGCCGTCACGTAGTTGACGCTCGCGAAGGGCGTGCGCCCGCTGCCCTCGTAGAGATCGCTGGAGCCGGTCAGGCGGCGGGCGAAATCGCCGATGGTGCCGCCGTCGCCGCGCCAGTAGGCGCGCAGCGTGTCGCGGTACTTGTCGTTCCACTCCGCCCAGCCGGGCGGGAAATTGCCGACCTGATAGCCGCCGACGCCGATGTCCCACGGCTCGGCGATCAGCTTGACGCGCGAGAGCACGGGATCCTGCGAGATCACGTCGAAGAAGGTGCCGAGGCGATCGACGTCGTAGAGCTCGCGCGCGAGCGCGGCGGCGAGATCGAAGCGAAAGCCGTCGACGTGCATCTCCTGCACCCAGTAGCGCAGCGAGTCCATCAGGAGCTGCAGCACGCGCGGATGCGTCAGGTTCAGCGTGTTGCCGGTGCCGGTGAAGTCCATGTAGTAGCGCGGATTCTCGGCGACCAGCCGGTAGTAGGACGCATTGTCGACGCCGCGGAAGCACAGCGTCGGCCCGAGATGATTGCCTTCCGCCGTATGGTTGTAGACGACGTCGAGGATCACCTCGAGCCCCGCGGAGTGCAGCGTCTTGACCATGGTCTTGAACTCGCTGATCCGGCCGGTCGCCGAATAGCGCATGTCCGGCGCGAAGAAGCCGATCGAGTTGTAGCCCCAGTAGTTGCGCAGCCCGCGCTCGAGCAGGTGGCGGTCGTCGATGAAGCTGTGCACCGGCATCAGCTCGATCGTCGTCACGCCGAGCCGCTTGAGATGATCGATGACGGGCGCCGTCGCGAGGCCGGCATAGGTGCCGCGCAGGCGTTCCGGCACTTCGGGATGTCGCAGCGTGTAGCCGCGCACGTGCAGCTCGTAGATGACGGTATCGTGCCACGGAATCTGCGGCGGGCGATCGTCGCCCCAGGTGAACGCGGGATCGACGACCCGGCACTTCGGCATGCCGGCGGCGTTGTCGCGCCTGTCCATCGTCAGATCCTCGCGCCGGCCGCCGATGCGATAGCCGAAATGCACGTCGTTCCACTTCAAGGTGCCCTGCAAGTGCTTCGCATAGGGCTCGACCAGCAGTTTGTGCGCGTTGAAACGATGGCCCTGCTCGGGACGATAGGGGCCGTGCACGCGGTAGCCGTACAGCAGGCCGGGGCGGGCTTCCGGCAAGTAGCCGTGCCACATCGTCTCGGTGCACTCCGGCAGCGCGATGCGCTGGAGCTCGCGGCGCCCCGAGTCGTCGAACACGCACAGCTCGACCTTGTCGGCGTGGGCCGAGAACAGCGAGAAGTTCACGCCCTCGCCGTCCCAGGTCGCACCGCGCGGGTAGGGCGAGCCGGGCCACACCGCCGTGATCGGAACCGCCATGCTCAGCACTCCCAGGTGCCGGCCGTGAGGTGGGGCCCTTTGGCGAGCACGACGATGCCCGAAGGCGTCGTGTGACAGCGCGCCGCCGCCCGCACCGGCGCGTGGCCGAGTTCGACGCCGGGCGCGATGCAGTTGAAACGATCGACGATGACGCGACGCAGGCGCGCGCCGCGGCAGATCCGCGTGTGATCCATGATGATGCATTGCTCCAGCTCGACGTCTTCTTCGACGATCACGCTGCGGCGGAGGATCGACTGCCGGATACGGCCGCCGTGGACGCAGACACCGGCGCCTATGCTGCAGTTCTCCAGCGTGCCGCCGATCACGCGTGCGGCCGGCTCCTGGTATTCGCTGGAGCGCACCGGCCACTCGGGATTCGCAAGATCCAGGGGCGGCGTCGCGCCCAGCAGATCCATGCTCGCGGCGAAGTATGCCTCGATCGTGCCGACGTCGTGCCAATAGCCGGGCGTTTCATGGTCGCGCAGGCCCGGCACGCGATTGCGCGTGAAGTCGTAGGCGTAGACCGCGTGCGTGGCGACCAGCCGCGGCAGCAGATGAGCGCCGAAGTCGTGCTCACCGCGGGCATGCGCCGCGCGCAGCGCCTCGACCAGCACGCGCGCGTCGAACAGATAGTTGCCCATCGAGGCATAGGCGCGGGTCTCATCGCCGGGCATGCCGGGCGGATCGGCGGGCTTCTCCAGGAAGCCGCGGATGCGGCCGCCGGCCTCGGCATCGATCACGCCGAAGCCGCTCGCTGCACTGCGCGGCACCGGCAGCGCGGCGACGCTGACATCGGCGCCGCTGTCGCGGTGAAACGCGATCATCTGGCGCAGATCCATGCGATAGACGTGATCGGCGCCGAACACCGCGACCAGTGCGGGCGCGTGCTGCTCGATCAGATGCAGGTTCTGATGGACCGCGTCCGCCGTGCCCTGGAACCAGTCCGCGCCGCGCCGCATCTGCGGCGGCACGACGCTGACGAAGCGCTGTGAGGAAGGCCCGGTCATCGACCAGGCGCGGGCGACGTGCTCGATCAGCGACTGCGACTTGTACTGCACGAGCAGGTACACCGACTCGACGCCCGAGTTGAAGAGATTGGACAGCACGAAGTCGACGAGCCGATAGCGGCCGCCGAAGGGCACGGCCGGCTTCGAGCGCTCGGCGGTGAGCGGCGCGAGCCGGCGTCCCTCGCCGCCGGCGAGCACCATCGCCAGCACGCGCGGCTCAGTCATCGGCGGCATCGCGCGATCGCCCGTCTGCATCCGGCCACCAGCGCGCGAGCAGCGCGGCGGCCCAGCGCTGGCCGCCGAGGCCGAAGGCGAGCGCGAGCGCGAGCACGAGGCCGGCGAGGAGGATCAGGAAGGTCAGGCGCACGATGCCGCCGCCGACCTCCAGCACGTCGATGGCGATCAGCACGACGAAGACGAAGATCGCATAGCGCACGAGCCGGCCCAGCAGCTCCGCGTCCGCCGGCCCGGTGTGGCGCAGGAAGGCGCTGGTCGCCGCGCCGCCGACGCGTGCGAAATACGTTCCCACGGCGAGCAGCACGAGGGCGAGCGCGACGCGCGGCAGGAAGGCGAGCAGCTTGCCGGTCAGCGCCGTGACGTAGGCGAGGCCCAGGCCGTTGAAGGCGATCGCGAGCGCGGCGACGATCACCATCCACTTCGCGAGCCAGCCCAGCCAGTCGCTCATGCGGCTCTCGACGCCGCCTTCGTGCAGGAAATCGTCGATGCCGGCGCGGCGCGTCAGCACGTCGAAGTTGATCGCGCGCAGCGCGCGGACCACGGTAAAGCGCACGGCCTTCGCGAGCAGCCAGCCGCCGGCGACGATCGCGACGGCGACGGCGAGCCGCGGCAGGAAGGCCGCGACCTGCACGAGCAGGGCGCGGATCGGTTCGAAGAAGACGTTCACTTCTTCCACGTCGCCTCCTCGTGCGCCCCGGCGGCCGGCGGGGCGTCGATCCAGCGCAGGATCCCGCGCAGGGGAATGAGCGCCCAGCTCGGCCGGTTGTCGAGCTCGTAGCGCAATTCGTAGCAAGCCTTCTCGATCTCGAACAGGGCGACGAGCGCCATCGTCGCCGCGGCCTCCGGATCCGGACGATCGGGCTCGGCGGTGACCGATGCATAGGCGGCGAGGAAGGCGCGCCGCGCCGCGTGCTCCCAGTCGTCGATCAGAGGCGCGAGCCGCGCCGCGTCGTCCGCGCGCTGCGCGGCGGCGTTCAACAGCGCGCTCGCGCCCGCGTAGTGGAAGGAGCGCAGCATGCCGGCGACGTCGCGCAGCGGCGAGTGTTTGGCGCGCCGCTCCTCGAGGCTGCGGCCGGGCTCGCCTTCGAAATCCGTGATCACGAAATCGTCGTTGGCGATGAGGACCTGCGCGAGGTGGAAGTCGCCGTGATAGCGGCTCTTCACGCCGTGCGCACCCGGCGGCAGCGCCGCGGCGAGCCGCGCCATCAGCTCTGCTTCGCGCGCGAGCACGGGCTCCGCTGCCGCCTGCACCGCGGCGGGCAGGCTGCTCGAGCTCGCGCGCAGGCGTGCGAGGCTGGCCGCGGCTTCGGCGACGATCCGCGCATGCCAGGCGCTCAGATCCTCGGCAGTGATGGGCTCCGGATCGAAGGCGGGATCGCCGGTCTGGCGCGCCAGCGCGAGATGCAGTTGGCCCGTGCGCAGGCCCAGGGTCTGCACGCGCGTCAGGTACACGCCGTGCACGTCGCCGGCCGGCGCCTGCGCGGTCTCGCGCTGCGCTTCGAGAAAGCGGCCGAGGTAGTCGAGCGTATAGTCCCAGGCGTCGCCCTGATTGGCGACGTAGCGGTAGAGCACCGCGAGCGTGTATTCGCCGCCGTCCCCGAGCTTCAGCTCCAGCGCGCCGGCGATCGGCACCGCGTGCGCATAGTCGGTGTGCGTGGTGAGGAAGCGGCCGATCTCGAGCTCGGGGTTGACGCCCTTGCGCAGCCGCCGGAAGCCCTTGAGGAAATAGCGATCGCCGAGCTGCGCCGTGCTGTTGCTGCTGAGCGAGCGGGCGTGGAAGTCCAGCGCGCGCAGCGCGTCCGGATCGAGCTCGCCGAAGGCCGGCGTGCGGCTGAAGCGCAGGCATCCTCCCGGCGCCTCGATGTTCGACGCGCGCCCCATGTGCTCGAGCAGCGCGAGGCAGAAGCTCGGATCGGCAAAGGCATCGGCGAGGACACCGACGTTCGCCTGCTGGCGCACGCGCGCGACGGCGGCGGGCTGGAGCAGGCGCAGCCGCTCTTCCTCGTCTTCCCACGCGAGGCAGAGCGGCACGAAGTAGCAGGCCGATTCCTCGCCCGGCGCGATCTCGAGCAGGGTGCACAGCGCCGAGGCCCCCGCGCTCGCGAGCTCGACGCAGTGCTTCAGCGCCGCGGCCTCGATATGCCGTCCCTTGCCCGCGAACCAGCGCTGGCGGGCGAGGAAGCGCGGCAGGGCCGTCTTCTCGAGATGACTGCGCACGCGCTCGGCCATGCCGATGCGCCACGGCACGACGCGATCGCGGAAGAAGGTGTGCCAGCCGTCGAACAGCACGAGCACGGGCAGATCCTCCGGCGTGTCGCGCGCTTCGTGCCACTCCGGCGGCGCGGCGTCGGTGCACAGTCGAAACCAGTAGAAGCCGTGGCCGGCGAGCGTCAGCAGATAGGGCAGATCGCCGATCGGCGGAAACGGGGTGCGGCCGAGCATCTCCACCGGCACCATGCCCTTGTACGCCGCGAGATCGAGCTCGACCGGGTGCGCCGAGCGCGCCATGTTCGCGACGCAGAGGATCGCGTCGCCCTCGTATTCGCGCACATAGGCGAGGATCTTGCGGTTGCCGGGATGCAGGAAGCGCAGGCTGCCGCGGCCGAAAGCCTGGGTCGTGCGGCGCACGGCGAGCATGCGCCGCATCCAGTTCAGCAGCGAGGACGGATCGCGCGCCTGCGCTTCGACGTTGACGGCCTCGTAGCCGTAGACCGGGTCCATGATCGGCGGGAAGTAGAGGCGCTGCGGATCGGCACGCGAGAAGCCCGCGTTGCGATCCGGGCTCCACTGCATCGGCGTGCGCACGCCGTTGCGATCGCCGAGGAAGACGTTGTCGCCCATGCCGATCTCGTCGCCGTAATAGATGATCGGAGAGCCCGGCATCGACAGCAGCAGGCCGTTGACGAGCTGGATCTTGGCGAGATCGTTGTCGAGCAGCGGCGCGAGCCGCCGCCTGATCCCGAGATTGATGCGCGCGCGCGGTTCGGCCGCGTACATGCGGTACATGTAGTCGCGCTCGCGGCTCGTCACCATCTCGAGCGTCAGCTCGTCGTGGTTGCGCAGGAAGATCGCCCACTGGCAGGCGGGCGGGATGTCCGGCGTCTGCTCCATGATCTCGACGATCGGATGGCGCTCTTCCTGCGCGATCGCCATGTAGATCCGCGGCATCAGCGGGAAGTGGAAGGCCATGTGGCACTCGTCGCCGTCGGCGAAGTAGTCGCGCACGTCTTCGGGCCACTGATTCGCCTCGGCGAGCAGCATGCGATCGCCGTAGTGCTCGTCGAGCACGCGGCGGATCTGCCGGATCACGGCGTGCGTCTCGGGCAGGTTCTCGTTGTTCGTGCCCTCGCGCTCGCAGAGATAGGGAATCGCATCGAGGCGCAGACCGTCGACGCCCATGTCCAGCCAGTAGCGCATCGCGCGGACCACCGCCTTCAGCACGTGCGGGTTGTCGTAGTTCAGATCGGGCTGGTGCGAAAAGAAGCGATGCCAGTAGTAGGCGCCCGCCACCGCGTCGTAGCTCCAGTTCGAGGACTCGGTGTCGGTGAAGATGATGCGCGTGCCGGCGTAGCGCTGCGGATCGTCGCTCCACACGTAGTAGTCGCGCTTCTTCGAGCCGCGCGGCGCGCGGCGCGCGGCCTGGAACCAGGCGTGCTGATCGGAGGTGTGGTTGACGACCAGCTCCGTGATCACGCGCAAGCCGCGGCGGTGGGCCTCGCGCACGAAGTGACGGAAGTCCTGCAGGCTGCCGTAGGGCGGGTGGACGTCGTGATAGTCGGCGATGTCGTAACCGTCGTCGCGGCCCGGCGAGGGGTAGAAAGGCAGCACCCAGATCGCGTCGACGCCGAGATCGCGGATGTAGTCGAGCTTGCTGGTGAGGCCGGGAAAGTCGCCGATGCCGTCACCGTTGCTGTCGAAGAAGGCCCTCACGTGCACTTCGTAGATCACCACGTCCTTGAACCACAGCGGCGGCCGCAGCGGCGCCGGCGCCGCGCGGCGGAGCTGTTCGGCGGTGAGGGCGTCGGGGTTCATCGCGGCGACCGGCTTCATTCAGAGGAAGTAGTCGAAGTCCTGCTCGCGCCGCACGTGCCGGCGCAGCGCGAAGACGTGCGCAGGTCCCTGCGCGGGATCGATCGCGACGAAGTTGCGCGCGCCCCGCCACAGATAGCGCGCCCCGGACAGCAGATCGTGCGCCTGAAACGGCGCATCGGCGGCGATGCCCAGGGCCTCGAGATCGAGCTCGAGCCAGCCCGTCTGAGGGTGATGGACGTCGAGGTTCACGACGCACAGCACGCAGTCCTCGCGCGCCGGCGCGCATTTGCTGTAGCAGAGCAGGGCCTCGTTGTCGATCGCGTGGAACACGAGGCTGCGATCGCTCTGCAGCGCAGGGTGCTCGCGGCGCACGCGATTGAGGTGCGCGATGTAGGCGCACAGCGTGTCCGCACGCTCGAGATCCCAGTGGCGCTGCTGGTACTTCTCCGAGTCGAGATATTCTTCCGTGCCCGGCGCGCGCGCGGTGTGCTCCATCAGCTCGAACGCGGGGCCGTAGAGGCCGTAGTTCGCGCCCAGCGTGGCGGCCAGGGTCACGCGCAGCAGGAAGCCCGCGCGGCCCGAGTACTGCAGATGCTCGGGCAGGATGTCCGGGGTGTTCGGCCACAGATTGGGCCGGAAATACTCGGCCGTCTCGCCGCGAGTCAGCGCCGTGAAGTATTCGGTGAGCTCGCGCTTGCCCGTGCGCCAGGTGAAATAGGTATAGGACTGCGTGAAGCCGAGCTTGGCGAGCCGCTGCATCACCTTCGGCCGTGTGAAGGCTTCGGAGAGGAAGATGAGCTCGGGATGCTCGCGTTTCAGATCGGCGATCAGCCACTCCCAGAAGCCGAAGGGCTTGGTGTGGGGGTTGTCGACGCGGAAGATGCGCACGCCCTCTGCGATCCAGAAGGCGACGACGCTGCGCAGCTCTTCCCACAGCGCGCGCCAGGCTTCGGACTCGAAGTCGAAGGGATAGATGTCCTGGTACTGCTTCGGCGGGTTCTCGGCAAAGCGGATGCTGCCGTCGGGCCGGTGCAGGAACCAGGCCGGATGCTCGGTCACATACGGGTGATCGGGGCTGCATTGGAAAGCGAGATCGAGCGCGACCTCGATACCGAGCGCCCGCGCCTGTTCGAGCAGCCGGCGGAAATCCTCGTGCGTGCCGAGCGCCGGATGGATCGCCTTGTGGCCACCCTCGGCGCTGCCGATCGCCCAGGGGCTGCCGGGATCGTCCGGGCCGGCCTCCACCGTGTTGTTCGGTCCCTTGCGATGGCGAAGGCCGATCGGGTGGATCGGCGGCAGGTAGAGCACGTCGAAGCCCATGCCGGCGACATAGGGCAGGCGCGCGATGACGTCGCGGAAGTTGCCGTGACGTCCGGGATCCGGCGAGGCCGAGCGCGGGAACATTTCGTACCAGCTCGAATGGCCGGCGCGCGGGACGTCGACGACGACGGCATAGACGCGCGCCGAGCGCGCGATCGCGTGCGCGGCCGGACGCGCGCGCATCAGCGCCGCGAGCCTTGGATCGGCCGCGACGGCGAGGCGCGCCTCGACGGTGAGCCGCTGATCGCGCAGGCGCCGCGCGAAGTCGGCGAGCGGCGCGGCCTCGCGCCGCTGCGCGGCCGCCTCGACGAGCGCGGCGCCCCGCCGCCATTCGATCTCGAGATCCTGGCCGGCGGCGTGTCGCTTGAGGAGATCGCGCCGCCAGGTCTCGAAGTGATCGACCCAGGCGCGCACCGCGTACAGCCAGCGGCCGAGCGCGTCGGGCGTGAAGCTCGCCTGCCAGCGATCGTGCCCGAGGCCGCGCATCGGCGTCGCCTGCCAGCGCGGTGCATCCTGCCGGCGATAGAGGAGCTGCACGGCGATGCAGTCGTGGCCGTCGGCGAACACGTCGGCCTCGACGCCGACCGCCTCGCCGACCACGCGCTTGATCGGGAAGCGGCCGCCGTCGATCTGCGGTGAGACGTTCTCGATCGCGGTGCGGACACGGCCGTCGCTCTGCGCGGCGCGCGGCGCGGCGAAAGCGGGCGCCGGTGCGGTGCTCATGCGCGCTTCAGGAACAGCGCCGACAGGGGCGGCAGCGACAGGCACAGCGACTGGTAGCGGCCGTGCGCGGGCAGGGGCACGGTGTCGCCGCCGCCGCCATTGCCGCGGCCGCTGCCGCCGTAGGGCAGCGCATCGCTGTTCAGACATTCGCGCCAGTAGCCCGCGCCGGGCACGCCGAGCCGGTAGTTCTCGCGCGGCACCGGCGTCAGATTGCAAACGATGAGCAGCGTGTCCTCCGGCGTCTGCGTCTTGCGCAGGAACGCGATCACGCTGTTCTCCAGATCGCGGCAATCGACCCACTCGAAGCCCTCGCTCGCGAAGTCGATCCGGTGCAGCGCCGGCTCCGCGCGATAGAGCGCGTTCAGATCGCGGATCCAGCGCTGGACGCCGGCGTGCGCGGGATCGCCGAGCAGCGTCCAGTGCAGCGCTTCGTCGTGCTGCCATTCGGCGCGCTGCGCGAACTCGCCGCCCATGAACAGGAGCTTCTTGCCCGGGTGCCCCCACATCAGGCCGTACAGCGCGCGCAGATTCGCGAACTGCTGCCACGCATCGCCGGGCATCTTGGCGAGCAGCGAGCCCTTGCCGTAGACGACCTCGTCGTGCGACAGCGGCAGCACGAAGTTCTCGGCGAAGGCGTACCACAGGCTGAAGGCGAGCTGGTCCTGGTGATACTTGCGGAACAGCGGGTCCTGGTGGAAATAGGCCAGCGTGTCGTGCATCCAGCCCATGTTCCACTTCAGGCCGAAGCCGAGGCCGCCGCGGTAGACGGGCCGCGAGACCTGCGGCCAGGCCGTCGACTCCTCGGCGATGGTCTGCGTGTCCGGATGCAGGCGGTAGAGGGTCTCGTTCAGCGTGCGCAGGAAAGCGATGGCCTCGAGGTTCTCGTTGCCGCCGTGGCGGTTCGGGATCCAGGCATCCGGGCCACGCGAATAGTCGAGGTAGAGCATCGAGGCCACGGCGTCGACGCGCAGCGCATCGACGTGATAGCGCTCGAGCCAGAACAGCGCGCTGCTGCCGAGGAAGTCGCGCACTTCCGCGCGGCCGTAGTTGAAGACCAGGCTGTTCCACTCGGGCTGGAAGCCCTGCCGCGGATCGGCGTGCTCGTAGAGATGCGTGCCGTCGAAATAGACGAGGCCGTGGCCGTCCTGCGGGAAGTGCGAGGGCACCCAGTCGAGGATGACGCCGATCCCGCGCTGGTGCAGGAGATCGATGAAGGCCATGAAGTCCTGCGGCGTGCCGTAGCGCGCGCTGGGCGCGAAGAAGGAGGTGATCTGATAGCCCCAGGAGCCGTAGAACGGATGCTCCATCACCGGCATCAGCTCGACGTGCGTGAAGCCGAGCTCGGCGACGTAATCGGCGAGCACCGGCGCGAGCTCGCGATAGCCGAGCGGGCCGCCGTCGTCGCGCCGCCGCCAGGAGCCGAGGTGGAGCTCGTAGATCGACAGCGGCGCGTCCAGCGCGTTGGCGGCGGCGCGTCCCGCCATCCACGCCTCGTCGCCCCAGTCGTAGTCGAGATCCCACACGACCGAGGCCGTGCGGGGCGGCGCCTCGCCGAAGAAAGCGTAAGGATCGCTCTTGTCGAAGCGGCTGCCGTCCGCGCCTTCGACGCGATATTTGTAGCGGCTGCCGCGCGCGATGTCCGGGACGTAGCGCTCCCACAGGCCCGAGCCGTCGTCGCGGGCGCGCAGCTCGTGCGCAGGATCCGGCGACCAGTCGTTGAAATCGCCGATCAGCGCGATCGCGCGCGCGTTCGGTGCCCACACGCGAAAGCGCGTGCCCGCGCGCCCGTTTTCGTCCGCGACGTGCGCGCCCATGAAGCGGTGCGCGCCGAACTGGTTGCCCTCGCGGAACAGGTAGACGTCCCGATCGGTGAGCAGCATCGGCCTTCCTTTCTGCGCGCGCATTCCCCCGCGGCGAACGGTGCTCGCGCCTCCTCTGGCGAAACACGGGCAAGAGCCGTGCCCGCGACGGGGCCGAGGCCGGATACCGGCTGCAGCAGCGGGTGCGCAGGATTTTTCCGGGCTTGCACGCGCCGGGCGCTGTCGGCGCCGTGGCCTCGCCGTGTAAGGACTGCTGGCACTCTGTAAATCTTGCTGGCCCGCCGCGACGGATGCGGGCCGGCCGCGACTCAGGCATAGTGCCGGCCGCATCCACGCCTCGAGTATCGTCGTGCCGCTCGCCCGCTCAGGATTCGACATCGGTCTGTTCACCCGCCGCACCGAAGCCCAGCTACGTTTCTGGCAGGACGAGGTCGGACTCGCCTACGACCACCTCGGCAAGCTCGGCGGCGGCATCCACCAGCATCGCCACCATCTGCACGGCGCGATCCTGAAGCTCAACGCGGCGCGCGACCCGCTGCCCGCGCTGCCCGCCGGCGGCTATCGCGCGCTGCGCATCGCCGTGACCGATCGTCCGCCGCGCGCGCTGAGGGATCCCGACGGCTTGGCCGTCGCGCTGGTCGCGCCGGGCGACGAAGGCACACGCAGCGTCGATCTGATGATGGCCGTATCCGACGTCGCGGCCCACGTCGCCTTTTATCGCGACGCGCTGGGGCTCACCGCCGACGAGGATGGCACCGTCCGCGTCGGCGACGCGCGCCTGCGCGTCGCGGCGGTGGAACGGATCGCGCGCAGCCCGGACTGGCGCGGCCCGGGCCTGCGCTATGTCACGCTGCAGGTCACGGACGCGCGCGCGGCGCTGGCAACGGCGCTCGCCGCCGGCGCGGAAGCGGCCGATCCGCTGCGCGATCTGGGCGATCTGGTGCGCTATTGCTTCGTGCGCGATCCCGACGGCAATTTCATCGAGCTGAGCGAGCGCACCACGTTCACGGGCCAGCCGCTGTGTCCGTGACGATGCTGGACGCCGAGCGCGCGCTCCATTCCTGGCGCGAAGACGCGCGCGTGATCGGCTGCGTCGGCCTCGCGCACCTCGTCAGCCACTTCTTCCAGTTGCTGCTGCCGCCGCTCCTGCCGTGGGTGAAAGCCGAGTTCGGCCTGAGCTTCGCCGCGCTCGGCTTCGTGATGACGGTGCTGTTCGTCGTTTCGGGCGTGACGCAGATGCTAGCGGGCTTCGTCGTCGATCGCCTGGGTCCCGCGCCGACGCTGGCCGCGGGCCTCGCCTGCTTCGTCGCCGCCGCGCTGGTGCTGGCGACGGCGACGGGTTACCCGCTGCTGCTCGTCGGCGCTGCGCTGTCCGGGATCGGCAACGGCGTGTTCCATCCCGTCGACTACTCGCTGCTGAACCATCGCGTCCATCCCTCGCGGCTCGGCCACGCCTACTCGGTGCACGGCCTGACCGGCAGTCTCGGCTGGGCGCTGGCGCCGGTCTTCCTCGTCGGCCTCGCCGTGCCTTTCGGCTGGCGCGCGAGCCTCTGCGCCGCGGCGCTGCTGCCGATCGCCGTCGCGCTGCTGCTACTCGCGAACCGCGGCCTGTTCCGCCCGCTGCCGCAGGAAACGGCGGCGACGGCGGCGGCGCCCGTGCGCCCGCTGGCCTTTCTGCGCGAGCCCGCGATCTGGTGGTGCTTCGTTTTCTTCGCGATCGTCGCGGCGGCGGCGAGCGCCGTGCAGAATTTCGCGCCGACGGTGTTCACGGCGCTGTTCCACGTCGGCCTCACCGAGGCGGCGCTCAGCATCACGGTGTTCATGCTGGCGAGCGCGGCCGGCATGTTCGTCGGCGGCTGGCTGGTGCACCGGCAGCGACGGCTCGAGCGCAACATCGCGCTCGCCTTCGGGCTGTCGGCGATCGCCGCGACGCTGATCGGGCTCGCATGGCTGACGCCGGCGCTCGCCTTCGTCGCCATCGCGGCGATGGGCTTCGGCAGCGGCCTGGCCGGCCCGTCGCGCGACATGCTGATCCGCAGCGCGACGCCGCGCGGCGCCACCGGCCGCGTCTACGGCGTCGTCTACTCGGGGCTGGATCTCGGCATCGCCGTCGGGCCGGTGGTGTTCGGCCGCCTGCTCGATGCCGGCCGGCACGGCGCCGTGTTCCTCGGCGTCGCGGGCCTGCTGCTCGTCGCGATGCTGACCGCGGCCGGCGTCGCGGCGCGCACGCCGGCCGTTCCCTGAAATTCGTTTTGCCTAGCTCGAACTGCGCCTACGCGAGGATCCCGTGATGAAGTTTGCCGACTATCCCGTGAAGACCCTGATGGACATCACCGCGCGCCCCGAGCTCGTGTTCGTGCGCGGCGCCGGCTCCTGGCTGTGGGACCACGAGGGCAAGCGCTATCTCGACTTCGTGCAAGGCTGGGCGGTGAACGCGCTCGGTCACTCGCCGCGCTGCATCGTCGACGCGCTGGCGGCACAGGCCCCGAAGCTGATCACGCCGAGCCCGGCTTTCTACAACGAGCCCTCGCTGCAGCTCGCGGCGCTGCTGACCGGCGTGTCCTGCTTCGATCGCGTGTTCTTCACCAACAGCGGCGCCGAAGCCAACGAGGGCGCGATCAAGCTCGCCCGCAAGTGGGGGCGCAAGCATCGCGACGGCGCGTATGAGATCGTCACGCTGGCCCACAGCTTCCACGGCCGCACGCTGGCGACGATGTCGGCCTCGGGCAAGCCGGGCTGGGACACGATGTTCGCGCCGCAGGTGCCGGGCTTTCCGAAGGCCGAGCTGAACGATCTGGCTTCCGTCGAGGCGCTCATCGGCGACCAGACCGTCGCCGTGATGCTCGAGCCCGTGCAGGGCGAGGGCGGCGTCAACTGCGCGACGCGCGAATTCATGCAGGGCCTGCGCGCGCTGTGCGATCGCCACGGCCTGCTGCTGATCTGCGACGAGGTGCAGACCGGCGTCGGCCGCCTCGGCACGCTGTTCGGCTACCAGCACTTCGATATCGAGCCGGACATCATGACGCTCGGCAAAGGGATCGGCGGCGGCGTGCCGCTCGCGGCGCTGCTCGCCAAGGCGCATGCAAGCGTGTTCGAGCACGGCGAGCAGGGCGGTACCTACAACGGCAATCCTTTGATGACGGCAGTCGGCCTCGCCGTCGTCGGCGAGATCATGCAGCCGAGCTTCCTTGCTCGCGTGCGCGAGCGCGGCGAGTATCTCGGCGCCGCGCTGCGCGCGCTGTCCGCGGAGCTCGGTCTCGGCGCCGAGCGCGGCATCGGCCTGCTGCGCGCACTGGAGCTGAAGCGCGAGATCGGCAGCGCCGTCGTCACCACCGCCCGCGACGGCCTCGCCGCGCAGCCGCGCTGGGACAACGCGGGCCTGCTCCTCAACTCCCCACGCCCCGCGCTGCTGCGCTTCATGCCCGCCCTGAACCTCACGACCGAGGAGATCGATCTGATGATCGACGGCCTGCGACTCGCGGTGCGCGCGCAGGGGTGAGGCGGCGTTGATGTCTGTTTTGCCACAGAGAACACCGAGAACACAGAGGGGATGAGGGGATTGGTTTCGTAGCCCGGGTGCAGCGAAGCGGAACCCGGGATCTTCGTTCAAGCCGAAGTGCCCGATCCCGGATTGCGCGCTCCACCCGGGCTACGAGAGATCTCTTTAAATCTCTTTTGCCCTCGGTGTTCTCTGTGTTCTCGGTGGTCAAAATGGCCCCGTTGACACGCGCACCGTCGCCTGTGCGACCATCGGTTAACAACTGACACGAGGAAGGGAGGGGCGGATGCCGGCGTTTCGGTGGGGGATGATCGGATCTTCGGGCTGGGCGGAACACACCTTCGCGCCGGCGATTGCGCGGGCGCGCAGCAATCAGCTCGTCGCCGTGCTGGGCTCGAAGATGAGCGGCGCCGAAGCCTTCAAGGCCAAGCATCCGGTCGAGGCCGCGTATTCGGATCTCGAGCAGTTTCTCGCCCATCCCGATCTCGACGCCGTGTGGGTCGCGAGCCCGCCCGATCTGCACTGCGCGCAGACGCTCGCGGCACTGGCAGCCGGCAAGCACGTGCTGTGCGAGAAGCCGATGGCGGTGAGCGTCGCCGAATGCAAGGCGATGAGCAAGGCGGCCGCGGCCGCCGGCAAGCAGCTATGCGTCGGCTTCAACAATCGCGCGCACCCGGCGCTGCAGAAGCTCGTGAAAGCCGTCGCGAGCGGGCGCTACGGCGAGGCGCTCGAAGCGCGCGTGCAGGTCTATCATCCGTATGCGACGCCGCCGCCGGCCTGGCGTCAGAACCGCAAGCGCAGCGGCGGCTGGGCGATCGGCGACATCGGCACGCACCTGCTCGATCTCCTGCGCTGGCTGATGAACGCCGAGGCGAGCGCGGTCAGCGGGCATCTCACGAACCGCTGCTGGAATTTCAAGACCGACGATCACGCCGCCGTCAACGTCAGGTTCAAGAACGGCGCGATCGGTCACATGACGGCCTGCACCGGCGCGGCCGGCGGCGCGCCGCGCGTCGAGTTCTACGGCACCAAGGGCTATTTCGTGCTGCGCGGCGGGCTCTTCGGCATGCCCGGCGAGCTCGAGAGCGGGTTCAAGGCGCAGGCCGCGAAGCTCGAGCGCGTCGACGCCTTCGATACCTATACCGGCGAGGTCGAAGCCTTCTGCGCGCAGGCGCGCGGCCGCGACACGGGGCTGGCGAGCGGCGAGGACGGCGCGGCGAACATCGCGATGGTCGCCGACGCGCGCGGCTATTAGTGATCGACAAGACCGTCGCCAGCGTCAGCGCCGCCGTCGCCGACATCCCCGACGGCGCGACGGTGATGATCGGCGGCTTCGGCACTGCCGGCCAGCCGGCGGCGCTGATCGACGCGCTGATCGCGCAGGGCGCGAGAGATCTCACGATCGTCAACAACAACGCCGGCAACGGCGAGACGGACCTCGCCGCGCTGCTGAAGGCGCGGCGCGTGAAGCGCATCGTCTGCTCGTTTCCGCGCCAGGTCGACTCGCAGGTCTTCGACGCGCTCTACCGCGGCGGCGACATCGAGCTCGAGTTGGTGCCGCAGGGCAATCTCGCCGAGCGCATCCGCGCCGCCGGCGCCGGCATCGGCGCCTTCTATACGCCGACCGGCTACGGCACCGCGCTCGCGGACGGCAAGGAAACGCGCGTCATCGACGGCCGGCCTTACGTGCTCGAATATCCGCTGCGCGCCGACTATGCGCTGATCAAGGCGCTGAAGGGCGATCGCTGGGGCAATCTCGTCTATCGCATGACCGCGCGCAACTTCGGCCCGATCATGGCCGCTGCCGCGCGCGTCACCGTGGCCGAGGTCGAGAAAATCGTGCCGCTAGGCGCGCTGGACCCGGAAGCCGTCGTCACGCCAGGCCTCTACGTGCAGCGCGTGGTCGCCGTCGGCAAGGCGACGGCCGCCGCATGAGGAAGCGCACGCGTCAAGAGATGGCGGCGCGCGTCGCGGCCGACATCCCGGACGGCGCCTACGTCAATCTCGGCATCGGCCTGCCGACGCTGGTCGCGAATCAGCTCCCGGCCGATCGCGAGATCGTGCTCCACAGCGAGAACGGCGTGCTCGGCATGGGCCCCGCGCCGGCGGCGGGGTTCGAGGATCCCGATCTCATCAACGCCGGCAAGCAGCCCGTGACCCTGAAGCCCGGCGGCTGCTTTTTCCACCACGCGGACTCCTTCGCGATGATGCGCGGCGGCCATCTCGACATCTGCGTGCTCGGCGGCTTCCAGGTCTCGGTCACGGGCGATCTCGCGAACTGGCACACGGGCGAGCCCGACGCGATCCCGGCCGTCGGCGGCGCAATGGATCTCGCGATCGGCGCGAAGCGAGTGTTCGTGATGATGGAGCACCTGACGAAGCAGGGCAGCAGCAAGCTCGTCGAACGCTGCAGCTATCCGCTGACCGGCATCGGCTGCGTCAGCCGCGTCTATACCGATCTCGCGGTGATCGACGTGACGCCGCAGGGCCTCGTGGCCGTCGAGCTCGTCGAGGGCTTGAGCCTCGATGAGTTGCGGCGCTTGAGCGGGGTGCCGATCGGGGAGCCGAGCCGCTGAGCACGAGGCTCTCGTAGCCCGGATGAGCGCAGCGAATCCGGGATCCGACATGCCCGACTCACGCAGACGCTCGATCATGCTCGCCCTTCACGGCGCCGAGCTATATGGCTCGGCGGCATATGCCGCATGAAGCGCCGCTCCCCGGATTCGCTGCGCTCATCCGGGCTACAAAGCTTGCCGGGGCTTGGCGCGGGCGCGAGAAACTCGTGTTTCCGTAGCCCGGAAGGAGCGCAGCGGAATCCGGGTGAGCGCGTGAAGTGACGAAGGGCCGTGCGCCTGTGCCATCGCCTCCCGGATTCCGCTTCGCTTCTTCCGGGCTACAGGCTTGCACTCTCCTCCCCGGATGAGCAACGCGAATCCAGGGATTGAGCGCCGCTACGCTTAACTATGGCCTTGCCGACTCTGAACCTCAGCGCGCCTTGCCGGACGTGCCGCGCGGCGTCGGTGGCGGGCTCGCGGCTTTGCGTTGCCGGTAGTCGAGCATGCCGGCCAGCTGGCGGATCGTGAGCACACCGCTCGTCGAGCGCGATGCCTTCGTCGTGCGCGAGTGCGATGACCGCCTTTGCGACCTGCGCCGGCGCGACGGCGAGCGCGTCGGTCAGCGGAGTTTCGGGCGTGATCTCGGAGTGAGCGCCGGCATGGCGTCGCAGCGCGATCTCGATCAGGCGCTGCTCGGTGCGCGTCGGTCGCAGATCGCTGCCCCAGTCTGCACTGCGATGCGCATAGGCATCGTGCGCCAGCCCCGCGCTGCGCGCCTGCGCCGCGCGCTCGCGCGCCAGCGTCTCACGCATGTAGCCGCCGAGCGTCACCGCATAGGTCGATGCGCCGCTGCGATCGTGCGCGCGATAAACCGCCACCGCGATGTCCCGCCCGATGGCTTGCTGAACCTCGTCCGCGCGGGCGAGGGCCGCGGCAGATCGGCGATCGACGCGACGACCGGAAACCAGCTGTCCGGTTCGCCGGCCGCGAACCACCGCTCGAAGCTGCCGAGATCATTCCAGGTTTCCCAGCGGCGCGGCTTGGGATCGCCGTAATCGAGCTGCTGGATCTCCGTCCACTGCGCGTGCGGGATGTTGTACAACAGCACGTTTGCGGGTGAGCCGGCCGGATGGGACCTTGGGGAGTCGAGCCCAAGGGCTTTCGGCGTTCGAAGGCCGGAGTACGAGTTGGACGATCGAGACGGGCGGTGCGGTGCCGAAGCCGAGGCTACGGTTTCCGGGGCAGTTCATCGGGTGGTCGAGGCTCGTCGTCCATAATCACTATCGGGAGTACAACCCGAGGACTGGACGTTATCGGCAGAGTTATCCACTGGGCTGTTAGGTAGTATCAATACCCGCCTGTACGCGAACCCCAACCTGCTGACTTTCACCGACCTCGGATTGGAGCGGACTGTCGGTTATATGTCTGATGCATGGACACGGCCGCTCGGTTGCGGTGCCGGCGCGGGAATCGGCACGGCGATCATGGGCGGTGTGGCGTTGGTGGCAAGAATGACGCACCCAATCAAACGCAAAGACATGAAAAAAATTTCAGTTATTTCGAATGCAAATCCCATGCGTGGATAGCAATAGACGGAGGGTTTGAGCGGCTCTTTTTCTATCTGCCGGGATCCTGGCGGGCTGCATGGCCTGCGTAGTAAGCGCTTCGAATTGACCTTCCGCATAATGAAATCGCCATGGGAAAACTGGCGAGGAAAGCCTGACATCGCCGGCGCAGGCGCCTCTTTGTAGCCCGGATGAGCGCAGCGAATCCGGGATCGGCGCTCAACGGATCTCCGCGTCCAAGAAGCTCGGCGTCGTGGAGCAGCTCATGTTCGGTGGAGCGCGCGAAGCGGACGGGTCGGATCCCGGATTCGCTGCGCTCATCCGGGCTACGAAGACTGCGCTCCTTCCGGGCTACGAAGATGGTTCTCTTGTAGCCCGGAAGGAGCGCCGCGCAGCGGCGCGGAATCCGGGATCTGAGCTCACCACGCCTCTTTCATGATGGCGGGTGACGCGGGCGTCATCACCGTTGGGCTGACGAAGGAAGCCCAACGTCTGGCGCCGCTGAATTCCTGCCCCGATATTTTCGACGGCACCATTACGCATCGACTATGATTGGCCCGCGTTTGCAGTTGGGCTTCCTTCGTCAGCCCGACCTACGTTCTGAGCATGAGGTTTTTGTAGCCCGGATGAGCAACGCGAATCCGGGATCTTGTGCCAGACTCAAACGCACGCACCGGGACCACCGCCGAACCCCGGATTCGCTGCGCTTCCGGGCTACGACAGCGAACGCGTCGATCACGCCGCGCGCCGTCCCGCCAGCCAGCGCTTCAGCGCGAGGGGTTCGGTCTTTGGGACTGCGATGGTGTAGCCCGCTTCGGCGAGCTCGCGCGCGTCGGGTCGCTGCTCGGGGTTCGTGAGCGCGACGAGGTCAAGCTCGGCGCAGACGCGGCGCAGGGCTTTTGCGGCGGCGAGGCCGTCGGTGTCGCTCATGGTGGTGTCGATCAGGGCGACCTGCGGCGCGAAGCGGGCGGCGTGATCGAGTGCTTCGGGCGCGGAAGCGGCCGTCTTCACGTCGTAGCCCGCCATGCCGAGCAGCATCGACAGCGCGAAGGCGCTGTCGCTGTCGTCGCACAGCATCAGCACGCGGCTGTCCGGCGCGACCTCGGTCGCTTGATGGAAAGGCTGCGTGTCCGGATCGACTCGGAGCGGTGGCGGCTGTCGCCGCTCCTCGCCGGCGGGCGCGGCGAGCGGCGCGATGTCCGCCGAGCGCGTTTCTTCCCTGTCCGCGCGGCCGCCGCTCGCCAGGGCGGCGAGCGCTTCGTCCTTTTGTCGGTTCGCGCTCCACAGCTCGGCGACGAGCGCGCGCAGCTCGCGCTCGGTGCGCTGCCAGGCGGTGGCGTCGCGCAGCAGGATCACGCGGCCGCCGTCGCCGTGCGGGCGCGGCACCGGCGCGATCAGCGGCAGGACGCTGTGCTCGCTGCCGTCGCTCGCGACCAGCGTGCAGGCTTCGCTCAGCGGCGACTCGCCGCCGTGCAGGCGTTCCGGCGGCGCGGTCGGCGGCTCGCCGGCACTCGCGAAGCGCAGGATCTGCGCGAGCGGCTTGCCGCGCGCATCGAGGGCACGCCAGCCGGTGAGGCGCTCGGCGCGGCGGTTCATGCGCGCGACGCGCCCGGCGGCATCGGTCGTCAACACGCCTTCGCCGATGCGCTCGAAGCTTTCTTCGAGCAGCAGATATTCATCGTCGAGACGGCCGAGGCGCGCGCGCAAGGAGGCGATCGCCGCAAGCACCAGCAGCGCCGTCATCGCGAACAGCACGAGCGTGAGGTGCTGCGCCGGATCTGCGAAAAAGAGCGCGGTGTCGGCCGGCATTACGAAGAGCAGCGCGAACGCGGCCCCCACCGCATAGACGAGCAAGCCCCAGGCCGCGCCGGCCGCGGCGGTCGCGATCGCGACGGCGGCGACGAGCGGCAGCAGGCCGGCGCCGCGCTCGGCGAGCGGTGCGACGACATAGGCCGCGGCGCAGCCCGCGAGTATCACGATGAGGGCGAGCGCGGCGGCGCGTACGGGGTGGTGGATCACGCGTCCTTCCTCGACGCTGAGGATGGACTGCACGCTACGCAGGGGGGCGGCGGGCGGGCAGTCCGCTTCGGCCATCAGTCGGCGTAGGACGTTGGGCGCGGGCAGCGTCGAGCATGACCGGCAGCGCGTCGGCAGCGACCCGCACTGTGAACGACACTCAGCAAAAACAGCGTTTCCGCGGGCCATGGATGGCCCGCTCGCGAATCGAGTGCGCAAGCACTTGAGTCGCGGAGGCGAGTCCGAGCTTGCCCCGGACTCTGAGCAAATTCAGGATGAGCTCGCTCGGAGCCCCTTGAAAATCAAGGCGCGGCGAGCAGCAGTCCGATGGCGAGCAGCGCGGTATGTGTCAGCACGTGGAGCACGTTCGCGCGCAGCGCCGGGCCGAGATCCCCGCCGCGCGGTCCGACGTGGCGGTAAGCGCCGCGTATCGCGGCCGCGCCCAGCGGCAGCGCGAGCCCGGCGCAGGCCGCCGTCGCCGGCAGTCTCGAAGTCGCGATCGCGAAAGCCAGCCAGCCGTATGCGCCCAGGGAGAACGCGGCGTGCATCCGCGAGCTCGCGACCTCGCCGAGGCGCACGGCCAGCGTGCGCTTGCCGCAGGCGCGATCGGCGTCGATGTCCGGGATCTGGTTGAGGCTCAGCAGCGCCGCGACGAGCAGCGCGACGCCGACGCTCGCGGTGAGCGGCAGGGCGGCGAACTGCCCGCGCTGGACGAAGTCCGCGCCGACGACGACCAGCGCCCAGCTCGCGCCGACCGCGAGCTCGCCGAGGCCGCGCGACATCAGCGCGAGCCGCGGCTGCGAATACGCCCAGCCGAGGCAGGCGCCGGCGAGCCCGACGCCGAGCAGCCCCGGTCCACGCAGGCCGGCGAGGAGCAGACCGCCGCCGATGCTCACGCCGGCGAGCGCGAGCGCAAAGCGCCGCATCTCCGGCGCGGAGATCTCGCCGTTCTGGATCACGCGCGAGCCGCCGGTGAAAGGGGTGATGCGCCTCACGTTGATGGCATCCGTGCCGATGACCGCATCGCCGCAGTCGTTCCACACGTTGGCCGCGGCGTGTGCGAGCAGGGCGAGGAACAGTGTTGCGGCGGCGTAGCCGCCGTGCAGCGGCACGCCCTGCGCCGCACTCGTCGCCAGGCCGACGAGGCAGACGGCGAGGGTGAGGAGCAGGAAAGGCGGGCGCACGGCGCGAACGAAGCTCGCGAGAGCGACGCTTTCATCGCGGACGGCGCTCAGGTTCATGTCGCGGGCCGGCAGTCCGTCAGCAGCAGCAAGATGTGCTCGCGCCTCTTCTCGATGCCTTCCATGCGTCCCCCCTTTTCCCCTCAGTGTTCTCTGTGTTCTCGGTGGCCCATCCGGCCCATCAGCAGTCGCAAGCCCCACCGGCAAGCGACGATTCAAATCATCGTGTACCCGCCGTCCACCGCCCAGCTCTGGCCGTTGACGTAGCTCGCCTCGTCCGAGGCGAGGAACACGGCGATCGCGGCGACTTCCGCCGGCTCGATCATGCGCTTGATCGGCACCGCGGCCTTGAAGGCCGCGAGCATCTGCGCCGGATCGAGACCGTTCGCCGCGGCGTGCTCGTCGATGAAGCCCATCGCCATGTCGGTATCGACGATCCACGGGCAGATCGCGTTGACCAGCACGTTGTGCGGGGCCATCTCCAGCGCGAGACAGCGCGTGAGGCCGACGACGGCGTGCTTCGAGGCGTTGTAGGCGCTCTGATTGCGCGAGCCCCATTTGCCGGCGGTAGAGGCGAGATTGATCACGCGGCCCTGCTTGCGCGCGATCATGCCGGGCAGCAGGAACTGCGTGACGTGCAGCACGCCGTAGACATTGGTCTCCATCACCACGCGGAAATCCTCGAAGCTGTAGTCGAGGAAGCTGCGCGCCTTGTGCACGCCGGCATTGTTGACGAGCACGTCGATGGGCCCCGCCGCCAGCGTGCGATCGACCAGCTCGCGCACGGCCGCGCGATCGGTGATGTCGCCGGCCGCCGTGCGCACCGCGACGCCGTAGTCGCGCTCGATTTCCTCGGCGACGGCCGCGAGCCGCGCATCGTCGCGCGCATTGAGCACGAGCGCGGCGCCTTCGGCCGCATAGGCCTCGGCGATCGCGCGGCCGATCCCGCGCGAGGCGCCGGTGATGAAGGCGGTCTTGCCGCGCAGACGATCGGGCATGGCGAGATCCTCGAAGGGTCAGTGCCGGTCGAGCCAGTCGACGAAGAGACGCGCGACGTCGCGCGGACGGTCGAGCATGAACCAGTGGCTGCCGCCTTCGAGCCGGTGATAGTCCCAGGACGCGTCCATGTACTGCGCCGAGGTCACCATCTGCGTCTCCGTGAGATAGGCGTCGCCCGTGCTCCACACGCCCAGCGTCGGCACCTTCACGCGCGGCAGCACCCAGCCTTCGCGCGTCCAGGTCTCGACGCCGACGTTCGCGCGATACCAGTTCAGCGCCGCGGTCAGCGCGCCGGGCCGGCCGAGATCTTCGAGCCAGGTCTCCATTTCCGGATGGTGCTGGAACAGATCGCGGAACCACTGCCAGTCGTCGCGCTGGAGGATCTCCTCGGCCAGCCCGCGATGCATGAACAGGAGCATGTACCAGGCGAGCCGGCGCTGCGCGATGCCCGCATGCCACAGCGCGGACAGGTGGCCGACCGAGCAGGCGATGTGACAGCGCACGCGCTCGGGCAGATAGGCCGCGAAAGCCCAGCCGAGCGCGGCGCCCCAGTCGTGACCGATCAGCCGCGTCTGCACGACGCCGAAATGATCGAGCAGCGCGACGACGTCGCCCAGCACGCTGCCCAGCGTATAGGCGGACTCCTCGGCCGGTTTCGCCGTGGCCCCGAAGCCGCGCAGATCGGGCGCGAGCACCCGGTAGCCGGCGTCGACGAGCGCCGGGATCTGATGCCGCCACAGGCGGGCGGAATCCGGAAAGCCGTGGAGCAGCAGCACGGGCTCGCCGCGGCCTTCCTCGGTCACCGCGTAATCGAGGCCGTTCAGCAGCAGACGATGGACGGTCATGGGCGTGCTCCGCTGCCGCTCAGGCGTAGGGCGTATCGATTCGGGGCGACTCGACGCCGGCGAGCTTCTGCGTCTGCCACTCGCGGCACCACGGCGAGCAGAACAGCAGCGCGCCGGCCGTCGGATGCGTGACGGCGATGCCCTCGTCGTAGATCAGCACGCCGCAGCAGTCGCATTTGACGTAGCGTTCGACGTAATAGCCGTTGGCGCTGAAGCGCATGATCGGATCTCCTCACACGGTCTTGCCGTAGTCGCGCCGCGCGGCCTCGGCGCTGACGAAACCATCGCGCACGTCGGCCTCGAGCAGGGCGGGATCGCGCTCGGCCGGCGCGCCGTAGCCGCCGCCGCCCGGCGTCAGGATCTGCACGCGGTCGCCGGGCTTGAAGGTCACGTTCGACCACTTGCTGGTCGAGCGCTTGTCGAACGCTTCGACCATCGTCTGCCAGGCGTCGCGGCCGTGGGCCTGGTACCAGGTCATGCCGGCGGCGCCGGGCAGACCGCCGGCGAGGCCGTAAGCCTGGTGCTGGTGGCGATCGGTGAGCTGCGAGGCCGTGATCTCGGCGTCGAGGCAGCGATAGATCTTTTTCGTGCCGAGCCCGCCCCGCCGGCGGCCGGCGCCGCCGGAGTCCGCGCGCAGGCTGTATTCCTCGGTGAGCCAGGGATAGCGCGTCTCGAAGACCTCGACCGGCATCACGCGGCAGTTGCCGTTGATCGAATCCGTCGCGTCGTTGCCGTCGGCCTGCGCGCGCGCGCCCCAGCCGACGACCTCGATGTCGTAGCAGGCGAAGTACTCGTCGTGCTTCGGATCGTGGCCGCCGAAGACGAAGTTCAGGTGCGTGCCGCCTTCGCCCGCCATCGCGCGCTGCGGGGCGGCCTGCGCCAGGGCGCCGATCACGGCGCCGGCGATGCGCGGATGCGCCTCGGTGTTGCCGCCGACCTCCGGCGCCGGATAGTCGACGTTCACGATCGTGCCGCGCGGCGCAATGATCTTGATCGGCCGGAAGCAGCCCGAGTTCTTCGGAATGCTCGGATCGGTCAGGTGCAGCACCGCGTTGTAGGCCGCTGACCAGGCGACGCCCAGCGTCGCGTTGATCGGCCCGCGCACCTGCGGGCTCGAGCCCGTGTAGTCGACGATCAGGCGATTGCCCTGCACGTGGCAGTGCGCCTCGATGCGGATCTCCGAATCGGACACGCCGTCGTTGTCCATGTAGTCGACGAAGTGGTAGACGCCGTCCGGAAAGGCCGCGAGCTCCGCGCGCATGCGCTTCTCCGCGTAATCCATCAGATCGCTGCAGGTCTGCGTGAAGACCTCGCGTCCGTACTTCTCCACCACCGCGGCGAGCCGCTGCGCGCCGAGCTCGACGCCGGAGATCATCGCGCGCATGTCGCCGTAGTTGTAGCGCGGCGTGCGCACGTTCGCGAGCCACAGCTTCCACACTTCGACGACGTCCTCGCCGCGGCGCTTGATCTTGACCGGCGGCACGCGGATGCCTTCGTGGAAAATCTCCGTCGCCTCGGCCGCGAAACCGCCCGGCACCATGCCGCCGACTTCGGCGACGTGGCCGATCGCGACGGTGAAGGCGACGAGCTCGCCGCCGACGAACACCGGGCAGAACAACGTGTGCTCCGGCGTGTGCAGGCCGCCGCGGTAGGGATCGTTGTGAATCAACACGTCGCCCGGCGCGATCTCGGACAGCGGGATCTCGAGCAGGCAGGAGCGGATCAGGAGCGGCAGGCCGCCGATCTGCGCGGGGCAGAACTCGGCGGCGGACAGCATCTCGCCGCGCGGCGAAGCGATGCCGCAGGTGAAATCGAGCGCCTCGTTGAAGATCGTCGAATAGCTCGTCTTCATCAGCACGATGCCCATCTCGCGGCAGATCGAGAGCATCGTGTTGTCGAGGATGTTCATCGTCACGTAGTCCATCGCCGTTCTCCTTCAGGCCGCGGTCACGCGCAAATGCCCGGGCGCCGTGACCTCCAGGCGGTGATGCGGCGCGAGCACGGTCACCGAGGCCGCCTCTTCGACGAGCGCCGGACCGACGAAGCTGTCGCCGGCGCGCAGCGCCTCGCGCAGATAGACCGGCGTGTCGAGCGCGCCTTCGGCGTACACCACGCGGCGCACCGAGTGCGGCAGCAGCCGGCCGGTGCGCGGCGGCAGCGGCACGAAATCCGGGCGGCTCGTCGCGCAGCGCACGGTGCAGCGCAAAGTGATCGCCTCGATCGTCTCCTGCGCAATGCGGAAGCCGAAGCGCGCCTCGTGCAGCGCGTGGAAATCGCTCCACAGCCGCGCGAGGTTCGCGGGCGTGAACTCGTCGAAGGCGAAGGGCACTTCGAGCTCGTAGTTCTGGCCGAGATAGCGCAGATCGATCGTGCGCTGGACGGCGAGCGGGCCGTGATGGCCCTGGGCCGCGAGATCGGCCTCGGCGCGCGCCAGCAGCTCGCGCAGGAAGCTGCCGGCGCGGCCGGCGTCGAAGCGGGTCGAGGTCATCTGGATCGTGCGCTCGAGATCGACGCGCGCGTCCGTCAGCACGAAGCCGAAGGCCGAGAACTGGCCCGGATGCAGCGGCACCACGCCGTGCGGAATGCCGGCCTCGTCGAGCAGCTCGGACAGATGCAGCGGGCCGGCGCCGCCGAAGGCGAAGAGGGCGAACTCGCGCGGATCGAGCCCGCGCTCGAGCAGCACCGTGCGCAGCGCGCCGACCATGTTGTTGTTGACGATGCGCAGGATCGCGAGCGCGAGCGCTTCGAGGCCCATGCCCAGCGGCTCGGCCACGCTCGCGAGCGCGGCGCTCGCGCGATCGACGGCGAGCGCCATGCCGCCGCCGAGAAAGTTCGCGGGGTTGATGCGGCCGAGCACGAGGTTCGCATCCGTCACCGTCGGCCGCGTGCCGCCGAAGCGGTAGCAGGCCGGGCCGGGATTCGCACCGGCGCTTTCCGGGCCGACGCGCAGCATGCCGCCCTTGTCGATCCAGGCGATCGAGCCGCCGCCGGCGCCGATCGTGCGGATGTCGATCATCGGGATCTGGATCGGCAGGCCGAACTCGATCTCGAAGTCGGTCGTGAAGCTGATCTTGCCGTCGACGACGGTCGAGCAGTCGGTCGAGGTGCCGCCCATGTCGAGCGTGACGGCGCGCGCGATCCCGAGCTCGCGCGCGACCTCGCGCGTGGCGACGACGCCGCCGGTCGGCCCGGACAGGGTCAGTTGCACGGGCTGCTCGCGCGCGGCGGCGAGGCTCATCTCGCCGCCGTTCGACTTGATCATCACGACCGGCGCGCGCACGCCGGCGGCGTCCAGCCGCTCGCGCATCGCGCCGAGATAGTTCTGCAGCACGGGCTTGACGTAGGCATCGGCGAGGGTCGTCGACGCGCGCTCGTATTCCTTCCATTTCGGCAGCACGTCGTAGCTGATCGAGATCGGGATCCCGGGCAGCCTTGCCTGCAGGCGCGCGCGCACGGCCTGCTCGTGCGCGGGATTGACATAGGAGAAGAGCAGGTTGACGGCCACGGCCTCGATGTCGCCCGCGGCGCGGATCGCCTCGGCGACGGCCTCCACGCTCGCGACATCGAGCGGCTGCAGGACTTCGCCGTCCGCGCGCAGGCGCTCGTCGACTTCGAAGCAGTGACGGCGCAGCACCAGCGGCCGCGAGCGCACCCAGCCGCTGTCGTAATGATGCTTGCGATGGCCGCGCTGCAGGAAGGGAATGTCGCGGAAACCGCGCGTCGCGACGTAGGCGACGCGCGCGCCCTTGCGTTCGAGCACCGCATTGGTCGCGACCGTGGTGCCGAGACGCAGATTGTCGATCGTCGCAGGATCGCCGATCCGGGCGAGGCCGGTGAGGATGCCGGCGGTCGGATCCGCCGGGGTCGTCAGGTTCTTCCACACGGCGAGCGCACGCATGTCGCGATCCCAGGCCACGAAATCGGTGAACGTGCCGCCGACGTCGACGCCGACGAGATACCGCGCCATGCTGCCTCCTGCCGCTTTCCCGGGACTGTAATCAGGTCGACCCGCGCGCCGCAAGCCCGCTCGCCGCAGAAAGGGGCAGCCGCTATCATCGGCGCCGGTCCCACGGTGCAGATCTCGGCGATTGCCGCTTCCATGTCCGCGCTCGTCATCGCCCTGAGTCTCGCCGGCTTCATCGTCGTCGCCTGCATGCGCGTCAGCGATCCGCTGCTGCCCGTGATCGCCGAGGACTTCCACGTCAGCGTCGGCCAGGCCGGCGTCGTCGTCACGGCCTATGCCGTCGCCTATGGCCTCTTTCTGCTCGCTTACGGGCCGCTCGGCGATCGCTACGGCAAGCTCAGAGTCATCGCCTGGACACTGACGGGCGCGAGCGCCTGCGTCGCCGCCTGCGCCTTCGCCACCAGTCTCGCGATGCTCGCCGCGCTGCGCTTTCTGACCGGCGTCGCGAGCGCGGCGACGGTGCCGCTCGCCATCGCCTGGATCGGCGACAACGTCTCCTTCGAACATCGCCAGCGTTCGATTGCGCGCTACATGAGCGGCATCATCTTCGGCCAGATGCTCGGCAGCGCGCTCGGCGGAGTGCTCGCCGACTGGTTCGGCTGGCGGGCGATCTTTCTGATCTTCGGCGCGCTGACGGCGCTCGCCGCGGCCTTCGTATGGAGCCGCGTGCGCGGCGAGGTGCTCGTGCTGGCGCCGCGCGCGCCGCTGCGTCAGGCGGGCCAGCGCTACCTCGAGCTCATCCGCGATCCGCGCGCTGCCGACGTCCTGACCAGCGGGCTGGTCGAAGGCTTCTGCGTGTTCGGCGGCCTCGCTTACATCGGCGCGCTCTTGCACGTGAAGCACGGGCTCAGCTTCACGCTGGTGGGCCTGTGCTTGCTCGCTTATGGCGTCGGCGGCCTCGTCTACAGCGCGAATGCGCCGGTGATCCTGCGCTTCCTCGGCCAGCGCGGCATGCTCGCCTACGGCGGCGTGCTGATGGCCTGGAGCCTCATCATGATCGGCGCGAGCCCGAGAGCCTGGCCCTGCGTGCTCGCGCTGGGCGTGCTCGGCTTCGGTTTCTATCTGATGCACAACACGCTGCAGACCCTCGCGACCGAAATGGTGCCCAGCGCGCGCGGCACCTCCTTCGGCCTTTTCGCCTTCGCGCTCTTCGGAGGACAGGCGCTGGGCGTCGCCGCCATCGGCTGGCTGATCGACGCCCAGGGCTACACCATCGCCCTCGGCCTGGCCGGCACCGGCGTCGGACTGCTCGGCCTGTGGATGCAGAGCAGCCCCGCGGTCGCGCGGCAGCGATGAGGTGCTTGCCTGCGTTCGGCGCGGTCGAATCTAGCCACGGAGGACACGGAGAGGGAATGGAATGGCGCGGCGTCGAATGCGGCGGCTTTCGAATCGGATCCGGTGAGGATTTCGAGCGCCTGCGCCATCGACGCCCGGATTCCGCTGCGTTCCTTCCGGGCCACGGCGCTTCTTGTAGCCCGGATGAGCAACGCGAATCCGGGATCCGGCGCCGATTGCCGCGCTTGCGTTCGAAGATCGGCCGAACCCCGGATTCGCTGCGCTCATCCGGGCTACAAAGCTCCTTTCACGCCTCCGTCATTCGCGCTTGCAGATAGGGCCAGGGCTCGGCCGAGGCCGTTTCGGCGAAATGCGCGTTGGGCTCGCGATAGTAGTCGGCTTTCGCGCGATGCGCGGGATCCTCGCGCGGCGCTTCGATGTAGCTGCCGAGATCCGCGCCCCACTGCACGGCGGCGCGTCCGAAGCGCAGGCGCTCGCGCTCCCAGCGCGCGAGCGCGGCGCTGCCGTCGGCGGCGGACAGCGCCGCTGCCAGCGTGCGCGCATCGTCGGCCGCCTTGGAAACCCCGAGGCCGACGTGCGGGCGCGCGGTGAAGGCCGCATCGCCGATCAGTACGCTGCGTCCGTACACGAGGCGCGGGCTCGCAACTTCGTAGATGGCCTGGACATAAGGCTGCGGTGTCGCCTCGACGATCCGCTGCAGCGGCGGCGCGAGCTCCTCGTGCGCCTGCAGGCGCATCGCGGCGACGAGCGCGGGATGCATGCGATCGTGCGGGATGCCGAGCGGGTAATACCGGCCCTGCGCGTCGCTCAGATGCGCGCGCAGGCTTTGCTCGTCCGCGCGCCGATACCAGCCCCAGTTGTACCAGCGATGCCCGGAGCGCAGATCGTCGCCGGGACCGGCGACGAGATAGCCGAGCCAGTGCCCGTGCGGCGCCAGGCCGAAACTCATGCGGTAGGCGAGGCGCGCGAGCACGGCGGGCGGCACGCGCGCTTCGTCGATGAGCCCGCGCCACGCGAAGTAGCCGCAATAATCGAGCGTCGTGGTCGGCGCGACGCGGCCGCGCACCGTCGAGCGCGTGCCGTCCGCGCCGATCAGCCAGTCCGACTGCGCGCGCTGTCCGTTGGTGAAACGCACCTCGATGCCCGAGGCGGTCTCGCGCAGATCCTCGAAGCTGTAGCCGCTGTGGTAGTGCGCATCGGGAAAACGCCTGCGCAGAAAGCGGAACACGAAGCCCCAGGACGTCATGATCTGCGGCATCGCGCTCTCGCCGAGCAGCCGGCCGCTGCGATCGAGGACGAGCCGGCCCTCCGAGCGCACGCCCATTTGCGCGCGCAGATCGATGCCGGCGGCGACGAAGGCGGCATAGAGCTCGTCGTGCGTCGCGATGCCCGCGCCGCGGCTTGCGAGCTCCTCGCCGGCGCGTTCGTAGATGTCGACGTCCCAGCCCGCCGCACGCAGCGACACGCCGCAGAACAGGCCCGCCATCGAACCGCCGATGATGATGGCGCGCGGCCGGTCGCGCGCGGTGGACGGATCAGACATCGAGCAGCTCCAGGTACTGGCGTGGGTGAGCGGCGGCGACCTGCGCCATCACCTGCGCCGGCTGCCCGTAATGGGCGGCGAGCGCGGGATCGCGCGGCGGGCCGAGATAACTGCCGAGACGGCGGCTCTGCTCCCGCGCGGCGCGCGCGAAGCCGAGCCGCTCGCGCTCCCAGGCGGCGAGCGCGGCGGCGCGATCCGGCGCCGCGAAGGCGGCGGCGAGCCGTGCCGCATCATCGGCCGCTTTCGAGACGCCGAGGCCGATGTGCGGGCGCGCGGTGCAGGCGGCGTCGCCGATCAGGATCACGCGGCCGAGCACGAAGCGCGGTGCGCACAGATCCCAGATCGGCTGGATGAACGGCCGCGGCGTCGCCTCGATCACGCGGCGGAACTGCGGGCACAGGAGGCGCGCCGCGGCCTCCCGCATCGCCTCGACGTGGGACTCGCGCAGCAGCGGCGGCGGGATGCCCTGTGCGTGCATTGTGCCCTGCGCGTCGGTCAGCAGATCGGGCAGGACGTCCTCGGCCGGCGCCGGCCTGTACCAGACCCAGTTGTACCAGCGTTCGCCGCGCACCAGGCTGTCGTGCGGGCCGGCGACGAAGTAGCCGAGCATCTGTTCGCCGGGCGGGAGGCAGAAGGCCAGGCGGGCCTCGAGCGCGGCGCGCAGATCGTGCGGCAGATCGGCTTCGGCGGCGAGCCCGCGCCACGCGACATAGCCGCCGTAGTCGAGCGCCAGCCCCGGCAGCAGGCAGCTCCGCAGCGTCGAGCGCAAGCCGTCGGCCGCGATCGCCCAGTCCGCCTCGTGCCGGCGGCCATCCGCGAAGTGCAGCGTGACGCCCCGTGCGGACTGCGCCACGTCGACGACGCTCGCGCCGCCAACGTAGCGCGCGTCATTGCACTGGGCGCGCAGGAACCGATACATCAAGCTCCACGAGGTCATGATCTGACGCATCGGCAGACTGCCGATGGTGTTGCCCTCGCGATCGAAGGTCACGCGTCCCAGCGAGACCACGCCCATCGCGGGATTCAGGCTGATGCCGGCCTGAGTGAAGGCGGCATAGAGCTCGTCATGCGTCGCGATGCCCGCGCCGCGGCTTGCGAGCTCGCCGACGCTGCGCTCGAACAGCGTGACGTCGAGGCCGGCGCGCTCGAGGAGCACGGCGGCGAAGAGCCCGGCCATCGAGCCGCCGACGACGGCGACGCGGGGCGGGCGCCGGCGATCGTCGGCGGGCGCGGATGGCACGGTGCGGCGGCCTCGAGTGTCCCTGGGTGCTCGCATCCTAGCGCAGTCGGACGCGGACCGAAGCCCGAATCAGGGAGGCCCCGGGCAGAAGGGGCGAGAAGAGCGGATGGCGCTCGCGGCGAGATCGCCGCCGCGCTGCGAGCGATCAGATCTTCGTCGCGGCCTGCTTCACGCCGACACCCCGAGAGCGCCGAAGGCGCCGCCCGCGATCATGCCGTCGATCGCGGCCGCGTCGTAGCCGAGGAAATCGCGCAGCAGGATCCCGGCGTGCTCATGCAGCGACGGCGGCGGAGGCGGCGTGACTATCGCCGCGGCGTCGCCGGTGAAGGCGCAGCTATGGACGCCGCGGATCGCATGGCCGTTCGCCGTTCCCGTCATCAGCAGCGCCTGCGCGCCGGGCTGCTCGAACACGGCGGCCATGTCGTTGACGAAGCCGTAGGGCACCATCGCGCGGCCGAGTGCATCCGCCAGCGCCGTCGAGCTCATCTGCGCCGTCTTCGCGCGCACGCGCGCGAGCAGCTCGTCGCGCCGCGCAACGCGCTGGCGCGCGGTCTGGAACTCGGGATCTTCGGCGAGCTCGGGTAGACCGATCGCCTTGACGAAGTCGCGGTACTGGCGCTCGGTCGCGGCCGCGAGCACGACGCCGCGGCCGTCCTTGCCCATCAGGATCGTGCCGTAGGGCACGATGTTCGGATGCTCCGAGCCCATGCGCCGCGGCACGATGCCGCCGACGAGATAGTTCGTGGCCTGGTTCGCGAGCGAGGCGACCGCGGCCTGCAGCAGCGACACCGAGACGAAGCTGCCTTCGCCCGTGCGCTCCCGCTTCAACAGGGCGAGCAGCAGAGCTTCCTTCAACTGATGCGCCGCGAGCAGATCGACCAGCGCGACCGGCATCTTCGTCGGCGGCCCGTCGGGCTCGCCGTTCAGAAAGGTGAAGCCGGCCTCGGCCTGGACGATCGCGTCGAAGCCCGGCCGCGGATCGTCCTCGCCGTAGGCGTTGATCTGGCCGTAGATCAGGCGCGGATTGCGGCCGGCGAGCGTCGCGTAGTCGAGCTTGAGCTTGTGCGCGTCGCCGGGCTTGAAGCTCGCCGTGACGATGTCGGCGCGCGCGCAGAGATCGTGCGCGATCGCGAGCCCGGCGGGCGTCGTGGTGTCGAGCGCAATCGACTCCTTGCCCCAGTTCGCGCACGAGAAATAGGACGAGACGTCGTGCTGCGGCTCCTCGTTGAGCGTGCGCCAGCCGCGCGTCGCATCGCCGCGCGTGTGCGGGTTCTCGATCTTGATCACGCGCGCGCCGAGCTCGGCGAAATACATCGAGGCGATCGGCCCGGCGAGGATGTTGGCGAGCTCCACGATGACGAAGCGGCGATCGAACACGGGAAGGCTCCTGGCGGCTGACGGGCTCGGCATTGTAGCGCAGGGGCTTGCAGGGCGAGCGGCAGCCGCGCGGAGATCCGTGCAGGCGAGCGGCGATCTCTATATGGCCGAGCGTGAATGCGCTTCACTGCCGTTCGAGTGTCGCCATCCCCGCGCAGAGCCTGCCCCCGCGAAGGCGGGGCGGGGATCAGGCGGAGGCGGTCGAGCTGCTCGTGCCGCGTGGAAGGCTGGCTGGATTCGCGCCCTTGCCTGCGCGGGAATGACACACGCCGCACCCTCTCGTGGAGCGTATTTGCGCTCGACTATTTAGAATGCGTCCATGAACGCGCCCGCCACCCTTCACCGCGTGTGCCCGCTGTGCCGTCGCGACAACCGTCGCGAGCCCGTCTACGCGGCATACAGCCCGCCCGACTGGGCGCTGAAACGCTGTCCCGACTGCGGCTTCGTCTACCTCGAGCGCATTCCCGACTACGCCGCGACGGCCGAGACCCTGGCCTGGGATCACACTTTCCTCGCCTGGCATGCCGCGCGCGATCGCGCGCCGGCGCAGCGGCTGCTGTCGAGACTCGGGCGCGGGATACGCATCGGCACGCACCTGGTCCGCCGGCGCCGGCGCATGGACGAGATGATCGCGGCCCTCGCGGCGCCGGGCCCCGTGCTCGACGTCGGCTGCGGCAAAGGCTCGCAGCTCGCGAAGCTGCCGCCGCAGTACGTGCCCTATGGCATCGAGATCTCGCCCGGACAGGCCGAAGTCGCGCAGCGCATGGTCGCGAGCCGCGGCGGCGCGATCATGGTGAAGCCGGGGGCGACGGCGCTGCGCGAATGTCCGGCCGGCTTCTTCACCGGAATCATGATGCGCTCCTATCTCGAGCACGAGAGCCAGCCGCGCGCAGCGCTGGAAGGCGCCGCGCACGCGCTGGCGCCCGGCGGCGTGCTGATCATCAAGGTGCCGAACTTCGCCAGCGCGAATCGCCGCGTCTTCGGTCGCCGCTGGTGCGGCTTCCGCTTCCCCGATCACATGAACTACTTCACGCCCGCGACCCTGACGCGCCTCTGCGCGGCCAGCGGCCTCGCAGTGCGCGAATTCTCCTGGCTCGATCGCCTGCCGACCAGCGACAACATGTGGCTGGTGGCGCAGCGGGCGTGAGGGACAACGGGCTCATGGGGCGAATGAATCCAGCTCGTAGCTTGCCGCGAAAGAGGGCGCCGCATTCCCGTAGCCCGGGTGCAGCGTAGCGGAACCCGGGATCCGGCATGCCCGATACGCGAACAGCTTTCTTCTCGGATGCATGAGAGGACGGCGGGCGCGGATCCCGGGTTACGCGCTGCGCGCTCCACCCGGGCTACAAGAGAAGCTTCCCGGCGCTCAGCCGGTCTTCAGCCAGTACAGGGCGACGGGATCCTGGATGCCTTTGAGCGTGGCCGCGCCAAGCTCGATCGGCTCCACGCCGTCGGGCAGTCCTGCCTGCGTGCGGATCTCGTCGAGCGCGGCCTGCGAGCACATCACGCGGTCCATGCGCGGAAAGGCTGCGACTTCGCCGGCGAAGGCTTCGCGCTGCACGCCTTCGATGCGGAAGGTGATGTTGACGTCGTTGCCGTGGATGTCCTGGCCGCCGGTCGAGATCCCCCAGGTTTCTCCGCAGTGGATCGCGATGCGGTAGTGGATCGGCTCGTTCGCGGTGCGCGCGTTGCGCAGGTTCAAGCGCTGCTCGATCTCCAGCGCCGCACCCAGCGCCTTGCGGCCGGACGGGAAGGTCGCGAGGAAGCCGTCGCCCGTGCCCTTGAAGAAGCGCATCGAGAATTCGGCCAGCACCGGATCGCAGATCTGCATCAGGCGCTGCTTCAAATGCAGAGCCATGTGATCGTTCTCGTTCGCGATGCGCGAGGACTCGCAGAGATCGAACACGAGGATCGCCTCGGTGCGCTTGACGAGGTGGCCGGCGGGAATGATGACGGACTTGTCCCAGTTCTCGTCGGCCTGGTATTCGATGCGCGCGCTCCAGTCCGCGAGCCGGATCGTCGCCGGCAGCTTCAGCTCGGTCTTGCCCTCGAGCCGCGTCCACCGTTCACCTTCCCGCAGGAAGGACCCGTTGCGGCTGCTGTCCTCCGCGAAATAGCGATCGCCTTCCTTGGTCAGCGTCAGATGCAGGCGCGAGACCTGGTTGTGCTTCAGGACCAGCTCGTTGTCCGTGTGCCGCCCGATCCGAACCGTGCGATGCGCGAAGGAGCGCGCCGTCTGCCCGCCGCGTTCGAGATCCGTGAGACGAATTTCCCAGCCCATGAATACTCGGGATAAGTGCTTGCGTCGCGATGAAAAAACGGCGTCCGTACTATAGGGGCCGCGGCCGCGGATGTGAACCGTTTGACAGTTTTTGACGGCAGCGGCGCGGCGCCCCGCCCTCAGGGCATAGCGGCGGCGGCGAGGCGAACTTGCGCCGGCAGCGGCGCGGGATCGTGTCGGCAGGCGACGGACGCCGGCGCGAGGCGCGGCCGGCGTCCGGGCGGGCAGGGGCTCAGGCGTGGACGATCACGCCGCGCGCGTTGCGGCCCTTTTCCATGTCTTCGAAGGCCTGCGGCGCTTCGTCGAGCGTGTAGGTGCGCGTGATCAGACGATCGAGGTCGAGCTTGCCCGCCCTGTACAGCTCCAGGTACATCGGAAAGTCCGCCTTGAAGTTCGCGCTGCCGTACATGCAGCCTTTGATGGTCTTCGCGGTGAACGGCAGGATGGCCGCGTTGACCGAGAAGCGATCGTCGAGGCGGCCGACCCCGACCAGCACCGACACGCCGTTCTTGCGCGTCGCCTTGATGCACTGCTCGATCACCTTGCTGTGGCCGACGACGTCGAAAGCGTAGTCGACGCCGATGCCGCCGGTCAGCGCCTGGATTTGCTTGACGAAATCGGCCTTGGGATCGACGACGTCGGTGGCGCCGAACTGCCGGGCCATTTCCATTTTCTCGGCCGACAGATCGCAGGCGATGATTTTCGCGGCACCGGCGATGCGCGCGCCCTGGATCACGTTGAGGCCTACGCCGCCGCAGCCGAACACGGCGACGGTGCTGCCGGGCTTCACCTCGGCCGTGCGTATCGCCGCGCCGGCGCCCGTCGTCACGCCGCAGCCGACCAGCGCGGCAGCCTTGAAGTCGAAGGACTTGTCGATGGCGATGACGCAGGCGGCCGGCACCACCGCGTACTCGGCCATGATGCCGGTGAAGGACATCACGAAGATGCGCTGGCCGTCCTTGTGCACGCGCGTGGTGCCGTCGAAGAGGTTGCCGTCCTGCTTCGCGCCCGAGCACAGATAGGGTTCCTGGTGCAGGCAGAAGTAGCAGCTTCCGCAGTTCGGGATGAAGGAGATGACGACGTGATCGCCGGGCTTGACGTTGGTGACGCCGTCGCCGACCTGGTCGATGATGCCGGCGCCCTCGTGGCCCAGCACGACCGGGAAAGGACTGGGAATGGTGCCGTTGACGACGGACAGATCCGAATGACAGACGCCGGTCGCTTTCATCTTGACCAGCACTTCGCCGGCTTTCGGCGGATCGAGATTCACGCTGACGACGCTGTATTCATTGAGCTTGCTGGCGACGACGGCCTTCATGCGGCAACTCCTTCGAGAGATGGTCGGACAGGGAGAAACGGAATCGGGCTAGCTTAGCACGGCAGCCGCCGGCCGGGCGGGGACGCGGGCGCTGCGGCGGCAGCGTGTGGCAGAGCGGGACGGCCGCCGCGCGATCCCGGCGGAAGACCGCCTGCGCCTTCCCCTCATCCAGAGGGCGGCCCTTGCGGGCCTGCGCTCAGCGGAAGGTGTAGGACACGAAGGTTTCGACGCCGACCTGCACGCGATCGTGGCCGAAGACTTCGCGCGCCGCATCGTCCGGCGCCGCGACCGCCATGCCGGCGAACCAGTAGAGGCGGTCGCTCGGATAGTATTCCACGGAGAAATTGATCTCGTCGGACCAGGCGGTGCTGCGCGTCGGCAGGCCGAAGTACTGCGGCGTGTCGAGCGCATGGTGGTAGTACCAGAAGCCGAAGGCGCTGCGCGCGGTCGGAAAGACCTTGAGCTTCGCCATGTGCGTGCGCTGGTTCTGGTTGAACAGATGCATCTCGCCGGTGATCTCGCCCTGGTACCAGGTGTCCCAGTCGCGCTTGAAGATCGTGAAGAAGAGACCGCGATACTCCTCGAGTTGCGGCGTGCCGCGATCGTCGCCCGAGAAGAAGGCGTAGCGGTAATACAGCCGCGGCTGCCAGGGCAGGGCGGTGAACTGCCAGGTCGGTTCGACATACCAGGCATGGGCGTCGACCTCGGTGCCCGTACGTTCGATTTCGCCGCCCTGGTTCACGTACTCGCCATAGATCTTGAGCTGCGGCAGCGTCGGCCAGTGCAGATCGGCGCCGCGCACGCCGACGACGTCGAGCCCGTCGAAGCCGATCACGCCGTTGTCGTCGAAGACCTCGAAATACATCAGCCCGAGCCGGCCCCAGCGCTCGCTGCTCGAGTTCTCGAGGTTGAGGCCGGCGATGCGGCTGTCACCGAGATCGCCGTCGGTGCGCAGCCAGAACAGATCGCCGCGCACCGGCTGCGTGTTGATCTTCAATACTCCGGTATTGCGCCACGCGGTGAAGGCGCCGATCCAGTACTGTCCGTTGTCGTGGCCCTGGTTGAAGTTGCCGTCGCCGAGGATGAAGCCGTCGCCGACCGTGAACTCCTGCCCGCCATAGGACAGATCGAGGATCTCGTTGCGCCAGCCGACGTAGGCCGAGTCGGTGTCGATGGCCTGATCGCCGCTGCGCGCGAACTGTCCCGACAGCTCGCCGTCGAGAGTCGTGGTCGCGGCGGCGACGGTCACCCCGCCGTAGAGCGTCGCGGCCGGCAGCGCGTATTCGACCTTGAGGCCGGGCTTGATCGCGAGCTGCAGATCGTCGCGCGAGGTCTCGCCTGTCGGCGTCAGCGAGCCGAAGCCGCGCACGGCGCCGAGGCCGTAATTGATGTTCTCGCCGTGTCGGAAGCCCCCGAGTAGCTGCACCTGGCCGGTCGCGACCAGGCCGTTGCGCGAGTAGAGCTCGTAGCCCAAGGACGGTGACGAAACGGAGACGAGCGCGCAAACGGCGAGGACACGACTGACAGGATTCACGGCGACGACTCCGGACGAGAATCGTCACATCATACGGAGGCTGCGCTCGCACCGAAACGGGGCATCAGCGCGCGTCCAGTGCGCGCGAGGCACTCGGCGCGCGCCGAAGCGCTCGCGGCATAGCCCCGGCGCTGCCGGCGAATCCGAGGAAGCGGGCGATCGAGCCGGGCCGGCGTGAGCTCAGCGCCGCGAATCGTCGCGGCGGAAAAGGCGCTTCGGCCGCGCATGGATGAGCGGCAGCCGGCCGAACCCCGGCATCGGCGGCATGGCGGCGCGGCGCCGGACGAGGGTGCTCGCACCTTCGGCGCTGCGGCTTTCACTCCTCGTCCCCTGCGGCGCATTCAATCCGAGCTGCGCGCGTGGCGCGCGTCGAAGAACTTCAGCCAGGCCTGCCAGCGCGCGGCGTCGGACGGGAATTTCGGGTGATCGAAGCGCGCGACGAGAAAGCCGGCGTCGTACTCGACGCAGTCGACGAGCTGGAGCTGATCCTTGTACGCCTGCTTCTGTTCGTCGGCGACGGTCTTCGGCGCGACCTCCGACCACAGCTTCGCCGCGCGCAGCGCGCCCAGCGTCGCGGTCACGTCGAAGTTGCCGCCGCTGCCCGGCGGCGTGCCGATGTACAGGCTGCCGTTCTTCTTGTCACCGGGATCGAAGGTGAGGACGTGGTGGTCGATGATTTCTTCTTTGCTCAACATCAGGGATCTCCTGCACGACGGCCTCGCGGCCGCCGCGACGCTTATCGTGACTTGCCGAACAGGGAGCCGAGCAGGCCGCGGACGACCTGCCGGCCGAGCTGACTGCCGATCTGGCTGCCGACCGAGCGCACCACGCTCTTGATCAGCGCCTCGCCCGTCGTTTGCCGCTGATAGCCCGCGCGCGGCCGCCGCGCGTCCTCGCCTCGTGTCTCGTCCTCGCGCTCGGCGCGCGTTCGTGTCGCGGCCGGCTGCTCGCTCTTCGCGGCGGCGCGCTGCGTCAGGCGCTCGTGCGCCGATTCGCGATCGATCGCGACCGCATAGCGTTCGCGCAGCGCGCTCGCCTCGAGCAGCTCCTGCCGGCGCTCGGCCGCGATCGGCCCGATCTGCGAGGCCGGCGGCCGGATCAGCGTGCGCTCGACCGGCGTCGGCTGGCCTTTCGCATCGAGCGTGGACACCAGCGCCTCGCCCGTCGCCAGCTCGGTGATCGCCTGCGCGGTGTCGAGCCCGTCCCTGGCGCGGAAGGTCTCGGCGACGAGGCGCACGGCCCGCTGGTCCTTCGGCGTGAAGGCGCGCAGCGCGTGCTGGATCTTGAGCCCGAGCTGACCGAGCACCGCCGCGGGGATGTCGAGCGGGCTCTGCGTGACGAAGAAGACGCCGACGCCCTTGGAGCGGATGAGGCGCACGACCTGCTCGATCTTGTCGACCAGCGCTTTCGGAGCGCCTTTGAACAACAGATGCGCCTCGTCGAAGAACAGCACGAACAGCGGCTTCTCGGCGTCGCCGCGCTCCGGCAGCTCCTCGAACAGCTCCGACAGCAGCCAGAACAGGAAGCAGGCGTAGAGCTGCGGCGATTCGGCCGCGAGCTTCGTCGCATCGAGCAGATTGACGACGCCGCGACCGTCCGGCGTCGTGCGGATCAGATCGGACAATTCGAGCGCCGGCTCGCCGAACACGACGTCGGCGCCCTGCTCCTCCAGCACGAGCAGGCTGCGCTGGATCGCCGCGATGCTGGTCGGCGACAGATTGCCGTACTGGAGCTTGAGCTCGGCCGCGTGCTCGCCGACCCAGGCCAGCATCGCGCGCAGATCGGCGAGATCGAGCAGCAGCAGGCCGTCGTCGTCGGCGATCTTGAAGGTCGCGTACAGCACGCCCGTCTGCGTGTCGTTCAGATCGAGCAGCCGCGCGAGCAGCAGCGGCCCCATCTCGGACACCGTCATGCGCATCGGCACGCCGGTCTTGCCGAACAGATCCCACAGCGCGACCGGAGTGCCGGCAAAGGCGGGGGCCGGCATGCCGAGCGCATCGAGGCGCTCTTCGAGCTTCGGCGTGAGCCGGCCGGCGTCGGCGATCCCGGACAGATCGCCCTTGATGTCCGCGCTGAAGACCGGCACGCCGAGTTGCGACAGCCCTTCGGCGAGCACCTGCAAGGTCACGGTCTTGCCGGTGCCGGTCGCGCCCGTCACGAGGCCGTGGCGGTTCATCATTCCGGCGATCTGGGCAATCTCGCGCCCCTCGGCGCTGGCGCCGAGGAGCAGGCTCGGAGGCGTCGTGCCGCTCATGAGGCGTCTTCAGGCCTTTGCCAGCGGCTTGTACTTCAGGCGATGCGGCTGGTCCGCATCGGTGCCGAGCCGGCGCTTGCGGTCCGCTTCGTACTCCTGGTAGTTGCCGGCGAACCACACGACCTGGCTGTTGCCCTCGAAGGCGAGGATGTGCGTCGCGATGCGATCGAGGAACCAGCGATCGTGCGAGATCACGAGCACGCAGCCCGGGAAGGTGAGGATGGCTTCCTCGAGCGCGCGCAGCGTCTCGACGTCGAGATCGTTGGTCGGCTCGTCGAGCAGCAGCACGTTGCCGCCGGCGCGCAGCAGTTTCGCGAGATGCACGCGGTTGCGCTCGCCGCCCGACAGCTCGCCGATGCGCTTCTGCTGATCCTGTCCCGAAAAATTGAAGCGGCCGACGTAGCCGCGCGAGGGCGTCTGGTACTGGCCGATCTGCAGGATGTCCTGGCCGCCTGAGATCTCCTCCCACACGGTCTTGGCGGGATCCAGCGCGTCGCGCATCTGATCGACGTAGGCGATCTGCACGGTCTCGCCGATCCGCACGCTGCCGCTGTCCGGCTGCTCCTGCCCGCTCAGCATGCGGAAGAGGGTCGACTTGCCGGCGCCGTTCGCGCCGATGATGCCGACCACCGCGCCCGGCGGCACGCTCATGCTCAGGCCGTCGATCAGCAGGCGATCGCCGTAGCTCTTGCGCAGATCGCCGACCTCGATCACCAGCTCGCCGAGGCGCTGCCCGGGCGGGATGTAGAGCTCGTTGGTCTCGTTGCGCTTCTGGAACTCCTGCGAGGCGAGCTCTTCGAAGCGCGCGATGCGCGCCTTGCTCTTGGCCTGGCGGCCCTTCGGATTCTGCCGCACCCACTCGAGCTCCGCTGCCATCGACTTGCGATGCGCCGACTGCTGCTTCTCTTCCTGCGCGAGACGCTTTTCCTTCTGCTCGAGCCAGGAGCTGTAGTTGCCTTCCCACGGAATGCCCATGCCGCGATCGAGCTCGAGGATCCAGCCGCAGACGTTGTCGAGGAAGTAGCGATCGTGGGTAACGGCGACGACGGTGCCCGGGAACTCCTCGAGGAAGCGCTCGAGCCAGGCGACGGATTCGGCGTCGAGATGGTTGGTCGGCTCGTCGAGCAGCAGCATGTCGGGCTTGGCCAGCAGCAGGCGGCACAGCGCGACGCGGCGACGCTCGCCGCCGGAAAGCTTGCTCACGTCCATGTCCCAGGGCGGCAGGCGCAGTGCGTCGGCGGCGCGTTCGAGCGTGCGATCGAGCTCCCACAGGCCGGCGCTGTCGATCTGATCCTGCAGCTTCGCCTGCTCCTCGAGCAGCGCGTTCATCTCCTCCTCGCTCATCGGCTCGGCGAACTTCATGCTGATCTCGTTGAAGCGATCGAGCAGCGCCTTGCCGGCCGCGACGCCTTCTTCGACGTTGCCGCGCACGTCCTTCGCCGGATCGAGCTGCGGCTCCTGCGGCAGGTAGCCGATGTTCAGACCCTTCATCGGCACCGCTTCGCCGATGAAGTCCTTGTCGACGCCGGCCATGATCCGCAGCAGCGTCGATTTGCCCGAGCCGTTCAGGCCGAGCACGCCGATCTTCGCGCCCGGGAAGAACGACAGCGAGATGTCCTTCAAGATGTGACGCTTCGGCGGCACGACCTTGCCGACCCGATGCATCGTGAACACGTATTGAGCCATGGGGAAATCGCGGGAGGAGGGGAAAACCGTATTATCCCCATTGGGCGCGGGGGCACAACGAGCGGCGGCCGCGACGCGGGCGGCGAGGGGCGTCGGGCTTCGCGCGCCGGCCACGTCCGCGGCGGGACGCGGCCGGCGTCGATTTCACCAGAACACGGCGGAGCGCAGCACGAAGGCCGCGGGCTCGGCGCCGTCGAAGGCGCCGCCCTCGACGTCGAGCACGTGCACGTAGTTGGCCATGAAGCGCACGTTGGCGATCGGCCACCAGTTGAGGCCGACGGTGAAGTTTTTCTGAAGGCCGCCGGTGATGGACGCGTCGGAGAGATCCGCGGTGCTGTAGCGCGCGACGAGCTCCCACGCGCCCCAACCGCCCTTGCCGACCAGTGATGTCGGCCGCACGCCGTCGAAGATGCCGTCCTGGAACTTGTACGGTCGCGACTCGCCGGTCAAGAACCAGCCGGCCTGCAGATAGTAGCCGTCGAAGTAGGGATCCGCCGTGGGCGTGGCGGCCTTCATCGCGAGATATTCGCCCTGCAAGGTGAACGGCCCTTCGACGACGGCGAGCTCGGCGTTCCAGCGCATGAAGTGCCGGGCCGCGAAGTTGCCGGTGTCGATCAGACGGCTGGCGGTCTCGTTGACCTCGAAGCGCTCGCGCAGCCGCATGGTGTTGCCGTCGAGGAAATCGCGATACGAGAACGCGGTGCCGAGATGCAGCACGTGACCGTCCTCGTGCCACGGTGACCAGGTGCCGCGCGCGGTCAGCGCATAGCCGTCGTTGAAGTCGCGCGGCCCGGTCTGCTCGTCGCCGCCGCTGCCGGTGCACTGCAGGCTGCTGCCCGGGACGGCGCCGCCGGCCGGGATCGGGCAGGTGACCGTCACCGGGCTCAGGCTTTCCTGCTGGCGCGTCGCGAAGGCGCCGAGCGCGCCGGTCCAGCGCGCTCCCCAGGTCGTCAGTTTCAAGCCGGGCTGGCGCTCGCCGACGAAGTTTGCCAGCGTGTTCACCGGCAGCGCGCGCTCGATGAACATGCTGTTGTTCGAGCTGTTGAGAAGATCGAAGCTGAACGGCTCGTGCGATTGGCCGATCTTCACGCTGGTCGGGTGCGCGGCGGGATCCAGGCCCGGCAGCTTGCCGGCGTATTCGATGTAGGCGTCGCGCAGCCCCTCGATCGCCTTGTCGCCGTCGCGAAAATCGTACTCGACCTTGAACTTCCAGTTCGCATCCAGCGTGCCGGCGGCGCCGAGGCGCACGCGGCGGAGCTGCGAGTCGTCGGTTTGTTCGAAGGCGCCGTCGCCATCGAAGAAGGCAGCGTCGTAGTGCAGGCGGCCGATCAGGCGCCAGTCGAAGCCACCGGGCCGCTCCTCGAGCTCGAAGCGCCCGGGCCGCAGCCGCGGAGCGCCTAGCCGCGCCAGCGATCGTTCGAGCTTGTTGTCCGCCTCTTGCTCGACCTCGCTTCCGGCGGCCGCGTTGCGCTCCGCGTCGGCCTGGGCGGCCCGCGTCAGCGCGGCGTAAGTTTCGTCGTCCAGCGTTCCCTTTGCGTGCAGCACGCGCAGCAGCTCCGTCATCGCGTCGTTGGCGGCAAGGGCGGGTCCGGCGCAAGCCAATGCGGCGAGCAGCGCGGCGAGCCGCCGCAGCCGATGGGTCCTAGGAGAAGAGGGCAAGGCGTCGAGCGCAAACTGGTTCACGCGTTCCTCCACGATTCGATGTCGGGCTCCCCGAACGACTCGGTGCGGGCGCATCCTAGGAACGGTATGTGACCGGTGTGTGACGGCGCGCGAGTCTTCACGGCACTGGGACAGGACGCGAGAAATGCGCCTTCGGGCGGCCCGCGCACGCCCCGCGTGCCCGGTGCCCCAGTCGCGGCGGCGGCCGGCCCGCGCCGACGCGATCTAAAGAAATCGAAGACTCTTGTCGGCGTAGGGCTATAACGCTTGTCGGTGCATGCCTATAATCGGGCTGCCCGACGCGGGCGACGCCTCTTCCATCCCGAGTAAGCAGATGACATACGGAATACTTTCTTTCGGCGCCTATGTGCCGACGCTGCGGCTCGCGCGCAGCGCCATCGCCGAGGCCGTGTCCTGGGCCGTTCCCGGCGTGAAGGGCCTCGCCCGCGGCGAGCGCGCGGTCGCCAACTGGGACGAAGACGCGATCACGCTGGCGGCCGAGGCCGGACGCGACTGCCTGCGCGGCCTGCCGCGCAGCGCCGCGCGCCTGCAGCTCGCCTCCACCACGCTGCCCTTCGCCGATCGCAGCAACAGCGGCATCGTTGCCGACGCGCTGCGCCTGCCGGGCGAGGTCGCGACCGAGGATCTCGCCGGCAGCCGGCGCGGCGCGACCACTGCGCTCGCGCGTCTGGGCCGCGGCGGCGAGGGATCGACACTACTGATCGCCGCCGACTGCCGCGAGACGCGGCCGGGCAGCGTGCAGGAGATGAACTACGGCCACGGCGCCGCGGCGCTGCTCTTCGGCGACGGCGATCCGATCGCCGTCGTCCGCGGCGCGGCCTCGGTGCACGAGGACATGGTCGACCAGTACCGCGCGGCCGACACCGACTACGACTACGCGCTCGAGGAGCGCTGGATCCGCGAGGAGGGCTACAACAAGCTGGTGCCCGCGGCGGTGCGCGCGGCCGCGCAACAGGCCGGTCTCGAGCTCGGCGAAGTGCACCGTTTCGTGATCCCGGCCGCGGCGAGCATCGCGAAGGGCCTCGCGAAGATCCTCAAAGTCGCCGACGATCGCCTCGCCGACCCGCTGATCGCCGAAGTCGGCGATTGCGGCGTCGCGCACCCGCTGCTGATGCTGGCCGCGGCGCTGGAGTCCGCGGTGCCGGGCGAGAAGATCCTGGTGGTCGGCTTCGGCCAGGGTGCCGACGCCGTCGTCATCGAGACGCTGCCCAGGCTCGCCGAGCTGCAGGGCACGCGCGGACCGTCGCGCTACCTCGCGCAGAAACGGCCTTTCGCGAATTACACGATGTTCCTGTCGCTGCGCAATCGCATCGACATCGACTTCGGCCTGCGCTCGGAGCGCGACAACCGCACCTCGATGTCGGCCTTCTATCGCCGGCGCAAGGACGTCTCCGGCATGCTCGGCGGCCGCTGCAGCGCCTGCAACACCCTGCAGTTCCCGCGCAGCCAGGTGTGCGTGAAGTGCACCGCGATCGACACCCAGACGCCCGAGAGCCTCGCCGAGATGACGGGGCGCGTGAAGTCCTATACCGAGGACTGGCTCGCCTATACGCCGCTGCCGCCCTACATCTACGGCAACGTCGAGTTCGCCGACGGGGCCAATCTGATGCTCGAGTTCACCGACTTCGCGCCGGGCGCGGTCGGCGTCGGCAGCGAGGTGCGTCTGGTCTTTCGGATCAAGGACTTTGACACTCGCCGACACTTTCGACGATATTTCTGGAAACCCGCCCCCGTCCTCGCCTGATTCGCGGAGAGCTGCACACATGGCCAAAGGTATCAAGGACAAGGTCGCGATCATCGGCATGGGCTGCTCGCGTTTCGGCGAGCGCTGGGATTGCGGTCCGGAAGAGCTGATTCTCGAAGCGTTCAAAGAAGCCCTCGCCGACGCGCAGGTCGCGATCTCGGACATCGAGATGGCGTGGCTGGGCCTGTTCTATCAGGAGCAGAGCGCCGGCAAGTCGGCGCTGCCGCTGGCGATGACGCTGCGCCTGCCGAACATCCCCGTCACCCGCGTCGAGAACATGTGCGCGACGGGCACCGAAGCGCTGCGCGGGGCGGTCTACGCCGTCGCCGCCGGCGCCTGCGACATCGCGCTCGCGATGGGCGTGGAGAAGCTGAAGGACACGGGCTACGCCGGCCTGCCGGAGCGCACCAAGGGCACTTTCGACGATCTGTGGCTGCCGAACGCGACTGCGCCCGGCGCCTTCGCCCAACTCGCGAGCGCCTACGCCGCCCGGCACAAGCTGCCGATGCAGGATCTGAAGCGCGCGATGGCGCACATCTCGGTCAAGAGCCACGCCAACGGCGTGCTGAACTCCAAGGCGCACCTGCGCAAGACGATCACCGAGGAAGACGCGCTGAAGGCGGCGACCGTCGCCTATCCGCTGGGCCTGCTCGACTGCTGCGGCGTCAGCGACGGCGCGGCCTGCGCGATCGTCACCAGCGTCGAGAAAGCGCGCGCGATGGGCTACAAGGACGTCGTCACCGTGAAGGCGATGCAGCTCGCGCCGAGCAACGGCCTCGAGATGTCGAACACGGCCTGGGACGGCTCCTATCTGCTGACCACGCGCGCGGCGGCGAAGCGCGCCTACGCCGAGGCCGGGATCACGGATCCGCGGCGCGAGATCAGCATGATGGAGGTGCACGACTGCTTCTCCGTCACCGAGCTCGTGGTGATGGAGGATCTCGGCATCTCGCCCGAGGGCGGCGCGATCAAGGACGTGCTCGACGGCGTCTTCGATCGCGACGGCGCCGTGCCCTGTCAGGTCGACGGCGGTCTGAAGTGCTTCGGGCATCCGATCGGCGCCACCGGCCTGCGCATGGCCTACGAGATGTACCTGCAGCTCCTCGGCCGTGCCGGCGAGCGCCAGGTATCGAACCCGACGCTGGGTCTCACGCACAACCTCGGCGGCCATCCGTTCCGCAACGTCGCGAGCGTGTCCGTTTTCGGTCTGCACGCGGTCTGAGCCTCATCCCGCTTTCGCGTCCTCGGAGCCCGCCATGCAAAGCTATCGTTCGCCCTGGCTCACGGCCGAGCACGATCTGTTCCGCGAGAACGTGCGGCGCTTCATCGAGGCGGAGTTCGTGCCGAACCGCGAGCGCTGGGTCGAGCAAGGCCACATGGACCCCGCTTACTGGCGCAAGGCCGGCGAGGTCGGGCTGCTGTGTCCGGACATCCCCGCCGACTACGGCGGCGGCGGCGTCGACTTCGGCTTCGATGCGATCGTCTACGAGGAGCTCGCGCGCGCTTGCTTCTCCGGCTTCGGCGCGCCGATCCAGAGCATCGTCGCGCACTACATCCTGGTCTACGGCACCGAGGCGCAGAAGCAGCGCTGGCTGCCGAAGATGGCGACGGGCGAGATCATCACCTCGATCGCGATGACCGAGCCCGGCACGGGCTCGGATCTGCAGGCGGTCAAGACGCGCGCGATCCGCGACGGCGATCACTACGTGCTGAACGGCGCCAAGACCTTCATCACCAACGGCTACAACGCGAATCTCATCGTCGTCGTGTGCAAGACCGATCCCAAGGAGCGCGCGCGCGGCACCTCGCTCGTCTGCGTCGAGACCGAGGGCCTGGCCGGTTTCCGCCGCGGCAAGCCGCTGAAGAAGGTCGGACAGAAAGGCCAGGACACCTGCGAGCTCTTCTTCGACGACGTGCGCGTGCCGCTCGAGAATCTGCTCGGCACGCAGGAAGGCCAGGGCTTCTATCAGCTCATGAATCAGCTCGGCCGCGAGCGTCTGATGATCGCGCTGTCGAGCGTCGCCGTGCTCGAAAATGCAGTGCGCGTGACGACCGACTACGTGAAGCAGCGCGAAGCCTTCGGCCAGAAGCTCATCGACTTCCAGAATACGAAGTTCACGCTGGTCGAATGCAAGACCGAGGCGCGCATCGCGCGCGTGTTCGTCGACCACTGCATCCAGTGCCTGATCGACGGCAAGCTCGACGCCGAGACCGCGTCGATGGCGAAGTACTGGTGCAGCGACAAGGCCTTCGAGGTCGCGCACCGCTGCCTGCAGCTCCACGGCGGCTACGGCTACATGATGGATTACCCGATCGCGCACTACTTCGCCGATCAGCGCGTGGCGTCGATCTACGGCGGCAGCAACGAGATCATGAAGGAACTGATCTCGCGCGCGCTGTGAGCGCAGCGGCGAGCGAGAATCTCTACGCCTGTTTCGCCGCGGCTTTCCCCGCGGCCGGCGCCTGCTTGCTCGAAACGCCGGACGGCGCGCGCTGGCACTACGGCGAGATCGAAACCGAGAGCGCGCGCCTCGCGCGCTTCCTGCGCGAGGCCGGGCTCGCACCCGGCGATCGCCTCAGCGCGCAGATCGAAAAGAGCGTCGCCGGGCTCGTGCTGTACCTGGCCTGCCTGCGCGCGGGCCTCGTGTTCCATCCGCTGAACCCGGCCTACACGGCGGCCGAGCTCGAGTTCTTCCTCGGCGACGCGGCGCCGGCCGCAGTCGTCGCCGATCCTGCGCGCGCCGCCGAGGTCTTCGCGCTCGCCGCGCGCGCCGGCGCGCAGCGTCACTACACGCTGGACGCGCAGGGCCGCGGCAGCCTGTGGGAGGCGAGTCGCACGAGCGCGGCGGAGTGCCCGATCGCCGCCGTCGACGAGCACGCGCTGGCGGCGCTGCTGTATTCCTCGGGCACCACGGGCAAGCCGAAGGGCATCGGCCTCACGCACCGCAATCTTGCGGTCAATGCCCGCGCGCTGAGCGCAGCCTGGGGCTTCACGCGCGAGGACGTACTGCTGCACGCATTGCCGATGTTCCACGTCCACGGGCTCTTCATCGCGCTGGGCTGCGTGCTCTTGTCCGGATCGCGGATGCTGTTCCTGCCGAAGTTCGATACCGAGGCCGCGATCAGGGCGCTGCCGCATGCGACGGCGATGATGGGCGTGCCGACCTATTACACGCGGCTGCTCGCGCATCCGCGCTTCGACGCCGCGCTCTGCCGCCGCGTGCGCCTGTTCACCTGCGGCTCGGCGCCGCTGCTGCCGGACAGCTTTCACGCCTTCGAGGCGAGGACGGGCCATCGGCTCCTCGAGCGCTACGGCATGACCGAGACCAGCGTCATCACCAGCAATCCGCTGCGCGGGGACCGCAGGCCCGGCGCCGTCGGCCTGCCGGTCGCGGGCACCGAGCTGCGTATCGTCGACGACGCCGATCGGCCCGTGGCGGAAACGGCGATCGGTCACGTGCAGGTGCGCGGGCCCAGCGTGTTCGGCGGCTACTGGCGCCGGCCGGACAAGACGCGCGAGGACTTCACCGCCGACGGCTGGTTCCGCACCGGCGACGACGGCTTCCTCGATGCCGACGGCTATCTGCACCTGGTCGGCCGCGGCAAGGATCTCGTCATCAGCGGCGGACTGAACGTCTATCCCAGCGAGGTCGAGACCGTGCTCGACGCCTTGCCCGGGATCCGCGAATCCGCCGTGGTCGGGCTGCCGCATCCGGATTTCGGCGAGCAGGTCGTCGCGGTGATCGTGGCCGAGGACGAAGCGCGGCCCGAGGAGGAGGCGATCCGCGCCGCCGTGCGCACGCAGCTCGCCGCCTACAAGCAGCCCAAACGCTACGTCTTCGTCGACGCCCTGCCGCGCAACGCGATGGGCAAGGTGCAGAAGAACGTGCTGCGCGAGACCTTGGCCACGTAGCGCATCGCGCCGCCGTGCCGGCGGAGGGGTCCGTTTCTACCACGGAGAACGCCGAGGGAAGATGAGAACACGGAGAAGATAAAAATGGGAATGAACCTTCGCCAATTCCCTGCCCTTCACGGCCGGATCGTCGCCGCGGGCGCGCGGCTGGGCGCGTGCCGCGCCAGCGTCTGCATCAGCAGCGCCAGCAGCGCGGAATTGCACAGATGCCACAGCCAGTGCGTGCCGCGGTGCTGGGTCGCCTCGCAGAGCGCGAGATCGAGCGTGCGGAAGACCAGTGAGACCGCGAACAGCAAGGTCGCGAGCGCGAAGGCCGGGCGCGCCGGCGATCGCTGCTGCCGCAGCAGCGCCGTCAGACCCGCGAGGCCGAGCCACACGGGGACATAGGCGATCGAGCCGTTTAGCGCGCGCGCGTAGGCCAGCGTCGCGGCCACGGCCGCGGCGAGGACGACGACACAGGCGCCGATGCCGGCCGCGATCGACCAGCCGCAGAGCCAGCGCAGGGCCGTGGCGAGGAAGATCAGCACGAAGCAGAGGATCGGCAGCACGTCGGCCCACTGCGCCCAGGCCGCGCCCGTCGCATGCCAGGCGTAGCTGCCGGCGCCGATCGCGAAGGCGAGTGCGACGAGCGCAAGCGCGGCGGCGCGATCCATCAGCCCGGCGCGCCGGAATTCGCGCCAGCCCCACGCGGCGGCGAGCACGAAGCCCAGGTTGGTGACGGCGTTCCAGGGCTCGAAGCCCCCGCTCGCGAGCCACTCTTCGCAGTAGTTCATCGCTCCTCCGCTCGGATCGACACGCGCCCGGTGCCGGCGCGGTCGCAGGCCGTATAATGCCGCGACCGCGCGTGCCGCGCGGCCGTCATCATAGCCGCCGAGGAGGGGAAGCATGCCCGGTTTGTATTTCGAAGAATTCCGCGTCGGACAGATTTTCGATCATCCGATCCGCCGCACGGTCACCGAGACCGACAACGTGCTGTTCACGACGATGACGCACAACCCGGCGCTGCTGCATCTGGACGAGGAGTACTGCCGCACGCAGACCGAGTTCGGCCAGCGCATCGTCAATAGCTGCTTCACGCTGTCGGTGATGGTCGGCGTTTCGGTCTACGACACGACGCTAGGCACCACGGTCGGCAATCTCGGCTGGGACGAGGTACGCTTTCCCAAGCCCGTATTCCACGGCGACACGCTGCACTTCCAGACCGAGGTGCTGGAGTTGCGTGAATCGAAATCACGCCCGCACAACGGCATCGTGATCTTCGCCCATCGCGCCTACAACCAGCGCGACGAGCTCGTCGCGAGCTGCAAGCGCAGCGGGCTGATGCTGAGAAAGCCGACATGAGCGTCCTGCGCTCGATGCTGTTCGTGCCCGGCGACAGCGAGAAGAAGCTGGCCAAGGGCGCGGGCGTCGGCGCCGATGCGCTGATCCTCGATCTCGAGGACGCCGTGGCCGCCGCGCGGCGGCCGCTCGCGCGCGAGATGATCTGCGAGTATCTGCAGTCCGCGGATCGCACGCGCGGCGAGCTGTGGGTGCGCATGAACCCGCTGGACAGCGCCGACTCGCTGCGCGACATCGCGGCCGTCGTGCGCGCGCGGCCGGACGGCATCGCGCTGCCGAAGTGCAACGGCCCGGAAGACGTGCAGCAGCTCTCGCACTGGCTGGACGTGCTCGAGGTCGAGCACGGCATCGCCGGCGGCAGCATCGCGATCTGCGCGATCGCGACCGAGACGGCGGTCGCGCCGTTCTCGCTCGGCCGCTACAAGGGCGCGCCGCGCCTGCGCATCCTGACCTGGGGCGCCGAGGATCTCTCCGCCGCGCTCGGCGCCTCGACGAACAAGGACGCGGCGGGCGTCTACACCGCGCCCTACGTGCTCGCGCGCTCGCTGTGCCTGTTCGGCGCCTACGCCGCCGGCGTGCAGGGACTCGACACCGTGCAGCCCGATTTTCGCAACCCGGCGAAGCTGCGCGAGGAATGCAATGACGCGCGGCGCGACGGTTTCCTCGGCAAGATCGCGATCCACCCCGATCAAGTCGCCGTGATCAACGAGTGCTTCACGCCGAGCGCGGAGGAAATCGCCCACGCGCAAGCGGTGATCGCGGCTTTCGCGGCAAACCCGGACGCGGGCACGCTGAGTCTCGACGGCAAGATGATCGACATGCCGCACCTGAAGCAGGCCGAACGCCTGATGAGCATCGTAAATCGCCGCGGCTGACGCGGACGGAGGTTCGAGATGGTCGATGACTGGCAGGCGCGGAAACGCTACGTCGAGGTGGCCGGCCAGCGCATGGCCTATGTGGAGATGGGGCAGGGCAGGCCGATCGTCTTCCAGCACGGCAACCCGACCTCGTCCTATCTCTGGCGCAACATCCTGCCGCGGCTCGCGGATCGCGGCCGCTGCATCGCGTTGGACCTCATCGGCATGGGCGACTCGGCGAAGCTGCCGGACTCCGGCCCCGCGCGCTACACGCTGGCCGAGCACCAGCGCTATTTCGACGGCGCGCTCGCCGCGCTCGACGTCGGCGACGACGTCGTCCTCGTGCTGCACGACTGGGGCACGGCGCTGGGCTTCGACTGGGCGGCGCGCCATGCGCAGGCGGTGGCGGGGATCTGCCACATGGAAGGGCTGGTGACGACCGTCACCTGGGACGAGTGGCCGGCGGCCGCGCGCGGCATCTTCCAGGCCTTCCGCTCGCCGGCCGGCGAAGAGCTCGTGCTGACGAAGAACGTGTTCGTCGAGAACGTGCTGCCGAAATCGATCCTGCGCGCGCTGACGGCGGAGGAAATGGAGGCCTACCGGGCGCCGTTCCGCGAGTCCGGCGAAGGCCGCCGTCCGACCTTGAGCTGGCCGCGGCAGATCCCGATCGAAGGCGAGCCCGCGGAGGTCTGCGAGACCATCGCGCGCTACGCGGCCTGGCTCGCGCAGTCGCCGGTGCCGAAACTCTTCGTCAACGGCGATCCCGGCATGATCATGACCGGCCGCATGCGCGATCTCGCGCGCGCCTGGCCCAATACCACCGAAGTGACGGTCAAGGGCCTGCACTTCCTGCAGGAAGACTCGCCGCAGGAAATCGCCGACGCCCTGCGCGCCTGGCTGCCGCCCGTCGCCGGCCGAGGATGAAGCGATGAACCTGCCCGAGCTCGTGCCCGTCGGCATCAGCGCCAGCCAGTCGCTGCGCGTGACCCACGACCTCACGGTCCAGGCGCGCGTGCCCGATCTGCCGCCGGTGTACTCGACGCCGAACATGATCCTCTTCATGGAGATCGTCTGCACCGATCTGATCCGGCCTTGCCTGCCGCCGGGCTGGGTGTCGGTCGGCGCGCTGGTCGAAGTCAAGCATCTCGCCGCGACGCCGGTCGGCTTCACGGTGACGGTGCGGGCGACCGTCGTCGAAGTCACGAAATCGCTGGTCGTCTTCGAGGTCGAGGCCCACGACGGCGTCGATCGGATCGGCAGCGGCCGGCACGCGCGTGCGCCGATCGAGCTTGCGCGCTTCCTCGCCGGCACCGAGCGCAAACGCGCGGCGCACACCTGAGGTCCCCATGAGCCAGCATCAGCAGGACGTACGCAAGATCACCATTCAGACGCTCAAGTCGATGAAGGCGGCCGGCCAGCCGATCGCCTCGCTGACCGCCTACGACGCCGCCTTCGCGCGCGTGCTCGACGCGGCGGGCTGCGACTTCATCCTCGTCGGCGACTCGCTGGGCATGGTCGTGCAGGGCCAGGCGACGACGATCCCCGTCACCGTCGACGACATCATCTATCACACCCGCCTGGTCGCCCGCGGCACGACGCGCGCGCTGCTGATGGCCGACATGCCGTTCATGAGCTATTCCTCGGCGACGGACTGCCTGCGCAACGCGGCGCGGCTGATGAAGGAGGGCGGCGCGGAAATCGTGAAGCTCGAATGGGGCGAGCTGCAGCTCGACATGGTCTACCGGCTCACCGAGTGCGGGATCCCGGTCTGCGCGCATCTCGGCTTGACGCCGCAGGCGATCCTGAAGATGGGCAGCTATCGCGTGCAGGGCCGCGAGCACGCGACCGCGCAGAAGATGATCGAGGACGCGCGCGCGCTGGAGGAGGCGGGCGCGGACATGCTGCTGCTCGAATGCGTGCCGATGGATCTCGCGAAGGAAATCACGCGCAAGGCGCAGGTGCCCGTGATCGGGATCGGCGCGGGGCCGGACGTCGACGGCCAGATCCTCGTCCTCTACGACATCCTCGACATCGCGCCCGGCAAGCGCACGCGCTTCTCGCGCAACTACATCGAGCCCACGGGCTCGATCCACAAGGCGGTCGCGCAGTACGTCGCCGACGTGCGCGAGCGCCGCTTCCCGACGCCCGAATACGCCTTCACCTGAAAGGCCGCGCATGAACGAGGCACTGCAGCAGCTCGTCAACGGGCTCAGGCTCGAAAAGCTCGAGGAGAATCTCTTCCGCGGTGCGATCGGCGACACGCACGTCAAGCGCGTCTACGGCGGCAAGGTGCTCGGCGAGGCGCTCGAGGCCGCGCAGTTGACCGTCGCGGAAGATCGGCCTGCGCATTCGCTGCACGCCTATTTCCTGCGCGAGGCCGACAGCTTCCATCCCGTGGTCTACGCCGTCGATCGCAGCCGCGACGGCCGCAGCTTCTCCGCCCGCCGCGTGACCGCGATCCAGCACGGCCAGCCGATCTTCACGATGGAAGCGTCCTTCCATCGCAGCGAGGAGGGCATCGACTACCAGGGCCAGATGCCGGAGGTGCCGCCGCCGGAATCGATCGCCCCGCAGACCTACGATTGGGCTAAGTTCGAGCAGATGCCCGCGCGCTACCAGCGCATGATGAGGATCGCCGCGCCCTTCGATCTGCGCGCCCTGGACGGCGCGCTGGGCGCCAAGGACGAGCTCGGCAACCCCGTGCGCCGCAGTTGGGTGAAGACCACCGAACGCCTGCCCGACGCGCCGGATCTGCACCGCGCGATCCTCGCCTACCTGTCCGACTACGGCCTGATCTGGACTCTGCTCGGCCATCACGGCTACACGCTGGAGACCGAGAACCTCGTCGTCGCGAGTCTCGACCACGCGATGTGGTTCCACCGCCCCTTCCGCGTCGACGACTGGCTGCTCTACCACTGCGTCGGCGTCGCCTCCACCGCCGCCCGCGGCCTCGCCCGCGGTCACTTCTACACCCGCGACGGCGAGCTCGTCGTCAGCGTCGCCCAGGAAGGCCTGATGCGGGTGATCGAGCTTCGGGGTTAAGCGCTGCGTTTCGTCGCGGCTTTTTTTTGCCACAGAGAACACCGAGAACACCGAGAAAAGAGAGATTGGGCGGGTGCCTCCGCGTTGCTCGTGCCTCCATCCGCGGCAGGCGAAGAGCAAGCGCTCGACCGATCCTTGATCCCTCTGTGTCCGCGGTGGCAACAGAGGCCGTAGGTTGGGCTGACGAAGGAAGCCCAACATTGGGCGCCGAACGTTGGGCTTCCTTCGTCAGCCCAACCTACGATTTTGCTGTAGCCCGGATGAGCACAGCGAATCCGGGGTTCGGCGGGTCATTGTGCGCAAGCGCAAGGCGCGACATCCGATCCCGGATTCGCTGCGCTCATCCGGGCTACAAGAACTGTGTGCTCCGTGGCGGCGCGCGGCGCCAATTCAGCAGCTTCTCGATCTGACATGGCATCGAGATGGGCACGGCCCGCTCTCTCCCCCTCTGTGTTCTCGGTGGCAACGGCCGGCTTGCCAGGCGGCACTGAAGGCAGGCCGTAGGTTGGGCTGACGAAGGAAGCCCAACATTGAGCGCCGAACGTTGGGCTTCCTTCGTCAGCCCAACCTACTACTTTGCTGTAGCCCGGATGAGCGCAGCGAATCCGGGGTTCGGCGGGTCATTGTGCGCAAGCGCAAGGCGCGACATCCGATCCCGGATTCGCTGCGCTCATCCGGGCTACAAGAACTGTGTGCTCCGTGGCGGCGCGCGGCGCCAATTCAGCAGCTTCTCGATCTGACATGGCATCGAGACAGGCACGGCCCGCTCTCTCCCCCTCTGTGTTCTCGGTGGCAACAGCCGGCTTGCCGGGAGGCACTGAAGGCAGGTTCATGGCACCGCGCCGGCATAAAGTTCGGCGTCTCGACGTCCGATATCCGGAGTCGGGAAACCGTCATGTCAGATATCAGGAAGCCACGCATCGGGCGCTTCGAGCTCCGGGCCGAACTCGGCCGCGGTTTTCACGGGCGCGTGTATCTGGCCTGGGACACGCAGCTCGAGCGCAAGGTCGCGCTGAAGCTGCTGTTGACGGCGAGCGGCGATCAGGCGAGCCGCGAGCAGTTCATGACCGAGGCGCGGGCCGTGGCCCGGCTCGCGCACCCGAACGTAATCCCGCTGTACGACGCGGGCATCCACGGCAAGCTGCCTTATCTCGTCTTCGAATTCGTCGAAGGGGAGCCGTTGAAGGCGATGATTCGGCGCCGGGGCGCGCTGCCCTGGGCGCAGGCGGCGGAGAAATTCCGGCAAATCCTCGACGGCGTCGCGGCCGCGCACGCCGAGCGCGTCGCGCATCTCGATCTGTCGCCGAACAACCTGCTCGTCGATGCCCACGGCCGCGTACGCGTGATGGACTTCGGGCTCGCACGTCTCGTCGGCCGGCCGGTCGCCGAAGATCTGGACGAAATCCACGGCACGCCGCGCTACATGAGCCCCGAGCACTTCCGCGGCGGCCCGCTCGATCTGCAGACCGACGTCTTCGCGCTGGGCCTGGTGTTCTACGAGCTGCTGGTCGGCCGGCCGGCCGTGCCCGCCGAGGGCCTCAGCGGCGTGCGCAACGCGATCACCGCCGGCGACTTCGACTGGGCGCCGCTCGGTGAGCTCGGCGTGCCGGCCGAGATCGTCGCGATCGTGCGCGACGCGCTCGCGCTCGAGAAAACCAGCCGCTTCCGCGACGCCGCCGAGGTGGCGCGCGCCCTCGACGAGGCTCTGCGCCTGCGCGCACAACCCGCCGGACACGATCTCGCCGTGCAGTTCCTGCTGCGGCGGCTGCAGCGCCGGCCCGAATTCCCCGCCTTCTCGAACAGCATCCTCGAAATCAACCGCCTGACGGCCGAGGACAGCAGGGCCGGGATCGGCGAGCTCGCCGCGGTCGTACAGCGCGACTTCAGTCTCACCAACCGGCTGATGAAGATCGCGAACTCCGCCTTCTTCGATCGCGCCGGTGACGGCGTCACGACGGTGTCGCAGGCGATAAGCCTGGTCGGCACGCGGCTGGTGCGCATGCTGTGCAACGGCCTGCTGGTTTTCGATCACATGCAGCGCGGACGCCCGGCGCTGGAGGATGCGCTCGTCTGCTCTTTCGTCGCCGGCCTGATGGCGCGGCACTTCGGGCAGCGCGTGCGCCGCGAGCTCGCCGAGGAGGCCTTCATCGGCGCGTTGTTCAATCGCCTCGGCTGCAATCTCGTGCTCTATTACCTGGAAGACGAGTATCAGGAGATCCAGCGTCTCGTCGCCGCGGGTCTGCCTGCGCCGCAGGCCGAGCAGCGCGTGCTCGCGACGAGCTTCGCGGCGGTCGGCGCGGCGGTCGCCGTGACCTGGAAGTTTCCGCCGCCGCTGATCGCGAGCATGGCGCCGCTGCACGGCGGCGCGAGCGCGCCGCCGGCATCGGCGGCGGAGGCGCTGCACGCGTATGCGCATCTCGCCAACGAGCTGTGCGAAGTGGCGAACCTCGAGGCCGCCGATCCGGCGGCCGCGCTGGCCGCGCTGGCCCGGCGCTTCCGCGGCGTGTTCAAGGGCGCGCCGAGCGGGCTCGGCGAGCTGCTCGCCGCGTCGCTGGAGAAGTTCGCGGCGCTCGCGCCGACGCTCGGCATCGACGTCGCGCGCAACGGCTTCTGCCAGCGAGCGGCGGCGTTCTGCCGCTGCGCGGCCGAGCAGGCCGCCGCGGCGAAAGCTGCGGAAGCCGCGGCCGCCGAGGCTTGAGCGCGCGTCAGACCGAGCGGCCTCGCTCGACGGCGGCCTTCTTGATCGTGCCGATCCGGCGCCGCGGCGCGCGCTGCTCCACGCCCGCGAGCTGCGCGCTCCACAGCTCCTGCGCCTGCGCCCAACCGACGACGGCGCGCGGAGTGCCGTCCGGATGGATGAACTGCAGCGGGCCGAGGAAGGTCATGTAGAACTCGCTCGCGACCGGAAAATACGTCTTGTCGTGGCGCGCATTGCAGGCTTCGTAGCCGTAGCCCGGCGCCAGCGCCGTCGCGCCGCCCCGTTCGTGGCCGCCGCGCACTTCCATCTTGCCCTTCGTCAACAGGTACTCGCCCGGGCCGAGGTGGACGTGGCTCGCGAAGGACGAGCCGCGCGGGCAGTCGAAGATCGCCGTCCACGCCCCCATTTCGGGCGAGACGTGCAGAAGCTTCCAGCGGATGCCGCCGTCGGAAAAGGCTTCCGGAAACGGCATCCACGGCGTGTCGTCGAGCGGCACATAGTCTGCGGTCGCTGGCATCATCGGTGCACTCTCCCCTCTGTTTTGCTTGTCGTCATGCGCGCCGGCGTGATGCGCGGCGCAGTCTCCCCGCGAAGATCAGCAGGCGCTTGCGTCGCGCCTGCAGGCGGCCTGGGCCGCGAGGAGAGCCTCGTAGCCGCCTTCATTGCTGACGTGCTGGTAGCCCAGGGATTCAAGCGCGAACTTGGCGGTCTGCGCGCGCACGCCGCGGCGACAGTAGAGCTTCAAGCGGGACGTCCGATCGGGAACGAGCGCGGCGATGCGCGTCGCGATCTCGCGATGGGGAACGTTGATCGCGCCCGCGAGGTGGCCGGTGGCGTATTCCTCGGGACTGCGGACGTCGATCCACAGGGCATCGTCCGCGGCGCTCGCGGCGAAGGCGACGAGACATATGAGCCAGGCGATCGGAAAAGCGCGCATCGCAATGTTCCCCTGTTCCCGGCGAGAATGTCGGCGGGCGGGCGCGGCTTGTGTTTCGACGGCCCGACCCCCACCTCGGTCGCCATGATACACAGCGAAGGTTTCAGTCCAGAAGCGATTCACCAGCCGTCATGAAATTCGTCGATTACTACAAAGTGCTCGGTGTCGCGCCCGAAGCCACGGCCGCGGACATCAAGAAGGCTTACCGGCGGCTGGCGCGCAAATACCATCCGGACGTCAGCAAGGAAGCGAACGCCGAGGCGCGCTTCAAGGAAGTCGGCGAAGCCTACGAAGTGCTGAAGGATCCCGAGAAGCGCGCGGAGTACGACCAGCTCCGCCGCTTCGGCGGCAGCGACGGCGGCGAGTTCCGTCCACCGCCCGGCTGGCAGCGCCGCCAGGGCACTTCGAGCAGCGTGGATTTCGGCGATCTCGGCGGCGACTTCGGCGGCGGTCAGGGCTTCAGCGAGTTCTTCGAAGCCATCTTCGGCCGCGGCGCCGCGGGCGGCCGGCGCGGCCCGGGACCGGGCCCGTTCCAGTCGCGCGCCCCCCAGCGCGGCGAGGACGTGCAGGCGCGCCTGCCGCTGACGCTGGAGGAATACGTGCGCGGGGGCACGCGTACCGTGACGCTGCCGGCGCCCGAAGGACAGCGCACGCTGAAGGTCAATATCCCGCGCGGCGTCGGCGACGGCGGCAAGGTCAGGCTCAAAGGGCAGGGCAATCCCGGCCCGGGCGGCCCCGGCGATCTCTATCTCGTCGTCGAGCTGCAGCCGCATCCGCGCTACACGGTCGACGGCCGCAACCTGCGCATGACGCTGCCCGTCGCGCCGTGGGAAGCGATGCTCGGCGCCCGCGTCGAAGTGCCGACCCTGGACGGCGCGGTCACGCTGACGGTGCCGGCGAACGCGCGCGGCGGCCAGCAGCTCAGGTTGCGCGGCCGCGGCCTGCCGGGCGATCCGCCGGGCGATCTCTACGTCGAGCTCGCGATCGCCGTGCCGCGGGCCGAGGACGCGCGCCAGCGCGCCGCGGTCGAGGCCCTGCGCGACGCATTTCCGGGGTTCGATCCCCGCGCCGGACGCTAAACGCTCGCCGCCCACGCGCCGCGTGCAGCGGCGCTCGTCGGTGTGATTTTGGCGCTGGCGGCCGCGGCCGAATCCCGGCAGGCTTTGCGTCATCGTTCCGTCTGCCGCGCGCATGCAGGACCTCGTGTTCAAACCGCCCCGACCTCCGGCCGCCTTGCACGATCGCTTCCTGCGCGTGCTGCGGGCCATGCTCTGGTTCGGCGTCGCGGCCTATGCCTCCTATCTGTTCCTGTTCCTCGCCGCCGGCGTGCCGTGGATGCCCGTCGTCAACGGCGCGATGGTGCTCGTCTGCAGCGCGTCGCTGTGGCTGATCGCGCGCGGCCGCATCAATCTGACGCTGGCCTTCGGCTCGCTGGCGGTGCTGGTGCACGCGAGCTGCGCGACGCTCTTGCTCGGCTGGGATGCCGAGTTCCATCTCTACGCCTATCTCATCGTCTGCATCCTGCTGCTGTCGCCGACGCTGTCGGGCGGCGCCAAGCTTTGCAGCTTCCTCGCCGTGACCGCTCTCTATCTCGCCGCGTGGTGGACGCTGTCGGGCATCGACAAGGCGAGCGCGGTGGGCCTGTTCGCGATGTCGAACGTGATCGTCTTCGCGATGCTGCTCGCGATATTGAGCGCGATTTTCTCGTCCGCGATCGCGCAGACGGCGGATGAGTTCGCCGCGCGCAATGCGGAGCTCTCGCACCAGGCCGCGACCGATCCGCTGACCGGCCTCTACAACCGGCGCTACCTGCTCGACGTGCTGGAGCAGGAAAGCCTGCGCTATCGGCGCAATGGCCGTCCGTTCGCCGTGATCGTCGGCGACATCGATCACTTCAAGATCATCAACGACCGCCACGGCCACCACTGCGGCGACGCCGTGCTGGTCGCCGTCGCGGCGGCTCTGCGCGAGTCGGTGCGCGCGCCGGATCTCGTCGCGCGCTGGGGCGGCGAGGAGTTCCTCGTGTTCCTGCCCGAGACCTCGCTCGAAGAAGCGATCAGCGTCGCGCAGCGCATCCAGGCGCAGCTCGCCGCGACGCGCGTTCCCTATGCGACGCAGCGGCTCAAGGTACGCATGACGCTCGGCGTCGCCCCGATGCGCGAGGACGGCTCCGTCGAGGCCCTGCTGCGCCAGGCCGACGAAGCGCTCTATCGCGGCAAGCACGCCGGTCGCAATCGCATCGAAGTCGTGACGGCCGCCGCGGCCTGAGGGCGCGACATGGCGACGAAGCGGCGGCGCGCACCTCGAGATCGCCTCATGCCCGACTCGCGCACGCGCATCGGCCTCATCGCGGACACCCATGGGCTCCTGCGCCCCGCCGCGCTGGCGGCGCTCGCCGGCTGCGCGCGCATCGTGCACGCCGGCGACGTCGGTGCGCCGGAAGTGCTCGCGCGCCTCACCGCCGTCGCGCCGGTCACGGCGGTACGCGGCAACAACGATCGCGGCGCGTGGGCCGCGGCGCTGCCGCGCGAGGAGGTCGTCGACGTCGGCGGCACGCTGCTCTACGTGCTGCACGATCTGGCCGAGCTCGATCTCGACCCGCGCGCCGCGGGCTTCGCCGTGGTGATCAGCGGGCATTCGCATCGGCCTCATCACGAAGTGCGGGACGGCGTGCACTACGTGAATCCCGGCAGCGCGGGGCCGCGCCGCTTCCGGCTGCCGATCTCGCTCGCCGAGCTCGCGTTCGACGGCGCGGGATTCGAGCTGCGCTTCGTGACGCTCGCCCATGAGGCCTGAGCCCGGCGCTCGCTTCGCGGACGAGGAACGCGCCGTGCTGCTCGCGGTGAAGGGCGTCGGCCCGACGGTGCTCGCCCGCTTCGAGCAGAGGGGCATCGCCTCGCTCGCGGCGCTCGCCGAGTCCGAGGTCGACGCGCTGCTGCGATCGATCTCGGCCCAGCTCGGCAGCAGTTGCTGGCGCAACAGTCCGCAGGCGCGGCGGGCGGTCGCAGCGGCCGTGACGGCTGCCCGGCAAGCGACGCGCGGGTCCCGCGGACCTGCCTGATCCTTCGAAATTTCCGTTGCCGGCGACGCTGACACTGCCATGCCGGCTGTGCACAATTCGCCTGCGTCGCGCACCGTGGCGCGGAGACGCTTCTTCAACCGGTCGGCCACGCCGACGCAGCACGCCGGGGCCCCATGCTCGAACTCCTGACCCAACCCGAGGCCTGGATGGCCTTTCTCACCTTGACGGCGCTCGAGCTCGTGCTCGGCATCGACAACGTGATCTTCATTTCGATACTCGTCGACAAGCTGCCCGTGCATCAGCGCGAATTCGCGCGACGCATCGGCCTGTTCCTGGCGATGTTCATGCGCATCGGGCTGTTGCTGCTGCTGTCGTGGATCGTGGGCCTGACGGCGCCGCTGTTCACGGTGCTGGCGCAAGAGATCTCGGGCCGCGATCTGATCCTGCTGCTCGGCGGCCTCTTTCTGATCTGGAAGAGCACCAAGGAAGTCCACCAGCTCCTCGAAGGCGAGGAGGGCGAGGTGTCCCGCCGCGTCGCCGGGCACTTCGGCGCGGTGATCGTCCAGATCATCCTGATCGATCTCGTGTTCTCGCTGGACTCGATCATCACCGCGGTCGGCATGGTCGACGAGGTCGCGATCATGATCGCGGCGGTCGTGGTCTCGGTGGCGCTGATGATGGCCTTCGCCGGCAGCATCGGCCGCTTCGTGTCGGCGCATCCGACGATCAAGATGCTGGCGCTGTCCTTCCTGTTCATGATCGGCACCTTGCTGATCGCCGACGGCTTCGGCTTCCACGTGCCGAAAGGCTATGTCTACTTCGCGATGGCCTTTTCGGTGACGGTCGAAGTGCTCAACATCCGCATGCGCAAGCGCCGCAGCCCGGTCGATCTGCGCGAGGCGTATTCGGAGGAGAAACGCCGGTGAAGCGCATTCCCTACGCGGCGGCCGAGTTTGCCGTGCCGGCCGAGCTGCTCGCCGCGATCGTCCGCCGCCGCGGCGGCGCGCTGCTGAATCTCGATCGCATGCTGCTGCACAGTCCGCCGCTCGCGCGCGGCTGGAACGAGTTCCTCGGCGCGCTGCGCGGCGAGCTCGCGGTGCCGGCGCCGTGGCGCGAGCTCGCGATGTGCCACGTCGCCGTGTTGAACGGCGCGGACTACGAGTACGCCCATCATGCGCCGCTGTTCCTCGCGGCCGGCGGCCGGCAGGCCGTGCTCGACGCGATCGCGCGCGGCACGGAAGCGCCGAGCGCGCCGGCGCTCGCGCCGGACGAACGGGCGCTGCTGCAGCTCACGCTGGAGATGACGCGCGAGATCGCCGTGCGTGACGCGACCCGCGCGGCCGCGCGCGCGGCGCTCGCGAACGAGCGCGAGCTGGTCGAGTTCATCGCGGTGGTCGCGGCTTACAACATGGTGTCGCGCTTCCTGGTCGCGACCGGCGTCACGCTGGAAGATTGAGACGAATCCGGGCCGTGTCGGACGATGTACCCGGCACCGCGTGTCTTTTTGCTTGTTGCAAACAAATAAATGAGCCCCGCATAATGCGGGCATGAACCTCGCACAAGCCCCCGCCGTCCGCCGCACCCAGGCCGAGCGCACCGCCCTGTCGGATGCGCGCATGCTGGACGCGGCCGTGAAACTGATCGTCGAGCGCGGCACCGCCGGCACGACGCTGAAGGACGTCGGCGAGCTCGCCGGTTACAGCCGTGGCCTCGCCAGCGCACGCTTCGGCAACAAGGGCGCGCTGTTCTCGTTCATCGTCAAGGCCGTCGGCGAGGAATGGCTGGACGCGCTGCGCGTCGCCGTCGAGGGCAAGGTCGGGCTGGACGCGATCTGCGCCGCGACCGATGCGCACTATCGCCACGTCCGGGCCGGCGCCGAGCGCATCCGCGCCTTCTACTGCCTGTGGTTCGATTCGATCGGCCCGGACGCCGAGCTCAAGCAGGTGATCGCGAACGTCCACGAGCGCCGGCAGCGCGACGTCGAGGCCTGGATCCGGCAGGGCATCGAAGCCGGCGCGCTGCGCGCCGAGGTCGAGGTCGCCGCCGTCGCGCGTCAGTTCTGCGCCGCGATCATCGGCATCGTTTACCAGTGGCTGGTGACGCCGGACGCGCACGGCCTCATCGAAGATCTGCACACGGGACTGAAACAGCAAATGACGCGAGCGCTGGCTCGCGACACGACAGGAGCCACCGCATGAATACCCGCGCCCAGGACATCAGCGCCGTGACCGACAGCACGCCGCAGCAGCATCCGCTGCGCTTCGTGACCGCCGCCTCGCTCTTCGACGGTCACGATGCCGCCATCAACGTGATGCGCCGCCTGATCCAGGGCAGCGGCGCCGAGGTCATCCACCTCGGCCACAACCGCAGCGTCGCCGACGTAGTGCGCGCGGCGATCCAGGAAGACGCCGATGCGATCGCGATCAGCTCCTACCAGGGCGGCCACAACGAATACTTCAAGTACATGGTCGATCTGCTGCGCGAAGCGGGCGCCGGCCACGTGCGCGTGTTCGGCGGCGGCGGCGGCACCATCACGCCGGAAGAAATCGCCGAGCTGATGGGCTACGGCATCGAGCGCATCTATCACCCGAACGACGGCATGACGATGGGCCTGCAGGGCATGATCGAGGATCTCGTGCAGCGCGCGGCCAAGGCGCGCGTCGCCTCACGCGCGCCGGCGAAGGTCGAACGCGAGGATGCGCTGTCGGTGTCGCAGATGCTGTCTGCGCTGGAGGACGGCGTCATCGCCGAGAAGGAGCTCGAGAAGCTGCGCAAGGAGTGGAAGATCGCAGGCGGCAAGGTGCCCGTCATCGGCATCACCGGCACCGGCGGCGCCGGCAAGAGCTCGGTGACGGACGAGCTGCTGTCGCGCTTCATGCAGTACTTTCCGGCGATGCGCATCGCGGTGCTGGCCGTCGACCCGACGCGCCGGCGCACCGGCGGCGCGCTGCTCGGCGATCGCATCCGCATGAACAGCCTGCGCCACGAGCGGATCTTCATGCGCTCGATGGCGACGCGCCGCCAGCACCTCTCGACCAGCGCGATGCTCGGCGACGCGGTGGCCTTCTTGAAGTCGCTGGCCTACGACCTCGTGATCGTCGAGACCGCGGGCATCGGCCAGAGCGATTCCGAGATCGTCGATCTGGTCGATCTGCCGGTCTACGTGATGACCAGCGAATACGGCGCGGCGAGCCAGCTCGAGAAGATCGACATGCTCGACTTCGCCTCGATCATCGTGCTCAACAAGTTCGACAAGCGCGGCGCCGAAGATGCGCTGCGCGACGTGCGCAAGCAGTGGAAGCGCAATCACCAGGCCTTCCAGGCCAAGGACGAGGACATTCCCGTCTATCCGACGATCGCGAGCCAGTTCAACGATCCGGGCCTGAGCTGGATGTTCGTCAAGCTGTGCCAGGCGCTGGCGAAGAAGCTGGGCAGCGACGAGCAGCGCTGGACGCCGTCACTCACGCTCGACACCACGGCGCCGCGCGCGACCGTGCTGATCCCCGGCAATCGCACGCGCTATCTCGCCGAGATCGCGGAGCAGGGCCGCGGCATCAACCGCTCGATCGAAGCGCTCGCGGCGATCGCGGCCAAGGCCCAGCACTGCTACGAGGCGCTGCGCGCGATCGACGACGAGGCGCTGCCGCCGGCCTTCGAGGCCTATCCGGACTCGCAGCTCGTCAACGACAGCCTGGGCCTCCTGCGCCGCCGCTACAACGAGGCGCTCGCCGGTCTCGGCAGCGAGGCGCTGACGCTGTTGAAGGAGTGGCCCGCGCGCCTCGCCGGGATCCAGCGCGAGAAGTATGTCTACCGGGTGCGCGGCCGGAACATCGAGGGCGACAACTACCGCGAGACCCTGTCGCACAACAAGGTGCCGAAGATCGCGCCGCCGAAGTTCGACGGCTGGGGCGATCAGCTCCGCTTCCTGATGCGCGAGAACCTGCCCGGCTACTATCCGTACACCGGCGGCGTGTATCCCTATCGCCGTGCGGGCGAGGATCCGACCCGCATGTTCGCGGGCGAGGGCACGCCGGAGCGCACGAACCGCCGCTTCCACTACGTGTCCGCCGGCCAGCCGGCGGCGCGCCTGTCGACGGCCTTCGACTCGGTTACGCTCTATGGCGAGGATCCGCACGAGCGCCCGGACATCTATGGCAAGGTCGGCAACTCCGGCGTGTCGATCGCGACGGTGAACGACGCGAAGAAGCTCTACTCCGGCTTCGATCTCTGCGCGCCGACGACCTCGGTGTCGATGACGATCAACGGCCCGGCGCCGATCATCCTCGCCTTCTTCATGAACGCGGCAATCGACCAGCAGGTCGAGAAACACCTGCGCGCGGCGGGGCAGTGGGAAGCGGTGCAGCCGAAGATCGAGGCCTGGTTCGCCGCGCGCGGCCAGTCGCGGCCGGCCTACCGCGGCGAGCTACCGGCCGGCAACACGGGCCTCGGCCTCGGCCTGCTCGGCATCACGGGCGATCAGATCCTCGATCGCGAGACCTACGAGAAGATCAAGGCGGACACGCTGTGCACGGTGCGCGGCACCGTGCAGGCCGACATCCTGAAAGAAGATCAGGCGCAGAACACCTGCATCTTCTCCACCGAGTTCGCGATGAAGATGATGGGCGACGTGCAGGCCTACTTCGTCGAGCGCGACGTGCGCAATTTCTACAGCGTGTCGATCAGCGGCTACCACATCGCCGAGGCCGGCGCGAATCCAATCTCGCAGCTCGCCTTCACCTTGTCGAACGGCTTCACGATCGTCGAGTACTATCTCGCGCGCGGCATGCAGATCGACGACTTCGCGCCGAATCTGTCCTTCTTCTTCTCCAACGGCATGGATCCCGAGTACAGCGTGATCGGCCGCGTCGCGCGCCGGATCTGGGCGCGCGCGATGCGCGAGCGCTACGGCGCGAGCCCGCGCAGCCAGATGATGAAGTATCACATCCAGACTTCGGGCCGCTCGCTGCACGCGCAGGAGATCAGCTTCAACGACATCCGCACGACCTTGCAGGCGCTGTACGCGATCTTCGACAACTGCAACAGCCTGCACACCAATGCCTACGACGAGGCGATCACGACGCCGACCGAGGAATCAGTGCGGCGCGCGGTCGCGATCCAGCTCATCATCAACCGCGAGCTGGGGCTCAACTTCTGCGAGAACCCGTGGCAGGGCTCGTTCATCATCAACGAGCTGACGGATCTGGTCGAAGAAGCGGTCTACGCCGAGTTCGAGCGCATCTCCGAGCGCGGCGGCGTGCTGGGCGCGATGGACACCATGTACCAGCGCGGCAAGATCCAGGACGAGAGCCTCTACTACGAGAGCCTGAAGCACGACGGACGCCTGCCTCTGATCGGCGTCAACACCTTCCTGCCGAAGTCGGGCAATGAGGACCGGGTGACGGCGATCGAGCTGATGCGTTCGACCGAGCAGGAGAAGCAGGATCAGATCGCCGCCGTCCGCAGCTTCCAGGCACTGCACGCGGCGGCCGCGCCGGCGGCGCTGAAGCGTCTGCAGGACGTCGCCCGCGCGCGCGGCAATGTCTTCGAAGCGCTGATGGAGACCGTGAAGGTCGCCTCGCTCGGCCAGGTGTCGGGCGCGCTGTACGACGTCGGCGGTGAATACCGACGCAATATGTGAGCGCCGCATGTCCGTGATCCACTACCTCGATGCCGCCGGCACCGCGCACCGCCAGGTGACGGCGCCGCCGCGCATCGTGTGCCTGGTGCCGAGCATCACGGAGCTGCTGTGCGATCTGGAGCTGGCGGAGGCGCTGGTCGGCCGCACGGGCTTTTGCATCCATCCGCGCGAGACGCTGAAGAAAATCCCGAAGGTCGGCGGCACCAAGGACGTCGATCTCGCGGCCGTGCGCGCGCTCGCGCCGACGCACGTCGTCGTCAACGTCGACGAGAACACGCGCGAGACGGCGGACGCGCTGCGCGGCTTCGTGCCGCAGGTCATCGTCACGCATCCGCTCGGCCCGCGCGACAATCCGCCGCTGTTCCGGCTGCTGGGCGGCATCTTCGGCCGCGAAGCCGAGGCCGAGCGGCTGTGCGCCGCGTTCGACGCGGCCCTCGCCGCGGCCGCGGCCGCCGCCGTCCAGACCCAGCGCGTGCTGTATCTGATCTGGCGCGAGCCGTGGATGACGGTGTCGCGCGACACCTATATTTCACGCATGCTCGGCCTCTACGGCTGGGAGACCTGGCCGGCGACGAGCGCGCAGCGGTATCCGACGCTCAGGCTCGAGGACTGCCGCGGCGTGATCGATCGCGTGCTGCTGAGCTCCGAGCCCTATCCGTTCCGCGACAAGCATCTGCTCGAGGCACGGCGCAGGCTGCCGCGCGTGCCCGTGGATCTCATCGACGGCAAGATGGTGTCCTGGTACGGCAGCCGCGCGATCGCGGGACTGCGCTATCTCGCCGATTACGTGCGGCGCGCCACCGCACCGGCGGTTCTGCATGGCGATTGAATCGCCCTGCGTGAAGATCTGCGAGATCGATCCGGCGCGGGAGATCTGCCGCGGCTGCGGCCGCACGCTGGCGGAGATCGGCGAGTGGCTGCGCTATTCGGCGGCCGAGCGCCGCCGCATCATGCGCGAGCTGCCGGCGCGACTCGCGCAATACGACACGGGCGCACACGGCCGAGACCGGCGCGCATCAGACACAGAGGAGGGGACATGGAACTGAAGACGATGGAGTTCGCCGTCGCCGAGGGCATCGCGACGATCACCTTGAAGCGCCCCGATGCCGCGAACGCGCTGGACCTGCGCATGTCGGAGGAAATCCTGCGCGTCGCTTCGCACTGTGATTCGAACCCGGGCATCCGCGCCGTCATCTTGACCGGCCACGGCAAGATGTTCTGCGCCGGCGGCGACGTCATGAGCTTCGCCGCGGCGGGTGACGGCGTCAGCGAGATGATCCGCAACATGACCGCGTTTCTGCACAGCGCGGTCGCGCGCTTCCTGCGCATGAACGCGCCGCTGATCACGGCCGTCAACGGCGCCGCGGCCGGCGCCGGCCTGAGCATCGCGCTGATGGGCGACATCATCCTCGCCGCGAGCTCGGCGAAGTTCACGATGGCCTATACCAAGATCGGCGTCACGCCGGACGGCAGCAGCACTTTCACCTTGCCGCGGCTCGTCGGCATGGCGCGCGCGAAGGAGATGGTCCTGCTGAATCCCACCTACACGGCGGAAGAGGCGGCGGCCAAGGGCCTCGTCACCGCCGCCGTGCCGGATGAGCAGTTGATGGCGCAGGCGCGGGAGATCGCGGTGCAGCTCGCGAACGGCCCGACCCTCGCTTACGGCGAGGCGAAGCGGCTGCTGGCGGATACGTTTTCCAACTCGCTGGAGACGCAGATGGAAATGGAGACGCGCGCGATCGCGGGCCTCGCCGCGCATACGCGCGATGCGCGCGAAGGCTTCAAGGCCTTCAGCGAGAAGCGCAAGCCGCGCTTCGAGGGCCGCTGAGATGAAGGCCGTCGTCCTGCACGAAATCGGCGGGCCCGCCAAGCTATGCATCGAGGACGTCGCGACGCCGGCGCCGGGCCCCGGCGAAGTGCGCGTCGCGCTGAAGACCTCAGCGCTCAATCGCCGCGACTTCTGGATCACCGTCGGCGCCTATCCGCGCATCAAGTTCCCGTCGATCTCGGGCTCGGACGGCGCGGGCGTGATCGATGCGGTCGGCCCCGGCGTGCCGGCCTCGCGCGTCGGCGAGGAAGTGGTGCTGTATCCCGCGCGCGACTGGGGCGAGGACTGGCGCTGCGGCGGCCCGAACTTCCGGGTGCTCGGCATGCCGGATCAGGGCACGCTCGCGCAATACATCTGCACGCCGGCGGAGAACGTCTTTGCGAAGCCCGCGCACCTGTCGTGGATACAGGCCGCGGCCTTTCCGCTCGCCGGCCTCACGGCCTGGCGCGCGGTCGTCACGCACGGTGAAATCCGCCCGGGACAGAAAGTGCTCGTCACCGGCATCGGCGGCGGCGTCGCGAGCTTCGCGCTGCTGTGGGCGAAGTATCACGGCGCGACGGTCTACGTGACGAGCGGCAGCGAAGAGAAGCTCGAGCAGGCGAAGCGCCTGGCCGCCGCCGGCGGCATCAGCTACCGAGCGGCGGACTGGAGCAAGCAGATCCGTGAGCTGTCGGGCGGCATCGATCTCGTAATCGACAGCGCCGGCGGCAATGTCGTCAATGCGGCCCTGAACACGCTGAACAACGGCGGCCGCTACGTGTTCTTCGGCGCGACGCTCGGCAATCCCAGCGAGGGCCTCGAGATGGCGAAGATCTTCTTCCGCCAGCTCCGCCTGCAGGGCACGACGATGGGCTCGCCGGCCGAGTTCGGCGCGATGATCGAGTTCATCAACAAGCACCGCATCGAGCCCGTCGTCGATCAGATCTACAGGCTCGAGGACGCCGTCACGGCGTACCAGCGGCTGGAGATCAGCGATCAGATGGGGAAACTGGTGCTGTTGAACGAGTGAGGCGGATTTGCGCTGTGCGCGACCACGGAGGCCGTAGGTTGCCGTGAAAGCGGGCGCCCCCGTTTTCGTAGCCCGGGTGCAGCGTAGCGGAACCCGGGATCGGGCATGCCCGATACGCAAGGGCTTTCGGCCTGCTCGGCGCGCGCCGCGCCGGGCCTTCTCGAAGGCAGGAGAGGACGGCGGGCGCGGATCCCGGGTTACGCGCTGCGCGCTCCACCCGGGCTACGACACTGAACGAGTGAGCCGGTATTGCGTTGTGCGCGACCACGGAGGCCGTAGGTTGGGCTGACGAAGGAAGCCCAACGTTCGGCGCTCGATGTTGGGCTTCCTTCGTCAGTCCAAGCTACGAGCTTCGAGGTGAGAGAATCTTCGTAGCCCGGAAGGAGCGCCGCGCAGCGGCGCGGAATCCGGGAAACGGGGGCGGTGGATTTCAGCGTCGGCGATGACGGACATGCCTGTCCCCTCATTGAACGTCCGGCGCCGAACGTTGGGCTTCCTTCGTCAGCCCAACCTACGAAGCACCGTGTTGATCTCCGCGCCCGGTGCCGCGTCCGCTAAGCCTTTGAAGCTACCCGCCTCGGCGATCTCCTTGGCCGCCCGCATGAAACCGCCCCAGGCTGCTCGCGCGAGCGCGCCGCCGACGCTGATGCGGCGTCCGCCCAGCGCTTCCACGTCCATCACGGTCAAATCGCTCGCCGTCCCGATCAGCACGTTGACGGGCTTCGGCGCCACGGCCTGCACCACGGCGGCGATCTGCTCGCGCGTCGCGAGGCCCGGCGCATAGAGGCAGTCCGCGCCCGCCGCCGAATACGCCTGCAGGCGTTGTATCGCCTCGTCGAGATCCGGCCGGCCGCGAATCAGGCCTTCGCTGCGCCCGGTCAGCAGCACGTCGGCGCCGGATTCATCGATCGCCCGGCGGGCCGCCGCGATGCGGGCGACCGCGAGATCGACATCATAGAGCGGGTGCGCCATGTCGCCGGTGTAGTCCTCGATGGAAAGCCCCGCAACACCGGTCTCCACGCACAGGCGAACGCTGTCGGCGACGTCTGCGGGCGCGTGGGCGAATCCGCCCTCGAAGTCCGCGTTCAGCGGCAGCGTCGAGGCGGCCGCGAGCTCCGCGAAGTGCGCGAGCGCCATCTCGCGCGTGATCCCGCCGTCTGCCGCGCCCTTCGACCACGCGAAGCCCGCGCTAGTCGTCGCCAGCGCCTGGAAGCCGAGGCTTTCCAGATAGCGCATGGATCCGAGGTCCCAGGGGTTGGGGATGACGAAGCACCCGCTTTGATGCAGGCGCCGGAACTCGGCGCGCTTCTCGGCCATCGTCGGCATGACACGATCTCCTACGCTTGCGTGCAGTGTTCAGCGCCGCGAACGGCCTGCGGCCGTCACCCGGATTCCGCTGCGCTCCTTCCGGGCTACGAGAGGTCGATCCGTAGCCCGGGTGCAGCGCGCAGCGCGTAACCCGGGATCTTCAACTACTTCCCCGCAATCTCCGCCAGCACCGGCAGCAGGTACTCGCGGAATTTCTTCGGGTTCTCGCTCATCGGGAAGTGGCCGTTGTCCCGCATCTCGATGAACTTCGAGCCCTTGATGCGCGCGGCCAGCGCCTTGGTCTCCTCCGGGCCCGTCGCGAAGTCGTACTCGCCGGTCAGGAGGTAGAGCGGGCAGCGCTGGGTGTCGATCTTGTCGACGTAGGGCGTCGCGTCGTACTCGACCGAGTAGTAGTAGAGATCGCCCTTGAACACCATCGGCGCGCCCTGGCTGTAGCCGAAGATCGTCTCGCGGACGTTCGGCTCCGGGCTCGACGGCGCGCACAGGCCGTACATCGTCGCCGGCTTCGCCTCGTTGCTGATCCGCGGGTGGTAGAACTGATCGAGGTAGTAGCCCGGGCTGTTCAACGAAGCCTCGACGCCGATGCAGGCGCGGAACGCGTCCGGATGATGCGCACAGAGATCGACCGCGACCTGCCCGCCCATCGAGCAGCCGATGAACACGGGCCGGTCCAGCTCGAGCGCCTGCGCGAAGCCCGTGATGAACTTCAGGAAGAAGTCGCGCGTCAGGTTGTAGGGCTTGGTCCAGTGCGCATCCCCGATCGGCGGCAGCGATTTGCCGTGGAAAGGCAGATCCCAGGCGAAGACGCGGTACTTGTCCGTGATCTCGCGGTCTTCGAGCACGTGCCGCCACTGGAAGCCGTGCGCGCCGGCCGTGTGCTGGCAGATCAGCGGAATGCCGGCGCCCGTGCCCGTGTAGTTGGTTTCGTAATAGACCCGGTATTCGACGCCGTTGATGGTCAGGTAGACGTAACGACCGACGGCTGCGTCATGTTTCGCCATGTTCAGCTCCTCACTGCGTGTTTGCGCATGATCTGGAACATGCGACGGAAGGCGCCGTAATAGGCGAAGAAGGTCTCGGCATCGCCGCTCCACTCGAAGCCGCGCCGCACGATCGCGGCGAACATGTCGTGGAAGAACGGCCGCGGCACGGGCTGCAGGAACTCGCGCCAGCTCGCGGCCGGCCCTTTGATGACGACGGTCGCGGTCTCGAACAGCGAAGGCGTCGCGATCGCGGAGAGCTTGCCGTCACGAAAGCGCAGCATCAGCGCCTCGTCGTCGAAATGCAGTTTCATGGACCCGTCGAAAAACCGGGCGGAAATCAGGAATTCGCCGTCGCGGTTGACGGCCTCCTGGAATGCGGAGTGATCGAAGTAGGCCACACCGTCTCCTTCATCTGGGGTGATGGTCGGGCCATCGACGATAAGCGCTCGTCCCCGCGGCGGCAAGCATCGAAGATCGCCTTCGGGCGCTCGAATGCGCTGAACGCGAGGATCGGCTTGAAGGACGGCAAGGTCGAGCAGAGCAACCGCTGCCGAGCCCGGCGCGGGCCGCGCGCTGCGCGCCGGCCGAGGCGACGAGCGGGAGGTTTACGGGTCGCGCTGCGCGCGCTTCCTCACCGCGCCGACGCGCGCCTGCGCGCCGCGCGAAAAAACACGACAGCCGTCGCCAGCAGGCACCACGCCGGCGGCAGCGGGACGACGCTGGCCGAATAATCGTGCCTGCTCGCAGCCACCAGCGTGACGCCCGGCGTGATCGCATCGAGAAAGAACTCTGCCGTATGCGAAGCGTCGAGCACCGTCCTGTTGCCGCCGCCCCAGGACCGCAGGAAGCCGTCCTCGTCCGTGTAGTAGCCCGCGCGATTGTCCGCGCTCAAACTGAGCGCCGCGCCGATCGGGATGAGATCCCCCACCTTCGCCGACAGCACGACCGGCAGCCGGAACGAGAATTCCGGCACGCTCAGAAACAGGCCGTTCGGAAAGCTGTAAGTGGCGCCGATGTCGGAGCCGAAGAAGTAGTTGAAAAACAGCGTGCCGCTGTCGTAGCCGAAGAACTGGCCGCCGATGTGACCGGGCCTGTTGCTGAGGACGGAGAAGTCCACGACGGTTTGAATCTCGACCGGCGTTCCTACCGCCAGGGTCTGGCTCTCGACGCTGATTTCGTCGGTGAAAGACACCTGGACGTTCGATCTGACGCGAGGCGCGCCGTGCGTGATCGTCGGCACGTTCGGCGCGCCGGCGCCGATGCCCGTCTCGCCGCCGATGACCGCCTTCAGGATACCCGGTGCCACCGAGGCTACGCCCGTCGTCGCCGCGACGCTCGCTACACCGAATGCCGCATTCTCGGCCTGGATCCGCTCGGAGAAGGACACTCGCATTCCGCCCGCGATCGGCGTGTGGAGTACGGGCAGCACCCGTTCAGTGGCGAAATTGTCCAGGGACAGCGCCGCGGCGCCGTCGGCGCGGAACACGAAAGCCGCGGCCGCGTCCGGCACGGGGCACAGCCCGACGAGCACGAGGGCGAACGATGGAATGGCCTTGGCGAGCATCGTGTTCATCATGCGTGCCCTCCGTGCGCGGTGGATCGGCCTCGATGAGGCCTGGCCCCTGCAGCGCCGTTCGTGCCTCGTGTCTAAGCCCGAGCGATGAAGCCTGTCAATCGCCGCGATCGCGCGCCGGTAATCCTCGCCGTTTTTGCAGCGCCTTCCACCGCGCAGCAGGCGCGGGCCTTGGCGTTCTGCCTGGCGATACGCAGGGTAATGATCCGCGAGCAGCAGCAGCCCGGCGACACGGGTGCGCCCGATCGCTGGGCGCGCAAGCGCCACGCCGGGCGAGTGCGCGGTATCGATAAAGAGTAAAGAAAAAGTATTCGGCCCCCGCGCGCCGGCTCGCGATCCACGCGAGCTCGCGCACGCGGAGAAGGCTCGGCTACTCGTTTTCGATCGGCACCAGCGCCGGCGCTCCCGGCTCATGGACGAAGAACACCAGGAACTTCGCGGGCTCCGTCTTGCTCGCGTTGCGCGAGACGATGTGTTTGTCGGTCGGCCGCTCGTAGTAAGTGTCGCCGGCCTTCAGCAGCTTCAGCTCGCCGCCCTCGACCTGCATCTCGACGGCGCCGGACAGCACGTAGACGAAAGTGTCCGCGGGATGCGTGTGCGGCGGCGTATCGGCGCCGGGCGCGTATTCCACGGTCAGCATCGTGGCGACCGCCGCCGCGCGCGGCGCGAGCGCCTGTTCGACCAGCGGCGTGAGGACGGTGTCCGATGCGGCCGCCTTGCCGGCGTCTTCGTGCGCGCTCACCGTGCCGGCGAGCGCGCTCAACGCCAACGCTCCCCATACTTTGCCAAAACGAGTCATGTTGCCTCCCGCGCCGGTTCGGTGCGTCCATTGATAGCCGGTGGAAGCGGCCGGTGCAATGACTTCTCGCGTCGCGGATCGATCGCCGCGAGCGCATCGGCCAGCGAGAATGCGACTACCGTGAAACGTGCCGAGTATCGACAGGTCGAGAGCCCGGAGAAGCCTCGGCGCCGAGCGCGGTGGCGAGCACGAGATTCTCATCGGCATCGCGGCTGACGGATTCCGTGAACGAGACTGGTGCGACGAGGTTTCGGCGTCGCGTGCTCGCGTTGGCGGAATGAGAGGGCAGCACGGACAGCTCCCTGCGAGGAGCTCGATTGCGAATAGAGTGAACGGTCGTTGCCGCCGTGCGCTTTTCCAAGCGAGCCGCGGCCCGGGCGTGGTCCCTGGGATTGCAGCCAGGTGCAAGCGCGGCAATCATAGGGCAAGCGGGGGATGTATCCGCGACAGTCCAAGGGGGACGCGTGGCCAGATCGATGGCAGGTGCGGGCATGCTCGCGATCTTGCTGATACTGCTCGCAGCCTGCTCCAGCGACGACGGGCAGTCCTCAGCCGCTGCGGCGCCAATGCCGGCCGCGCCGGACACCGGATCGTCGCCGCCGAGTTCGGCTGCCGAATTCCGCGCGCCCGCCAGCACGAGCCCAGCGGGCCCGACGACGCCTGCGTCGGCAGCGCCGGTACCACCCGCGGCCGAGCCGATCGCGGCCGGTGAGCCGAGCTACGATGTCACCTGCTCGGCCGACGCCAAGGCAGCCGAGCAATGTCAGGTCGACAAGGACACCTATATCGGCTGGCGGACTTTCGCCGCGCAGTGCCAGGTCTGTCACGGCGGCAGCGCACTGGGCTCGACCTTCGCACCTAACCTCCTCGATCGCTTCCATGCGCGCGTCGATTACGCGCGCTTCGTCGAGGTCGTGATGAACGGCTATACCGGGCAGGTCGGTGCCATGCCGGCGTGGAAAGGCAACCCGAACGTCGAGCCCCACATCGATCGCATGTACCGGTACCTGAAAGCGCGCGCGGACGGCGTGCTGCCGGCAGGCCGTCCCTCGCGTAAACCCTGAGGCCGCATTCGCAGCGCAGGCTGCCGATATCGATTGGCGCCCGCGTAGCCGAGTGCGCGGATTCCGCTGCGCTCGTTCCGGGCTACGGGACGCGATATTGCGGCGCGCGGCTCAACGCAGCATCTGCACCGCGTGGCGCACCCCGGCGTCCAGCCAGAACAGCGCGATGAAGCCGAGCAGCATCAGCAGTCCGCGGGCACGTCGCGTGCGCCAGAGGTAATAGGGCAGATAGGGCAGCACCCACAGCAGCACGAGGTAGTCGAATTCGAAGGGCTTGTAGATCTCGGCGTGATGGCGGCTGTCCTCGATGACCCACAGCACCAGCAGCACGCAGAACAGGAAAGGCCAGGCGGCGACGGCGAAGCTCGTGAGCGCCACTCCCTGCCAGGCCGCCACGCCCTCGGCGAGGGCGACCAAACCGGAACCGACGACCAGCCCGACGAGATAAACCGAAGGCGAAAGAAAATTCACGCGGCGATGATCCGGCGCGACGGAGGGCGCGATCTTGACGTCCGTCACGCCCCCGCCGGCACCGTCGCGCTCATTTCGCGCGGCAGCGCGCGAGCACCAGATCGAGCAGAGGCGGGCCTGCGAGAGGCTCGAAGGCGTAACGCACGCGCACGGCCGGCAGCGGCAGCTCGATGAGCTGCGACACGCGTCCGGGGCTCGCGTCGACGAGCACCTCGGCGCCGGCTGCGGCGGCCGCCGAAATCGTCGCCGCCAGCTCGCGCAACTGAGCGGCGGAGTAGCCGAGCGCCGGCAGCACGCGCGCCAGCCGCGGATAGTCGCGCAAGGTGTCGGCGATGCTGCCGATCGCATGGGGCCGCGGATCGACCAGCGCCGCCGCACCCTCGCGCTTGGCCGCGAGCGTGCCGGCACCGTAGCGCATGCCACCGTGCGTGAGCGTCGGCCCGTCCTCGACGACGAGCGCGCGGCGGCCGCGGATCGCCGCGGCGTCGTCGACCGAGATTTTCAGATCCGATTCGACGATCGATGCCCGCGGATTCACCGCCGCGACGCTCGCCCGCAGCGCCGCGCGCGCCTCCGCGTTCACGCCGCCCGTCTTGCTGAGCACGACGACGTCGGCGCGCCGCAAATTGGTCTCTCCCGGGTAGTAGGCCGTCTCGTGACCGGGCCGCAGCGCATCAACCACACAGACGAGACAGTCCGGTCTGACGAAGGGTCCATCGTTGTTGCCGCCGTCCCAGAGGATGAGATCCGCATCCTGCTCGGCCGCGGCGAGCACGCGCGCGTAGTCGACCCCGGCGTGGATCGTCATGCCCGCTTCGACGTAGGGCGTGTATTCCTCGCGCTCCTCGACGGTGCAGTGCTGCCGCTCGAGATCCTCGAGGCTCGCGAAACGCTGCACGGCCTGGGCCGCGAGCTCGCCGTAAGGCATCGGATGGCGCAGGATGCCGACGCGCAGGCCCCGCGCTTGCAAGCCCTGGGCGAGCCACAGCGACAGCGGACTCTTGCCCGCGCCCGTGCGCGAGGCGACGACCGCGACCACGGGCCGCGCGGACACGAGCTCGGTCGCACGCGGCCCGAGCAGCGCGAAGCTCGCGCCCAGCGACTGCACGAGACTCGCCTTGTGCATGACGTCTTCGTGGCGCAGATCGCTGTAGGCGAGAAAGACCCAGTCGACGGCGTGCTCGCGCAGCAGCGCCGGCAGCGCCTCCTCCGGATGAATCGGGATGTCGGCCGCGTAGTGCGGCCCCGCGAGCGCGCGCGGGAAGGCGCGCGCGGCGATGAAGGGGATTTGCGTCGCCGTGAAGGCGACGACGCGGAACTGCGGCCGCTCGCGAAAGAAGCGCTGGAAATCGTGAAAGTCGCGCCCGGCGGCGCCCATGATGATGCAGTTGAAGGTATCGCGCATGCTCATACACCGAACTCGACGTAGGTGCCGCTCGCGCCGGCGAGCGTCGCGGCGAGATTGTCCAGCGCGCAGATGAGGGCGCGCCGCCCGGGTCGATCGACGAAGGCGCGGGCGGCCGCAATCTTCGGCGCCATGCTGCCCGGCGCGAAATGGCCTGCGGCGTCGAGCTCCTCCAGCGCTGCGCGCGTGACGCGCCCGATCGCACGCTGGTTCGGGCGGCGGTAATGCGCGTAGGCGCAGGGCACGTCCGTCAGCATCACCAGAGTCGGCAGCGCGAGCGCGTCGGCGAGCAGCGCGGCCGTCGCGTCTTTGTCGATGACGGCTTCGACGCCGGTGATTCGTCCCTCCGTTTCCGTCACGGGCACGCCCCCGCCGCCGGCGGCGATGACGACGACGCCGGCCGCGAGCAGCCGCGCGATGCTGGCCGTCTCCAGCACCTCGCGCGGCGATGGCGAAGCGACGACGCGCCGCCAGCCGCGGCCCGCGTCCTCTCGCACGGGGATGCCCGTCGCGCGCAGTCGCGCGGCCTCGTCCGCCGCGAGGAAACGGCCGATCGGTTTGACGGGATCGGCGAACGCGGGATCCTCGGCCGCGACCAGCACCTGCGTCAGCAGCGCGCAGAGCTCGCGCGTCACGCCTTGCGCGCGCCAGGCATTGCGCAGGGCCTGCAGCAGCACGTAGCCGAGCTCGCCTTCGGACTCCGCGACGCAGACGTCGAGCGGCTGCGCATAGGCGCGGTCCAGCGCCGCTTCGACGCGCGCGAAGATCTGACCGACCTGCGGCCCGTTGCCGTGGACGATCAGCACCCGCGCCGCGTCCTGCACGCAGGGCAGGATCCGCGCCGCGACCGCCTCCGCATATTCGAACTGCCCCGGCATCGATAGCCGCGCGCCGGCCGCGGCGAAGGCGTTGCCGCCGAGGGCGAGCAGGAGATCGGCCGTGGCGCTCATGGACGCGATTCTGCGAGCCGCGAGGCCCGCTGTCGATCGGCGCCTCAGACCTGCTCGAGTCCGCGCACCAAGAGCTGCAGCGACTTCGCGTCGAAGGCCGGCAGGAAGTGGTCGACGTAGGGCAAGGCGGCCTTCATGCCGGCGGCGCGGACCTGGAAGGTGGTTGCGCCGTACATCGGGTTGATCCAGACGATTTTGCGCACGTGGCGCTGCAACTGCGCCATTTCGCGGCCGACCTGCTCGGCCTGGCCGTTGTCGTAGCCGTCGCTGATCACGATGACGACGGTCGAGCTTGCCGAGCCTTCGCGCACGAGGCCGCGATTGAGACGGGCGAGGGCGCCGCCGATGTTCGTGCCGCCCGACCAGTGGCTGACCTGCAGGCCGACCTCGCGCAGCGTCTCGGCGACCGAGCGCGTGCGCAGCGCCGCGGTGATGTCCGTCACGTGCGTGCTGAACACCAGCGTGCGCGAATTCTTCATCAACTGCTGCAGGCCCAGCATCAGGCGCAGCAGGAAGGGATTGAAGCTGTCCATCGAGCCCGAGACGTCGCACAGCATCACCAGACGCGTGCGCCGCGTGCGGCGCGCGCTGCGCGTCAGATCCACGAGCTCCAGGCCGTGACGCGTGTTGCGCCTGACGCTGCGCCGGAGATCGATGCGGCCGCCGCGGCGCGCGGCTTTCGTGCGCCGGCTCGGCCGCGTCGCGAGCCGGCGCGCGAGCTCGCGGATGACGGCCTCGAGCGGCGGCGCCGCCGGATCCCAGCGCTCGGCGAGATCGAGGCGGCGGCCGACGTCCTGCGGCGTGAACTGCCCGGGATCGGCCGTGACTTCCTGATCGAGTTCCTTCTCGTGATGTCCGAGATTGCCCTGCATGGTCTCGCCGCGGATCCCGCGCCGGTAGCGCCGCGTGTCCGGCGCGCCGTGGAAATACTCGGCGAACACCTGCTCGAACAGCCGCTCCTGTTCGCGCGTCGCGACGAGGTTCACGCGCAGCGCCAGGCGATAATCGTCTTCGTCGAGGCTGCCGGCGACGGCCACGGCCTTCAGCGCATCGATGCTGCGCGCGGGCGGCACGGGCAGACCGGCCTCGCGCAGGCGCCCGAAGAACTCGAGCGTGCGCTCGACGAGCGCGGTCCCGGGCGAGTTCACGGGCTCAAGACACCTGGCGGCTCGTCGTCGAGGCCGGCGCCTCGCCGGCGAGCAGGCGCCCGAGCTCGGCCGCGCGCAGGCGCGCGACGTCGTCGCGATGCTTCAGCAGCACGCCCGCCGTGTCGAGCAGGACGTCCGGCGTGATCTCCTCGACGCCGAGACCGAGCAGCGCGCGGCTCCAGTCGAGCGTCTCCGCGATGCCGGGGCGTTTGTAGAAATCGATCTGACGCAGCGTCTGCATCGTCGTCGCGATCTGCGCGGCCAGCGTCGCGTCCAGCATGGGCAGGCGGCGCAGGATGATCTCGCGCTCCTTCTCCGCGCTCGGATAATCGACCCACAGATAGAGACAGCGTCGCTTCAGCGCGTCGTTCAGCTCGCGCGTGCGGTTCGAGGTCAGGATCACGTAGGGCGGCAGCGCGGCCCGGAAGGTGCCGATCTCGGGCACCGTCACCTGGTAGTCGGACAGCACTTCGAGCAGAAAGGCCTCGAACTCCTCGTCGGCGCGATCGATCTCGTCGATCAGCAGCACCGCGGGCCGCGGGCCGGGATGGCGTATCGCGGCGAGCAGTGGGCGGTTCAGCAGGAAGCGCTCGTCGAAGATCGTCGACTCGAGCTGCGCGCGCGCCGCGGCGTCGTGCTCGGCCATGCGGATGTGCAGGATCTGGCGCGCGTAGTTCCATTCGTAGAGCGCGTGGTTCGCATCCAAGCCCTCGTAGCACTGCAGGCGGATCAAGGGAGTGTCGAGCACGCCGGCGAGCACCTTCGCGACCTCGGTCTTGCCGACGCCGGCCTCGCCTTCGAGCAGGATCGGCTTGTGCAGAGCGCCGGCGAGCTTGAGCGTGAGGGCCAGCGCGCGATCGGCGACATAGCCGAGATCGGCGTAGCGCTGCTGGATGGTGGAGATCTCGTCGAGAGCGGGCAGATCGGACATTCGTGGCCTCGGACATGCGGGAAGCTGGGGCGGCGCGCCGCTAGTGTACGAACTCGGCCGACGCGTCGCGAGGCCGCGGGTGTCTATACTGGAAACGCCGTGACGGCCGTTCAGCCGCCGTTGGTCACGACGGCAGGAGACTCGAGGCCATGCACCAGGTTCAAGCTTCCAATCCAAGCGCGCGGCGCCGCCGACTGCGGCTGGGGCTCGTCCTCGCGGCCTGCCTGCTCGGCGGCTGCATGAGCACCACGCCTTACCGCCCGGCGGCGACCCCCAGCGATCAGGGCTATCAGGAACAGCGCATCGAGGAGAACCGCTATCGCGTGACGTTCACCGGCAACAGCGTGACGACGCGCGAGGCGGTGGAAAACTTCATGCTCCTGCGCATCGCCGAGCTGACGCTGAAGCTCGGTTACGACTATTTCGTGATCGACAACCAGGACACCGAGGCTCAGACCTACTACCTGCAGAGCATCAGCGACTATGGCGGCGCCTGGGATCCCTTCTACGGCTGCCTGTGGCCGCGCGCGGGCTTCGCAGTGTCCTCGACGCAGCCCGTGACGAACTACAAGGCCCAGGGCTATGTCGTGATGTTCAAGGGTCAGAAACCGCCGCTCGAGATGAAGGCCTTCGACGCGCGCGACGTGCAGGCGAGCCTCGCGCCGCTGGTGCACGGCGTGCCGGGCCAGTGATGCGCCAATGCCCGTGTAGCCCGGGTGGAGCGCGCAGCGCATAACCCGGGATTCGGCGTTTCCCGCGCAACCAAGATCCCGGGTTCCGCTACGCTGCACCCGGGCTACGGGCGCTTCGAAAGCCCAACTGTGATTGCCCGTCGTTCCCTCAGCCGGCACACTCGCCGGGTGCCGCTGGGGCGCTACACCGGGAGAAGCCCATGCAGTTCGACGACGTCGTGCGCACGACCGCGACGGTGCGCTACTACAAGCCCGATCCGATCCCGGTGGAATTGCTCGCTCGCGTGCTCGATGCCGCGCGCTGGGCACCATCCGGCGGCAATCGCCAGCCGCTGCGTTTCATCGCCGTGCGCGACGCGGCGAAGAAGCAGCGCCTGCAGGATCTCTATCTCCCGATCTGGGAGCAGTACATCGCCGGCATCCGCCAGGGCTCGGTGCGCGTGGGCGCGAAGCCCGGCATCGTCGATCACGCCGATCACTTCGCACGGCACATGGCGCAGATCCCCGTGCTCCTGCTGGTGCTGGCGCGGCTCGCGGACGTCCATCCGACCGACCACCAGCTAGGACGCCTGAGCGTCGTCGGCGGCGCGTCGATCTATCCGGCGGTCCAGAACGTGCTGCTCGCGGCGCGCAATCTCGGCCTCGGCACCGCGCTCACGACCCTGCACGCCGCGGTCGAACCCGAGCTCAAGCCGCTGTTCGGCATTCCGGAAGATTTCTCGGTCGTGGCGATGGTGACGCTGGGCTGGCCGGCGCAGGATTTTCCGCACAAGCTGACGCGCCGCCCGCTGTCGGAGATGGTGTTCGCCGATACCTACGGCGCAACATTGGCAGGGCTTTGACGTAGGTTGCCGTGAAAGAGGCGCCCGTTCTCGTAGCCCGGGTGCAGCGTAGCGGAACCCGGGATCCTCGTTGCGCGGGAAACGCCGATCCCGGATTCCGCTGCGCTCCTTCCGGGCTACGAGAGAACGATCTTCGTAGCCCGGAAGGAGCGCAGCGGAATCCGGGAAGGAAGTTCACCACGCCTCTTTCATGATTGCGGATGGCGCGGCCGTCATGACACGAAGGAAGCCCAAGGTCTTCGTCGTGGCGCCGAATGTTGGGCTTCCTTCGTCAGCCCAACCTACGAGCTGCGCGCTTCCTTCGTCAGCCCAAGCTACCCGAATCCGAGCTGTGCGCTCGGTGGCCCTTCAAGCCCGCCCCGGTTCGCGTCCTTCGTGCTGGGGCAGATCGTCGCGGATCTCGTACCAGCTCGCGCGATCGGCGACGTAGATGTGGCCCTGCGGCGCGAGGGGCGCGGCGGGATCCAGCGCGCCGGCGCGCACGCGGATCATCTCGCGGCCATCGACCTGGCTGTAGATCGGCGAGCCGCACACGGCGCAGAACCAGCGCGCTTTGGCCGGCGTCGCGCGATAGGCGCGCAGTGCTTCCCGGCCCGCTTCCAGCGTGAAATGCGCGAGCGGCACCGGCACGCTGGCGGCGAAGGCCGTGCCCTGCGCCATGCGGCACTGCTTGCAGTGACAGAACCACACGGCGAGCGGCGCCGGCGCGATGCGAAAGCGCACCGCGCCGCAGAGACAGCGGCCGTGCACGACGCTCACGCCGGCAGCCGCGCGGCGAAGCGCAGGCGCACGTAGTCGAGCGTCCACACGCCATCGCGGAAGAGGGTGGATCGCAGCCGCGCGGTGACCGCGGCGAGAAAGTCGTCGCGTGCCGCCGCCGGCACCGGCGCGAGGAAAGACTGCGCCATCAGCGTCAGCCAGTCGGCGACTTCGCGTTCGAAACGCGTCGGGCGGGAAAAGAGCTCGAGGTGCTCGACGCCGAAGCCGGCGCCCTCGAGCAGCGCACGCCAGGCCTCGGCGCTCGGGAAGGTCCATGGATTCAGACCCGCGCTCGCGATCCCGCGCGCGGCCAGTTCCGCTTCGAGGGCCGCGACGAGGCTCGCGACATTGCCCGCGCCGCCGAGCTCGCCGACGAAGCGCCCGCCGGGTTTGAGCGCGCGGCGCACGCCGGCGACGACGGCGTCCTGCCGCGGCATCCAGTGCAGGGCGGCGTTCGTGAACACGGCATCGAACTCGGCCTCGAATTCGAGCCGCTGCCCATCGGCGACGCGGGCGTCGAGCCCGCGCTCGCGCGCGGCGGCCACCTGCGCGGCGCTGCTATCGACGGCGATCACCGCGCAGCCCGCATCAGCGAGCTTCTGCGTGAGGCTGCCGTCGCCGCAGCCGAGGTCGAGCACGCGCTCGCCGGCGCGCGGTGCGAGCAGCTCGAGCAGCGGCTCGCCGAGGCGGGCGACGAAGCCCGCTTCGGTCCGATAGCGATGTGGATCCCAGATCTGCGCCATGAAGCGATTATACGGTCGGATGCGGCCCGCGCCGCGGCCGTCGTACGCCGATCCCGTACAATGCGATCCATCGATCATCATTCGTTGCGGAGGAGGAGAGCGTGAGCGAGCAAATCAGGGCCATCGTCGCCGAGGAAGTGGACGGCAAGATCAAAGGCAGCCTCAAGACCATCGACGTCGGCGCTCTGCCCGACAACGACGTGCTGGTCGACGTCGCTTACTCCACCGTCAACTACAAGGACGGCCTCGCGATGTCCGGGGCCGGCCGCATCTGCCGCAAGACGCCGATGGTCGGCGGCATCGATCTCGCGGGCGTCGTCGTCGAATCGCGCGATCCGGCGTGGAAGCCGGGAGATCGCGTGCTCGTCGACGGCTATGGCCTGTCCGAGGACCACTGGGGCGGCTATGCGCAGAAGCAGCGCGTGAAGAGCAGCTTCCTGGTGCGAGTGCCGGAGGTCTTCGGTCTCGACGAAGCGATGGCGATCGGCACCGCGGGCTACACCGCGATGCTGTGCGTGAATGCGATCCGCGATCACGGCGTGAAGCCGGATCAGGGGCCGGTGCTCGTGTCCGGCGCCGGCGGCGGTGTCGGCTCGGTCGCGATCATGCTGCTCGCGAAGCTCGGCTATCAGGTCGCCGCGATCACGGGCCGCGCCGCACTGACCGACTATCTGAAGAGCCTGGGCGCGACCGAAGTGCTCGATCGCGCCGAGTTCGCGCGCGAGCCCAAGCCGCTCGAAAAGGAGCGCTGGGCGGCGGGCGTGGACAACGTCGGCTCGACGACGCTCGCGACGATGCTCGCACAGACGAAATACGAAGGCCTCATCGCCGCCTGCGGCCTCGCCGGCGGCGTGCCGCTGCCGACGACGGTGATGCCCTTCATCCTGCGCGGCGTGACCCTGCGCGGCATCGACTCGGTGCAGGCCGCGATGCCGCGGCGTCTGCGCGCGTGGAAGGATCTCGCCGAGCTGCTCGACCGCGACAAGCTGAAGCTCGCCACCTCGATCGAGCCGCTGTCGCGCGTCCCCGATCTCGCGAAAGACATCCTCGCCGGCAAGCTGCAGGGCCGCGTGGTGATCGACGTCAACGCGTAGTCCGGGGGCTTGCGTCCGATCCCGGATTCGCCGGGCTCATCCGGGCGACAAGAGGCTGGGCTCCAGCCTGCGCGGGAGCGACGAAGATTTCGTCACTCGCGCACGCCGTGTGCGCCGTTACACCGGAATGCCGGATCCCGGGTTGCGCGCTGCGCGCTCCACCCGGGCTACGAAGCGAACGGCACATCCCGCTTATGTAGCCCGGATGAGCGCCGCGAATCCGGGGTTCGGCGCGTCACCGGTGATCAACGCGAGGGGCTTGCGTTCGTTCCCGGATTCGCTGAGCTCATCCGGGCGACGAGAGGCTGGGCTCCCCTGCGCGGGGGCGACGAAAATTTCGTCACTCGAGCACGCCCTGTGCGCCGTTACACCGGAATGCCGGATCCCGGGTTGCGCGCTGCGCGCTCCACC
>DAOKZI010000006.1:186401-186533 GCA_035325705.1 Gammaproteobacteria bacterium
TTCGGCGCGTCACCGGTGATCAACGCGAGGGGCTTGCGTTCGTTCCCGGATTCGCGGCGCTCATCCGGGCTACGAGACATCTGATGGGATGGACTCCTCCCCCTTCTTATTCGGCCTCGATGTGCCACGCTG
>DAOKZI010000007.1:0-185714 GCA_035325705.1 Gammaproteobacteria bacterium
CCCAGCGTGGCACATCGAGGCCGAATAAGAAGGGGGAGGAGTCCATCCCATCAGAAGGAGCGGCGCGCAGCGCCGCGGAATCCGGGATGGGGTGGCACGGCGGGCGTTCGCGCGTCCCGCGCAATTGCTTGCGGAGATCGAGCGTCCTCGCGTAGCCCGGGATGGTGCGCGTCCGCTGCGATGAAGATCCCGGGTTCCGCTACGCTGCGCCCGGGCTACGAAGAATCGGATGCTCGGCGGCTCAGAGCAGACCCTCGAAAGGCTGCACCTCGACGGGGCTGCCGGCGTCGATGCGCGTCGTTTCCAACCCCAGCACGATCAGGCAGTTCGCCTGCGACATCGAGCTGAGAATGCCCGAGCCCTGCTCGCCGGTCGGCGTGACCTCCAGCGTGCCGTCCGCGGCGCGTGTCAGGCGGCCGCGCTGGAACTCGACGCGGCCGGGGCGCTTCTTCAGCGCCCGCGTCACGCGCGCCGTCGCCGTCCACGGCAGGCGCGGCGCCGTGCCCGCGAGCTGGTCGAGCGCGGGGCGTACGAATTCGTAGAAGGTCACCATCACCGACACGGGATTGCCGGGCAGGCCGAAGAACCACGCGCGGCCGAGCTTGCCGAAGGCGAGCGGCCGGCCGGGCTTCATCGCGACTTTCCAGAAACGCACCTCGCCGAGACGGGCGAGGATCTCGCGCGTGTAGTCCGCTTCGCCGACCGACACGCCGCCGCTCGTGATCACGGCATCGGCGTCGCGCGCCGCGACGCGGAACGCGGCCTCGAGGCTCGCGGGATCGTCGGCGACGACGCCGAGATCGACGAGCTCGACGCCGAGCGTGCTCAACATGCCGTGGAGCGTGTAGCGGTTGCTGTCGTAGATCTCGCCGAGCCCGAGCGGCTCGCCCAGCGAGCGCAGCTCGTCGCCGGTCGAGAAGAAGGCGATGCGCGGACGCCGCAGCACCGTGAGCTCGCCGATGCCGAGCGAGGCGATCACGCCGAGATCCGCGGCCGACACGCGGCGCCCCGGCGTGAACGCTTCGGCGCCCGCTTTCAGATCCTCGCCGGCGTGGCGCACGTGCTGGCCGCGCTCGTGATGCGCATCGAAGCGGATGCGGCCGTCGCGTTCCTCGACGCGTTCCTGGATCAGGATGGTGTCGGCGCCTTCGGGCACGACGGCGCCCGTCATGATACGCACCGCCGTGCCGCGCGCGAGCCGCGCGCGATACGGCTTACCGGCGAAGGAGGCACCGACGACGGGCAGCTCGGCCGTGCCGCTAGGCGGCAGATCCTCGGCGTTGATCGCATAGCCGTCCATCGCCGAATTGGTGTGCGCGGGCACGTCGCAGCGCGCGACGACGGGTGCGGCGAGCACGCGGCCGAGCGCGGCACGCAGGTGCACGCGCTCGCTGCCCTCGATCGGCGTCACGGCCTCGAGCAGGCGTGCGAGCGCCTGCTCGCAGCTCAGCGAGGCGGGATCGTAGTCATCGTCGCAGCTCGCCGGCGCGTCGCGGCGGGAAGGATCGGTAGTCGTGGCGCTCATCGGCGGATCTCTCGGGCTAGGCGCGGCCACGCCGAGGCAGGCTCGGCGCAGTGATCGAGTACGAAGGCCGCAATGGCGTCGATGTCATCGACGTGGAAGCGCGGCATCGGCCGCGGCGTTTCGAGTTCGCCGTCGGTCGCCAGCGCGATGATAGAGTCGTCGTCGGCGCTCAACAATCCGCGCGCGGAGGACGGGCCGGCGGCGCGGCGGTGGACTTCGATCTTCGGGTAGCGCTCCTGCCGAAAGCCTTCGACGAGCACCAGATCGAGCCCGCGGCCCTCGAACTCGGCGAGCAGCGTACACAGCACGGGCTCGGCTTCGGGACGGTGCTCGCGGATGAAGGCATCACGGTGCGCGGAGGCGACCATCACGCAGGCGGCGCCCGCCCGGCGCAGCTCGTAGCTGTCCTTGCCCGGGTAGTCGATGTCGAAGCGGTGATGGGCGTGCTTCAGCGCGCCGATGCGCAGGCCGCGCGCGACGAGCCGCGGGATCAGGCGCGTCAGCAGCGTGGTCTTGCCGCTGCCGCTGTAGCCCGCGACGCCGAGCAGGCGCGGTCGCGGCGCGGCCGCGGTGAGCCGGCTTGCGGCGGCCGCGCAGTCTTCGGGCGTGTTGAGGTTGCGAAAGGCCGCGGCGTCCGCGTAGGGCACGACGGCGAGACGATGCCGGCGGTGCCAGGCCATCAGTCCGCGCTCACCGGCCGCGAGGCTGGCGGCGGCCGACGCGGCGAGCGAGGCTCGGAGCAGCGCGAACGTCGGTTGCGCTTCGCCGCCGGCCTCGGCGATCGCGATCTCGGCGGCATGCAGATCGAGCGCCGCGTACAGGCGGCCGACGAGATCCTCGGGCAGGAAAGGCGCATCGCAGGGCACGAGCGCGAGCAGCGGCGTGCGGCAGTGAGCGAGGCCGCTCGCGAGGCCGGCGAGCGGCCCGTGATGCTCGGAGTGCAGATCGGCGATCACGGGATGGCCGTAGCCGGCGTAGATCTCGCGATGGCGGTTCGCGCTGATGAGCACGGCGTCGACCTGGGGCGCGAAGCGCGCGAGCACATGTGCGATCAGCGGGCGGCCGGCGATCTCGACCAGCCCCTTGTCGCGGCCGCCCAGACGGCTGCCCTGGCCGCCGGCGAGCACGAGGCCCGTGATGAGCGCGCGCATGCGGGAGGGGAGGCGGCGTTCAGCCGCCGGTCGCGTTCATGTGCCGAAACAGGATCGGCCGCTCGCTCAGCGCGAATTCGTGGCCCAGGGGCTTCAAGGCCATCGCGTCCCGGATCGCCTGCTTCACCCGCTCCGGCTCGCCGGGATGCGCGCGCAGCACCGCGCGCAGATCCATCGAGTGCTCCTGGCCCAGGCACAGCAGCAAGCGGCCCTCGGTGGTCAGGCGCACGCGATTGCAGGTGTCGCAGAAGTTGTGGCTGTGCGGGGAGATGAAGCCGACGCGGGTCCCGAGCTCGACGAGCCGGAAATAGCGCGCCGGCCCGCCGGTCGTCTCGGCCGTCGGCAGCAGCGTGAAATGCGGCGCGAGATCGCGGCGGATTTCGTCGCTGGAGTAATAGGTCTCGGCGCGGTCGTGATCGGCGATCACGCCTAGCGGCATTTCCTCGATGAACGAGATGTCCATGCCGCGCTCGGCGGCGTAGCGCACCAGCGGCACGACTTCGTCTTCGTTGCGATGCTTCAGGATGACGGTGTTGATCTTCAACCGCTCGAAGCCGACGGCGCGCGCCGCCTCGATGCCGGCCAGGACCTGGGCGAGTCGGCCGCCGCGCGTGATCTTCGCGAAGCGCTCGGCGTTGAGAGAATCGAGGCTGATGTTGAGCCGCTTGACGCCCGCCGCGCGCAGCTCGCCGGCGAGCCGCTGGAGCTGGGAGCCGTTGGTCGTGAGCACCAGCTCGCGCAGGCCGGGCAGGGCGGCGATGTCCTGCATCAGCTTGACGACGTTCCGGCGCACCAGCGGCTCGCCGCCGGTGAGGCGGATCTTGTGCACGCCCAGCTCGACGAAGGCGCGTGCGACCTGGGCGATTTCCTCCAACGTCAGCACCTGCGGCCGCGGCACGAACTTCGTGTCCGGCTCCATGCAGTAGACGCAGCGGAAATCGCAGCGATCGGTGACCGAGATCCGCACGTAGTCGACGACGCGACCGAAGCGATCGACGAGTCGCGTCGGCGCCGGGACCGACGCGGCGTCCGGGACTCGCGTGCCGGCGACACTCATGGATCTAGCCTCGTTTCTGCCAAGGAAATTGCTCGGGAATTATAGCCTTCGCCGCTCGCGCCGGGCAGTCGTCGCGGCTCACCAGCGCGAGTAGGGGCGATCGATCAGACAGACGTTGTAGTAGCGCCGGTCGTCGGACACCTCCGCGCCGAGCCACGGTGGTTTCTCGAAGACCTCGTCTTCGGCGCCGAGTTCGATCTCGGCGACGACGAGACCGGCGTTCGCACCGTGGAATTCGTCGATCTCCCACACGTGAGCGCCCCAGGGCACGTAGTGGCGGGTCTTCTCGAGACAGCGCTCGGCGCAGAACAGCGCGAGCATTTCCTCGGCCTCCGCGCGCGGGATCGCGTATTCGAACTCGTGGCGCGCGACGCCCAGCGTCGCGCTCTTGAAGTTGAGCCAGGCGCGATCGCCGGCGACGCGCACGCGGATCGACACCGCCGGCGTACTGGCGAGATAGCCCTGGCGCATCGTCTCCGAGCGCGTGACGGCCGCGCGCCAGCCGGCGTCGCGCAGCAGAAATTTGCGTTCGATTTCGCGTGCCATCGCGCTGCTCCGAAGCGGCGGTCGAGCGCCGCGGCCGGAGTCTAACAGCCGCGCCGGGCGGCCGGCTTGCTGTGCGACAATCCGCCGGATGCCCGCCGCTGTACCGGACCTCAAGGCCCATCGCCGTCGCCTCGCGCTGATGGGCGTGCTCGGCTTCGCCTCGGGCCTGCCGCTCGCGCTGTCGCGCGGCACGCTGCAGGCCTGGCTCACGGTCGAGGGCGTGGATCTAGCCGCGATTGGCGCGCTGTCGCTGGTCGGGCTGCCGTATCTGTTCAAGTTCCTGTGGGCGCCGGCGCTGGATCGCTGGCAGCTCGCGCGTCTCGGCCGCCGCCGCGGCTGGCTGCTCGCGAGCCAGTGCGTGCTGATCGGCCTGCTCGCCGCCTTCGCCGCCTGCGATCCCGCGCGCGCCGTGTTGCCGCTCGCGGTGCTCGCGCTGCTGCTCGCCTTCGCCTCCGCGACCCAGGACATCGCCTTCGACGCCTATCGCGCGGAACGCCTCACGGTCCCCGAGCGCGGGCTCGGCACCGCGTGGTCGATCGCGGGCTACCGGCTCGCGATGCTCGCCTCGGGCGCGGGCGCGCTGGTGCTCGCCGACGCGCACGGCTTCGCGCTCGCCTATCTCGCGATGGCGGATCTGATGGCGATCGGGCTCGTCGCGAGCCTCGTCGCGCGCGAGCCGCCGCAGCTCCATCCGCCGCCGCGCGATCTGCGCGAGGCGATCCTCGGTCCGCTGCAGGAAATGGCGGGCCGCCCCGCGATCCTCGCGCTGCTCGCCTGCGTGCTGCTGTACAAGCTCGGCGATCAGTTCGCCGGCGCGCTGTCGCAGACCTTCTTCATCCGCGGTCAGGGCTATTCGCTGACGGAGATCGGCGCCGTGTACAAGGGGCTCGGCATGATCGCGGCGCTGTCGGGCGGCATCGTCGGCGGGCTCGCGATGGCGCGGCTGGGCCTGTGGCGCTCGCTGCTGGTGTTCGGCGTGCTGCAGATGGTGACGAACGCGGGCTTCCTGCTGCTCGCCCTCGCCGGCAAGAGCCTGCCGGGCCTGATGGTAGTGGTCGCACTGGAGAACTTCTGCGGCGGCATGGGCACCTGCGCGCACGTCGCGCTGCTGATCGCGCTCTGCGACGCCCGCTACACCGCCACGCAGTACGCGGCGCTGAGCGCGCTGGCCGGCCTCGGCAGCGTGGTGCTGGGGCCGCTGGCCGCGGCGGTCGCGGCGAGCGGCTGGGTGCTCTACTTCGCCGTCTCGCTGCTCGTCGCGCTGCCGGGGCTGTGGCTGGTGTGGGCGCTCAGACGGCGCATCGTCGCGTTCGACGCGCAGTGATGGGGCGCGGGCCGGATCTCCGGTAGCCCGGAAGAAGCGAAGTGGAATTCGGATCGGCCGTGAGGCCGTCGGCAGCCGCTCGCGCCGCCGCGAGCGGCGTACATCCGTTCCGTGTCGCCGTGCCGGCGGTCCCGGATTCCGCGGCGCTGCGCGCCGCTCCTTCCGGGCTACGAAGGCGGACTCTACGAGAGTCCGTCGTTCACGGGCGCGTCGTAACCCGGGATCGGCGTATGAGCTTGTGAAGATCCCGGGTTCCGCTTCGCTGCACCCGGGCTACGGGAGTCCGCCGTTCACGGCACGCCGTAGCCCGGGTGGAGCGCGCAGCGCGTAACCCGGGATCGGCACATGAGCTTATGAAGATCCCGGGTTCCGCTTCGCTGCACCCGGGCTACGGGAGTCCGCCGTTCACGGCACGCCGTAGCCCGGGTGGAGCGCGCAGCGCGTAACCCGGGATCGGCATATGAGCTTGTGAAGATCCCGGGTTCCGCTTCGTTGCACCCGGGCTACGAGAGTCCGCCGTTCACGGGCGCGTCGTAGCCCGGGTGGAGCGCGCAGCGCGTAACCCGGGATCGGCGCGTGAGCCCGCGAAGATCCCGGATGGCGATTGACGGATATCGGCGCCTAGTAATCGTCGTAGCGGCGCCAGCGGTATTCGTAGGGGCCGCGACGATCGTCGTAGCCCGGCGCCGGCGCATAAGGTCCATACGCGGGCGGCGGCCAGTGCTCGTGGCGATCGTCGTAGCGATCGTAATCGTCCCGATCGCGACGGCGGACCACGCCGCCGCGCCATTCGCGGTCGTCGTCGCGCCAGCCGTGTCCTCCGTCGCGCCAATCGTCGTCACGGCCCTGCTCGTGCCAGTCGTCGCGGTCGCGGCTTTCGTGACGATCGTGGGGATTGTCGCGCCAGCGCTGGCGGTCGCGCTGGATGCTCGGGTAGCCGTCGTCCCGCCAGCCCTGCACGCGCGCAGCGCCGCGCGGCACCGGCCCCGGCGTGTTGCCCCAGGCCGGTGGCGAACGCCACTGCTGGCCGCTGCGCGGCTGGCGCCAATCGTTGGCGACGCCGTCGAGCGCAACGCCGCCGAGCATCGCCGCCAGCGTCGCCGCCATCAGTGTTCGGATGTACATCGCTCACCTCGCCGCAGGCTCGCCTGCCCGTCGCCGTTGGAGTCCGGCTCGACGCCGTCGGTTCACACGTCTTGTAGCTCGGAAGCGTAGCGAATCCGGGGCCGTGCCGCCTCGAGCACCGGCTAATCTAGCCACGGAGGACACGGAGAACACGGAGTAGAGATGGATTGAATCTGCGCCTCCGTGACTCGGTTCCGATTACCGGCACCGGCGCTGCGGAGATCCAGCTATTCCTTTCTTCCCTCCGTTCTTCCCTCCGTGCTCTCCGTGTCCTCCGTGGCTAGATTCAGTGCATTTCAGGTAGCGCAGGGGCGCTACAAAGAAGGAGGCTCAATCCCGCACGACGCGGAAGCCGACGCTGTCGTTGGCGGTGCCGGCCGCGAACTTGCCGCGCGTCGTCGAGCGCAGGGCTTTCGGGCCGCTCGAATAGGCGCCGCCGCGCACGACGCGCTGGCTGCAGTCGCCGCCCTCGAACACCGCGCCGTCGCCGGGTGCGCCTTCGTAGCCGTCGTGCCAGCAGTCGTAGACCCATTCCTCGACGTTGCCGGCCGTGTCGTAGAGGCCGTAGGGATTCGCCGGGAAGCGGCCGATCTTCGTCGGCTGGCGCGGGTCGAGGCCCGTGTCGCAGGCGAAGCAGTGGGCCTTGCCGGCGCCGATGTCGCGGCCCCACCAGTAAGGCGTCTGCGTGCCGGCGCGTGCGCCGTACTCCCACTCCGCTTCGCTGGGCAGCCGGTAGGATTGGCCGGTCTGCGTCGACAGCCACTGCGTATAGGCCAGCGCATCGTCCCAGGACACGAAGAACACCGGATGCGTCGCGCGCTCGAGATTGCCGGTCTTCGGCAGCCGGCGGCCGGTCGCAGACGCGAAGCGCGCGTAGTCGGCGATCGTGATTTCGTACTGGCTCATCGCGAAGCGCTTCAGCGTGACCGCGTGCTGCGGGCGTTCGCTGAAGTCCGCGCTCGTGTCGGGGCTGCCCATCTGATAAGTGCCGGCCGGCAGCCACACCATCTTCGGGCCCGTGCCGCCGCCGCGCAGCGCATCGGTAAAGGTTTCGCCGGTGCCGGTCGTCGGCGTCGCGGCGGGCGTCGGCTCCGCCGCCGTGCTCGCCTCCTCGGTGGGCATCTCGTCGTCCGCGCCGGAATCGGCGCCGCTCAACACTTCCTCGTTGACCAAGGGCTCGATTTTCTCGGCCGCGGCGAGCGCCGGCGGCAGCTCCTCGCTGGGCTGGCGCAGCGCGAAGTACCAGTAGGCGCCGGCGCCGCCGGCCAGCACGAGCAGGCCGAGCAGAGCGGCGAGCAGCTTGCCGGCCCCGTCCGCCGGTGTGTCGCGCTCGCGCGGAATCGGCTTCACCGGCGGTAGCGGTGGCGGACGCGTGGCCGCGCCGAGGTTGGTGCCGCCGCCGCCGCTCGCGAGCGGCGAGGGAGCGGCGCCCGGCTTCTGCGATTGGATCGGCCGCGCCTTGAATTCGGATTTCTCGCCGACCATCACGACGATCGCCGTCGTGTTGTCCTGCCGCGGCATGCGTGCGTCCTGCACCGCTTTCAGCAGCGCGTCGACGCATTCCTTCGCCGAGCCCGCCTTCTCGACCTGCGCGAGAAGCTTGCCGTGGCTCAGCGTGTCGAGGCCGTCGCTCGCGATCACGACGCGATCGCCGGCCTGCAGCTCGAGCGGGCCGTCGGGACAGTCGATGTCGGCGATCTCGTCGCCGGTCAGCGCGCTCATCAGCATATTGCGCGAGAAGCCGGCCTCGGGCTCGATCGGCTTGCCGGCCTCGGCCATGCGCGCGAGAAAGCCGCCATAACTGTGATCGGCGTTCTTCTTGACGACCTTGCCGTCGCGCACGAGATAGAGATGACTGTCGCCGACGCTGACCCAGCGCAGCTCCTTGTCGTCGATCACCACGGCGACGAGCGTGCAGCCCATGCCTTTGAGCGCGGCCGTCTCGCGCACGGTTTCGGTAATCGAATTATTCGCCTGCAGCACCGCTTCGCGCAGCACCGCCGGCATCTGATCGGAAGGGAAATGACTGGTGAGGTGCTTGTTGAAAGTCTGCACCGCCATATTGCTCGCGACGTTGCCGGCGGCGTGGCCGCCCATGCCGTCGGCGACGATCGCCAGCGAAGCGCTGCGCTCTCCGGACGAACCGCTGAGGCGAGTGATCAGGAAAGCGTCTTCCTGATAGTCTCGCGCGCCGTCGATCTGCGCGCCGGCGATGTCGAAAGTCAGCATTCGCGCCCCGTTGTCATTCGATAATGTCCGGTAACACAGTGGCTTAGAAGACGAGCTTACCAGTGGATCTTAGAAAAATAAATGGAACGCCGGGGCGCTGCCAGGATGTCCGCTGAGCGGCCTGCGCGCCCCGTCGCCCTCTACCTCGGGCCCGCGCTCGCGCTCCTGATCTTCCTGCTCGTGCCGGAGCACTACAGCGGCGGCACGGGGGCGACGCTTCACCTCGATGTCGCGGGCCGGGCGGTCGTCGGCATCATGGCCTGGATGGCGCTGTGGTGGCTGGCCGAGCCCGTACCGCTGCCGGTGACCTCGCTGCTGCCGGCGCTGCTGTTCCCGCTGTGCGGCATCGCCGACGCCGAAGCCGCGCTCGCGCCCTATGCGGATCCGCTGATCTTCCTGTTCTTAGGCGGCTTCCTGCTGTCGAACGCGGTCCAGAAATGGGATCTGCATCGCGTGTTCGCGTTTCGGATCCTGGCCTTGACCGGACGCGACGCCGGCCGTCTCGTCGCCGGCATGATGGCGGCGACGGCCTTCATCAGCCTGTGGCTGTCGAACACGGCGACGGCGGTGCTGATGCTGCCGGTCGCGCTCAGCATCGCCGATCGGCCCGGCGTCGACGCGCATCTGCGCAAGAGCCTGGTGCTGGGCGTCGCCTACGGCGCGACGATCGGCGGCATGGGCACGCTGATCGGCACGCCGCCGAACCTCTTCGTCGCCTCGTTTCTCGGGCAGCACCACGCCTACGAGCTCGATTTCCTGCACTGGTCGATGTTCGGTCTGCCGGTCGTCGCCTGCATGCTGCCGTTCACCTGGTGGGTGCTGACGCGCTGGTGTTTCCCGCTCGGCAGCGCGCATGAAATTGGTCTCGCCGCGCACCAGTTCGAGAGCCGGCCGCTGAACGCCGGCGCGCGGCGCACGCTGCTCGTCTTCGCGGGCGCCGCGGCGTGCTGGATGTTCCGCGCGCTGCTCGTCGAGTTCGAGATCGCGGGTCTGCGCCCGCTCGCGGCATTGACCGATACGGGCATCGCGCTCGCCGCGGCGCTCGCGCTGTTCCTGCTCGGCAGCGGCGCGCGCGGCGAGAACGGCCGCGCGCCGCGCCTGCTCGACTGGGAAGACGCGAAGTCGCTGCCCTGGGGCACGCTGCTGCTCTTCGGCGGCGGCCTGAGCCTCGCCGCCGCGATCTCCGCGACCGGCGTCGATCGCGCGCTGGGCGCGGTGCTCGCCGGCGTGCCCGCGCTGCCGGCGTGGATGGTGATCGCGGTGATCGCGGCGAGCGTCGTGTTCGTGTCCGAGATCGCGAGCAACATCGCGACCGCGGCGGCGATGACGCCGCTGCTCGTCGCCGCGGCGCCGGCGCTGGGCCTCACGCCCGCGACGGTCGCGGTCGTCACCGGACTCGCCGCGAGCTCGGCCTACATGATGCCGGTCGGCACGGCCGCCAATGCGCTCGCGTACGGCACCGGGATAGTGCGCACGCGCGACATGGTGCGCGCGGGCTTCATCCTCAACCTCGCGTCGATCGCCGTCATCACGCTCGTCGCGCTGGGGCTGCTGCCGCGGGTCCTGCCGTGAGCGACGCCGCATCCCCGCCGAGCCGCGAAGCCGCAGCCGCGCAGTTCGAGGCCTGGCTCGCCGCGAGCCAATGGAAAGACCGGCCCGCGCTCAGCGGGCAGTGGCGCCGCTGGCTGCGCAGCAGCGGCGCGGACGCGGATCGGATCTGGCACACGCTGGCGCGCCAGGCCGCGGCCTCGGTCGCGCTGGTCGCGGCGCGCCGCGCGGAGATCCCGGCCGCGCTGCTCGCGCCGCCCGCCGAGCTGCCGATCGCGGCCTGCGTCGACGCGCTGCGCGCGGCCTTCGCCAGCGATGAAGTGACGATCGTCTGCGGCAGCACGGGCTCCGGCAAGTCGACGCAGCTACCGAAGCTCGCGCTCGCGCTCGGCCGCGGCGTGCTCGGCCGCATCGGCGTCACGCAGCCGCGGCGGCTGGCCGCGCGCGCGATCGCCGCGCGCCTGGCCAGCGAGCTGCGCAGCGAGCCCGGCGCGCTGGTCGGCTTCCACACGCGCTTCGAACAACAGCTCACGCCGGCGACGCGCGTGAAGGTAATGACCGACGGCATCCTGCTCCAGGAGCTCGCGCGCGATCGGCTGCTGCTCGCCTATGACACGCTGATCGTCGACGAAGTGCACGAGCGCAGCGTCAACATCGATTTCCTGCTCGCGTATCTGCGCAAGCTGCGCCGGCGGCGCCGCGATTTGAAGCTCGTGCTGACCTCCGCGACGCTCGAGGCCGAGCGCTGTGCGGAGTTCTTCGGCGATGCGCACATCGTGCGCGTGCCCGGCCGCAGCTTTCCGGTCGAGATCCGCTATCGCGCGCCGGCCGCCGACACCGAAGGCGATCTCGTGCAGCCGCTGCTCGCCGCGATCGCCGAGCTCGACGCCGAAGACTACGGCGACATCCTGGTGTTCCTGCCGGGCGAGCGCGAGATCGCGGAGATCGGGGACACGCTGGGCAAGGCGGGTCTGCGCAACACCGCCGTGCTGCCGCTGTATGCGCGACTCGGCGCGCGCGAGCAGCAGCGCGTGTTCGCGCCGCATCGCGAGCGGCACGTGATCCTCGCCACCAATGTCGCGGAAACCTCGCTGACCGTGCCCGGCGTGCGGCACGTGATCGACAGCGGGCTGGTGCGCCTCGCGAGCTACAGTCCCCGCAGCCGCCTGCAGCGCCTGCCGACCGTGCCGAACTCGCAGGCCAGCGCCGCCCAGCGCGCGGGCCGCTGCGGGCGTGAGCGTCCCGGGATCTGCATCAGGCTCTACGCCGAAGACGATCACGCGGCGCGGCCCCTGCACACGCCACCCGAGCTGCAGCGCTCGAACCTCGCCGGCGTGATGCTGCGGCTCGCCGAGCTCGGCCTCGGTGCGATCGAGGACTTCGAGTTCCTCGATCCGCCCGCGCCGCGCGCCGTCGCCGACGGCCAGGCGCTCTTGCGCGAGCTCGGCGCCTTCGATACCGAGCTGAGACTCACCAAGCGCGGCGCGCGGCTCGCGCGCCTGCCCTTGGATCCGCGCCTCGGCGCCGCGCTGCTCGCGGCCGGCGAACAGCGGGCGCTCGGCGAGTTGCTCGTCATCGTCGCCGCACTCAGCGCCGGCGACGTGCGCGAGTGGCCGCGCGAGCAGCGCGAGGCGGCCGCGAAGGCGCACGCGGCCGAGGCCGATCGTCGCTCGGAGTTCATGTGGTTCCTGCAAGCCTGGCAGGAGATGAGGACCGCCTTCGATGGTGCCTCGCGACGCCAGCAGATGGCCTGGTGTCGGGCGCGGTTCTGGTCGTGGCGGCGCGCGCGCGAATGGCTCTCGGTGCACGCGCAGTTGAGCGCGGCCGTGCGCACATTGGATCTCGTGCCGAACGCGACGCCGGCGTCCTATCGCGCCGTGCACACTGCGCTGCTCGCCGGCTTTGCGACGCGCGTCGGCCGTCTCGGCGAGGATAAGGAGCGGCCCGGCCGCTATCTCGGCACGCGCGGCGGCCGCTTTCGCCTGCATCCGAGCTCCAGCCTGCGCGCGGCGCCGCCGAAGTGGGTCGTCGCCGCCGAGTTGACGGAGACGACGGCGGCGTATGCGCGGATCGCCGCGCGCATCGAGCCGGCGTGGATCGCGACGGCCGCGGCGGCACTGGTCCGGCGCAGTCACGACGATCCCGTATGGGACGCCCAGCGAGGCAGGGTGCTCGCGCGCGAGGAAGTATCGCTGCAGGGACTCGTGCTGAGCGCGGACGCCCGCGTCGACTATGCGCGCGTCGATGCGCTCGCCGCGCGCGAGCTGTTCGTGACGGCCGCGCTCGTCGACGGCGATTTCGGCGCGGCCTTGCCGCCCTTCCTCGCGCACAATCTCGCGCTGATGGATCGTCTGCGCGCATGGGAGGCGCGCGTGCGCCGTCACGATCTGCTCGCCGATCGCGCGCAGCTCGCGGCCTTCTACACGGCGCGGCTGCCCGCCCCGCTCGCGAGCCGCCGCCAGTTGCTCCGCTGGCTGGAGGAGGATCCCGCGCGCGATGCGACGCTGCGCATGCAGGAGCGCGACGCGTCGCGGGCCGCGCTCGATTCGATCGCGCATCACCTGTTCCCGGAATCGCTGCGCCTCGGCGAGCTCGAGCTCGCGCTCGCCTACCGTTTCGATCCCGGCGCCGAGGACGACGGCGTGACCGTCGACGTGCCAGCCGCGCTGCTCCATCGCCTGGACGCGCAGGACTTCGATCGCCTCGTGCCCGGTCTGCTGCGCGAACGCGTGCACGCGCTGCTGAAGACTTTACCGAAGGCGCGGCGGCGTCTCGTGTCGCCGCTGAACGAGTTCGCGCAAAGCCTGACCGCGGCGATCGACGCGACGGAGGGATCCCTGCTGCCGCTGCTCGTTGCCGAGATCGAGCGCATGACGGGCAGTCGTCTCGACGTCGGCGAATTCAGGCCGGAGGAAGTGCCGGCGCATCTGCGCATGCGCTATCGCATCCTCGGCGCCGACGGCCAGCCGCTCGCCGCGGGCCGTGAGCTCGCCGAGCTCGCGCGCGAGCATGCCCGCGCGGCGCGCCGCGCTTTCGACGCCGCCGCCTGGCCGCGCGGCGAGGGAACGCGCAGCGGCGTCTGGATCTTCGGCACGCTGCCGGCGGAGCTGCGCGCGACGGTCGACGGTCATCTCGTCGTCGGCCATCCGGCGCTGCGCGCGGACGGCGAAACGGTGCGCGTCGAGGTGGAGCCCGATGCCGCGCAGGCCGCGGCGATCCACCGCCAGGGCGTCGTCGCGCTGCTGATGCAGGCGCTGCCGCGCGAGCTCAAGAGTCTGAAGCGGCGCGCCGCGGAGGCGGGGCGCCTCGCCCTGCAGGCGCGCGCCCTCGGCTGGTCCCGGCCCTTCGCAGACTGGCTCGCCGCGAGCGCCTGCGCGGCCTGCGTCGGCGCCGAGCCGCCGCGCGACGAAGCGGCGTGGGCGGCGCTGCTCGAAGCGGCCGCCCGGCGCGATCTCGGCATCCAATACGAAGCGCTGCTGCAGCGGAGCGCGGCCGCGTTCGCGCAGGCCGGCGAGCTGCAGCAGCGGCTCGCGCAGCTCGCGCCGCGCCTGCGGCCGGAAATCGAGGGCGATCTGCGCGCGCAGATCGAGACGCTGGCCGCGCCCGACACGCTCGCCGATGGTGCGCTGGCCGCGCGGCTGCCGCGCTATCTGCGCGCGCTCGCGCTGCGCCTGGAGCGCCTTGCCCACGATCCGGAGAAGGATCGGCACAAGTTCGCGTCGCTCGCGCCGCTGCTCGCGCGCAGCGCCGCGCTCACGCATGCGCAACGCGAGCGACTGTGGTATTGGTGGCAGGAGCTGCGCATCGCGATCTTCGCGCCCGAAGTTCGCACCGCCGAACCCGTATCGATCAAACGCATGGAGTCTCTGCTCGATGAATTCGCGGCGCTGCGCGACGACGCCCCTCGCTAGACGCCGTCGATGAGCGAGGTCGACGTCGTCTCTTCCGTGTTCGTGGTGTTCGCCGGCGCCGCGGTGCTCGCGACGCTCGCGCTGTTCGCGCGACAGGCGATGATCGTCGCCTACATCGCCGTCGGCGCGCTCGCCGGCCCGAGCGCGCTGGGTCTGGTCGAGGACGCGGGCTGGCTGGCGAGCGTCTCGGAGATCGGGATCATGTTCCTGCTCTATCTGCTCGGCCTGAACATGGTGCCGGCGCAGCTATGGCGGATGTTTCGCGAGGCGACGAACGTCACGCTGCTGAGCTCGCTCGTCTTCCTGCTGCTCGGCGTCGGCTTCGCGCTCGCTTTGGGCTTCGGCGCGCGCGAGGCGGCAATGGCCGGCTGCGCGATGATGTTCTCGAGCACCATCATCGGCCTGAAGCTCCTGCCGACGACCGCGCTCCATCACCAGCACATGGGTCAGGTGATCATCAGCATCCTGCTGCTGCAGGATTTGATCGCGATCCTCGCGCTGCTCGTACTCGAAGGCATGGCGGGCATCGACGGCGACTGGTGGCCGCTGCTGCGGCAACTGCTCGGCCTGCCGGTGCTCATCGCGGTCGCCTGGGTGGCTGAACGCCACGTCGTGGAACCGCTGCTGCGGCGTTTCGATCAGATCCACGAATACATGTTCCTGCTGGTGATTGCCTGGTGCCTCGCGCTGGCCGAGCTCGCGCGCGCGCTCGGCCTGTCGCACGAAATCGGGGCCTTCGTTGCCGGCGTCGTACTGGCGAGCTGTCCGGTATCGCTCTACATCGCCGATGCCCTGCGGCCGCTGCGCGACTTCTTTCTGATCATGTTCTTCTTTTCCCTGGGCGCGCGGCTGGATCCGGCGACGGCCGGCGCGGCGCTGGGGCCGGCCGCAGTGCTCGCGGCCGTCGCCTTGGCCGCCAAGCCGGTAGTGTTCGGCTGGCTGCTGCGGCGGGCGGGTGAGGCCGAGCGTCTAGCCCGCGAGACCGGGATCAGGCTCGGGCAGATCAGCGAGTTCAGCCTGCTGATCGTCGTGCTGGCGCTGGACACCGGGGTCATCGGCCCCTTCGCCTCGAACGTGATCCAGTTGGCAACCGTGCTCACTTTCGTCGTGTCGAGCTATGTGATCGTGTGGCGCTATCCAACTCCGATCGCGGTTCGTGATACGCTGCGGCAGGATTGACCGGGGTGCCATTTTTGAATGGCCGCGCAGAGGTTTGGAGGTCAATCCTGAAGTGAATACCGTAACCGAGAGACACCGATCCGTGCCGGGCGGCCAACCCCGGCGATGCCGAGCATGCAGTCCTTCGAAAACCTCATCCAGGCGTCTGCACCCGGATTATCGGCCATCTTCTCGCCGCTGCGCGGCAGGGTGAAGGGCGAGGGGGAAGCACGCCGCACGCAGCTCGCGCAGTTGCTCGGACTCAACGTCCCGCAGCTCGTCTGCGGCGTCGGCTTCAATGCCGAGCTCTCGCGCATCCCGGATCTCCCGAAGTTCATCGGCTTCACCACGCGCGATGCGATGATCGCGGAGCGCAACTATGTCTTCGTCCACGATCGCTACCGCGCGCTGTCGGTGAACAACATCGTCGAAGTCTACGCCGCGCTCGGCAAATCGCCGGGTGGGGCAGGCGAGTGGTCCGATCTCGTGATGAGCAGGCTCAACAACGTCGAGGGCCAGCTCGAGGAGACGATCAACCCGGTGCTGATCGGCGGCTACAAGCTCGAGGTCCGCGCCATCTACGAGAATCGTCTCGCCAGCCCCTCGCTGGTCAATGCGCGTCTCGATCCGAACTACGCGGTCCTGCGCGACATCACCAACGAGAGCATGATCATGCTCGAGATCAACGCGATCAGTGCCGACGCCTTCCTGCGCCATCCCGGCGTCACCGTCGAGGAAAAGGCGCGCGGTCTGTTCCAGAATCTCATCCCGCGCGACGCAGTGGCGAGCTATCTCGCCCAACACCCCGACGCCGATCCCGAACGCAAACTCGCCGCCGCGCTGAGCGCGGCCTGAGCGCGGGCTGCGTGGGCTGGGCGCTTGTGCTGACTGATATGCGTTGAAATCTAGCCACGGAGGGCACGGAGGGCACGGAGAAAAAAAGATGGATTGGGTCTGTGCCTCTGTAACTCGACTTCGATCGCGGCCACGGGCGCAGCGGTTGCTCCGAACAATCCCCTTTCTTTCTCCGTGCCCTCCGTGGCTAGATTGATCGGCACAGATCGTAGGTTGGGCTGACGAAGGAAGCCCAACATCGGGCGCCGAACGTTGGGCTTCCTTCGTCAGCCCAATCTACGAACTGAATTTAGCCACGGAGAACACGGAGGGAAGAGATTGATTGGGCCTGCGCCGCCGCGACTCGGTCCGGACTATTGGCGCCGGCGTTACGGAGATTCCGAACGATCCCTTTCTTCCTCCGTGCCCTCCGTGTCCTCCGTGGCTAGATTGATGGCGCCCAACGCGGCACAGCAACTACCGAGGCGGTTCATACGCGCTGCGCGAGATAAGCCGCGACGCAGTCCTCGAGCAGGCGTCTTTCTTCCGCCGTGAGGGCGTGAGCACCGAAGCGCGCGCGGTAGTGCAGGGCGATCAGGGTCTCGAGCTGCGCGCTGCCGGCGCGCGGGGGCAGGCGGCGGCGCAGGAAGCGGGCCGTCGTTTCACCCGGCGCGGGCAGGTGACCGCGACGCGCGAGCGATTCGAACAGACGCGTGACCGGACTGTCGCCGGCCGCCGGCATCGCGCCCGGCGCCGCGGCCGGCGCTGTCTTGCGCAGCCGGTGGCGCTGGCGCCAGAGGAGCCAGGCCGCGAGCGCGAACGCGAGGCCGAGCAGCCCGCGTTCGAGCGCGGGGGCATCCCCTGCCTGCAGGCGTCGCCCTTGGAAGGCGAGCCAGGACATCGCATCGAACCAGGCTTGCCAGGCCGGCGCCTGCGCGTCTTCGAGCGCGGCCCAGCGCGCGGGAGTCGTATCGACGACCTGCCAGCGGCCGTCGATCCACGCGATGGCCCAGGCGTGCGCATCGCGAGCGCGCGCGAGCCACGCCTCTTCGAGCGCGCTGTACTCGTCGATCGCATAGCCGACGGCGTAGCGCGCCGGGATGCCCGCGGCCCGCAGCAGCAGCACCGTCGCCGAGGCGAAGTACTCGCAGTGGCCGCGGCGCGTGAGCGTGAGGAAAGTCGCGAGCGGCGTGCGCCACGGCGCCGTGTTCGGCTGCACCAGTGAATAGGAGAAGTGCCGTGCGAACCACGCCTCGAGCGCGGCGCTCGCCGCGCGCGGAGATCGCTGCGCCAGCGCGCTGATCCCCGCTTCCGCGGCGAGGCGCTGCATCAGCGCGCGGTATTCGGCGGGCAGCGCGAGATCGGCCGGCGTCGGCGGCTGCGCCGTGTCCGCGCCCGGTGCGCTGATGACCGTGTAGCGCAGGAAGCCGCGCGGCGCTTCGAGGCTCAGCGCATCGCCCGCGAGCCGCCGCAGCTCGAGGATCGTCGGGCCCTCGATCTCGCGCGCTTCCGGCGGCAGCGGCACGACGCCGTTCTCTCGCGCGCGCGTCAGCGCCAGCGTATAGCGCGTGCCCGTGGCCGGCGTGCGCACTAGCGGCCAGCGCCGCGCGCCCGGCAGCGCATCGAGGGTCACCGGCGCGCGGCGCGGATTGGACCAGCTCCCGTAGCGGAAATCGGTATATGTCGCTTCGGTGAGCAGCAGTGGCGTGCGCGGCGGGCGCGTCGCGCGCACGCGCAGGAAGATGCGATCCGAGAGCTTGAGCCGACGCAGGCTGCCGATCGCCGTCGAGCTGCGCTCGGCGTCCGCCGGCGATAGATTCAGCTCGCGGAACCAGTCCTGCGCGAGCTCGCCGAGGAAGAGATGGAGCTGCAGATACGCCGCCTGTAGGCCGACGGCGAGCGCGGCCGCGAGCGCGAGATGCAGACCCCAGCGGCGCAGGCGACGCGCGCGCGGCCGCCGCGCCCATAGCAGCCAGACGAGGAGTATCGCGATGCCGCTCGCGTAGATCTCGCGCGGCAGCTCGCCGGCGCTCGTAGCGAGCAGCGCGGCGAGGCCGAGCGGCAGGCGCAGATCCAGGCGCGAGGCATCGCCCGCACGGCGCAGCGAGTAGACGAGCGCCGCGAGCGGCGTCAGGCGCAGCGTCGACACCGTCTGCATCAGCGTCAGCGGTACGAGGCACCACGGCATCAGGGCCAGGATCGCGTAGATGCCGTACAGCCCGTGCAGCTTGAACTGATAGAGCGCGAGCGCGGCGAAGGCGAGGCTGCTGCCGTCCGCGCAGCGCTCGAACTGCTTGGCCTCGAACTCGAAGCGCAGCGGCAGACGGCCGGCGAGCTCGATCAGCAGCGCACAGGGCAGGACCAGGGCGAGCTGCCCGCTCGCCTGGCCCCACAGCAGGAGCGCGAGACCGGTCCAGCCCGCCGGCGTCACGACGCGCGCCGCTGCGAGATCGCGGGCCAGGCGAGCACCGGCAACTGCGCGGCCGGCGCGGTGATCCTCACCACGCCCGGCGCATCGACGGCGCGCGGATCGGTGCACAGCACGAGGACGTCCGAGGTCTTCAGCGCCGCCTCGACGCAGGCCGCGCGCGCGTCGTCCCAGCGCGCGCAGACGAGTACGAGCGGCAGCCCGTCGGCTGCGGCCAGTGCCGCGGGCCACAGGGGCAGCGTGTCTTCAGGCGTCGCGCTCAGCAGCGCTAGCGTGTCCAGCGCATCGCCGGGCGTCGTCGCCGGGCCTTGCTCGCTGCCGAGCAGATGGAGGCTCACAGGCCCGCCGGCGTGGGCGGCGACGAACAGCGAGGCGGCGACGCTCAGCATGTGCTCGAAGTCGCTGGGCGCGCGGCGCGCGGCGGCCGGATCGACGAGCAGGCGCGGCCTGAGCTGCACCGGCGCGGCGAACTGGCGCACGATCGGCTGCGCGCGGCGCGCCGAGCTGCGCCAGTCGATGTGCTTCGGCGGATCGCCGGGACGGTATTCGCGCAGCGCGAAGAACTCGAGACCCTCGCCGCGCTGTCGCGCCTGGCCGGCCGCCCGCCGGCGCGCGGCCGGCGGCGGCAGGCTGAACGCCGGCATCGGGATCACGGCCGGCCGGCTGAGCAGCCGATCGGTCAGCGGCAGCGTCACCACCGCGTAGCACAGGCCCAGCGGATCGGGCTGCAGCAGGCGCACCGCGTCGAAGCTCAGCCAGCCGCGACGCAGCGGCGCGATCTCGAGCGCGACGCGCGTGCTCGTCCGCGGCGGCAGCGCCGGGACGCTCGTCGTGGCCAGCGTCGCCCCCTGCAGGCGCTGCCGCAGCCGCTGCCAGCGCAGAAAGCCGACGCGGCGATCGAACCAGTTGTCTTCGGGCGCGTCGTGGATCTCGGCCGCGAACTCCTCGCGTGTCGGATAGCGCAGGCGCAGGCGATCGGCGAGGCGGCAGGCGCCGAGCGCGCGGTCGCCGGTATGCAGCTCGATGAAGTAGATCGTGGTCTCGCCCTGCGTCGCGCTCGCCGGCAGCACGCGCCGCGCCTGCACGCGCGGACGCCACGCGAGACTGCCGAAGAAGGCGACGGCGAGCAGCGCGCCGGTCGCGCCGAACAGCAAAAAGGCGTGCGTGCGCGTCGGATCGGCGCTGAAGATGCCGGCGATCGCGGCGGTCGCGAGCAGCCACTTGCCGAGCGGCGTGAAGCGCTCGCCGAACGCCCGGCCCGCGCGCGTCGCGAACGGAAACCAGCGCAGCAGCCAGCCGCGCATCAGCGGGGCACCGCAACCGTTTCCAACACCCGCTCGATCAGCGTATCGGCGCGCAGGCCGCCGTGACGCACGGCGGTCTTCAACAGCAGACGATGCGCGAGCACCGGGCTCGCGAGCTCCTGCAGATGATCGGGCAGCACGTGGGCGAGCCCGTCGGCGCAGGCGAGCACCTGCGCGCAGCGCACGAGCGTCAGCGTGGCGCGCGGGCTCGCGCCCAGCGCGACGTCGGGCAAGCGCCGCGTCGCGGCGCAGAGCTCGACCGCGTAGCGCAGCAGCTCCTCGCGCACGGCGATCCGCCGCGCCGCCTCGCGCAGTGCAAGCACGGCGGCGACGTCGATGCAGGGGCCGAGCTCGCTCAGCGGATCGCCGTCGAGACGCGCCTTCAGCATCGCGACTTCATCGTCGATCTCGAGATAGCCCAGCGACAGCCGCAGCGCGAAGCGATCGAGCTGCGCTTCGGGCAGCGGATAAGTGCCTTCGAATTCGACCGGGTTCTGCGTCGCGATCACGAAGAAGGCGCTCGGCAGGCGATGCGTGTTGCCGTCGAGACTGACCTGGCTCTCCGCCATCGCCTCGAGCAGCGCCGACTGCGTGCGCGGTGAGGCGCGATTGATTTCGTCGGCGAGCAAGATCTCGGTGAAGATCGGGCCGCGATGGACCTCGAAGCGATGTGTCTGCGGATTGAAGATCGATACGCCGAGGATGTCGGCGGGCAGCAGATCCGGCGTGCACTGGACGCGGTGGAACTGCGCGCCGACGGAGATCGCGAGCGCCTTGGCGAGCGTCGTCTTGCCCGTGCCCGGCACGTCCTCGAGCAGCACGTGACCGCCGGCGAAGAACGCGGCGAGCAGCGGGCGCGTCGCGGCGCGCGCACCGGTGAGGACGCGCGCGAGATTGTCGGCGACGGCGCCGAAGGCCGCCGCGGGAGCGACGCGCGCGCCGCGCGCCGCCTCAGTCGTCGGCCCAGGTGCCACGCTTGAATGCCTCGCGTTCGCGACGGTCCTTCTTCGTCAGCTTGCCGCCGCGGTGGTCTTCGACGACCGCGGAGAGCTTCAACTGCTCGCGCAGCCGCTCGCGCGCGGCGAGGCTGGCCGGCGTCTCCGCATAAAGCTTGCGCGCCTCGGGCGCGCCGAGCCGCTGCTTGGCGAGGCCGCGGACCTCGATCGTCCATTCATAGGGCGGCAGGCGCAGGAGCAGCGTGTCGCCGACGGCGAGCGACTTCGCGGGCTTTGCGATCTGCCCGTTGACGGCGACGCGGCCGGCCTTGATCGCATCGACGGCGAGCGCCCGCGTCTTGTAGAAGCGCGCGCACCACAGCCACTTGTCGAGCCGTTGGTCGTCCATGGGACCGCATCTTAGAATCGAAGCCGGTGCGGGCGCCAACGCGCCGGTGAGCCGGGCTCATCGGCACGCCCGCTGCAGCCCCGAGGAGATGATCATGAGCAACGACCGCCGTTTCATTCCGCTGCCGATCGCGGTGCTGACGATTTCCGACAGCCGCACTGAGGCCGACGATCGTTCCGGCGACGTGCTGGTCCAGCGCCTGGAGGAGGCGGGTCATCGACTGCACGAACGCCGCCTCGTGCGCGACGACGTTTACGTCATCCGGGCTCTGGTGTCGGCGTGGATCGCCGATTCGGCCTGCGCCGTGGTGCTGACGACGGGCGGCACCGGCATCACCGGACGCGACGGCACGCCGGAAGCGGTGAGGCCGCTGCTGGATAAGCCGATCGACGGCTTCGGCGAGATGTTCCGCGTCCTGTCCTACGACAAGATCAAGACCTCGACCTTGCAGTCGCGCGCGTTCGCCGGCGTCGCCAACGGCACCTATGTGTTCTGCCTGCCCGGCTCGCCCAGCGCCTGCGCCGACGGCTGGGATCTGCTGATCTCCGCGCAGCTCGACTACCGCACGCGCCCCTGCAATCTCGTGGAGCTGATGCCGCGCCTGCTGGAGCGCTGAGCCCATTCACTCGTCCGCGGGCAGCTCGAAGTAGATCAGCAGCGCCCGCTGCAGCGGGTTTTCATTGTCGTCGCTGGCGACGAAGAAATGGCGATCGCCGTGCCAAGCGATGGCCTCGAAGTTGTCGACCGGCCAGCCGTTCGCGGAGCTGTAGCGCGCGAGGACCTCGACGCGGAGCCGCTCGCCGTCGAGGTGCAGCCGGCTCAGCGTGCACACGACCGGGGACAGGAAACCCGCGTAGCGACGCTCCAACGCGAGCAGCGTGCCGTCGGGCAGGGTATCGAGCCCCGTGAGGCTCTGCGCATCGGGATCCTCGACGGGATAGCTCCAGCGCGCCCCGTCTTCGGCGTAGAGCGTGATGCCGGTATGCGCGCTGCCGCGCAAGGGCCGTTCCGGGGCGACGATGTAGCCGTGCGCGGGATGCAGCGCAAGCGCTTCCAGCCCGTGATTGCGGCCGTCGTAGCCTTCGATCGCCGTGAGCGGCGGCCGCAGCGGACGCACGCGTAGGCGCCTGCCGTCGGGGGCGTGCTCGGCGACGAGCGGCCTGCCTTCGAAAGAGACGAGCAGGCGCGTATTGCCGGCGCGCCCGTCGTTGCCGGCCAGCGCGGCGAGCCCTTCGGCGTCGGTCGCACCGCGCGGCAAAGGACGCCCGCTTGTTGCCGCGAGGCGATGCTGCGCGACCAGGCTCACGCCGACGAGCAGGCCGTGCTCGATGCGCGGCACGAAGTGCAGCAGCCAGCCGGCGTCGGTGACGGCATAGAGGATCCCGTCGTCGGCGCTGAAGGCGAGGCCCGAGATCTCGCGCGGGATGGCGTGACCCTCGACGAGCGTGCGCAGGGCCAGCGCGCCGCGTACGCGCAGACGGCCGCCGTGCGCCGCGCGCGTCGGATCGCGCGGCGCGAACTCGAAGTGTTCGCCGGCTTCGAGGCCGCGCGGCGCGGCCGCTGCCGCGGCGCCGAGCGCGATCCCGAGACACAGCGCCGCGCATCGGATCAGCGCGCCGCGCGCCGGCGCCTGCCCCGGTGCGACGACCCATGATCGAGTCGTTATAATGCGTTGCATGAAAAATTGGATCCTCTTCGTCGCCGGGCTCGGCGGAGCTGCCGGCGTCACGGCCGGCGCGCTCGGCTCGCATGCGCTGAAGCTCGATCCGCAGTCGCAGGCGGGTCACATCTATCATCTCGCGGTGAGCTATCTGCTGCTGCACGCGGTGGCGCTGTGCGCGCTGGCGGCGTATCGCGCGCAGCAGCCGCGCGCCTCCCTGCCGCTGACAATCGCCGCGATCCTGTTCACCGCGGGAATGCTGCTCTTCAGCGGCAGTCTCATCGTCTCGATCGCGGCAGACTGGCCGGCCATCAGGGTGAGCGCGCCGTGGGGCGGCTCGTCGATGATCGCGGGTTGGATCGCGGTGATCGTCGCGGGCATGCGCATGAAGATCGCTGCCGACTGAGCGCGGAAGCACAGACGAGGACATCGGAATGGCGAAGGTATCGGCCCGACTGCGCACGGCTGCGCTCGCGCTCGGCATCGGTTTGCTGGCGGGGCAGGAGGCCGCGGCGCGCGTCTATACGCTGCACGGCGACGTGCTCGGCGAGCTCGCGCTGACGACGACCGTGCGCGAAGACACGCTCGCCGACATCGCGCGCACTTACAGCCAGGGCTACAAGGAGATGCGGCTTGCGAATCCGCAGGTCGATCCCTGGCTCACCGGCGAAGATACCGAGATCGTGATCCCTAGCCAGTACGTGCTGCCGGATGCGCCGCGCACGGGCATCGTGATCAACGTCGCCGAGATGCGCATCTATCATTTCCAGCCGCCGCGCAAGGGACAGCCGCAGGAAGTGGCGACCTATCCCATCAGCATCGGACGCCAGGACTGGGCGACGCCGCACGGCGCGACCAAGGTCGTCAGCAAAGTGAAGGATCCGACATGGACGCCGCCGGCGTCGATACGCCGCGAGCACGCGGCGGAAGGCGACATCCTGCCCGCCGTCGTCCCCGCCGGCCCGAACAATCCGCTGGGTCGCTATGCCCTGCGCCTGGGCTTCAACGGCTACTTGATCCACGGCACGGACAAGCCTTTCGGGATCGGCATGCGCGTCACGCACGGCTGCATGCGCCTGTATCCCGAAGACATCGAGCGCGTGTTCCACAGCGTGCCGGTCGGCACCACGGTGCGCATCGTCAATCAGCCTTACAAGCTCGGCGTGTTGGGCCAGCAGTTGCTGCTCGAGGTGCATCCCGCGCTCGAGGAAGACGTCGCGTCCGGCAAGTTCGCCGCGGAGTTCTCGCACGTGATGGCGAAGATCGTGCCGCTCTCGACCACTCACGACATCGGTCTCGACTGGGCCGCGCTGCGCGGTGCGATCTATCGCAAGGACGGGGTGCCCGTCGTGATCGGCACGCTCACGCCGCGCGCCGCCGCCGCCAGCTCGCCGCGCACGCTGGCCGCCCGCCAGCCCTGAGCGCGCCGCTCGGCGTCCGATCTCCAAAAACAAAGAACCCCGCTCGCGCGGGGTTCTCTGCATCTCGTCGACAGGACGACGATTACTTGCGCATCGCCTTCTCGAACATCGAGTCCAGGCGCGACTTGTTGTCGTTGCAGCAGGCCATTGCCGCATCGGCGGAAGCCTGAGCGGCCTTCGCGGCTTCGGCAGCGGCCGAGGCCGTCTTCATCGCTTCCGACGCGGTGGTCGAAGCGGAGTTCGCCTTGGACAGCGCTTCGCTGGCCTTGGATTCGACCGCGGACAATTGCTCCGGGGTCACGTTCGAGCAACCGGCGACCAGGCCCATGGCGCCGACGATCATCGCGGCGCGAACCGCCAGAGTGAGAGATTTGTGCATTGTTTATCTCCTATCGACTTGAACGAACATTCCTAGTGAGGAATTCTTTTGTATTAACAGTCAAATGATGAACGATTCTAAGGGCGAGCGCAATTACTTGCCAGGCTCCGCCGACACGCCGGCCGCGGGATGGTGATGCAGGCGTTCACGCAGTCCGACGATCATGCCGGCCGTCGCGCCCCAGATGCGATAGCGACCGAACCAGATTTCCGCATAGGCGCGGCGCGCGCCTTCGACCTCGTACTCCCGCGTCTCCCAAGTGCCGGTCTCGAACAGGAACTCGCAGGGCACGTGGAAGACCTCTTCGACCTCGTCGCGCGCCAGACGGTATTCGTAATGCGAGGGAATGAGGCCGAGCACCGGCACGACGCTGTAGCCCGTGCCCGTCATATAGGGCGGCAGCGTGCCGAGCACCTCGACGGTGCCCGGCTCGATGCCGACTTCTTCCCAGGCCTCGCGCAGCGCGGTCGCCGCGACGTCGGTGTCCGTCGCGTCGACGCGCCCCCCCGGAAAGCTGATCTGGCCGGGATGGCTGCGCAGCGCGCTGTGGCGTACGGTCAGCAGGATTTCCGCGCGCTCCTCGCAGGTGATGGGGACCAGCACGGCGGCCGGCACGGGCCGCGACGCCGGACGCGCCGCATGCAGCAGTGGATGCGGCCCGACCGGCTCGGCGATTTCGCGCAGGACCCGTGCGAGGTCTCGTCGCGAGCTTGCGGGATCCCGGCTCATCGACCCGCCGGCGCGGCCCGGCCCCAGGCCCCGCCGCCATCGGACTTGCGCCGCGCGCTCGCCTCGAGCAGGGCCTGGATGCCGCGTTCGTAGCTGTCCATCGGATTCTTCGCGCAGTGCGCGGCCAGCGCGGCGAGATTGTCCTTCAGCGTGTTGCTGCCGGTGGCCGTGTAGACGTCTTTCGCCATGGCGTTGTACGCCGTGAGATAGCCGGCGAGATAGGCCTTGAAGGCGGCGATCTCGTCTGCGGCATAGGCCTGATCGAACTGGTGGCAGGACGCCTGGCCCACGCCCCACACGGCGTAATTGCCTTCGGCGTCGATGGCGGCGGCGGTGGCGCTGGCAGCGAGCAGCGCCCCGGCCACGACGCGACGGACGAGCGCTGAGCGCCGGGATAGGAAATGCTTCATCGAGACCTCGCTGGCTTCCTCGGATGCGCGCCCGCGCGCGCGGTTCGTTCAATGCGTCGCGAAGCCGAGCAGCCGCGCCTTGGATTTGAACTGCGTGCGCAGGAAATCCATTTGATCGGACAGGATGCGACGATTCGACAGCGCCAGGAACTCCGCCCAGTTCGGGACATAGGGCACGGCGAGCAGCGGCATGTGCGCCTGCTCGGGCCGGCGCCCGCCCTTGCGCGTGTTGCAGCTCTTGCAGGCGGCGACCACGTTCGACCATACGTCGCGGCCGCCGCGCGACAGCGGCTCGACGTGATCGCGCGTCAACTGATGCTCGGTGCACTGCGTACCGCAGTACATGCAGATGAAGCCGTCGCGCCGGAACAGCTCGTGATTGTTCAGCGGCGGCGTAGTGCGCTGGACCAGCAGGCGCTGGCCGGAGCGCTTCACGGCCACGATGCTGTGCACGACGATGCGCGAGCGCAAGCCGGTCTCACGCGCGATGCCGCCGCGGATCTCGAACTCGTGATCGCCCGTGGTCCAGGCGACGAGGCCGCGACTGTACAGCGACACCGCGTCCTGCCACGGCATCCAGCGCACCGGCGCGCCGGTGATGTCGAGGCGAAGTATCAGGGGCACGGCGGCCATGGCTAATCGAGCGCCCGAAGTTGACGGAAAGGAAGCAACTGCACCGGATTTTCACCACAATGGCAACGGGCGATCAAGCGGCTCCGACCGGTGCCGCCGTACCAAAGTTCGCTCCTCGCGTTTACAGTCGTGCCATGACCTCCGCGCTCGAAGACCTGCTCGCGCTGATGCGTCGCTTGCGCGATCCCGAACGCGGCTGTCCCTGGGATCGCGCGCAGACGCCGGCGAGCCTCGTGCGCCATACCCTGGAGGAAGCCTATGAGGTCGCCGACTGCATCGAGCGCGAGGACTGGCGCGCGCTGCCGGGGGAGCTCGGCGATCTGCTGTTCCAGGTCGTGTTCTATGCGCAGATCGGCGCCGAGGAGGGTCGTTACGATTTCGAGGCCGTCTGCCGCGGCCTCGTCGACAAGCTGACGCGGCGCCATCCGCACGTGTTCGGTGACGAGCCGCGCGGCGACGCCGCCGCGCAGTCCCGGCGCTGGGAGGAGATCAAGGCGGCGGAACGCGCGCAGGGCGCGCGGGCCTCGGCCGTGGACGATCTGCCGCGCGCGCTGCCGGCGCTGTCCCGTGCGAGCAAGCTGCAGCAGCGCGCGGCGCGCGTCGGCTTCGACTGGCCGTCGCTGCCGCCGGTAGTGGAAAAATTGCGCGAAGAGACGGCAGAACTGGACGCTGCCCTCGCCGCCGGTGACAGGGCGGCAGTGGCGCACGAGCTCGGCGATCTGCTCTTCACCTGCGTGAATCTCGCGCGCCATCTCGGCCTCGATGCCGAATCGACGCTGCGCGCCGCGAACGCCCGCTTCGAGCGCCGCTTCCGCGCGCTGGAGACGCGGGCCGTGGCGGCAGGACACGCCCCGGATCGGCTCGATGCCGCGGCGCTGGACGCGCTGTGGCAGGCGATCAAGGCCGAGGAGCGCTGAGGGCCGAACGAAATTCGCTCGGGGCTTGCCCAAAAAAACGGGTGCCGCAGCACCCGTAATGGACCAAAGGGAGGAGGCAAGGACGCGCCTACGCGCCTTGCTGCTCAATGTGCTGCACGAGATGTGCCAAGCACCGTGCTTCATCGAATCAATGGGTTGGCGGACGGCGCTCCGGCGCGTGCCGGCAAGGCGACGGCGATTCCGACGAGGCGCGCCGGAATTCCGGCGCGGTCTAGCGATCGCGGCCGACGATGTAGCGGGCGAGCTGGCGCAGACTTTCGGCCCCGGCGCCGAGGCCGGCCAGCGAGGCGACGGCCTCGTCACAGAGGCGGCGCGCGGTCGCCTTGGCTTGCGCCATGCCGAGCAGATTCGGATAAGTCGGCTTGTCGCGATCGACATCCGAACCCTGCCGCTTGCCGATGACCTCGGTCGCGCCCTCGACGTCGAGGATGTCATCGTGGACCTGGAAGGCGAGGCCGATGCTGCGCGCGTACACGTCGAGCGCGCGCGCGGACTCGGCGTCGGTGCCGCCCGCGGCCATGAAGCCGAGCTGCACGCTCGCGCGGATCAGCGCACCGGTCTTGTGCAGATGCATGTTTTCGAGCTCGGCCAGCGAGATCTTCTGGCCGACCGCCGCGAGATCGATCGCTTGTCCGCCGGCCATGCCGAGCGAGCCGCTCGCGTCCGCGAGCAGCGCGATCATTTCGAGGCGGCGCTCGGCCGGCACGGCGAGTCGCGCGTCGTGTGCGAGCGCGCGAAAGGCCAGCGCCTGCAGCGCATCGCCGGCGAGGATCGCCGTGGCTTCGTCGTAGGCGCGGTGGCAGGTCGGGCGGCCGCGGCGCAGGTCGTCGTCGTCCATCGCCGGCAGATCGTCGTGGACCAGCGAGTACGCATGGATGAATTCGACCGCGGCCGCGCTGCTGTCGAGTCGATCGAGATCCGCGTCCAGCGCTTCGCCCGTCGCGTATACCAGCACCGGCCGCACGCGCTTGCCGGGCCCGAGCACCGCGTAGCGCATCGCTTCGTGCAGCCGGGCGGGTTCGCGATCGGGGGCCGGCAGCCAGCGATCCAGCGCGCGTTCGGCGCGAGCCTGGTGCGCCTTCAAATGTGCTTCAAAGTTCATCCTCGTCCGGATCCTCGCCGCCTTGCTCGTTCTCGTCGTCGCCGGCCGCCAGAGGCTCGAGCGTCTCACCGCCCGGCCCGGCGCTGAGCCGCTGCACCTTCTGCTCCGCCTCGCGCAGGGCCTGCTGGCAGGCCCGGGCCAGTGCGATCCCGCGCTCGAAGGTCCCCAGCGCCTCCTCCAGCGGCAGATCGCCGCGCTCCATGCGCGCGACGAGCTGCTCGAGCTCGGCGAGATCGGCTTCGAAATTCGAGGTAGGGCGTTTCTTCACGGGTCGGTATCGGCGCGGCGGCGCGGCGGCACTCTACAGACGGGGCGCAGGCGGAGCAATGCACGCGGCCGGCCCGGCGCGCGCCGGCTTGCTTTCGTCGAAACCGATGACATAGAGTGCAAGGGCCTTTAGACTAAGTCTAAGCTTCCGGGCCAGGGACTGGTAAGCGAACCGCAGAGTCCGCGCCGACGCCGAGTCCCGCGGCGCGCAAGGCCGAACGAAGGGCTGAGAAAACAGGGATCCGGTCCCGGCCGATCCCAATAGCATCGACCTAGGAGGATCATCATGCCGTCACTGAAGGGCACCCGCACTGAAGAAAACCTGAAGGCCGCGTTCGCCGGCGAATCGCAGGCCAATCGCCGCTATCTGTACTTCGCGCAGAAGGCGGACGTCGAAGGCTACAACGACATCTCGGCGGTGTTCCGCTCGACCGCCGAAGGCGAGACCGGTCACGCTCACGGGCATCTGGAGTATCTCGAGCAGGTCGGCGATCCCGCCACCGGCGAGCCGATCGGCACGACTTCGCTGAACCTCAAGGCCGCGATCGCGGGCGAGACGCACGAGTACACGGACATGTATCCCGGCATGGCCAAGGCGGCGCGCGAGGAAGGTTTCACCGAAATCGCTGACTGGTTCGAAACGCTGGCGAAAGCCGAGCGCTCGCACGCAAACCGCTTCCAGAAGGCCCTCGATTCGATGAATTGAGGCGCCGCGGACCGCGGTAGGCCGACGAAGCCGGGCTCGCCCGGCTTCGTCGCTTTTGAGATCGTGCGACTCTGCACGAATCCGGGACGGACTCGTTCGGAGCTTTCTTGAGGAGATGGGCCGATGGCGAGAGAAGGCAGTCTGGAAGCGCCCACGCGACACCCGCTCGACTGGCGCTCGGAGTCGTTCTACGACAAGGCCGCGCTGTTCGCGGAGCTCGAGCGCGTCTATGACATCTGTCACGGCTGCCGGCGCTGCGTCAGCCTGTGCAATTCGTTTCCGACCCTGTTCGATCTCGTCGACGAATCGCCGACGATGGAAGTCGACGGCGTGCAGCAGGCGGACTACTGGAAGGTCGTCGACCAGTGCTATCTCTGCGATCTCTGCTACTTGACCAAGTGCCCGTACGTGCCGCCGCACGAGTGGAACGTCGATTTCCCGCATCTGATGCTGCGCGCGAAAGCGGTGAAGTTTCGCGACGGCGATCTGCCGCTGCGCGACAAGGTGCTGACGTCCACCGACGTGGTCGGGCGGATTGCGACGATTCCCGTCGTCGCGCAGACCGTCAACGCGGTGAACCGGGCGAAGCCGGCGCGGGCGCTGCTCCAGAAGTACTTCGGCGTGCATGCCGAGGCGCCGCTGCCGAGCTTCACGAGCCGCACCGCGCGTAAACGCCTCGCCGATCTGCCGGGCCCTTCCGGCACCGCGCTGCCGACGCCGGAGACCACGGGCAAGGTCGCGATCTTCCTCACCTGCTACGGCAACCGGAACGCACCGCAGGTGGTCGAGGATCTCGTCGCCGTCCTGCGCCACAATGACATCGAGGTCCGGATCTCCGGTGCGGAAGTCTGCTGCGGCATGCCGAAGCTCGAGCTCGGCGATCTCGACACCGTCGCGCGCCACAAGGATCGCAACGTCGGCCAGCTCCTGCCGCTGGTCGAGCAGGGCTACGATCTGATCGCGGCGATTCCGAGCTGCGTGCTGATGTTCAAGCAGGAGCTGCCGCTGATGTTCCCGGAGGACGGCGCGGTCCAGCGCCTCCGCAAGGCTTTCTTCGATCCTTTCGAGTACCTGATGCACCGGCATCGCGCCGGTCTGTTCAAGACCGACTTCGCGCAGGGCCTGGGCAGCATCGCGCACCACGTGCCCTGCCATCAGCGCGTGCAGAACATCGGCTTGAAGACCAAGGACGTACTGGAGCTCGTACCGGGCACCAAGGTCACTTCGATCGAGCGCTGCTCGGGCCACGACGGCACCTATGCGGTGAAGGCCGAGAACTATGCGTACGCGAAGAAGATCTGCGCGCCGGTCGTCGGCCGGATCACCGAGGGCAGCTACGATCACTATCTCAGCGACTGCCCGATGGCGGGCGAGCTTATCGAACAGGGCGTCGCGAAGCAGGAAGCGACTTCGGCATTCTCCCTGCTCCGGCAGGCTTACGGGATCTGAACATGGCAAGCGCACCGACTCTCACGCGCGACGATCTGATGTCGCTCGAAACCTATCACCGCGAACGGCCGGCCTTCCGCGAACGCGTGCTAAGGCACAAGACGATGCGCCAGGTCTGTCTCGGCGCGCATGCGACGCTGTACTACGAGGATCGACTGACGATCCAGTATCAGGTCCAGGAGATGCTGCGCGTCGAACGCATCTTCGAGGCCGAGGCCGTGCAGGCGGAGCTCGAAGCCTACGTGCCCCTGATCCCGGACGGCGACAACTGGAAGGCGACGTTCATGATCGAATACACCGACCCGCAAGAGCGCAAGGCCGCGCTGGAGCGGCTCGTCGGCATCGAGCATGCGCTGTGGATGCAGGTCGGCGGGCACGCCCGCGTGACGGGGATCGCCGACGAGGACATGGAGCGTACGAAAGAAGCGAAGACCTCCGCGGTGCATTTCCTGCGCTTCCAGCTCACGCCGGCGATGGTCGCGGCCGCGCGCGCCGGCGCGCCGATTTCGATCGGCGTGGCGCATCCGCTCTATACCTACAGCGTCGATCCCGTGTCCGAAGCCGTGCGCGCGTCGCTCGCCGCCGATCTCGTCGATCCCGCTTGACCGCACGCGGTCCTTGACGGACCATCCGCGCGCATTTCGCCCGCAGCGGCCGAACGCGGCCGCTGCCTTCCATTCACGATTGCCAGGAGCGACGGGTGAGCGCGCGATACGACGCGGCTGACATCGAAGTCTTGACCGGTCTCGAGCCGGTCCGCAAACGCCCCGGGATGTACACCGATACGTCCCGCCCCAACCACCTCGTCCAGGAGGTCGTCGACAACAGCGTCGACGAGGCGCTGGCCGGCCACTGTACGCGCATCGACGTCGTGCTGCATGCCGATGCGTCGATCACGGTCAGCGACGACGGCCGCGGCATGCCGGTCGACATCCATCCGGGTGAACGCCTGTCCGGCGTCGAGGTCATCCTCACCAAGCTGCACGCGGGCGGCAAGTTCTCCGGCAAGCACTACAAGTTTTCCGGCGGCCTGCACGGCGTCGGCGTGTCGGTGGTCAACGCGCTGTCCTCGAAGCTCGAAGTGCGCGTCAAGCGCGGCGGCGTCGAGTGCGCGATGAGCTTCGCCGGCGGCGAACGCCAGTCCGAGCTCACCGAGCTCGGCCGCGTCGGCCGCCAGAACACGGGCACGAGCATCCGCTTCTGGCCCGACGGCCGCTACTTCGACACGGTGAAGATCGCGGTGCCGCGCTTGAAGCACCTGCTGCGCGCGAAGGCTGTGCTCTGTCCCGGGCTGCGCGTGACACTGACGGACGAGACGACGAACGAGACCGACACCTGGCACTACGAGGACGGTCTGCGCGGCTATCTGGCCGCGGCGATGGCCGACGCCGAGCTGCTGCCCGCCGAGGCCGTGCAGGGGACGCTCGAGGCCGAGCACGCCGCCGTCACCTGGGCGCTGCAGTGGCGCGCCGACGACGGCGAGCTCGTTGCCGAGAGCTATGTGAACCTGGTGCCGACCGCGCAGGGCGGTACGCACGTCAACGGTCTGCGCCAGGGCCTGCTCGAGGCGCTGCGCGAGTTCTGCGAGTTCCGCAATCTGCTCGCGCGCGGGATCCGGATCACCGCCGACGATTGCACCGAGCGGCTCGCCTATGTGCTGTCGCTGAAGATGACCGAGCCGCAGTTTTCCGGCCAGACCAAGGAACGCCTGTCCAGCCAGTCGGCGGCGGCCGTCGTCGCCACCGCTGTGCGCGACGCGTTCAGCCTGTGGCTGCATCAGCACGTGGAGAGCGGCGAGCGCATCGCGCAGCTCGCGATCGAGCGCGCGCAGCAGCGCCTGAAAGCGGCGAAAGCCGTGGTGCGCAAGAAAATCGCCGGCAACGGGCCGGCGCTGCCGGGCAAGCTCGCCGACTGCACCTCCAACGATCTCGGCGAGTCGGAGCTCTTCCTCGTCGAGGGCGATTCGGCCGGCGGCTCGGCCAAGCAGGCGCGCGACAAGGACTACCAGGCGATCCTGCCCCTGCGCGGCAAGATCCTGAACACCTGGGAGATCGAATCGGCGCAGGTGCTCGCCTCGCAGGAGGTGCACGACATCGCGGTCGCGATCGGCGTGGATCCCGGCAGCCCGGATCTCGACGGCCTGCGCTACGGCAAGATCTGCATCCTCGCCGACGCCGACTCCGACGGCGCGCACATCGCGACCCTGCTGTGCGCGCTGTTCGTGAGGCATTTCCGCGCCGTGGTCGTCGCCGGCCACGTGTTCGTCGCGATGCCGCCGCTGTATCGCATCGACGCCGGCAAGGAAGTGTTCTACGCGCTCGACGACGGCGAGCGCGACGCGATCGTCGCGCGCATCCAGGCCGATCGCGTCAAGGGCAAGATCAACGTCCAGCGCTTCAAGGGCCTGGGCGAGATGAATCCCTCGCAGCTACGCGAGACGGCGATGCTGCCTTCGTCGCGCCGCCTCGTGCAGCTCACGATCGACGACGAGCGCGCGACGGATTCGATGATGGACATGCTGCTCGGCAAGAAGCGGGCGAGCGATCGCCGTGTATGGCTGGAACGCAAGGGCAATCTGGCCGGCAATCTCGCCGCGCTGCCGTGACCGACCAAGGAATCAGCACTCATGGGTGAGAAGGCCGACATCGATCGCAAGCCGCTGCGCGAGTTCACGGAGCAGGCCTACCTCGACTACTCGATGTACGTGATCCTCGATCGCGCGCTGCCGCACCTCGCCGACGGCCTGAAGCCGGTCCAGCGCCGCATCGTCTACGCGATGTCGGAGCTCGGCCTGAACGCCGCCGCCAAGCACAAGAAGTCCGCGCGCACCGTCGGCGACGTCATCGGCAAGTTCCATCCGCACGGCGACTCGGCCTGCTACGAGGCGATGGTGCTGATGGCGCAGCCCTTCAGCTACCGCTATCCGCTGATCGACGGCCAGGGCAACTGGGGATCGCCGGACGATCCGAAGTCCTTCGCCGCGATGCGCTACACCGAGGCCAAGCTCACGCGCTACGCGGACACGCTGCTGTCCGAGCTCGAACAGGGCACGGCCGACTGGGTGCCGAACTTCGACGGCACGCTGGACGAGCCGCGGCTCTTGCCGGCGCGGCTGCCCAACGTGCTGCTGAACGGCACCACCGGCATCGCCGTCGGTATGGCGACCGACATTCCGCCGCACAATCTGCGCGAGATCGTACAGGCCTGCGTGACGCTGCTCGAGCAGCCCAACGCCTCGATCGAGGAGCTGTGCGCGCAGGTGCGCGGCCCCGACTTCCCGGGCGGCGGCGAGATCATCACGCCGGCGCGCGAATTGAAGCAGCTCTACGAGAACGGGCAGGGCACCGTGCGCATGCGCGCCGTGTACGCGCGGGAGAACGGCAACGTGGTGATCACGGAGCTGCCCTACCAGACCTCCGGCTCGCGCATCATCGAGCAGATCGCGGCGCAGATGCAGGCCAAGAAGCTGCCGATGCTCGAGGACATACGCGACGAATCCGATCACGAGACGCCGACGCGCATCGTGCTGATGCCGAGATCGAACCGCGTCGACCTCGAGCAGATGATGCAGCATCTGTTCGCGACCACCGATCTCGAGCGCACGCTGCGCATGAACCTCAACGTGATCGGCCTCGACGGCCTGCCCGGCGTGCGCAATCTGAAGTCGCTGCTGGCGGAATGGCTCGAGTACCGCATCGAGACCGTGCGCCGGCGCCTGCAGCACCGGCTCGACAAGGTCGTCGACCGGCTGCACATCCTCGACGGCCTGCTGATCGCCTTCCTCAACATCGACGAGGTGATCCACCTCATCCGCAGCGAGGACGAGCCCAAAGCGAAGCTGATCGAACGCTTCGGCCTGAGCGCGGCGCAGGCCGACGCGATCCTCGACCTCCGTCTGCGGCAGCTCGCGCGCCTGGAAGAAATCAAGATCCGCGGCGAGCAGGCCGAGCTCGCCGACGAACGCAAACGCATCGAGCAGATCCTGGCCTCGCCGCGGCGGCTGAAGACCTTGACGCGCCAGGAGCTCGAGCGCGACGCCGAGGAGTACGGCGACGAGCGCCGCAGCCGCATCGTCGAACGCGCCGCCGCCCAGGCGCTCGCCGAGACCGAGCTGCTCAGCGCCGAGCCCGTCACGATCGTGCTGTCCGAGAAGGGCTGGGTGCGCGCGGCGAAGGGCCATGAGATCGAGGCGCGCGAGCTCGCCTTCCGCAGCGGCGATCGCTATCAGGCCGCGGCGCGCGGCAAGAGCAACCAGCAGGCCGTGTTCCTCGGCGCCGATGGGCGCAGCTATTCGCTGGCCGCCCACACGCTGCCCTCGGCGCGCGGCATGGGCGAACCGCTCGCGGGCCGGCTCACGCCGCCGGACGGCGTGCCCTTCGTCGCCATTGCGATCGGCAATCCCGAGCAGGAAGTCCTCGTCGTGTCCGAGGCCGGCTACGGCTTCCGCACGACGCTCGAGAATCTGTACGCGAAGAACAAGGCGGGCAAGGCGCTGTTGAGCCTGGGCGAGGGCGGGCGCGCGCTCGGTCTCTATCCACTCGAGGATCCGGCGCGCGACGACGTCGTCTGCGTCACCAGCGCGGGCCATCTGCTCGTGTTCAAGGCGAGCGAGCTGCCGCAAATGCCGCGCGGCCGCGGCGTCCGGCTGATCCAGATCCCGACGCCCAAATTGAAGAGCGGCGAAGAAGTGCTGAAGGCCGTCGTCGTCGTCGCCCCCGGCCGCAGCCTGCGCATCGATGCCGGCAGCCGCCATCTCAGTCTGAAGCCGCGCGACCTCGAAGCCTATCGCGGTGAACGCGCCAAGCGCGGCGGCAAGCTGCCGCGCGGCTTCCAGCGCGTCGATGATGCGGGGGTCGTCGATTGATGGTGATTAATCTAGTCCCGGAGGGCACGGAGGACACGGGGAAGATTTGATTCGACCGGTGTTTCCGCAATGCCTCGCCTCGTTCGGCGGTGGCGTTGCGGAGGCTCGCGCTCCATCCCTTTTTTTCCGTCGCCTCCGTGGCCAGATTCCTCAACTCGTAGCTTGCCGTGAAAGAGGGCACCCTGTTCTCGTAGCCCGGGTGCAGCGTAGCGGAACCCGGGATCCGGCGCCCAATACGCAAAGGCTTGCGGTCCTGCGCGGCGCGCGCCGCGGCGGTCTTGTCGACTGCGGCGGGCGCGGATCCCGGGTTACGCGCTGCGCGCTCCACCCGGGCTACGACATCGCCGTTCACGTTGGGGGGCTATTGGCTCTTTCATCATTGGGATGACGCACGCGCATCGATCTCAATCATGAAAGAGGCGTGGTGAGCCTCTCTCCCGGATTCCGCTGCGCTCCTTCCGGGCTACAAGAGAACGATCTTCGTAGCCCGGAAGGAGCGCAGCGGAATCCGGGATCGGCGCCTCGCCAGTCGTTACCCCCGGGGTCGGGGCAAGCACAACGGCCACGCGCTTTCACGGCAACCTACGGCCATGAGGGGCGCGGAAAACGTTTGATTGGGCCGGTGCCTCCGCGATGTCGGCGTCTGCAGGCGCTCCAATCAATGCCTTTTTCTCCGTGTTCTCCGCACCCTCCGTGGCGAGATTCATCACCCATCGGATGAGGCAACGAGGCGAACGAAGAGTACGAGCGGTCGCGCGCGGAATTGGAACGCGATAGGGCAAAAGAAAAAGTGGGCCGGCGGGGGGGCCGGCCCACGAGGCTGAGCGGCGAACAAGGAGGGGAGGGTGTTGCCGCCCGCTGAAGCTATCGGCGGGCGCGGTCGGGGCTTTAGCTCGCGTCGTCGATTGCGCTCGAAGCGCCAGCGGCGAAATCGGCGCCGGTCTCTTCCACTCCATCGAACAAAGCCGGCTGGCGCGCGTCGTCGACGTCGACGAAGTTCGCGAGGCCGAGTCCCGCGAGGCGGTAGCGCCGTGTCGCGTCCTGCGGCATGCGCGCGAGGAGCTGGCGCCCGAACGCGAGGATGTCCTCGGCGCCGCGCGGCCGCTGCGGCGGCGTCACGTGCCGCGAGAGCACGCGAAAATCCGCCGTTTTCAGCTTCAGTACCACGGTGCGGCCGACGCGTCCGGCGCGCGCCGCGGCCCGCCACACCTGCTCGGCGAGCGCCGGCAGTGCGGCCTCGACCAGGGCCGGCGGCAGATCGTGCTCGAAGGTCTGCTCGGCGGAAATCGACTGCACGGGGCGATCGGCAACGACCGCGCGATCGTCGATGCCGCGCGCGAGATCGTAGAGTCGTTGCCCGTAGCGGCCGAAGCGTGCGACGAGCAGCGGACGCTCCAGCGCGCGCAGCTCGGCCACGGTCTTCACGCCCAGCGCCGCGAGCTGCTCTTCGGTCGCGCGCCCCACGCCGGGCAGACGCGACACCGGCAAGTCCGCGACGAAGGCGTCGACCTCGGCGGGCTGGATCACGAACAGACCGTTCGGCTTGCGCCAGTCGGAGGCGATCTTCGCGAGATACTTGTTCGGCGCGACGCCGGCCGAAGCCGTCAGCGCGGTCGCGGCGAAGATGTCGCTGCGGATGGCGCGCGCGACCGCGGTAGCGGTCGGCAGGCCCGGCTTGTTGTGCGTGACGTCGAGATAGGCCTCATCCAGCGACAGCGGCTCGATCAGATCCGTATAGCGCCGGAAAATATCGCGCACCTGGGCCGATACGGCGCGATAGCGCGGGAAATCCGGCGCCACGAATACGCCGTCGGGACACAGCCGCGCGGCGCGCGAGGCCGGCATCGCCGAGCGCACGCCGTAGCGGCGCGCCTCGTAGGACGCGGCACAGACGACCGAGCGCGGGCTGCGCCAGGCGACGATCACGGGCCGCCCGCGCAACGCCGGATCGTCACGCTGCGCGACCGACGCGTAGAACGCGTCCATGTCGATATGGATGATCTTGCGCAGAGGCCCGCGGGCGATGTCATCGACGCTGTCCGCCATGGCCGCATTCTAAAGCTACCGGAAGCTGCGCGGCCGAAGCTGAAATGCCCTATCAATCTAGCCACGGAGAGCACGGGGGACACGGAGAAAGAGAGGGATTGATGCGAACTTCTGCAGCGCCGCCGCCGAACGAGGCGCAGGAATCACGAAGGGCAGGATCTAATCAGTCTCTTCCTTCGTCCCTCCGTGGTTAGATTCATCCAGTTCTTGTAGCCCGGATGAGCGCAGCGAATCCGGGATCTGCGTCTACCGCGAATCTCACGGTTCCTGACATGCCCGACCCCGGATTCGCTGCGCTCATCCGGGCTACGAATCTCGTCCCGAGACAATGAGACCGGAATTGGCATATCGCCGCGGATGGCATAAATCAATCCTTCTCTTCCCTCCGTGTCCCCCGTGCTCTCCGTGGCTAGATTCATCCAGCGCATGAATCAGCACCGGAAGCCCGGCCATGCGAGCGCTCAGGCTTCGAAGCGGTCGAGCTGCGTGCCTAGGAAATCGCAGGCTTCGCGCAGCATCGCAGGCGTGATTTCATGCGCGGCTTCGTACTCGCGATAGCCGAGCATCACGCCGAGATCGGCGAAGAGATCGCGCGTCGCGTGGGCGCGGGCGAGCGGCACCACGGGGTCGTTCACGCCGTGTTGGATCAGCAGCGTCAGATGGCGCAGGGCCGAGGCGGGGGCCGCGATCGGCGCGATTTCGGGCAGCACGCGGCCGGCGATGCCGACGATGCCGCGCAGCTTCGCTGGCGCCGTGAGGCCGATGCCGTAGGCCAGCGTCGCGCCCTGCGAGAAACCGAGTAGATAGACGCGGCGCGGATCCGCGCCGAAGCCCATCACGGCGTCGTTGACGAACTGGATGACGGCGAGCCGGCTGCGCTCGGCTTCGTCGCCGTCGACGTCGATGCCCTGAGTAGAAAATCTCACGTCGAACCAGCGATAGGCACCCGGCGCGTTGATGAAGGGCGCACGCAGGCTCAGGACGAGAAAGCGCGGGTCAACGGTCGCGACGAAGCTCGCGAGACCCTCCTCGTTGCCGCCGACTCCGTGCAGCAGCAACAGCAGCGGCGGCCGGTGCGTCGGCGTCGCGGGCGGGCGACTCACATAGCGCAGTTGCATCGGCCGGGGCCGCGCCCTCAGCGCGGCGGCTGCGCTTCCGCGACGTTTTCGACGCCTCCGTCCGGCCGCACCGTCTCGAGCCTGACCGCAAAGCCCCACAGTCGCGCGACGTGTCGCAGCGCATCGCCGCTGGCGGCGCCGAGCGGCCGGCGGCCGCGCTGCTGGTGGCGCAGCGTCAGCGAGCGATCGCCGCGACGGTCGACGCGCCAGACCTGGATGTCCGGCTCGCGGTTGCCGAGATCGTACTGCGCGGCGAGGGCCGCGCGCACGCGACGGTAGCCGGCCTCATCGTGGATCGCCGCGATCTCGTAAGTGCTTTCGCGATCGTCGTCGACGACCGCAAACAGGCGCATCTCGCGTATCAGATGCGGCGAGAGGTACTGGGCGATGAAGGACTCGTCCTTGTAGTTGCGCATCGCGAAATCGAGGCTCGCGATCCAGTCGGTGCCGGCCAGATCGGGGAACCAGTAGCGATCCTCGTCGGTCGGCCGCTCGCAGATCCGCCGGATGTCGCGCATCATCGAGAAGCCGAGCGCATAGGGATTGATGCCGCCGTAGCGCGGATGATCGAAGCCCGGCTGCATCACGACGTTGGTGTGCGAGGCCAGCACTTCCAGCATGAAGGCGTCATCGACCCGCCCTTCGTCGTAGAGCCGGTTCAGCAGCGTGTAGTGCCAGAACGTGGCCCAGCCTTCGTTCATGACCTGCGTCTGACGCTGCGGATAGAAATACTGCGCGAGCTTGCGCACGATGCGCAGGATTTCCCGCTGCCACGGCGCGAGCAGCGGCGCATTCTTCTCGATGAAGTACAGCAGGTTCTCCTGCGGCTCGGTGGGGTAGACGTCCTCCGGGCTAGCCTCGTGGGCCTCCTCGCGCATCGGCAAGGTGCGCCACAGCTCATTGACCGTTTCCTGCTGCTGCGTCTCACGGAGACGCTGGCGCTCGAGCTCCTGAGTGGGCGACAGGCGGGTCGGGCGCTTCGCGCGGTCGACGCCGTAGTTGCGCAAGGCGTGGCAAGAATCGAGCACGTCCTCGACCGCGGCGACGCCGTAGCGCTGCTCGCAGTCGCGCAGGTAGTCGCGCGCGAACAGCAGGTAGTCGATGATCGAATCCGCCGTCGTCCAGGTCCGGAACAGGTAGTTGCCTTTGAAGAAGGAGTTGTGACCGAAGCTCGCATGCGCGATGACCAGCGCCTGCATCGGCAGCGTATTCTCCTCCATCAAATAAGCGATGCAGGGATTGGAATTGATGACGATTTCGTAGGCGAGCCCCATCTCGCCGCGCCGGTAGCGCTGCTCGACCGACACGAATTCCTTGCCGTAGGACCAGTGGCTGTAGCCGACCGGCATGCCGACGGAGGAGTAGGCGTCCATCATCTGTTCGGCACTGACGATCTCGATCTGGTTCGGATAGGTGTCGAGGCGGTAGTCGGCCGCGATGCCGGCGAGCACGTGCTCGTAGTCCTCGATCAGATCGAAGGTCCACTCGGAGCCGGTCGAGATCAGGCCGGGGCGCATGTCGGCTGCTTCGCGAAAAGGGCACGAAATACCGGATAGATGTCCGCGGCGCTCGCGATCTTCTGCATCGCGAGATGCGGCCTTTCGCTCGCGAGCTTCGCATACTCGCGCCACAGGCCTTGCTCATCGAAGGCCCCGACCTGTACGTAGGCGAAGTACTGCAGGCGCGGCAGCAGGCTCTCGCGCAGCATGCCGGCGCAGCGCGGCGAATCGTCGAGCCAGTTGTCGCCGTCGCTCGCCTGCGCGGCGTAGAGATTCCAGTCGTCGTTGCCGTAGCGCTCGTCGATGATCTTCTCCATCAGCGTCAGCGCGCTGGAGACGATGGTGCCGCCGGTGTCGCGCGCGGAGAAGAACTCCTCCTCGCTCACTTCCGCGGCCTGGGTGTGATGGCGGATGAACACCACCTCGATCTTCTCGTAAGCGCGGCTCAGGAACAGATAGAGCAGGGCGAAGAAGCGCTTCGCGATGTCCTTGCGCGACTCATCCATCGAGCCCGAAACGTCGAGGATGCAAAACATCACCGCCTGCGTCGTCGGCTGCGGGCGCTGCACGCGGTTGTTGTAGCGCAGATCTATGGTGTCGAGAAAAGGCACGCGCGCGATGCGGCGTCTCAGGTGGTTGACCGCCGCTTCGGCCTCGTTCAGCACGTCGGCCGGCGAGCCCGCGGCCTCGAGCGCGCAGAAGCGCTCTTCCGCGCGCGCCAGGTCGCCGCGGCGCGGCGCCTGCAGCGCGCGACGCCGGGCCGCCGCGCTCTTCAAGGAACGGATGATGTTGACGTTGGTCGGCACGCCGGTCTGCGTGAAGCCGGCGCGTACGCTCTTCGTCGAGGGAATCGTCGCCAGCCGCTTCTTCACGAGATCCGGCAAGGCCAGATCGTCGAAGAAGAAGTCGAGAAACTCCTCCCGCGACAGCACGAACACGAACTCGTCCTCGCCTTCGCCGTCCTTGGCGGCCTGGCTGCCGCTGCCGCCCGCGCCGCCGCCTTCGGGCCGCTGCACGCGATCGCCGGCAACGAATTCCTTGTTGCCGGGATGAACGGCTTCGCGGTGACCGCCGGGGCCGTGGTGGAAGAACGGCTCGGCAATGTCCTTGCGCTGGATGTCGACCCGCTCGCCGCGATCGAGATCGGTGATCGAGCGCTTGCCCACCGCCTCCGCCACGGCGCGGCGGATCTGGTCCTTGTAGCGGCGGACGAAGCGCTCGCGATTGACGGCATTGCGATGCCGCCCGTTGAGTCTGCGATCGACGATCATGCGCGTCTCCCCGGCCTCAGGAGGCCTTCCTCACGCGCAGATACCATTCGCAGAGCAGTCTCACCTGCTTCTCCGTGTAGCCTTTCGCGGTCATGCGGCCGACGAAGTTCTCGTGCTTCTTCTGATCCTCGCTGGAGCCCTTCGCGTTGAAGGAGATGACCGGCAGCAGATCTTCCGTGTTCGAGAACATCTTGCGTTCGATCACCTCGCGCAATTTCTCGTAGCTCGTCCAGGCCGGATTGCGGCCGCCGTGCGCGGCGCGTGCGCGCAGCACGAAGTTGACGATTTCGTTGCGGAAATCCTTCGGGTTCGCGATGCCGGCCGGCTTCTCGATCTTCTCGAGCTCGACGTTCAGCGCCGCGCGGTCGAAGATTTCGCCGGTGTCGGGATCGCGATAGTCCTCGTCCTGGATCCAGTAGTCCGCGTAGGTCACGTAGCGGTCGAAGATGTTCTGACCGTATTCGGAATAGGATTCGAGATAGGCCGTCTGGATTTCCTTGCCGATCAGCTCGGCGTAGCGCGTCGCGAGGTGGCCCTTCAGATGCGCGAGGTATTTCTCCTCGATCTCTTTCGGGAACTGCTCGCGCTCTATCGCCTGTTCCAGCACGTAGAGCAGGTGCACGGGATTGGCCGCGATTTCGGCGTGATCGAAATTGAACACCTTCGACAGGATCTTGAACGCGAAGCGCGTCGACAGCCCCGTCATGCCTTCGTCGACGCCGGCGAAGTCGCGGTATTCCTGGTAGCTCTTGGCCTTGGGATCGACGTCTTTGAGGTTCTCGCCGTCGTAGACGCGCATCTTCGAGTAGAGGCTCGAATTCTCCGGCTCCTTGATCCGCGACAGCACGGCGAACTGCGCCATCATTTCCAGCGTGCCGGGCGCGCAGGGCGCCTCGGCCAGCGAGCTGCCCTTCAGCAGCTTCTCGTAGATCCTCACTTCCTCGGACACGCGCATGCAGTACGGCACCTTGACGATGTAGATGCGGTCGAGGAAGGCTTCGTTGTGGCGATTGTTCTTGAACGACAGCCACTCGGACTCGTTCGAATGCGCGAGGATGATGCCCTCGAAGGGAATCGCCGACAGCCCTTCCGTGCCCTTGTAGTTGCCTTCCTGGGTCGCGGTCAGCAGCGGGTGCAGGACCTTGATCGGCGCCTTGAACATCTCGACGAACTCGAGCAAGCCCTGGTTCGCGAGACACAGGCCGCCGGAGTAGGAATAGGCATCGGCGTCGTTCTGCGCATAGTGCTCGAGCATGCGGATGTCGACCTTGCCGACCAGCGAGGAGATGTCCTGGTTGTTCTCGTCGCCGGGCTCGGTTTTCGCGACGCCTATCTGGCGCAGCACGGACGGGTGACGCTTGACGACGCGGAAACGCGAGATGTCGCCCTTGAACTCGTGCAGGCGCTTGATGGCCCAGGGGGACATCAGGCCCGTCAAATAGCGCCGCGGAATGCCGTACTCGTTCTCGAGCTGCTCGGCGTCCTGCAGCGGCGAGAACAGGCCGAGCGGGGATTCGTTCACCGGCGAGCCCTTCAGCGAATAGAAGGGCATCACTTCCATCAGCGACTTCAGTTTTTCGGCCAGCGAAGATTTGCCGCCGCCGACCGGGCCCAGCAGATAGAGCACCTGCTTGCGCTCCTCCAGACCCTGCGCCGCGTGCCGGAAGTAGGACACGATCTGCTCGATCGTCTCCTCCATACCGTAGAACTCCTTGAAGGCGGGGTAGCGGCGGATCAGCTTGTTGGCGAAGAGCCGCGACAGGCGCGGATCCTTGCGGGTGTCGATGACTTCGGGAGTGCCGATCGCGAGCAGCATGCGCTCGGCCGCGGACGCGTAGGTGCTGGGGTCTTTCCGGCAGAGGTCGAGGTATTCCTGTAGGGAATATTCAGTCTCCTGCGCGCTTTCGTAGCGGGCGAGATACTGGTTGAAAATACTCATAGTCGCTTCCTCACGATGACGATTCCCGTGAGAGGTCTCCAAGCGACTCGCGCACTGCCAGATTTTCAGCGGTCTTCTTGGCGCGGGTTGCCTCGATGACCTCCTTACGGCTGCAAATTTGCAAGGCCTATGCCAAACGGCTGGGCGACCGTCTATCCTCGCCTTGTGCGGCTTGGACCACAGTTATACGCCGATTGTTGCGTCATGGGCTGTTTTATTTCGCACTTTCGCGCTCGGTGTTGCCCGACACGAACAGGGATGAGGCACGGTCAACAAAAAGAGCCGAGCACTGGCAAAGCTTGCCGGACGGTCGGCACGTCATTGAATCCGCACGCATTCGCGCGGCGGCGGCCGCCGGTCGCACCACCGTGCCGCGCCGCGGCGGATGCAAAAACGTGCACGCTAGCGAAAACGGTGCACAGCTCGCGCGTCGGCGAGTGCCGCGTCGAGCGGCGACGGCGCGGCGTCCGCGCGCTGACGCGAAGTCGGGGTCCTGGCGCCGTTCGGGTGTCGCGGCCGCCTCGGCGTGACGCATTTCGTCACATCCCGGTCGCAGGATGCGACGCAGGGCGCAAGTGGCCGCGCGGCCGATGGGCCTGCTAGGCTAAAGCCGCTTGCGGCGTCACGCGCCCGAGCGGCGCAAAATTTCAACGAGCCTCGAGGGGAGAACGGCATGATTCATCGCGCGCATCGCGGCTATGCCCTGCGACTGACGGCGAGCCTGCTCGCATCGGCGAGCTTCGCGGCCCACGCGCTCGACTGCGCGCAGGAGCCCGGCCCGCGCGAAGCCGTGATCGCCTACGGCAAGGCGATGCAGGAGCGGCGCTTCGAGGACGCCTATGATCATGTCTCGAAGACGATGACCGATGGCCGCCCGCGCGAGGAATGGGCCGCCTTGCAGCGCAAGATGTTCGAGCTCGGCGGCGTCGAGCTGCAGGATCCCGACGTGCGCACGCCGCGGCGCGCGCTCGTCGACGGCAAGTGCGCGGACGTCGCTCAGGTGCCGAACGTGCTGCGTGCGAAAGACGTGCTGAACAACCAGGGCAGCACCGAGTTCGAGGTCTACACCGTCATCTTCAGCGACGGCGCCTGGCGCATCGATTCGCAAGAGACGCTGTTCGACGAACCGAAAATTCGCGAATGGTTTCCGCACGACGAGATCCCGGCCTTCCAGGGCACCGCGCCGACGAACTGAAGCATGAGACGCTCGCCGCGACCGGCGCACGCCGCGCTGCCGGGTCTCTGCTCACTGACGAGGCAAGGCAGGCCGCATTTCAGTCCTTGCCCCGTACCGGGCCGCGCCGCCGCCGCGGTGCCGGGCGCGCGCGCATGAACGCCGCGAGTCCGCCGGGCGTCATCAGGCTGGCGCTGCGCATTCCCGACGCCTGGGCCACGGCCCGCGGCGAGCTCGGCGTCGCCTATTACACCGCGGCCTTCGATCTCGGCATCGACGCGCTGAAGCAGGCCGTCGGCATCGACGAAGCGTATCGCCGCGCAGCGCGCCGCTCGACCGTCGCCCTCGAAGCGCACATCGTGTTCCTCGCCGGCGTGCCGGCCGGGGCCGAGATCCTCATCGACTCGCGCATCGTGGATCGCGACGCGAAGCGCCTCCACGTCGCGCAGCGCATGCAGTACGGCGAGCTGCTCGCGGCGACGCGCGAGAGCATGACGATCGGTTTCGACCTCGAGGCGAGGCGTAGCTGCGCCTTCGAGCCCGCCGTCTTCGCGCGCATCGAGACGCTGTACGCGGCGCAGGCCGCGTTGCCCGTGCACGTCGCGGCCGAGCTGCTCGGCGTCGGACGCGTGACGTGAACCCCATGCGCCCCGAGCCGGCGCTCATACGACGAGAATAGAGAGTATCGACATGAACGCGACGATGATGGACGTCCCGCTGTCTCTGAACGCGCTGCTCGAGCGGGCCGGGCGCCTGTTCCCGACCCAGCAGATCCTCTCGCGCCTGCCCGACAAGTCGATCCGCCGCCACAGCTTTGCCGAGTACTACCGGCGCACGCGCGCGCTCGCCTCGGCGCTGCAGAAGCTCGGTGTGCGCAAAGGCGATCGCGTGGCGACGCTGTGCTGGAATCATCACGCCCACCTCGAATGCTATTTCGGCATACCCGCGGCCGGTGCCGTGATGCACACGCTGAATTTGCGCCTGTCGCCGGCCGAAATCGGTGCGATCGCGGCCGACGCCGAGGATCGCATCCTCATCGTCGACGACGTCCTGCTGCCGCTCTACCGGCAGCTCGCCTCGCTGCATCGCTTCGAGCACGTGCTGGTGTTTGCGTTCTCCGGCGCGCCGGTGCCGGCGGAGTTCCTCGACTACGAGCAGTTGCTCGCGAGCGCCGATCCCGACGGCTTCGTCTACGCCGAGCACGACGAGAACGATCCCGTCGCGATGTGCTACACCTCGGGCACTACCGGCAAGGCGAAGGGCGTCGTCTACTCGCATCGTTCGACGGTGCTGCACACCCTGGTCGGCTGTCTCGCCGACTGCTGGTGCCTGAAGAGCGTCGACGCCGTGCTGCCGGTGACGCCGATGTTCCACGCCAACGCCTGGGGCGTGCCCTACGGCGCCGTCATGCAGGGCGCGAAGCTCGTCCTTCCCGGCCCGCATCTGCATCCGGAGGATCTGCTCGATCTGATGAGCGCCGAACCGCCGACGCTGTCGCTGGGCGTGCCGACGATCTGGCTCGGTCTCATCCAGGCTTACGAAGCACAGCCGGGGCGCTGGAAGATGCCGACGGGCATGCGCTCGATGGTCGGCGGCTCCGCGGTGCCGGAAGCGCTGATCCGCGCCTTCGCGAAATACGACATCTGGCTGATGCAGGGTTGGGGCATGACGGAGACCTCGCCGCTCGCGACTGCCTCCTATCCGAAGTTCGACGTCGCCGACGCGCCCGAGGCCGAACGCTTCCGGCGCATGGCGCTAGCCGGCGTGCCCGTGCCGCTGGTGCAGTTGCGCGTGCGCACGGACGCGGATCTCGATGCGCCGTGGGACGGCAAGACCGTCGGCGAGATCCAGGTGCGCGGCCCTTTCATCACGGGCCGTTATCATCGCGTGCCCGTCACCGACGACAAGTTCACTGCCGACGGCTGGCTGCGTACGGGCGACGTCGCGGCGCTCGATGCGCAGGGCTACGTGCGGATCACCGATCGCACCAAAGATCTGATCAAGTCCGGCGGCGAGTGGATCAGCTCGGTCGATCTCGAGAACGCGATCATGGCGCATCCCGCGGTCGCCGAAGCGGCGGTGATCGCGGTGCCGGACGCGAAGTGGGGCGAGCGCCCGCTCGCCTGCGTGGTGCTGAAAGCCGGCGCCGCGATCACGCCCGCCGCGCTCGGCGAGCATCTCCAGGGACACGGCTTTGCCAAGTGGCAGCTCCCGGATCGCTATGAGTTCCTCGACGCTCTGCCGCGCACCTCGACCGGCAAGTTCTACAAGCTGAAGCTGCGCGAGATATTCGCGCGCTGAGGAGGGTGGATCGCCGTCGCCCGGGTGCGGCGTAGCGGAGCCCGGGATCCTCCTGAAACCTCGGCTCCCGGCTCACGCGCGGTGCGCTCTACCCGGGCGACGAAGCCCCGTCGCGTGCGCCTCGTCGCCGGTGCTGCCCCTTTTGTTGCCTCTCATCTTCCTACATGAATTTCTCCTATTATTCCGACTGACCGATTCACGGAACTGTGATCTCGATTAAAGTTTTCCGCCCTCCGAACCGATTACCCGGCGAGCCCCAGCGACTTCCCGAACCGCCACCAAGCTCGTCCCCATGCAGCTCAAAACGCTCTCCAGTCTGCTGGTCGTTTTCACCGTGCTCGCGGTGGCCATCTTTTCATTCCTCTTCAGCTCGATCGACAAAGGCCAACGGCAAATCGCGCGGGCGCTCGCGGCCAGCGATCGCGCCGAGCAGGTCGTCCTGAACGTCACGCAGAGCGTCGATCTGCTGAGCTTCCTGGTCCAGAGCTTCACGACCACGGGCGAGGTGCACTATCTCGACGTCTACTACGACGTGCTGGAGTCCCTGCAGGGCAAGAAGCCGATGCCGGCCGGCGACGCGCTCCTCGCCTGGCGGCAGGCGGCGCGCGGCGAAGACACCCTGCAGCACCGCGACGAGGGCGCGCCGCAGTCGCTCGTGCAGCGGGCCCAGGCCCTGGGCTTCACGGCCGAGGAGCAGCAGGCCGCCGGACGGCTGCTCGAGGCCATCGCTCGCGTGCAGGACATCGAGAAAATCGCCTTCGCCGCCACGCAGGGACTGTACGACAAGCTCAGCGGCGAGTTCGTCGACGACGGCGAGCCGGACATCGCCTATGCGATCGCGCTGGTGCACTCTCCGGAGTACGACGCTCGTCACGCGGGCCTGCGCGCGGTGGTCAACGAGCTGGTACAGCGGGTCGAGCGCCGGACGGCTGCCGAGATCGAGCAGGCGCGCGAGCGTCTCGCGCGTGCGGTCGACACCGCGAAGGCCGTGAGCATGGGCATGGCCGTGCTGCTGATCCTCATAGGCGCCTTCCTGCAGCGCCGCGTCCTGCGGCCCGTCGCCCACATGACGGCAGCGATGCAGCGCTACGCGGCGGGCGACTATGCGCCGCGCGTGCCCGCCAGCGAGCGCTCGATGGCCGAGCTGCAGCTCTTGGCATCGACGATGAATCAGATGGCGAGCGCGATTCAGGACGACATGTCCCGCCGCGACAAGGTGCAGCGCGAGCTCGGCGAGGCGCGCGACATGGCCGAGGCCGCGGGGCGCGCGAAATCGGCCTTCCTCGCCAACATGAGCCACGAGATCCGCACGCCGATGAACGCGATCATGGGCATGACTCAGCTCGCGCTGCGCACGGATCTGAGCGGCCTGCAGCGCAGCTATGCCAAGGACGTGCTGTCGGCGTCCCAGCATCTCCTGCACCTGCTGAACGACATCCTCGACTTCTCGAAGATCGAGGCCGGCGGCATGACCATCGAATCCGCGCCGTTCCGGATCGAGGACGTGGCGACGCAGGCGCTGGCCCTGGTGCGCAATCGCGCGCAGGAGAAGGGCCTGGAGCTGTTGTGCCGTTTCGGCAATCCCGCGCTGTTCGGGCATCTCGCGACCGCGCGAGGCGACGCGATGCGGCTCGGTCAGGTGCTCGTCAACCTGCTCGGCAACGCCGTCAAGTTCACCGCGGCCGGCAGCGTGACGCTCGACATCGACGCCCGCGAAGAGCACACGGCGCAGGGCGCGCAGGTGGCGCTGAGCTTCGCGGTGCAGGACACCGGCATCGGCATGGACGACAAGCAGCGCGCGCGCCTGTTCGGCGAGTTTTCGCAGGCCGACGACTCGATCACGCGTCGCTACGGCGGGACGGGCCTCGGGCTCGCGATCAGCCGGCGGCTCGTCGAGCTGATGGACGGCACGATCGAGGTCGACAGCACGCCGGGCGCGGGCAGCCGCTTCACGGTGCACGTGTGTCTGCCGCTGGAAGCCCCGGGCCCGCTCGAAGTCTGCCCCGTCGCGGCGCGCCGGCGCCGCGTGCTGGTGGTCGAAGATCAGCCGGCCTCGCTGGCGCAGGCCACGATGCTGCTGCAGCAGTTGGGGATCGGCAGCGAAGGACTGGTCGCGACGGCCGCGAGCGGCGCGGAGGCGCTCCAGCAGATCGCCGCCGCGCAGGCCCTGGCGCTGCCCTTCGACACGCTGCTGCTCGACTGGGTGTTGCCCGACATGGACGGCGGCGAGGTGCTGCGCGAGGCGCGCGCGCAGCAGCCCGGGCTGCTCGTGCTGGTGATGACCGCTTACGACACCGCCGACATCCAGGCCCTGCGCGACTGCGGTGACGCGCTGAGCTTGATCGAGAAGCCGCTGCTGCCGCATGCGCTGCGCGCGGTGTTTTGTCCGGCGCCGGGCGCGGAAGCCGCGACGGCGGACGCAGGATCTGCGCGGCCTGCGCGTGCTGCTGGTCGAGGACAACTCGCTCAATCGCACGATCGCGACGACGCTGCTGACCCAGGTCGGCGCTGCGGTCGACGTCGCGCACCACGGCCTGCAGGCGCTGGAGAAACTGCAGGCTGCCGGCCCCGACGCCTACGACGTGGTGTTGATGGATCTGCAGATGCCGGTGCTGGACGGCCAGGGGGCGGTGAGCCGCCTGCGCGAGGACGCGCGTTTCGATGCCGTGCCCGTGCTCGCCTTGACCGCCAACGCGATGCCGGACGAGGCCGCGCGCTGTCGCGCGCTCGGCATGCAGGGCTATATCACCAAGCCCTTTCTGCTCGAAAGCATCGTGGCCGAGCTGCGGCAGTGGCTGCCGGCCGCGCCGCCCGCTGCGCCGGCGCCGGCGCTCGCGGACGCCGCGATCGCCGATCTGCCGCCGATCGCGGGCGTCGATGCCGCGACGCTGCTCGCCCACTGCGGCGACGACGCGAAGCTCGCCGCGGGGCTGCTGCGCGGCTTCGTTCGTGAATACCAAGCGGGCATCGGCGGCTGGAAAGCCTGGGTCGAAGCGGGCGACTGGCCCGCCTTGCAGCGCGCGGCCCATACCTTGTTCGGCCTGCTGCGCACGCTGGGCGTCACCGAGCTGCTGGCGAGCGCGCAGCAGTTGGACGGCGCCGCGCGGGCGCGCGACGCCGCTGCCTGCGCGACGCTGATCGAGGGCCTGGAGGCACGTCTCGCCGGAGTCCTCACCGCGGTCGAGCGCGCGTTGATGCCGGACGCCGCGCCGTTCGAGTCGCGTGATGATCGCGCTCTCGACGCCGACGACGCGGCGCCCGTGCCGGACACGGCGGCCTTCGAGGGCTGGCTGCGCGAGGGCGACAGCGCCGCCATCGAGTGGTGGCAGCAGCACGCGACTGCGCTCAGCGGCTGGCTCGGGCCCGCGCTCGCGCGCAAGCTCAATCAGGCGCTCGCCCAGTTCGAGTTCGATGCCGCGCTCGAAGCCATCGCCGCGGCGCGACGCCGTGCAGACGCCCGCGCGCCCGCGGCTGCCGCGGAGGAAGCCTGATGTCGCCGTTCGCGAGCGCTGCCGCGGCCGAGCAGTCGCTGCCCGAGGATCGCGCGACCGTATTGGTCGTCGACGATACGCCGGCCAATCTGACGCTGATGGCCAGCGCCCTCGGTGCGCACTGGCGCGTGAAGCTCGCGAACTCCGGCGCGAAAGCCCTGGATCTCGCGCATCGCCAGGCGCCGGACGTGATCCTGCTCGACATCATGATGCCGGGCATGGACGGATACGAAACCTGCCGCCGGCTGAAGGCCGATCCCCAGTTGCGCGACGTGCCGGTGCTGTTCCTGACCGCGATGACGCAGCCCGAGGACGAGCTGCGGGGCTTCACCTGCGGCGGCGCCGACTTCATCCACAAGCCCTTCAATCCCTACACGGTGGTGGCGCGCGTACGCACGCACATCGAAGCAAAGGCGGGGCGCGATGCGCTGCGCTCGCGCGAGCAGTGGTTGAAGACCGAGCTCGACAAGCGTCTCGCCGAGGTTCATCGCCTGCGCGACGCCACGCTGCACGTGATGGCCTCCTTCGCCGAGTTCCGCGATCCGGACACCGGCGGCCACGTCCTGCGCACGCGCGAATACGTGCACATCCTCGCGCTGCGCCTGAACGAAATGCCCGAGCGCTCTCGGCATCTGAGCCCGGAAGCGCTCGAGCAGGTGCTGCGCGCGGCGCCGCTGCACGATCTGGGCAAGGTCACGATACCCGATCACATCCTCTTGAAGCCCGGCGCGCTGGACGACGCCGAGAAGCGCGTGATGCAGACCCACGCCGAACGCGGCTGGGACATGCTGCGGCTCGCCGCGCGCCTGATGGGCGAGGGCGGTGAGGAATGCCTGCGCGTCGCCATGCAGATCGCGCGTTCCCATCACGAGCGCTGGGACGGCGAAGGTTATCCGGACGGCCTGCGCGGCGAGGACGTCCCGCTCGCGGCGCGCCTGATGGCCGTCGCCGACGTGTACGACGCGATGCTCAGTCCGCGCTGCTACCGCAATGCCGGCGAGCACGCCCGGGCCAGCGCCTATATCGCGGCGAACGCCGGGCGGCATTTCGATCCGGTGATCGTGGAGGCCTTTCTTTCCACCGAGGATGCATTCCGCGCGGCCGCCCTGCGCCGCTTCGACGAAGACCGAACCAATACGCAAGCGAGGACTGCGAACGGTGTTTAGCTCACGGAAGGCACCGTCGTGCCTGGCGGCAATCTTGATCTGCGGACTGGCGCCGATGGCGGCGTCCGCCCTCGAGCTCGCGTGGTCGAGCTTTGCGACGGTCGGCTATTCGAGATCCGACACGGACTTCCACTACCTGCGCTGGATCGACGAGGACGGCAGCTTTCGCAACGAAACCGTGGCCGGCCTGCAGCTCGATCTGCAGCTCGCGCCGCGCTGGTCGGCGACGATGCAGGTGCGCATCGCCTCGGCGATGGACAGCGACGATCGCTGGGAAGTCGAGCCGAGCTGGGGCTTCCTCGCCTGGCGCCCGGCGGACGGCTGGCTGCTGCGCGCCGGCAAGCTGCGCGCGCCGCTGTACCTGTATTCGGAGGTGCTCGACGTCGGCGTCGCGCACGACATGGCGCGGCTGCCGGTGGAAATGTACGCGCTCTCGCCGGTCAACGAGGTGACCGGCGGCTCGCTCAGCTACGACTGGACGCTGGACGAGGCGGGCGACTATCTGCTGAACGTCACCGGCTACGGCGGCGTCACGACCGCCACCGTTCGCGGCTGGGTTCCTGCCGGCATTCCCGGCCTGCTGCCCGCGGGTGCGTACTTCCTGGACAACGACGTCCTCGCCACCGGCCTGGTCTTGGATTTGTCCACGCCCGAAACGCGCGTGCGGCTCGGCCTGCTGCGCGCACGCGCGCGTCCCGACGTGCTGACGCCCAAGCGCTTTCCACGCGTCGATCTCGCGCCCGGTCTCGGCTATTACAAGGTCGATTCGGCCTTGCCGGGACCGCCGATCCAGTATCAGAAGATCCTGCACGACGATCTCATCACCCTGGGGCTCGATCGTCGCTTCGGCGACGGCTGGCGGGTCACCGCCGAGTACGCGCGCATCATCCAGCACGACGTGGATCTCGGCTCGGACTCGAACGGCGGCTATGTGGCGCTGTTCAAGGAATGGCCGCGCTTCACGCCCTATCTCAGTCTGAGCAAGCTGCGCTCTACCGACGGTCAGTTCGGGATCTATCGCAAGCTCCTCGGCGACCCGCTGCCGCCCGGCTCGCTGGGCGGTGCAGAGGCTGCGATCAACGCCGCGCAGGCGGCCGTCGCTGCCCAGTCCTATGTCACCGATCAACAATCGCTCGCGATCGGCACCTCGGTGCAGGTGCCGGGCGGCAAGCTCAAGCTCGAATGGGCGCACACCTGGGTCGATGAGACCTCGCGCCTGATCGACGAGCGGCCGACGGATCCGCTCATCCAGGACAGAGACTTCAATGTCTGGACCCTCAATTACAGTGTGGCCTTCTGAGGGTGCCGGCAATGAGAACCTCGATTTTTTCTCGCACGCTGTGCCTGCTCGTGCTGCTCGGCTTGGCGACGCTGAGCCGTGCGGATTCCGGCGACGTCGTCGTCATCGGCCATCCCGGCCTGCCGAAGGTCGATCGCGCCGCGCTGGTACGGCTCTACACCGGCCGCTCGATCGAGCTCGCCGGCGCACTGGTCACGGTGATCAACGGTGCGCCGGGTTCGGCGGTTCGCCAGCACTTCCTGAACACGGTCGTGCGTATGGACGAAGCCCGCTACCGCGCCTACTGGACCGTCCGCCGCCACGTCGGCAAGGGCGTGCCGCCGCCCGAGCTGGCGCCGGACGCGGCGGTGATCGCCTTCGTCAGCAGCACCCCCGGCAGCATCGGCTACATCAGCGCCGAGTCCGTCACCGAGGGACTCAACGTCATCGCGCGCTATTGAGCCGCCTGCGCTGCCGGAACTGCACCGAATCCAGCCACGGAGGGCATGGAGGAAGAAAGGATTGTTCGGAGCTCGTCGTTTTCGTAGCCCGGGTGGAGCGCGCAGCGCGCAACCCGGGATCGGGCATTTCGGCTGAATGCAGATCCCGGGTTCCGCTCCGCTGCACCCGGGCTACGACAGGCCTATGCGAGGCACCCGCCTTTCGTAGCCCGGGTGGAGCGCGCAGCGCGTAACCCGGGATCTTCGGTGCGGTGTGGCCGCTCGAAGATCCCGGGTTCCGCTACGCTGCACCCGGGCTACGAGACTCCGAACGATTCTTTCTTTCTCCGAGGATGTCATCGTCCCGTCGCGCCGCGATGATGCAATGCGCCGGCGGCACCGCTCGGGCGTGGGGCAGACGAAATTTCGCGTACCATCGACAGCGGGACGAGCCGCGGCTCGACTCGTATCCCAGATCACCAGGAGGGACAGCGTTCATGGCATACACGGCAGATTTCGAGCAGTTCAGGTTCGGTGCACTGGCGGGCGATGCCTTCAAAGGCAAGTGCGTCCTGATCACGGGCTCGGGCAAGGACGGCGGCATCGGGCAGGCGCTCGCGCTGGCCGCCGTCGCCAACGGCGCCGATGTCGTCGGCGTGCATTTCCACAGCAGCTATCGCGACGGCTTCGATCTCGTCGATGCGATCCGCGCCCACGGCGCGAAGGCCTATGCGGTGCAGGCCGACGTCACCAATACGCGCGACCTGTGGGCATCGCGCCATTACATCATCGAGCAGAACGGCGGGCGCGCGCCCGATCTGATCATCTGCAACTCGGGTCTCACCGAAAAGGGCTATCGCTTCGGTCGCGCCCTGCCCGAAGTCGAGAACGAGAGCAAGGCCGAACGGCGCGCGCGCGTGCGGCGTGATTTCATCGAGAACCTCGCCGAGTCGAGACTGGTGATGAACACCAAGATCGACGGCTTCGTCGCAATGACGCATCTATGGGCGGGCGAAGCGGTCTATCACCAGCAGCCGCTGCAGTTGATGTACATCTCCTCGATGCAGGCGATCGAGCCGGGCGTCGCCGTGCCGGGCTATGTCGTCGCCAACTGGGCGGTGCTGAAGCTGCCCGAAGTGCTGAAGGTCAACCTCGGCAAGGCCTCGAACATGGTCAGCGCCGCGTGCCTGATGCTGCCCTTCGTGCGCACGGGCATGACCGAAGAGTATGCGGACAATCCGAAGGTCTTCGGACGCTGGCAGCCGCGCATGCTCGAGCCCTTCGAGGCCGCGGGCAGCGTCGCCCAGCTCCTGGCGCGACCGGCGGCGGAGCTCAATCTCGGCAACTTCAAGCTCTGCGTGTCGGGGACGGCGGAGGAGACGAAGCTGTCCTGGTCGCAGATCAAGCTCGAAGTCAGCGATCAGCCGCTCGCCTGGAGCAACGACCAGCCGATCGTGCACAAGCGCGGCTGAACGTGCCGCAGGCCCTCGCCGCGCGGCTCGCGCAGGTCCCGCTGTGCGCGGACTTCGCGCCGGCCGCGCGCGAGGCGCTGGCGCGGCTCGGCAGCGTGGAGACGCTCGCGCCCGGCGCGACGCTGATCCGGCAGGGGCGGCCGGCAGACGCCGGCTTTGCGCTGCTCGAGGGCGAGCTCGACATTTGCCGGCGCTTGCCGGGCGGCGGTGAGCTCGCGCTCGGCACGCTCGTGGCGCCCGCGCTGGTCGGCGAGCTGGGGCTGGTCGCCGAAGTGCCGCGCACCGCGGACGTGCGCGCGCGCGGCGCGGCGAGCGTCCTGCGCTGGGATCGCAGGCTCCTGGCCGCGGCCTGCCTCGTGCACGACGAGACGGCGCTGGCCTTCGCGCGCCGCGTCGTCCGGCGCATCGCCGAGCTCGATGCAGCGCTGCTCGCGCGCCTTGCCGAGGCCGCGAGCGCGCCGCCGGCGCGGCCCGCGCCGCAGATTGCGGGGGCGCGGGATCGGCCCTTCGATCACGCGGCTTTTCTCGCGCTGCTCAAACCTTGCCAAGGCATGGACGCCGCGCTGCGTGTAGCGCTCGTCGCCGCCACCGAGGTGCGCGAGCTCGCGGCGGGTGAACGCGTGTACGCGGCCGGCAGCCCGGTCGACGGCGTCGCGCTCGTGCTGCGCGGCGCGCTCGAGCTGCGGCCGGCGGACGAGCGCTGCGCTGCCCTGCAGATTTTGGGGCCCGGCGCCTTTGCCGGACTGCCCGCGGCCCTCCTCGGCGGCTCGCACGCCGTGAGCTGCTACGCGCGCGAGCACGGCGTCCTGCGCTGGCTCGCGAAGGAGCGGTTCGATGCGCTCTATCTGGCGCCCGAGCGCCTCGGGCTCGCGCTGCGTGAGGCCGTGGCGGGCTTCGTCGCCGACACGGCGCTAGTCCTCAGCAACCGCCTCGCCCAGCAGCAGGGCCTGCGCCGCGCGCAAGCCCTGCTCGCCCGCCAGGCCTGACGCGAGGCGCCCGAGCGGCGCGCCTCAAAGTCGGATCTCGCTCGACTCCACGCGCAGGCCCCGCGCGTCGCGCTCCACGCAGAGCAGTCCGTATTCGGGCACCTCGATCCATGAAGTGTGATCGGCGGTCAAAGGCTCGGAGGCGATCAGCACGGCGTCGGCCGCGTCTTCGCCGCCGATCATCTGCCATTCGCCGTCATGCAAGCCGAAGTCGCGACCGAGCGTGTACCACAGGCTCAGATAGCGCAGATTCGCCTCGTTGACGCGCGCCGGATCGTCGGTGCGGTAGCGACCGTAGTCGAAGCAATGCCGCACGCCGAGCGCGCGCTCGCCGTCGGCGATGAAGAGATTGGTCGACGAGGCTATCGTGATGCCGGCGGCGCGCCGCGCGCGGGCGACGATCGCGAGCGCGTCGAGCACGGCCTGCGACAGCGCGCGTCCGTCGTAGGCCTGCGGCTGCGACAGGCGCGATACCACGAGCGCGGCGATCCACTCGCTGTCCGTGGTGCCGGCGATCTGGCGCCGAATGTCCGGCGCGATTTCGCGCGCGAGCTCGTCGCGGTAGTCGGCGAGCCGGTACAGATCCCCGTTGTGCGCGAGCGCGAGCGGGCAGCCGGCGAAGGCAAAGGGATGCGTGTTCTGCAGCGAGATCGTGACCTCCGTGCTGTAGGGCACGCCGCGCACGTGCGCGAGCAGCGCGCTGGCGTGCACCTTCTGCGCAAGCGCCTTCAGGTTGCGATCGAATACCGGCAGCGCGGTCGAACGGTATTCGTAGGGACGCGCCGGATCGGCCGAGTCGCGATCCCAGGCCAGCATGCCGAAGCCCGCCAGGTTCAGCAGATGCAGCATCCGCGGATTGAAAGACTGCCGCACCAGCGCGCTGTCGGGCTGGAACAGCAGACGATCGAGCAGCACCGGCGGGCCGAGATAGAGCAGGGCGCGGCACATCGTGAGACTTCCTCGCGCGCGGCGTCGACGGCGGCGCGACGCACGCGTAGATTGCAGGGACTCCGGATTTCACCCTAGCCCAGGAAGCGCGGCATGTCAGGACTCTTTTCCATCGCCGGCAAGACGGCGCTCGTCACCGGCGGCTCGCGCGGCATCGGGCTGATGATCGCGCGCGCCTACGTCGCGGCGGGCGCGAAGGTCTACGTCTCTTCGCGCAAGGCCGCCGCCTGCGCAGCCGCGGCCGCGGAGCTGTCCGCGCTGGGCGAGTGCCTCGCGCTGCCGGCGGACGTCTCCAACATGCAGGACATCGCGCGCCTCGGCGAGGCGCTGCGCGAGCGCGAGGGACGGCTCGACATCCTCGTCAACAATGCCGGCGCGGCCTGGGGCGCGCCCTTCGGCGCCTTTCCGGAACAGGGCTGGGACAAGGTGATGAATGTGAACGTGAAAGGCCCGTTCTTCCTGACGCAGACCCTGCTGCCCCTGCTGGAAGCCGCCGCGAGGCCGGACGATCCCGCGCGCGTGATCAACATCGGCTCGGTCGACGGCCTGCACGCGCCGCTGTTCGAGAATTTCTCGTACGGCCCCTCGAAGGCGGCCGTGCATCAGTTGACGCGCATGCTCGCCGCGCCTCTCGCCAAGAAGTCGATCACGGTCAACGCGATCGCGCCCGGGCCCTTCGCCACCGACATGATGGCGCCGATGACGGCGAAGATGGGCGATCGCATCCTCGGCAGTGTGCCGCTCGGGCGCATGGGTGGGCAGGACGACATCGGCGGCATCGCGATCTGCCTCGCCGCGCGCGCCGGAGCCTACGTGACGGGCACCGTCATTCCGGTCGACGGCGGCCTGTTCGCCGCGAGCTGAGCCGCACGCGACGAACCCCGCCGAGGCGGGGTTCGTGACCGAGCCTGGAAACAGGCTTCAGCCGCGACGCCGGCCGCGCCAGGCCAGCGCGCCGAGCGCCGAACCGAGCAGCCATACGCCGGCCGGCAGCGGCACCGGCGTCTGTTCGAAGTCGCCCGAGATCAGCGCAGCACCGACCCTGCCTTCCGGCGCATAGGGAATATTGGCCCAGGGGCTCACGTCGCCCAGTGCCTCCCAGCTCGCGAATTGCGTGGTGGCGCCGTCGAACGAATGGTCCTCGAAGCCGCCGTTGTCGATGAGCTCGCCGTTGAGCATGACCCGATCGAGCACGAGGCCGCTGAAGACCACGGTGTCGACGGTATCGACGACGGCGAAGCCGATGCGGTATTCGCCGGCGGCATCGAAGCTCACCGTGTGAGTGCGGTAGTAATTGCCGTTGTCCGGGGCGAGCCGATCGGAGAAGGGATTGCCGGGTTCCGAGTGCTCGGTGGCGTCGGCGCTGTCGGCGAGCAGCGTCAGCGCGCCGTTCAGGCTGAAGAAGCCGAAGTCGAGAATGTCGTTGCCGGCCGCCACTTCGTCGGTGCCGAAGAACCAGTCGAAACTGAGCGTGTCACCGGCCTCGACGGTGAGCACGCGGCCGATCGCGACGCCGCGCGTCATCACGCCTTCGCGATTGTTTTCGTCGACCCTCCCGCTCATCGGGTTGATGGCTTCCATCTGCGCGAGCGTGGTGCCGAGGAAACTCGCCACGTCTTCGACCGGGGCCGACAGCGCGTGGCTCGCCAACGGAGTCGCCAGCCCTGCCAGAAGCAGCGCGGCATTGACAGCATGCAGATTCATCGAGAAATCCTTTTATCTTGCCTTCCGTGGAGGTCCGTGCAGTGCTGCGGCACCGCACGCCGGCATTATGAGGACAGGACGCGCGCCGGCTCAATAGTGCGGCATCGCCCGATTCTCTTTTGCCTGCCGTCGGAGATCGACTCCGGCGGCCGGGCCGGTTCAGCAGTGCCGATCACTGCGCCTGCTGGCGACCGCGTTCGAGCACGGCGCGCCGCCGCGCCTCGACCGCCAGCGGCGAGACCGTCGCGTTGAACTGGAGCGCGGTGCGCGCTTCCAGCGCCATCGCCTCGCCGAAGCTCAGCGCATAGCCCTCGTCGATGACGCGCTTGTAGCCGATCAGCATGGCCGGATCGAGGCTCAGCATGTCCTGCGCGAGGGCGAGGCAGGTCGGTAGCAGGGCCTCCGGCGCGACGACGCGATTCACCAGCCCCCAGCGCTCGGCAGTCGCAGCGTCGATGAAGTTGCCGGTCAGGCTCATCTCCTTCGCGCGGCCGAGGCCGATCAGGCGCGACAGCTTCTGGCTCAAGCCCCAGGCCGGGTGCACGCCGACGCGGCCGTGGGTGTCGGCGAAGCGGGCGGCGGTCGAGGCGACCAGCAGATCGCAGCCCAACGCGAGCTCGAATCCGCCGGTGACGGCGGCACCGTTGATCGCGCCGATGATCGGCCCGCGGAAGGCCGCCATCGCCGCGGTCGGATCGTAGGCGGGATCGCGCGGCCGGCCGACCTGCGATTCACCGCTGCCGAGCTCGCGCAGATCGATCCCGGCGCAGAACGCGCGGCCGGCGCCGGTCAAGACGACGACGCGCGTCTCACCGTCCTCGTCCAGGTCGCGGAAGGCCGTCGCGATGCGCGCCCGCAGCGCGCGATTCAGCGCATTGAGGCTCGCGGGGCGGTTGAGCGTGAGGGTCGCGACGCCGGCAGCGCGCTCGATCGAAAGTAGGTCGTCGGTCATGGAGGCTCCGTTTGCAAGGTCGAGCATGCGATCATGCCATGCGAGCAGACGAGTCCGGCCTTTTCCGCGAGCCCCATGAAGCGTAGCGAACCGCGCGCCCTGCGCATCGATCCCGATCCCGACGGCGAACGCCGCCGCGCGGCCCGCGCGCGGCTCGGTATCGCCGGGCAGGGCGGCGAGGCGCGCAGGCGCGCGAGCGTCGGCCGCCTGCTCGTGCTCGGCCTGCTCGCCCTGCTGTTCGCGAGCGTCGCATGGGTCGCCGCGCTGCGCGTCGTCGATCCGCCGTGGAGCGCGCTGATGCTCGGCGAATGGCTGGCCGCGGTGCGCGCCGGCGAGCGCGGCTTCACGCTCGAACGTGAATGGCGGCCCGCGTCGGCCATCTCGCCGCTGCTCGCGCGCGCCGTCGTCGCGGCCGAGGATCAGCGCTTCCACCGCCATCACGGCTTCGATTTCGCGGCGATCGAGGCGGCGCTCGCGACGCACGAGGCCGGCGGCCCGCTGCGCGGCGCGAGCACGATCACGCAGCAGGTCGCCAAGAACCTGTTTCTGTGGCGCGGCCGGCACTGGCTGCGCAAGGGGCTCGAAGCCTGGTTCACGATCTGGATCGAGCTGCTGTGGCCGAAGGCCCGCATCCTCGAGGTCTACTTGAACGTCGCGCAGTTCGGGCGCGGCGTCTATGGCGCGGAAGCGGCGAGCAGGCGCTACTTCGGCCGCCCCGCGCGCGAGCTCGACGCCGCGCAGGCCGCCCTGCTCGCGGCCGCGCTGCCGAATCCGCTGCGCCATCGGGTCGAGGCGCCGGACGAGCGCATGCGCCGGCGGCAGCAGTGGATCCTGCGCCAGATGCGCCTGGCCGGCGGCCTCTAGCACGCCTTGAATCGCGGGCGCCGCGCGCCGACACTGCGCCGAACCTATGACAAACGCGGATCGCGCGGGGAGGGGGAAAGATGAGTCTCGAAGACAACAAGCAGGTGGTGCGTCGCTTCTGGGACGCGTTCTCGAACAAGCGGCTGCAGGACGCCTTCGATCTGCTGGCCGACGACGCGACCTGGTGGATCGGCGGCGAGCTGTCGATTTCGGGGACCTACACCAAGGCCAGATTCGTCGCGCTGGCGAACGGCATCCTCACCGAGTTTCCGGACGGCGTACGCGTGACGCCGACGGTGATGACGGCCGAAGACGATCGCGTCGCGATGGAAGCGACGTCCTACGGCGAGCGCATCAACGGCCGCGTCTACCAGAACCACTACCACTTCCAGCACGTGCTCCGCGACGGCAAGCTGCTCGCGGTGCGCGAATATCTCGACACCGATCACGCGAACCGCATACTGCTGCTCTGAGCTGCCTACGCGATTCGTAGCCCGAGTGCAGCGGAGCGGAACCCGGGATCTTCCGCGTTTGACGATGCCGAAACCCCGGGTTGCGCGCTACGCGCTCCTTCCGGGCTACGAGATCCTCATCACGTAGCCCGGAAGGAGCGCGTAGCGCGGAATCCGGGAAGTCGATGGCTGCGCGCCGCGCTTCCTCTCAGCGCAGCGACGCGTTCAACTTCTCGAGCTGCGCCGCGCCCGGGCAAAGCTCGGCCTCGCCGAGCTGATTGAAGGGCGTCGCGACGGTATTGAGATTCTCGTGCATGTCGCGGGACTCGGGATCGTAGTAGAGCAGACCCGTCACGACCTCGCCCTGCGCCTGGTGCATCTGGATGTGGTTCATCGCCGCGACCTTGTCGGTCGGGTCGTATTCCGGCCGCACCTTGTACAGCCGCAGCCAGGTGCCGTCGTGCTGCCGGACGTCGATCGTCGAGCCCGCCGCATAGTCCGCCGTGATTTCGCGCCGGCCCTGGATGAAATCGAGGCGGTTCACCGCCTCGTTGTGCTCGCGCACGTAGTCGTAGCTCTTGGTGCTGCCGGCATGGTTGTTGAAGGCCACGCAGGGGCTGACGACGTCGATGAAGGCCGCGCCGTGGTGCGTGATCGCGGCCTTGATCAGCGGCACGAGCTGCTGCTTGTCGCCGGAGAAGCTGCGCGCGACGAAGCTCGCGCCCATGAGGATCGCGAGCGACACGGTGTCGATCGGCGAGTCGGTGTTCGCGACGCCGCGCTTCGACGCCGAGCCCTTGTCGGCGGTCGCCGAGAACTGGCCCTTGGTAAGGCCGTAGACGCCGTTGTTCTCGAGCAGATAGACCATGTCGACGCCGCGGCGCATCGCGTGCGCGAACTGGCCGAGGCCGATCGAGGCCGAGTCGCCGTCGCCCGACACGCCGAAATAGAGCAGCTCGCGGTTCGCGAGGTTCGCGCCCGTCGCGACCGAGGGCATGCGGCCGTGCACCGTGTTGAAGCCGTGCGAGTTGCCGAGGAAGTAGTCCGGCGTCTTCGACGAGCAGCCGATGCCGGACAGCTTGGCGACGCGGTGCGGTTCGATGTTCATCTCCCAGCAGGCCTGGATCACGGCCGCCGAGATCGAGTCGTGGCCGCAGCCGGCGCACAGCGTCGAGATCTTGCCCTCGTAGTCGCGCCGCGTGAAGCCGACGGCGTTGCGCTGCAGGGCCGGGTGGTGGAGCTTGGGTTTCGCGATGTAGGTCATCTCAGGCCACCTTGTCCTGGCGCAGCGTCTGTCCATCGAGTGCGCGCGTCAGCTCGTCGATCTCGCGCGTGATGAAGCGGGCGGTGATCGGCGTGCCGTCGAAGTGCAGCAGCGGGATCAGCCGCGCGGGGTCTATGCCCAGCTCGTTGACGAGCAGCGTACGGAGCTGGCCGTCGCGGTTCTGCTCGATGATGAACACGTGCTCATGATTCAGGATGAAGTCGTTGACCGCTTCGCTGAACGGAAAGGCACGCACGCGCAGCATGTCGATGTGCTTGCCGCTCGCCTCGCAGCTCGCGAAGGCTTCCTGCATCGCCGGGCTCGTCGAGCCGTAGTAGATCGCGCCGAAGCGCGTGGGCTTCGACGCCGTGCTCAGCAGCGGCTGGGGCACGAGGTCCTTCGCCGTCTCGAACTTCCGCAGCAGGCGCTGCACGTTGTAGACGTAGTCCGGCCCCCGCTCGGAGTACGAGGCGTAGGCGTTCTTGGTCGTGCCGCGCGTGAAGTAGCTGCCCTTGCTCGGATGCGTCCCGGGATAGGTACGGTAAGGAATGCCGTCACCGTCGACGTCGAGATAGCGGCCGAACTCGCGACCCGCATCGAGCATTTCCGCGGTCATCACCTTGCCGCGATCGTAGCGGCGCGCATCATCCCAGGTGAAGGGCGCGGTCAGGCGCTGGTTCATGCCGATGTCGAGATCGGTCATCACGAATACCGGCGTCTGCAGCCGGTCCGCGAGATCGAGCGCCGCCGCCGTGTGCTCGAAGCACTCGTTCGGATCCTCGGGGAACAGCAGCACGTGCTTGGTGTCGCCGTGCGAGGCGTAGGCACAGGCGAGGACGTCCGCCTGCTGCGTGCGGGTCGGCATGCCGGTCGACGGGCCGCCGCGCTGCACGTTGATGATGGTCATCGGGATCTCGGCGAAGTAGGCAAGGCCGATGAACTCCGTCATCAGCGATACGCCGGGGCCCGAGGTCGCGGTGAAGGCGCGCGCGCCGTTCCAGCCGGCACCGATCACCATGCCGATCGAGGCGAGCTCGTCCTCGGCCTGCACGATCGCGAATTTGTGCCGGCCGGTCGCCTCGTCGACGCGATACTTCGCGCAGTAGCGCTGGAAAGCCTCGGCGACCGAGGAGGACGGCGTGATCGGATACCAGGCGCACACCGAGGCGCCGCCGTAGACCGCGCCCAGCGCCGCGGCGCTGTTGCCGTCGATGAAGATGCGATCGCCGACCTTGTCGGCGCGCTGCACGCGCAGGCCTATCGGATGCGCGAGATGCGCCGTCGCATAGTCGCGGCCGAGGTCCAGCGCATCGAGGTTCGGCTGCAGCAGCTTTTCCTTGCCCTTGTACTGCTCGGCGATCAGCTTGGCGATGGCCTCGGCGTCGATCTCGAGCAGCACGGACAGCGCGCCGATGTAGATGATGTTCTTGAAGAGCTGGCGCTGCCGCGGCTCGCTGTAGCTGCGGTTGCAGAGCTCGGTCAAGGGCATGCCGATGACGTGGACGTCGTCGCGGAACTTCGAGGCCGGCAGCGGCTTGGAATTGTCGTAGAACAGGTAGCCGCCGGGCTCGATTTCCTTGAGGTCGGCGTCCCAGGTCTGCGGGTTCATCGCCACCATCATGTCGACGCCGCCGCGCCGGCCCAGCCAGCCCTGCTCGTTGACGCGCACCTCGTACCAGGTCGGCAGGCCCTGGATGTTCGAGGGGAAGATGTTGCGCGGGCTGACCGGCACGCCCATGCGCAGGATCGCCTTGGCGAACAGCTCGTTCGCCGACGCCGAGCCCGAGCCGTTGATGTTCGCGAACTTGATGACGAAATCGTTGATCGCGGTGATCCGGGGCTGCGTCACGCGGCATTCCTCGTCGCTTGGCGGGGCGCGCAGGCCGGGCCCGCGTGCGTCATCTGCAACAGGAACTTCTGCATGTCCCAGGCGCCCGTCGGGCAGCGCTCGGCGCACAGGCCGCAGTGCAGGCACACGTCCTCGTCCTTGGCCATGATTCGGCCCGTCTTCAGCGGGTCGGATACGTACAGGTCCTGGGCGGTGTTGAGCGCGGGCGCCTTCAGCCGCTGCCGCAGCTCCGCTTCCTCGCCGTCGGCCGTGAAGCTGATGCAGTCCATCGGGCAGATGTCGACGCAGGCGTCGCACTCGATGCAAGTCTTCGCATTGAAGACGGTCTGCACGTCGCAGTTCAGGCAGCGCTCGGCTTCCTTGTATGCGGTCATCGGATCGAAGCCGAGCTCGACTTCGACCTTGATGCTCTTCAGCGTCGTCTCGGCCTTGGCCCAGGGCACGACGTAGCGTTTGTCGTTCGACACGTCGTTGTCGTAGCTCCACTCGTGGATGCCCATTTTCTGGGAGACGAGGTTCACCTGCGGCGGCGGGCGATCCAGGACGTCCTCGCCGCCGAGATACTTGTGAATCGAAATCGCCGCGTCGTGGCCGTGCGCGACGGCCCAGATGATGTTCTTGGGGCCGAACGCGGCGTCGCCGCCGAAGAACACGTTCGGGAGCGTCGACTGCAGCGACTTCTCGTTCAGCACCGGCAGGCCCCACTTGTCGAACTCGAGGCCCAGATCGCGCTCGATCCACGGAAAAGCGTTCTCCTGGCCGACGGCGATCAACACGTCGTCGCAGGCGTGGAATTCGTCGGGCTCGCCGGTCGGTACCAGATTGCGGCGGCCCTTCGCGTCGTACTCGGCCTTGACCTTCTCGAAGCTCATGCCGGCGAGGCGGCCGTTCTCGTGCACGAAGGCCTTGGGCACGAGGTAGTTGAGGATCGGGATGCCTTCGTGCATCGCGTCCTCCTTCTCCCACGGCGACGCCTTCATCTCCTCGAAGCCGGAGCGGACGATGACCTTGACGTCTTCGCCGCCGAGGCGCTTCGAGGACCGGCAGCAGTCCATCGCGGTGTTGCCGCCGCCGAGGACGATGACGCGCTTGCCGATGCTGTCGATGTGGCCGAAGGACACGGACGACAGCCAATCGATGCCGATGTGGATGTTCGCCGCCGCTTCACGGCGCCCGGGGATGTCGAGATCGCGGCCGCGCGGCGCGCCGCAGCCGACGAATACCGCGTCATAGCCCTCGGCGAGGAGCCCGCGCAGCGAGTCGATGCGCGTGTTGCCGCGGAACTCGACGCCGAGATCGAGGATGTAGCCCGTCTCCTCGTCGATCACGGATTCCGGCAGGCGGAAGCGCGGCACCTGGGTGCGCATGAAGCCGCCGGGTTTCGGATCGCCGTCGAACACGGTGACCGCATAGCCGAGCGGCGCGAGATCGCGCGCGACGGTCAGCGCGGCCGGCCCGGCGCCGACGCAGGCGACGCGCTTGCCGTTGCGCTGTGCCGCGGGTTTCGGCATACGGCCGGCGACGTCGCCCTTGTGATCGGCGGCGACGCGCTTCAGGCGGCAAATCGCGACCGGCTCGGGCTTCTCCGCGTTTTTTTCCTCGACGCGGCCGCGCCGGCAGGCCGGTTCGCAGGGCCGATCGCAGGTGCGGCCGAGGATGCCGGGGAAGACGTTCGACTTCCAGTTGACCATGTACGCATCGGCGTAGCGGCCGGCGGCGATGAGTCGAATGTATTCAGGGACGGGTGTGTGGGCCGGGCAGGCCCACTGACAGTCGACTACCCGGTGGAAGTAGTCGGGATTGTGGATCTCGGTGGCGCGCAAAGCCTCTAACCTCAGCCGGTCTAGGGGACTGTAAGTCGTTTACGCCGAACAGCTTTCGGACGCGTCGAAAGTGTACTGGCAGAGCCTGGCGTATGGAAGGCGGTGGGACTCGCCCGACGCCCGTCGCCGGCCCCGATGCGGCACTGCATTTGCTGTATTGCGACATGCCGGATCGGGCGCCGATTGCATACAAGTCGGCCTCACCTGGCCGCGCGTGGCGCTGGCGCAAGTTGGCGTGCGGCTCTCTACAATGCGGCGACATCCAGCACCAGGGGAGCTCGCATGGCCTTGACCAAAATCCAGACGACGACCGGGACCGCAACGCCCGCCGAACTCGGCCGCACGCTCGTGCACGAACACGTGATGGTCGGGTTTCCGGGCTGGGAACTCGATGCAAAGGCGCCGAAATTCATGCGCGCCGAGGCGATGGCGCGCGCCGTCGATCAGATGCACGAGCTGCAAGCGCATGGCGTCGGCACCTTCGTCGATCCTTGCCCGATGGATCTCGGCCGCGACGCCGCGTTCCTCGCCGAGCTGTCGCAGAAGAGCGGCATGCGCATCGTCTGCACCACCGGCGCCTATTTCGAGGCCGAGGGCAACACCTACACCTTCCGCCATCTGCCGCTCGAGGAGATCACCGACATCTACGTGAAGGAGATCGAAGAGGGCATCGGCGACACCGGCATCAAGGCCGGTGCGATCAAGATCGCGACCGGCGCGCCGACCGTCTCCGACTATGAGCGCAAGCTCGTCACCGCCGCCGCGCGCGCCGCGAAGATCACGGGCGTGCCGCTGATCTCGCATACGCAGAACGGCTGCTGCGGCCACGATCAGATCGACATCGTCACCGGTGAAGGCGTGCCGGCCGGCCAGCTCCTCGTCGGGCATTCGGACGGCGTCGACGATCACGCGTATCACAAGTCGCTTGCCGAGCGCGGCGCCTACGTCGGCTTCGATCGCTTCGGCATCTCGCTGTTCCAGCCGGACGAGGTGCGCATTGCCAACGTGATGAAGCTCGCCGCCGCCGGTCATCTCGAGCGCGTGCTGGTGTCGCACGATTCGATCGTCTGCTGGCTGGGGCGGCCGGTGCCCTATGCGAACACTTTCGAGGCGATGCTGGAGATGCTGCCCGACTGGCGCTCGACGCACATCTTCAAGAAGATCGTGCCGGCGCTGCGCGAGCGCGGCATGTCCGAACGCGACATCGAGACCATCCTCGTCGACAACCCGCGACGCCTGTTCGCGGCGGGTCTCGCGGCCTGAGCTGCGTCTCCCGGATTCCGCGCCGCTGCGCGGCGGAAGGAGCGCAGAGACCTAGGTTGCCGTGAAAGAATGCGCTCCTGTTCTCGTAGCCCGGGTGCAGCGTAGCGGAACCCGGGATCCGACATGCCCGATACGTGAAGGCTTTCGGCCCTGCTCGGCGCGCACCGCGCCGGGTCTTCTGGAGTGCACGAGACAACGGCGAGCGCCGATCCCGGGTTACGCGCTGCGCGCTCCACCCGGGCTACAACTGCTACAAGAATGACGGAACACGCCGCGCGAGATCGAAGCGCCCTCTATCCATTTTCTTCTCCGTGTTCTCTGTGTTCTCCGTGGCTCAATTCATTCGGCGCCTCACGAGCTGCACGACAGCATCGAACACCCCGCGCGCTGCCGCGCCCATTCCGGGCGTCTGGCGGCGAAATGCTCGCGGCCCGGCTGTTCGTCATAGGGGCGGCGCAGGACCTCGAGCTGTTCGAGGATGCGCGAGGCGTCGCCCTGCTCGGCGAGATCGATCGCTTCCTGTGCGAGCCAGTTGCGCAGCACGTATTTCGGATTGACGCGGTTCATGCGCGCGGCGCGCGCGGCGTCCGGCGCGGCCTCTTCGCGCAAGCGCGACTGCCAGCGCGCGCACCAGGCGAGCCAGGCCGTGCGCTGGCGCTCATCGGGGCCTTCCGGCGAGTAGCTCGCCGCGATCAGCGGCGCGAGGCGCGTCGTGTCGTCCGCCGTCGCGCAGGGCACGCCGGCGAGCTCGCGGAAGGCGATCGTCATGTCCGTCTCGGCGAGCCGCAGCACGCCGAAGAAGTCCTCCGCGAGCTGCCGATCGGCGTCGTCGCGCAGCGCCTCGAGGCCGAGCTTCGCGGCGAGCACCGCCGTCCACTCGCGCGTGTAGTGCCGGCCGTAGGCGTCCAGAGCGCCTTCGAGCGCCGGCACGTCCTCGACCAGCGGATGGATCGCGTTGGCGAGCTGCACGAGATTCCACAGCGCGATCTGCGCCTGCTGGCCGTAGCGGTAGCGGCGGCCCTGGGCGTCGGTCGTGTTCGGCGTCCAGTCGGGATCGAAGCCTTCGAGCCAGCCGTAAGGCCCGTAGTCGATCGTCAGGCCCAGGACGGACATGTTGTCCGTGTTCATCACCCCGTGCACGAAGCCGACGCGCAGCCAGTGCGCGATCATCGTCGCGGTGCGGGTCGCGATCTCGGTGAGCCACGCGACATAGCCGTCCTTCGACGGCTCACCGAGCTGCGGGTAGTCGAACTTCATGCTGTAGTCGACGAGCCGCCGCAGCAGCTCGAGATCGCGGCGCGCGGCGAGGATCTCGAAGTTGCCGAAGCGCAGGAAGCTCGGCGCGACGCGGCAGACGACGGCACCCGGCTCGAAGCGCGCACGGCCGTCGTAGAACATGTCGCGCATCACCTGCTCACCGGTCGCGATCAGTGACAGCGCGCGCGTCGTCGGCACGCCGAGATGATGCATCGCCTCGCTGCACAGGAACTCGCGCACGGACGAGCGCAGCACCGCGAGGCCGTCGGCCGTGCGCGAGTAGGGCGTCGGTCCGGCACCCTTGAGCTGCAGCGTCCAGCGCTCGCCGGCGCGATTGAGCACCTCGCCGAGATTGATCGCGCGCCCATCGCCGAGCTGGCCGGCCCAGTGACCGAACTGGTGCCCGCCATAGCACATCGCGTGCGGATCCATGCCGGGCAGCAGCCGGTTGCCGGCGAACACGTCGGTGAACGCGGGGTCGCGACAGGCGCGCTCGTCGAGATCGAGCAGCGCCGCGCATTCCGGCGAGCAGGCGAGCAGCGCGGGCGCGCGCACGGGCGTCGGCAGCACGCGGGAATAGCAGGCGCCGAGCACCTGGCGGCGCGCGTTGCTCGTCGCCGGATCGGCGGGCAGCTCGCGCACGAAGACGTTGTCGAAGCGCAGCGCGGCGAGCGAACCGGCGGCGGCGCTCATTCGCGCGCTCGCGCGATGGCGCTTTCGAGCACGGCGAGCGTCACCTCACCGGATTTGGTCGCGACGAGCTTGCGCTCGGGATCGAAGAGCAGATAGGTCGGCGTGCCGGTGAAGGCCTGCTCCGTCGCGTGCTCGAAGGCCGCGCCGACGACGTCGGCTTCACCGACCACGGTCGGGAACGAGAACGGCTTCTTCGCGACGTAGGCCCGCACGGCCTCGAGCGCGTCGTAACCATCGAGCGCGATGCCGATCACGCTCGCATCCTTGCCGTGATGTCGATCGTGGAACTCGGAGACGATCGGATACTGCTTTCGACATATGCCGCAGTAGGTCGTCCACATCATCATCAGCGTCCAGCGCCCGGCTTCGACCTGATCGGCGAGCGTCGTGTCCTTGCCGTCGAGAGTTTTCAACGGAATGCCGCCGGCCCGGGCCGCGGAGGCCGCGAGCGCGAGCGCCAGGAGAACGGCGGTCAGGCGAAGGTGAAGCATGAGGCCTGTGACCGCGTCGGCGCGCCGGGGTTCGCCGGCGCTCATCGCGTCAAGGCGCGGCGCAGCGCCGCGGCCGCGTCGTCGAGCGCGCGCCGGCCGCGGTCCACCTTGCCGCCCATGCGCGCGAAGCCGTGCACCATGCCCTCGTAGTGACGATGCTCGACGGGGACGCGCGCCGCGCGCAGCGTATCGGCGTACAGCGCGCCTTCGTCGCGCAGCGGATCGAATTCGGCCGTCTGCACCAGCGCCGGCGGCAGGCCGGCGTGCGACGCGGCCCACAGCGGCGACACGCGCCAGTCGCGGCGATCCTCGATGGCGCCGAGGTACCAGGCGTAGAACTGCCGGAGCGCGGCGCGCGTCAGCAGATAGCCCGTCGCGTTGTCGCGCAGCGAGGCATTGTCGGCGGTGAAATCGACGGCGGGATAGATCAGAAGCTGGAAGGCCGGCAGCGGCTCGCCCGCGTCGCGCGCGGCGAGGCAGACGACGGCCGCGAGATTGCCGCCCGCCGAATCGCCGCCGACGGCGATGCGAGTCGCGTCGATCCCGAGCCCGCTCGCGTTGGCGCACGCCCAGCGGAAGGCCGCGACGCAGTCGTCGACGGCGGCGGGAAAGGCGTGTTCGGGCGCGAGCCGGTAGTCGACGGCGAGCACGACGACGTCGCCCGCGAACGCGAGATGGCGGCAGAGGTGATCGTGCGTGTCGAGATCGCCGACGACCCAGCCGCCGCCGTGGAAGTACACCAGTGCCGGAAGCACGGTGTGCGCCGAATGCGGGCGATACACGCGCAGCGCGAGCGCGCCGCCGGGGCCGTCGATGACGCGATCCTCGACCGCCTTCAGCGGACCGGGATCGTAGGCATGGATCGCGGTCGTCGCCGCATAGGCATGCCGCACGGCGAGCGGATCGCCGGCGTCGAAGGGCGCGCCGGCGCTGGCCGCCGCCTCGCAAAGGGCGGCGCACTGCGGATCGAGAGGCATGATGTCGGTCCTGAGGCAAAGCGCTCGCACCTTAGCGGCGCCCGCCGCGGCTGTCATCTGCCGATCACAACGCGCATGCAGTGGCGCAGGCCGCATTGAAGAATCGTAGCCCGGAAGGAGCGCCGCGCAGCGGCGCGGAATCCGGGTAACGGGGGGCGACGATCTTTCGAACGCCGGCGACGAAGGACGCGCCGCGCCCGGATCCCGCTGCGCTCGTCCCGAGCGACGCGAGATCGCGCGCGGCGATGGAACGGCACCGTCGGTGCTTCGAGCGATGGCCGATCCCGGATTCGCTGCGCTCATCCGGGCTACAAGAGGGATGACCAATCGTCCCGGTCTATCGGTCAAGAGTCTCCATCCCGCCGCGGCGGCGGAAAGCGATCCATCGTGCGCAGTTCCGGAAAAGCCTTCATGCAGCCGGCGACGACGGCGAGCGTCGCGAAGCCGCCGAGCAGCACGGCGGGCACGAGGCCGAAGAGCTTCGCGGTGAGGCCGGACTCGAATTCGCCGAGCTCGTTCGACGAGCCGATGAAGATCGCGTTGACCGCGCTGACGCGGCCGCGGATCGCGTCCGGCGTTTCGAGCTGCACGAGCATGTGACGAATGTAGATCGAGACCATGTCGCCGGCGCCGAGCACGAAGAGGGCGGCGAGCGAGACGCCGAGATGGGTCGAAGCGCCGAATACCAGCGTCGCGACACCGAAGGCCGCGACGCCGCCGAACATCCAGCGCCCGACGTGGCGCGCGATCGGATGCGCCGCGAGCACCACCGCCGTCAGCACCGCGCCGAGGCCCGGCGCCGTGCGCAAGAGGCCGAGGCCCGCGGGCCCGACGTGCAGGACGTCGGCGGCGAAGATCGGCAGCAGCGCCGTCGCGCCGCCGAACAGCACCGCGAAGAGATCCAGCGACAGCGCACCGAGCACCGTGCGGCGGCGGAAGATGAAATGCAGGCCTTCGAGCGTGTCGCGCCAGTGCCAGCGAGCGCGTCTGGCGCGCGCGGGCATCGGCCGGATCGCGACCACGAAGCCCATCGCGCAGACGAGGAAGCCGAACACCACCCCGTACACCACGGCCGGCCCCAGCAGATACAGCAGGCCGCCGAGGCTCGGGCCGAGGATCGCCGCCGCCTGCGTGATCGTCGAATTGAGCGCGAGCGCGCGCGGAAAGACCTCGGGCGGCACGAGGTTCGGCATGATCGCCTGCCCGGTCGGCATCCACAGCGCGCGGCCCGCGCCGAACAGCGCCATCGCGACATAGACCGGCCACACCACGATCTGCGCCGTCAGCGTGAACCACAGCATCACCGAGGCGCTCAAGCCTTCGCAGGCATAGGCGCCGATCAGCACGAGCCTGCGATCGGCGAGATCGGCGATCTGGCCGGCCGGCAGCACGAGGCATACGAAGGGCACGAACTGCACGAGGCCCGTGAAGCCGAGCGCGAGCGGATCGCGCGTGATCGCATAGACCTGCCAGCCGACCGCGACGGTCAGCATCTGCCAGGCCAGCGTCGCGAGCGTGCGCGCGCCGGCGTAGAGCGCGAAATCGCGATGCTTCAGCGCATCCAGCGCGGTCGGCTGCCGCAGGCTCACGAGGCGCTCAGCCGGCGGATCGGAGCGCCTCTTCGAGCAGGCTCAGCGCGGCGGCGGCGAAGGCCCACATGTTCTTCTCGCGCTCACTGCCGGCGTTCTCGATGAGCCGCGTGCGCGTCACCGGGCCGTCGACCGCCAGCGCGCACATGCCGGCCGGATGGCCGTAGCGTGAACCCGTCGGCCCCGTGGTGCCGATTTCGGCGATGGCCCAGGTCGCGCCGAGCTTCTTGCGCAGCGCCTGCGCGCAGCGGCCGACGTATTCGATCGTCAGCGGCGTGACGTGGCTCACCGCCTCGTCGGGAATGCCGAGCAGGACGCGGCGCGCTTCGCGCGTATAGATGACGCCGCCGCCGAGGTAGTAGGCGGAGGCGCCCGGCACCGCGAGCAGGGCGGCGGACACGAGGCCTCCGGCGGACGATTCGCTGACGACCACGGTTTCACCGCGCGCCTTCAACAGCGCGGCGACTTTCTCGGCGGGGGTGGCTAGCATGGGGGCTTCCGGGACTCGCGACAACGAGAAAGGTGGAGGGTATGTCGATCGGCGCGGAGACTCAAATGCGCGCGTGGCGCTGCCACGCCTTCGGGGATTTCCACGCCATCGGCATCGAACGCATGCCGGCGCCGCGGCCGGCGCCCGGCGAGCTTCTGATCGACGTACGCGCGTTCGCGCCCGGCTTTCCCGACATGCTGATGGTGCAAGGCCTCTATCAGTTGAAGCCGCCGCTGCCCTTCACGCCCTGCGCGGAATTCAGCGGCGTCGTGTCCGCGCTGGGCGCAGACGTCACCGGCCATCGCCTCGGCGATGCGGTGATGGGCGTCGTGCGTTTCGGCGCCGCGGCCGAGCGTCTGGTCGTGCGTGCGAGCGACTGCCTGCCGCTGCCGGCGACGCTGGACTTCGTGCACGGCGCGGCCTTTCTGATCGCGGCGAAAACGGCCCACGTGGCGCTGGTCGTGCGCGGGGGGCTGCAGGCCGGCGAGACGCTGCTCGTGCACGGCGCTTCCGGCGGCGTCGGGCTCGCGGCGGTCGAGCTCGGCAAGCGGCTGGGCGCGACCGTCATCGCGGCCGCGAGCGGCCCGCAGAAGCTCGCGGCCGCGCGCGCGAGGGGCGCGGATCATCTCGTCGACTATGGCGACGGCGGTTTTCGCCAGCGCGTGAAGGCGCTGACCGGCGGCCGCGGCGCGGACGTGATCTACGACCCCATCGGCGGCGACGTCTTCGATGAATCCCTCCACTGCATCGCGATCTTCGGCCGCCTGCTCGTCATCGGCTTCGCGAGCGGGCGCATTCCGCAGGCGCCGGTCAATCTCGCGCTGATCAAGCAGATCACGATCGTCGGCGTGCGCGCCGGCGAATACGGCCGCCAGTATCCGGCCGGCGGCGCGGCCGTGAACGCGGCGCTGGCCGACTATGCGCGCAGAGGCGAGCTCCGGCCGCACGTGCACGCGACGCGGCCGTTCACCGGCCTCGTCGCGGCCTTCGACGATCTCGCGGGCCGCAAGGCGATCGGCCGCGTCGTCGTCACGATCGACGACTGAGGCGCGGAACTTCCGCCGCGCGGCAAGGTAAGCTGCGCGGGTTCTCCGCCTACAGGACGTAGTCTCATGTCGATCCGTCGCATCGTTCCCCTCGATCAAGCCCGCTGGTCGGTCGCGCCGCCGCCGGCCTGGCGGCTGCCGCGCGAGGTCGACTGGACCTTCCGCGCGCCGGCGGAGGAGGCGGTCGCGTGGCTGCTGCTCGACGAGCAGCAGCACGTCGCCTCGCAGGCCGTCACGCGGCGCTGGGTGCGACAGCTCCTGTCGATCGCGGCGGTGCAGGCGCTGGCCCAGGTCGAGCTCGAGTTCGAGCCGGACTCGCAGTGTCTCGTCGTGCACGAGCTCGTGATCTGGCGCCTCGATCCCGACGGCGCCTGGCGCAAGCGCAGGCCCGTCGCGGCCGAGGCCTTCCTGCTGCGCCAACGCGAACAGCAGCTCGAACAGCAGATGCTGAACGGCCGCGTCTCGCTGGTCGCGCTGCTCGAGGACGTGCGCGTCGGCGACGTCGTCGATCTGGCGTGGACCGTCGAGCCGCGCGAGCGCTTGCCCGGTCTCGCCTTCACGACGTATTTCGCCTTCGCCTGGCGCTCCGCAGTCGCCCAGGCCTTCTTCACGCTGCACCTCGCCGACGAAGCGCCCGTGCGCTGGAAGCTGCATCCTGGCGGCGACGGACCCTTGCCCGCGCAGCGCGAGACCGCCGGCCTCGTCGAATGGTCGCTGCGCGCACCGCCGCGCTTCGAAGGTGAGGACAACGTGCCCGGCAGTCACTGGCACTGGCCGCTGCTCGAGATCTCGGGCTGGGACTCCTGGCAGGCCGTCGCGCGCTGCGTGTCCGAGCTGTGGGCCGATGCGCTCGCGAGCGAGCAAGCGGAAGTGGCGGCGGAGGCCGCGCGGCTCGGCGAGGGCGTGAGCCCCGAGCAGGCCATCCTCGAGGCCATCCGCTTCGTGCAGGAGGACGTGCGCTATCTCGCCGTCGACTTCGGCCACGGCGCAGGCCTGCTGCCGAGCGGCGCGGGCAGCGCGCTGCGCCGTCGCTTCGGCGACTGCAAGGACAAGAGCGTGCTGCTGGCGGCGCTGCTGCGCGCACTCGGCGTCGATGCCTGGCCCGTGCTCGTCGCCAGTCAGTGGCGCGCGGCGGTCGCGCGGCTGATGCCTTCGGCCTATGCCTTCGATCACGCGATCGTCGGCTTCGAGTGGCAGGGCACGCGCCACTACGTCGATCCGACGCTGATCGGCCAGCGCGGCGATCTCGCGCATCGCGTGCCGCCGCCCTACGGCGTCGGGCTCGATGTGCGGCCGACGACGATCGCCCTGAGCGAGCTGCCGCCCGCGCCGCCGACCACGCTGAGCCTCGTCGAGCACTTCGAGCTCGATCGCCGCGGCAAAGGGCGCGTCACGCAGACGCTCAGCGTCGACGGCGTCTTCGCCGACGATCTGCGCGCGACGCTGTTGCGCGAAGGCCGCCAGTCCTTCGCGAAGCATCGTGCGGACACCTTGCAGCAGCGCTTCCCCGCGCTCGTCGCCGATCTCGAGGCGACGCGCTTCGACGACGACGCCGCGGCCAACGCGCTGAGCGTCGATGCCAGCCACGCGCTGCCGACCTGGGGCAAGCCCGGCGACAAGCCGCCGCCGGTGTTCGTCTACGGCGCTTACGGCCTGCTGCTCGGGCTCGACACCGTCGATGAGCGCGACACGCGCCGCCAGCCCTGGGCCCTGCGCTATCCGATGAAGCTGCACCATCTCGTGATCGTGCGCGGCCGCTGCGTGCACAAGGTGAAGCCGAGCCGCTTCGAGCACGGCGGGCCGGGTTTCCGCTATCGCTGCGAGGTGAAGTCGAAACGTCACGAAGCGAGCTTCGATTACACCTGGGAGACGACGAGCGCCGCGGTCGGCGCCGAGGACTGGGCCGCCTATCGCGCGCAGCGCGCGACGGCGCTCGAGCAGACGGGTGCGCTCGTCAACACGCAGGGCATGACCTTCCAGCGGGCGCTGCGGATCGGCGTCGGCGTGCTGATCGCGACGCTGTGGGCAGCGGGCTTCATCGCGCGTCAGCTCGACGATCGCGGCGGCCGGCTGAACGGGGCGGATCGCGTGCAGGCCGTGCGCGAAGTCGACGCGGCCGCCGAGGCGCTGAGGCGCAACGACTTCGCGACGGCCTACGCGCGCTTCGCGCCGATCGTGCAGCACTTCGAGGACAGCTTCGACGTCCAGTGCCGGTGGGCCGAAGCGGCGCTGCGCACGGGACATCTGGACGAGGCCGCCGCCGCGATCGCGCGGGCGCGCAAGCTGCAGCCGGATCACGTGCTGCCGCGGCATCTCGAGGCTCTGCTCGCCGAGGCGCGCGGCGACTTCGCCGCCGCGCGGCGGACGCTGGACGAGCTCGCGCAGCAGCCGGACGCCGAGCCGCGCGTGCTCGTCGATCGCGCGCGCACCGTCGAGCGCCTCGGTGATGCGGCCGGCGCGCGCGCGGCCTGGGCAGCGGTGCTCGCGAAGCAGCCCGCGCAGCCGGACGCGCTCTATGGTCTTGCGCATCTCCTGTGGCTAGGCGGCGAGCGCGAGCGCGCGGACGCGCTGATCGAGGACGCGATCGGCGCGCAGCCGGCGCCCAGCGCCGCGATCGAGTCGACGCTGACGCGCTACTACGCGGCCACCGGCCGCAGCGATCTCGCGCTGGCCTCGGCGCGGCGCGCCAAGGCGCTCGCACCCGCCGATCCGATCGTCGTGCGCCAGTACGCGATGGCCCAGCTCAAAGCCGGCGACGCCGACGCGGCGGTCGAAACCGCGCAGGCGATGACGAAGTCCTTCCCCGACGACGCGCTGGCTTGGAGCGCGCTCGCGATTGCCGCCGCCGTCGCACAGCAGTATGGGCTCGCGGATTCCGCCTTCACGCGCTGGAGCGAGCTCGCGCCGGCCGATCCGGAAGCGCCGGCGAGCCTCGGCTACTTTCTGCACCTCGCCGGCAAGAACGAACGCGCCCGCGAAGTGCTGGCGCAGGGCATCGAGCACTTTCCCGCGTACGGCATGCTGTGGCTCAACTACGCCGTCGTGCTCGAAGCCCTCGGCGATCCCGCGGCCGCGGACGCGAGACGCAAGGCCGCCGCGCTGCTGACGCCGGAGCAGAAGGCCGCGGTGGTGAGATGAGTATCTTCGTAGCCCGGGTGGAGCGCGCAGCGCGCAACCCGGGATCGGGCGTCTCGAAGCGCTGAAGATCCCGGGTTTCGCTACGCTGCACCCGGGCTACGAAGAAACAGACCTACGAATCTACGAATCTCGTGGCGCGGAATCCGGAACGCGCCGGTCGCCCCGATACGCGGCGTTGCACTGCGATTCTACGTCGCGCTTTCTCTTGCCCTGCGTGCGCGGTACAAGATCGCACACTCACGACGAGGGAGAGCTGCCATGCGGTTCGGCTTCATGCTCGATTTTCGCAATCCCCAGCGCTGGCACATGCCGTCGCCGGCCTTCTATCGGGCGATGATCGAGCACACGGTGCGCTGCGAGGAATGGGGCTACGACCACGTGTGGCTCACCGAGCACCACTTCACGGACGATGCCTACAACCCGGCTTCGCTGTCGATGGCCGCGGCGCTCGCCGTACGCACGCAGCGCATCCGTATCGGCACTTTCGTACTGCTGCTGCCCTTCATCCACCCCGTGCGCGCCGCCGAGGACGCGATCCTCGCCGACATCCTGTCAAACGGCCGCTTCGATCTCGGCGTCGGCCAGGGCTATACGCACGAGGAGTTCGATGCGTTCTGCGTCGATCGCGCGGAGCGCGCGCCGCGCCTCAAGGAAGGCATCGAGCTGATCCGCCGCCTCTTCACGGAAGAGAAAGTCACCTTCGACGGCCGCTTTACGCAGACCAAGGACATGACGCTGACGCCGCGCTGCGTGCAGACGCCGCACATCCCGATCTGGATCGGCGCGCGCGGACCGAAGGCGATCGAGCGCGCGGCGCAGATGGGCGCGCACCTGATGACGACGCTGGGGCCGGATCCCGCGCCGCTGTATCTCGACACCTTGAAGCGCCTCGGCAAGGACCCGGCGCAGTTCAAGATCGCGCAGCTCCGCATGGTCTACGTCGCGGAGAACGACGATCTCGCGTGGGCGCAGGCGCAGCGCCACCTGTGGCACGTGTTCGGCTATTACGCCGAGGTCTTGAAGAAAGCTGCGGACGTCGAGGGCGACGATCGGCCGATCCTGTGCGAGCGCGCGGAGGACATCCGGCATTCGCCGCTGGCCGAGTTCCTGTTCGTCGGCTCGCCGGACACCGTCGCGCGCAAGTTCGAGGCCTTCCTGCATCACTTCCCGTGCACGGACTTCATCATGTCGACGCATTTCGCGGGCATCGATCCCGCGCTCAGCACGCGCTCGATGGAGCTCTTCGCGCAAGAAATCATGCCGGCCTTCCGGTCCCGCTGAGGAGAAGCTCATGCGCATCGGCGTGCTCGTCCGCAACATGGGGCCGCAGTCCGCGCCCGAGGTCTTGCGTGCCTGCGCGCGGCGCGCGGAGGATGCGGACCTCGCCGATCTGTGGGTCGTCGATCACCTCGCGATCCCGCCGGACGAGGCGGAGGGCTCCAACGGCCGCTATCTCGATCCGCTCGCGACGCTCGCCCACCTCGCCGGCGTGACGACGCGCATCGGCCTCGGCGTCGCGGTGCTGATCGCGCCCTACCGTCCGCCGCTGCCGACCGCGAAGTGGGTGGCGACGGTGCAGGAGCTGAGCGGCGGGCGCTTGACGCTGGGGCTCGGCGTCGGCTGGATGGAGGCCGAGTTCCGCGCGCTCGGCGTCGATCGCCGCCGGCGCGGCCGCCTCACCGACGAGCTGCTCGCCTTCCTGCATGAGTGCTTCGCGCACGACGAGGTAACGGCGCACGGCCAGCGCTTCCTGTTCAGACCGCGCCCGCCGCGGCCGCCGTTCCTGCTTGGCGGCGCGGCGAAACACGCCTTCGATCGGATCGTCGCATGGGGCGACGGCTGGATGCCGATGACGATGAAGCCGGAGGACCTGCGCGACGACGTGGCCGAACTGCGCGCCCGCTTCGCCGCCGCGAACAAACCGGCGCCGACCGTGATCCCGCTGGGCGCACTGCCGCTGGACGATGGCGCAGCGGCCCGCGAGCGCATCGCGCAGCTCGCGGCGCTAGGCGTCACCGGTCTCGTGCATGCGGCGCGCTACGAGGACGAGGCGGCGTTCGGGAAAATGGCGGAGCAATTGGCGCTGCTGCAAGCAGAGCGTCGTAGCCCGGGATTGGCCGTTCTGAGCTCGTAGGTTGGGCTGACGAAGGAAGCCCAACGCGGGGCGCTCAGTTCTCGTAGCCCGGGTGCAGCGTAGCGTAACCCGGGATCGGGCATGCCCGAGGCGCAAAGGATTTCGGTCCTGCGCGGCGCGCACCGCGCCGAGTCTTCTCGAATGCATGAGAGGCGACGAGCGCCGGATCCCGGGTTACGCGCTGCGCGCTCCACCCGGGCTACGACACCGCCGCTGGACGATGGCGCAGCGGCCCGCGAGCGCACCGCGCAGCTCGCGGCGCTAGGCATCACCGGTCTCGTGCATGCGGCGCGCGACGAGGACGAGGCGGCGTTCGGGAAAATGGCGGAGCAGTTGGCCTGCTGCAAGCAGAGCGTCGTAACCCGGGATTGGTCTCAGTTCTCGTAGCCCGGGTGCAGCGTAGCGGAACTCGGGATCGGGCATGCCCGATACGCAAAGGCTTTCGGTCCTGCGCGGCGCGCATTGCGCCGAGTCTTCTCGACTGCATGAGAGAACGGCGGGCGCCGATCCCGGGTTACGCGCTGCGCACTCCACCCGGGTTACGACACCCCCGTTCACGTTGGAAGCACACTCTGCAGCTCAGCCTCAGGGCACTGAGGTCGCCCGCGGCGCGGATGCGCGTCTGGACATGCCTTTACCGCCGGCCGCGCCCATCAGCTCCTGCTTGCGCTGCGCGAGTTGCTCGCCGAGCGACTTCAGATCCATGTCGGACTGGCGCGCCTTGGTGAACATGCCGCCGCGCTTTTCCTCTTCCTTCACGTGGTGCTTGATCATCTCGGACAGGACTTTGACTTTCGCATCGTAGTAATCGTCTTCCGGCCCGGATTTCTCGATGTCGGCGATGAGCCGCTTGGCGCCTTCATGCTCCACTTCGGCTTCGTGATGGATGTCCCTTTCCCCGGTGGCCTCGAGGAAGGCGGGATAGAACATCTCTTCCTCGATGCTCGTGTGAGTCTTCAAGGCCGCGCAGATCTTGGCGGCGAGCTCGGTCTTGCGCGCATCCGAGCGCGCCTTCTGGAATTGCTGGAACCAATCCTCGACCTGGCGATGGTCGCTCTTCAGCAGCGCAATCGCGTCCTGTGCCGAACGCTTGCCGGCCGGGGATCGTTTGCGTGCCGCTTTGCCATTGCGCGCAGCCGGCTTCCTCGCCTTCGAATCGTTCATGCCGTTTCTCCCTGAAACTTGATGCGGACCCTGCGCACGATCGGATAAGACCTTGATCGCCGATATCGGCGCGCCGCGATAACGACGTAGGAAGAAAACGGGAGCGAGTCAGGCATCGCGGCGTGTGCGCATGCCGCCGCACGGCCGTTCGTGGCTCCGGTTGGATGTAACCGTCAGCCGCATATCGAAGCGTGGACCTGAGGCTTGAAGCCGTGCCGATATAGCCGAACGATGGAGGCTGGAGTCAAAACGATCACCTCGTCGGAGGGCGACGGCGCGTGTGCGGCCGGTCCATATCCGTGCGGCGACCATCGGTGCAGGCCACCTCGCCAGATCAGGAGCGCGGCGCCGTCGATCTCGATGAAGGCGCCTTCGGGAACCTGGTCGAACTCCGTTCGAAACGTGATCTTGCCGCCGCCGCGCGCTGCGCGCTCGCGATGGAGCCGGCTGTCTATTTGAGAGATTGGAATAAATGCAGACCCGGCAGCCTCGAGATTCACGCTGCACCAGAGCGCCTTGAATTCGTTATATCGCGCTCTGCGACATTCCGCACAGGGGCGGTGACCTGCCGACAGGGCCGTGGCTTCATCAAGGAAGAAGAGCTCCGAGTAACGCCCGGCACTGAACACTTCGCGTTTTCTATCCTTGAATTTCAGTTCGCAGACAATCCAGGACTTGTGGCGCCAGGGCGCGACTATTCGCTTGTGCTCGTCGTGGAGGATGCCGCGATTTCCCAGCCAAGCGCCGCGCGCGGCCACGGCATTCAGCCTGCCCCATGGGTCGACGCGATTTTGCAGGGTCATGAATGCTCGGCAGCTTGAAAATTTGGCACGGACTTATTTTCGATTCGCCAGCCCGCCCGAACGCCTGACGCGCCGGCGAGTCCCGGGTTCCGCTTGCGCTGCACCCGGGCTACGAAGATTACGAAGAGCGATGATTCAGACGATCCCCGCTTCTCGCAATCGCACCAGCTCTCCTTCATCCAGGCCCAAGGTCCCGAAGACTTCCGCATTGTCCGCGCCCAGCGGCCGCGCGCCGTGGCGCACGCGGGTCGGCGTGCGCGAGAACTTCGCGGCCGGGCCGGTGATCGGAATCTCGTGGCCGTTGCTGAGCACGGTCGGCTGCAGCATGTCGCGAGCGTGCACCTGCGGCTCGCGCGCGGCTTCGGCGTAGGTGTTGACGCGCGTGACGGCGAGGCCGGCTTCGGTCCAGCTCGCGACGACTTCGGCCGTCGTGCGCGTCGCGCACCAGTCGGCGACGAGGCGATCGAATTCCTCGCGACGCTGCAGGCGCTCCGGACCTTTGGCCTCGCCGACTTCGGGATGGCCGACGATGCGCGCGAGCTGGCGCCAGTGGGAATCGAGCAGCACGCCGCCGTAGACGTAGCCGTCCGTGCATTGGTAACGATTCACCGGCGCGGCGAGGCTGAACTCGTTGCCCCAGCGCGTGAGCGGCAGGTCCAGCGCGCCGAAGCTCAGATTGCCGTTGCTCTGGAACAGCAGCCCGTCGAGTAGCGCGACGTCGACGTGCTGGCCTTCACCGGTGCGCGCGCGATGCATCAGCGCGGCGAGCGCGCCCAGCGCGCCGTGCAGGCCGCCGAGATCGTCGCCGAGGAAGGTCGGCGCCTTGGTCGGACCGCCGTCGGGCTCGCCGTTCAGCGAGGACCAGCCGCTGAAGTTCTGCGCGATCGGATCGTAGCCCGGCCGCGGCGACAGCGGGCCGAACTGGCCGAAGCCGCTGATCGAGACGTAGACGATGTCGGGCTTCACGCGCGCGCAGTCGCGGTAGCCGATGCCCCATTCGGCGAGCGTGCCCGGCTTGAAGTTCTCGATCACGACGTCCGCCGTGCGGCACAGCGCGAGGAACAGATCGCGGCCCTCGGGGCGGCGCAGATCGAGCGACACGCTCTTCTTGTTGCGATTCACCGTCTCGTTGAAGATCGACAGCGCCGTGTCCGGCACGAAAGGCGGCACGCGCCGCGCGATCTCGCCTTCCGGGTGCTCGATCTTGATGACGGTCGCGCCGAAGTCCGCGAGCACGCAGCCCGCCATCGGCCCGGCCCAGGTCGTCGTCGCCTCGAGCACGACGGTGCCGGCGAGCGGCCCGGGCAGATCGCGGCGGGCGTCGGCGTAGAACTCCGCGCGCTCCATGCCGTGCTCAGGCGCGCTGCACGAATTCGACGGTGTTGCCGTCCGGATCGCGCACCATCGCGATGGTGACCCCCGGCATCAATTCCTGCTTCGGGATCTCGAAGGGCACGCCGGCCGCCTCGCAGGCCGCGCAGACTTCGTCGATGTTGGAGATCTGGAAGGTGAGATAGCGAAAGCCGAGCTGGCCCATCAGCCCGCTCGGGCCGGTCGCCGGCACCGCTTTCGGATCGACCAGCTTCACGAAGCTGTCGCCGAAGCCGAGCCGGTGCATGTGACCGAAAGGCAGCGGCAGCTCGCCGATCTTCGTCAGGCCCAGCAGATCCTGGTAAAAGGCCAGGCTCTTCTTGATGTCGGCGACGACGATGCCGATGTCGATGCAGGTTTTCGCGGGTTTCATGCCCATGGAGTGTCCTTCCGCTAGCGTGGCTCAGGGAGCGAGATGTGCGAGGAACCAGTCGCGGGCGGCGCCCGCGGCCGTGCCGAATGATGTCGTATACGGATCGTAATGGCCACCGGCGATCGTCACGAGCTTCTTCGGCTCGCCCGCGCGTTCGAAGGCGGCGAGCTGGCCGGCGTAGGGCGTCTGCGTGTCGTCGCTCGCGAGGATCATCATCAGCGGCGTCGGCGCGATGCGCGTGACGAACTGCCCGGGCTCGTAGCTCGCGATGAGCTCGAGGCTGCGCTGCGTGATTCGGTTCGGGTAGATCGCCTCGGCGCCGATCGCCACGACCCAGTCCCAGGTCTGATCGCCCGGCCGCGCGGGCTTCGTGATGCGCGGCACCTCGCCGCGATAGCGCGCGTCGCGATCGTCCGCGAAACGCTGCTGCATGAGCGCCCAGTTCGCCTCGCCGATCCAGCTTCGCAAGGTCGCATGGCCCTCGACCAGCGGCACCTGGGACACGACGCAGCACACGCGCCGGTCGAGGGCCGCGACGGCCAGCGCGTGGCCGCCGGCGTAGCTCGTGCCCCACAGGCCGATGCGCGCGGGATCGATGCCGGGCAGCGTGCGCGCGTAGCTCAACGCGTCGCGCATGTCGGCGACCTGCCGCCAAGGATCGATCTCGTGACGCGGCTCGCCGCCGCTCGCGCCGAAGCCGCGATGCTCGTAGACGAGGCAGGCGAGGCCCGCGGCCCGGAACAGCTCCGCGTAGTCGAGCAGCCCCATCGCCATCACGGCCGAGAAGCCGTGGCTGAGCACGACGAGCGGATGCGGGCCCGCGCCGTCCGGGCGCAGCAGGACGCCGGCCAGTTCGACGCCGTCGGCTTCGAAGCGAAGGTCTTCGCGCATGTGCAATCCTCCCGTCGCAGGGCGGTATACTCCGGCCGCGGCGCGTCAAACAAGGCGCCGCGCCGACAGTTCTCTTCATCGATCCGGACCAACGACAGACCAACCATGCAGCGCTACAAAGCCATCCTGTGGGATTTCGGCGGCGTCCTCACGAGCTCGCCCTTCGATGCCTTCGACCGTTACGAACGCGAGCACGGCCTGCCGCGCGGCTTCATCCGCGGCGTCAACGCCCGCAACCATGAGACCAACGCATGGGCGCTGTTCGAATCCAACCAATGCACGATGGAGGACTTCGATCGCCTGTTCGAAGCCGAGGCCCGCGCTGCCGGCCACGCGCTGCCCGGCCGCATCGTGCTCGAGCTGCTCGGCGGCGACGTGCGGCCGCGCATGGTCGAGGTATTGAAACGCTGCAAGCAGGACTGGCAGTGCACCTGCCTCACCAACAACATGAACATGGGGACAGGGCCGGGCATGTGGCGCACGACGCAGCGCGCCGCCGACGTGGCCGAGGTGATGAAGCTCTTCGATCTCGTCATCGAATCGAGCAAGGAAGGCGTGCGCAAGCCCGATCCGCGCATCTATGCGCTCGCCTGCGAGCGCATGGGCGTCGCGCCGGCCGAGGTCGTCTATCTCGACGATCTCGGCATCAACCTCAGGCCCGCCAAGGCCCTGGGCATGACTACGATCAAGGTGACCAGCGAGGCGCAGGCGATCGCGGATCTGTCGCAGACGCTCGGGATCGCCTTGTAGCCCGGATGAGCGCAGCGAATCCGGGGGTCGAGCATTGCCGGACTCGAGAATGCACGATTCTTGCGACTGCGCGCCATTCGCTCGTCAGGCGCCGATCCCGGATTCGCTGCGCTCATCCGGGCTACGAAGATCCTTGTCTTATAGCCCGGAAGGAGCGCCGCGCAGCGGCGCGGAATCCGGGATCGGTCTGCCGAAGCGCTCACAACCAAGCTGCGAGCATTTCCTCCGTTCTCGCCCATAGCGCCTCGCCGAAGCGCGCCTTCGGCGAGCGCGTTGCTGAACAGCACGTTGCCGAGCCTCGAAGCGCCGTCGCGAGCCCGATGCCGTCCGTCGCGCCGGTAATCTAGCCACGGAGAGCACGGAGGACACGGAGAAAGAGATTGATTGGGCTACGCCGTCGCGGCGGCACCCGTCAGTCTTTTTTTTTTTTTCTCCGTGCCCTTCCGTGCTCTCCGTGGCTAGATTCAAACGGCGCCCGAGCCGGCACCGTCCCCCGGATTCGCCGCGCTCATCCGGGCTACAAGAAGAGGGGATGGGCGTAGAATCGGCGGCCTGCCCATGAATCACGCTGCTTCGGATCCCCCGCCGCCCGCGCTGCCCGATACGCCCTTCGCGTTCGTGCTGCATTTCATCCGCTACTACTGGCCCGCGGTCGTCGCGGTGGCGCTGCTGGAGGCCGGACAGTCGAGCTGCGGCATCCTGTTGTCCTATGCGATCAAGCGGATCATGGACGCGGTCGGCGGTGCGAGCGGGACCGCGGCGGAGATCTGGGCGCGGGTCGAGGGCCCGCTGTGGCTGTTCGGCCTGCTGAACCTCGGCGTCGTGCTCTGTTCGCGCGGCAGCGGCACGATCCTCGTGATGCTCGGTCCCGCGCTGCGGCGGCGCATCCGGCGCGATCTCTTCGGCTATCTCCAGTACCACTCTCAGCGCTATTTCCTCGGCAACTTCGCGGGCTCGCTCGCGAACCGCATCGCCGAGACCTCGATGGGCACGGCGCAGGTGCTGTGGACGCTGATGTTCGACTTCTGGCCGCTGACGATCAGCTTCGTCGTCTCGCTGAGCCTGCTCGCCCAGGTCAACACCACGCTCGCCGCCGTGCTCGGCGGCTGGATGACGCTGTACGTCTCGGTGTCTTTCCTGCTGTCGAAGCGCTGCCGGCGCTATGCGCGCGACTACGCGGCGGCGCGCAGCCTCGTCAGCGGCAAGATCGTCGACTCCGTCACCAACATCATGAATGCGAAGCTCTTCGCGCGGCGCGACTTCGAGCGCGAGTACCTCGAGCATTTCCTCGACTTCGAGGTCGGCCGCGCGCGGCGCGTGTTCTGGTTCATGGAGGCCATCCGCTGGTTCCAGTTCACGGCCGCGATGGGGCTGATGCTCGGCATCGTCGGCTACGCGATCGGGCTGTGGATCGACAAGCTCATGACGGTCGGCGAATTCGCGATGTCGGCGAGCCTGGCGCTCGTCATCATCGAACAGGCGCGGGGCTTGAGCCGCAAGTTCCTCGACTTCTTCGAATACCTCGGCAACGTCAACGACGGCGTCGGCATCATCGTGCGGCCGCACGAGGTGCGCGACGCGCCCGCGGCCAGACCGCTCGTGGTCACGCGCGGCGAGATCCGCTTCGAGGACATCGGCTTCTCGTATACCGGCACGCGCCCGATCTTCGAGCACCTGAATCTCGTCGTCCGTCCCGGCGAGAAGCTCGGGCTGGTCGGCTATTCGGGCAGCGGCAAGAGCACGCTGCTGAATCTGATCCTGCGCCTCTTCGACGTGCAGCACGGGCGCATCCTGATCGACGGCACCGACATCGCCGGCGTCACGCAGGAAAGCCTGCGGCGCGCGATCGCGATGATTCCGCAGGATCCGATGCTGTTCCACCGCAGCCTGCTCGAGAACATCCGCTACGGCCGCCTCGACGCGACGGACGAAGAAGTCCGCGCCGCCGCGCGCAAGGCCCACGCGGATGAATTCATCCGAGACACCGACGAAGGCTATGCCTCGCTGGTCGGCGAACGCGGCGTGAAGCTGTCCGGAGGCCAGCGCCAGCGCATCGCGCTCGCGCGCGCCATCCTCAAGGACGCACCGATCCTGCTGCTCGACGAGGCGACGAGCGCGCTAGACTCCGTCACCGAGCGTCAGATCCAGGACAGCCTGCGCGCCCTGATGGCGAACAAGACGGTGCTCGTCATCGCGCATCGCCTGTCGACCCTGGCGCACCTCGATCGCATCGTCGTCTTCCACCACGGCCGCATCATCGAGGACGGCAGCCACCAGGCCCTGCTCGCCGCCGACGGCCACTACGCCCGCATGTGGGCGATGCAGGCCGGCGGCTTCCTGCCGGACGACGACACCGCCGCGCTGCTCGAGGAGGAGTCCGCTTGAGGAAGCTCTGTCCATCGGCGTCTCCCTGCCTCGAGCTCAATGAGCGCCGTTGGCCTCGGCGGACGGCGCGGTGCTCGGCTCCGGCCGCGCGAGCCAGATGACGCCGATCAGCAGCAAGAACAGCACCGCGCAGATGCCGAAGACGTCGTCGGCCGCGCGCATCGCGGCCTGCTGATCGACGAGGCGATTGACCGCGGCATAGGCCTGTCCGCTGTGCGTCGCCACGCTGCGCAGGGCGGCGAGATCGCCGTGGGTCAGCAGGGTGGCGCGATCGAGATGCTCCACCAGATGCGAGTGATGCAGGATGGTGCGATCGTCCCACACCGTCGTGGTCACCGAGGCGCCGAAGGCGCCGGCCGTGATGCGCGAGAAATTGAGCAGACCGGACGCCGCAGGGATCTTGTGCGCCGGTATCCCGGACAGCGCGAGATTGAACAGCGGGATGAAGAAGAAGGCGATCGCGATGCCCTGGACGATCGTCGGCCACAGGATCGTCATGAAATCGGCCTCGGTATTGAACAGCGAGCGCATCCACAGCACCAGCGCGAAGGTCGCGAAGCCGATGCTGCCGAACAGGCGCGCGTCGACCCGCGCCACGCTCTTGCCGATGATCGGGGACAGCACGATCGCCAGCAGCCCGACCGGCGCCATCGCGAGCCCGGCCAGCGTCGGCGTATAGCCCATGTACTGCTGCAACCACAGCGGCAGCAGCACGAGATTGCCGAAGAACATGCTGTAGCCGGCGGACACCGTCAGCGTCGCGGTCCAGAAGTTGCGATTGCCGAACAGGCTCAGATCGACGACGGGATGCTCGTCGGTCAGCTCCCACACGATGAAGAACACGAAGCCGACGGCGGCGACGATCGCCAGCGTGAGGATCTGCCCGGACTCGAACCAGTCGAGCTCCTTGCCCTTGTCGAGCATGATCTGGAAAGCGCCGATCCATACGATCAGCAAGACCAGTCCCACCGTGTCGATCGGCGCCCGCCGCGTCGGCGTCTCACGCCGGTGATACAGCCACCAGGTGCCGGCCGCGGCGAGCAGGCCGACCGGCACGTTGATGTAGAAGATCCACTCCCAGTTGATGTTGTCGGTAATCCAGCCGCCGAGCACCGGGCCGACGACCGGCGCGACCAGGGTGGTGATGGACCAGGTGGCGAGCGCGACGCCGGATTGCTCCTTCGGATAGCTCGACAGCAGCAGCGACTGCGACAGCGGGATCATCGGGCCGGCCACGGCGCCCTGCACGACGCGCAGGAAGATCAGCAGCTCGATGCTGGCCGCCAGCCCGCACAGCCAGGACACCAGCGTGAACAGCAGCACGCTCGTCGTGAACAGGCGCACCGCGCCGAAACGCTGCGTGAGCCAGCCGGTCAAGGGCAGCGAGATGCCGTTGGCGACGGCAAAAGACGTGATGACCCAGGTGCCCTGATGCGGCGATACGCCGAGATCGCCGGCGATGGCCGGGATCGAGACGTTCGCGATCGACACGTCGAGCACGTTCATGAACGTCGCCGTCGACAGCACGATCGAGCCGGCGACGAGCCGCCATCCGTGCAGCGGGCCGGGCGGTTCTCGAGCCTGGGACGCGGTGCCGGTCATCGCGGGTGGTTCAGTGAGCGGACGCGGTCGCGGTCGCCGGCGCCGCGCGAGCGGCCAGATTGTCCTGCACGATCTCGTCGATGCGCTGTTCGACCGCCGCGAGCTGCTCGTCGAAGATCGTCGTACGGCTGACGTGCTCGGCCGCGGGCGCGTCGAGCGGCGCATCGCCGTCGACCTCGTGCAGATCGATCGTGACGTCCATCGACAGCCCGACGCGCAGCGGGTGGGCGGCGAGCTGCTCGGGATCGAGCGCGATCCGCACGGGCACGCGCTGCACGATCTTGATCCAGTTGCCGCTCGCGTTCTGTGCGGGCAGCAGCGCGAAGGCCGCGCCGGTCCCCGCGCCGAAGCCGACGATGTGCCCGCCGTAGCCGACGCGATCGCCGTAGAGATCGGCGACGAGTTTCGCCGGCTGGCCGACGCGCATCTGGCGCAACTGGCCTTCCTTGAAGTTGGCATCGACCCAGACCTCGCTCAGCGGCACCACCGACAGCAGCGGTTCGCCCGGCTGGACGCGCTGGCCGATCTGCACGGCGCGCTGCGCGACGTCGCCGGCGAGCGGCGCGAGGATGCGGGTGCGCGCGCGGGCGAGATAGGCCTCGCGCACGCGGGCGATCGCCTGCTGCACTTCCGGGTGGGCGCGAACGTCGACACCCGCCGTCAAGGTCCGGTTGGTGGCGAGCCGTTCGGCCGCGGCCGCGATCGCCGCCCGCGTCGCCGCGACCGCCGCCCGTGCGGTGCCGACCGCCGCTTCCGCGTGCTTCAATTCTTCCTTGCCCACCGCGCCGGTGGCGACGAGCGCGGCGCGCGTGGCGTAATCGTCCTGGGCCTTGGCCGCCTCGGTCTGCGCGCGCGCCAGCGCCGCCTTCTGCGCCGCGAGGTCGGCCTGCAGCGTGCCGTTCGTCGCGTACACGGCGTTGACCTGCCGCACGGTGTGCGCCAGCGCCGCCTCGGCGGCGTCGAGGGCGAGCGCGGCATCGGTCGGATCGAGCTCGATCAGAAGCTGCCCGGCCGCCACGCGATCCGTGTCCTGCACCTTGATCTCGCGCACCGTCCCCGTCGTTTGCGAGGTGACTTGCACCACGTGCGCGTTGACGTAAGCGTCGTCGGTGTGTTCGTAGTAGCGGCCGATGAGCCAGTACCAGGCGCCGCCCGCCGCCGCGGCGACGAGGCACAGCAGTGTCAGCGCGAGCAGCAGCGGGCTGCGTCGGCGGGGATCGATCGTGGCGTTCGTCGTCATCGCACGGAACCTCGATAAGACGGTGTCGCGGCGTCGAAGCCGCCGCCCAGGGCGAAATTGAGCTCGACGTTCAGCGCCATCGCGCGGGCGCGCAGATCGGCGGCTTGCCGATGCTGGGCGAGCACCTCGGTTTCGGTGGTGAGCACCGTCAGGTAGTTCGTGAGGCCGACGCGATAGCGCTGCAGGGCCAGCGACTCGGCGCTCTCCGCCGCGGCCTGGGCCGCCCGCTGCGCGGCCATGCGCTGGTCCAGCGCGCGCAGGCCGATCAGCGCATTGACCACGTCGCGCAGCGCGTTCTCGAGCGTCGCGTTGTAATCGGCGACGGCCGCATCGACTTCGCCGCTCGCGAGCTTCAGCTTCGCGCGCAGGCGCCCGGCATCGAAGATCGGCAGCCGCAGCGCCGGACTCAGGCCGTAGATGCGCGAGCCGGCATCGAACAGATTGGACAGGCCCAGCGACGACAGGCCGATGAAGGCGCCGAGGTTCACGCTCGGATAGAACTCCGCCTTGACGGAATCGACGCCGGCGAGCGTCGACTCGACGTGCAGTAGCGCCGCGGCGACGTCGGGGCGGCGCGCGAGCAGATCCGAGGGCACCTGCGCGGGCACGGCTTGCGCCGGGACGCCGTGCAGCGCCGGCGCCAGTGTCGCCACCCGCGCATAAGGGATCTGCGCGAGGCGCGAGAGGCGCTGGCGATGGCGTGCCGTTTGCTCGTCCAGCGCCGCGATCTCGCCGTCGATCTGATGGATCGCCCCTTCCGCCTGCTGCAGCTCGACCTGCGAATCGAGGCCCTGCGCGACGCGCGCCTCGACGAGCCGACGGATCTGCTCGCGCTGTCGGCGCTGCGCGCTGGCCACCTCGCGCAGCGCCAGCGCGTGGGCGAGATCGAACCAGGTCTCGCAGATCGCCGTCGCGAGCGCGAGGCGGGCGCTTGCGACGTTCGCCGCGCCGGACGCGGCCTGGGCGTCGAGCGCGGCGACCAGCGCGCGATTGCGACCGAACAGATCGAGCTCGAGATCCGCATCGAGACCGAGCCGGCTCTCGAGCTCTTCGCTGCCGCCGAATTCGGGCGGGATCAGGCCGTGTTCGCTGTAGCGTTGCCAGGTTCCGTCGTAACCCGCGGTGATCCGCGGCGCGAAGTTCGCGCGCAGGTATTCACCGCCGGCCTGCACCTGTGCCAGCCGCGCCCGCGCGAGCTGCACGCTCGGATGGTCGGCCAGCGCGCTGTCGACGAGGGCGTCGAGCTCGGATTCGCCGTAGGCCTTCCACCAGGTGTCCGTGGGCCAGGCCGTGAAGTGGGGATCGGTTTCCTCCGCGCGCAGCGCGGCGGGCGTCGTGGTCGGCGCGATGCCGGCGTTGCTGATGCAGCCGGCGAGCAGGGCGGCGGCGAACGCGGGCGCCAGCCGCATCACGATGCCGGCGACGGCTGCCGTCGTGCATCGAGCGAAAAGTCCATTCCGGATACGCCGATGATTGCCGCGGCAGCGAACGGCTCGGCAGGAGGCGCGGCCCGCGACCAAGCTCAGCCTTCCACGCCGTCGGCGGCTGCGCCGTTGGCGAGCAGGCGATGCAGCAGATGCATCAGTTGAGCGAGCTCGGCGGCGGTGAAATCGGCGAGGTGGAGATTCAGCACGGCGGCAAGATGTTCGGCGCTGGCGTCCAGCGCCGCGGTGCCGGCCGGGGTCAGCGCCAGGCGTACGACGCGCCGATCCTCCGGACAGCGCATGCGTCGCACGAGTCCTTTGGCCTGGAGGCGGTCGATCATTCTCGTCATCGCGCCGGTATCGATGTTCAGACAGCGCGCGAGCTGAGCCGCGGTCGTGCCTTTGCCCGCGGCGAGCAGCACCAGAGGGCCGATCTGCATCGCCGTCAGATCGCGATCCTGCAGGCGATGGTCGAGGTGGCGCTGGAGCGAGCCGAGCACCCGTCGCAGCAGGAAGCCGTAGGAATTGTCGACCGCATAGGTGTCGCCACGGTAGAACATGGGCGGCGCCGACGGGGCCGCGGAGCGATGGGCTGCCATGCGCGGATTTTCCTGTCTGGGCAGTGATTGTCAAGGCATGGATTTCGGGGCAGCGGATCACCGAGAGCCGCAGGAGTCCGGCGCCGCGCGACGGCCGACATCGCCATGTCCGCCGCGCCGTCGGGCGCTGTCCTCTTCCGCCGGCGCCGGTGGCGGTCAGCCAAGCCGCGCGATGCCGCCGAGGATGCGCAATCCATCGCGCCACGCATCCCCCTCGACCTTGTCGGCGAGGACCGATGCCAGCAGAGCACGCGCCGAGCGGCGGCGCGGCCAGCACTGCCGTAGCGCACTCCTGAGCCGACGTCTTCGCGGCCCCGGCTGCTCGCGAGCTCGGCGCGTGCGCCGAATCCGTTTGCATGCGCCATCGCCGTCATCATGAGTCGTCTCCGCGCGTCGAGTTGCCGGCCCGGGCTCGCGGCCTATACTGCGGCGGAATGAACCTCGCCATCGTCCGCGTCTGGGATCTGCCCGTGCGTCTGTTCCACTGGGGCATCGTCGCGCTGCTCGGCTATTCGTGGTGGAGCGGAGAGGAAGGCGGCATGACGCTCGAGTATCACATGTGGTCGGGCTATGCGGTGCTGACGCTGGTGCTGTTCCGCGTGCTGTGGGGCTTTGCCGGCAGCGGCACCGCGCGCTTCGCGAGCTTCGTGCGCGGGCCGGCCGCGGTGCTGGCGAGCCTGCGCGAGCTGGGGAGCGCGCGGCCGCTGCACCTCGCCGGCCACAATCCACTCGGCGGCTGGATGGTGCTCGCGCTGCTGCTCTGCCTGCTGGTGCAGACGAGCAGCGGACTGTTCGCCAACGACGATCTGTTCAACGAAGGACCGCTGTACGAGCACGTGAGCAAGGCACTGAGCGATACGCTGACGACCGTGCATCATCTGAACTTCGGGCTGCTGCTCGGGCTCGTCGCGCTGCACGTCGCCGCCGTCGCCTGGCATCGCCTGCGCAAGGGCGAGCGTCTCGTCGGCGCGATGATCCACGGCCGCAAGCGTCTGGACGGGCCCGCGCCCGCGCTCGCTCGCGCCCGGCGCGCGCTGCCGTGGCTGGCCCTGAGCGCGGGCGTCGTCGCCTTCGTCGTCAATCTCTGATCTCGCAGCGGTGGGCATTTTTCTAGCAGGGAGACATGCATGAATACGAAGAAGATTCTCGTCGCCGTCACGGCCGTCGCCGGCCTCGCGCTGGCCACCGGCCTCGTCGCCGCGCCGAAGCCGGAGGACGCGGTGAAGTACCGGCAAGGCGTGCTGTTCGCGATGGGCTGGAACGTCGGCACGATGGGCGCGATGGTGAAAGGCGACGTGCCCTTCGACGCCCAGCGCTTCGCCTTCCTCGCCGGGCGCGCGGCGCAGCTCTCGCCGATGGTGCTCGAAGGCTTCACGCCGGACAGCAAAGGCGCGAAGTCGCATGCGCTGCCGAAGCTGTGGGACAACATGGACGACTTCAAGCAGCGCTGGAAGGAGCTCAACGCCGCGACGCAGGCGCTCGCCACTGCGGCGCAGGGCGGCGACGAGGGTGCGATGAAGCAGCAGTTCGGCGAGACCGTGAAAATCTGCAAGAACTGCCACGACGAATACCGCGAGAAGCTGTGAGCGCGGCTCGTCGCGAACCGTCGTAGCCCGGGTGGAGCGCGCAGCGCGCAAGCCGGGATCGGGCGCGACGGTGTGATGAAGATCCCGGGTTCCGCTCCGCTGCACCCGGGCTACGAAAAATTACGGCTCTGTTTCACCGCGAGGCAATCTTGTAGCCCGGGTGGAGCGCGCAGCGCGCAAGCCGGAATCGGGCGCGATGGTGTGATGAAGATCCCGGGTTCCGCTACGCTGCACCCGGGCTACGAATTAGAACCGCCAGTGCTGCGCTCACTCGAAGTGGCAGACGTAGTCGACCGTCTCCAGCGTCTCGATGTCGAAGCCGCTGTGGCCGGGGACGCGAAACTCGCTGCCCGCGCCGTAGTCGCGCCATTCGTGCGTGCCGGCGAGCTTGACGCGGCAGCGGCCCCCGACGATCTCCATGCGCTCGGGCGCGCCGGTATCGAAGCGCAGCGTGCTCGGCAGGATCACGCCGACGGTTTTCTTCGTCCCGTCCGGCAGCAGCAGCGTGTGACTGATGCATTTGCCGTCGAAATAGACATTGCTCTTCTTGACGACGCTGACGTCATCGATGCGGGACATGGGCATACCTCGAAATGCAGAGAAGGATCGGCGAAGCGCCGCCTTGGCTGACGGCCGCCGCGCGGGATGTTAACCGATCGACACCGCTGCCCGCGCCGAAGCGAGCTGCTAAAGTGCAGGCTCCGCTCCACAGGACGCCTCGCATGCCCCAGTCGCGAAGCCGGACAGTCGCGCTTTCGGCCCTGACGCTCGCCCTCGCCGCCGCCTCGCCGGCCCAGCAGCCGACCCCGCAGCAGCTCCAAGAGATCCTGCAGCAGGTCCAGCAGAATCCGGAACATTTCCAGCGCCTGCTGAAGCAGGCGAACGACATGCAGGCCTGTCTGTCGCGGCTCGCGCCGGACACGATGGACCGCTTGCGCGTGCGCGGCGAGGAAATGATCGCCGACATTCGCGCGCTGTGCGTCGCCGGCGAGCGCGACATGGCTGCGTCGCGCGCGCTGCAGTACGCACAGGAGATGGCGGCCTCGCCGGATCTGCGCGCGGTCGAGGAGTGCGGCAGCATGGCCTCGCAGTTGATGGCCGATCTGCCCTTCGCCGGCCCCGACGCCGCCGAAGGCGCGGGCGCCGCGCACGTCTGCGATCAGCTTCCGCCCTGACCGCATGCAGGCGCCGGCCGCGCAGCAGGCTTTCGATTTCGACGCCGTCGCGCCGCCGCGCTGGACCGTCGACGTCCGGCGCAGCCGCCGCCGCTCGCTGAGCGTCGAGGTGCACGCCGATCTGCGCGTGATCGCCCGCGCGCCGCTGCACTGTCCGGATGCCGCGATCGCGGCCTTCATCGCCAGCCGTGAATCCTGGATCGCGCGCCAGCTCGAGCACTTCGCGAATCGCCCGCGCGCGCGGGAGGCGCGCTATGCCGACGGCGAGACGCACTGGTTCCTCGGCGAGCCCTTGCAACTGCGGCTCGCGCCGCACGCGCCCCAGGGCATCGAGCGCCGGCCCGGCGTGCTCGAAGTCGGCGGGGCGCGCGTCGCCAACGCCGCGCGCACGGCGCGCGCCGTGCGGCACTGGTTTCGCGAGCAGGCCCGCCTCGTCTTCGGCGAGCTGATTGCGCAGTGGCAGGCGCATCCGCGCTTCGCGCGCTATCCCATGCCGGCACTGAAGATACGGCTGATGCGCACGCGCTGGGGCAGCTTCAGTCCGCGCACGGGAATGACGCTCAATCTCGTGCTGATCCATGCGCCGCTGAGCGCCATCGAATACGTCGTCGTGCACGAGCTCTGCCATCATCGCTACCGCGGACACGGCAAGGGTTTCTATGCGCTGATGGAAGCGGTGCTGCCGGACTGGCGCGCGCGCAAGCGTCTGCTCGAAGCCGGCATCGCGGCCCTCGCGCCGCCGCGCTGAAGGTGAGCGCGCCGGCGGACATCGTCGTCGTCGGCGCCGGTCCGGCCGGTCTGATGGCGGCCGACGCGGCGAGCGCGCACGGCGCGCGCGTCGAGGTCTACGACGCGATGGCGTCCTGCGCGCGCAAGTTCCTGCTCGCCGGCAAGGGCGGCCTCAATCTCACGCACGGCGAAGCGCTGCCGGCTTTCGTCGCCCGCTACGGTCTCGCGCGCGTGCGGCTCGCGAGCCTGCTCGATGAATTCGGGCCCGCCCGCCTGCGCGCGTTCGCCGCCGAGCTCGGCGTCGACACCTTCGTCGGCAGCTCCGGCCGCGTATTCCCGCGCGACATGAAGGCCGCGCCGCTGCTGCGCCGCTGGCTGCACCGGCTGCGTGAGCGCGGCGTGCGCTTCCACATGCGCCGGCGCTGGTGCGGCTGGCGCATCGACGGCGCGCTGCACTTCAGCGGGCCGGACGGCGACGAATACTGCGCGCCGCGCGCCAGCGTGCTCGCGCTCGGCGGTGGGAGCTGGCCCGAGCTCGGCAGCGACGGCGCCTGGCAGCCCTGGCTCGCGGCGCGCGGCGTGCCCGTCGCGCCGCTCGTGCCCTCGAACTGCGGCTTCGAGCGGCGCTGGTCCGAGCACTTCGTGGCGCATTACGCCGGGGCGCCGGTCAAGGCCGTCGCCGCGCGCTGCGTGGCGCCGGACGGCACGCCGCGCGCGCAGCGCGGCGAGTTCGTGATCACCGCTTACGGCCTCGAAGGCAGCCTCGTCTACGCGCTGTCGGCGCCGCTGCGCGACTCGATTGCCCGCGACGGCAGCGCGCGGCTCGAGCTCGATCTCCTGCCCGATCATCCTGCCGCGCGCGTCGAGGCCCTGCTCGCGCGCCCGCGCGGCAAACGCTCGGTGGCCGAATGGCTGAAGCGCGGCCTCGGCTTGAGCGGCGTGAAGGCGGCGCTGCTGCGCGAGGTGCTGGCGCGCGCGGACTTCGACGATCCGCTGCGCGTCGCGCGCTGCGTGAAGGCGCTGCCGCTGGATCTCCTGGCTGCGCGCCCGCTCGCCGAAGCGATCAGCAGCGGCGGCGGCGTGCGCTTCGAAGGCCTCGACGAGCATCTGATGCTGCATGCGCTGCCGGGCGTGTTCTGCGCCGGCGAGATGATCGACTGGGAAGCGCCGACCGGCGGCTATCTGCTGACGGCCTGCTTCAGCACGGGCTATCGCGCCGGCCGCGCCGCGGCGCGCTACGGCGACGACGCCCACGCCGGCTGAGCGGATGGCATCGCGGCCGCCGATCTGGCACCGTTAGCGCCGATCACCGGCACAGAGGAAATCGCATGAAATTCGGCAAGTACGGCGTCTTCACCTTCACGGACGTCTTGGGACCGGCGGAGCTCGCCGAGCTGGCACAGCGCGTCGAGGCCCTCGGCTATTCGACGCTGTGGTATCCGGAGGCCTTCAACTACGAGACCTTCGCGCTGGGCGCCTATCTGCTGTCGCACAGCAAGTCGCTGCTGGTCGCGAGCGGCATCGCGAACATCTACGCGCGCGATCCCGCGGCCTCGGTGATGGGCCACAACAGCTTGAATGCGCTCTACGGCGGTCGCTTCGTGCTCGGTCTGGGCGTCTCTCATGCGCCGCTCGTCGCCGACATGCGCGGCCATGAATACACGCAGCCGCTGGCGACGATGCGCCGGTATCTGGACGCGATGGATCGGGCCTGGAAGGCGCTGGGCCAGGAAGGGGTCGCCAAACAGCTCGTGCTCGCCGCGCTGGGGCCGAACATGAGCAAGCTCGCCGCCGAGCGCACGCTCGGGTCTTTCCCCTACAACATCACGCCGGCCCAGGCCGCCGCGTCGCGGGCGCAGATGGGCGCCCGGGCCGCGGTGATCTGCGAGCAGAAGGTCTGCCTGTGCACCGACGCCGCGACCGCGCGCAAGGCGGCCCGCGCCGCGCTGGGTCCCTATCTGCCGCTGCCGAACTATTACAAGAACTGGTTCCGGCTCGGCTTCGACGAGCAGGATCTGAAGGACGGCGGCAGCGATCGCCTGATGGACGCGATGGTGCTGTGGGGCGATGCGGCGTCGATCAAGTCGCGCCTGCAGGCGTATTTCGAGCAGGGCGCCGATCAGGTCGTGATCCAGCCGATCAAGCCCGACGGCTCGGTCGGCCCGGACTGGGCGGCGCTCGAGGCGCTGGCGCCGAAATAGGCTTGCGCGACCGCGCGGCACGGCCGGATCGTGTGCGCGCGGAAGACGTTTCCACCGCAGATCCGGCATGAGGGGAGCAGCGATGAGCGAGATTCGATCGTTCCGATTCGAGGTGCCCGACAGCGCGCTGGAAGACTTGCAGCGCCGCCTCGCGCATACGCGCTGGCCCGAGCGCGAGACGCCGGACGACTGGAGCCAAGGCATCCCGCTCGCGTACATGCGCGAAGTCGTCGACTACTGGCAGACGCGCTACGACTGGCGGCGCTGCGAGGCGCGCCTGAACGCATATCCGCAGTTCATCACCGAGATCGACGGCTGCGACATACAGTTCATGCATATCCGCTCGCCGCATCCGCACGCGCTGCCGATGGTGATGACGCACGGCTGGCCGGGATCGATCATCGAATTCATGAAGGTCGTCGATCCGCTGGTCGATCCGGTTGCGCACGGCGGCGACGCGCGCGACGCCTTCGACCTCGTGTGCCCGAGCCTGCCGGGCTTCGGTTTCTCCGGCAAGCCGACGGCACCCGGCTGGAAGATCCAGCGCATCGGTCGCGCCTGGGGGGAGCTGATGGCGCGTCTCGGCTATGAGCGCTGGGTGGCGCAGGGCGGCGACTGGGGCTCGGCCGTCACCCACTGCATCGCGATGTCGGAGACCGATCGCTGCGCGGCGATCCACGTCAACATGCCGCTGGTGAGCCCGAGCCCGGAGCTGATGCAGAACCTCGACGAGCTCGAGCGCGGCGCGCTGGCGAGCTGGCAGCACTATCAGGACTGGGACTCGGGCTATTCGAAGCAGCAGAGCACGCGGCCGCAGACGCTCGGCTATGCGCTCGTCGATTCGCCGGTCGGGCAGTGCGCGTGGATCCTCGAGAAGTTCTGGGCCTGGACCGACAGCGACGGCCATCCCGAGAACGTGCTGACGCGCGAGGAGCTGCTCGACAACGTGATGATGTACTGGCTGCCGGCCTGCGGCGCCTCGTCCGCGCGGATCTACTGGGAGAGCTTCTCGGTGCTGCTGCAGAAACACCAGCAGATCACCATTCCCGCCGGCGTCAGCGTGTTCCCGCACGAGATCTTCCGCGCCTCGCGCCGTTGGTGCGAAGAGCGCTATCCGCAGCTCCTGCATCACAACGTGTTGCCGAAAGGCGGCCACTTCGCCGCCTTCGAACAGCCGCGCGTATTCGTCGACGAAGTGCGCACGACGTTCAGATCGCTGCGTTGAGGTCGTAGGTTGCAGTGAAAGAGATGTCGCGGCCGCTATCGATGCGCCGATCGCGGATTCCGCTGCGCTCCTTCCGGGCTACGAAGATCGTTCTCTTGTAGCCCGGAAGGAGCGCCGCGCAGCGGCGCGGAATCCGGGACGAGCCTACAAACGCTCCGTAGATCTCCTAGCCCGGGTGGAGCGCGCAGCGCGCAACCCGGGATCGGGCTTTTCCGCGCGATGAAGATCCCGGGTTCCGCTACGCTGCACCCGGGCTACGAAGACTCGACGTCTGCTTCTTCGTAGCCCGGAAGGAGCGCCGCGCGGTGGCGCGGAATCCGGGACACGCCGCGCCCGGGTTCCGCTTCGCTCCTTCCAGGCTACCAATGCCTCGTAGGCCTATGGCCGTCGATCCGATGCCGCCGGCCGCCCGACGGCTCAGGACTGCGCGAGCTTCTTCGCCGTCTCCGCGATCTTGCGGCCCTGATAGCGCGCGCCGCCCAGCTCGTTTTCCGAGGGCTGACGCGAGCCGTCGCCGCCGGCGATGGTGGTCGCGCCGTAAGGCGAACCGCCGGCGACTTCGTCCAGCGTCGTCTGCCCGGCATAGCCGTAGTCGAGGCCGACGATCACCATGCCGAAGTGGAGCAGGTTGGCAATGATCGAGAACAGCGTCATCTCCTGCCCACCGTGCTGGGTCGCGGTCGACGTGAAGGCCCCGCCGACCTTGCCGTGCAGCGCCCCGCGCGCCCACAGGCCGCCGGCCTGATCGAGGAAGTTCGCCATCTGCGACGCCATGCGACCGAAGCGCGTGCCGACGCCGACGACGATCGCGTCGTAGTTCGCGAGCTCCTCGATCTTCGCGATCGGCGCCTTTTGATCGCGCTTGTAGTGCGCCTTCTGCGCGATCTCGTCCGGCACCAGCTCGGGCACCCGCTTGATGTCGACTTCGGCGCCGGCCTCGCGTGCGCCGGCGGCGACGGCTTCGGCCATCTGCTCGATGTGGCCGTAGGACGAGTAATAGAGCACGAGAACCTTGGGCATGATGCACCCTCCTTGCTGGGACGTGGGATCTTTGGATCAGGGACAAGCTACGACGCGCCGGGCAAATCGAATACCAGCACTTCGGCCGCGCTGCCGGCGCGGAGTTCGAGTTGCGGCGTGTCGGACAACTTCAATGCATCGCCGCCGGCGAGGACGACGCCGTTGACCGTCAGCGCGCCGCGCGCGAGATGGACATAGGCGCGACGGCCGGCTGCGAGCATGAGCCTCGCCTGCTCGTCCTCATCGAAGAGACCGGCATACACGCGCGCATCCTGATGGAGACGCAGCGCCTCATCGGACGGCTCGGGCCCGGCGAGGAGACGCAGGCGCCCGCGCCGGTCGGCGAGCGCGAAGTGGCGCTCGGCATAGGCGGGCGCGAGCCCCAGCGCCGGCGGTTCGATCCAGATCTGCAGCAGATGCAGCGGGGACTCCTGCGAGGCATTGAACTCGCTGTGCCGGACCCCGGTGCCGGCGTTCATGTACTGCACCTCGCCCGGCCGCAGCACCGAGCGATGACCCATCGAATCGCGGTGCTCGAGCGCGCCGTCGAGCACGTAGGTGAGGATCTCCATGTCGCGATGGCCGTGGGCGCCGAAGCCCGTGCCCGGCGCGATCCGGTCGTCGTTGATCACGCGCAGCGGCCCGAAGCCGGGGTGGCGCGGATCGCGATAATCGGCGAAGGAAAAGCTGTGCCAGGACTCCAGCCAGCCGTGATCGGCATGGCCGCGGTCCCCGGCTGCACGTCGTTCGATCATGGGAAGGCTCCTGAAGGCCGGTGGATGGTGATCAGGATGCGTCCTGTATTTCTGATAAAAAAGCTCGAATAATGAATCCGATTGATAAATAAAACGGATAGAAAGCATGGCGACCGGTCCTCGGCCCGTTCCCCGCACGACGCTCGACCAATGGGCCGCCTACGCCGCGGTCGTCGATCACGGCGGCTATGCGCAGGCCGCGGCGGTGCTGCACAAGAGCCAGCCCGCCGTCAGCTACGCCATCGCGAAGCTGCAGGAGACCCTGGACGTGCCGCTCCTGACGCTGGACGGCCGCAAGGCCAAGCAGACGCCGGTCGGCCGCGCGCTGCTGCAGCGGGCGCGCCCGCTGCTGCGCGATCTGATGACGCTCGAGCAGCTCGCGAGCCAGCTCAAGCAGGGCTGGGAGCCGGCGCTCGAGCTGGTCGTCGATCTCGCTTTCCCGCGCGAGCCGCTGCTCGCGATCGTCGCCGAGCTGCAACAGCGCTGCCCGACGATGCAGCTCCGCTGGTCGGACGCCGTGCTGTCCGGCGCCGAAGAAGCGATCGAGGACGGCAGCGCCGATCTGGTCGTGAGCTCGCGCGTGCCGGCCGGTTTTCTCGGCGACTTCCTCACCTCGATCCGCTTCGTCGCGGTCGCGAGCCCGCGACATCCGCTGTGCGCGAGCGAGCCCCCGCTCATGCCCGAAGATCTGCTGCCGCACACGCACGTCGTGATCCGCGATTCCGGCCGTCGCCATCCGCGCGACGCCGGCTGGGTCAACGACGAGCGGCGCTGCACGGTCAGCAGCCTCGAGAGCTCGCTCGCGACCGTGAAGGCCGGCCTCGGCTATGCGTGGCTGCCCGAGCACGTCGTTGCGACGGCGCTCGCCGAGGACGAGCTGCGCATGCTGCCGCTCGCGGTCGGCGCCACGCGCCGGCTCGACCTCTATCTCGTCGTCGTGCGCCCGGCGCTCGCCGGGCCGGCGACGCGCGCCGCGGTCGATTGCTTCATGCGTCACCGGCCGCCGTCCTGAGCCGCCGCGCGCTTTCGCGCGCGGCGGCTTTGCGGCAGCATGCGGGTAGACCGCGTCCGGATGCCGCGCATCGGCCGCTTTTCATCGCCAGCGAGGAAACGTCATGAATCAGGTCGTCGTCGTCGACAACATCCGCACCGGACTCGCGAAGGCCCATCGCGGGACCTTCAATCTCACGCGCGCCGACGAGCTCGTCGCCCACTGCATCGATGCGCTGCTCGCGCGCAGCCCGGCGCTGGACGCGGCCGAAGTGGACGACGTGGTCGTCGGCGCCGCGCGGCAGACCGGCGAGCAGTCGGCGAATCTCGCGCGGCACGCCGTGGCGCTGTCGAAGCTGCCGCTGTCGGTGGCGGCGGCGACGATCAGCCGCGCCTGCTCATCCGGCCTGAACGCGATCGCGGTCGCGGCGACGCAGATCATGAGCGGCTGCGCCGAGGTCGCGCTCGCCGGCGGCGTCGAATCGATCTCTGGCCTCGAGCGCGGCACGCCGGCGAAGTTCGACGATCACCCGCGGCTGCTCGCCGAGCTGCCGTCGATCTACATGCCGATGGGCAATACCGCCGAGGTCGTCGCGCGGCGCTACAAGGTCACGCGTGAGATGCAGGACGTCTATGCGCTGCAGAGCCAGCAGCGCTACGCCGCCGCCGTCGAGCGCGGCTTCGTCGCCGACGAGATCGCGCCGATGGCGGTGAAGTGGAAGAAGACGATCGCGAAGGACACGAAGGAGACCGCGATCGTCGAGGGGCTCGTCGATCGCGACGAATGCAATCGCCCGGACACGACGCTGCAGGGCCTGGCCTCGCTGCCGCCGGCCTTCGAGGAAGGCGGCACGGTCACCGCCGGCAATTCCTCGCAGCTCTCCGACGGCGCGTCGATGACGCTGCTGATGTCCGAGCGCCGCGCGCAGCAGCTCGGCTTGACGCCGCTCGCCTATTTCCGCGGTTTCGCGGTCGCGGGCTGCGATCCGGAGGAGATGGGCATCGGCCCGGTGTTCGCGATCCCGAAGCTGCTCAAGTACAAGGGGCTCACGCTGGCCGACATCGATCTCGTCGAGCTCAACGAGGCTTTTGCCTCGCAGTGCGTGTACTGCCGCGACGCGCTCGGCATCGACAACGAGATCTACAACGTCAACGGCGGCTCGATCGCGATCGGCCACCCCTTCGGCATGACGGGATCGCGCCTGACCGGCATCGTCGTGCGCGAGCTGCGCCGCCGCGGCAAGAAGCTCGGCCTCGTGTCGATGTGCATCGGCAAGGGCATGGGCGCGGCGGGCTTGTTCGAGGCCTGCTGAGCGAAGATCTTCGTAGCCCGGGTGGAGCGCGCAGCGCGTAACCCGGGATCGGGCATATCGGCGCGTCGAAGATCCCGGGTTTCGCTACGCTACACCCGGGCTACGGAACCGCTCACATCATCAACTGACTGAACAGCACCAGCGCTTCGCGCTCGCGAGAGGTGATCTGATCGTCGGCGGCGACGAGCTTGCCGATCGCTTCGATGAAGGCCTGCCGGTGCGCGGCCGGGATGTCCGAGGGATCGATCTCCTCGGGCGCCGGCGGCACCTCGAGCCAGCCCCACACCTGCTTCTTCTCCGCGTCCGTGAAGCGCAGCCGCCGGATACAGTCGGCGACGAAGAGCTTTTCTTCGCCGCTGACGTCGAGATCGGCCCAGGCGAAGGCGCACACGAACTTCATCAACTGCAGGCGCTGGGCGGAGGACAGGGTGTCGAACATGACGAGGGCTCGCGATGGAGGAGCTCGATTGTAGCCCGGATGAGCGCAGCGAATCCGGGATCGATCGCTTCTACCGCCGCCCGGCATTCAGCGCGCCGCGCAGCCAGTGCTCAACAGGCGCCCTTCCACGCGCTGCGCGAAAGTCATGTTCTTGCCGCCCATCTTGATGCGGAGCTCGCCGACCAGCCCGGCACGCGTGCGAGTCAATTCGGCCGTGCCCGTCGCCACGCGCGCGCTTTGACAGACGAGCACGTAGCGCCGGCCGTCGGCGCGCTCCTGCGGGAAGCCGAAGGCACAGCCGCGCAGCGCGGGCTGGGCCATCACCGGGAAGAAGCCGTGCAGATCCTCGTCGCCGAGACAGCGCGTATGCCGCTCGACGGTGCGGCGCATCTCTTCGAGGTGCGGCATCTGCATCTGCGCGGCGAGCGCGTATTCGCCGGCGGGCAGCAGCGTCGCAGGCGGATCGGCGAGGGCGGGTCCGGCGAGGAGGGCGGCGGCGAGCATGAGCAGCGGGAGGCACATCCGCGCAGCCTGCGGCGCGGCGGCCGCGGCGGGCACTCCGTTTCTTGCGCGCTTGATCGCGGCGCGCCGGCTCGCGAGCATGCGGGCATGGCGCCGCCACCCCGCTTCGGCCTGTCGCGACGCGCGCTGCTCGCGAGCCTGCCCGCGCTCGCCTGCCTGCCGGCGTTGGGCGAGGCCCGCGGCCGCGTCGGTCTCTGCGTCGACGACGCGCTCGCCGACTACGGCTTCCCGCCGCCGCATCCCTTCTCCCGCGATCGCCAGGCCGCGTTCCTGCGCGAGGCGCGTGCACGCGGCTTGCTCGAGCGCGTGCGACGCCTGCCTTCGCGCCTCGCCAGCGACGAGGAGCTCGTGCGCTTCCATACGGCCGCCCATATCGCACGCGTGAAGACGGCCGCCGAGGCCGGGCTCGCGGCGCTCGACGACGGCGACACGCCGGTCTTCGCCGGCCTGCATGCGGCCGCGGCGCGCGTCGTCGGCACGGCGCTCGAGGCCTGCGCGCGCATCGTCGCCGGCGAGATCGACATGAGCCTGCAGCCGATCGGCGGCCTGCATCACGCGCGGCGCGAGCGCGCCGCGGGCTTCTGCGTCTATGACGACTGCGGGGTCGTGATCGAAACCCTGCGCCGCGTGCACGGCGTGCGGCGCATCGCCTACGTCGACATCGACGCACATCACGGCGACGGCGTCTTCTACGGCTTCGAGGCCGATCCCGAGCTGATTTTCGCGGACATCCACCAGGACAGCCGCACGCTGTTCCCGGGCACGGGGCTCGCGAGCGAGACGGGCAAGGGTGCGGCGGGCGGCACCAAGCTCAATCTCGAGCTGCCGCCCGGTGCCGGCGACGAGGCCTTTCGCGCGGCCTTCACGCGCGTCGAGGCGCACCTCGAAGCCCACGCGCCCGAGTTCATCCTGTTCCAGTGCGGGGCGGACGGCCTCGCAGGAGATCCGCTCGCCCAGCTCGCGCTCAGTCCCGCCGCGCATCGCCATGCGGCCGCGCGCCTGCGGCGAGCGGCCGAGCGCCATGCCGGCGGGCGCCTGATGGCCTTCGGTGGCGGCGGCTATGCGGCCGCGAATTTCGCGCCGGCCTGGTGCGAGGTGCTCGCCGCGCTGCTCGCGGCGCGGACGCGATAGCGCTCAGTCCTCGCTGCTCCCGCCCTGGGTCGCAGCCTTCATCGCGTCCCAGAACGCCTTGTGCATGCCGTCCAGCGACTGCAGATTCGCGGGCAGGAAGGGCTTCATCAGCGTCACCGGATCGAAGCCGGCCACGCCCTTGAGCATGTTCTCGCGGATCTTGGCCATCATTTCCTGCTGCAGCGGCTCGATGTCCGGCAGGCCGAAGAAAGTCCGCAGCTCCTGCGGCGTGACGTCGATGTCGAACCTGATTTTCATGGGCACCTCGCATCGGATCCTCGAACCGCACGCAGCGGCATGACGCCTCTTGTACCGAATCGGCGGCCCGTGCGTCCAGCCGAGGCGCGCGCCGCGTCGGCGCCGGTTGGATGCAGTGCGGGTGCCGGCCGGCCTAAGGCCGTATACTGGCGAGCCACCGGGCGCGGGCCCGGCGCCGGCAGCGAGGCTGCCGGTCGCGAGATGGCGCAGCGCCTAGACCAGGAAACACAGTGGCCGATCAAACCCTCACCGACATACTCTTCGAACATTTCGCCCTGCATCCGCAAGTGCTGCAGGGACTCAACGACGCGGGCTTCACGCGCTGCACGCCGATCCAGGCCATGACCCTGCCGCTGACGCTGGCGGGCAAGGACGTCGCGGGCCAGGCGCAGACGGGCACCGGCAAGACCGCGGCCTTTCTCGTCGCGCTCTACAACCGCCTGCTGACGAGCACCGGCCACGCCGCGCGGCGCGCGCAGGATCCGCGCGCGGTGGTGCTGTCGCCGACCCGCGAGCTCGCCGTGCAGATCGACAAGGACGCGCAGCAGATCGGCCGCCACACGGGCTTGAAGCTCGCGCTGATCTACGGCGGCGTGGACTACGACAAGCAGCGCCGTCTGCTCGAGGACGGCGTCGACATCATCGTCGCGACGCCGGGCCGCCTCATCGATTTCGTCAAGCAGAACACCGTCAGCCTGCGCGCCGTCGAGGTGATGGTGATGGACGAGGCCGATCGCATGTTCGATCTCGGCTTCATCAAGGACATCCGCTTCCTGCTGCGCCGGATGCCGGGCCCGAGCGAGCGCCAGAACCTGCTGTTCTCGGCGACCTTGAGCCATCGCGTGCTCGAGCTCGCCTACGAGCACATGAACGATCCCGAGAAGCTGGTCGTCGAGGCCGATACGATCACGGCGGCGAACGTGCGCCAGGTGGTCTATTTCCCGGCCACCGAGGAGAAGATGCCGCTGCTGCTCGGGCTGCTGGCGAAGAAGGATCCGCAGCGGACGATCGTGTTCGTCAACACCAAGTTCGGCTGCGAGCGCGTGGCGCTGACGCTGGAGCGCGCCGGCTACAAGGTCGGCGTGCTCTCCGGCGACGTGCCGCAGAAGAAGCGCGAGTCGCTGCTCGCGCGCTTCGTGAAGGGCGAGCTGACGATGCTCGTCGCCACCGACGTCGCGGCGCGCGGCCTGCACATCCCGGCCGTCAGCCACGTCATCAACTACGACTTGCCGCTGGACGCGGAAGACTACGTGCATCGCATCGGCCGCACCGCGCGGCTCGGCGCCGAGGGCGACGCGATCAGCTTTGCCTGCGACGAGTATGCGATGAGCCTGCCGGACATCGAGGCCTACATCGAACAGAAGATCCCCGTCGAGCATTTCGATCCCTCGATGTTGCTGCCGGTGCCGCGCGGTCGGGCCGCCGCGGCGAGCGGCGAAGGCAAGAGCGTGGTCGAGGATGCGGTCAGCGAAGCGCAGGAAGAACGGCGCCGCCGGCGCGAGCGCGACGGCGGAGGGCGTCGCGGCGGTGGCGGCGGGCGCGTCGGCGGCGGTCAGGGACGCAGCGGCCCGCGCAGCGACGCGCGCGGCGAAGGCCGGAGCGCGGGCCGTCGCGACGGCGAGCGCGGCCGGCGGCCGCCGCGCGAGCAGCAGGCGCCCGCGGACGTCGCGGCGGCGGCGCTGCCCGCAGTCGAGGCACCGGCGGTGCGTGAGGGCGAGGCCAGCGGTGCGAAGCGCCGGCGCCGGCGGGGCGGCCGCGGCCGCCGCGGCGAGCAGCAGGCCGCGCTCGAGACACGGACCGCGGAGCTCGCAGGCGCGCCGTCCGATGGCGGCTCGGCGCCGGCCGTGCGGCCGCGCCTGCATACGCGCCTCAAGCAGGCCATCAAGTCCTGGATCCGGCGGCTCGGCGGGCCGCGCGCGCAGCGCTGAGCCGGGACGCAGGCCGCCGCGTCAGCCGACGCGGCGAGGCCGCGCGTTCGCTTCCATCCAGCGCCGGATCCGGTTCGCGTCGCCGATCGGCGTGAGCTTGCCCCAGGAATTCAGCAGCACGAAGACGAGCGGCCGGCCGCCGATCGTCGCTTCCATCACCAGGCAGCGTCCGGCTTCCGCCGTATAGCCCGTCTTCGACAGGCCGATGCGCCAGTCCTTGTTCCCCGTCTGCACCAGCCGGTTCGAGTTGCGGAATTCGAGCGTACCGCTGCCCGCCAGCTTGACGGTGTGGCGGGCGGTCGTCGTGTACTGGCGAATCAGCGTGTATTTGCGCGCGGCGAGCACCATGCGCGCGAGATCCTGCGCCGTCGACACGTTCTGCTGGCTCAGGCCGGTCGAATCGCGGAAGCGCGAGTTCGTCATGCCGAGGGCGGCGGCCTTGCGGTTCATCGCGGCGACGAAGGCCTGCGTGCCGCCCGGATAGCTGCGCGCGAGCGCCGCGGCCGCGCGATTCTCCGAGGCCATCAATGCGAGCCGCAGCAGCTCGCGGCGCGTGGCGCGCGTGCCGAGACGCAGGCGCGAGCCCGTGCCCTTGATGTGATCGACGTCGGCCTCGACGATCTTCACGCCGTGATCGAGCGGCAGCTTGGCGTCCAGCGTCACCATCGCGGTCATCAGCTTGGTGATCGAAGCGATCGGCCGCACCGTACGCACGTTGCGCGCGATCAGCGCGCTGCCTTTCGCCGGATCGACGACGAGCACCGCGCTCGAGCGCAGCTTGATGCGCGCCGGATCGACGGCGTGGGAGAGATCGAGGGTGGCTGCGGCGATCTGCGTCGGCGCGGCGGGCAGCGGTTCGGCCGGTGTGCCGGCACTCGCGAGTGAGATCAGGACAGCGGCGAACGGCGCGAGGAGAGCACGCATCGGGATCTTGCCGAGTTGAGACCGGTCGCATTCTAGCGCAGCCGCAGCATTTGTCGCGCATCGTTTTGCGCTGGCGCGCCGCGCGCGTCTCGGCTATTTGTAGAGCCCCTTGCCCGCGGAGCGCGCCATGTTCGCCTTCGATCGACTGCACTCGCTCGCCGACATCACGCGGATCCAGCGCGCGGAGCGCCCGGACGCCATCGCGCAGATCTTCGAGGGACGCGAGACGAATTTCGCGACCCTGGACACGCGCGCGAGCCGCATCGCGAACGCGCTGCGCGCAGCGGACCTCGTGCCGCAGTCGCGCATCGCCTTTCTCGGCAAGAACTCCGATCGCTACTTCGAGCTCGTGTTCGGCGCGTTCAAGGCGAACGTGGTGATGGTCAGCGTGAACTGGCGGCTCGCGCTGCCCGAGATGATCTACATCATCGAAGACGCGGGCTGCGAGCTCCTGTTCGTCGGCGCCGAGTACGTCGAACTCGTCGCGCCGCTGCGCGCCGCCTGTCCGCGCCTGCGCCTGGGCATCGCGATGGACGGGGCCGCCGGCGATCTGCCCGCCTTCGAGGCCTGGCGCGACGCACATTCCGACGAGGATCCCGGCCTCGCCATCGACGCGGACGACGACGTCGTCCAGCTCTACACCAGCGGCACGACGGGGCACCCGAAGGGCGTGCAGCTCACGACCGGCAACTATCTCGCGCTCTTCCGCACCGCCGAGGCGGCGCGCTGGGGCGATTTTCGGGCCGGCGATGTCACGCTCGCGTGCATGCCCGTGTTCCACGTCGCCGGGCTCAACATCGGCGTGATGACGATGGCCCAGGGCGCGACCTGCGTGCTCGTACGCGAGGTCGATCCCGGCCAGCTCCTCGACTACATCCCGCGCTATCGCGTCAATCACGCGTTCTTCGTGCCGGCGGTGATCCTCCTGCTGCTCCAGCATCCGGCGATCGCCGCGACCGACTTCTCTTCGCTGAGAGCGCTCTACTACGGGGCGTCGCCGATCGCCGAGGATCTCTTGCGCCGGGCCAAGGCCGTGTTCGACTGCGCCTTCTTCCAGCTCTACGGCCTGACCGAGACCGCCGGCGCGGGCACCTGCCTGCCCGATGCCGCGCACGATCCCGCGCTCGGCAAGCTGCGCGCCTGCGGCCTGCCGTATCCCGGCATCGAGGTCGCGGTGCTCGGCGCCGACGGCGCGGCGCTGCCGTCCGGCGAGGTCGGCGAGATCGCGATCCGCGCGGGCGTCGTCATGAAGGGCTATTGGCGACGGCCGGAGGCGACGGCGGCCGCCATCCGCGACGGCTGGTTCCATACCGGCGACGCCGGCTATTTCGACGCGGACGGTTATCTCTACATCCACGATCGCGTGACGGACATGATCGTCTCCGGCGGCGAGAACATCTATCCGGCCGAGGTCGAGAACGCGGTGTTCGGCCATCCCGAGGTCGCCGACGTCGCGGTGATCGGCGTGCCGGACGAGAAGTGGGGCGAGTCGGTGAAAGCAATCGTGGTGCTGAAGCCCGGCGCGAGCGCGAGCGTCGAGGACATCATCGCCCATACGCGCACGCGCATCGCCGGCTACAAGATCCCGCGCTCGATCGACTTCGTCACCGCCTTGCCCCGCAACCCCTCCGGCAAGATCCTGCGCCGCGAGCTGCGCGAGCCGTACTGGAAGGGAAAGACGCGGCAGGTCAATTGAGCCCGCGCCGGGCAGCCGAGGGCGAAGTCGGCTCCAGTATCCGTATCCCATCAGATGAGCGCAGAGAATCCGGGATCGGGCCGTTGGGGAACTCCGCGGGACGTTGAGCTTCCTTCGCCAGCCCAGCGGTGATGAGGCGCGCTCATCACCCCATAGTTTTCAAACGCGAACGGCGGTGTCGTAAATGTCGTAGCCCGGGTGGAGCGCGCAGCGCGTAACCCGGGATCCGGCGCTCGTCGTCCCTCATGCATTCGAGGAGACTCGGCGCGGTGCGCGCCGAGCATGATCGAAAGTCTCTACGTATCGGGCATGCCCGATCCCGGGTTCCGCTACGCTGTACCCGGGCTACGAAAGCGGCGGGCCGTCTTTCACGGCAAGCTACGGTTCTTCATTCCTCCGTGTCCTCCGTTTATCGCCCCGTGAACACCGGCTTGCGTTTCTCCGCGAAGGCGAGCATCGCTTCGCGCGAGTCTTCGTAGCGGCTCAGCTCCGCGGTCATGTTCTGCTCGAAGCGGTAGCCGTCGCGCAGGCTCATCTCCTCGATCGTGTTCAGCGCGTGCTTTGCGAGCTTGATCGCGATGGGGCTCTTCGAGGCGATTTCGCGCGCGATGCCGAGCGCGGTGTCCATGAGCTGCGCCTGCGGCACGCAGGCTTCGACGACGCCGAGCCGGTAGAGCTCGGCGCCGCCGACGCGCAGGCCCGTCAGCATCATGCGGCGCACGCGCGAGTGTCCGAACAGACGCATCGCATGCCGGCCGCCGCCGAGCAGGCCGACGTCGATCTCGGGCAGGCCCAGGCTCGCTTCCTCGGCGGCGACGAGGATGTCGCAGGCCGCGGCCACCGCGAGGCCTGCGCCCAGCGCGGCGCCGTTGATCGCGGCGATCACGGGTTTGCGGCACTCGGTGATCGAGTGGAAGCACTCGCGCGCGCGCCGGTTGTGCTGCCACAGCTCGCCGGCCTCGGGCTGCTTGCCGGCGCGGCCCTTGATGTCGGCGCCGGCCGAGAAACACTTGCCGGCCCCGGTCAGCACGATCGCGCGGCACTCGTCGAGATCGCTGAGGGTATCGAACACGCGCATCGCTTCCTCGTGGAAGACGCGCGCCTGTGCGTTGACCGGCGGATTGTCCATCGTGACGACGGCGACGAAGTTCGCGAGCGAGACGCGGAACTGCGTGAGATCGGCAAAGGCTTGCATGGCGGCTCCGGAGGCTTGAAGAAGAAAGCCGCAGCATACCCGATGCCCGCCGCGGCTCGTCGCTCGCGCCACCGGCGCGGCGCTGCGACGGGCCGACTCACCTGATCTCGATCAAGGCCGGCGCTGATGCCGCCGCGTTGAATACGCCCGACACCAGAGGGAAGGAGGACGTCGTGTCGGTGCTCGAGTGGTCGGACGAACTGCGGATCGACGGCGGTCCGATGGACGAGCTCCACGTCGAGTTCACGGCGCTCTTGAACGCGCTCGCCGCCGCCCCGCCCGACGAGGCGGTGGTTACGTTGGAGGGCTTCATCGAGCACTGCGAGCGGCATTTCGCCGAAGAAGAGCAGTGGATGCGCGCCTGCGAATTCCCGCGCTTGTCCTGCCATCTGCTGCAGCACGCCTCGCTGCTGCAGGTCGCGCGCGACGTGCAGACGCGCATCGCGAACGGCGAGTCCAATCTCGCGCCGCTGCTCGCGGCCGCGATCGCGGCCTGGTTTCGCGATCACGTGAGCTTCATGGACAGGATGCTCGCGCACCACATGGAAGACGTCGGCTACACGCCGCAGCACACCGACGCCATCATCTGATCACGGCCGCGATCCCGTCGCGCCGCGAACATCGCCCGCACGATGCTACAGTGCGGGCTCCTCACGCTTGCACCGAGCATGGAACCGGAAACGATCTTCCTCGCCGCGGCGGCGCTGTTCGCGGGCTTCGTCGACGCCGTCGCGGGCGGCGGCGGCCTCGTGCAGTTGCCGGCGCTGTTCGCGGTGCTGCCGGACGCCTCGGCGGCGACGCTGTTCGGCACCAACAAGGCGGCCTCGATCTGGGGCACGGCGACGGCGGCGAGCCAGTACGTCCGGCGCGTGCGGCTGCCGGGGCCGATGCTCGTCGCGGCGCTGACGGCCGCGCTGGCCGGGGCCTGGTTGGGCGCGCGCACGGTCAGCGCGCTGCCCTCCGGCGTGATAAGACCCGCGGTGCTGGTGCTGCTCGTCGGTGTCGCGTTCTACACTTTTTGCCGGCACGAGCTGGGGGCCACGCACGCGCCGCGACTGCAGGGGCGCGCGGCGATCGTCGGCGGTACGATGACCGGCCTGGCGCTAGGCTTCTATGACGGCGTGTTCGGTCCGGGGACCGGCGCGTTTCTGATCTTCGTCTACGTGCGCGTCTTCGGTTACGACTTCCTGCACGCCTCGGCGGCCGCCAAGTTCGTCAACGTCGCGACCAATGCGGCGGCGCTCGCCTACTTCGTCGCTCACGGTCACCTGCTGTGGCCCATCGCGGGCCTGATGGCGGCATGCAACGTCGGCGGCGCCGTGCTCGGCAGTCGACTGGCGCTGCGCTTCGGTGCGCCCTTCGTGCGCCGCGTGTTCCTGCTCGTGGTGTGCGTGCTGATCGTGAAACTGGCCGTCGACGTCGCCACGGCGGCGTGAACCTCACGCGCCTCGCGCGCGTGAGGTGCGCTGCGCGCTACTCGCCGAGCGCGTCGATGCAGGCCTGGGCGACGACGCCGTCCTGCTGGGCGCTGCCGCCCGAGGTGCCGACGGCGCCGACGATCCGGCCGTCCTTCACGATCGGGAGGCCGCCTTCGATCGGCAGCGCGTCGGGCAGGCGCAGGATGCGCAGTGCCGGGCCGCCGGCAGCGACCATGTCTTCGAAGACCTTGGTCGAGCGCCGGAAGGCGACGGCGGTATACGCCTTCTGCCGCGCCGGCTCGACCGAGCCGAACTGCGCGTCGTCCATGCGCTCGACGAGCACTTCATGCCCGCCCGGATCGACGACGGTGACGACCATCAGCCATTGGTTCTTGGCCGCGGCGTCGCGCGCGGCAGCGGCGCAGTGGCGCGCGGTCTCGAGCGTGATCGCCGGGCCGTAGGGCAGCGGCGAGGGAGGCGGCGTCGCCGGCGCTTGTGCGAGCACCGTCGCCGACAGGGCGGCGAGGCCCAGCGCGGCGCTCAGCCGAGTGCGGAATCCAGACATGTTCTTCTCCTTGGCATTGCGAACGAGGTGCTCGGGCGAAATCGACGGGGACCATACGGCACTCGCCGGGAGAAGGAAATGCCGCTCCTCATGGACGTCCCCGCGCGCGACTTCGACGGCCTGAGCACGGTGTCCTGTCTGTTCGCACCTGATATGGATTGAATTGACCACAGAGAACACCGAGAACACAGAGGAAGAAGAAATTGTTTAAAAGGCACCGCTGCGCCGGCGCATCGATAGACGCCAAGGTTTCGGAACTGCCCGATCAACCCGCCCTCTGTGTTCTCTGTGTCCTCGGTGGTCAATTCAGAAAACGTAGGTTGGGCTGACGAAGGAAGCCCAACGTGGGCCTTTTAGTCTTCGTAGCCCGGATGAGCGCAGCGAATCCGGGATCGGATACCGAGCCTTGCGCTTGCGCGCAATGATCCGCCGAACCCCGGATTCGCTGCGCTCATCCGGGCTACAAGACATTCGACGCCGTGCAATCATGAAAGAGGCGTGATGAGCTCCCCTCCCGGATTCCGCGCCGCTGCGCGGCGCTCCTTCCGGGCTACAAGAGAACGATCTTCGTAGCCCGGAAGGAGCGCAGCGGAATCCGGGATCGGCGTCTCGCCAGTCCTTACCCTCGGGTCGACGCCATCCCTTTCATAGGGGCTGCCACGACCGCGACGCTCTTGCACGGCAATCTACGAACTTCGGACAGGTTCTGAATTGGCCACAGAGAACACCGAGAACACAGAGGAAGAGAGGAGTTGATTGGGAAGTTCCGAAATCTCTGCGCCTATCGATGCGTCGGCGCAGCGGCGGCTCCTGACCAATCTCATCTTCCTCTGTGTTCTCGGTGTTCTCTGTGGCAAAAAAACCGTGGGCAAAAAAACCGACCCACCAGCCGGCAGCGAGTTTGCCGTGGTAGGGCGCCCTACGATCCCACCGGCGTCTTCGACGCCCGTCCTGCTTCTTCGCGGACGAGTTTGGGGACGAGGTAGCCGGGCAGGGTGTCGCGCAGTTCGCGCAGGAGGCCGCGGGCGCGGCGGGTCGGCACGAGGAAGTGCGCGGTGCCGCGCACGCGATCGAGGAGATGCAGGTAGTAGGGCAGCACGCCGGCCTCGAAGAGGCGCATCGACAGCGCGCGCAGCGTCGCGGCGTCGTCGTTCACGCGGCGCAGGAGCACGGCCTGGTTCAGCAGCGGCACGCCGGCGGCGCGCAGCGGGCGCAGCGCGGCCGCGACCTCCGCGTCGATCTCCTGCGCATGATTGACGTGCAGCACCACGACGCTCGCGAGCCGCGTGCCGGCCAGCGCGTCGACGAGCGCGGGCGTCACGCGAGCGGGGATCGCCACCGGCGCGCGCGTGTGCACGCGCAGGCGGCGCAGATGCGGGAGCTCGGCGAGACGCGCAATGAGCGCGGCGAGGCGCTCGTCGCGCAGGCTCAGCGGATCGCCGCCGCTCAGGATCACTTCGTCGATTTCGGGCGCGGCGGCGAGCAGCTCCAGCGCGGCCTCGAGGCGCGTGGTCCCGACCGAGTCGCTGTAGGGGAACTCGCGGCGAAAGCAGTAGCGGCAGTGGATCGCGCAGGCGCCGGTGACGAGCAGCAGCGCGCGGCCGCGATACTTGTGCAGCAGGCCCGGCGCGCGCTCGGCGGCGAGATCGCCGACGGGATCGGCGAGGAAGCCGGCACGCGGCCGCGTCTCCGCGGCGACGGGCAGGACCTGGAGCAGCAGCGGATCCTGCGGATCGCCCGGCCGGATGCGCGCGGCCCAGGGGCCTGGCACGCGGAAGCCGAAGTCCGCGGCCGCCGCTTCCGACAGGCCGACTTCCGCGGCCGTGAGCCCCAGCGCGGCGAGCAGATCGGCCGGACGCGCATAGGCCATGCGCTGGGCGTGCTGCCAGTCCGCAGGCTCAATTTTCGGCTGACTTCGCGCTATCATGCGCACCCTTCGACCCCTCCAGAGACAGCATTCTAATGGCCTCGTACAGCACCAACCAGTTCAAGCCCGGCCTGAAAATCATGCTCGACGGCGATCCGTGCAACATCGTCGAGAACGAGATGGTCAAGCCCGGCAAGGGCCAGGCCTTCAATCGGGTCAAGGTGCGCAATCTGCTGACCGGCCGCACCATCGAGCGCACGTTCAAGTCCGGCGATACCGTCGAAGGGGCCGACGTCGTCGACATGGAGATGCAGTATCTCTACACCGACGGCAACGAATGGCACTTCATGAATCCCTCGACCTTCGAACAACTGCAGACGAACGCGCAGGTGATGGGCGAGGCCGCGCAGTGGCTGAAGGGCCAGGAGATGTGCAGCGTGACGCTGTTCAACGGCTCGCCGATCGCCGTCACCCCGCCGAACTTCGTGGTGCTGCGGATCACGAAGACCGATCCCGGCGTGCGCGGCGACACGGCGACGGGCGGCACCAAGCCGGCGACGATGGAGACGGGCGCCGTCGTGCGCGTGCCGCTGTTCATCGAGGAGGGCTCGCTGCTGAAGATCGACACGCGCACCGGCGAATACGTGTCGCGCGCGAAGGAAGAGTAAGCGCGCCGGCGCGCAGCGTGGACTGGCGTCCCACCGCGAGCCGCGCTGCTCTCGCACGCCGCGCCGAGATCCTCGCGCTGATCCGCGAGCACTTCGCGGCGCAGGGCGTGCTCGAAGTCGACACGCCCTTGCTCGGGCTCGCCGCCGCCGGCGATCCCGCGCTGTCCTCGTTCCGCGTCGAGCTGCACGGCAGCCCGCGCTACCTGCAGACCTCGCCCGAATATGCGATGAAGCGCCTGCTCGCCGCGGGCAGCGGCGACGTCTATCAGATCTGCAAAGCCTTTCGCGACGAAGAGGACGGCCCGCTGCATCGGCCGGAGTTCACGCTGCTCGAGTGGTACCGGCTCGGCTTCGATCATCACGCGCTGATGGACGACGTCGCCGCGCTGCTCGCGCGCGTGCTGCCCGGGCTCGCGCTCGAGCGCGCGACTTTCGCGGCGCTCGCCCGGCGCTGCGGCGCGCCGGATCCGCATCTGGCGCGCGACGAGGAGCTCGCCGCCTGGGCCGCGGCGCTCGGTTTCCGCGCGAGCGCGGGCGAGGCGACGGATCGCCTGCTGCTGCTCGATCTGCTGCTGAGCGAAGTCGTGCGTCGCGCGTGGCCGCCGGGGCAGGGTGGCTTCGTTTACGATTTTCCGGTCGGGCAGGCGGCGTATGCGCGCATACGCCCCGGCTCGCCCCCGATCGCCTCGCGCTTCGAGCTGATCGTCGACGGCGTCGAGCTCGCCAACGGCTGGCACGAGCTCGGCGACGGCGCGGGCCAGCGCGCCCGGCACGCGGCCGAGGACGCCGTGCGCCGCGCCCGCGGCCAGGCGCCGCGAGCGCCGGACCCGCGCCTGCTCGCCGCGCTGGATCACGGCCTGCCGGACTGCGCCGGCGTCGCCCTCGGCGTCGACCGCCTGGTGATGCTCGCCACGGGCGCGCGCGAGCTCGGGGCCGTGCTCGCTTTCGGCGCCGACTGGACTTGAGAAAACGCTTGAAGATCATCGCGGTTGTACAGTCAAATCATTTATTTATAATCGTTAAACCATGGAATTCCGAAGATCGCGGCGGTCCGCGATCGAGGGCCCGATGAGCGTCTACTCCATCGACAAGCTGATGGCAGAAGCGCGTCGCCTCGCCGCGGAGTACCGGCGCACGACGGGCAAGACCTTGCCGATCAGCGGCGAGATCGCGGTCAACGATGCGATCCGGCTGCTCTCGCTCACGGCCGCGGGCGATCCCGGCCTCGGCTACGACGCGACGCGCGGCGCGGGCGAGACGGCCGAGCGGCTGCAGATCAAGGCGCGCGTGGTGTTCGACGAAATCAAGAGCGCGCATCGCATCGGCGAGCTGAAGCTCGATCGGCAGTGGGAAGCGGTGCTGCTCGTGCTGCTCGATCAGGACTACGAGCCCTTCGCGATCTACGAGGCGCGGCGCGCGGCGATCGAGGCGGCCCTCGAAGACGCGCGCCCGAACAAGCGCGGCACGCTGACCGTCCCGCGCTTCCAGCGCATCGGCGCGCTGGTGTGGTCGCGCGATCCGGTCGGCGCCGCGGCGGGCGGCTCGACGGTCGCTTGATCGCGCGCGATCCGACTCAGGCTTCCCCGGTGCCGACGGCGGCCGAAGTGCTCGCGGCCGACGGGCCGCTCGCCCGCACCGTGCAGCGCTTCCAGGCGCGCAGCGCGCAGATCGAGATGGCGACGCTCATCGAGGCGACCATCGCGGCGCGCGGCACGCTGGTCTGCGAAGCCGGCACCGGCACCGGCAAGACCTTCGCCTACCTCGTGCCGGTGCTGCTGTCGGGCGCGCGCAGCCTCGTGTCCACCGCGACGCGCACCTTGCAGGACCAGTTGTTCCACGTCGATCTGCCGCGCATCCGCCGCGCGCTGGGGCTGAAGACGAAGCTCGCGCTGCTGAAGGGCCGCGCGAACTATCTGTGCCTGCACCGCCTGGCGCAGGCCGCGGGCGATCCGCTGCTCGGGCCGCGCGAGCAGCGCCAGCTACGCGCGATCGGCGACTGGGCGCGGGCCACCGGCGACGGCGACGTATCCGCGCTCGCCGAGGTGCCCGAAGACTCGCCGATCTGGCCGTTCGTGACCTCGACCGTCGACAACTGCCTTGGCAGTCGCTGCCCGCGCTTCGAGGACTGCTTCGTCAAGGAAGCGCGGCGGCGCGCGGCCGCGGCCGATCTCGTCGTCGTCAACCATTATCTGCTGTTCGCCGACATGGCGCTGCGCGGCGAGGGCTTCGGCGAGATCCTGCCGACCGCGCAGTGCGTGGTGATCGACGAAGCGCATCAGCTTCCCGAGCTCGCTGCGCTGGCCTTCGGCCAGGCGCTGTCCGCGCGCCAGCTACGCGAGCTCGCGCGCGACGCGAGCAAGGCCGCGCTCGCCGAGGCGGCCGACATGCCGGATCTGCGCGAGGCGGCGCGCGAGCTCGAGGACGCGGTGACGCGGGCCGTCGCGGCCCTGTCCAGCGTGCCCGGCCGGCAGCCGGGCCGCGTGCTCGCGCGCGAGCCGCAGCTCGGCGACGCGCTGAGCGGCGCGCGCCGCGCGCTGGGCGCGCTAGGCGAACGGCTGCAGGCCGCGGCCGAGCGCGGCGAGGAGCTCGAGGCCTGCGCGCGGCGCGCGGCGGATTTCGGCATACGTTTCGCCGACTGCCTCGAGGCGGGCGACGAGGACTGGGTGAGCTGGTTCGAGAGCAGCGGCCGCGGCTTCGTATTGCATGCGACGCCGCTGTCCGTCGCCGAGCGCTACCAGGCGCAGATCGCGCAGTATCCGGCCGCGTGGATCTACTGCTCGGGCACGCTCGCGATCGACGGCCAGCTCACGCACTTCCGCCGCGAGCTCGGCATCGAAGAGGCGAGCGAAGCGGTGTGGGCGAGCCCCTTCGACTACGCGCGGCAGTCGCTGCTGTACCTGCCGAAGCTCGACTGCGATCCGGGCGATCCCCGCTATCTGCCGGCCTTCGTCGAAGAAGCGGCGGCGCTGGTCGCGGCGAGCCGCGGCCGCGCCTTCCTGCTGTTCACGAGCTATCGCGCGCTCGAGTACTGCGCCGATGCGCTGCGCGAGCGCCTGCCGTATCCGATCCTCGTGCAGGGTGAGGCGCCGCGCGCGCGCCTGCTGGAAGACTTCAAGCGGCTCGGCAATGCGGTGCTGTTCGGGACTTCGACCTTCTGGGAAGGCGTCGACGTGCGCGGCGAGGCGCTGTCGCTGGTCGTCATCGACAAGCTGCCGTTCGCGCCGCCGGACGATCCGATCGCCAAGGCGCGCGCCGAGCGACTCGCGGCCGAGGGCCGCAGCGCGTTTCAGGAGCTGCAGCTTCCGGCCGCCGTGATCGCGCTGAAGCAGGGCGCCGGCCGCCTGATCCGCGATCCCGCCGATCGCGGCGTGCTCGTCCTCTGCGATCCGCGCTTGCGCACGCGCAGCTACGGCCGCGTGTTCCTGCGCTCGCTGCCGCCGATGCGCCAGACCAGCGCGCGCGCGGACGTGCAGGCCTTCTTCGATACGCTCGCCCCGGCCTGAAGCTGGCACGCCCGCGATCATCCGGTTAGATTCGGCACGCGCCGGCAGAGGCCGTAGGTTGGGCTGACGAAGGAAGCCCAACGTGGGAAGCTCCGCCTCGTAGCCCGGGTGCAGCGTAGCGGAACCCGGGATCCGGCATGCCCGATACGCGAGAGCTTTCGGCCCCGCTCGCCGCGCGCCGCCGAGTCTTCTCGAATGCATGAGAGGACGGCCGGCGCCGATCCCGGGTTACGCGCTGCGCGCTCCACCCGGACGACGAAGCTGCGATCATTCGGCTGGATTCGGCACGCGCCGGACGCACGAGCACGGGCACACAGACGAACCACCCAGAGGGAGTGTGATGAAGACCAAGAAAATCGGCGACATCTCGATCGATGTCGCAGTCGAAATGGCGCTCGACGACGGCTTTCCGGCGAGCGCGCTGGTGCCGTCCTTCGAGCAGGACATCGTCGAGCGCCACCGCGAGCTGCTGGTGCCGTTCTGCTACAACCCTGCGACCGGCGGCCTCAAGCTCAGTATCCATAGCTGGGTGATGCGCGTCGGCAAGGAAGTGATCCTCGTCGACACCTGCAACGGCAACGACAAGGAGCGTCCCAATTTCGAGCTCGCGCACAAGCTCGAGCTGCCCTATCTCGAAAAGCTCGCCGCGCTGGGCGTGCGGCCCGAGGACGTGACGATGGTGATGTGCACGCATCTGCACGTCGATCACTGCGGCTGGAACACGCGCCTGCGGAACGGCAAGTGGGTGCCGACTTTTCCGAACGCGCGCTACGTGTTCTCGCGCGCCGAGCTCGAGCAGTGGGATCCGCGCCGCAACCCGCCGGCCGAGGGCGACATCAATCTCAACGTGTTCGAGGACAGCGTGCTGCCGGTGGTCGAGGCCGGGCTCGTCGATCTCGTCGACGGCGACAAGACGCTGAACGAGACGATGCGCCTCGAGCTCGCACCCGGCCACACCCGCGGCAGCATGGTCATGAAGCTCGAGTCCAAGGGCCAGCACGCGATCTTCGCCGGCGACACGCTGCATTCGCCGGTGCAGGCGATGCGCCCGCACTGGAGCAGCGGTTTCTGCGGCGATCCCGTGCAGTCGGCACAGACCCGCCGCAGGCTCGTCGAGTACTGCGTGGACAAGAACGCGCTGCTGATGCCGGCGCACTTCCCGCCGCCGCACGGCGTGCGCGTGCGCGCGCGAGGCGACGAGTTCACGATCGTCCCGGAATGAGGAGGACGCTGCGATGAGCGACAGCCTGGCCGCGAAGGCGCGCGTCATGCTCCAGATGCAGGACGACATGAACGCGCGCGTCGATCGCGACTGGATCGAGCGCGGCCGCGAGTGGTATCGCGCGGTGTGGATCGAATGCGCCGAGCTGATGGATCACTACGGCGGCTGGAAGTGGTGGAAGAAGAGCGCGGGCGATCGCGAGCAGGCGCTGCTCGAGATCGTCGACATCTGGCACTTCGGGCTGTCGATGCGGATCACGCCTGCGCGCGACTTCGGCCGCGCCGCGGCGGCGATCGCCGCGGAGTGGCGCAGCCCGCTCGCCTGCGCGGGCTTTCTCGACGGCGTCGAGCGCCTCGCCCTCGCGGCGCTCGGCGAGCGGCGCTTCGAGGTCGCGGCGATCCCGGCCCTGCTCGCCGAGCTCGGCCGCGGCTACGACGATCTCTATCGCGCCTACGTCGGCAAGAACGTGCTCAATTTCTTCCGCCAGGATCACGGCTACCGCGACGGCAGCTACCTGAAGTCCTGGCACGGCCGCGAGGACAACGAGCACCTCGTCGAAGTCCTCGCCGATCTCGACTCGGACGCTGAAGGCTTCCGCGCGGCCGTCTACGACGGCCTCGCCGTACGCTATCGCGCGGCCTGCGCTTCGAGGTAGCGATCCGCGTCCAGTGCGGCCATGCAGCCCGAGCCGGCCGAGGTCACGGCCTGGCGATAGATAGGATCGGCGCAGTCGCCGGCGGCGAACACGCCCGGCACGCTGGTCGCGGTCGCAAAGCCCTTGGTGCCGCTCTTGACCTCGATGTAGCCGCCGTGCATCTCGAGCTGGCCTTCGAAGAGGCCGGTGTTCGGCTGGTGGCCGATCGCGATGAACAGCCCGTGCAGCGCGTGCTCGCTGCCGGCACCGCTGTCGAGGTGCTTCAGCCGCATGCCCGTCACGCCCTGCGCGTCGCCCAGCACTTCCTCCAGCGTCGAGTTCCATTCGATGCCGACCTTGCCCTGCGCGACCTTGTCCTCGAGCTGCTTGACCAGGATGCGCTCGGCGCGGAAGCGATCGCGGCGATGGACCACCGTCACGTGCGAGGCGATGTTCGACAGGTACAGCGCTTCCTCGACCGCGGTGTTGCCGCCGCCGATGACGGCGACGGGCTTGTTGCGATAGAAGAAGCCGTCGCAGGTCGCGCAGGCGGAGACGCCCTTGCCGCGGTAAGCCGTCTCCGAGGGCAGGCCGAGGTATTTCGCGGAGGCGCCGGTGGCGACGATCAGCGCGTCGCAGGTGTAGCGGCCCTGATCGCCGATCAGCGTGAACGGACGCGTGCCGAGTTGCACGGTGTGGATGTGATCGTTGACGAGCCGCGTGCCGAAGCGCTCGGCGTGCGCCTTCATGCGCTCCATCAACTCCGGGCCCAGCACGCCCTGCGCATCGCCGGGCCAGTTGTCGACCTCCGTCGTCGTCGTCATCTGGCCGCCGACTTCGAGGCCCGTGATCAGCACGGGCTCGAGCGCCGCGCGGGCGGCGTAGACGGCGGCGGTGTAACCGGCCGGGCCGGAACCGAGGATGAGCAGGCGGCTGTGCTGATCGGGCATGGCGTAGGTCCTGTAGGCATGGGCATTGCGGGCCAGCACACTAGCAGGCCGGCGCAGAGCGGGCGAGGGCGCGGGGCGCGAGTCGCCCGCGTTCACTTCTCGAGGCGCCCATCGGATCCGCACCGCGGCCTATACTGCGGGCCGTCGCCGCGCGTCTCGTCGCGCGCGGCGCCCATCCGCGTCAATCGAGGGAGAGAGTGTGCCGATGAGCCTGCCGACCACCATGCCCGCCGTCGAGATCACGGCACCGGGCGGTCCCGAGGTCCTGCGTCCCGTCGAGCTGCCCTTGCCCGTGCTCGCCGAGGGCGAAGTGCTGGTCGAGGTCGCCGCGGCCGGCGTCAATCGTCCCGACTGTCTGCAGCGCGCCGGGCTCTATCCGGTGCCGCCCGAAGCGAGCCCGCTGCCGGGTCTCGAGATCGCGGGCAAGGTCGTCGCGCTGGGCCCGGGCGCGACGCGCTGGCAGCTCGGCGATCGCGTCGTCGCGCTGGTCCACGGCGGCGGCTATGCGGGCTACTGCCGGGCCCACGCGGCGCACTGCCTGCCGTGGCCCGCAGGCCTGTCGGCCGTGGAGGCGGCGAGTCTGCCGGAGACCTGCTTCACGGTGCAGTACAACCTGTTCATGCGCGTGGGATTGAAGGCGGGCGAAAACTGCCTCGTCCACGGCGGCAGCAGCGGCATCGGCGCCACCGCGATCCAGCTCGCAAAGGCCGCGGGCGCGCGCGTGCTGACCACGGCCGGCAGCGCGGAGAAGCTGCGCTTCTGCAGCGAACTCGGCGCCGACGTCGTCATCGACTACAAGACCACCGACTGGCTCGAGGCCGTGCTGGCGGCGACGCAGAAGCGCGGCGTCGACGTCGTGCTCGACATGGTCGCCGGGCCCTACGTCGAGAAGAACCTGCGCGCGCTCGCGCCGGACGGCCGCTATTCGATGATCGCCTTCCTGCTCGGCGCCAAGGCCGAGGTCAACTTCGGCCACGTGCTCGGCAAACGCCTGACGATCACGGGCTCGACCCTGCGCCCGCAGTCGGTGGCGGCAAAGGCCGCGATCGCGCGCGAGGTCGAAGACAAAGTGTGGCCGCTCGTTGCCGCCGGCCGCTATCGCAGCCCGATCTACCGGACGTTTCCGCTGGCCGAGGCGGCCGCGGCGCATGCGCTGATGGAATCGAGCCGGCACATGGGGAAGATCGTCCTCACGCTGTGAATCCTGCGCGCGCGGCGGCAACGCACTCGCGGGGGAATTCCGGCATAATTGCCGCCCGTCCGGCGCAGGCCGGGCCCCATCCGGTACTCTCGGCCCTCGCGACACGCGCCGCGCGCGACACGCGCGCGCAGGCCGGGACCGGCTGCTGCCACATCAACCTGGAGGAGGCGCGGCGTGCGTTCTGCCCATCTATTCACCAGTGAATCCGTGTCCGAAGGCCATCCGGACAAAGTCTGCGATCGCATTTCCGACGAAGTCGTCGACTGCTTCTTCCGCGAGGCCGAGGCCAGCGGGCTCGATACCGCCAAGGTGCGCGTCGCCTGCGAAACGCTCGCGACCACCAACCGCGTCGTCATCGCCGGCGAGACGCGCGGCCCCAAGACCGTGACGCCGGATCTCCTCTCCCATCTCGCGCGCCTCGCGATCAGGGACATCGGCTACGAGCAGGACGGCTTTCACTGGGAGCGCGCGCGCATCGAAGTGCTGCTGCACGGCCAGTCCGCGGACATCGCGCAGGGCGTGGATGCGGCCGCGAACAAGGACGAAGGCGCGGGCGATCAGGGCATCATGTTCGGCTACGCCTGCACCGAGACGCCCGAGTTGATGCCGGCGCCGCTGTACTACTCGCATCGCATCCTGCACCTGATGGCGCAGGCGCGTAAGAGCGGCGAGGCGAAGGCGCTCGGGCCGGACGCGAAGAGCCAGGTCACGATGCGCTACGAGCATGGCAAGCCGGTCGAGGCGACGCAGATCGTCGTCTCCACCCAGCATCTCGACGCGAGCCTGAGCTCGCAGGACGTGCGCGCGATCGTCGAGCCCTATGTGCGCAAGGCGCTGCCGGACGGCTGGATCACGGGCAAGACCGTGTGGCACGTGAACCCGACCGGCGCCTTCGTGATCGGCGGGCCGGACGGCGACTGCGGGCTCACCGGCCGCAAGATCATCGTCGACACTTACGGCGGCGCCGCGCCGCACGGCGGCGGTGCGTTCTCGGGCAAGGATCCCTCCAAGGTCGATCGCTCCGCGGCCTATGCTTCGCGCTATCTCGCGAAGAACGTCGTCGCCGCGGGCCTCGCCGAGCGCTGCACGATCCAGCTCGCCTACGCGATCGGCGTCGCCAGGCCGCTGTCGCTCTACGTCGACCTGCACGGCACGGGCAAGATCGACGAGGCGAAGCTCGAAGTCGTGCTCGGCGAAGTGATGGATCTGACGCCGCGCGGCATCCGCACGCATCTGAAGCTCAACCGTCCGATCTACGCGCGCACCGCGGCCTATGGCCACTTCGGGCGCCCGGCCGAGGCCGACGGCGGCTTCTCCTGGGAGAAGACCGATCTGGCCGACGCGCTGAAGCGCGCGCTGGCTTGAGACGCGCGGCACGCGCGGCCTTCGCCGCGCCGGCGGTGCGCCGCGTCGCGTCGAGCAACATTTGGACATATTGCGGAAGGCACAGCACATGAGCAGAGGCAACCCGGCTAGCACGGGCAACGGCCGCGCGACGCGCGGCGGCAAGCGGGCGGCGAGCCCGGACTACGTCGTCAAGGACATCGGTCTCGCGGACTTCGGGCGCACCGAGATCGAGCTCGCCGAGCAGGAAATGCCCGGCCTGATGGCGATGCGCGAGGAATACGGCAGGAGCAAGCCGCTGAAGGGCGCGCGGATCAGCGGTTCGCTGCACATGACGGTGCAGACCGCGGTGCTGATCGAGACGCTCCAGCAGCTCGGCGCGCAGGTGCGCTGGGCGAGCTGCAACATCTTCTCGACCCAGGATCACGCCGCGGCGGCGATCGCCAAGGCCGGCACGCCGGTCTTCGCCTACAAGGGCGAGTCGCTCGAGGAATACTGGGACTACACCGATCGCATCCTCGACTGGGGCGACGGCCTCGGCCCGAACATGATCCTCGACGACGGCGGCGACGCGACGCTGTTCGTCCACCTCGGCTACAAGTACGAGCAGACCAAGGCCGCGCTGCCGGCCGGCAACAATCCCGAAGAAGTCGCGCTGTACAACCAGCTCCGCAAGTCGCTCAAGCGCGATCCGGACCGCTTCCGTCGCATCGCGCCGGGCATCAAGGGCGTGACCGAGGAAACGACGACGGGCGTGCACCGCCTCTACCAGATGCACGAGCGCGGCGAGCTGCTGTTCCCGGCGATGAACGTCAACGACTCGGTGACGAAGTCGAAGTTCGACAACCTCTACGGCTGCCGCCACTCGCTGGTCGATGCGATCAACCGCGCGACCGACGTGATGCTGTCCGGCAAGGTCGCCGTCGTCGCGGGTTACGGCGACGTCGGCAAGGGCTCCTGCCAGTCGCTGCGCGGGCAGGGCGCGCGCGTGATCGTCACCGAGATCGATCCCATCTGCGCGCTGCAGGCCGCGATGGAAGGCTATCAGGTGATGACCATGGACGAGGCCTGCCGGATCGGCGACATCTTCGTCACCACCACGGGCTGCTGCGACGTGATCACCGAGCGCCACATCCGGCAGATGAAGGATCTCGCGATCGTCTGCAACATCGGCCATTTCGACAGCGAGATCCAGGTCGAGAAGCTGCGTAAGTACAAGTGGCACGAGGTCAAGCCGCAGGTGCATCGCATCGAGATCGGCCGGGGCAAGAGCATCATCCTGCTCGCCGAAGGCCGGCTCGTGAACCTTGGCTGTGCGACGGGTCATCCGAGCTTCGTGATGTCGAACTCCTTCACCAATCAGACCATCGCGCAGATCGAGTTCTACCAGAACGCGGACAAGTACCGCACCGGCGTGTACACGCTGCCGAAGACGCTGGACGAGAAGGTGGCGCGGCTGCATCTGAAGAAGATCGGCGTCGAGCTCGACGTGCTGACCAAGGATCAGGCGAAGTATCTCGGCATCCCCGTCAACGGGCCGTACAAGCCCGAGCACTATCGCTATTGAGCGCGAGCCGCGGGCCGGCGCAGTGCCGCCGGCCCGCGGCGCGAGGACCGGCCCGATGCTGAAGAACACGGCGGAACGCTACGGTCTCCTCACCAAGCTGCTGCACTGGATCATCGCGTTCTCGATCCTGGGCCTCATCTGGCTCGGGTGGTGGATGGTCGATCTGAGCTACTACGATCCCTGGTACCACAAATCGCTGAGCCTGCACCGCGTGCTGGGGCTCGCGGTGCTGGGCCTCGCCATCGTGATGCTGTTGTGGCAGCGCGTGTCGCGGCCGCCGGCCCTGCCGGCATCGATTCCGCGCGCCCAGCGGATCGCGGCGCACGCCGTGCATCATCTGCTGTTCCTGATGATGCTGCTGCTCCCGGTCACGGGCTATCTGATATCGACTTCCGCCGGTCAGGGCATCCCGGTCTACGATCTGTTCGAAGTGCCGGCGCTGCTGCGGGTGGACGAGGAGACGCGCGATCTCGTCATCGCCATCCATTACTATTGCGCCTACGGCACGGGCCTGCTCGCGGCGGTCCACGCGGCGGCCGCGCTGAAGCATCAGTTCATCGACCGTGACGGTATCCTCGCCCGCATGATCTGGCGCTGAGGGCCCGCGCCTCGCACCGGCCGCATCCTTCATCATCCGTTCGCATCGCCATGGCGCTCCAACTGCACAATTCGCTCAGTCGTCGCAAGGAAGTCTTCGTGCCGGGCGATCCGGCCCGCGTCACGATGTATGCCTGCGGCCCGACGGTGTACAACCCGCCGCATATCGGCAACGCGCGCGCGGCGGTCGTCTACGACGTGCTCTACCGCGTGCTGCAGCGGCATTACCCGCGAGTCGTATACGCCCGCAACATCACCGACGTCGACGACAAGATCAATCTCGCGGCCCGGGAAGAGGGCGTGCCGATCGCCCAGATCAGCGAGCGCTTCACCGCGATCTACCACCGCGACATGGCGGCGCTGGGCGCGCTCGATCCCGTGATCGAGCCCAAGGCGACGGAGCACATCCCGCGCATGATCGCGATGATGGAGAAGCTGCTCGCGAGCGGGCACGCCTATGTCGCCGAAGGCCACGTGCTGTTCCACGTGCCGTCCTTCGCCGCGTACGGCCGCCTCGCCGGCCGTACGCGCGAGGAGATGATTGCCGGCGCGCGCGTCGAGGTCGCGCCGTTCAAGCGCGATCCGGCCGACTTCGTGATGTGGAAGCCTTCGCCGGACGAGCTTCCGGGCTGGGACAGTCCCTGGGGCCGCGGGCGCCCCGGCTGGCACATCGAGTGCTCCGCGATGATCGAGCAGCATCTGGGCGAGACCATCGACATCCACGGCGGCGGCAACGATCTGAAGTTCCCGCATCACGAGAACGAGATCGCGCAGGGCACTTGCGCGCACGGCGGCAAGCTCTACTGCCGGTACTGGGTGCACAACGGCTTCGTCGAGATCGACAGCGAGAAGATGTCGAAGTCGCTCGGCAACGTGCTGCTGGTGCAGAACCTGCTCCAGCGCTTCCCGGGCGAGGCGATCCGGCTCGCGCTGCTCAAAGGGCGCTACCGCGAGCCCATTGGCTGGAGCGAGAGCCTGATCGGCGACGCCAAGTCGCAGCTCGATCGCCTGTACGGCGCGCTGCGCCGGCTGCGCGAGCTCGCGCCGGTCGGTCCCTGCGTGCCGAACGAGGCCTTCGCCGCGGCGATGGACGACGATCTCAACAGCCCGCAGGCGCTCGCGGTGCTGATGGAACTCGTGACGCGCGCGAACGTCGCAACGGAAGAGGTCGAGCTCGGCCGGCTCAAGGCCGCGCTGCTCGGCGGGGGCTATGAGCTCGGTATCCTGCAGCAGGATCCCGAGCGCTGGTTTTCCTACGCCGCGACCGGCGCCGTCGACGTCGCGAAAGTCGAGGCGCTGATAGCGGCGCGCGCCGCGGCGCGCGCCGCTAAGAACTGGACCGAGGCCGACCGCCTGCGCGCCGAGCTCACTGCGCTCGGCGTGGTCATCGAGGACGGCGCCCAGGGCACGACCTGGCGCACCGCCTGAGCGGCCCGCACTCACAGGAGGCATTGCATGCAGGCATCGTCCGCACGACTCGGCGCCGCCGCCGATCTCCTCGCCGCGCAGGAAGAGATCGTCGACACCTTCACGCTGCTCGAAGACTGGACCGATCGCTACCAGTACATCATCGATCTCGGCAAGCAGCTACCGCCGTTTCCCGAGGAATATAAGACCGAGGACTACCGCCTGAAGGGCTGCCAGTCGCAGGTGTGGATCAAGACCGATCTCGTCGACGGCCTGTTGCACATCCAGGCGATCAGCGACTCGGCGATCGTCTCCGGCCTGATCGCGCTGCTCCTGCGCGTCTACAACGACCGCCGCCCCGCCGACATCATCGCGACCCCGCCCGATTTCATCCGCCGCATCGAGCTCGAATCCCACCTCTCCCCGACCCGCAGCAACGGCCTGTCCGCGATGATCCAGCAAATCCGCCAGATGGCCGTCGAGGCTTTGGCGAAGTCGCATCGTGCCTCTTGAAGGCGCTGGACTGGCCACAGAGAACACCGAGAACACAGAAGGCGGATTGATCGGACCTGCGCCTCCGTGGCTCGATCACGACTATTGGCTACGGAGTCCTGACATACCCGATCCCGGATTCGCTGCGCTCATCCGGGCTACAGCGGCGAGAGCTTCAGAGACTCTCTTTATCTTCTCCGTGTTCTCTGTGTTCTCGGTGGCAAAAACGGGTCTTCAATCCTGCAACGAGTCCCAGATGCGCGCCATCTCCGCGTGCTCGCGGCGGAAGAGCTCGACGAGCTTGGGATCGAAGTGGGCGGCGGGATCGATGCGCTCGTCGCCGCGGGTGATGATCTCCACGCTCTTCGCGTGCGAGAAGGCCGGCTTGTACGGGCGCGCGGAGCGCAGGGCGTCGTAGACGTCCGCGAGCTGCACGATGCGGGCCGAGAGCGGAATCGCTGCGCCGGCGAGGCCGTGCGGATAGCCCGTGCCGTCCCATTTCTCGTGGTGATGGAGCGCGATCTCGGCGCCGAGCGCGAGGCGCGGCGAGGCGGCGAGGATGCGGTGGCCGTAGATCGTGTGGCGATCCATTTCGGCGCGTTCCTCCGCATCGAGACGGCCGCGCTTCTTCAGCACCGCCGAGTCGACGCTCATCTTGCCGACGTCGTGGAGCTGGGCCGAGTAGCGCAGCTCGTCGCACCAGGCGGACGGCATGCCGTAGCGCCTGGCGAGGAAATAGCTGTACTCGTTGACGCGCACGATGTGGTTGCCGGTCTCCTCGTCGTGGATCTCGGCGGCGCGGGCGAGCAGGCGTATCGAGAGCTGGAAAGCGTCCTCGGTCTCTTCCTGCAGCGCTGCGATGCGGCCGCGCTGGCGATCCAGCTCGCGATTGCGCTCGCGCAGCTTGAGGTTCTTGGCGCGGATCTCTTCCACCATCTGCGCGCGCTCGATCGAGGAGCCGACGACGCGCGCGATCGGAGCGATCAGATCCTCGACCTCGCGCGGGAAGGGCACCGGCGTCCGGCGGCGGGGCGCGCGGCAGTTGATGAGCTGCACCACGCCGATCACCGCGCCGTCGTAGTTCTTCAGCGGAAAGCACAGCATCGAGCGCGTCTTGTAGTGGCGATGCTCGCGCGTCGGATCGAAGCGATAGGGGCTGCGCGCGGGAATCGCGTAGACGTCGTCGAGCCGGACCGTGCGCCCGCCGTGCGCGACATAGCCCGCGATCGTGCCGGGACCGATGGGGACGACGAAGTCCTGCCGCTGGACCTCGATCGCGTCGTTCTGGATCTGGGCGGGCTCGAGCCAGCGCTCGCGCCCGCGGCGGCGGACGACGAAGATGGTGCCGGCTTCCGCCTTCGTCAGCCGCCGCGACTGCATCAGGATGCGGTCGAGCAGCTCGTCCAGCGACTGGCGGTGCTGCCCTTCGACGAACTCGAGGAATTCCAGTACCAGCCTGTCGCTCACCGCGGTGCTCCGGATGTCGTTCGACCGAGTCCTAGCATAGCGGGCGCCATGAGCGGCCGCAGCCGCGGCCGGGACGCACCGAGCCGCCCGAGCGCTGGGGTATAATCCCGCCCCATCGAACCCCAACGCTACACAGGCGGGCGGCGCCCGTCGCCCCGGCCGCCGGACCCCTCATGCCGCCAGACAACTCCCCGCGCTTTCCCGAAATCAAAACCCTGTTCCAGCCCGACCTCGAACGCGAGGTGCTCGCGTGGTGGGACGAGGCGCGCATCTTCGAGCGCTGCGTCGCCGAGCGCGAGCATGCGCCGGGCTTCAGCTTCTACGAAGGACCGCCGACGGCCAACGGCAGACCCGGCATCCATCACGTCCTGAGCCGCACCATCAAGGATCTGTTCTGCCGCTACAAGACGCTGAAAGGCTATCGCGTCTACCGCAAGGCCGGCTGGGACACGCACGGCCTGCCGGTCGAGATCGAGGTCGAGAAGATGCTGGGCCTCGACGGCCGCGAGCAGATCGAGGCCTACGGCATCGCCGAGTTCAACCGCGCCTGCCGTGAGAGCGTCAACCGCTACAAGACCGATTGGGACGAGCTGACGAAGCGCATCGGCTACTGGGTCGATCTGGATCATCCCTACGTCACGTATCACACCTCGTACATCGAATCGATCTGGTGGCTGGTCAAGCGCATCCACGAGCGCGGCCTGCTGTACAAAGGACACAAGATCCAGTGGTACAGCCCGGGCAGCGGCACGGTGCTGTCCTCGCACGAGGTGAGCCTCGGCTACAAGGAGGTCACGGATCCGAGCGTCTACGTGCGTTTCCCGCTCGCCGGCGAGCCCGGCACGAGCTTCCTCGCGTGGACGACGACGCCGTGGACCTTGATCTCCAACGTCGCGCTCGCCGTCGGCCCCGACATCCGCTATGCGAAGGTCCGCTTGAACGAGGAGACACTGATCCTCGCCGAAGCGCGCCTCGAGGCGCTGAAGCAGCCGCACGAAGTGCTGGAGACCATGACGGGCCGCGCGCTCGTCGGCCTGCGCTACGCGCCGCTCTTCACGCTTCCCGAGGTGCCGGCCGAAGGCCGGCCGTGGCGCGTCGTCGGCGCCGACTACGTGTCGACCGAGGACGGCACCGGCATCGTGCACATCGCGCCGGCCTTCGGCGCCGAGGACTACGAGGTCGGCCGCCGCGAAGGCTTGCCGCTCGTCAACCCGATGGGCCCGGACGGCAGATTCCTTCCCGGCACGCCGCTGGTCGCCGGCCAGTGGTTCAAGGACGCGAACCGCGCGATCAACCGCGATCTCCAGCAGCGCGGGCTGCTGTTCCGCCAGGACTCCTATCTGCACAACTATCCGCACGACTGGCGCAAGGGCACGCCGCTGATGAGCTATCCGGTCGATAGCTGGTTCATCCGCACGACCGCCGTGCGCGATCGCCTCGTCGCGCTCAATCGCACGATCAACTGGTATCCGGCCGCGATCCGCGACGGGCGCTTCGGCAACTGGCTGGAGAACAACGTCGACTGGGCGCTGTCGCGCAAGCGTTACTGGGGCACGCCGCTGCCGATCTGGGTATCGGACGCGCCGGGCTCGACGTATTTCGAAGTGATCGGCTCGATCGCCGAGCTGCGCGAGAAATGCGGGGCGGCGCTGCCGGCCGACGACGCGCTGGACCTGCATCGTCCCTACGTCGACACGCTGAGCTGGCCTGCGCCCGACGGCGGCACGATGCGTCGGGTGCCGGACGTGCTCGATGTGTGGTTCGACTCGGGCGCGATGCCCTACGCGCAGTGGCACTACCCGTTCGAGAACAAAGAAATTTTCGAGCAGAGCTTCCCCGCAGACTTCATCTGCGAAGGCCTCGATCAGACGCGCGGCTGGTTCTACACCCTGCACGCGATAGCGACCCTGGTGATGGACGAGGTGTCGTTCCGCAACTGCGTCGTCAACGGCCTCATCCTCGACGAGAAGGGCGAGAAGATGTCGAAGTCGAAGGGGAATACGGTCGACCCCTTCGCCGTCGTCGCCGAGCACGGGGCCGACGTCGTGCGCTGGTACATGATGAGCAACTCGCCGCCCTGGGACAACATGAAGTTCTCGCCGCGCGGTCTGCTCGAAACCCGCAACAAGCTCTTCAGCACGCTGGAGAACGTCTACAAGTTCTTCTCCAGCTACGCGAACATCGACGGCTTCGATCCGGGCGAGACGAGCGTGCCGGGCGCGCAGCGCACGGAGCTCGATCAGTGGATCCTGAGCCGGCTCAATTCGACGAACGGTCTCGTCGACGAGGCCTACGCCGGCTACGACGCGACGCGTGCCGCGCGCGCCGTCGAGACCTTCGTCGAGGAGCTGTCGAACTGGTACATCCGCCGCTCGCGCAGCCGCTTCTGGGCGAGCCGCAAGGGCGGCGCGAGCGAGCACGACAAGCGCTGCGCCTATCAGACGACCTACGAATGCCTGATCGCCGTCGCCAAGCTGATGAGCCCGATCGCGCCGTTCTTCAGCGAATGGCTGTACCGGGCGCTGAACGACGCGAGCGGCCGCGAGGCCGCGCCGTCGGTGCACATGTCGGCTTTTCCCGCCGTCGATGGCGGGTTGATCGACGCCGCGCTCGAGGCGCGCATGGGCCTCGCGCGCAGCGTCGTGTCGTTGACGCTGCTGCTGCGTAATCGCGCCGGCCTCAACGTGCGCCAGCCCTTGTCGCGCATCCTGCTCGTCGCCGGGCCCGGCGGCGTCGACGCGCGGGCGCTCGCCGCCGTCCGCGCCATCATCCTGGATGAAGTCAACGTGCGCTCGCTGGAGACGATCGAGGACGCGGGCGGCCTCGTGCGGCGTTCGGCCAAGGCGAATTTCAAGCGGCTAGGCGCGCGGCTCGGCAAGCGGATGAAGGCCGCGGCCGCCGCGATCGCGGCGCTGGACGATGCGCAGATCGCGGGCTTCCTTGCGCGCGGCACGCTCGAACTGGCCGTCGACGGCGAGCCGCTCCAGATCGAGCTCGCCGACGTCGATATCCAAAGCGAGGAAATCGGCAACTGGCTGGTCGCCCAGGAGGGCGCGGTGACCGTCGCGCTCGACACCGAGCTGAGTGAGGCGCTGCGCCAGCAGGGGCTCGCCCGCGAGGCCGTGCGCTGTATCCAGACGATGCGCAAGACGCTGGACCTCGCGCTGACGGCGCGCATAGAGGTGCAGTTCAAGGCCGCGCCGGCGGTGGCGGCGGCGATCCTCGCGCAGCGCGACTACGTCGCCGGCGAGGTGCTCGCGACCGGGCTCGACGCGAGCGAGACGCCGACCGGCGAGCTGTGCGAGGAATTCGAGATCGGCGAGGACCGCGTGCTGATCGGCGTACGCACCAGCCGGGGCTGACGAAGCGCCGCTATCCACGCAGACGAGGGAGAACGAGAAATGCACGACGGCACGACGAAGCCCGCGGCGCGGCGCCACGTCATAGGAGCTGCGGTCTGGCGCCGGGCGTTCGGCGCTTTCTTACTGATCGCCGGCAGTCTCGTCGCGCTCGCCGCGCAGACGCCCACGCAGCGCGTCGAGTCGTCGATCGCCGCGATCATCGAGGCCCTGCACGCCGAGGGCGCGAGTCGCGAAGAGAAGTGGCGGCGGATCGGCGCCATCATCGACGAGGGCTTCGATTTCCGTCGCATGTCGCAGAGCGTGCTGGCGCGGAACTGGCAGGCGGCGAGCAAGGAGGAGAAGCGCCAGTTCGTCGAGTTCTTCTCGCAGTATCTCGAAGAGACTTATCGCACGAAGATCGAAGCGCACACCAACCAGCACGTCGAGGTCGTGAAGGAAACGGTGCGCGGCGATCGCGCCGTCGTCGACACGGCGATCGTCACCGACACCACGCGCGTGCCGGTCTCCTACAAGCTGAAGAACAACGACGGCACCTGGTACGCCTACGACGTCGTCATCGAGGGCGTGAGCCTCGTCAACAACTATCGCAACACCTTCGACGCGATCGTCAAGGCCGAAGGCATGGACGGCCTGCTGCGCGATCTCGAAGGCCGGATCGCGAAGCATCGGGCAGGGCGGGCCGCGGCGCCCTGAGGCGGGGTCGAGCATCTTCGCGCCGAACCCCGGATTGCGCGCTGCGTGCTCCTTCCGGGCTACGCGAGACGGGCCCTCTCGTAGCCCGGGTGAGCGCAGCGAACCCGGGATCGGCATCGAAGCACGGACGTCTCGATTCCCTCCGCGATGCGCTACGCCGCCTCTTCCGAGCTCACGAGCTCGCCGAGCGCCGAACCCCGGATTCGCTGCGCTCATCCGGGCTACAAGATCCGAGGCGGATTGAGTTTCTGCGCCGAACCCGGATTCCGCGCTGCGCGCTCCGGGCTACGCGAGACGAGCCCTCTCGTAGCCCGGGTGAGCGCAACGAACCCGGGATCGGCATCGAAGCACGGACGTGCTTCGATTTCCTCCGCGATGCGCTACGCCGCCTCTTCCGAGCTCACGGGCTCGCCGAGCGCCGAACCCCGGATTCGCTGCGCTCATCCGGGCTACAAGATCCGAGGCGGATTGAGTTTTTGCGCCGAACCCGGATTCCGCGCTGCGCGCTCCTTCCGGGTTACGCGAGGCGAGCTCTCTCGTAGCCCGGGTGAGCGCAGTGAACCCGGGATCGGCATCGAAGCACGGACGTGCTTCGATTCCCTCCGCGATGCGCTACGCCGCCTCTTCCGAGCTCTCTCGTAGCCCGGGTGAGCGCAGCGAACCCGGGATCGGCATCGAACTACGGACGTGCTTCGATTTCCTCCGCGATGCGCTACGCTGCCTCTTCCGAGCTCACGGGCTCGCCGAGCGCCGAACCCCGGATTCGCTGCGCTCATCCGGGCTACAAGATCCGGGTTGGACCGCGGGCTCGCCTCAATCCTCCGGCAGCTTCGCGATCTTCGCCTCGAGCTGGGACAGCAGGCCCGCGATGCCGTGCTTGTGCACGATGTCCTGGAAGCTGCCGCGGTAATTGCGCACGAGGCTGATCTGCTCGATCGCGACGTCGTAAGCTTGCCAACCCGCCGCCGTGCGCTGCAGGCGGTAGTCGACGGGCACCGCCGCCGTGTCCGTCCGCACCACCGTCGCGACCGTCGCATAGCCGTCGTCGCGCATGCGTTCGGCGATGATCTCGACCGGCGCGCCGCGGTAGTTCGCGATCCGGCGCCAGTAGGTGCGCGTGAGGAGCTCGGTAAAGAGCGCGACGAAGCGCGCGCGCTCCTCGGCCGAGGCCGCGGCCCAGTGCGTCGCGAGCACGCGGCGCGCCATCGCCTCGAAGTCGAAATGCCGTTTCACCACCGCGAAGGCCGCCTCGCGCCGCGCCGCCGGCGGGCCCTCGCCGCGCGCGATCGCGAGCACGGCGTCGATCGTTTCGCGCACCACCGCGCTCGGCCCGGGATCCGCAGCCCGCGCGGCGCCGAGGACGAAGAGCGCGGCGAGGCCGCCGGTGAAGAGACGACGGCGCGCGATCACGGCGCGTCGCGCTCGAAGATGTACTTGCTGATCAGCTCCTCGATGCTGATCGAGGACTCGGTATCGAGAATCTCGCCGCCGGGCGGCAGGCGATCGTCGGCGCCGCCCGGCGTGATCTTCACGTACTTCTCGCCGATCAGACCCGCGGTCCGGATCGAGGCGATCGCATCGCTGGGCAGCGCGATGCCGGCGTCCAGGCGCATGTGCACGACGGCGTCGAACGCACCCGGATCGAGCGCGATGGCGGTGACCTGACCGACGCGGACGCCCGCAATCTCGACGAATGCCCCTACACGCAGGCCGGAAGTCGAGACGAAGCGCGCCTTGATCTCGTAGTGGCGTGCAAAGGGCGCGCTGAAATCACCGAGCGCTAGCGCGAGGAAGGCGAGCGCGGCCAGGCCGGCGAGCATCAACAGCCCCACGCCGACGGCGTTCGACGCATGCGTATCGGTGGTCATGGCAGCAGTGCGCTCAGGAGGTAATCGGCGCCGAGGATCGCGAGCGATGCTATCACTACGGCGTCGCCGCTGACACGGGCGAGGTCCTCCGTGCCGCGCACCGCGGGTGCGAGGAAAGCGCGGCCGAGACAGATCCAGCCGAGCAGGAAACCGAACACCAGCGATTTGATCAGGCCCATCATCACATCGTCCGCATCGATCCCGCTCGCCGCGCTGTCGAGCACGATCGCGCCCGGGCTGCCGAAGCTGATCGCGCCGACCAGCATGCCGCCGGTAAGCCCGGCCACGTCGAACAGCGCGGTCAGCAGCGGCAGCGACAGCACGCAGGCGAGGAGGCGCGGCACCACCAGATACGCCAGCGGATCGATGCCCATGCAGGCCAGCGCATCGATCTGCTGCGTGCCGCGCATGCTGGCGATTTCGGCGGCGAGCGCCGAGCCGGCGCGCCCGAGCAGCAGCAGCGCGCAGAGCACCGGCCCGAGCTCGCGGACGAGGGACAGCGCAACGGCGGCGCCGAGCATCGAGGGCGAGCCGAAGCGCGTCAGGGTGTCGTGGAACTGCACGGCGAGCATCGCGCCGACGCAAAAGCCCGCGGCGAGCACGAGCGTCAGCGAACGGGTGCCGATGCGCACGAGCAGGCTCGCGAGCGTGCCGGCACGGGCGGCGCGCGTCGGCGCGACGCGCAGCACCTGGAGCAGGAACAGGCCCATCGCGCCGAGCTCGGCGATAGGCCGCAGCACCGTGGTCGCGGCCCGGATCACAGCCCGGCCGTCAAGCGATCGAGATAGGCGGCGCGCGGCGCGCGCTGGCCGGCGCCGGTCTGGCCGAACAAGGCCGCCATGCGCTCGTCGCCGAGCGCGCGCACTTCCTGCGGCGTGCCGAGCGCGAGCGCGCGGCCTTCGGCCAGCACCAGCACGCGATCGGCGATCGTGAACGCGCTGTCGAGCGCGTGCGTGACGACCACGAAGCTGCAGTTCATCGCCGCGCGCAGCTTCAGGATCAGCTCGTCGAGCTCGGCGGCGTTGCGCGCGTCGAGGCCGCCGGCGGGCTCGTCGAAGAACACGAGCTCGGGGTCCATCACCACGGCGCGCGCGAGACTCACGCGCTTCGCCATGCCGCCCGAGAGCTGCGAGGGATAGAGGTGATCGATCTCGCGCAGGTTCAGGAGCTCGAGCTTCAGGTGCGCCATGATGCGGATCGTCGCGCGATCGAGCCGCGTGTTGAGCTTCAGCGGCAGCTCGACGTTTTCGAGCACCGTCAGCGCGTTCAGCAGCGCGCCGCCCTGAAAGGCGACGCCGATGCGCCGGCGCAGTGCGTAGAGCGCCGCGGCGGGCAGCGCATACGGATCCTGGCCGAACAGCGCGACCGCGCCGGTCGCGGGCGGCGCGAGGCCGATCAAGGTACGCAACAGCGTCGACTTGCCGACGCCGCTCGCGCCCATGATGGCGAAGATCTCGCCGCGTGCGACCTCGAACTCGAGCCCCTCGACGATGCGGCGATCGCCAAAGCCGAGCGCTAGCCCGGTGACGGCGGCGAGGGACTCAGGAGCAGGAGCGGCCCGGTCGGGCATGACGCGGTACGGGTCTCGAAGGAACGGACCGCAGGACTATAGACGCAAGCGTGGCGATGGAGCCAGCCGGCGCGACGAAAAGCGGAAACAAAAAGGCCGGGCATTGCCCGGCCTTTCTGCACTGGAGGCGCTGAGCTCAGGCCGACTTGCGGCGGCCCACGGTCGCGAGACCGACGATGGCCGAGCCGAGCATCCACACGGCGGGGGGCACCGGCACGGGGGCGATGTCGACGGAAATCGAGGCGCCGGTTTTCTCGACATAGGCCAAGTCGGTCGGCAAGAACGCCGCGGCGAACAAGCTGTTCACGATCGAAACCGCAATAGAGTCCTTGTTGGCGACGTCTACCGAGCCGGTGATCGACCAGTCGCTCTCGCTAGTATTCGGGATGAACAACTGCGTGAGGAAATTTTTCGGCGTACCGTCGGCGGTGATGGAACCTGTTGCCGCCGCGAAACCGTTAGTAGTTTCTCCTTTGCCGGACTCGGTGTAGGTGATCTTGGTGATCTTGAAACCGGTTGGTGCCGTCACGGTGAAGGAGAAGGTATCCAGCGCGCTCACGGTAACCTGAGACGCTCCGTCAGCCTTGAAATTGTTGATACCGATGGTGATCTGGTTGCCCGAAATAGTCGTAGTGCCGATATCAAAAAACGAGGGGGCACCGTTGCCATCGGCAAGGTTGCTGAACGTAACGGTAGCTGCATTCGCACCGAACGTGATCGCGGCCAGGGCGACTGCCCCGAGGGTTTTGGAGATTGTTTTCATAGCCTGATCCTTTTCAAAGTTGCCAAGTCGGTTCCATGTTTACCCGGCTCCGCAACCGGGTCTCGGCTTATTTTTCTCTAAGCCTTCAGTCCGTCACCGCAGAGCATGCCACGGTCGTATGGCCGGATTATGACGGCCATCGCAGTTCACCGTTAGGCGGTGTACCGCGAACCGCGAAACATTACCGAAAATTTCCGTGTCCCGAACCCCGGGCCCTTACAGCACCGGGGCTGAGGCTCGAGTCGGAAGCAAGGAAGCGCCGGGACCACGCCCGGACGCCCAGGATGCGCGGTGAACAGTGGACTGACAAGCACTTGGCGCACAATAGGGAAAAACTCCCGCTCCGCGTCGGACTTCGACGCAGGGGAAGGAGGCGAGGGCGGAAGCGTTGCGCTTGGCCGGCCGGGCAGAGACTCAGGCGACCCGTTCGAGGCGTCCCATCAGCTCGCCGATGGCGCGGTCGAACAGCGGGTCCGGCCGGGTCTCGACCCGGGTCGCCCCGCCGCGGCGGAAGAAGGCGACCAGCTCGTCGAAGTCGAGATCGAAGGCCTTGTTGCCCTGGCGGTCGGTGAACAGATAGCGTCCGGTCGCCGGGCTGATATAGGTGAAACGCGAGCGCACGCAGCTCCCGTCCGAGGTCGTGAGATCCAGCCAGTCGCCGAGGTCCAGCGCCATCACCTGCTCGACGTAGACCTCGTCGCCCGGCAGCTCGGCGCCGGCTTCCGCGGCCGCATCGGCGGCAGCCGGCGCGGGCTCGAAAGCCGACAGATCGATGTCGAGCGCCTCGGTTTCGATCGACTTGCGCGCGAACAAGCGGTGCAGGGCCTGCTTGACGAACTCCTCCTCCGACTGTGCGGCGGCGAGCGAGGCCTCCTGCTGCTGTTCGCGCTTGGTGAGCTTGCGCTCGGCGAGGCTCGCCTCTTCGACCTGCTTGACCGACACGACGTGCACGCTCGCGAGCATGGTCAGGAACTTCGAGCAGACCGTCGGCTCCATCTCCAGCTCGTGCATGCCGGCGCGCAGCGCCTTCAGCAGCTTCGGCAGGCGGCTCGTGAGCTCCTTCTTTTCCTCCGGGCTCGTCTTCGGCTGCACCGACCACACCAGCTCGTCGATCAGCTCGAGCTGGGCGCGCCAGGCATCCGACTCCGGGCCGGCCTCGACGTGCGTCACGATCAGCATCTGGCGCCAGTAGTCCTGCACGAACTGGCGCACGAATTCGCGGGTATCGACGCCGTCGAGGCGCTGCTTCACCGCTTCGTCGACCGCCATCTTCGCCAGCACGACCTTTTCCCGCGTGCGCAGGGAGCGGGTCGAGAGCTCGGTCCGGCGCTGCGTGGAGGCGAGATCCTCCTGCAGGAAGCTTTCGAACTCGGCGAGCAGCTCGTCGAAGAGCTCGAGATTGCTGTCGAACTCCGCGAGCACGCGGCCGACGATGGCGGCGATCTTCTCGTACAGCGCGTCGTGTGCGATCGCCGACTCGCCGAGCCCGACCGCGGCTTCCGCCATCGCATCGAGCAGCCGGCGCGCCGGATGCGATTTCTTGGAGAACAGATCCTTGTCGAGCAGCGCGACCTTCAGATACGGGATCTGCAGGCGCCCGATCACGGCCTTGATCGCATCGGCGATCGAGGCGTCCTTGAGGATGTAGTCGAACAGCAGGGCGACGATGTCCAGCGTCAGCGTGTCCGTATCGCTGATCCCGGCGGCGACGCCGTGCTCGCGCATCGCGCGGATCACGTTGATCGATCCCTGGGCGACCAGCGCCGGATCGACCTGATTCAGCGCGGCGAACTCGCCGTTGACGCGCCCGCCCTGCTGGAGCTGGGTCAGGTTCGAGATCAGCGCCATCGTCGGCAGCGCGACCGCGGCGGCGGCGCCGGGAGCCTCGAACAGGCTGCCATCGAGCCCCGGGAGACCGCCGGCGACGAAGCTCGCCGGGCCGCCGGCGCCGGTGAAGGCCACGCCGCCTGCACCCATGCCGCCGCCTATGCCGCCATCGCCCCCTATGCCGCCGGCACCGCCGGCCGCGACGCCGGCCACGCCCGAATGCGCGACGCCCGCGACGCCCGCCGGTACGCCGAGCAGCCCGGGATATCCGATACCCGGGCCCGCGGCACCGGGCGTTCCACTTATGCCCAGGGCGGCCTGCAGCGCGGCCGGGCCGTTCTGCATGAGTTTCTGCAGCGTGCCGAACACGTCGTTGCCGGCCGCCTCGGCCGTCCCGTCGCTGGTCTCGATGATGACGCGCGTGCGCGGCGCGGCGCCGCCGCGCGCGTAGCCGGCATGCAGGGTGGGCAGCACGCCGGCCTGGACCAGCAGCTCGTTCATCGCCCGCCACATCTCGAGCACCCCGGCCGCGGCGTGGCGATCGAAGAGCTTCAGCAGCGTGATCTTGACCTCCAGGCCGGTCTGCAGGCCGTCCGCCAGCGCGCGCAGCGCCTTGCCGAGCGCGCGCGGGCCGAAGGGATTGGTCTCGCCGGACAGCAGCGGGTCGCTCAGCAGATGGCCGATGCGCTGATCGAGCGCGAAAAGCTCCTGCTTCGCGCGCGTCTGCAGGTTTTCGACGAGGTTGGTGACCGCGAGATCCTCTTCCACGTCGTCGACATCGACGAGCGACAGCTCGGCCTGCGCATCCAGCGCCACCACCGCGCGCTTGCGCAGCGGCGCGTTCAGCGCCTGCTCGACCTGCGCGTCCAGGGCTTCGAAGAACTCGCGTTCGAGCTGCGGGCGTTTCAGCCGCAGCTCGCGCATCGCGTCGAAATAGACCTGCTGGCGCTGCGAGCTGTCGGCCTTGTTCGCGAGCTCGAAAAAGGCGTCGTCGACGCGGTCGACGAAACCCTTCAACACCGGCGGCAGCGCGTCCTTCGCGAGCTTTTGACAAGCCGTCACGAGCGCGGAGGCGCGCGGCGGTACGAGTCGGGTGATTCTGGCCATGGTGCTGTGGTTCATATCCGCTGTAGCGACGGTAATCGGCGATTTATTAATTTCTTGCAGTCCGAAAGCTGTGTGCTCGAGCGTAGGAATAGGCCAGCGCCCGTGCCGCGACAACGCGGCGCGTGAACGATTGTGACAGCGTTCACCGTGCCCTTGCGGGAGCTGTGATCCGGGCCGCAGAACGCGGCGATTTCGTAGCTTGGGCTTCCTTCGTCAGCCCAAGCTACGAACCTGCGGGCTACGAGAGGGGCGCTCCCCGCTCAGTCGTTCAGATCGGGATGGGAGTAGCGCGACAGCGGCGTCGGGCGGCCGATCTCGTAGCCCTGCGCGTAGTCGACGCCGACGACCTTCAGCAGCGCGAGCACGTTCTCGTCCTCGACGAACTCGGCGATGGTCTTCTTGCCCATCACGTGCCCGATGTCGTTGATCGACTTCACCATCGCCAGATCGATCGAATCGTTCGCGATGTCGCGCACGAAGCTGCCGTCGATCTTCACGAAGTCGACCGGCAGGCTCTTCAGGTAGGTGAACGAGGAAAAACCGCTGCCGAAGTCGTCGAGCGCGAACAGGCAGCCGCGTTCGCGCAGCGTGCAGATGAAGCGCGTGGCCTGCACGATGTCGGAGATCGCGGCGGTCTCGGTCACCTCGAAGCACAGCTTCGACGGCGCGACGCCGTGGCGCTCGATCTGGTCGAGGATGAAGTTCAACACTTCGTCGTTGCAGAAGGACTGTCCCGACAGGTTGATGCTGCACAGATGCAGGCGCGAGAGCAGGGCGGGATGCTCGCTGAGCCAGGACAGCGCGTGGCCGATCACCCAGCGATCGAGCTCGGCCGCGAGGTTGTAGCGCTCGGCGGCGGGTAGGAACTCGTTCGGCAGGATCAGGCCGCCGCGATCGTCGCGCATGCGGATCAGCAGCTCGTAGTGATCGCCGGCGCCTTCGCCCGCGATCGGCGCGATTTCCTGCAGGTTCAGCTCGAAGCGATCGCTGCGCAGCGCCTCGCCGATGCGCGCGGCCCAGCGCATCTCGCCGTGCCGCGTCTCGACCTTCGCATCGCCCGCCTGGTAGACGTGCAGTCGATTGCGTCCGGAGTCCTTGGCCGCGTAGCAGGCGGTGTCCGCCATGGCGAGCGCGCTCATCACCGTCTCGCAGCCGGCATCGAGCGCGACGACGCCGAGGCTCGCGGAGATCGGATGATGCGCGCCGGCCCATTCGAAGGGCGTCGCCTCCAGCGCGCGGCGCGCGGCGTCCGCGATCGCGACCGCGTCCTCGAGCCGACAGTCCTCGAGCAGCAGCGCGAACTCGTCGCTGCCGATGCGGGCGAGGGTGTCGCGCTTGCGGATCACGTCCAGCAGCCGCCGCGCGACCTGGCGCAGCAGCTCGTCGCCGGTGTCGTGGCCGCAAGTGTCATTGACGATCTTGAACTGATCGACGTCGAGCATGACCAGGGCGTGGCAGGAGCCTTCGCTGTGCGCGCTCTCGAGCACGCGCGCAAGACGCGCCTCGAGCATCTTGCGATTAGCGACGCCGGTCAGCTCGTCGTGCGAGGCGTGGTAGCTCAGCTTCTCGCTCAGCTTGTAGGCGTCGTCGATGTCCTCGCAGGTCATCAGCAGCAGCGCGTCATGGCCGTGCCCGAGCACGCGCGCGGTCTCGCGCATCCACACCAGCTCGCCGCTCTTCTTGCGGCGTCGGATCTCCCAGCGGTGCAGGCGGGTCGGCAGCGCGAGCGCGTCGCGTAGATACTCTTCGGCGAGCGCGCGATCGGCCGGGGCGTAGAACTCCGCGATCGGCTGGCCGTGCATCTCATGCGGGCGGTAGCCGAGGAGCTGCTGGCCGAAGCGGTTCGCGAAGTGCACGCGGAGCTCGCGATCGAGCGTGAAGCAGGTGACGGGCGTATTGTTGTAGATCGCGCGGAAGCGCTGGTCGAGCGTGAAGCCGCCTTCCTCGTTCTCGTGGCGCTGCAGGCGCCGCGCCGCGTCCTTCAACGAGAGCTGCGTGTTGATGCGGGCCATCAGCACCGGCAGATCGCCGGGCTTCACGACGTAGTCGTTCGCGCCCAGCGCGAGGCTCTGCGCGATGTCCTGCTTGTCGTCGCTCGCCGCGAGCATGATGACGGGTAGCTGCGTCGTCGAGTAACGCTCGCGTATCAGCTTCAGGACCTCGTCGCCGCGCATGCCCGGCATCTTGAGATCCAGCAGCACCAGATCGAAAGCTTCTTCTTCGACCGCCTGCAGCGCATGCGGGCCGTCCGCCGCCGTCACCACGCGGAAGCCGAGCGAGCCGAGCCGCATCGCGATGGCCTTGCGAATGGTCGCATTGTCGTCGACCGCCAGCACCGACGCCGTCATGGGCGACAAGTTCCTCCCTCCTGGCGCGCCCACGCCTCACGGAAACGATCCCACGCACGGCCCGGCGCGCACGGAGTGTAGGCAGCCGGATCCGCCGGCTGCAAGCGTGTTTGTGTGAGGCGATCCGCAACGCGCGGCGGTGTCGAGGTCTTCCCGGATTCCGCGCCACATGAGACGCACCCTCTTGTAGCCCGGATGAGCGCAGCGAATCCGGGATCGAGCATCGAAGCCCGCGCGTGCTTCGATGACTCTGCGATGCGGCTTCCGAGCCCACGAGCTTGCCGAGCGCCGAACCCCGGATTCGCTGCGCTCATCCGGGCTACGAAGAGAAGATCCGTAGCCTGCAAGGAGCGCAGCGGAATGTGGGCAAGCGCCGGATCCCGTCGCCGCACTCCCGGATTCCGCGCCGCTGCGCGGCGCTCCTTCCGGGCTACACGAGACGAACGCTCGTGTAGCCCGGATGAGCGCAGCGAATCCGGGATCGAGCATCGAAGCCCGCGCGTGCTTCGATGACTCTGCGATGCGGCTTCCGAGCCCACGAGCTTGCCGAGCGCCGAACCCCGGATTCGCTGCGCTCATCCGGGCTACGAAGAGAAGATCCGTAGCCTGCAAGGAGCGCAGCGGAATGTGGGCAAGCGCCGGATCCCGTCGCCGCACTCCCGGATTCCGCGCCGCTGCGCGGCGCTCCTTCCGGGCTACACGAGACGAACGCTCGTGTAGCCCGGATGAGCGCAGCGAATCCGGGATCGAGCATCGAAGCCCGCGCGTGCTTCGATGACTCTGCGATGCGGCTTCCGAGCCCACGAGCTTGCCGAGCGCCGAACCCCGGATTCGCTGCGCTCATCCGGGCTACGAAGAGAAGATCCGTAGCCTGCAAGGAGCGCAGCGGAATGTGGGCAAGCGCCGGATCCCGTCGCCGCACTCCCGGATTCCGCGCCGCTGCGCGGCGCTCCTTCTGGGCTACACGAGACGAACGCTCTTGTAGCCCGGATGAGCGCAGCGAATCCGGGATCGAGCATCGAAGAACGCGCGTGCTTCGATGACTCTGCGATGCGCTGCTTCCGAGCCCACGAGCTTGCCGAGCGCCGAACCCCGGATTCGCTGTGCTCATCCGGGCTACGAAGAGATCCTCAATGCGGCGCGTACAGCGCGGGCAGGGGATCCTCGGTGCGGATCGACGAAGCGCCGTTCGCACGCGACAAGCCGCGCCAGGCTTCGCGCAGGCGCGCGAGATCGGGCGTCGGGGCGCCCGGGCGATAGAGCGCGGCGTCGAGCGCCCACAGCGCTGCGGCGCAGTCCGCGGGCGCGCGGGCCGCGAGCGCGCCGAGGCTGCGCGGCGGTGCGCTCGGCCAGCGGCCGGCGGCCCAGCGCAGCAGCGCTTCGGCGATGTCCGGCAGTGCGCCGCGCGCGAGCGCGGCCTCGACGGCGCTGGCCATCGCCGTCGACGCCGGCGCGGCCGATTCCGTCCCCGCGGGGACGTCCCTGCGCGGGCCCGGACGCCGCCACCACAGCGCGAGCGTCAGCGCCCAGCCGACCAGCGCGAGGATCGCGAGCATCGGCCAGTAGTCGTCCGCATGCGGCAGCGGCGGCGGCGGCGGCGTCGTCACTGTCGGCGGCGCGGCGGCCGCGGGCGCCGGAGTCGGCGCCGCTGACGGCGGCGGCGCCATCCCGGGCACGGCGGCGACCTCCAGCGTATGCGCCGGCACGCGCGCGTATTCGAGCGCATCGGTGCCGGTGTTCCACCACGGGATTTCGATCGCAGGCAGCGCGAGCCGCCCGGCCGCGGTCGGAATCAGCGCGGTCTTGCGCTGGAGCACCGCGCTGTAGCCGGAGGGCGCCTGCTGCTCGCTGGTCTGCGGCCGATCGGGATATTGCTTCACACCGGGGATCTCCGCGCCGTCGAGCGGCGGCAACTGCCCGGCGGTCAGGCCGTCCGCCCACAGGCTCAGCGTGCGCGTCACGGGCTCGCCGACTTTCGCCTCGCCGGTCGCGGGCTGCCACTCCGCGTTGAGGCTGAGCTGGCGCGCCGGCAGCCAGGTCGCGCCGGCCGGAAACGACGGCGGAATCGGCCGTACTTCGAGCTCGACCGGCCGCGACACGATGCGCTTCGTCGCCACCGGCTGCGCGAAGTTGTCGAACAGCGAGAAGCCGCGCTTGACGATCTGCGCCGTGACCACGGCCGGCTTGATCGTCACCTTGCCGCTCGCCTGCGGAAACACCGCGAACTTGCGCTCGATGACCTCATAGCGCTTGCCGTCGCGCGTGTCCTCATAGCGCTTGTCGGCGTCCAGCGGTTTGACGATCGCATCGGCCGTCACCTCGGGCTCGGACAGCGAGGCGTTGCTGATCTCGTAGCGCTTCCACAGCCGCAGCCGGTAGATCACCTGCTGCTGCACGTAAGGATTCGACGGCTGCGCGTCGACTTCGAGGAAGAGCCCATCGTCCTTTTCCTGCGCGGAAGGGCCGCTCGCGAACTCGATCCGCCGCGGCGTAGTCGCGAGCCTGCCGAACTTCACGGCCGGCACGGTCAGCGGCGCGCCGTGTTTCGGCAGCACGTCGAGGCTCCATACCGTGCTGCGCGAACGCCGGCCGTTGATGATCTCCAGCGAGGTCTGCTGATTGCGCGCGAGGATCTCGAAGTCCTCCTCCAGCGGGTGGAAATCCGGATCGGCATCGACATCGCCGCGCGCCTCGAACACCAGCGTGAACGACTCGTTCGGCGGCGGCGGATCCGGATCGACGTGGAGCTTCACCGACGGCGTTTCCGCGGCAACGGGCAAGGCGCCCGCCAGCGTCACGCAGGCGGCGAGCAGCAGGCGCAGCAGTATTCTCACCACGGTTCGGCACTCCCCGACTGACCGCCGTACAGGCGTTGGTACTGATAGCGGAACTTGCGGCGCCACAGCCCGCCGGGATCGTCCGGCACCTGGCGCAGCCACTGCTCCGCCGCCATCGCGTCCTCGCGCCGGCCGGCCGCGTCCGCGTCGGCCTCGGCGGCCTCCGCCCGCCGCGCATCCGCGTCCTCGCTCGCCGCATCGCCCGCGGCCGCGCCGCGCCGAGCGTCCTGCGCTGCGCGCGACTGCGCCGAGTGCTCGGCGTCCTGCTCGGGCTCGCGGTTCGCCGTCTCGTCGCGCTGCGGCCGCGGCATCGATTCCTCTTCGTCGCCGCTGCCCTGGCCCTCGCGGGCACTTTCATCCTGGCTCTGGCCGCTGCCCTGATCGCCACCCCCTTGCTGCTTCTCGCCTTCGCTCTGCTGGCGTTCCTGAGGCCGTTGTTCCGGCGGCGACTGCTGCCGCCGCCGCAGATCCTCGATCAGCGCCTTGTTGTACTTCGCATCGTCGTGTGAGGGCTGCGCCTGCAGCGCGGCGTCATAGGCGGCGAGCGCTTCGTCGTAGCGGCCCTGCCGGGCCAGCGCATTGCCGCGGTTGTACAGCGACTCCGCGTCCTTGCGGCCGTCGAGTTCGCGCGCCGCCGCCGCGTAGTCGCCGGCGCGATAGCGCGCCGCCGCGCGCCACGCGGGATCGGCGTAGCGCTGCGCCGCGGCCGCGTAGTCTTCGCGCTCGAAGGCGCGCTGGCCGGCCTGATCGGGCGTGAACCACCAGTCGAAGGCCGCGGCCGGGCGCGGCGCGAGAAGTACGGCCGGCAGCGCGGCGAGCAGCAGCCCGCGCCGGAAGGCGAGGCTCGCGAGAAACACCAGCGGCAGCAGCAGCCACGGCCCGAGCTCCTGCCACTGTTCGGTCTGGCGCCGCGCGGCGCTCTCGACCTCGCCCGTCTCGCGTCGATCGAGGAAGCGGGTCAAGGCCTCGACGTCGCGCGCGTCCGGCGCCAGCGTCTCGTAGTGTCCGTGACCGCTGCGCGCGACGCCGGCGAGCGCCTCCGCGTCGAAATGTGCGACGACGATCTGGCCGCCGGCGTCCTTGACGAAGCCGCCGTCGGCATCGGGAACCGGCGCCCCGGCCGGCGTGCCGATGCCGAGTATGCTCAAGCGCACGTCGCGTCCCTCGAGCAGCCGCGCGATGCGCGAGCGCTGCGCCGCCGGCACCTCGTCGGTGACGAGCAGCAGATCGCCGCGCGGATAGCCCGCCTGCTCGATGAGCTTCAGTCCCTCTTCGACGGCGACCGCGGCGTCCGTGCCCTGGCTGGGCATCAGCGCCGGATCCATCACCTCGAGCTGCGCGACGATGGTGTTGACGTCGTCGGTCAGCGGCGTCACGACGTAGGCGCGATCGCTGTAGACGAGCAGCGCCGTCTGCCCGCGCAGCCGCGCCGCGAGCAGATCGCGGATCTTGTAGCGCGCGCGCTCGAGGCGGCTGGGCACCACGTCCTGCGCGCTCATCGAGCGCGATAGATCGAGCAGCACCACGAGCGCCGCCTGCTCGCGATAAACGGGCTGCGGCACGCGCTCGGCCGTCGGCCCGGCGAGCGCCAGCACGCCGAGCACGCCGGCCAGCGCGAAGGGCAGCAGCCGGCCGCGCGCGACGCCGCCCAGCGTCTCGGTCAGATAGGGCAGCAGGCTCGCATCGCAAAAGCGCGTGAACACTTCGAGGCTGCCCGCGCGGCGGCGCAGGCGCCAGCACAGCCAGGCCAGCGGCGCCAGCAGCAGCAGCCAGGCCGGGCGCAAAAAGTGGAAATCGGCGAGCCACTGCGGCCACGCGGCGCTCATGCCGGCCTCCGTACGTGGCGCCAGGCGAGCGCGCCGGCGAGCAGCACCGCGGCGGCGAGCGGCCAGGCGTACAGCGGCTGCACGGGCCGGAAGTGCTCTTCGTCGCGCGCGACCGGCTCCAGGCGATCGAGCTCCGCGTAGATCTGCTCGAGCTCGGCGACGTCGCGCGCGCGGAAGTAGCGGCCGCCCGTCTCCTTCGCGATCGCGCGCAGCGTGTCTTCGTCGAGATCCTGCGAGGGGTTCACGCGGATGCGGCCGAAGAGCTGGTTGACGACCATCTCGTCGGCACCGATGCCGATGGTGTAGATCCTGAGCCCCGCGCCTTGCGCGAGCTTGGCCGCGCGCAGCGGATCGATCTGGCCCGAGGTGTTCGCGCCGTCGGTCATCAGGATGATCGTCTTCACCGGCGCTGCCTGATCGCGCAGGCGCTTCGCGGCCAGCCCGATCGCATCCCCGATCGCGGTGCTGCGGCCGGCGAGCCCGATCTCGGTTTCCTCCAGCATGCGCATGACGGTCGGTCTATCGAAGGTCAGCGGCACGTTCAGATAGGCGCGCTCGCCGAACAGCACGAGACCCACGCGATCGCCGATGCGGCGCTCGATGAACTCCCGCGCGACCTTCTTCAGCGCCGTCAGGCGATCGACGGGCTCGTCGTCGAGCAGGAAGTCCTTCACCTGCATGCTCTCGGAGAGATCGATCACGAGCATCAGATCGCGTCCCGAGGCGGTGACGCCGACCGGATCGTCGAGCCAGCGCGGGTTCGCGCTCGCGACCACGAGCAGCACCCAGGCCGCGAGCGCGAGCCACTGCACGGCCGACGATTGGAGCAGGGGCGAGGTCGTTGCCGCGGTCTCGAAGTCGGCGAGATCGGGCACGCGCAGCGCCGCGTCGTGACGGCGCTGCGCGGCGCCGAGCAGGCGCCGCGCGAGCCACGGCAGCGGCAGCGTCAGCAGCATCCACGGCCATGCGAGCTCGAACATCGCCTGCCTCAGCTCGCGCCGCCGGCGGGCGGCGCCGCGGCGAGCTCGCGCAGGCGCCGCGGCGAGCGCGGCAGCGCGCGGATCCAGCGTTCGAGCGCAGCGAGCAGGGCGCTCGCGTCGAGCTCGGTCTGCGCCGCATAGGGCGCGCGCAGCAGCAGCTCGGCGAGCGCCGCGTCCTCGAAGCCCGGCGCGATCGAGCGCACGCGCGCGAGCCAGGCGCTGCCGGTCGCGGCGACGTGCCGGCGCGCGGGATCGAGGGCGAGCGAGACGCGTCTGAGCAGCAGCGCGGCCTCGGCGGCGACGAGCCCGGGCGGGCCGCCCCGCGCACGCAGGCTCGCGAGCTCGCCCAAGGCCCGGCGGCGCAGCGCCCCGCGCCGGCGCAGATGCCTTCCCAGCAGCAGGGCCGCGGGCAGGCCGACGAGCAGCAGGCCGAGCAGCCACCAGCCCGGCGCCGGCGGCCACCACGACGGCGGTGGCGGCAGATGGATGTCGCGCAAGGGAAGCTGGGCGGGATCGATCGGCGCTGGCATGCTCGCGCTCCGCTCAGCTCAGCGCGCGCTGCAGGACCACGTAGGGATCGTCGGTCGTCGTCAGCGTCACCAGCCGCAGCCGCTGATCGCGCGCGAACTGCTGGAGCGCGGCGCGCCGTGAGGCGAAGCGCTGCGCATAGGCCTCCGCGATCGCGCGATCGCCCAGCGTCAACTCGATGCGGCGCGCGCGATCGCTCAGCGCGACGGGCTCGCGGATCGCGGGCAGGGCGGCTTCGAAGGCGTCGTAGCACTGCACGAGCAGCGTCTCGTTGTGACGGCCGACCTGGCCGAGCGCGGCGCGCGCCGCTTCGTCGAGATCGCGGAAGTCGCTCAGCACGAAGACGATGCTGCCGGGCTTGACGAGCCGGCGCAGGCGCTCGACCGCGGCCGCGAGCGGCAGCGGCGCCGGCGTCGCGACCGGCTGCGCGCGCTGCACGAGATGCTTCAGCACGCGCAGCGCGCCGACCGTGCCGCGCGCCGGCGCGAGCTCGTCGCAGCCTGCGTCGCCGAGCAGCACGGCGCCGATCCGATCGCCGCCCTGCACGGTCTTCCACGCGACGAGCGCGGCCGTGCGCGCGGCCTGCACCGACTTGAACGCGCCGCGCGTCGCAAAGGCCATCGTTCGCCGCAGATCGACCAGCACGTAGACCGGGCGCTCGCGCTCCTCGCGAAAGAGCTTGGTATGCGGCTTGCCGCTGCGCGCGGTCAGCCGCCAGTCGAGCGCGCGCACGTCGTCGCCCGGCTGGTAGGGACGCGATTCGGCGTACTCCATGCCGCGGCCCTTCATCGCCGCGTGATACACGCCGGAGCGGCGCGCGTGCGCGCGATCCTGCCAGCCCGGCAGGCTCGCCGCGCGCCGGCTCAGCGCGCTCAGATCGGCGAGCTGCGGATGGACGCGCTCGCGCTCGCCGGCCGCGGCCGGCGCGGCCTCGCGCGCAGGCCCGGTTCCGAGCAGCCGTGAGAGCCGCGTGCGCATCGCGCTCAGGGAACGGGCACGCGACCCATCAGGGTGTCGATGAAGGTGTCGGGCATGACACCGTCGGCGGCCGCTTCGTAGTTCAGGATCACGCGATGGCGCAGCACGTCCGGCGCGATGTGCTGCACGTCGTCCGGGCTCACGTAGTCGCGGCCGGCGAGCCAGGCGTGGGCGCGCGCGCAGCGATCGATCGCAATCGTCGCGCGCGGACTCGCGCCGTACTGCAGCCAGCTCGCGAGATCCTTGCCGTAGCGCGTGGGATCGCGCGTCGCGAACACGAGCTCGAGCACGTAGCGCTCGAGCGCCTCGCTCATGTGCACGGCCAGCACGTCGCGGCGCGCCTGGAACACCTGCGCCTGATCGACGATCGGCTGCGTGACGGCGTCGGGCCGGAACGGCTGGCGCGCTTCCTCGCGCGCGAGCGCCAGGATGCGCCGTTCCTCCTCGACGCTCGGATAGGTGATCTTCACGTGCATCAGGAAGCGATCGAGCTGCGCTTCCGGCAGCGGATAAGTGCCTTCCTGCTCGAGCGGGTTCTGCGTCGCCATCACGAGAAACAGCGCGGGCAGCGCATAGGTCTCGCGGCCGATCGTGATCTGGCGCTCGGCCATGGCCTCGAGCAGCGCGGACTGCACCTTGGCCGGCGCGCGGTTGATCTCGTCGGCGAGCACGAGATTGTGGAACAGCGGACCGGGCTGGAACTTGAACGAGCCGTCCTGCGGCCGGTAGATCTCGGTGCCGGTCAGATCCGCCGGCAGCAGATCGGGCGTGAACTGAATGCGATGGAAGTCGCCCTCGATGCCTTCGCCGAGCACCTTGATCGCGCGGGTCTTCGCGAGGCCCGGCGCGCCTTCGACCAGCAGGTGGCCGTCGGCGAGGAGGGCGATGAGCAGGCGATCGATGAGGCGTTCCTGGCCGATGATGCGTTCGCTGATGAAGTCGCGCAGGCGCGCGGCTGCCGTGGTGCTCTGCATGGGGTCTGTGGCGAGTCCGAGTTGACGAATGATCTGGGTCGGTAGCCTAGTGTTGTCGGTCCTGCGGGTGCGCAACGCGCGGGACGGAATGCTCGCCTCCTCTCGCACGTCGCGGCTCAATCCCCGCCCGCAATCTTTGCGGCGCCGGTCTCTGCGCGGCGACGACGGATGAGGCGGCATCGCCGCTCCCACGGCAGCGGGCGCGCAGTGCGAGGCCGCCTGCGTGCCCGTTCGACCGCAGCGCCAGGCCGGAATTCCGCCGCGCCGCCCGGCCGCGCCGCGCGGTCATCTTCGCGTCCGATACCGCGGCGTAACTTACACGGTCCGGCCGCCCTCGGATATGGTGTCGCGTCGGCCTGCGGCGCGTCGTATGCGATCCGCAGCGCGAGCCGGGCCATTGTGCGCGACCTGCGCGCGGCCGATCATGAGCCGCCGCCGGCGCGGGGCACGATAGGGAAAGCAGACGAGGAGCAGACATGCGACGACACAGAGGCAGCAGCGCAGCGACGGCCTCACGCGGTTTCACGCTGATCGAGGTGATGGTGGTGGTCGTCATCCTCGGCATCCTCGCCGCGGTGGTGGTGCCGCGCGTGATGAGCCGCCCGGACGAGGCGCGCGTCGTCAAGGCGCGGCAGGATCTCCGCGCGATCGGGGCCGCGCTCGATCTCTACAAGCTCGACAACTTCGAATACCCGAGCACCGAGCAGGGCCTGCAGGCCCTCGTGACGCGACCGACCGGCCTCGACCCCGGCGCGAAGTGGCGCACCGAAGGCTACCTGCCCGCGCTGCCGAAGGATCCCTGGGGCGCGCAATACAAGTATCTGCAGCCCGGCCAGCACGGCGTCTACGATCTATGGTCGGTGGGCGCCGACGGCGTCAGCGGCGGCGAAAACTTCGACGCGGATCTCGGCAACTGGGAGCTGGATCGCTGAGGCGCCGGTGCGTCGCGTGCAAGCTCCCGAGTCCGAAGATCCCGGGTTCCGCTACGCTGCACCCGGGCTACAACAAAGATTGCATGCCCGCCGGCGCACCGCGGGCTACACGCTGCTCGAAGTGCTGGTGGTCGTGACGCTGATCGCGATCCTCGGCTCCGCGATCGCGCTGTCGATCGGCGCGCGCGGGGATCGCGAGTTGGCGGCGAATGCTGAGCGGGTGCTCGCGGCGTTCGAGCACGCCGCCGAGGCGGCCGTGATCTCGGGACGCGTCTATGGCTTCTATGTGACGCCGGCGGCAGTCGAGATGGTCGTGCACGACGGCGTCGATTGGCAGGACGCACCGGCCGGCGGTCTCGGCGCGACGACGACGCTGGACCCGCCGTATGCGCTGCGCGGCGAGGGCGTCTACGCCGTTCCCCATCGCGCGCCCCCCGCGCCGCAGATGCTGTTCCTGCCCGACGGCGAGCAGCAGTATGCCGGCGTCGCCGTCGTCAACACGCTTTCTGGCGAAGCCTGGACGATAGAGCCCTCCGCCGCGGGCCGCTATACGCTCGTGCATACGGAGCTGCGGTAGTGGGCGGTGGTGCGCGCCGTCGAGCTCGATTCGGGCCACCGAGAACACAGAGAACACCGAGGGCGGATGAGGTGGGCCGTGCCGATCGCGAGCGCTACGCGGCCACGGGCGGCGAGTTGCCCGTGCAGGCGCCAACGGTAATGCAGGTTTCACGGCAGCGCCGACGTCCATGGCATACGATGTCATTCGTCCCTCTGTGTTCTCGGTGTTCTCTGTGGCCAAAGAAGGCCCGATGAGGCACGGCATCGAAGGCTTCACGCTGATCGAAGTGCTGATCGCGCTCGTGATCGCGGCGACGGCGCTGGCGCTGGGCTTCGGCGCGGTGCAGGGCAGTGCGCAGCGCTTGTCGCAGGTCGAGGAAGGGACGCTCGCGGCCTGGGCGAGCGACAACGTCGTCAACGATCTGATCCTGCGCGCGGCGACCGTCGAGTCGGGGCGTCATCGCTACGTCGAGACCATGCTCGGCCGCACGCTCGTGCTCGAGGCCGAGGTCGCGCGCGCCGACGCACCGCCGCGGCTGGTGATCGAGGTCGCGGTCAAGGACGTCGCGCAGCCGGCGCGCGAGCTCGCACGCACGCACGTCGAGACGCTGGTCGATTTCGTGCTCGGGCAGACCGATGCGAATCTCCCGCGCTGAACGCGGCTTCACGCTGCTCGAGCTGCTCGTCGCAACGGCGATCTTCGCGATCGCGGCGCAGCTCGCCTACGGCGGGCTGCGCCAGATCCTGCACGCGCGCGAGCAGCTCGTGCCGCGCCACGAGTCGGCGGCCGCGCTGCGCTATGCGGTGACGCTGTTGACGCAGGACATCAACGCCGCTGCGCCGCGCGCGGTGCGCGATGCGCTCGGCGAGCCGGCGGCGGCGCTGCAGACGAACGTCGGCGACGCGCTGCTCGTGCTGTCGCGGCGCGATCCCGTGCGCGCGACGCTGCTCGACGGCGTCGCGATCCGGCGGGTCGGCTATCTCGTGCGCGACGGCGAGCTCGTGCGCCTGAGCTGGCCGGTGATCGACGTCGTGCAGGGCACGCGGCCCGCGGCGCAGGTGCTGCTCGCGGGCGTGCGCGAGCTGCGGCTGCGCTTCATGGCCGAGAGCGGCACGGAGTGGTCCGATCTGTGGCCGATCGCGAGCGACGATCCGGCGGCGCTGCCGCGCGCCGTGGAATTCGAGCTCGTGTTCGAGGACGGCCGCACGCTGCGCCGTCTGCTGCTCCCGGGCAGCGGCGCATGAAGCGGCGGGCGCGGGGCGCGGCGCTGATCGCGGCGGTGCTCGTCGCGGCCGTGGTCGCCGCGATCGCAGTGGCGCTGAGCACGCGCGATCGCTATGCGATCCTCGGCCTCACGCGGCTCGACGAACAAGCGCTCGCGACGGCGCTGACGCGCGAAGTCGAGGTGCAGGCGGCCGCGGCGCTGAGCGCGGATCTCGAGCAGAGTCGCCACGACGACGCGCAGGAGGCCTGGGCGCGGGCGGAATACGGCGCGGCGCGCGGTGACTTCGCGGCCGTCGGCCGGCTGCGCGATGCGCAGCGCCTGTTCAATCTCAATGCGCTCGCCTTCCAGCCGCCCGCCGCCGGCAGCGAGGCGCCGGACACCGGCGTGCCGCCGCCGGTCGAGGACGCCGATGAGGGCGGCGCGCGCGAGGACGGCCGCGCGATGCGCGCGCTGCGCGAGCTCGCGGGCGATGCGCCCGCAGGCACGCCGCCGGCGACGTCCGCAGCGCCGGCGACGCCGGGAGCGGACGGCGACGCGGCGCCGGGTGCCGAAACGCTGTCGCCGCAGCAGATCGCGACCGCGCGCTTCACGCTGCTGCTGCAGGCCCTGCAGATCCCGCCGGAAATCCTGCCGCCGCTGCTCGACTGGCTCGATGCCGACGGCGACACGCGCTTTCCGAACGGCGCGGAGGACGAGTACTACACGCGGCTCGAAGAGCCCTATCGCGCGGCCAACGGTCCTTTCGCCGACGTCAGCGAGTTGCGTCTCGTGCGCGGCATCACGCCGGAGATTTATGCCAAACTGGCGCCCCATGTCTGCGTGCTCGGCAGCTCCGTGCCCCTGAACATCAATACCGCGCCGGCGGAAGTGCTGATGAGCCTCGGTCCCGGCATCGATCGACCGACGGCCGATCTGCTCATCGGCTCGCGCGAGATCCAGCCCTGGGTGAACGTCGCCGCTTTCCTCAAGCATCCGCTGCTCGCGGGCCGTCCGCTGCTCGCGCAGGGCCTGACGGCGCGCTCGAGCTGGTTCGAGCTGCGCACGCGCATCGAGAGCAGCGCGGGCGCGATGTTCCGCCGCACGCTGATCGAGCGGCTCGCGCCGAACCGGCTGCGCATCGCGCGCCGCGAGCGCCTGTACGTCGATGGCTGAGCGCGCCGCGCTGTTCATGTCGAACGCGGAGGCGACGCAGCTCGCGTGGCGCAGCGGCGGGCGCTCGCGGACGGGCACGCTCGCCGAGCTCCTTGCCGTCCCCGATCTCGATGCGCGCGTGTGGCTGCTCGATGGCCGCCGCGTGCTGCTCGCGGAAGCGGAGCTGCCCCCCGGCAATCGTCGCGTGCAGGAGCAGGCGCTGCCCTTCGCGCTCGAGGATCAGATCCTCACGCCCGTCGACGATCTCGCGTTCGCCACGCATCGCCTCAGCGCGACGCGGCTCGCCGCCGCGGTGTTCGACGCGGCCGAGCTCGATGCGCGGCTCGAAGCGCTGGCAGCGGCGGGACTGCAGACCGATCAGTGCGTGCCGGACATCCTGTGCGTGCCGTGGTTCGAGAGCACCTGGACGCTGCTCTTCGACGGCGAGGACGCCTGGTTGCGCACGGGCCCTTATGCCGGTGCGCGCTTCGAGGCCGCGCAGTGGCAGACCTTCCTCGCCCAGGCGCTGGTCGGCGTCGACGGCGAGCGTCACCTGCGCGTCCACGGCGCGAGCGAGGCGCGTCTGGCCGAGATCGCGGCGCTGTCGCCGGCGCTGATCGTCGATCCCGCTTCGCGCGCGGGCGCGGTCGATCTGCTGGCGACCTTTGCCGCAGGCCATGCGCAGGGCCATGTGATCGATCTGCTGGCGGCGCTGCCGCGGCGGCGTCAGGCGCACGTCGGCAGCGCGCGCCGCTGGTGGTGGGCGACCGCGGCCCTCGTGCTCGTCGCCGCGCTCGCGCACGCCGGTTTCCTGCAGTGGCGCGTGGCCGCGCTCGAGACGCAGCGCGCGGCCGAGATCGCGCGCACCGAGGCGCTGTTTCGCGAGATGTTTCCGCAGGTGACGCGCATCGAGGACGTGCGCGCGCAGGCCACGCAGGCGCTTGCCGCGGCTGCGGCCTCGGCGCGCCGGGGCCGGCCGTTTCTCGATCTGCTCGCCGCCGCGGGACAGGGCCTGGCGCAGCAGGGCGGGCTGCATTTCGAAAGTGCGAGCTACGGCAACGGCGCGCTCGAGCTGCGCGTGCGGGCCGAGGACATGGCCGCGCTCGAACGCTATCAGCAGACGCTGGCGGCGAGCGCGCTGCCGGTGCAGCTACTGTCGATCGAGAATCGCGACGCGGCGGCCGTCGGCCTCCTGCGCGTGGGGCAGACGCCGTGAGCGCGCTCGCGGCCTGGTGGGCCGGCCTGCAGGCGCGCGAGCGCGCGCTACTCGTCGTCGGCGCGAGCGCGATCCTCGCAACGCTGTACTGGCTCGCCCTCATCGAGCCTTTGAGCGCGCGTGAGGCGCGCCTCGTGAAAGCCGTCGCCGCCGAGCGCGACACGCAGCAATGGCTCGCCGCGCAGCGCCCGCAGCTCGGCGGCGCGGCGCAGAGTCCCGCGCGCGAGCGCCTGCCCGACGGTGCCTCGCTGCTCGCCGCGATCAACGAATCCGCCGCCGCCAACGAAGTCGCCGGCCAGCTCACGCGCGTCACCCCGGCCGGCACGCGCAGCGTGACGCTCGGCTTCTCCGGCGTCCCCTACGCGAGCTTCATGCGCTGGCTGCTCGCCGTCGACACCCGCTACGGCGCCACCGTCGACCGCATCCGCCTCGAGCGCGCCGATGCGCCCGGCGTCGTGGACGTGGAGTTGTCGCTGTCGTTTTGAGCAATCGATCTTTCGTGCTCCAGCCCTTTTCGTAGCCCGGGTGAAGCGCGCAGCGCGTAACCCGGGATCTTAAGTGCGGTGTAACGACTCGAAGATCCCGGGTTCCGCTCCGCTGCACCCGGGCTACGACAGGCCTGTACGAGGCACCCGCCTTTCGTAGCCCGGGTGAAGCGCGTAGCGCGTAACCCGGGATCTTAGGCGCGGTGTGGCGGCTCGAAGATCCCGGGTTTCGCTCCGCTGCACCCGGGCTACGAAGAGCAGGAATGCGCACGCGTGTAGCGGTGTATCGATGACCATTGCCAGTCATCGGGGCGACGCACGAAGCCGTGTTTGACGGGATTGAAGTGCACGTAGTCGACGTGTTGAGCGTAGTCCTCGTCGTCGGTGATGAGGTGCTCCCAAAAGCGTGCCTGCCAGATTTGGTACTGGCCTTTGCGATCGGGGGGCGGCACGTATATGTGCCGCCGTAGCATCCGCGTGAACGAGCTTTTGATATCGTGCCATCGCCGCGAATAGTCGGCGTCGTTCGTCGGCAAGGTCCATACCGCATGGAGATGGTCCGGCAGCACCACCAGCGCATCGATCCGAAACGGCGATGCGCGTCGCACGGCGCCGAATGCGAGGCGCAGGGCGTCCACGTGTCGAAGCAATAAATCGCTGCGCCGGTCGGTGAGGGTCACGGTAAAGAAATAAGTGCCACCGAGCAGGCGGACGCGTCGATAGTTGACCATGCGCGGCATTGTGTGACGGCGCACGAAGGGTGCGAACGATGTGCAGCTTCGCCCTTCGTAACTCCCTTCATAGGACATACCGATTCGTAGCCCGGGTGTAGCGCGCAGCGCGTAACCCGGGGTTTCGGTGCGGTGTAGCGCCTGGAAGATCCGGGGTTCCGCTCCGCTGCACCTGGGCTACGACAGGCTTGAACAAGGCACCCGCCTTTCGTAGCCCGGGTGTAGCGCGCAGCGCGTAACCCGGGATCTTAGGCGGCGTGCGAGGGCTCGAAGATCCCGGGTTCCGCTACGCTGCACCCGGGCTACGCGGCGACGGGGCCGCGGCGCACTACCGCCGCCTCAGACGAGCTGATTCATCTCGAAGATCGGCAGCAGGATCGCGAGGACGATCAAAAGAACGACGAGGCCCATCGTCAGGATCAGCGCGGGCTCGAGCAGGTTGAGGCCGATCGCGAGGCGGAGCTGGACGGCGCGATCGCTGGAGTTCGCGGCGGTTTCGAGCATGCGCGGCAGCTCGCCCGAGCTCTCGCCGCTGGCGACGAGGTGCACGAGCAGCGGCGGCAACTGCGGCACGCCGGACAGCGCGGTGGCGACGGCCTCGCCTTCGCGCACGCGCGTCGCGGCCTCGCCGAGGGCTTCGCGCAGCACGAGATTGACCACGGCCTGCTCGGCGATGCGGAAGGCATCCAGCATGCTGAGACCGCTGTTCAACAGAATGCCGAGCGTGCGCGCGAAACGGCCGGCGTCGTTCTCGCGATGGAACTCGCCGACGACGGGCAGCCTCAGCAGCAGGCCGTGCCAGGCATGGCGCACCGCCGGCCGCTGCAGCAGCGCGCGCGCGACGACGACGAGCCCCGCGAGCACGGCGAGCAAGACGAGGCCGCGCGCCTGCAGGAAATCGCTGATCGCGAGCAAGGCGAGCGTGATCGCGGGCAGGCGCTGCGCGCTGTGCTCGAAGACTTTCACGATCTCCGGCACGACGAAGGCCAGCAGCCCGCCGACAACAGCGAGCGAGACGGCGGTCAGCACGGCCGGATAGATCATCGCGAGCTTGATCTTCTGCTGCACCTCCTGCCGCCGCTCGAGATAGTCGGCGACGCGCTGGAGCACGAGCGGCAGCAGCCGCGTCTGCTCGCCGGCGCCGACCGTCGCGCGGTAGACCTCGGGAAACGCGCGCGGGAACTGGCCGACCGCATCGGACAGGCTCTGGCCTTCGAGCACGCGCGAGCGCACGTCGAGCACCACGCGGCGCAAGGCCGGATCGGCACTCTGCTTCGCGATCGCCGACAGCGCATCGTCGAGCGGCAGGCCCGATTCGAGCAGCGCGCCGAGCAGGCGCGTGAACAGCACGACCTGCGTCGGCGACAGCTTCACGCGCGAGCTGCCGCGCAGCGCCTTGCCGTCCGCGCGCGCCGTCGTCGGCTGCACCGACAGCGGCACCAGGCCCTGCTCGCGCAGCAAGCGCCGCGCGTGGCGCTCGGAGTCCGCCTCGGTCAGGCCGCGCGTCCGCCGGCCGCTCGCTGCGAGCGCGGTGTATTCGTAGGCGGCCATCAGCAGAGCAGAGGCATCACGTAGCCCGGGTGGAGCGCGCAGCGCGTAACCCGGGATCTTCGACGCGCGCGAGAGCTTGAAGATCCCGGGTTCCGCTACGCTGCACCCGGGCTACGATAAATTCAAAGTGGATGCTCACGCGAGCTGCGTCACTCGCAGCAGCTCTTCCGGCGTGGTGACGCCGGCGAGCACGGCGCGGCGGCCGACTTCGGCGAGGCTGGGGGAATGCAGGCGCGCGTGCGCTTCGAGATCCTGCTCGGCGGCGCCGTCGTGGATGAGCCGGCGCAAGGCCTCGTCGATCACGATCAGCTCGTAGATCGCGGTGCGGCCGCGATAGCCCATGCGCTTGCAGGCGTCGCAGCCGACGGCTGCGTAGATCTCGGCCTCTGCCGCGGCGTCGAGGCCCAGCCATTCGCGCGTCGTCGCGTCCAGCGCGCGCGGCCGCATGCACTGCCGGCACAGGCTGCGCACGAGCCGCTGCGCGAGCACGCCGATCACGCTGGACGAGAGCAGGAAAGGCTCGGTGCCCATGTCGCGCAGGCGCGTGATCGCGCCGATCGCGGTGTTCGTGTGCAGGGTCGACAGCACGAGATGGCCGGTGAGGCTTGCCTGGATCGCGATCTGCGCGGTCTCGAGATCGCGGATCTCGCCGACCATCACGATGTCGGGATCCTGGCGCAGGATCGCCCGCAGCCCGCGCGCGAAGCTCATGTCGACCTTCATGTTGACCTGGGTCTGCGCGATGCCGTCGATCAGATATTCGATCGGATCCTCGACCGTCATGATGTTGCGGCTACGGTCGTTGAGCCGCGACAGCGCCGCGTACAGCGTCGTCGTCTTGCCCGAGCCGGTCGGGCCGGTGACGAGGAAGATGCCGTGCGGGCGATGGATCAGCTCGTCGAGCCGCGCGGTGGTCTGCGCGTCCATGCCGATCTGCTCGAGCCGCAGCCGCCCGGCCTGCTTGTCGAGCAGGCGCAGCACCACGCGCTCGCCGTGGCCGCTGGGGATCGTCGATACGCGCACGTCGACCGGCCGGTTCGCGACCTTCAGCGAGATGCGGCCGTCCTGCGGCAGGCGCTTCTCGGCGATGTCGAGCTTGGCCATGATCTTGATGCGCGAGACCACCAGCGGCGCGATCGCGACCGAGGGCTGCATGATCTCGCGCATCACGCCGTCGACGCGCAGGCGGATCGCGAGGCGCTGCTCGAAAGGCTCGATGTGGATGTCGGACGCGCCTTCGACGACCGCCTGGCCGAGCAGGCCGTTCAACAGGCGGATGATCGGCGCGTCATCGGCGCTCTCCAGCAGATCGGTCGGCTCTTCGAGCTCGTGCGCCAGCGCCGCGAGATCGATCGCGCCGCCGAGATCGGCCAGCATGTCATCGGAGCGCGTCGCGTCGCGCTCATAGGCGAGCTGGATGCGGCGTTCGAAGTCATTGCCCGCGTAGCGCTCGAAGCGCAGCGGTGCGGCGAGCGCGCGCTGCAGCTCCTGCAGGACGGCCAGCGGCGTCGTCGGGTTGTAGATCACCGTCGCCGTGCCGTCCGCGCCCGCCTCCAGCAGCACGCCGTGCCGCTTGGCGAAGGCGAAGGGCAGGTTCATTCGACGATGCCCGGCAGCACCGGGCCGCGCTGCGGCAGCAGGATCTCGGTCTGCGTCGCGTTCTGCAGCCGCTGCTTGGCGCGGATGTCCTCGTAGCGCGCGCTCGAGAGATCGGCGGCGGTCTCGCGGTTGCGCACGATCTGCGGCCGCAGGAACACCATCAAGTTCGTCTTGCTGTTGCTGCGACGGCTGTTCTTGAACAGGTTGCCGACCAGCGGGATGTCGCCGAGCAGCGGCACCTTGTCCTGGTTCGCGCGCGCGTCGTCGCCGATGAGGCCGCCGAGCACCACGATCTCGCCGTTGTCGACCTGCACGTTGGTCTTGATCGAGCGCTTGTTGGTGATGAGATCGGCACCGACCGTGCTCTCGTCGACGCTCGAGACTTCCTGCTCGATCTCCATCGTCACCGTGTCGCCTTCGTTGATCTGAGGCTTCACGCGCAGCTTGATGCCGACGTCCTGGCGCTGGATGGTCTGGAACGGATTGTCCGGCGTGGTCGTCGAGTTCGAGAACTGGCCGGTGACGAAGGGCACGTTCTGGCCGACGACGATCTCGGCTTCCGCATTGTCGAGCGTCATCAGGCTCGGCGTCGACAGCACGTTGGTGTACTGGTTGCCGGCGAGCGCGCGAATGAGCCCGCGCAGATCGCCGCCCGAGAGATAGCCCAGCGTGAGCCCGGTAAGGAAGTCGGGCCCGTCGTCCGGATCGAAAGGGCTGTCGATGCCGCCCGCCACCGAGCCCGGGAATCGCGTGCCGCCGACGATGCCGGTGTCGGGCAGATTGGTCTTCCACTGGATGCCGAGCTCGTCGTCCTGGCTGGCCGAGACTTCGGCGACGATGCCCTCGACGAGCACCTGCGCGCGGCGCACGTCGAGCTGCGTGACGACCTCGAGCACGCGCTTCACGTCGCGCGGCGGGCCCTGCACGATCAGCGCGTTGGTCGCCTCGTCGGCGGTGACGCGCACGTCGCCGAAACCGCCGCCGGCATTGCCGCCGAGCGCGATCTGCAGCGGCCGGCGCTGGCGGATCTGCCCGCCCTGCGGCGCCATGCTGCCCGACATCGACGGCGTCGACTGGCCGGAGATCACTTCCTGCAGCACCGCGACGAGGTCCTCGGCCGTCGCGTACTTCAGATAGACGACCTTGATCGCCTCGGTCTCGCCGGCCGGCGTGTCGAGGCTGGAGATCAGCGCGCGGTAGCGCAGCTTCATCTGCGGCGAGCCGGCGAGCAGGATGCTGTTGGTGCGCTCGTCGGCCGCGAAGGCCGCCTGCGCCTCGCCGGCCGGCGGATTGGCGCCGCGCGCCTTGGTCGTCAGGGTTTCGAGTAGCTGCGCGACGTCGGTCGCCGTCGCGTAGTCGAGGCGCACGACGTCGATGCCGTGCGTGGTGTCGAGATCGAGCTTGCTGACGATCTCGACCATGCGTTTCACATTGGCGGCGGAGTCCGCGACGATCAGCACGTTGGTGCCGATGGTCGCCGCCATGTGCGAGTCCTGCGGCAGCAGCGGGCGCAGGATCGGCACGAGCTCGGCGGCGGACACGAAGTGCACGGGGATCACGCCCGTCACGATCTCTTCGCCCGTGCGCAGGCTGCCGGGCGCCATGGTCGGCGCCGCGTCCTGCTTGGCGAGCATCTCGGGCACGATCTTCGTCACGCCGTCCTTCTTCACCGCAGTGAAGCCGTGGACCTTGAGGATCGACAGGAAAACCTCGTAGAGATCGTCGGGATCGGTCGGCGCCGAGGAGATCACGGTCACGCGCCCCTGCACGCGCGGATCGACGACGAAGTTCTGATGCGTGAGATCGGCGACCGCGCTGATGAAGGCGCGGATGTCCGCGTCCTTGAAGTTCAGCGTCAAGGAATGTTCTTCGGACGCCGGCGCGGCGGGCGCGGCCGCGTCGGGCGGGGGCGCGATTTCCTGCGCGATCGCAAGCGGCGACAGCGCGACGAACAGCGCCAGCGCGAGCGCGCGGGAACGTGGGAACGTAGCGACGGGCGTGCTCACGGGCGACATCCTTGCTCGAAGACGTGACGAATCGGCGCGCGAGCGCGTCGCGGCGGCGTCATGGTGAGATCGGCCCGGCTTCGGCGGCCGGCGGCGGCACCTCGGTGGGCGGCATCGGCACGAAGGTGTCGGGAGGCGGCGTAACTTCCGGGGCCGCATACGGCGTGGCGGGAATGAAGCCGGGCGCGTTCGCCCCGGGCAATCGATTGCGCGCGAAGACGCCCGCATTCGCAGCGCTCGCCGCGTCCGCCGCCGGCAGCGCGAGTCGTTCGAGCTGCGCGTCGCGCTCGAAGATCACGGCGCGTTCGCGCACGGCGTGCACGCGCGCGCCGTCCGGCATCGTATCGCCGACGCGGTATTCGCGCTGCTCGCCGTCGGCGGTGCCGACGATCGCGCGCGCCGCGCTCGGGACGTCCGCTTCGATGATGCCGAAGAGCTGATAGCCCGCCGTCGATTCCGGCAGCGCCGCTTCTTCGACGATCGGCGCGGGCGGCGGGGCCGCCTGCGCGGCGCTCGATTCGGCGCTGCCGAACAGCGGCAGTCGATCCAGCGCCGCGCGAGACGCCGCCGGCAGCGCGTCGCGCGCCGTCTCGGTCGGCGCGGGCGATGGGCCCGAGGACATCGGCGCCAAGTTCTCGAGTCGCTGCCAGTCGCGCCAGCCCAGCGCGAGCACGGCCGCACCGACCACGGCGAAGGCGAGGGGAGGGAACGCGAGTCGAGGCATCGGCAGGGCAATCATAGGGGCAGCATCCTGCCTTACGGTAAACCCGTTTCATATCTCAGGCAAAGGCTTGTAGCTCACAATTCGCGTATCCCGCCAAGAGTCGGCCTGGGATTGCCTGCGGATCTCATCGCGAATCCCGTAGCCCGGAAGGAGCGCAGCGGAATCCGGGCCGCGGCCGATCCGGAACTCGGTCGCCTCCAGCGCTGAAACGCCGAACCCGGATTCCGCTACGAGATCTCGTAGCCCGGATGAGCGCAGCGAATCCGGGATTCGGCGCGTCATCGATCGCACACGCGAAGGTCGGGCGCACGATCCCGGATTCGCTGCGCTCATCCGGGCTACGAAGAGGGAGAGCGCGATCCTGCGAGGCGTGCCACGGGGCGCGCCATGAAGCGCGGCCGCACGGCCGGCGCCTCGCCCGTGTGCGAGGTGTCTACCGGCAGCGCCAGCCATTCGCGATGGCCTGCGCGTTCGAGCACCACGCCGCGCGCCGAGACTTCGATCAGCGCCGCGCCGTCCGGCAGGCGCTCGCCCGGGCGTAAAACCATCTGCGAAGCTTCATCGCTGCCGACGAAGGCGCGTGCAGCCGCCGGTGGCTCCGCCGCGATCACGCCGTATAGACGCAAAGGCGTCGACGACGCCGGCAGCGTCTCCGTCGCGGGAGCCGGCGGTACGCTCGCTGCGATCGGCGCAGTCGGATCGCGTGCGCTGCCGAACAGCGCGAGCGACGGCAAATGCTTGCGCACATCGCGCGGATCCTGCGCAGACGCTGCCTGCTTGGCCGATACGGCCGTCGGCGTCGCCAGCGCACCCTGCACGTCTCGCGCGCGCCGCATATCTTCGTAGCCGATCGCCGCGATCGTCGCGCTCGCGATCGCGAAGCATGCGATCGCAAAGCGAGGCGCCGCGCAGCGCTCGCGCACGACGCTCATCGAATTCGCAAGCCGCTCGAACGAAGGCATGACGGCGCGCACCTTACCCGCACGAAGCGTCCGCGCCTAGCGCCGTCACGAAATCTTCATCATCGCCCAACATATCGCCGCGGCACTTCGTAGCCCGGGTGGAGCGGAGCGGAACCCGGGATCCTCGTACCCCCGACGCGCCGCCTCCCGGGTTACGAAGGGCTGCGCCGACGCACGGTCATCAATCCGTCACGAAAGCTTCACACGGCCTCGCTAGCCTGCGCCGCATCGAATGGGGTCGGGCGGCTGCGCGGGTGTCATCGAAGGATCACGCCGCTGCAAAGCGCCCGCAATGCGAGACGCCTAGGCTGCCGTTCGGCACTTCGAAGCGGATGCGCAAGAGAACAAATGGGCCGGCGCTCCACGCAGCGGGCCGGCATTCGAAGCCACTTCAATAACAGATGGAGACTCTCTACTCATGAACGGAACATGCAAAGCGATTTCGACGGCGACGCTCCTCGCCGCCGGCTCGAGCAGCGCGCTCGCTGCGTCGAATGCGGGCCTGCCGACGCTCGGCGCGCAAGTCGACGCGGGCGATCTGGTCTTCGCGTATGAAGCAGCCGATGGGCAATCGTCCATCGTGTGGGATCTGTCGAATGGAGACGACGATCTCACCTGGGGCAGCATTCTCTCCTCGAACGGTTTCACGATATCGAACACGCTGGTCAGCAACTTCGTGGCCAGCAATCCGGGCGGCCGCTGGAACATCCTCGGGCTCACCAACACGAAGCAGTCCGGGATCGGCGCCTCGCTGAAGTACGACCAGGGCGGCTTCGGGCTTACCGTCAACGGTGCGCCGAACCCCGATGCCCCCAACGGCAATACCGGCCTCGAGCTCGAAGCGCTGATGAAGAACAGTGCCGCGTGGATCGGCGCGGCCAACGCCGGCGGCCTGCCCGACAACGGCGCGCTGCTCGCGACCGCCGCGGATCTCTGGCAGTTCAGCGCCGGCGGCACGCACGGCGCCGTCATCGCCGATCAGAACGCGAGCGGTCTCGTCGGCGACACGCTGGCCTACTGGACGATCCTCATCGACAACACCGTCACGCGCGGCTTCAGTCCGAGCGACGCGAACGCCAGCGGTCGCGCGCCGATCTTCACGCAGGTGACGAACGCGCAGGGCCAGCCCATGGGCTTCACCCTCGCCGCCGACGGCAGTCTGAGCTATGCGGCGATCCAGCCCATCCCGGTGCCGCCCGCGGTGTGGCTGCTGGGCAGCGCGCTCGCCGGTCTCGGCGCGCTGCGCCGTCGCGAGCACTGAACGAGACGTAGGTATCCAGGCGTAAGAATCCACGGGGCGCCGGCGTGCCGGTGAGAGGCGATCCCGGTGCGGCCATCGACCGCACCGACGCCGAAGGCTTGCCCGCGCCCTACAGCCATCGAGGAGCACCCGTATGAACTCCATGAAATCGACTTCCAGGCTCGCCGCCGCTGTCGCTGCCGTCTGCGCCGCCGCTGCGGCACAGGCCTACGATCCGGCGACGACCGCGACGGACTACCGCATCGTCATCGCCGGCGCGACGGCGACCACCAACACGCTGCGCGACGTGATCCTGCGCGACGTCTGCGCGTCGAACCGCGATCTCTACCGCTTCCCGGCCTCCACCGTGCGCTACACGATCGCCTGCCGCACGACGGCGAACAAGAACGTGCTGTTCATGAAAAACGACGGCGGCTCGGGCACGGGCGTCTCGCCGGTCGATCAGAAAATCGCGGTCTCCGTGCTCGAATCGCCGAGCAATGCGGCCTGCGGCAGCGGCGCCGCGAAGACCGGCCCCCTGGGCACGAGCTATCTCGAGCACGACTGCGGCGCGACGAACGCCGCGCTGCTCGGCAATCGCATTCCGGACTTCGGCCTCTCCGACATCGAGCCGAGCAAGTTCGTCGGCCAGCTCGCGCCGGCGGAAGGCGCGTTCAAGAACGTGTCGAACATGAAGGTCAACTCGACCGCGGGCCTCGCCTTCGGCATCGTGGTGAGCATGAACCTCTACCGCGCGCTGCAGACCGCGCAGTTCGCCGACAGCGATCCCTGCAGCCCGGTGCCGACGATCGATCTCAACGGCAACAAGATCAAGGACGCCTACGAAGTCGCGGCCACGGATTCGAGCGGCACGGGCGCGCAGATCGCCAATCACAAAAAGGGCGACACTGAAGCCTGCATGCCCTCGCTCAGCACGGCGCAGGTGCGCTCGCTGCTGATGGCCAGCGGTCTCGGCATCACGACCTGGGACGAGCTCAAGGCGAAGGGCAGCACGCTGGTGGCCTTGAATGCCGCCTATGATTGGGCGCCGGCCGACTCGACCAAGATCCTCTGCCGCCGCACGGCCGGCTCGGGCACGCATGCGCTCACCTCGATCAAGTTTCTGCAGACGCAGTGCGGCGTCGGCGCCACCTCGGGCAGCCAGCTCATGGCCTCGGGCTCCAACTTCGCGACCGACTGCGGCGGCACGATCTGCGACGCGACGCTCGAAAATTCCGGCTCCAGCGGCCTCATCGCCTGCGTCAACCGCGCCAATGCCGACGGCTTCTGGGCCATCGGCTACGCGTCGCTGGAATCGAACTCGAACCTCGCCAGCAACGCGCGCTTCATCAAGATCGACGGCGCCGCACCGAGCTTGAAGAATCTGGTCGCGGGCAGCTACCCGATCTTCGGCGAAGTCACGGCGCAGTCGCGCCAGCAGGACAACGCCGCCGACTACACCGTGGCCAATGTGCCGGCGGCCGAGCGCACCAACGCGAAGAACAACTGGGCGAAGATCGTCTCGGAGCTGTCCTCCGCGACGAACGTCGTCGCACTCAACGCGTCGGATACCTTCCGCCATCCCTTCGGCGACGCCGGCTTCCTCGCGCGCGGCGTGCCGACTTCCTTCACCTACAATCCGTCCAGCCCGATCGCGACGCAGACGCATGCCGATCCGAACTCGGGCGGCGCGCAGAACACCTGCTTCGGCCCGATCGCGGTCGACGGGGTGAGCGTCGAGTAAGGACTCGAGCAGCTCGATGCCCTGGCGTTTCGTCCGCGGCGGCGTAGAGCCGCCGCGGCCTTTCCAGCGCAGGATCGCGCCGCGGTGCGCCGCGGCGCTGTGCTGTCTAAGCCTCGTTGCCGGCGCAGCGGCGGACACGACTTCCGCCGAGCCGCAGGCCGAGCAGCCGCGCTTCGACGTGTGGGAAATCCAGGTCGAAGGCAGCGATCTGATCCCGGCGACCGCGATCGAGCAAGCCGTGTATCCGCATCTCGGCGAGAATCGCAGCATCGACGACGTCGAGGCCGCGCGCGCCGCGCTCGAGGCGGCGTTTCGCGCCGCCGGCTATGCGACGGTGCTCGTCAACATCCCGGAGCAGGACGTCGCGAACGGCCTCGTGCGCCTCGAGGTGCTGGAAGGGCGCGTCGCGCGGCTGCGCGTCGTCGGCTCGCGCTACTTCTCGCTCGGCCGCATCAAGGCCGGCGTGCCGGCCCTGGCGAGCGGTGCGTCGCCTAATCTGCCCGAGGTGCAGAAGCAGCTCGCGGCGCTCAACAAGCAGAGCGGCGATCGCAAGATCTCGCCCGTCCTCAAGCCCGGCAGGCTGCCCGGCACCGTCGACGTCGATTTGAAGGTCGAGGACGCGCTGCCGCTGCACGGCTCGCTGGAGCTCAACGACGACTACATCCGCAACACCACGCGCCTGCGCCTCAACGGCGCGCTGCGCTACGACAATCTGTGGCAGCGCGAACACAGCGCCGGCTTCTCCTTCCAGTTGACGCCCGAGGATCCGTCGGAAGTAAAAGTGTTCTCGGGCACCTATCTGTTCCGGCCGGACCTCTGGGATCTGCTGCTCGTGCTCTACGGCGTGAAATCGGCGAGCGAGGTCACCGCGCTAGGCAGCAGCGGCGGCGGGGTCGGGGTGATCGGCAACGGCATCATCGCCGGCGCGCGCGCGATCAAGCCGCTGCCGGCGGTCGGCAGCCTCTTCCACAATCTCACCGTCGGCATCGACTACAAGGACTTCGCGGACACCGTCTCGCCGGTCGGCGGCAGCGGCTTCGAGACGCCGATCAGCTACACCAAGTTCAACGTCGGCTACGGCGGCTTCGTGCTCGGCGAGGCGCGCACGATCCGCTACAACCTCGACGGCCACTTCGGCGTGCGCGGCCTCGGCAACACCTTCAAGGAGTTCACCAACAAGCGCTTCCAGGCCAAGCCGAACTACGTCTACCTGCGCGGCGACGGCGCCTGGGAAGGCGCCTTGCCCGGCAGTCTGTGGCCCGGCGCGCAGCTCCTCGTCGAATTCGCGGGCCAGGTGTCCTCGGGGCCCATCATCGGCAACGAGCAGTTCAGCCTCGGCGGCGCCGGCGACGTGCGCGGCTACTTCGCGACGCAGGGTCTCGTCGACCAGGGCGTGACGGGCCGCCTCGAGCTCGCCTCGCCGTCGCTGATCGGCGATCTCGAATCGATCTGGCTGACGGGCGTGCGGCTGGTCGGCTTCGTCGAGGCGGGCCACGGCCGCATCGTCGATCCGCTGCCGGGCCAGGACGAGGCGCTGTCGCTCGCGTCCACGGGTCTCGGGATGCGCATGAACGCGCCGCACGGCCTCAGCTCGCGCATCGACTGGGCGGTGCCGCTGATCGAGAACGGCGAGATCGAGGCCTTCGAATCGCGCGTGCATTTCTCCTTCGGCTACGAGTTCTGAACATGATCGCAGCGCCGCCGTCCCGTCATCTTCGTCATCGGTGCCCGACACTGATCGCCGCGAGCCTGTGCTCGCTGTTCTGCTCGAGCGGTCCCGCGCACGCCGAGCTGCCCGTGCCCTGCGCGCCGGCCTGCACGGTCGGCGCGCAGCAGTTCACCTGGCGCGCCGCGGGCTCGACCAGCGAGTATCTCGTCAACGGGCCGAGCGCAGTGGTCAAGCAGGCGCTACAGAACGAGACCTTCAACTGGGCGAGCTTCAACGTCGGCGCCGGCAATACGGTGGAGTTCCGGCAGCCCTCGAGCAGCGCGGTCGCGCTGAACCGGATCTTTCAGGCCGATCCCTCGCGCATCCAGGGCGCGCTGCGCGCGAACGGCCAGGTCTATCTGATCAACCAGAACGGTCTCGTGTTCGGCCCGGGCGCGAAGGTCGACGTCAACACGCTGCTGGCCTCGTCGATCGATCTCAATCCCGCGATCGCGAAGCTCTTCGAGCAGATCGGGCTCACCAACGCCGTCCAGCAGACGCGCCTGCCGCCGCTGCGGAACACGACGGGCGCGACGCCCGGCACGGTGGAGGTACAGGGCGGCGCGCGGATCGGCGCGCAGGAGAACGGCCGCGTGATCCTCGTCGGCGGCGAAGTGAAGAACGCGGGGACGATCGAGGCGAGCGGCGCGGGCGGGCAGGTGATCCTCGCCGCGGCGAAGGACGAGGTGTACCTCTTCTTCCCGGACGATCCGGATCTGCGCGGGCTCGGCGTCGAGCTCGGCGAGGGCGGCACGGTCGAGAACCTCGGCCATATCCTCGCGCGGCGGGGCTCGATCACGCTCGCCGGCCTCACCGTGAACCAGCGCGGCGTGCTGCGCGCGACCACGGCCGTCGACGTCAACGGCTCGATCCGGCTGCAGGCGCGCGATCGCGTGACGCAGGTGCTGCCCACCGACGGCCGGCAAATCCCGCAGCCTGTGCGCGCCGGCGCGGTGACGCTCGCGAGCGGCAGCACGACCGAGGTGATCCCGGATCCCGAGGACACCGGCACCGCGATCGACGATCAGGAGACGCGCTCCTCGCTGGTCGCGATCGACGGCCGCGACGTGACGGTCGCGGGCGGCGCGACGATCCGCGCGACGGGCGGCCGCATCCGCATCGAGGCCGACGACGCGCCGGCGGCGCTCGGCACGGCGACGGCAGGGACGCTGCGCATCGGCAGCGGCGCGACGCTGGATGCGAGCGGCGTCGCCAGGGTGAAGCTGCCGATGTCGCGCAACGTCGCGACGGTCGAGGTGCGCGGCAACGAGCTCGCCGGCTCGCCGGTGCAGCGCGACGGCGTGCTGTTCGGCAAGAAGCTCAGCTTCGACCTGCGCAAGCCGCTGCCGAAGATCGCGAACCTGCAGGCCGGCCTCGACAATCTCCAGCGCAGCGGCGCCGAGCGCGCGACGCCCGGCGGCAGCATCGTGCTCGAGGCCTTCGAGTCCGTGACCGTCGACACCGGCGCGACGCTGGACGTCAGCGGCGGCAGCGTCGAGTACGAGGCGGGCTTCCTCGACACCACGCGGCTCATCTTCCAGGGACGGCTCATCGACATCGCGGACGCCGATCCGCTGCTGCGCTACGACGGCGTGCTCGACGTCCTCGAATACACGCACCGCAAGTGGGGCGGGCAGACGACGCAGTACTTCAATCCCTTCGGCGCCGGCATGCGCGGCAGCCTGCGGACTTTCGAGCCCGGCTATGTCGAAGGCAAGGACGCGGGCAGCATCGACATCGAGGCGCTGCATGCGAGCGTCGCCGGCCAGCTCCTCGCTCGCACCACCGCGGGCCTCCATCAGCATCGAGTGCCCGGCGCGGACGGCGGCTACGCGCGGCCCTGGGAAGCGCTCGCGCGCGGCGGCCGCGTGCGCGTGTCCGCGGTCGGCGACGCGCTGGTGATCGATCGCGAGGGCCTGCCCTTCGCTGCCCTCGGTGTCCAGTCCTATGCCTTCGAGCTCGCCGCGTTCGAACTCGCCGCGGGCGCGACGCTCGATCTCGGCGCCGGCGGCGCGCTGGACGTCGCCGCGGCCGGCGCGGTCAGGATCGGCGGTACGCTGCGCGCGCAGTCCGGCAGCGTGTCGCTGACCGCGGGCGCCGGCTTCGACGATGGACGCGGTCTGCTTTCGCTCGCGCCGGGCGCGCGCATCGACGTCGCCGGCGGCTGGGTGCGCGATGCGCGCCCGGGCACGACGCCGGTGCCGCGCGATGCGCGCTGGATCGACGGCGGCCGCATCGCGCTCGACAGCCGCGGCGATCTGCGGCTCGCCGCGGGCAGCACGCTGGACGTCACGTCCGGTGCGCTGATGGAGGTCGACGGCGCGCTCACGCCCGGCGCCGGCGGGCGCATCGCGCTCGCCGCGCAGGCCGATCGCCAGCTCGCCGCGCTTTCGCCGGACATCGACATCGCGGCGACGCTGCGCGCGTATACCTTCCAAGGCGCGAGTGTGTCGAGCTTCAGCGCCGATGTGCCCGAGATCCGGATCGGCGGCGCGAGCGACGGCGAGCGCGGCACCTGGCAGGTACCGCTCACGCTGTTCGCCGACGCGGGCTTCGGCGCGATCGAGCTCGCGAGCAAGGAGCGCGGTCTCGCCGTCGCCGACGGCACGCGCATCGAGCTCGCCGCGCGCAATCTGGTGCGCGTCAACGGCGATGCTCGCGCGCTCGCCACCGGCGGCAGCCTGCCGGCGACCGGCACGCCGCTCGCGGAATTCACGCGCATCGAGCTCTTGCACCCGGCGTATCGACAGGCGACGCGCCTGGCGCTGTCCGCCGATCCGTTTCTCGCCAGCCAGTCGCCGGCGCTCGCCAACGACGATCTGCTGCGCATCGGCAGCGGCGCGCGGCTCGCCGTGACGCCGGGCGGCGCGATCGCCCTCGCGGCCGACGTGCCGATCGTCGTCGCCGGCGAGCTGCGCGCGCCGGGCGGCCGGATCGCGGCCGAACTCGCCGTCAACACGGACTTCGGCTATGACGCGGGCCGCGCGATCTGGCTGACGCCGACGGCGCGGCTCGATGCGAGCGCCGTCACTGTCGCCGCGCCGGCCGACGAGACGGGCCGGATCGCGCAGCTCGCGCGCCATGCCGGCGGCACGGTGAGCCTGAAGGCGTCCGAGGGCTATGTGATCGGCATCGCGGGCTCGACGATCGACGTGTCGGGCGCTGTGGCCGCGCTCGACGTGACGCTGCGCGACGGCGCGGCGGGCACGCGTTACGCGCGGACTCCGGTTGCGCTCGATGCCGGCCGCCTCGAGCTCGCGAGCTCGAACGGCTTCGCGCTGTTCTCGACGCTGGCCGGCAGTGCGGACGGCGCGCTGGGCGCGAGCGCGGGCACGCTGGCATTGACGCTGGACGGCGAGCTGCGCCGGGGCAATCTGGCCGTATTGCTGAGCGGCGGCAGCGCGTTTCCCGAGCAACCGCTGCGCCTGCAGATCGCGCAGCGGGCACAGGCCTTCGGCGGCAGCGCGCCGGCTGCGATCGGCAATGCTTTCGTCGGCATCGGCCGCTTCGATGCCGAGGCCTACACGCGCGGCGGCTTCGCTTCGCTGGAGCTCGCCGCGCGCCCCTCGCAGCTCCAGCGCGGCCCGAACATCGGCAGCGATCCGTTGATGGAAGCGCGCATCGAGCTCGTCGGCGACGTGAACCTCGTCGTGCCCGAGCGTCTGGTGCTCGATGCGCCGATCGTGCAGTCCGACGGCGGCGACGCGCGTCTCGCCGCCGCCTACGTCGCCCTCGGTTTCCAGCAGGAATCCTTCGTCACCTCGGACACGCCGCTGCCCGCGAGCCCTACCGAAGAGCCTGCGATCAAATGGTTCTCGGCGACACCGGGCAGCGGCGGCCTGCACGTCGACGCGGGCTTCCTCGAGCTCGTCGGCTTCACCGCGCTGCGCGGCTTCGGTGGCGATCCCGTAGTCTTCGACAGCGCGAGCGACATCCGGCTGCGCGGCCTGCGCGCGCCGTCCGCGAGCTCGCGACGCATCGAAGGGGCGCTCGCGATCGCGAGCGATCTGGTGCTCGCCGCGCAGCGGATCTACACCAGCACGCTCAGCGACTTCCGCATCCTCAACGCGGCCGACGGCGGCCTCGTGCGCTTCAGCGGCGGCGGCAACGAAGCGCTGCCGCTCAGCGCGGGCGGCGCGCTCGGCGTGGTCTCCGATCGCATCGAGCAGCTCGGCACGCTGATGGCGCCGTTCGGCAGCATCGCGCTCGATGCGCAGACCAGTCTCGTGCTCGGCGCCACGAGCCTCACTTCGGTGACGGGCAACGGCCGCAGCGTGCTCTTCGGCGAGACGCAGATCGGTGAATGGGTGTTTCCATTCCAGAGCATCGAGCGGCCGACGCGCGTGTTCGACGCCGCGCCCGTGGCCGAGGTCGGTGAGCACTTGCCGGAGAAGCGTATCCGCCTGCTCGCCGACGGCCTGGCCGGCGGCCAGCCGGCCGGCCGGATCGCGCTGTCGCCCGGCGCGCGCATCGACACGCGCAGCGGCGGCGATCTCATCGCGACGGAGTTCCTGCCGGGCCCGCAAGGGCAGATCGATCTGCTGACCAGTGATGCGGAGAACGGTAGCTTTGCGCTGCTGCCGGCGCTGAGCGACGCCGTGGCGCCTTTCGATCCGCTGTACTCGCCGGACTTCGCATACGCGATCGGCACGCGCATAACGATCGCGAACGCCTCGACCAGCGGGCTCGCGCCCGGCAGCTACCTCGTGCTGCCGGCGCGCTATGCATTGCTGCCGGGCGCGGTGCTGCTGACGCCCGTCTCGAGCGCGGGCGCTGCGCTCGCGAACAGCACGCTGCCGCTCGCGACGGCGGACGGGCGACCGATCGTCACGGGCAGCCTGCAGCGCGATGCGCGCGGCCTGCCGGCGCTGATCGAGCAGCGCTTCGTCGTCGAGGATCGCGCGGCGATCGACGCGCGGGGCGAATACCGTGTCACGGACGCGAACGATTTCTTCACCGCGCAGGCCGCGGCCAAGGGCGTCGCGACGCCGCTGCTGCCGCGGGATGCGGGGGCCTTGAGCGTGAACGCGAACGCTGCGTTGAGCCTCGGCGCGAGCATCGTGCACGACACGGGCAGCGGCCGCGGCGCGCGCGTCGACATCGGCGCGGAGCGGATCGCGATCGTCGAGGGCGCCACAGGCGCGACGGACGCGGTCGAGCTCGTCGCTGCGGATCTGATGGCGCTGAACGCGGACAGCCTGCTGATTGGCGGAGCGCGCAGCGTCGCGGGCAGCACGACGAGGATCGATCGCGTCGATACGCGCGAGCTCAGCGTTCGCGCCGGCACGCAGCTCCACGTGCCCGAGCTGCTGCTCGTCGCGAGCGAGACGCTGGACGTCGGCGCGAACGTCGGCCTGCGCGGTGAAGGCGGGCGCCGCGGCGAGACGCGCAGCACGCTCGCGATCGCGGGCGACAATGCGCTGCTCGTCGCGAGCAGCGATCGCTTGCCGCTGGTGTCGCGCTCGGCGGTCGGCGCGAGTCCCGCCGCCGCGCTGGTCGTGGACGGCAGTGCAAATCTTTTCGGCGCCGGCAGCCTCGTGCTCGACAGCAGCGGCGCCAGCGAGGTCGCGGGCAGCCTGCTCGTCGGCAATGGCGGCGGCCTGCGCCTCGGCGCCGACGCCATCGCGCTGGGCGACGTGCACGACGGCTACACCGGCCTCGCGCTGGCCGCGGCGCGCCTGCAGGGCTTGGGCGTCAGTGCTCTCGAGTTGGCATCCGGTAATACGCTGTCGCTGTTCGGCAGCTTCACGCTGGCGCTCGACTCGATCCTCATCGATGCGCCGGGTCTCGTCGGGCAGACGAACGGCGCGAGCGTGGCATTGCTCGCGAAGGACATTCGCTTGCAGAACACGCAGGGCGGTGCATCGACCGGCAACGCGGCGGATGGCACGCTGCTGCGCCTGGCGGCACGCGCCGATGCGAGCGACGGGCTCGACCTTACCCTCGGCGAGGCGGCGGGCGTGGACGCGGCCGGCGTCGACGGCGGCGATTTCGACGTCACGGGCTTCGCTGCGGTGAGCATCGAGGCGGGCACGATCCTCGGTGTCGGGCGGCACGTGCTGGACGTCGATGCGACGACGCTGAACCTCGCGAGCGGCATCGTCGGCAGCCTCTCCGGCCAGTCGCTCGCGATCGAGACGAGCGGGACCTTGAGCAGCATGGGTCATGCAAACGTGGAGGTCGCGAGCATCGCGCCCAGCCTGCTCGGCGGCCAAGTGTCGCTGAGCGGCGCGCAGCTCACGCACAGCGGTCTCGTCTATGCGCCCGGCGGCAACATCGAGCTCGCGAGCACGGCGGGCAGCGCAACGATCGCGGGCGTCGTCGATGCCGCGGGTTTGTCGACGCTCGACTTCGGGCTGACGACGCTGGGCACGCCGGGCGGCCGCGTGACGCTGCGTGCGACGGGCGGTGATCTGCGGCTCACGCCCGCGGCCGTCGTCGATGTTTCCGGCGGCAGCGGCGCGCAGGCGGGCAGCGGCGGCGATCTGCGGCTCGAGGCGATCGGCGGCACGCTGGACGTCGCCGCGGGTGCCGCGCTCCGTGGCAGCGCAGCCGCGAGCGTCGCCGGCAGCCGCTTGTTCGTCGATGCCACGCGGCTCGGCGGCGGACTGTCCGGTCTCGCCGCGCGGCTCGCGCGCGGCGATTTCACGCAGGCACAGTCCCTGCGCGTGCGCGGCGCGGGCGAGAATCTCGTACTCGATGCTGGCGCGACGCTCGCCGCGCAGTTCTTGCAGCTCTCGGCCGATCGCGGTGACGTCGAGATCGACGGCGTGCTCGATGCGAGCGGCGAGTACGCCGGGCGCATCGAGATTGCGGCCGGTGAGACGCTGCGCGTCGGCGCCACGGCCGAGCTGCGCGCGTTCGCGACCGGCGGCTATCTCGCCGCGAGCGGCGCGGGCTATGACGACGGCCGTCCCGGCGGCACGGTCACATTGTTCGCGCCGGACGGCAGGCTGGAGCTCGATGGCGGCCTCATCGACGTGCACGGCACGCGCCTGAACGCGGACGGCACGCTCGGCGAGGACGCGACGGGCCGCGCGCAACTGATGGCGCGGCGAACCTCCGCGTCGGCCATCGACAGCAGCGCGGTGGCGACGAGCATCGCCGGCGCGCGGCAGATCGAAGTCTTCGGCAACCAGCGCTATACCACGGCGCAGATCGGCAATGTCGTCGCCGACGCGGCGGCCTTCGGCAACGATGCCGGCGCCGTGCTCGCCGCGCTCGGGCTCGCCGGCAACCCGGCGGCGCGCGCCGCGGCGGGCGTCGAGATCCGTGCGAACGGCGATTTGAATTTCTCGAGCCTGGGTCTCGATCTCACGATGCTGTTCGATGCGACGAAGCTGCAGCCGGGCCTGCTCAGCGTGCGCAGCGCGGGCACGCTGAGCTTGGACGGCGACATCGTCGACGGCACGATCGACGATCGCTTCAACCGCCGCATCGCCGATACGAATTTTAGCTGGGGCTATGCGTTCACGGGCGGCGCGGATCTCGATGCGGCGGACTTCGGCGCGGTGATCCGGGAGGCGGGCGATCTCGTGATCGGCGCGAACGCGGATGTCGTCACCGGCACGGGCGACATCCGTCTCGCCTCGGGCGGCGATCTCGAGTTCGGCACGAATGCGACGGTGCAGGCCATCGGGCGTCACCTCGAGGCCGACTTCCGCGGCACGATCTCGGACGGCTTCACCGGCGTCAACGACAACTTCCAGCAGACGGCGGCGCGCCGCTTCCTGCCCGGCGTGTCCTTTCCGGAAGCCGCGGGCGACATTCGCTTGAGCGCCGCGGGCGACATGCGGGCGACGCGCCCGACGCAGCCCCTCTCGCAGTGGGTGACGCGCATCGGCGGCAGCGGCATCGGCGGCGACGTCGGCAACGCGCCGGACGCCTGGGGCGTCGTGCTCGGCAGCTATGCGGGCAACGTCGGCACGTTCGGCGGCGGCAGCATCAGCGCCGACGCCGGCGGCGACGTGCTCGGCCTGCAGCTCAGCAACGTCAGCGTCGGCCGCCAGGAGGGCGTCAACAGCTACAACCGTGCGACGCGCGTGTGGACCGTCGACAGCAACGTCGTCGACGAGCTCGGCGGCGGCCGCATCGAAGTGCTCGCGGGCGGTAGCGCGATGGGCCTCGACCTGCACGTGACGCGCGGCGCTGCGCGGGTAAAGGCGGGGCGGGCGATCGGCGGTCTCGACACCGGCGCGTCGATCGATTATCCGCGGCTCTTCCTCGGTGACGCCCGCGTCCGCCTCGAAGCCGCGGGGAACATCGAGCTCGGCACCGTCATCGATCCGAATACCCTGACGCTCGCGACGGCGCCCAATGCCAATCCGCAGCCGGGCGGTAATGCGTTCTTCGAGACCTTCTATCTGACGATGACGCAGCACTCCGCGCTCGATCTGCTCAGCACGGCGGGTGACATCGTCTTGCGCAATGACACGGCCGGCACGAGCGGTGTCGCCGTCGTCTCGGACACGCCCGATCTGCTCGTCAATCTCTATCCGGGCGACGTGGGCGTCTACGCGGCGAGCGGACGCATCGGCGTCGCGCAGCGCATGAACCTGCTGCCGACTGCGCGCGGCAGTTTGCGCCTGGTCGCGGCCGAGGACATCGGGCTCGCCGCGCAGAACGCGACGATCGGCCAGATCGTGCAGCTCGACACGGATCCGAGCCTGCTGCCGAGCCTGGGGAGGGGCTACACCGGCACCGCGCAGGATCCGCAGACGCGAGCCCTGCTGCTGCGGCTGGAGCTGCTGCGCGACGAGCAGGGCCGGCTGCTCGTCGATCACGCGGCGACGCCGGTGCACGCGGGCGATCGCGCGCCCAATTTGATCGTCAGCCGCGACGGCGATGTCGCGGATCTCGATCTGAGCCTGGCGAAGTCCACGCAGCTCAGCGCCGGCCGCGACCTCACGCAGCTCATCGCGACCGTGCAGAACGTGAACGACTTCGACCTGAGCCTGTTCCTCGCCGGCCGCGATTTCCTCATGAGCGCGCCCCGGGTGCCGGGCATTGGCCGCCTCACGACCACCAGCGGCATCGGCGTCGACGTCGCGGGGCCCGGCGGCGCGCAGTTCCTGGCCGGGCGCAACATCGATCTCGGGACTTCCGTTGGCATTCGATCGATCGGCGACTTCGCGAATCCCGCGCTCGCCGATCGCGGCGCGGATCTGACGCTGCTCGCCGGCCTCGGCACGGCGCCGGCGTGGGACGCATTCGCCGACGCGTACTTCGATGCGCATGCATCCGCGCTCGAGATCGTCGTCGACGGCGAGCGCTTGCCGAGCACGCGCGAGAGCTTCCGGCGGCTGCCGCTCGCCTATCAGCGCGAGCACCTGTTGCAGATCCTGTTCGATGAGCTGCGCGCCGCAGGACTCGCCGCCTCCGATCCGGCGCTGCCGAGCTTCGAAGACTATGGACCGGGCTTCGAGGCCCTCGCGACGCTCTTCCCGGGCCGCTATGCCGGCAACATCCTGACCGCCCTGAGCACCGTGCAGACGCAGGACGGCGGCTCGATCAATCTCGCGGTGCCGGGCGGCTTCGTCGATGCCGGCCTGACCTCGACCGCGGGGCTGACGGGCGTAGACGAGTTCAAGGCCGCGACCGAGCTCGGCTACATCGTGTTCCGCGCCGGCCGCATCAACGCCTTCGTGCGCGACGACTTCGAGGTCAACAGCACGCGCGTGTTCGCGCAACAGGGCGGCGACATTTTGATCTGGTCCGCGGAAGGCGACATCGACGCCGGGCGCGGCGCGAAGAGCGCGGCGTCGATACCGCTCGTCGAGCCCGTGTTCGACGAGCGCGGCAACTTCGTCGCCGAGCCGCCGATCGCGGTCAGCGGCAGCGGCATCCGCAACTTCGCACCGCCCGGCGTGACGCCCGGCACGCTGTACCTGTTCGCGCCGCGCGGCGTGATCGACGCCGGCGACGCCGGCATCGGCTCCGCCGGCAACATCGTGCTCGGCGCGACGGACGTCATCGGCGCCGACAACATCGACGTCGGCGGCCTCGCCGTCGGCGTCCCGACCACCGACACCGGCAGCCTCGCCGCCGGCCTGAGCGGCATCGGCGACATCGCCGCCAGCGCCACCCACGCCACCGAAAAAGCCACCGCCGCCGCAGCCGCCGAAGCTGCAGCAGCGGCCGAAGCGGCGGAGCAGACGCAGATGTCGATCATTTCGGTGGAGGTGTTGGGGTTCGGGGGGTGACGGTCATCGCTCCTCTTGTAGCCCGGATGAGCGTAGCGAATCCGGGGTCGGCACCAACGATCGCGCCTGCGCGTGACGACCGCCGATCCCCGGATTCGCTACGCTCATCCGGGCTACAAGAGGTGTTCACTCGACTGGCCCGACGGGCAAGCCGACATCCATCGTGCTCATCCAATTAGCCGGCAGCCGACCATCGCGAACATGCGCATGAAACGACGACCACGGCCATTCGCCGGGCGCTCGCACATACCCATGCTTCACCGGATTCGCATGGATGTAATCGACGTGTCGGGCGTAGTCGCCATCATCCGTTATCAGATGTTCCCAATACCGCCGCTGCCAGAGCGCGTGCTCGCCCTGCGCATTGGCTTCGATGCAAACGCCTCGTTTCTTCAGTTGTCGCGTGAAAGCGCCCTTGATATAGCGCCAGCGCCCCGGAAAGTCGGTATCGCCCGCCGGAAGCGACCAAACGGTATGCAAGTGATCCGGCATGATCGCGATGGCATGCACGAGAAACGGATAGCGACGTCGAACATGGAGAAAGATGTCGCGCAGCACATCGGCGTGATCCACCAACAAGGTGGCACGCCGGTTCGCCAGCGCCAGCGTGAAAAACCAGGTGCCACCGGGAGCATAAGCGCGCCGATACGAGACCATGTCGCCATCATCGACGGTGGTCCGCATCCGCAACAGTCAATGCAGTTCCGCCCCCTCTTGTAGCCCGGATGAGCGCAGCGAATCCGGGGTTCGGCGCCAATTCCTGCGCCTATGCTCGATGACCGCTCAACCCCGGATTCGCTGCGCTCATCCGGGCTACAAGAGGGCCGCGATAGGGCTTCATCGAACTGCAATATTGCGGGGCTAGGCTGCGGGCGTTGCTCGAATCGAAGCCTTGCAGATGCTGCGTCTCTTCTGTCTCGTCGGTTTGTTGGTTACGTCTACCGCGTCTCGAGCCTGGTGGTCGCCGGAGTGGCCGGTGCGCAAGGCGCTGGAGATCGACACGACGGCCTCGGGTCTCGCGCTGCGCGGTGCGCTGGCGGAGCCGACGGTGCTGGTGCGGCTGCATCAGGGCAACTTCCCGCAGTTCCTGAGCGTGCGCGACGGCGGCGCGGACTTGCGCTTCGTGCGCGGTGACGACGTGACGCCGTTGAAGTACCACGTCGAGCGCTTCGATCCCATCGCTCAGATGGCCTTCGTGTGGGTGAAGCTGCCGGCGCTGACGCCCGGGACCGACGACGGCAAGCTCTACCTCTACTTCAGCAACGGCGCGGCGGTGAAGGGCGATGAAGCGGGGGCGAGCTACGACGTGGCGACCGCGGCAGTCTTCCACTTCAACGAGGCGCAAGGCCTGCCGCTCGACGCGACGGCGTATGCGACGGCGGTGACGGCGGGCGGGGCCCCTCCCAATCCCCCCTCGATCATCGGCCAGGGCCCGACGCCGCCCGGCACGCAGGCGCTGCAGATAGCGGGCAACGGCGCCCTGGCGATGACGGCGGCGCAGGGCTGGACCTTCTCGACCTGGCTGCGCATTGCGGCCGCGACTCCCGAAGTGCAATACCTGCTGGACCGGCAAGCCAACGGCCATCGTCTTGCGCTACGAGTCGACGGCACGAATGTGATCGCGCACTACGACGGCGTCGACGTCACTGCGTCGACGCCGCTGGCCGCGAACCAGTGGACCCACGTCGCGCTGGTCCTGAGCGGCACCGAGCTCACGCTCTACCTCAACGGCACGGCAGTCGGCAGTGCGGCCGTGACGGTCGCGGACATGCACGGCCCGCTGACGGTGGGCGGCGCCGTCGACGGCAGCGGGCTGCTCGCAGCGGACTTGGACGAGCTGAAGCTATCGACCGTGGCGCGCAGCGCCGACTGGGTGTTGGCGGAATGGGCGCTGCAGGGCGAGCGCAATGATGCAGTGGTCAGTTACGGCGGCGACGAGCAGGCCGGGGTCGAAGCGAGCGGTGAGGAAGCGGCGCACAGCGGCTACTTCGGCGTCATCTTCCAGCACGTGTTCGGCACGCAGGAGGCGCTCGTCGAGCAGGTCGTCATCGCCGTGTGCGCGGGGATGGCCCTGATTGCGCTCTTGGTGATGGCCGGCAAGGCCTGGTCGCTGGCGCGTGCCCGCGCCGCCTCGAACGCCTTCCTCAAAGCCTATGCGCGGCTGCCGCTTGGCGGCAGCGGCGACGCGAGTCTCGGCCGCCTGCTCGACGAGCACCGGCGCTACGGCGCCTCGCCGCTCTTCCAGATCTACCGCCAGGCGCTCGCCGAGGTGCGCAAGCGCGTGTCGCCGGCCATCGGCGCGGCAGCGACGGGGCTGGACGAGAAAGCGCTGGGCGCGATCCGCGCGGCGATGGACGCGGTGAGGGTGCGCCAGCAGCAGCAGATGAACGCGTTCATGGTGCTGCTGACGATTGCGATTTCGGGCGGGCCGTTCATCGGGCTGTTCGGCACGGTGGTCGGCGTGATGGTGACCTTCGCGGCGATTGCGGCGAGCGGGGACGTCAACATCAACGCGATTGCGCCGGGCATGGCGGCGGCCCTGCTGGCGACGGTGGCGGGCCTGGGCGTCGCCATTCCCTCCCTGTTTGGCTACAACGCCCTCGGCGCGCAGATCAAGGCGCTGTCGGCGGACATGCAGGTGTACGCGGAGGAGCTGAGTGCGCGGGTGGTCGAGGAGTACGGCGCGTAGGCGCGGGACAGGACGATGGCCGGCGCGACGCAGGACGACAACGCTCCCTACGACGACATCAACATCACGCCGATGCTGGATCTGGCGTATGTGCTGCTGATCATCTTCATCATCATGACGACGGCGGCGGTGCAGGGGGTGAAGGTGAACCTGCCGAAGGCGAGCGCGGCGCCGAGTCTGGCGGAGCCGAAGACCAAGGCGGTGACGATCACGGCGCAGGGCCAGCTCTATCTGGACACCTATCCGGTGACGATGCAGGAGCTGGAGACGCGGCTGGCGGGGTATCGGGCGGCCGATCCCGAGCTGCCGGTGGTGCTGAAGGGCGACGCGACGGTGCAGTACCAGCGCGTGATGGACGTGCTGGACCTGCTCGGTCGCCTCGGCATTTCCCAGGTCGGGCTCGTGACGCAGAAGCTGGTGAAGTGACGATGGCGCGCGAGCACGACACCGCCGCGAAAGAGCACGAAGGCCTGCGCCGCTGGCTGCCGTGGGCAGGGGGCGTGACGATTTTTCTCGGCTTCGCCGCGGTGGTGTACGCGATGGTCTTCGCGCTGTCCGGCACGCCGCCGCCGCCGCAGCCGAAGCTGCAGCAGATCTCGATCGTGCAGCCGCCTCCGCCACCGCCACCACCGCCGGAAATCGAACAGCCACCGCCGGAGGCCGAGCAGCAGGTCGAAGTGCCGGAACCCGAGCCCGAGCCCGTCGCCGAAACTGAAGACAGCGACGAGCCGCCGCCCGGTGACGAGCTCGGTCTAGACGCCGACGGCGCCGCGGGCTCGGACGGCTTCGGCCTGCGTGCGAAGAAAGGCGGCCGCGGTCTCATCGGCGGCGGCGACCGCAAGGCGTGGTACGCCGGCGTCCTGCAGCGCGATCTGCAGCGTCTGCTGTCCGAGATCGAGGACGTGCGCAAAGGACGCTACGCCGTGATCGTGCGCATCTGGGTCGCCGACGACGGCAGCATCGCACGGAGCGAGATCGTGCACGGCAGCGGTGACGGCCGCATCGACGACGCGCTCACGCGTGCGCTGAAAAGCGGCATCCGCCTCTCCGCGGCGCCGCCCGCGGATCTGCCGCAGCCGATCAAGCTGCAGATCTCCTCACGCTCCTGACGAATCTCCCGCACTGGAATCCACGTGACTGCGACCGCCGATTCTCGCGCCGCGCGCACGAAGCTGGGCCTCGCGCTCGCTGCCGCGCTGCTCGTCGCGCGGCCCGCCGCTGCGAACAGCGAGCGCGCCGAGCTGCTCGAGCTGAAGAACACCCTCGTCAATCTCGTCGATGCGCTCGTCGCGCAGCAGGTGTTAAGCGCCGAGCAGGCGGCGAAGCTGAAGCAGGAAGCGGCGGCGAAAGCGAAGGCACAGGTGGCGCAGGAAGCGCCCGCGGTCGAGACCGAGCCGCTGCCGCAGGACGCGCCGGGCAAGAAGGTGGTGCGCGTGCCCTACGTGCCGCAGTTCGTGAAGGACGAGATTCGCCGCGACGTGAAGGCCGAGCTGCGCCAGGAAGTCGCGCAGGACGTGGCCGCACGCGCGAAGGAAGAGAAGTGGGGCACGAAGGACGCGCTGCCGGACTGGGCGAACCGCTTCGAGCTGTCCGGGGATTTCCGCCTGCGCTATCAGCTCGATACCTTCGACGACGAGAACCAGCCGTTCTCCTATCCGAACTTCCGCGCCATCAATCGCGCCGGCAGCGTGAGCGGGCCCGATACCTTCTTCAACTTCACCGAGGATCGCCAGCGCCTGCGCTGGCGCTTCCGCTACGGCTTCACGGCGCAGGTGACGGACGACCTCTTCGCCACCGCGCGCTTCGCGACCGGCGATCTCGAGAACCCGATCACGGCGCAGCAGACCGCAGGCAACGACTTCAACCGCTGGACCGTCGGCGTCGATCGCGCCTATCTGCGCTGGCGCAATCTGAGCGAGTCGAACTACGAATGGATCTCGGCGCAGATCGGGCGCTTCCAGGTGCCGTTCTTCGTGCCGACCGAGCTGCTGTTCGACAACGATCTCCAGCTCGAAGGCCTCGCGGCCACCGGCCGCTACCGCTTCGATCTCGCGGGAAACGGCCCGACGCGCGACACCGGCGTGTGGCTCACACTGGGCGGCTTCCCGATGCTCGAAAGGGAGCTCGCCTTCGACGACGACTCCTCGAACGACAAGTGGCTGCTCGGCGGCCAGCTCGGCCTGGACCACAGCTTCCGCAGGCCGTGGCAGGTGAAGGCGGCGCTGGCGCTGTACGACTACGTCAACGTGGTCGGCCGCTTCAATCCGAACGGGCCGGTCGGCAGCACGCTGCTCGACTGGACGGCGCCGGGCCAGCTCGTGAAGGGCAACACGATGTACCCTATCCGCTTCGACGCGAACGGAGACCCCACGCTCTTCGGCCTCGCGTCCGACTTCACGATCGCGAACCTGAACGCCGAGCTTCGCTACACGCACTTCTCACCCGTGCAGGTGTGGCTGACGGCCGATCTCGCGAAGAACATCGGCTACGACGGCAGCGACATCGCGAAGCGGGTCGGCGCGCCGGTCGACGAGCGGACCAATGCGTACACCTTGCAGATCGACGTCGGTTATCCGGAGATCGAGCGGTTCGGCGAATGGCACCTCGGCGCCTATTACCGCTATCTGCAGCGAGACGCCGTGCTCGACGGTTTCACGGACTCGAACTTCCACCTGGGCGGCACGGACGCAAAAGGCTTCGTGCTGGCCGGCGAATACGGCATCGCGAACAGGACCTGGCTGCGGCTGCGCTACTACAGCGTCGATGAAATCGACCTTGCGCCGCTCGGTATCGACAGCCTGCACCTCGAGCTCGGCACGAAGTTCTGAGGATGAAACCTACTGTAGTTTTTCTGGTGCTCGCCTTTGCCGTCATCGCGCCGTGGGCGGCCGGCGCGCAGCAGGCCGATCCGTCGCAGCAGGCGCTGGTGCGCGCGCAGACGCTGCTGCGCCAGCTCGCGCAGGACAAGGCCGCGGTCGATGCCGAACTCGTGAAGCTGCGCGCCGAGAACGCGCAGTTGAAGAAGGGCGCGAAGGCGACGGAATCGACGCTCGCGGCGCGCACGGCGGCGCTAGAGTCCGCCACGCGCGAGGCCAGCGGCGCGCAGGGCAGGCTCACGCGCGCGGAGCGGCGGCTGGCGCGCGTGACGGGGCAGTTGCGTGAAATCGTCGCGAAATACAAGGAGAAGGCCGCGGCCGTGCGCCGGACCGAGGCCGAGCGCGCCGAGCTCGATGCGCGGCTCGCGGCCACAGGGCGCGAGCTCGAGGACGCGGAGGAGAAGAATCTCGCGCTGTACAAGCTCAACGAGGAGATATTGGCGAAGTTCGAAAGGGAAGGGCCTTGGGACGGGCTGCTGCGCAAGGAGCCGTTCAGCGGCTTGAAGCGCGTGGAGATCGAGAATCTCGTGCAGGACTACGAGGACGACGTGGGCGAGCAGCTACGCGAATCGACTTTGCGTGAGCTCGCGATGCCGAACGCCGAGTAGACGCGCGGCGCGCGCCGGAGGAGGCAGGCATGGCGGAGCGGACGGACGTGCAAGGGATGGACGTTTGAAGTGAGGAAGGACCGGACGCCTGCGCCATCGTCGCTCCTTTTTGTAGC
>DAOKZI010000008.1:0-177255 GCA_035325705.1 Gammaproteobacteria bacterium
CGTTCATTAACGGTTCGCGGGGTTCAAAGTGATACCTAATTCAGAGGTTCCTTAAGCTGCTTAGAGAGGTGAGGCACGACGAGATTGCCGGCTTAGTAGTGATCACCATGTTCAAGCGAGATGTGGGCCCCAAGCGGTACCACCTACGCACTGCTAGCCTCGCAAACGATGATCCGACGCTCGCGCTCGGCGCGCTCAATGCCTGTCGCGCCTTACTGGAAAGGACAGCCTTGCGAGAGGCGGGATTCGATCTCTGACGACCGCCTTGCCGCTAACACAGAGCCCCGCTTCGGCGGGGCTTTTTAGGAACAATTCCATGACAGATGCCCATGCTGCGGGACTGTCAACGTGGTCGGCGAGGACTGCTCGGTTCTTCCCGGGGCGGAATGGGATCACTTCTACAGCCGGGAGCGGCGAGACTTCGGGGATGTCTGGCTCATTTGTAAGCCCTGTCATCGGGGCATGCAGCAGCGGCACGACCGCACCATCGAGTTCATGAACTTCCATCGGAAAGCGGCCGCGATGGAATCTGGTCAATTACGACTAATTCCATAAGGTTAATGATCTATAGCTGAGCTTAAAGCAAGGAGGAGCTTATCCATTTGTTTCCATTATGGTTTCTTGGGTTTTTTTATTACTAAGTTCCTACTAATTAAAACAAATTTAGGAAAATCGGAAATATTCTATATACTGATTTTTTACTAATTTCTACTAAATTAGTATTTATGAAAATACCGCTGCCTCCTCCTCCCATGTCTGAACTCATGCGCGAGCTGTCAAGTGAGGACTTCGCTGATGTGCTTGAAAGCTCCGCGCCGCTTGTGAAGGGACGATATCTCCATTGGGACGAACTACGACACCGAGAGCCTCCGCAAAATTTGTCCCATGACAAATGGTGGCTCGCAATTAGATTGGCACGAGCAGGGTTCCTACAGTCGTTGCCGTTTTTCGACAAAACCGGTGTGCCATTTCGCTTCGGAATGCCGGAGCCGGTTCTAATTCATCTTCACCATATTGACCGAAATGCCGCGGGGCAGATTATCGCATCATCCGAGATTGCGACATCCGAACATCAAGCGCGATATTTAATTGACTCTCTAATGAATGAGGCTATTACCTCAAGTCAGTTAGAAGGCGCAGCCACAACAAGGAAGGCCGCAGAAGCAATGTTGCGGGACGGGCGTCCTCCTGTGAGCCATAGCGAAAAAATGATCTTCAATAATTACATTGCTATGCAAAGAATTCGCGAGATCCGAAACGAGCCGATAGCTCCCGAACTCATCTTCGAATTGCATCGAATTCTCACTGAAGACACACTGGAAGATCCGAATGACGCTGGACGACTCAGAACCAATGATGAAATTCGCGTTATCGACAAAAGAGACGGTGTCATAATTCATCAACCACCTTCTTTCAAAGAACTGCCCAAGCGCCTAGATCTCTTATGTCAGTTCGCCAATTCGGATGAGAACGCCAATCCATTCGTACACCCAGTTATTCGAGCAATCCTTCTCCATTTTATGGTCGGATTTGATCATCCATTTGTGGATGGAAACGGCCGAACAGCTAGAGCACTGTTTTACTGGTCTTTGGCCAGAAGCGGCTATTGGCTAATGGAATACATTTCTATTTCTGAACTATTAAAGGCCGCCCCGTCGAAATATGTTAGAGCGTATCTCCATGCTGAGACCGACGGTGGGGATACTACATATTTCATCCTTCACCAATTAGCTGTTATTCGACGCGCGATAGAAAAGCTGCATGAATATATCGATCGCGTCCGCTCCGAGCAGAGCATGACAGAGCAGCTATTGGCAAGGTCAAAGCAACTTCGTTCGGCTCTTAATCACCGGCAAATTGCTCTCATTACGCATGCATTGAAACATCCAGGGGAGCAGTACTTAGTCGAAACCCACCAAAGGACGCACGGGGTATCGTATGAAACGGCGCGAACAGATCTATTAGAACTCAGCAATCTAAATATCCTTGAGAAGGACAAGATCGGAAAGGCGTTTGTCTTTACAGCCCCTGATGATCTACGCAAACGAATTGAGTCTCTTTCGAAAGGACGCGCTTCAGCGCCAAAGTAATAGAAACAAACCATTAGAACTCACCACATCTAGCCCGACAGGGCCTCGCGGGTCGACCTGGAAAACTATCACTGAGGTTCAACGCATGGCAAAGGAATACAAGACGAGCGGGACGCCCGCCCTTCCTCCAGTTCATCCGGGCGCGGTATTGCGCGAGGACGTGCTGCCCGCCTCGAAGATGACGGTCACCGGCGCCGCCGAAGCGCTCGGCATCTCGCGACAGCTTCTGCACGGCATCCTGCGCGAGGCCAAGCCTGTTACGCCCGAAACCGCGCTGCGACTGGGAAAGCTGTTCGGGAACGGGCCTACGCTGTGGCTGCGCATGCAGCAGGAGTTCGATCTGTGGCACGCCGCGCGCTCGCTCGCGGATGACTTGAAGCGGATCGAAACGCACGCCGTGTAAAAACGCATCGCGCCTGGTCGATGGGGTCGAACACCGCCATACCTTGCCGGTTGGCGGTATTCCTCTAACGCAGTGCTATAGTGCCTTGGACTCGACCAATCTCGAATGCGGCGCTAGTCCACGAGCGCCCGCGTCACGATGCCGCGCTCCGCGATGATGGCGCGCAGCGCATCGATCACTGCCAAGGCATTCGGCCCGTCGCCGTGGACGCACACGCTTTCCGCCTCGAGCTTCAACGAGATGCCCGTCTCAGTCGTCACTTCACCGCGATCGAGAAACCCTGCGAGCTGGCTCGTCGCATGTTCGATGTGCGTCATCTGCTTGGTACGCTGCACGATGACGTTGCCGGCATCGTCATAGGACAGATCCGGATAGACTTCCGGCACCATTCGTATACCCATCTCGCTCGCGATTTTCGGCAGTATCCAGCGATCGTGGGGAGCTGCGAAATAGATGACTGGCGTTTCCTCCATGGTGTCGACCACGGCCTGGCACACTGCCCGCGCGAGCACTTCGTCGGTTTGCAGCATGGTATGCAAGGCGCCATGGGGCTTGACATGTGTCATGCGCCCGCCCAGCGCGCGGACCGCGCCCTGGATAGCCCCAATTTGATAGACGAGATAAGCGTGCGTATCTTCGGCGCTGATCGCTATCCGCCGTCGCCCGAAACCCAGGAGATCCGGAAAGCCCGGATGGCAGCCGATCCGCACGCCGTTGTCGAGTGCTAGCTGCACCGTCTTCAGCAGGGTGACGGGGTCGCCGCCATGAAAGCCGCAGGCTATGTTTGCCGTAGTGATCTTGGGCATGACCTCTTCGTCCATACCCATCTTCCAGTTGCCGAAACTTTCGCCGCAATCGCAATTGATATCGAGTATTTGCCGCATTGTGCTGGACTCCGTGCCCGGGTCAGAAAATCGTGAACGAGGACACACCCACGAGCGCTGTCTACTTACTTACGTGACTTGCTGAACGGTCCGGTCGGCTTTTCACATCGTTGAATAAATCGCGGAACTCCTGGCCGCCGAGTTGCTCGATTCTCTTGCGCGAAACGCATCATGCACTGCAATCGCTTCCACTAGGTCATAAGAATCATTCGGGACGGATTTATTTTTCGGTCGCATCGTCACTCCGCGCCTGCATCGGCCTCAGCCGCTCAATACTTCCCCATCTCCAGGCTCGTCTCGGCGAGTTCTTCGATGTTGTCGCCGTCGCGCACGACCGCCTTCACGGTCACGTAATACGCGTTGCCGCGGCCGCCCGAGCACGGCGGCAAATAAGCGCCCGGTTTGTCCCACTTCGGTGCGCCGTGCTCGGCGACGATCCAGAAGCCGGTGGGCAGTTCCGTCGTGTGCGGTGGCACCGACGGCACCTGAGCGGAAGTACTGCCCGCTTCGATTGCGTAGCCGATTTTGCCGTGCCCGCCGTGATCCATCGGTGCATATGAGCGATCGCTGAATTCCAGTATCAGCGCATTCGCGCGCTCGGGGACTCCGCTCACCTGCAGCGCGGGTGAGCCGTGGGTGCCGCCGAATTTTTGGCATTGATACCCATCGGGCACGATTGCACCGTTCCACGCCGGGTCGACGAACGCCGCTTTGAGCTCGGATGCGCTCACCGCCAGGGGCAGGGCGAGCAGGATCGTGGATGTCGAGATTCTGCAGATTTTCATAGCGCTGTGCTCCTCGGTACGCTGGACGAGTAGAGCCAAAACCCTCACTGCGGCCTGGGCCGCAATATCATTCGCGATGATCATGCCGCGGACCATCGAAGCCGTGGAAGTCGATGGGATGATACGGCTGCGAGCGCCTTCGCCACATTGCCGCGCCGGCGTTTCCCGCATGGCGTAGGATTTCGCGTAGCCCGGATGAGCGCAGCAAATCCGGGGGTCTGCGAATTATCGCGCGCAAGCGAGTAGCCCGGCGTCGGATCCCGGATTCGCTGCGCTCATCCGGGCTACGAAGATCACGGCACAGCCGTACTCCCGCGCCACCCGCAATCATGAAACGGGCGTGGTGAGCCTAATTCCCTGAAGGAGCGAAGCGGAATCCGGGATCGGCGCCTCGCCAGTCCTTACCCCGGGGTCTAGGCCATGCCTTTCATAGCGTCTACCCGACCGCGACGCTCTTGTACAGCAAGAACCGAATGGCCCATTCATGGTGACCAATGGCCCGGATGGCCCTTATCGCCTCAGGTGGCAACGAACTAACCTTCGAGGCCGCTTTCGACTGAAGGAGCATCGTCCGATGGCCAAACGTACAGGACTCGTCTGGCATGAAGCGTACGCCTGGTATGACCTGGGTAACGACGCCGGTGTGGTACGGCCGGACGGCCGCTCGATACAACCCGATCGCCACGCTTACGATCCCGAGATCCCCCGGCGCTTCCGCAATCTGCTGGAGATCAGCGAGCTGGCGGAGAAGCTGGTGCACTTGAAACCGCGGAAGGCGACGGAAGCCGAGATCAGGCGCGTCCATACCCAGCGGCACGTCGATCAAATCAAGCAATTGTCTGCGCTAGTGACCGGGGGTGAGTCCGGCGATTTTTCTCCCATTCCGCATGGCACCTTCGAAGCAGCGTTGCTCGCGGCAGGCGGCGCGCTCACCGCGACCGATGCGGTCATGAACGGTGAGATCGACAACGCCTACGCGCTGTTGCGCCCTGCCGGCCATCATGCAACGCCGCAGGGGTCGATGGGCTTCTGCATATTCTCGAACGCCGCCATCGCCGGACGTCACCTGCTCGAGACGCGCGGGCTCGAACGGATTGCCTATGTCGATTGGGACGTCCATCACGGCAATGGCACGCAGTCGGCCTTTTATGACGAGCCGCGCGCGCTGACCATTTCGATCCACCAGGATCGCTGCTTTCCGACCGACGATGGGTTTCTCGAGCAGCTTGGCGAAGGCGCAGCGGAGGGAACGAACATCAATATTCCGCTGCCCCCCGGTAGCGGGGTCGACGCTTATTGCGCCGCCTATGAGCGGGTCATCATTCCCGCGCTGAAAGCCTTCCGTCCCGACTTCATCTTCGTGCCATCCGGCTTCGACGCAGGCGCGATGGATCCGCTGGGGCGGATGATGATGACTTCCGAGGGCTACCGGCGACTCACGCAGAAGTTGCTGGCGGTGGCCGATGAAGTCTGTGGCAGTCGCCTCGTATTCACGCATGAAGGCGGGTACTCGCGCTGGGCGGTGCCGTTCTATGGGCTCGCCGTGATGGAGGAGCTTTCGGGCGTCACGACCGGTGTCGTCGATCCGTATCTCGAATGGCACAGCGCGCTGGGCGGTCAGGCGCTGCTGCCGCATCAGGATGCGGTCATCGAGACCGCGGCCGCCAATGTGCAACGCGTACCACGAAGAAAGTGAGTGTAGATGCAAAGCTCGGAATACTTGTATGAACGCAGTGATGTTCACGCTCGGTTGCCTAGTGGCGATGTATGGCATTTCGATGGCGGCGGCAGGCGATGAAGCGTCGGGGGTGGAACTCTCTGCCGACGTAAGCCAGCGACTCGCGGATCTGGAAGCGCAATGCGCGGCCAGACCGGTTTCGGCTGACGGCTCGTCAGCAAATTTGTACGAACGGCTAGGGGGCGAGGAACGTATTCATGTCATCGTTCGCGAAATGGTGCGACTGCATCATCGAAATCCAGCAGTCCGAAACGTCGTAGAGAAATACAATCCCGATTACCTCGCCGATGTCCTGGGACGCTATCTGGTGACCGCAACGGGCGGACCGCAGCGCTATGCAGGCCCGCCTCTCGCAGAGACGCATGCCCATCTGCATCTCACGAGCGCGCAGTTCATTGCCGGCGGTGACGATCTCGTCGCGGCCATGACGAACGTGGGTGTTTCGGCCACAGAAACTCTTGACCTGATGTGTCTACTGGTACCGCTGCGCAGTCAGATCGCGCACGAGTGACGCGACTATCAGCGGCCCGGTGCGCCTTAACACCGAGTCCTGTCTTTGCCCGCTTGGCCTGTTTATGACGCCGGTATAGAATCGGGCCAAGCTTCTCCCCCGAGGTGAGCCGGATGTCGTCGACCCCAGCCCGCTGTTCGATCGCGGTCGTTGCCTTCGACGGCGTGATCCCCTTTCATCTGTCCGTGCCTTGCCTCGTCTTCGGCGAAGGCGTGGTCGGTGCGAATCCCTTCGATGTGACGGTGTGTGCCGGAGAAGCCGGGCGAATCATGACCTCGGGCGGTTTCGGGCTGACGAAGCTCGCGCCGCTTTCCGCCTTGAATGAAGCAGACGCGATCATCATGCCGGGGTGGCGCCATACGCTCGATGCGCCTCCGCCGCGACTGCTGCAGACGCTGCGGCGTGCGCATGCTCGCGGTGCGCAAATCGTCGGACTCTGCCTCGGCACGCATGTGCTGGCAGCCGCAGGACTGCTGGACGGCCGTCGCGCGACGACCCACTGGGAATACTGCGTGCAGATCGCCGCGTGCTTCCCGGCAGTGCAGATGGACTCGCAGGTGCTGTACGTGGAGTCGGACAACTTGTTGACCTCCGCGGGCACGGCCGCCAGTCTCGATGTCTGCCTACACGTGCTGCGCAAGCGGCTCGGCGCAAGCGTCGCGAATCGCACGGCCCGGCGCTTGGTGGTTCCGCCCGCTCGCGACGGCGCTCAGGCGCAGTGCATCGAACGGCCGGTGCCGGAAGCCCGGGCCGACTGTCGCCTCACGCAGTTGACCGATACGCTGCGCCAGAGGCTGGGTGAGCCTCACAGCATCGACAGCCTCGCGGGCGAAATGTGCATGAGCCGGCGCAGCCTGACGCGTCACTTCAAGGCTCTGACCGGCACCACCGTGCAAGCCTGGCTGCTGCGGGAGCGCTTGACGCTGAGCCAGCGCCTGCTCGAATCGTCGGATCAGACCATCGAGTCGATCGCCGAGGCGGCGGGTTTCGGTTGTGTCGCTTCGCTGCGCCAGCATTTTCGCGAAGCCTTCGGCGTGACGCCTACCGGCTGGCGGCTGCATTTTCGCAACTCGATCGCGGCGCCCGAGTCGCCCCGTGCCGCCGTTCCACGCGTCGTGCGCCGCAAACCGTCGACTTCGGTGACACGGCCGATCGCCGTCGTCAAACGCAATCCTGCACTAGCCTTGCGGGACTGAATCCGGCTTCGAGCCGCGTCCGCGCGTCGTCAGGCCGTCAACTGCCGCCGGATGTCGCCCACGTCGAAGTGGGCGCGCTTCTCGAGCACCTTGCCGTCCTTGATCGTCAGCAGCATCATCAACGAGATCCGCACGTCCTGGCCGTTCGGCGGCACGCCCATCGCGTCCGTGCGATAACCCTTGCCCTCGAACAACATGTAAGCCGCGACCTTGTCGCCTTCCGCCACCAGCGTCTCGATGGGGAAGCGAAAGCTCTCGAAGGCGTCGAAGTTCTTCTTTTCCGATTCGACGAGTCCGGCGACGCCGGGATGCGGCGTGTCGACCTGGTTGTAGAACACGAAATCGGGATGAACCATGTCGTGCAGGGCGTCGAAGTCGCCGCGCTCGATCGCGGCGTAGAACTCCCGCACCAGTTGTTTGTTTCGCTCGATCGACATTGATGTGCTCCCTTCGGCAGTCAGTGCTTCGTCATTTCGAGAGTTTCGCCGTCCTCGGGCACGAGGACGCGATCGGTCATGTCGTGCTCGCGCAGGAACCGGCGCAGCTCGGCGCGCGTCAGCGTCGCGTGATTCACCGCCTCCATGTGGCTCGCGACGATCCTGGCCTGCGGCGCGAGGCGATACACCTCGCGCACGTCTTCTTTGCTCATGATGATCGAACCCAGACCGACGACCTGCGCATCACAGCAGTTGAGCACGATGACCTCAGGTTCGAAACTCCGCAGATTGGCGGCCACGTAGGCATTGAAGATCGTGTCGCCCGCGAGGTAGAGGGACGGTTCGTCCGGGTGTGTCAGCAGCACGCCGCACACCTCACCGATCAGATCGTAGAGTGCCTGCACGCACTCGTCCGAGCCGTGCTGGCCGGGCGTCTTGACGATCTTGACGCCGTCGTACACCGGGTTGCCGGTCAGCACTCGCACATCCGTGAAACCGGCCGCGCGCACCGTTTCGCGGTCGCTGCCGTGCTGGACGAAGAACGGGATGTCCTTGCGCAGCGCTCGCGCGGCGTGATCGTCCCAGTGATCCGGATGCACGTGGGTCAGGATGACGGCATCGACATCGACCAGCGCGCTGATGGGCACCGGCAGATCGACCGTCGGGTTGCGCAGATGACTGTTCGGCGTGCCTTCGAAGCCCGGGAAGTCGTCTTTGGGACCGAACCACGGATCGGTGAGGAAGCGCCTGCCGCCGTATTCGACGATCAGGGTCGCATTTCGGATCTGGCACAGTTTCATCGCGAGCCGTCCCGGCTGGATACGCGCCGCGCATCCTAGTCGGGACGCTGCGCCCGCCACAGTCCGGGCCGGGACAATCCTCGCCAGCTTCGGGCCAGTCTGTATGCGCAGCGGCAGCGAGACGCTCGCCGCCTTCGCCATCGAGCCGGCGATCCGCCCGCTCCGGACAAGCTCCCCCGAATGCTGCCTCGGCTCGACTCCAACGAGGGATGCCTCGCGACCGCGCTTCGCGCCTAAGGTGAACCTCCCGGTCGCGAACCGCGGACGCAAGCGCCGCGCGGCGCGGTCTCACGAGGACAGACACTCATGAAGCGTAGCCTTGCAGATCAGGTCGTGCTCGTCACCGGCGCCGCCGCGGGTATCGGCCGGGCCATTGCGCTCGCCGCGGGGCGCGACGGCGCGCGGCTGCTGCTCGGGGATGTCGACGCCGCCGGTCTCGCGGCGACCGGAGCCCTGCTCGAAGCCGAGGGATCGCCGTACCTGGCGCGTCCCTGCGACGTCCGGCGGCAGGCCGATCTCGATGCGCTGGTCGCGGCGGGTGCGGATCGCTTCGGCGCGCTCGAAGTCGTCTTCGCCAACGCGGGGATCCTCGGCAAGCCGGTCCAGGTGTGGGCGCAGGACGAAGACGCGTTCACACGCCACGTCGATGTGAATCTGATCGGCGCCTGGCGCACGTTCAAGGCGACGCTACCCGGCATGATCGAACGCCGAGCCGGTGCACTGGTGGTCACGTCCTCCGTCGCCGGGCTGGTCGGCGCGCCCGGGCTTGCCGCCTATGTCGCGAGCAAACACGCGCTGATGGGTCTGGTGAAGTCCACCGCGCTCGAAGTCGCGCCCTTCGGCATTCGCGTCAATGCGCTGTGCCCGCACATGGTCGACACGCCGATGCTGGACCGCCTGTTCGGCGAGGATCTCGTCTTGCGCGACACGCTGCGGGCCATGAACCCGATGCGCCGGGACGCGCGCTGCGAAGAAGTCGCCGAAGCGGCGCTGTTTCTCGGCTCCGGCCGTTCCGGCTATGTGACGGGCACGCATCTGGCGATCGACGGTGGGCACATCGCGCAGTAGCGCCGGGATCAACTTTCTTCGCGCTGTAGCCTCCATCGATTGACTACCTTTCCCATCGCGCTCCCGCAATGGGATCGCAGCGGGCGCCCCTCGTAAATCCGCTCGCGTCACGCGCGTCCCGGCTTCTTCGTTCGTGAGCGCCTCGGCCCCTTCGATCGCGCTCGGCGCGCTGGCCGCCACCAAATTCGAATCCGCACACTCCGCTAAAGTCGATGACGGCCCTTGTCGCTAACCTCCGTGCCGCCAATCGCACGCGGCCCGCTGAACGGTGAGGCGACCGCTTCGTCCCTCACGCCAGGATTCCTCTTCCGCAATCCCGAGTGCGGCAAGACGCTCGCAGCGCCTTGCTCCTCCGTCGACAGCCAGATCGTCCTCGCTACGCGTCGCCGCGCGACTTCCTCGCCGGTGCGCGCATCGAGGGTCCGTTCAATCTCTGGTCGAGGAATCGGGCTTGTACGACTTCAAACCGTTGCGCTCTCCCGTCGCGCTCTGCGCCCTGTACGCGGGTGCCGCCTCTTTCGCCGTCGCGGGCGCCGGCGCTTTCTCACCGCTGTCGACGCTGCTCGCCGTGCCGCTCGGCGGTCTCGGCCTGGCGCTCGCCGCGCGCATCTCGCGCAGCGCGCGGGACAGAGCGCTTCGGCACGAGCGTGAGCTCGAAGCGGCGCGCGCGGAGGCCGAGCGCCCTCTCGCCGCGCACGTGGACGGCTACGCCGCGCTGACCGGCAGTGCGATCCCGGTGTGGACGCGCCAGATCGAGAGCGCGCGCCTGCAGACGGAGCAAGCCATCACCGCGCTGACGGAAGCCTTCGCCGAGATCGTCGCGCGGCTGGATGCCTCCGCCGCGGGGGGTGGCCAGTCCTCGACCGAACACGTCGCCGCCCTCATTCGCGACAGCGAGGCGCGGCTCACGGCGGTCACGAATTCTCTCGAAGCGGCGCTGGGCGAAAAATCCCAGATGCTCGAACGCATCCGGCATCTCGTCGGCTTCACGACCGAGCTCAGCGTGATGGCCGCCGAGGTCGCGAGTATCGCGGATCAGACCAATCTGCTCGCTTTGAATGCGGCGATCGAGGCGGCGCGCGCCGGCGACGCCGGCCGCGGCTTCGCGGTCGTCGCCGACGAAGTGCGCAAGCTGTCGACGATGTCCGGTGAAACGGGCAAGCGCATCAGCAACAAGGTCACGATCATCTCCGATGCGATCCGGACCACCGCGGACACGGTGGAACATTCGGCCGAGCGCGACGCGCGCTTCGTCGGCACTTCGCACGCCCACATCCAGGGCGTGATCGCGGATTTCGACGCGGTGACGCGCGAGCTGGGCGAGACGGCCGAGGCGCTGCGCGCGGAGCAGGCGGAGATCGGCGTTCGAATCGCGTCCGCGCTCGTCAACCTCCAATTCCAGGATCGCGTCGGGCAGGTACTGGAGCACGTGGCGTCGAACATGAAAGCGCTCGGGGGTGCATCCGGACTGCCCGATGCCGGCCAGATCACCCAGGCGATAGAGCGCCTGGCCCAGACCTACTCGACGCAGGAAGAACGCGAGAACCACCAAGGTGCGCGCGGCGTGGTTGCCGTCGCCGGCGGCGATGACGCCATCACCTTCTTCTGATCACTCCTGGGAGACGTGTACATGAACAAAACCATCATGGTGGTCGACGACTCCGCCTCGCTGCGTCAGGTCGTGCGCATCGCACTGACGCAGGCGGGCTACGAGGTCGTCGAGGGCAGTGACGGACGCGACGCGCTAGGCAAGCTCACGGGGCAGAAGATTCATCTGATCATCAGCGACGTCAACATGCCGAACATGGACGGCATCAGCTTCGTCAAGGAGGTGAAGAAGCATCCGCAGTACCGCTTCACGCCGATCATCATGCTGACGACCGAGTCCCAGGAATCGAAGAAACAAGAGGGACAAGCGGCCGGCGCGAAGGCCTGGGTCGTCAAGCCGTTCAAGCCCGAGCAGATGCTGCAGGCCGTGTCCAAGCTTTGCCTGCCCTGACCACGAGGAAGAGGAGCACACCCGTGAAAATAAGCGTGAAGCAGGCGGATACGGTGGCCCAGGTGGCGATCGCCGGCGAGATGACGATCTATTCGGCCGCTGAGCTGAAAGAGGCGCTGCTCGCGGCCGTCCGCTGTGGGGAGGTCGTGGAGATCGATCTGGCGGAGGTGAGCGAGCTCGATACGGCCGGATTGCAGCAGCTCCTCCTGGCCAGACGCGAGGCGACCCGGGAGGGAAAGTCGTTCTCGCTGCGGGAAGCCAGCCGCGCGGTCGGGGCGCTGCTGGACATGTATCGCATGCGCGGGGACACGCTGGAGCCGGTCGACTTCGGAAACGAAGCGGCCCCGATCTCGAACGGAAGGAGCGCGACATGAATCTGGATGCGGCCGTGCAGACTTTCCTGGCGGAAAGTCGCGAATTGCTGGAGAGAATGGAGCAGGCCTTGCTCGAGCTGGAGACCAGGCCCGCGGACTCCGATCTCGTCAACGAGATCTTCCGCGCCGCGCATACGATCAAGGGATCCGCAGGGCTCTTCGGCTTCGATCCCATCGTCGAGTTCATGCACGAAGTGGAAACCCTGCTCGACCGCCTCCGGGATCGTCACCTCGAAGTGACGCCGGCGTGCATAGCCCTGCTGCTGAAGTGCGCGGATCATGCCGGCGCCATCCTGGACCCGGTCGTCGCCGGCGCGCAGATCGAGGCGACGACGCAAACGCAGGGGGCCGATTTGCTGGCGGCCATCGCCCGCTTGGACCAAGGCCGGCTCGCATCGGCGTCTGCTTCGTCCACGGCGCATCCTGCGCCGACGGCGATCGAGCCGCCCGCGGGCTTGCGGGAGCACTGGCACATTTCCCTGCGCTACGGCTTGGACGTCTTGCGCAACGGCATGGATCCGTACGCGCAGCTCCAGTACCTGGCGAGCCTCGGCGAGATCGTTCACCTCGTCACCCTCACGGACACGATGCCGGCCGCCGCGGACATGGATCCCGAGGCCTGCTATCTCGGCTTCGAGCTCGCCTTCCGGAGTGCCGCCGACAAGCAGGAGATCGAGGCGGCCTTTGATTTCGTACGCGAGGACGCGCAGATTCGAATCCTTCCGCCGGCGAGCCGGGTAGCCGAATACATCGCGCTGATAAACGAGCTCCCGGAAGATCCGATGCGCCTCGGGGAAATACTGGTGCGCTGTGGCGCCGTGACGCGGAGCGAACTGGCGCTCGGCCTCGAGCAGCAGATCGCGGAGCAGGCGCAGAGCGAGGAGGCGATTTCCAGACCGATAGGCGAAGTCCTCACCCGGGCCGGCGCCGTCCACGCCTCGGTCGTCGCCGCCGCGCTGGACAAGCAGCAGGCCAGAGAGCACCGGCAGGACGAGGGACGTCTGATCCGCGTCAACGCCGAGAAGCTCGATCAGCTCATCGACTTGGTCGGCGAGCTCGTCATCGCGGGCTCCGCGACGCAGACCGTCGCGCGTCGCGGCGGCGACCTGGATCTGCTCGAATCGACGAGAGTGCTCCTGCAGCTAGTCGAGGATCTGCGTAACAGCGTGCTGACCCTGCGCATGGTGCAGATCGGATCGACGTTCCAGCGCTTCACGAGGGTCGTGCGCGACGTCAGCCGCGAGCTCGGCAAAGACATCGATCTCGAGATCAATGGAGCGGACACGGAGCTCGACAAGTCCATGGTCGAGCGCATCGGCGATCCCTTGATGCATCTGGTCCGCAACGCGATGGATCACGGCATCGAGCCCGCCGAAGTGCGCGCCGCCTGCGGCAAGCCGGCGCGCGCCACGCTCGGCCTGAACGCCTTTCACGATTCCGGCAGCATCGTCATCGAGGTCGCGGACGACGGCGGCGGCTTGAAGCGCGACAAGATCCTGCGTAAGGCCATCGAGCGCGGGATCGTCGCCGAGGGACAGGCGCTGTCCGACAAGGAAATAGACCATCTCGTCTTCGCGCCCGGGTTCTCGACGGCCGATCGCGTCAGCAATCTCTCCGGCCGCGGCGTCGGCATGGACGTGGTCAAGCGCAGCATCGAAGCGCTGCGCGGCACCGTGGAGATCGAAAGCAGGCCCGGCCTCGGCACCACGGTGCGCATCCGGCTGCCCTTGACCCTCGCGATCATCGACGGGTTTCTGGTCGGCGTCGGCAAGGCGCGCTACGTGATCCCGCTCGACACGATGGTCGAATGCCTGGAGTGCCCGCCGCCGATGCGCCGCGCGGCGCACAGCCGAGGCTATGTCGATCTGCGCGGCGAAGTGCTCCCCGTGCTCGAAATCCGCGATCTTTTCGCGATCGAAGGCGACAGGGGGCGGCGCGCCAACATCGTCGTCGTGCGCTTCGGAACGATGAAGGCCGGCATGATCGTCGATGAGCTCATCGGCGAGTCGCAGACCGTCATCAAGCCGCTGGGAACGATGTTCGGATCGCTCACCGGGATCAGCGGCTCGACGATCCTCGGCAGCGGCGAGGTCGCACTGATCCTCGACGTCCCGGGGCTCATACAGGTCGCTGCCAGCCCCGACAGAGAACGGACGATCGGCGAGCCCGCGCCGCAGGCCGCACAGGCCGCAAGCTGAGCGAACTCGTCGATGAAGCGCGGCTCCGCGGCGAGTCGAGCAGGGCGCGCTATGCGCGCAGGGTGAATGACAACGTGGTATTTCCGGTAGAAAGGAGCAGAGAAATGTTCAATAACGTCAAAATCGGCGTACGTCTCGCCGCCGGCTTCGGGGCCATCGTGGTCCTGATGTCGGCCATCTTCTTCGTTGGCGTCACGCGCCTCGCGGCGGTCAACGGGATGCTGGATCGCGTCGTCTCGACGACGTGGCCGAAGACGGTCCTCGCCAACGAAATTATCGACAACGTCAACATCATCGCGATTTCCATGCGCGATCTGATGCTGGCCAGTGACGAAACGGAGGCCGCCAAGCAGATCGAAAGGATCGAGACGGCGCGCGACAACATCGGCGATCGGATCGAAAAGCTCGACAAGGTCGCGGAGCTGCCGCAGGAAAAGGAAATGCTGGCGGCAGTGCGGGCGAACCGCGAGAAGTACATCGCCGGCCAGAATCAGCTACTCGATCTGCGCAAGAGCGGCGACAGGGCGGGCATGCTGGCCTTTGTGCACAAGGAGCTGTTCCCGACGATGCGCGGGTATCTGGAGAGCTTGAACAGCCTCATCGCGTATGAGGGAACGCTCATGGGCGAAGACGGCAAAGCGGCCGCGGCCGCCTATGCCACGGCTCGTACGGTGATGATCGGGCTCGGCGTCGGCGCGCTGCTGCTGGCCTTCGGCATCGCGCTGTGGATAACGCGCAGCATCACGAAGCCGCTGGGCGTCGCGGTGGAAGTCGCCGATCGACTCGCCAACGGCGATCTCAGCGTGCGCATCGACACCGACCGAAAGGACGAGACGGGGCGGCTGCTGCAGAGCATGCGCAATATGGTCGACAAGCTCTCCGGCATCATCGGCGAGGTGCGCAATGCGGCGGATTCGCTCTCGTCGGCGTCCGAGCAGGTGAGCGATACCGCGCAATCGCTGTCGCAGAGCAGCTCCGAGCAGGCGGCGGCGGTCGAAGAGTCCTCCGCGTCCATCGAGCAGATGTCGGCATCCGTGAGTCAGAACAGCGAGAACGCCAAAGTGACCGATTCGATGGCGATGAACGCCGCCAAGGAAACGAGCGAAGGCGGAGAAGCGGTGCGCAAGACCGTGTCGGCGATGCGCGAGATCGCGGAGCGGATTTCGATCATCGACGACATCGCCTATCAGACCAATCTGCTCGCCCTGAACGCCGCGATCGAGGCGGCGCGCGCCGGTGCGCACGGCCGCGGTTTCGCCGTCGTGGCCACCGAAGTGCGCAAGCTGGCGGAGCGCTCGCAGGTGGCCGCTCAGGAAATCGGGGGCGTCGCCAACGACTCGGTGAAGGTCGCCGAGCAGGCGGGGGAGCTGCTCGAGCGGATCGTCCCGGCGATCCAGAAAACCTCCGATCTGGTCCAGGAAATCGCGGCGGCGTCCGGCGAGCAGGCCAGCGGCGTCACGCAGATCAATGCGGCGATGACGCAGCTCAGCCAGACCACGCAGCAGGGCGCTTCCGCTGCCGAAGAGCTGGCGGCGACTGCCGAAGAGATGTCGGGGCAGGCTCAGCAGCTCCAGCAGCTCATGAGCTTCTTCCGCGTCGCCGGAATGCCGCCGGTGATGAACGCCGTCGCCGCACGCAGGCCCGCGGGCAGCGCGCCGGCGATACAGGGCAACCTCGCCGTGAGCGAGGAAGCGGCGGCCGAGAGCGAGTACGTCCGTTTCTAGGAGGAAGGCGATGAGCACTGTGACGAAACCACTGGCGCTGCACGCCGACGACGCGGCGCACGAGGATCAACATCAGTATCTTACTTTCCGTCTCGGCGACGAGACCTTTGCGATCGGCATACTCGCGGTAAAGGAGATCCTGGAATACGGGCTGGTCACCGCCGTGCCGATGATGCCGTCCTTTGTCCGGGGCGTGATCAATCTCAGAGGCCGCGTCGTGCCGGTCGTCGATCTGTCGCTGCGCTTCGGCGGCACGCGCTCCGAATCCACGCGCCGCACTTGCATCATCATTCTGGAGGTGGGTCCGGAGGCGGAACGGCAGGACGTGGGGGTCGTCGTCGACGCGGTCAGCCAGGTGCTCGAGATCTCGCCCGCAGACGTCGAGCCCGCGCCTGCCTTCGGCGCCAAGCTGCGGGCCGACTTCATTGCGGGCATGGGCAAGATCGAAGGCGATTTCGTCATCATCCTGAACGTCGAGCGCATCCTTTCGACGGAGGAGTTGGCCGCCACCGTGAGCCTCGCCAGGTGAGGGGCGCGCCGTGACGGAAACGAGCAAGCCCGGTGCCTCAGCGCTCGAGCGAGGGGCGCCGGGCAGGGCGGCCGCGGCGTGGGGAGCTCCCCCGGCCGCGGCCTGCCCGAGTCTGACGAGTCGGGAATTCGGGCTGTTTCGCGATTGGCTCTATCGATCGGCCGGTATCAGCCTCGCCGAGCACAAGCGAACGCTGGTGGCCGCCAGGCTGCTCAAGCGCGTACAGCAACTCGGCGCGGGAAGTTATGGGGAATACTTTCATCTGCTGATGAACGGGGACTCGGCGGACGAGCTGCAGGTGGCCCTCGATTTGCTCACCACCAACGAAACGTATTTTTTTCGCGAGCCGAAACACTTCGATTATCTGCGCGAGGAGATCCTGCCGCGGCGCTCGGGCGACCGGCCGTTTCGCGTATGGAGCGCTGCCTCTTCGTCGGGTGAGGAGGCCTACACTATCGCCATGGTGCTTGCCGAGGTCATGGGCTTAGGCGCGCCCTGGGAGATACTCGGCTCGGACATCAGCTCGCGCGTGCTGGCCATGGCGCGCAGCGCGCGCTATGGGCTTGCACGCGCCACCGGCATTCCCAAGGACTACCTCGCCAAGTACTGCCTGAAGGGCATCGGACGGCAGAGCGGCAGCTTGCTCATCGATCGTCCCTTGCGCGAGCGCGTGTCCTTCCGTTCGATCAATCTCAACGCCGCGCTGCCCGAGATCGGCACGTTCGACGTCGTGTTTCTGCGCAACGTGATGATCTATTTCGATCTGGACACCAAGCGCAAGGTGGTGGCCCGCATCCTGCCTCACCTGCGTCCCGGCGGCTATTTGATCTTGAGCCACGCCGAGAATCTCCACGGCGTCACGGACGCGGTCGAGCCGATCGAGCCGTCGATCTTCCGCAGGCCGGCGTGACACATGCGCGGCCAGGACGAGCGCTCTACCGAGATCTTCCTGCTGCCGGGGCAGGCCTGCTTCGCCGGACCGACCACTCGCGTCAAGACGCTGCTCGGATCCTGCGTCGCGCTGACGATGTGGCATCCGCTGCTGCGCGTCGGCGGTATGTGTCACTTCCTGCTCCCGACTCGGGTCGACGCCTGCGCCGGGCCGCTCGATGGCCGCTATGGCGACGAGGCGCTGCGCATCCTGCTGGCGCATGCGGCAAGATGCAGCGCAGAGCCGCAGCACTTCGAGGTCAAGCTTTTCGGCGGCAGCGTGGTCTCGGGCAGTGCCCGCACCGCGCAAGCGTCCGTCGGCGCGAAGAACATCGCCTGTGCGCGCCGGCTCTGCGCGGCGTTCGATCTGCGGATCGCCGGCGAGCATACCGGCGGCACCGGTCACCGCAGCCTCAGCATGGATCTCCGAGACGGTCGCGTGTGGGTGCGGTACAGCGCGCCGTCGATTCTCGAGCGTAAGCGTCCCAGCGTGAGGAGGACAGGGTGAGCAGCATCAATGTGATCGTGGTCGATGACTCCGCCGTCGTCAGGCAGGTGATGAGCGAGGCGCTCGCCCGCGACCCGAGCATCCGCGTGATCGCCGCCGTGGCGGATCCCTTGTTCGCGCTCGAGCGGATGAAGTCCAAGTGGCCGGACGTGATAGTCACGGACGTCGAGATGCCGAGGATGGACGGCATCAGCTTCGTCAGAAAAGTGATGTCCGAGAAGCCGACGCCCATCGTCGTCTGCTCGTCTCTGACCGAGAAGGGCGCCGAAACGACGATGCAGGTCCTCGCCGCGGGCGCCGTGCACGTCGTCACCAAGCCGCGCATGAACGTGAAAACGTTTCTTCAGCAGTCCACCGACGACTTGATCGACGCGGTCAAGGCCGCCGCACGAGCGCGGGTCAATAAACTGCGCTGCGCGCCGCAGCAGCGTGAAAGGGCCGCGCCGAAGCACACCGTGGATGCGATACTGCCGCCGCCCGACGCGGCGGCGATGGTCCGAACGACCGAGCACATCGTCGCGATCGGGACTTCCACCGGCGGCACGCAGGCGCTCGAGGTGGTGCTCTCGGCGCTGCCGCGGGTATCGCCGGGGCTGGTCATCGTCCAGCACATGCCCGAGCAGTTCACGGCCGCGTTTGCCCATCGTCTCGACGGCCTGTGCCAGATAGAGGTGCGCGAAGCCAGGAGCAACGATCGCGTCATTCCGGGGCGGGCGCTGATCGCACCGGGCGGGAAGCACATGGTGCTCAAGCGCAGCGGCGCGCAGTATCACGTGGAGGTCATCGACGGGCCGCTCGTGAACCGGCATCGTCCGTCGGTGGACGTGCTGTTTCGTTCGGTGGCGAGAGCGGCGGGGGCCAATGCGCTGGGCATCATCATGACGGGCATGGGCGACGATGGTGCACGCGGCTTGCGCGACATGCGCGACGCCAAGGCGCACACCATTGCCCAGGACGAGGAAAGCTGCGTCGTCTACGGCATGCCGAAGGAGGCGGTCAAGCTCGACGCCGCCGCCGACATAGTGCCGCTGGGCGGAATCGCGGCCGCCATCCAGGCCTTTGGGGCGCTGAACCGGTAGCAATGGCGAGATCCCGGAGGTGAAGCGGTGACGCGGCGCGGACGGCTTTCCCGGCGCGTAGCCGCCTCGTTGCCACGACCGGCTTGTCTGGGATCAGCACAGCAGGAGCTCGTCGTCGAAGGCGATCCGGAATGCGGTCTGGAACGAGCACCCGCTCGCCATGACGATGGCGTAGAAATGCACGCGACGCGTCCAGTTCGACAACCTGACGATGCCGTGGGTCCGCAGCATGCCGCCGATCACCTCGGCCTGGGACACGGGGGTCGAAGGGACGAGCTGCAGTACCGCAAAGTCGTCCTCGTCGATGCGGACGATGGCCCGATGTCTGTCTTCCAGCGTGAGTACGACTTCGCCTCGCATGCCTGCTCCCTCGTCCGCCGGCGGCGGCGCGTCTGGACCGGATTGCCGATGACCGTCGGTGCCCGGCAAACGGGGGCTGGCACGCAAGGCTCTAGCGAGCGGGCTAGGCTTGCGAATAATCTTATTCGGATGAAGGTTATACGCCAAATCGATTTACGCGCCGCGTGCCCGGTTCGAGCGCGCGCGGCCGCACCCGTCTCCTCGTTCGCCCAAGGACGGGCACGCGAGCAGCGACTTTGAATGCTCCTGGCGCCGAGCTGCGGCCGTCCGATTGTGAGGATCTGGCGGCGCCCGCGCTCGAGCTCGCGGGGATCGGCGTATGGGAGGTCATACTCGGCGATCGGCCGCCGCGCTGGTCGGCCGCCCTCTATCGCTTGCTCGGGGAAACGCCGTACGCGCAGCCGCCGGCGTCGGCGCGCTACAACCGCGCCATCCATCCCGAGGACTGCGCTGCCGTTCGCCACGCGCGCCGCGAGGGCATCCGCGATTGCAGGCCCTATGCGATCGTCTACCGATTGCGCGTGGACGAGGCGGTCAAGTGCGTGCAGGAGCGCGGGACGCTGCGACAGGGAGAGGACGGCGCACGCAGCCAGCTCCGCGTTGTGCAGGAAGTCACACCCGGCTTCGAGTGCGTGCGCGACTGCGCGCTGGCCGCCGCCGCGAGTCCGGCGCTGAATCCCGCCGAAGACGCGGTGCGCCGTCTGGCCGCGATCGTGCGCAACTCGCCGCACTACATCGGCTACTCCGATCTCGATGCCCGGATCCAGTTCGTCAACGAAGCCGGACTGCGCATGTTCGGCCTGCCCGCGGAGGAGGTGCTCGGCTCTTATACGCAGCGCTTCTTCGAAGAGCCCGCTCGCTCGTACTTCGACGAATGCGTACTGCCCTGCGTGATGGCGCGCGGCGCGTGGACCGGCGACATCGCGATACGCAATCAAGTGACGGGCATCGATACGCTGGTCCACGGCACGGTGTTCCGGATCGACGACGAGATTACCGGCGAACCGCTGCACCTCGCGGCGGTGGCGCAGGACGTCACCGAGCTGCGCCGGGCCGAGGCGCAGCTCGACGCCGCGAACCGCAAGCTGCAGACGGTGCTGTCGAGCTGTCCGGTGGTGCTGTGGAGCGCAGATCCGAGCGGCATGATACGCTTGGCCCAAGGTCGGGATCTGACCTTCGGCACGGAGCCGCCGAAAACTTTCATCGGGACCAACGTGTTCGAACGCTTCGCGCACGACGCGCGGCTCACCGAGTCCTTCCGCAAGGTTCAAGGCGGATTGCGCGCCGAGGCCGAGTGCGAAGTCGCGGGGAGAATCTTCCATCTGCTCATGACGCCCGTACTGGCCGCCGACGGCTCGGTGAGCAGCATCGCCGGGGTGTCGGTCGACATCACGGACAGCCGCCGGGCGCAGCGCGAGTTGAGCCGAGCCTACGCGGTGAACCGCGCGATCCTCGCCGCCATCCGCGACATCGTCTATGTGACCGACGCGGATTTCCGCCTGCGCTGGTGGAATCCGCGGGTCGAAGACATGCTCGGCCTGGACGGAGACGCGCTGCGCGGTCGCCACTTGCTCGACTTCGCCGACCACGAGGAAGTCCCGCGCATCCAGCAGGCGCTCGAACGCGCGATGCGCGAGGGCTCGGTCTCCCTGGAGGCGAGCGTCCGCCTGGCCGGCGGCCTGGTTCCGCATCATCACGTCGTCGTGCGCATGCACGACGAGAACGGCGTGGTGACGGGCGTGTGCGGCGTCGCGCGCGACGCCACCGAGCAGATACGCAGCCGGGACGAGCTCGAACGGCTGGTCGAATTGCGCACGCAGGAGCTCAATGCGGCCCGCTTGAAAGCCGAGGCGGCGGCCAATGCGAAAGGCGAGTTTCTGTCCCGCATGAGTCACGAACTGCGTACGCCGCTGAACGCCATTCTCGGTTTTGCGCAGCTCCTGAGCTCGGACGTCGAACGGCCTCTCACCGCGGAACAGCGCGAAGACGTGGCCTTCATCGAGTCCGCGGGCCGTCATTTGCTCGCGCTGATCAACGAGGTGCTCGATCTATCGAGATTCGAGCGCGAAGCCCATGCGCTGGATCTGGGCCGCGTGGATCTCGCGCGCGAGCTGGCGAACTGTGTCGCCCTGCTGCGGCCCATCGCGCAGGAGCGCGGCATTCGGATCGAGCTCGCCGCCGGAGCCTGCGAGGTGCTGGCCGAGCCGACTCGGCTGCGGCAGGTGCTGATCAATCTGTTGAGCAACGCGATCAAATACAACCGGCCGGCCGGCAGCGTCCGGCTCGAGTGGATGGAGTCCGTATTCGGCCGCAAACGGCTCTGCGTCACGGACACGGGACCGGGCGTTCCGTCCGGCGCGCTCCAATCGCTGTTCGAGCCCTTCGTGCGTCTCGTGGATGCCGAAGGATCGATCGAAGGCACCGGCATGGGCCTCACGGTCGCGAAGGCGCTGATCGAGCAAATGGGCGGCGCCATCGGCGTCGAGAGCGAATGCGGTCGAGGATCGACTTTCTGGATCGAGTTGCCCGCCGTCGGCGCGGACGAGAAGCAGGCGCGTTCACCGCGCCGTGAGACGGAAGCCGCACGCGATGCGGCCCGATGAATCATCGAGCAAGGGGGATACGATGAAGCGCGAACCGATACGCCGAGTCATGCTGGTCGAAGACGATCGCCTCGTCGCCGCGGGCACCCGCGCCGAGCTCGAGCGCGAAGCGGTCCACACGACGGTCGCCCATTCGAGCGCGGATGCCCTCAGCGCGCTCGACGAGGGATTGAAGGTCGACTTCGCGCTGGTGGACTACGGCCTGCCGGATCAGAGCGGCGCGGCCTTGGGCCGCATGCTGCTCGAGCGCCATCGTCTGCCCTTCGCCTTCCTCACCGGCCGTTCGGATACGGAGACCGTGCGGGACGCGGCGTCGAGCGGCGCCGTCGGCTTCGTGCTCAAGCCGGCCACGGCGCGCGAGGTCCTCGCCGTCATCGAGACCGGCCTCGCGCGCGCCGCCGAACTGATGGCGCTGACCGAACATGCGCGGCAACTGGCGGACGGACGGCGCACCGCGAATCTCGCCAGCGGCATCGTGATGGAGCGCTTCGGTCTCAGCGAAGAGGAAAGCACGCGCGTCGTGCGCTACTTCGCGCGCAGCAATCGCATACCGCTGGAAGAAGCGGCGCAGCGCATCGTCGATCGCCGCGGCTCTCTCGAGCTGTTGAGCGCGATGAGCAGGATGCTCGAACGAGCTTGAGCAGGCGTCTGTTGCGAAAAATCATTGTAAGAACGGCAAATGAATCGGAGGGCATCGCTCGCTTCATTAAAGTGCAAAGTCCAAGCTGCCGAATAATCGTCGAAGACAGTAAGCGCCTCCCGAGCGAGGCCTTATGCTCACCGCCTCCTTCGACCGAGGCAGGTTCCAGCCCAACGCCCCCGCACCGCGTCGGAACGTCTGCAGACGCCATCATTCAGAGCGACATTCACGCGACGGCCCATGTCGTCGTCGCCGGACATATCGAAGGGGGTCTACATGAGGCAGGAAGAGGCGGGCCGGCAAGATCGCGTGCCGCCGGTGGCGGTCGGTGAGTCGGTCGTCGAAGCGATGCCGGACGGCGTGCTGCTCGTCGATGGGGGCGGCACGATTCGATACGCCAACTTCGCGGCGAGCCGCCTGTTCAAATACGCGAAAGACGAGCTGATCGGGCGCGACGTGTCGTCCCTGGTGCCGGCGCCGGTGCGCGCGCGACACGCCGGCCACGTGTCCGGCTATGCACGCCAGCGCGTCGCGCGGCCGATGGGCAAGTCGGCCGATCTGCGCGCCGTCGATCGCGACGGCCGCGAGTTTCCCGTCGACATCGATCTGAGCCCCATCGACGTCGACGGCACGGCCTTCGTCTGCGTCACGGTGCGCGACGTCTCCGAGCGCATGGCCGCGCTGCGCACGGCGCGCGAACAGGAGCGGCGGCTCCGCGCGCTGTTCGACGAGAATCCCTGCATACTCTTCACGCTCGAGGAGACCTACCGGATCTGCGAGATCAACGATTACGGACGCGATTTCTTCGCCGCCCACAGCAGCCAGGGCCTGATCGACGCGCAGCTCTTGGATTTCGTCTATGCGGCGGATCGCGCCGCGGTGCGCGCATCGCTCGAGCGCGCCAGCGCGCGGCCGGGCGAGGTCGCCCAGGTTCACTGCCGGATCGCCTCCGATCGGACCTGGGACTGCTGGCTGCAGCTCACGATCCGGGTCTTCTGCCGTGAGGATGGACGTCGCTATGCGCTGGTGGTCGCGGAAGACATCACCAAGCGCCTGCAACTGTCGAAGAAGCTGTCCTATCAGGCGACGCACGACGCGTTGACGGGCCTCGTCAATCGCCTCGGTTTCGAGCAGCGGATACAGCAACTGCTCGATGCCGGCTCCGACGACGGCGCCATGCACACGCTGTGCTTCATCGATCTGGATCAGTTCAAAGTGATCAACGACACCTGCGGCCACACCGCGGGCGATCAGTTGCTGCGCGAAGTGGCCAGGGTGCTGCGTGCCGGCGGCCGCCGTGCCGACATCATCGCCCGGCTCGGCGGCGACGAGTTCGCGCTCGTCTTTCCGGACTGCGACTCGAGCCGCGCGCAGGCGCTGATCGATCGCATCGCCGCCAGAGTGCGCGCAATCCGCTTCAATTGGTCCGAGTTCACTTTCTCGGTGGGTATGAGCGTCGGGCTCGTGGAATTCCGCTGTGGCGCGCATCGGCTGGTCGACATCCTGCAAAAGGCGGATGCGGCCTGCTATGCGGCCAAGGAGCGCGGACGCGGGCGCGCGCTCGTCTACGAGGAGCACGACGTGGAGCTGCGCCGTACCCAGTCCGCGTCGCACTGGGCCGCGAAGCTCCAGCGCGCAATCGACGAGGACGAGCTCGAGCTGTGGGGACAGCCGATCGTCCCGGTCCACGCTTGCCCGCAGCAGCGGCCGAAAGTCGAGGTGCTCCTGCGCCTGCGCGGCAGAGACGGCGTCGTGATCCCGCCGTCGGAGTTCCTGCCCGCGGCCGAACGCTTCGGCCTGGCACCAAAGATAGATCTCTGGGTCATAGAGCGTGCGCTCGACTGGATCGATGCCCAGGGAGAGGCCGCGTGCCCGTCATGCAGCATCAATCTGTCCGGTCAGTCGCTCAGCAGCCCGGAGTTCGTGAGCGCCGTGTGCCGGCTGCTGGCAAACCGCGGCGCGAAGACCCCCATCGTGTTCGAAGTGACGGAGACGGCCGCAATCAGCAATTTCGACGCCGCGTTACATCTGATGTCCAGCCTCAAGGCCTACGGATGCGAGTTCGCGCTCGACGACTTCGGTACCGGCATGACCTCGTTCGCGTATCTGAAGAACATCCCGGCCGAGTACATCAAGATCGCGGGCAGCTTCATCCGCAACATCTGCGCCGAGTCCCTCGACTACATGATCGTCCAGTCCATCGTGAACATCGCCAAATCGCTGAGCCGGCATACGATTGCAGAGTTCGTCGAAAGCGCGGACGTGCTCGCGACGCTGCGGGAGCTCGGCGTCGACTTCGTGCAAGGCTATCTGATGGGACGTCCCGTGCCGCTGTCCGAGCTGCACGCCGCGCCGGCCTGGTGTCCCGCGCCCGCCGCGCCGCCCGCGCCGGCGGGCGATACGGCGCGGGCGACGATCGGGGCGCTGGACTGATGAGAGATCGACCGAGCATGGCCGAGCCTTCGATGCCCGCCGACTGGCCCGGCGATCTGGTCCATGCGCTCGGCCTCGGGGCGCACTGGATCTGGCGCCTGGATCTGCGCACGCGCCAGTGCTGGGTCATGCGCTGCGCCGTGCCCGGCGCGGCGGCCTCGAACGATCCCAGGGTGCTGGCGCTGAGCGAGGCGTGGGCGCTGGTGCACCCGGAAGATCGGGCGACGGTCCGCCACACCATCGACGAATGTCTCGCCTCGGGCAAGATCGTCGACGTGCAACATCGACTGACGCCCGCGGCCGGCGAGCCCGTCCGCTGGCTGCATCAATACGCGAGACCGCTCACGAACGAGGATGGCACGCCGCGCGCGCTGGTCGGCACGGCGCGGGACGTGACGGCCGGCATTGCGACGATACACGAGCTCGAAAGCCGGCTCGCCGCCTGTCGCCTGCGGCTCAGGGAGTTCGGGCATAGGATTCGGAACAACTTCGCGATCATCCGGGCGGTGCTCGAGCTGCACCGGCCCGAGAACAATGCGCAGAACGGAAACGAGCTCTTGTCGGATCTGATCGGCCGGGTCAAATCGCTCACCGATCTGTCCCGGGAATTTTTCGGCAATGCGGACGCAGCGCCCCACAGCGTGTCCTCGGAACTGCAGAAACTGCTGCACAGCGCGCGCAGCGCCTTGCTGCTGCCGGGAGACGAGCTGAGCGCGAGTATCGAGGCGGAGCTGCCGCCGCTGTCCGGCGATCGATTTACGCACCTGATGCTGATCCTCAACGAATTGCTGACCAACGCGGTGAAGCATCGGCGCGACTGGTCCAGGCCGCTGCGGGTGTCGGTGTCGGCCCGGCTGCGCGACGACGCCGCGCTCGAAATCGAAGTGACGGACGACGGCGGCGGCAAGCTCGAAGCGGACGCGGGCCTGCCGCCCGGACTGGGCTGCCGCCTCGTGATGATATGTTGCGATCAGCTCGGCGCGAGCCTGGAACGGCGCGGCCACGAGCACGGGATCAGCGTGCGCCTGCACGTGCCGGTCGGCCCTGCGAGCGCCGGTTGACGGCGCCGGGGCTCGCCTCGTCTTACATCGAGGCGCCGAGGGCGAGCCAGCGATCGATCGCCTGCATGAACGCCGAAATGTCGATCGGTTTCGTCACGTAGGCATCGAAGCCGGCGGCGATGCCCTGCGCGACGTCGCCGGGCATCGCGTTCGCCGTCACCGCCACTATCGGCACGGCGGCGGTCTCCGGATGGCTGCGCAGGCGCGCGAGCACCTCGCGTCCGTTCATGCCGGGCAGATTGATGTCGAGCAGCACGAGATCGGGTTTCTCGGCCAGCGCCATCTCGATCCCCAAGAGCGGCGTATGTGCGTAGACGGGTCGGATGTCCCGGCGCCGTGCGAACAGTTTGCGCATGAGCTGCATGTTCGAAGGATTGTCTTCGACGTAGAGCACCGTGCGAGTGGGAGGCGCGCTCGTTTGCGCTGCCGGGGTGGCGATGATGTCGGCATCGTCGCGATCTGGATCGACCTTGGCTTGCATATTGGAACCGGCGTTAGCAATCGTTGGAGCTATCGCCGTCCATGGCCGCTGCGGACTCGCCGCATCGACGAAGCATGCGCCCGAAAGTCTTACGCGATCTGTAGGACATCGGGGAAGATTCGACGCTAGGTCGGAACGGGGCGGCGCGCCTTGACCCAGGACAAGCCACCCCGGCCGCACGGCCGTCCCCGCGCCCGAGCGCCGCGGCCGGCCCCGGGACGCGCGGCGGAGTCACACGTGGTCGACGTAGATCACCCGCTCCTTGAACTTCCACCCGCGCGGGGTGCGGATGAACTTGTCTTCATAGTAGCCGGTGTGGACCGGGCGCGGCACCAGCTCACCGGCGTACTGCCAGGTGACGAGGACGTAAGTCTTCGCGCTCGCTTCCCGGCCGTTGAACGAGGTGAACACGGTATTGGTCTGGAAGTGACGGCTCTGGATGCCCTGCTGGGCGAGCGCGGCGAGGCGCGGCGCGAAGTAGTCGTTCATCGCCTGCTTGCCCGGCAGGCTGACTGCGAGCGTGCGCTGCGGGCCTGCGTACCAGGCCCAGCGCGCGTCGTTGGTGAAGAGATCGAGCCAGCGGGAGACGTCCTTCGCATCATAGGTGTAGCTATAGGCCGAGATGAGATCGAGGATCTCCTGGCGTGCAGCGGTGAACTGGGATCTGGGATCGGATCGCGAATCGGCGAAGCTCGTCGACGAGGCGAGCGCGGCGCACAGCAAGAGCAGCAGGGCAGCGGGCGTGAGCGAGGCACGAAGCGATGCGTTCATGGCATTCCTCCCAGAATGTGTTGACACGGCCGACGCGTGGCAGCGGCCGGCGGACGCTGCCGCACGGCCAGCTTAGGACGATGCGGCGCTCATCAATGTAGGCGGGCGTCCTCCCGCGTCTGGGCCGAATGCCGTCATCTTCGCGCTGCCGTTGCGCAGACCCGGCCTGCGTCGAATGCCGGCATCACCAGCGCTGCCCGTCTGCTGGCCGTCCTGCCACGGCGCTCCACAATGCGCGGAGACGACGGAGAGGACGCGTGCGATGACGGATGCTGCATTTGACGAGAATCTGCACGACGAGCTGCTTGCGCTGGAGCTCGAGTACCTCAGGCGCTTCGATCGCCAGCCGCCGGTGTTGGACGCGGCCGACGACGAGGCGCGAGTGCTGTGGCTGCGGATCGCGCTGGACAGCGGCGATCCCGAATTCGGCCTGCACGACGATGCACCGACCGAACCCTGCCCTTGACGGCCGCGGTGGGCGGGCTGCCTCGCGCGGGGTAAAGTCCGGTTGCGAGCGCAGGCCGCAGGACCTCGCGCACGATAGCCCGCGGCGGAAGCGATGGCCGCGGGCTGCTCGGCTCCATCGACATCGCGTCGACGCATCGCTCGCTTGCAGGAGGACTTTTCATGAGCAGGATGAAGGCCGCCGTATTCGTCGCCCCCGGCCGTATCGAACTCGTCGACAAGCCGATCCCGGACGTCGGTCCCAACGACGCGCTGGTGAAGATCACGACCACCACGATCTGCGGCACGGACGTGCACATCCTCAGGGGCGAATATCCGGTGAAGCCGGGCCTGACCGTCGGTCACGAGCCCGTCGGCGTGATCGCCAAGCTCGGCAGCGCAGTCCAGGGCTACACGGAGGGCCAGCGCGTCATCGCCGGTGCGATCTGCCCCAGCTTCACTTCTTATGCCGCTCAGGACGGCGCGCCGTCGCAGGATGGCAGCTATCTGATCCCCAGCGGCCAGTGCGGTGCCCACGGCTACAAGGCGACCGCCGGCTGGCGCTTCGGCAATCTGATCGACGGCACGCAGGCGGAGTACGTGCGCGTGCCGGACGCGCAGGCCAATCTCGCGCCGATTCCGGAAGGTCTCAGCGATGAAGAGGTGCTGATGTGTCCGGACATCATGTCCACCGGCTTCAAGGGCGCGGAGAACGCGAACATCAAGATCGGCGACTTCGTCGCGGTCTTTGCGCAGGGGCCGATCGGCCTGTGCGCGACCGCCGGCGCGCGCCTGCTCGGCGCGAGCACGATCATCACCGTCGACGGCAACGCGCATCGCCTCGACATCTCGACCGTGATGGGCGCGGACGTCACGCTGAATTTCCACGACTGCGATCCGGTCGAGGAAATCATGAAGCTCACCGGCGGCCGCGGCGTCGACGCCGCGATCGAAGCGCTGGGCACGCAGGGCACCTTCGAAGCCGCGCTGCGCGTGCTGAAGCCGGGCGGCACCCTGTCCAGCCTCGGCGTGTATTCCAGCGATCTCACCATTCCCCTCGGCGCCTTCGCCGCGGGCCTCGGCGATCACCGCATCGTCACCGCGCTGTGCCCGGGCGGCAAGGAACGCATGCGGCGCTTGATGAACATCGTCGCGGCAAAGCGCGTGAGCCTCGACGTGCTGGTGACGCACCACTTCAAGCTCGACGACATCGTCGCCGCCTACGATCTCTTCGCGCACCAGCGGGACGGCGTGTTGAAGGTCGCGGTGCAGCCCTAGCTCGATGCGCGCAAGCCGTAGCTTGGGCTCAGGCCGTAGGTTGGGCTGACGAAGGAAGCCCAACAGCTCTGTCGAGGCGCCGAACGCTGGGCTTCCTTCGTCAGCCCAACCTACGAGATCGGCATCGCGCTCGCATGCGCGCCGAACAAGGGATGGCCAGCTCTCGTAGCCCGGATGAGCGCAGCGAATCCGGGATCCACGTTTGGAACCGCGCCGCGCGTGACAGGCCCGATCCCGGATTCGCTGCGCTCATCCGGGCTACGAAGACGCAAATCGTAGGGACGTAGGCGGGCTGATGTTCCGTCGAAGACCCGGATTTCGCGCTACGCGCTCCTTCCGGGCTACGAAGCTCGATGGAATCTCATCGGCTACGGAATGGCGATCGGGCGCTGCGCTCGCGTGCGCGCCGGGCAAGGGATAGTCTTGCAAGCGGAGCCGCCGAGCCGCGAATGCTGCGCCGTGCGTACCCGTTGCGACATCGCGTGGGAGCGGTTTCCCCTCAACTCGAATGACAAGGCGCCGACCGCGCCGGGGGAGAAGCACCATGGCCACCGACCTGCACTACCTCGAGCTCCTCGAAGTCGCTCGCCAGATCCAGTCCCGCGATCGCTCGTCGGTCGAAGTCACGCAGGCGATGCTCTCGCGCATCGCGGCGGTCGACCGCTCGCTCTTGAGCTACGTCACCGTGATGGCGGATCAGGCGCTCGCGGAGGCGACGCGGGCGGACGCGGAGATCGCCGCGGGCAGGGCCCGCGGCCCGCTGCACGGGGTGCCGCTCGCCGTGAAAGATCTGCTGTGGACGGCCGGTGTGCGCACGACGCACGGCATGCCCTTGTACAGAGACTTCAAGCCGACGGAGGACGCGACCGCGGTGCGACGTCTGCGCGAAGCCGGCGCCGTCATCCTCGGCAAGCTGCAGCAGACCGAAGGCGCCTTCGCCGATCACCATCCCGAGGTGCCGCCGCCGGTGAACCCCTGGGGCAGGCAGCTCTGGTCCGGCGCGTCCTCGAGCGGCTCCGGCGTGGCGACGGCGGCGGGGCTGTGTTTCGGTGCGCTCGGCACGGACACCGGCGGTTCGATTCGTTTCCCGTCCGCGGCGAACGGCATCACGGGCCTGAAGCCCACCTGGGGCCGCGTCAGCCGTCACGGCGCTTTCGAGCTCGCCGCTACACTCGATCACATCGGGCCGATGGCGCGCAGCGCCGCCGACGCCGCCGCGCTCCTGGCCGCGATCGCCGGGCCCGATCCGCTGGATCCCACGGCCGTGCAACTGCCGGTGCCGGATTATCTCGCGACGATGACGCGCGGCCTGCGCGGGCTGCGCGTCGGCGTCGATCGCGGCTGGACCGTCGAGCGCGTCGATGCCGCGACGAAGGCGATGCTGCTCGACGCGATCCGCACCGTCGAAGCGCTGGGCGCGACGGTCATCGACATCAAGTTCCCCGACACGGCCCAGGCCGTCGACGACTGGACGCCGCTGTGCGCCGTCGAAACCGCCGTCGCCCACGAAGCGACCTATCCTTCGCGCAAGGACGCCTACGGCCCGGGTCTCGCCGCCCTCATCGAGCTCGGCCGCAGCCTGAGCGCGATGGACTACCAGAAGCTCGCGCTGCGTCGCGCGGCGTTCGCGGGCCGCGTGCAGGCGGTGTTCCAGTCGCTGGATCTCTTGATCATTCCGGCGACCGCTTTCGCGGCGCCCACCGTCGAGCGCATGTCGAAGTTCGGCGAGGATGCCGATCTCCTGTCCGGCATGCTGCGTTACACCTGTCCCTTCGACATGACCGGTAGCCCCACGCTCACGCTCCCCGGCGGGCAGACGCCGGACGGCGCACCCATCGCGTTTCAGTTCGTCGCGCCGCATTTCGCCGAGCACCTGCTGGTGCAGGCCGGCTGGGCCTTCCAGCGCGCGACGCGCTGGCACAAGCGGCATCCCCCGCTGTGAGCGAGATCCTTCGTAGCCCGGGTGGAGCGCGCAGCGCGTAACCCGGGATCGGAGGTCGTTCGGCGCGATGGAGATCCCGGGTTCCGCTCCGCTGCACCCGGGCTACGGCACGCCGAGCGCTCGATATGGCTCGGCGCGCGTAAGATCCCGGGTTCCGCGCGCCGCTGCCCCCGGCCCTGACTGCCTCGAACGCGTCGTTTGCGCCCGCGGCGTGCCGGCCGCCTTGACATTGCGCGCCGGCGCGGCAAGCTAGTGTCATGCTTTCCGCGCTCCGCCACGCTTTCCGGGTTCGCCCGCTCTCACATTCCTGACCCTGGAGTTCGGCCGTCTGCGCCCCGGGCTCCGGGGGGCGGACCGCGCTGATCGCGGCCATTCTCCAGGCGCTTTCCATCGATATCGATCGCACGATCGCGGCCGGTCCCGCCGGCGCGCGCAAGGGAGTCCCACGGACATCATGAACGAGAAGATAGACATCAAGAACAAGCCGCCGATCATCGTCAGCGAAGGCGACTTCGATCGCATCGTGGCGCTGCTCGAGAGCATCGATCGCCCGGTGCCGGCCGCGGCGGAGGAGCTGCAGGCGGAGATCGATCGCGCGCAGATCGCGCCGGCGGCCGCGATGAAGCCCGACGTCGTGCGCATCGGGTCGACGGTCAGCTTCGTCACGGCCGGCACGGCGCCCAGGCGCGTGACGCTGGTGTTCCCGCACGAGGCCGACATCGCGCAGCACAAGGTGTCCATCCTCTCGCCGGTCGGTACCGCCTTGCTCGGTCTGTCGCCGGGGCAGTCGATTCCCTGGACCGGGCCCGACGGGCGCGCGCACGAATTGACGGTACTCGAGGTCGCACCGCCGGCGTAAACGGCGGGCCGCCGCGCGCGGCCTGCGCTTCGCAGCCCGCCGGCATCTCATACTGCGCGGTAGCCCGAAGCCGCGACGCGCGCCGGTATTGACACGGATTCCGCGCCGCGAACCGGCCCGGCCCGCTCGGTCTCTCGGCCGGGAAGCGCTGCGCTACCATGCGTTCCCACTCTGCTCCGATCCCGCAGCCCGTCATCTCATGAAGCTCCACCGCCGCCACTTCCTTCGCCGCTGCAGCGCCACCGCCGCGGCTTTCGCCCTGTGGCGCGCGGCCGGCGCGCAGAGCGCGATCGGCGCGAGTCCTTACGGCCCGCTGGGCGCGCCGGATGCGCACGGCGTGCGCGTACCGGCCGGCTTCACCGCGCGTCTGCTCGCGGTCACGGGCGAACGCGTGCGAGGCACGGATCATCGCTGGCACCGCGCCCCGGACGGGGGGGCCGTGTTCGCACGCGCGAAGGGCGGCGGCTGGGTCTACGTATCGAACTCGGAAGTGGACGACGGCGGCGGCGGCGTCGGCGTGCTGTCCTTCGCGGCCGACGGGGAGATCGCCGCGGCGTATCGCATCCTCGCCGGCACTTCATTCAACTGCGCGGGCGGGCCGACGCCGTGGGGCACCTGGCTGTCCTGCGAGGAGATCGATAGCGGACGAGTGTGGGAATGCAATCCTTACACGCCGGGACAGGGCGTCGTGCGGCCCGCGCTCGGCCGCTTCAAGCACGAGGCGGCGGCCGTCGATCCGGCGACGGATTTCGTCTATCTCACCGAGGACGAGTACGACAGCCGCTTCTATCGTTTCCGGCCCGCCGCGCGCGGCGATCTGAGCGCCGGCACGCTGGAAGCCGCGGAAGTGGCAAAAGACGGGCGCGTCGGCTGGCGGCCGGTGTCGGCGACGGAGCCCGCGCGCGATCCGCGCACGCGGCTGTTCCTGCGCGGCGAGGGCGCGTGGTTCGCGCACGGCACCGTGTACTTCAGCACGACCGCTGATCATCGCGTCTGGGCTTACGACACGCGCCGCGAGACGCTGGCGGTTCATTACGAGGCCGCGCAGTCGCGAGGCGCCCTGCGCTGGCCGGACAATCTCACGGTGCATGCCCCTTCGCGCCAGCTCTTCGTCGCCGAAGACGGCGACGACATGCAGATCGTGCTGCTCGCCGCGGCCGGCGCCGCGCCCGTCGTCGCGCCTTTCGTCCAGCTCGTCGGTCACGGGGAGTCCGAGCTGACGGGCCTCGCCTTCAGTCCGGACGGCACGCGGCTGTACTTCTCCTCGCAGCGCGGCCGCGACGGCGAGACCGGCATGAGCTTCGAGGTGCGCGGACCCTTCCTGCGCAGCGTCGCGTGATGCGCCGCGCGCTCGGCGCCTGCGCATGACCCTGGTCCTGCTCTGGCTGCTGGTCGTCGTGCTGGTGCTCGTCGGCATCGCCGGCGTGATCTTCCCGGCGCTGCCGGGCCCGCCCTTCGTGTTCGCCGGGCTCGTGCTCGCCGCCTGGATCGATCGCTTCGAACGCGTGAGCGTGTTCCCGACCTTGACGATCATCGGCGTGCTCACCGCGCTGACCGTGGTCGTCGACGTCCTCGCCACCGCGCTCGGCGCGAGACGCGTCGGCGCCAGCGGCAAGGCGCTGTGGGGGGCGGCGATCGGTACCGCGGTCGGTTTCTTCTTCGGCCTGCCGGGCCTCGTGTTCGGGCCCTTCCTCGGCGCGGCGGCGGGCCAGTTCCTGAGCCACGGCGATCTCTTGCATGCCGGCCGCGTCGGCGTCGGCACCTGGCTCGGCATCCTCATCGGGGCCGCGCTCAAGGTGGCGCTGGTGTTCACGATGATCGCCGTGTTCGTCACCGCCTATTTCGTGTGACGAGAGGCGCGTCGCATCGTCCGGCCTTCAGCCCGTCACGAGCCCCAGGATCACCTCCGCCGCCGCCGGCTTGACGAGGTGATGATCGAAGCCGGCGTCCTTGGACTTCTCGCGATCCTCGGGCTGGCCGTAGCCCGTGAGGGCGACCAGCGTGGTGCGGGCGGTGCGCGGATCGGCGCGCAGGCGGCGTGCGACCTCGAAGCCGTCGATGTCGGGCAACCCGATGTCGACGAGGATCAGCGACGGCTGTTCGCGCGTCGCAAGGTCCAGCGCGCTGCGGCCTTCGTAAGCCGAGATCACGTCGTGGCCGTGCATCTGCAAGAGCATCGCGAGGCTGTCGGTCGCGTCGCGATTGTCGTCGACGAGCAGGATGCGCGCCGCGGGTCGCGGGGACGCCGGACGCACTTGCGCCGGCGCGGCCGGCCGCGTCGCATCCTTCAGCAAGGGCAGCCGCACGACGAACTCGCTGCCGTGTCCGCGTCCCGCGCTGTGCACCGTGACGCGCCCGCCGTGCTTCTCGACCAGCCGCTTGACCAGCGACAGGCCGATGCCGAGCCCGCCTTCGGCGCGATCGAGGCTGTTGTCGGCCTGGAAGAACAGCTCGAAGACGTGATCGAGGGTGTGGCCGTCGATGCCGCGGCCGTTGTCCCGCACGCGGACCACGGCGTGCTCGTCGTCGCCGCTCGTGCGGAGCTCGAGCGCGACCTCGATGTGTCCTCCCGCATCGGTGTATTTGGCCGCGTTGCTGAGCAGATTGCTGATGACCTGGGTCAGGCGCGTGAAATCGCCGTCGACGTGCAGCGGCCGCTCGGGCAGCTCGAGCGTGAGGCGATGCCCGCGCGCGTCGATCTGCGGACGCATCGTTTCCACGGCCTGCAGCAGCACGTCGCCGAGCGCGATCGGCGCCTTCTGCAGGATGATGCGGCCGCGCGAGACGCGCGAGACGTCGAGCAGATCGTCGACGAGATGCACGAGCTGGTTGGTCTGCCGTTCGATCATCGCACGGGCCTGCGCCACCCGCTCGTCGCGATCCGCGGCCGCGCGCAGCAGCTCGACGGCGTTGACGATCGGCGCGAGCGGATTGCGCAGCTCGTGCGCGAGCATCGCGAGGAATTCGTCCTTGCGCCGCGCCGATTCCTGCAGCACGGCTTCGGACTGCTTGCGTTCGGTGATGTCGACGCAGACCCCGACCACGCGCTCGGCGCGGCCGTGGGCGTCGAAGAAGAAGCGGCCCGCCGTGTCCATCCACAGCAGGCAGCCGTCGTCCGGGCGCTGGATGCGATGCTCGCAGCGAAAGACGTCCTGCTCGCGCTCCGCGCGCGACCACTCGGCGAACAGCCGCTCGCGATCCTCTTCCGGCACGAGCTGCTGCCACAGCGCCGAGGGGCACAGGGGAGGCTTGTCCGAATCGAGCCCGAACAGCGTGTGATAGCTCTTCGACCAGTGCGTGACGCCGGTGACCAGATCGCTGTCCCAGGTCGCGACCGCCGCGATGCTCATCGCGAGCTGCAGGCGGCCCTCCGAGCGCTGCAGCGCCTGCTCGGCTTCCTTGCGCGCCGTGATGTCCGCGTGCGTGCCGAGCGCACGCAGCGGCCGACCGTCCGGCGCGCGTTCGACGACCCGCCCGCGATCGAGCACCCAGCGCCAGCTTCCGTCACGATGACGCAGGCGATGCTCGGTTTCGTAGTATTCGGTGCGGCCGTCGAGATGCGCGTTCAGCGTCGCCTGCACGCGCGGTATGTCCTGCGGATGGACGAGCTTGAGCCAGGTGTCGAGATTGCCGTCCAGATCGCCGAGCTCGTAGCCGACGATCTGCGCCCAGTGGCCGTCGAAGACCACTTCGTTGGTCGCGACGTTCCAGTCCCAGAAGCCGAGCTGACCCGCGTCCAATGCAAGCCGAAACCTGTTCTGGCTCGTGCGCATCTGAGCTTCGGCCTGCTTGCGCTCCTCGACGTCGATGCCGATGCCGGACCAGTATTCGATTTCTCCGGTGCTGCCGCGCACCGGCTGCGCGCGCACGTGCACCGTGCGAAAGACGCCGTCCGCGCGGCGCACGGGCAGCTCGAAGCCGCCCGCCTTGCCCGCGGCGGTGACCTGCCGCATCTGCGCCAGCGCTTCAGCGCGGAACTCCGGATGGACGAAGTCGACCCAGCCCATGCCGCGCAGGCGCGACTGCGGCTGGCCGAAGAACTCCTCGGTATAGGGATTGGTGGACAGCAGCGACCCGTCGGGCAGCGTCTGGAACACGACCAGCGGCGCATCCAGCGCCATGCGGCGCAGGCGTCCCTCGGTGCGCTCCAGCGACAATCGCGACAGCGCTGCGTTGCTCGCGACCTCGATCAGCTTGCCGACGGCGTCGGCGAGCTCCGCGAGCAGCTCGATTTCCGCGGCCGTCCACTCCCGCGCCGCGTCGTGCATCACGCACACCGCCCCGACCGACTGCCCGCAGACCTTCAGCGGCACGCCGAGGTAGGCGGCGAGATGCGGCGTCGAGTCGAGGGCGTGCTGGCGGAACTGCGGGTACTCGCGCAGATCGGGGACGGCCAGCGGCTCGCCCGTCACGGCGACATAGGCGCAGCTAATATGCGGCTCGGCCGGCTCGAGCAGCGGGGGAGTCGGCTGTCCCTCCGCTTCGACGGCGCTCTTGACGAAGACGGACTTGTCGTCGGTGAACGAGATGTAGCACGCGGCGACGTTCAGCACGCGTCGTGCGATGTGGCCGTAGCGGTCGAGATCGGGATTCCGATCCGGTCCCAGCATGCCGGTCGCGCGCAGCACCGCGAGACGCGTCGCGTCGGTGAGGGGGGCTTTGAAGTCCCCGGCAAGGGCGGTGTCCGTGATCAGGTACATGGCGCAAGCAGCAGCAGAGCGCTCCCGTGAATACGACGTGATGAATTGCAGCCTGTAAGCATCTCTCCGCAATGTCTGTAAGACAAGCGTCCAGCGACGGCGCGCCCGCGCCCGGCATCCACACGCGCGGCCGTGTGACAGCGCAGGGCCGGCGGACAGGATTTCACGCCGGCCGGGCAGGCATCGAAGTGCAGCCGTCGCGGCCGTTCACGCCGGTACGGCGAGCGCTACCGCGGCCCCGAGCTTCTCTCTGATCCGCACCGGGATCGGCCATTTTTCGAGCGTCACCGGCTGCACGCTGACGCACACCGCGCGCGCCGCGAACACCGGCTTGCCGGCGATCGTGCCGACGTAGCCGATGTCGAAGGAGCTCGAGCCGTAGCGCACGATGCCGACCTCGATCTCGAGGAGATCGCCGTGATGCGCCGGCGCTTTCCATTCGAGCACCGAGCGCACCACCATCCAGTCCCAGTCCAGCGATTTGAAGTTGCCGTCCGGCGCGAGGCTCGAGATCCACTGCTCCGAGGCGTCGTCCATGTAGACCATGTAGTTGGCATTGAAGACCACGCCCTGTTGATCGCATTCGCCGTAGCGGATGCGGGTGCGGTAGCGAAAGCTCATCGGTGTGCTCCGGGATCAGCCGGGCTTGAGCGCCGTCAGCGCTTCCCAGTCCGGCACGGACTGATAGTTCACGCCGGCGGCCAGCACCTTCGGCGCCGAATCGGGCGGCAGCAAGCGGATCGTGTTCAAGATCACCTGCGTCGCGCCGGCATCGAAATGCTGCCGGATGCGATCGCGGATCTGCGCTTCGCTGCCCCAGGCGACCAGCGCGTCGATCAGCCGATCGCTGCCGCCGCCTTCGAGATCCTTCTCCGTGTAGCCGAGGCGCAGCCAGTTCCGATAGTGGTTCGGCGTGACGAAGTAGAACTCCAGCGCCTTGCGCGCCGCGGCGCGGGCCGCCTTCGCGTCGCTCGTCCAGCATACGTGCTGGGCCGTGCACAGCCACTTGCCCGGGCCAAGGATCTCGCGCGTGCGGCGCGTGTGCTCGGGCGGCGAGTTGAACGGGTGCGCGCCCTGCGTGCGCTCGCCGGCGAGCGCGATCATCTTCCAGCCCAGCGCGCCGAGCACCAGCGGCGGATCCTCACCGAGCAGATGGGGCCGTGCGCGCGCCATGTCGTCGAGGTAGTTGCGCATCGTCGTCAGCGGTTTGCCGTAGGCGTGGCCGTGGGCACCGCTGACGATCGATTCGTGCGACACGCCGAGCCCCATCACGAAGCGCTCGCCGTGAAAGGCGCGCAGGCTGCGGCCGCTCTGCACGCAGGTCATCGGATCGCGGCCGTAGATATTGGCGATGCCGCTCGCGACGGTGATGCCTCGGGTTTGGCTGAGCAGGAAGCCGCCCAGCGTGAAGCTTTCATAGTAATAGACCTCGGGATACCAGATCGCCTGGTAGCCGAGCGCTTCGATGCGCCGCGCCGCGTCCGCGAGCTCCGGGCCGGTGTAGTTGTCGGGATAGAGAAAGACGCCGACGCTGCGCTCCGCGATCGACATGGGGGCCTCCTGTTCGTCTTGGGGTGGCGGTGCTATTCGAGGGTGGCTTCGTATCCGACCAGCAGCACCGCCGTCAGTTTGCGCATCGGATCGAGCCGGAAGAAGGGATCGTGCACGCCGCTGCGCGGCAGCCGGGAATGCCTTCGATGTCGACCAAGGACAGCCTCGACTTCGGTCCCGTGCCGGTGACGGCGAGTGCTAGGATGCCGGGCACGAGGCCCTCGCTGACGGCCTGCCCGAGAGGGCGGTCGACGGTGGCAACGGACACGGTGATCTCCCGGTGGAAAGTGGCTCGAGGCTCGATTATACGGATGGGCAGGGTGGCTGACGCGGTGTCGGAGACTTTCCCGATCGCGCCCGGGAGAACGGCCGGGCCGGGCGGCTTCCGTATACTCGCCCCATGAGCCGCATGCACGACAGCGACGACTGGTCTCGCGTCCGTGCCTGGCGGCGCGCGCAGCGCGAGCAGTTGATCGAACGGCGGCTCGCGCTGTCGCACGCCGAGCGCCTTGCCGTCCAGGCCGCGATTTCGCGCCGCCTGCTCGAGGATGCCGATACGCTGCCGCGCGCCTGCGTCGGCTACTACTGGCCGTTCAAGGGCGAAGTCGATCTCCACGGCTGCATCAAGCAGCTCGCCGAACGCGGCAGCGCCGGCGCGCTGCCGGTCGTCGTCGCCAAGGGCGCGCCGATGGTGTTTCGCGCGTGGTCGCCGGGCCAGCCTCTCGCGCGCGGGATCTGGGACATCCCGATCCCGGCGCAGGACGTGCAGGTACGGCCGACTGTGCTGCTCGTGCCGCTGGTCGGCTTCGATCGCGCGGGCTACCGCCTCGGCTACGGCGGCGGCTACTACGATCGGACGCTCGCCGCCCTGTCGCCGCGACCTCTCACCATCGGCATCGGCTATGCCTGCACGCGGCTCGACACCATCCATCCCCAGGTCCATGACATCGCGCTCGATCGCGTCCTCACCGAGGAAGGCTGGTTCGACCTCGAGCGCAAGGAGGTTTCCATGCACGAACCCGCATCCTCGCCTTGCCAGATGGCAGCGGCCGATCCCGCCTACATGGGTTTCCTGCCCGACGACGAAGTCGTCGCCCTGCTCAATGAGCTCCTGACCGCCGAGCGCGCGGGCGCGCGCGGCGTCGCGACGATCGCGAAGCGCGCGGAAGTGGAGGACGGCCATTCGCTGCTGCAGGCCGTCGCCCGCGACGAGGCCTCATTCTGTGCGATGCTGAGCCGCCATCTCAAACGCCTGCACGCCGAGCCCAGCCAGGCGACGGGCGGCTTTTACGACAAGCTCGTCGCGATGGACGATTACCCGCAGCAGCTCGCCTTCCTCAATCGCGGCCAGTGCTGGGTCGTGCGCAAGCTGCGCGACGCGCTGCCGCGCGTGCGCGACGCCGAGCTCGCCGGCGATCTGCGGCACATGCTCGACGTCCACGTGCGCAACATCGAAGCCTGCGAGAACGTGCTCGCCGGGCTGGGCGGCAATCCGGTCAAGACCTGACCCGGGTGGAGCGCGCCGTGAGTCGGGCGCGCGCCCGGGTCTCGAGCGCGTGGAAGATCCCGGATTCTCTGCGCGCATCCGGGCTTTTGTAGCCCGGGTGCAGCGCGCAGCGCGCAACCCGGGAGCGGGGATGTCGATGCGCTGAAGATCCCGGGTTCCGCTCCGCTGCACCCGGGCTACGGGACCAGGGAGTGCCGGAACGCGGGCGTCACGCGGCGTCGGTATAGCGCGGCGGCGGGCTTTCGTAGCCCGGGTGTAGCGCGCAGCGCGTAACCCGGGAGCGGGGGCGTCGGTGCGCTGAAGATCCCGGGTTCCGCTCCGCTGCACCCGGGCTACGGGACCAGGGAGTGCCGGAACGCGGGCGTCACGCGGCGTCGGTATAGCGCGGCTGTTTCGCCTTGCAGTAGGCGAGCTTGCGGACGATGCGATCGCCGCGGAAGTGATAGCAGTCCAGACCTTCGAGCACTTTCGGCTCGCCGTCCATCACGAGATGGCAGTCCCAGCTTGCCATCACCTTGCCGGCGTCGGCGTCGATGAAGCAATCGCGGCCGACGAACTGCACTCTGCCGAATTTGCCCGAGAACAGCGGCTCGAAGGCTTTGCGGATCGCCGCCTTGCCGTGGTTCACGGGACCGTTCACTTCCTCGTAGACGGCGTCCTCGGCGAAGAAGCTCATCAGGCCGTCGAGATCGACCGCGTTGAAGCGGGCGGTGAAATCCTCGACGAGTCTCAACAGCTCGGCGCGGCGATCGGTCATGTCGGCTCCTGCGGATATGCACCAACGTGGAGCGTAGTCGATGCCGGCTCGGGCCGGAACCTCGCTCTTACCGTTGGCCACAATCGAAATATTGATTCGAGTCACGGTTCAAGGCAGATTTTGTCCGACAGTAAAGCGCAACACCCATAAGCCGGAGAACGGACCTCTCCTCGTCGAGCACCAGCGCCAGGCCGCACCAGACGGCCCGCCCAGGAGAGGATCATGATCGAGAACGTTCGCCTGCCGGTCCGGCGCTGCGTGGCCGGCTTCACCGCGTTCAGCATGTTCTGGTCCTCGGTGCTCCCGGCCCAGACGCTGATCCTCCCCGACGGCAATACGGCCACCCAGGTCGCCACCAGCGGCAGCAGCACGCAGGTCACGACCGCGACGGTGCGCGGCGAGAACGCCTTCAATTCCTTCAGCCGCTTCAATGTCGGCGCCGGCGACACCGTCAACCTGCATTTGCCGGCCGGCACGCGCAACCTGCTGAACCTGGTCCACGACGAGCGCACGCAGATCGACGGCGTGCTGAACTCGATCAGGAACGGCGGCATCGGCGGCAACGTCTACCTCGCGAACCCGTACGGCGTCATCGTCGGCACGAGCGGCGTCGTCAACACCGGTGCGCTGCATCTGAGCACGCCGACCCGGGCCTTCATGCGGCGTTTCTTCGAGGCGCCGGGCGTGCCGTCGGCGGACGCGACGGCGCAGCTTTTGGCCGGCAGCCAGCCGATCGATCCGGACGGCCTGATCTCGGTGCAGGGTCGGGTCAACGCCGTCGACGGCGCCGCGCTGCGCGCCGGCACGATCGAAGTCTCCGGTGCGGTCCACGCCGATGCGCCGAGTGCCGACGCCTTCGCTCAGGCCGTCAACCTCGACGGGCTCGCCAGCGCCGCCGGCGTCAGCGTCGAGGCCGGCCGCATCGCGCTCGAGGCGAGCCGCGATGTGACGGTGAGCGGCACGCTCAGCGCCGACGGGGCCGACGAGGTCGACGGCGGCCGCATCGATCTGCATGCCGGCCGCGACATCGCGCTCGCCGCAGGCGCGACGCTGTCGGCCTCGGGCCGCGGCCGCGCTTCGGACGGCGGCCGCGTCGTGGTCCTCGCCGAGCGCGAAACCCGGCTCGCGCGCGATGCGACCGTCGCCGCGCGCGGCGGCGAGATCGCGGGCGACGGCGGCTTCATCGAGCTGAGCGCGCACCAGCACGTCGCGCTCGGCGGCGGCACGCTGGACGCCGGCGCGACGCAGGGCAGCGGCGGCGACATCCTGCTCGATCCGCCGTCCTTCACGCTCGCCGACGGCAGCGCGAGCCCGTCCGCGCCCGGCACCCTGACGTTCAGCGGCAAGAGCCTGACCCTGAAGGCCGACGACTTCATCAAGCTCGAGAACTTCACGCTGTCGACGCGCACCGTGAATGCGAGCGGCGCCTCCACCGCGGATTCCGGCGCCGTCAGCTTCGAGGCCGAGCGCATCGAAATCCTGAACTCGAAGATCCACAGCTACGCCGACGGCGCGTTCAAGGCCGGCAATATCTCGCTGATCGCGACCGGCGGCGACGTGCTGATCCGCGATTCGGAGCTCTTCGCTCACGCGGCGAGCACTGCCAACGGCGGCAGCATCCTCGTGCAGTCGACGGAATCCGACGCGCTGCCCGATCCCTTCGTCGCCGCCGCCGACGGCACGATCGACGTGCTCGGCTCGCATCTGAAGGGCGGCGCGGTGCAGGTCCGCGCGAACGTCGACGCCGGCTACCTCTTCGACCACGAGAACGCCGCGACCGTCGTCGGCGAGGACGACGGCGACACCTGGGACAGCGATGTCTTTCTCGAAGACTTCGTCGATCTCTTCGCGAGCGTGCGCCCGCTGGTCGGCGTCGTGATCGCGGAAACCGCGGCGACGGTGAACCTCGGTGCGAGCGCGGCCGGCAAGCAGACGAAGATCGAAGCGGGTGGCGCGGTCACCATCAGCGCCGAAGCCGCGTCCAGCGCCACCGTCGACTCCTACGGCATTGCGGCTTCGATCGGCTATGCGCGCAGCCGCGCCGACGCCACCGTCAACGTGACGGGCGCGACCGAGATCAGCGGCGGCGGTCCCGTCAATGTCGGCGCCTACATCGACAATCACCTGGACGTGACGGCGACGGTCGTCGATCCCTCCGAACAGAGCAAGGGCAAAGTGCCGGTCGACGTCGCCGTTGCCTACACCGAAGCCTACGGCACGGCGACGACCTTCGTCGGTTCCGACGCCAAGATCGTCGGCACCGGCAGCGGCGCGAACGACAAGGTCACCGTCGCCTCGCGCAGCGTGAAGGATCTGTCCACCGAAGTCGGCGCCGGAGCGGGCAACGATCTGTTCGGCGCGGCCGTCGCGATCACGAACTCCGACACGCGCGCCGTGACCACCGTGAACGGCCAAGTGAAATCGCAGCGCGATCTCGCCGTGGAGGCCACCGCCGACACCGACGGCAACGGCACGGCGGCCGAGTCCGCGATCGGCGACAGCCTGTTCGAGTACAGCAGCGACGATCTCGCCGACGTCAAGTATTCGCGCCTGAACAAGGCGACGGTGCTGCAGTTCCTCGTCGAGAAGCTGGGCGATCGCATCGCGAGCGGCACCGAGATGGCTAGCGACAGCGGCACCGACAGCTCCTTCGTGAAGAACAACGGCTTCGCCGCCGCGGTCGCGATCGCGAACCATCGCAACGAGGCGCACGCGACGATCGGCGGCGGCGCCGATCTCGAGGCCAAGGGCGATCTCGCGGTGCTCGCGCAGACCAGCGATCAGCAGTCCCTGTCCGCGACCAGCGAAGTGGCGCCTTCGCGCAGCGACGGCGGCGGCCAGTCGGGCGGCGGCTCCGGCAGCGGCGACAAGAAGAACGCGGTGTCCGCCTCGGTACTGGTCGCGAACTTCGACAGCGTCGCGCAGGCGATCGTCGCCGGCCAGAGCGGCTCGCGCGCCCGCGTCGATGCGCTGGGCACGCTGTCGGTGAAGGCCGAGACGCTCAATCCCTACGAGGTCCACTGGGCGCCGCTGGAGCTCGCCTCCGAGCCGCAGACGATCTCGGGCTGGCTCGAGGCGATCCCGGGCTCCGATCTCGGCATTCCGGACACCTTCTTCACGACCTGGGCGCAGGCCGCGGCCGAAGGCGAGCAGAACGGCCTCGCCGGTAGCGTCAACGTGCTGGACATCGACAACACGGCGGCGGCCGTCATCGGCGACTACGCCGATATCAACCAGGATGCGACTTTCCTCGGCGCGGCCGGGCCGGGTGACGTCGAAGTCGAGGCGAAGTCGGAGGTGATGACGGTCAATCTCTCCGGCGTCGCCGAGTTCTTCCTCGAAGCGATCAAGTCCAAGGGCAAGGACGTCTTCTCCACCGGCGGCAAGAAGTCCGGCGTCGGCGGCAGCTATCTCGGTACCGCCTATACCAACCACGTCCTCGCCGCGATCGACGACGGCGCGCAGCTCGATGCCGACGATCTCACGATCGAGGCCGTCACCGACGTCACCAACGTGTCGATCGCGATCTCCGGCGCGAAGGCCGGCAAGTACGGCTTCGGCGGCAGCTTCTCCAACGTCGACATCGAGAACTACACGACCGCGCGGATCAGCGATGCGGCCGCCGTCGATCTCCGCGGTGGACTGTCGATCCTCGCCGACGACTACGCGCTCGACGTCAACACCGCGGGCGGGGTCGCGATCGCGCAGAACGTCGGCGTCGGCGCCGCGGTCGTGTTGAACGACATCGATCGCCACACGCGCGCGCTGATCGGCCTCGATCCCTTCGACGCCGCGGCCGCGGCCGGCAGCGGCTCGGTCACGGCCGGCGGCGCCGTGTCGATCGCGGCCGAGTCCGACGGCAGCATCTGGACCGTCGCGCTGGCCGGCGCGGTGAAGTCCGACGACAAGGACACGCCGAGCGCCGGTGCCGGGCAGCAGACCGATCCGGAAACCGACGAGGCCGGCAGCGGCGCGAGCGACAACGGCGCGAAGACGCGCACGAGCACGAACAAGGGCAGCAGCGGACTGCACGTTTCGGCCGACGTCGCCATCAACGACATCGAGGACGAGACGCGCGCCTACCTCGACGGCGGCGCCAAACTGAGCAGCGGCCCGGGCCCGACGCTTGCCGGCGCCGCCGATCCCTTGCCTTCGCTCATTCTGACGGCCGAGAACGGCAGCGAGATCTGGGCGCTGGGCGGCGCGATCACGCTCAATCTCTCCGGCGGCAGCGGCGGCGGGAGCGGCAGCTCGCTCGGGCTCGCGGGATCCTTCGCGCTAAACGACATCGGCGGCGCGACCGAGGCCTATATCGCGAGCCGCCGGCCCGTCGTCGCCAACGGCGACGTGACGCTCGCGGCCGCGCGCAGCGGCGGCATCCGCGCGCTGACGGCGAGCGTCGCCGGCTCGACGCAGAAGAGCGGTCTCAACGTCGCCGGCAACGTATCGCTGAACGAGCTCGACAATACGACCGCCGCCTATCTCGCGGACGCCGATCTCGACGTGCGCGCCGTCGCCGCCAACGGCGCGCGGGGCAGCCTGACGCTGACGGCGACCGACACCTCGTCGATCTACGCGGTCGCCGGTGCCGCGACGCTCGGCGGCAAGGGCGGGTTCGGCGCGTCGATCGCCGTCAACGAAGTCAGCAACGAGACCCAGGCCTACAGCCGCCGCTCGCGGCTGAAGGTCGCCGACGATCTGTCGCTGTTCGCGCGCAACTCGAACGACATCCGCGCCATCGGCGCCTCGCTCGGCGCGTCGCAGGGTCAGTTCCAGGTGTCCGGCGTCGGCGTCGCCAACACCTTCTCCGGCCAGCTCGTCGAGGCCTTCGTCGACAACACCGGCACGCAGTACCGGCGCAGCGACGATCCGGCCGCGCCGGACTACGAGCTGCAGGTGCTCGGCGACGTCTCGATCCTCGCCGAGGAGAACTCCGAGATCGAAACGATCGCCGCTGCCGCCGGCGCGAGCAAGACGGCCGGGATCGGCGCCTCGGTGGCCGTCAACCGCATCGTCGACAGCGGCGCGAACGCCTATGTCCGCAACGTCGGTTACCACCGGCTCGATCGCGACTTCACGCTCGAGGCGCGCAGCCTCGCCGCCGACTTCGCGGATACCGACGACGGCGACAGCGAGACGGCGGCGGACAGCGGCGGCATCCGCGTCATCGCCGGCGGCGTCGGCATCGGCAAGAGCGTCGGTGCCGGTGTCGCGGTCGCGGTGAATCGCCTCTCGGCGCTGACCGACGCCGCGATCACCGGCGCGAGCACCGACATCACGGCGCGCAACGTCCTCGTCGACGCGCGCGGCGAAGGCTCGATCGGCGCGATCGGCGTCGGCGTCGGCGCCAGCGGCACTTTCGGCTTCGGCGGCTCGATCATCGCGAACTACATCGGCAACCGGACCACGGCGCGCATCGACGGCGGCGCGCGCGTCGAAGGCCGCGCCAACGTCGGCGTGCGCGCGCAGACCGACGATCGCATCTCGGTCGCGGCCGGCAGCGCCGGCATCGGCGCCAGCGGCCTCGGCCTCGGTGCCTCGGTCACCGTCAATCAAATCGACAGCACGACCAATGCGCGCATCGGCGACGCCGGCGCGGCGCGCACGCGCGTGCTCGCCCGCACGGGCGCCGCCGGCGCGGCGGGCCTCACGGTCGCCAACGGCGATCTGAACACCGGCGTCGCGCTCGGCCAGGCCGTCGACGTCGACGACTATGCCGGCCCCGATCTGAAGTCGCTGCGCCAAGGCGCGTCGAAGACCGTCACGGGCGTCGCCGTCAACGCGATGAGCACGCAGCACATCGAGAACATCGACGTCAACATCGGCGCCGGCAAGGTCGCGCTCGGCGCGGCCGTCAACGTGAACCTGATCGCCGGCAGCAGCGTCGCCGAGATCCTGAACGCCGATCTCAATCAGCTCGCGCCGGGCCAGACCGCGGCGGCCAACCAGCAGGTCGATGTCACGGCGGGCAACGTCGCCTACGGCAACGGCTTCGTCGGCAACGTCACGGTCGGCATGGGCGCGGCGGGCGCCGGCGTCGACACGCACATCTTCGGACGCAGCACGCGCGCGAGCATCGCGAACAGCGCGGTCGACGCGGCCGATCGCATCGGCATCGACGCGCAGTCGACGCAGGGCGCGTCCTCGCTGGTGGTCGGCGCCGCCGTCGGCGGCGTGGCGCTGGTCGGCAGCGGCGCGGTCGTCAAGTTCGCCGGGCTGACGGAGGCCTATGCCTCGCAGGTCGCGCTCGATGCGCGGCGCATCGCGATCACCGCCGACGCCGAGGATCACGTGCACGTCATCGGCGGCGCGCTCGCGGCCGGCGGCGGCACGGCCGCCTCGGGCACCTTCGCGCTCGGCATCAACGACGCCATCACGCGCGCCTACGTCGACGGCGGCCTGAACGGACGTTCGGCGCTGTGGGCGAGCGACGGCATCTCGGTCGTCGCCAGCGGCCTGATGGACATCACGACCTACGCGGTCGGCGGCTCGCTGGCCGGCGGCGTCGGCATCGCCGGCGTCGCCTCGGTCAATCTCGCGACGAGCAGCGTCGAAGCCTATGTCGCCGGCAGCGACGTCGGCGCCGACGAGAACGGCGCGGAACGCCGGGTCGGCAGTCTCGTCATCGACGCCGACGGTGAAGTCCGGATCACGAACGTCGCCGGTGGCCTCGGCGTCGGCGGCACCGCGGGTGTCGGTGCCGGCGCGAGCGTCAACGTATTGAAGAGCCGCGTCGCGGCCGGGCTCGTCGACAGCACGGTGAAAGCGGGCGTTTCGCCCGGCAATCCAGGCAACGTCGAGGTGACGGCGCACAGCCGCAACGACATCGACGCCAAGGCCGTGATGGCCGGCGTCGGCGGTACCGTCGGCATCGGCGGTGCAGCGGTGGTGACCCTGATCGGCGACAAGCCCGACGCGGACGCGAAGAGCGAAGCGGACAAGGGCAACGCGGGCACGCTGACGAAGGCGAACGAGTTCGGCAGCGCCGATCGGCTCGGCGACATGGGCGATTCGGACAACGTCGCGTTCAGCGCCAGCGAGCGCGAGAGCGTCGACGGCCGCGCGAAGCACGCGGTCAAGGACGCGGTCAACGACACCGGCCCGCTCGGGCCGCGCCTGTACGAGACGCGCGCGGCGGTCGAAGGCTCGGCGGTCGATGCACAAAGCCTGCTCGTCGAAGCGCGCGACGAAACCGCGGCGAAAGCGACGGTCGGCGGCCTCGGTGTCGGTGCCCTCGGCCTCGGCGGCGCCGTCGGCTATACCCAGATGCGCAGCAAGGTCGGCGCGACGATCGACGCGGATTCGAGCGTCACGGCCAAGGGCAGGGTCGAGGTGCGCGCGCTCGCCGCACCGGAAATCGCGGGTGCCGGGCGCACCCACGGCCTGCTCGACATCGAAGCCATCGCCGGCGGTGCGGGCCTCGTCGGCCTCGGCGCGGCGGTCGCGATCGGCAAGGTCGACAACCTCGTCGACGCCCGCATCGACGGCGACGTCACGGCCGGCAGCGTGACGATCGAAGCGGCCGACGACACCGACATCGATCTCGAGGCGACCGGCGCCGCAGTCGGCGCGCTGGCCGCCGGGGCCTCGATCGGCCGCGGCTCGAAAAACAGCCAGATCACCGCCGGCACCGGCGCGGGCACTGCGAGCGAGCACGCGAACATCGTCACCACCGACGCCGATCCGGCGACCGCCGACGGCGACGTCACCGTCACCGCCGCGGGTCGCGGCCGCATCGTCGTCGACGTTACCGCGGCGGCCGGCGGCCTCGGCATCGGCGCGGCCGGTGCGGACGCCGAGGCGAGCGACGACTCGACGGTGATCGCGCGTGCCGGCACGCACAGCCGCTTCGAGCTCGGCACGGCCGGGCTCGAGCTGAGCGCGATCAGCGAGCCGGCGACGCGCGCGCTCGCGCGCGGCATCGGCGTCGCGGGCGGCGTCGGCGTCGGCGTGTCGCTGGCCGAAGCGGTGTCGCACTCGACGGCGCGCGCGATCCTCGACGCGAACGCGCAGGTGCATGCCGGCGCGCTCCTGCTGAATGCCTCGCAGGTCCGCCGGACGGACGCCGCCTTCGGCGGCACGATGGCGACCGCGCTGTCGTATTCCAGCGGCTCCGGCGGCGGTCTCCTGCTCGGCGTCAACGCGAGCGACAGCGAGGCGCGCACCGAAAGCATCGTCGAGGCCGCGATCGGGGGCGGCACGCTGCTCGACATCGACGGCGACGTCGGCGTGTCCGCGCGCGCCGACGGCCGTGCCGATGCGACGGTCAGCGGGCTCGCGATCGGTCTGCTCGCCTTCGGCGCGAACGATGCGCGCGCGTCGTCCAGCAGCGATACGCGGGCAACGGTCTCCGCGCTGCGCGACGACGATCCTGCCGGCGGCAGCACGCGCATCGGCGGCGACCTGCGCGTGCTGGCCGACGGCACCGACGGCACCTTCGCGAACGCCGAGGCCGGGGCCGGTGGCCTCGTCGCCGGTGCCGCCGCCAGCAGCGTCACGGTCAATTCGTCGACGACGCTCGCCGAGGTGAGCGCGGCGCCGAGCATGGCCGGTCAGCTCGCGATCGACGCGCGCCACCGCGCCGATACCAATGGCCGCACCGATTCGGTCAGCGCTTCCGTGCTCGGCGCGAGCGGCGGCTCGTCGCGCAACACTGTCCTCTCGAGCGTCACGGCGGCCATTGCGCCGGACGCCGCGCTGAGCGCCGGCACGCTGGCCATCGCCGCGCACAACAGCGCCTTCAAGCAGGGTGCGGGCTTCGATGTCGTCGCCGGCGCCGGCGGCCTTTTCGGTGGCGCGGCAGCCGGGTCGACGACCGGCGTCACGCTGAACACGACGGCGAAGATCGGCGAGCGTGCGCGCGTCTTCGTCACCACGCCGGGGGACGACGGCGGCCATGCGTCCGTCGCCGCGACGAACCTGATCCAGCTTTCGGATCGCGTGAAACTCGACGCTGGCGGCGCCATCGCCGTGGCGCTGGCCCGCAGCAGCGTCGCGGCGACGCTGAATGCGAATGCCGCGCTCGGCAGCGGCGCGCTGCTCGACGCCGCAGGCACGGTCTATTTCGGCGCCGGCAACGCGGGCACTGCCTACGCCGGCGCGAACGCCAAGACCTACGGCCTGGCCGGCGCCGCGCAGGGTGATTCGGTTTCGATCGTCGACGCGAACGGCACGGTCGGCATCGCGAGCGGTGCGCGCATCCGCGCCGAAGGCGACATCACGCTGGCCGCCGGCCGCAATGCCGACGGCGCGGCCGACGCGCTGCATGCGATCGCGCGCACCGATCTCTACAACAAGACGGCGTTCCCGGTCGAAACGGATCCCGACGCCGATGCCGTCGTGAACCACACGGCGACCGTCGACGTCGCGGCCGGTGGCCGGGTCGACTCCGTCGAGGACATCGCGCTGATCGCCGATCGCGGCCTGCTCGTCGCCGACGGCCAGGGCATCGGCAAGGATCTCTATCGCGAGATCCTCGCCGCGATCGGCAGCTTCTTCAGCAATCTGTTCGGGGGCGGCGACGTGTCGCTCGACATCCACGCCGGCAGCAGCACGGTCCGCAACCTCGCGCTCGCGCGCGTCGACGGCGACGTCGCGGCCGGCATCCAGCACGAGCAGCAGTTGATCTTCGATCGGCAGGGGATCGTGACCGCGCAGACGGAAGGCGTGCGCTACACCGAGAGCACCGAGGATCTGATCCAGAACCTGTTCCGCGATCTGAAGCACTACGAGGATTTGGCGGCCGCCTACGCCGGCAACCTCGAAGCGCAGGCCGCCTACGAGAACGAAGCGCTGCGCATCAAGCGCCAGCTACGCGATCTCGGCTACACCGGCGATCCCGAGGACGTCACCGGCGGCGACCTGGTGCCGCTCGAGTCCGTGCTTGCCGACTTCGTCACCGTCGCGCCGATCCGCGCGCGGGGCGGCGACGTCGCGATCACCGCGGGGGCACTGGTCGGCGGCGGCACGCTGGACGCGCCCGGCGACGCGACGATCCGCATCGCGAACGACAGCGCCAAAAACCTCCGCCTCGGCAGCCTGACGATCGAGGACGCCGGCGGCCATCTCAGCTTCAACGGCGCGAGCGTGCGCACGAACGCGGACATCATCCGCCGCAGCGCGGCGGTGCCGGGCGAAGTCGCGCGCTTCGCGCGCATCGAGAGTGCGGGCGCCGGCGAGCAGCCGCTCGTCGAAGTGCTGAATACCTACATACCGGAGGCGCAGGCCGATGGCAGCGCCGGCCGCGCACCGGACATCCAGATCACCGCCGACATCACGAACTTGAGCGGCACCGTGCGCGTGAACAACCTGCGCGGCAGCGTGATGGTGGTCGGCACGGATTTCGAATCCGGCCCGCGCATCACCGCCGACACCATCGACATCGACGCCGGCGGCGACTTCGTACAGGCCTACGTCAACGGCCTGTACAACATCGGCGGCACGGCCAACGATCCGCGCGAACAGTGGAAGGCGATCGCCGCCGCCAACGAGGCGGCCAAGCCGGCCTCTGCAACGGCGACGGGCGCCAAGCCGGGCTCGGGCTCGATCATCGCCGGCAACAACGTGTTCATCAGCGCGCGCTTCCTCAACATCAACGGCACCGTGCAGAGCGGCATCGCGGACTGGAGCCTCGCGCTGGCCGCCGAGCTCGACGGGGACATGGACCGGTTCCAGGCCGAGTACCTGACGCTGAAGGCGAAGGGCGAGACGCCGGCGAGCAGCAAGATGCAGCTCTCCGCATTCCTGGACGACCCGCAGGGCACGATCGGCGCCTTCTACGATGCGGAGACGGATCGGATCGAGCTCGAGGGCGTGCGCGTCAAGGGCGGCTACATGCAGCTCTTCGGGGAAATCATCAGCACCGGCGGCGGCAAGCTGAACGTGCTCGACGGTTACGGCCGGATCGCGATCGAGAACGACACCGACCGTCAGCTCGTCGTCAACAGCCTCGACACCGGCAACGACATTGAAGGCACGCTGATGATCACGGACACCGCACGCAGGGTGATGGCGGAGGATCCTGAGGATCCGGACGACGTCGCGCGCGAGCGGCCGCTGACGACGCGCTACACGCGCGTCGGCAACGCGGTGAAGATCGAGGAGCTCGCGCTCGTCAACGGCAAGGAAGTGCTGCTCGGCACGGTCGATGCGGAGGGCGCCGATCGGCTCACGCACTACGATCCCGTCGATGGCCTGCGCTACGTGTGGACGACCGGCCAGGACAAGGTCGAGACCAGGGTCGGCGTGAAGTCGAGCACGACGCTGTTCGGCGCGATACCGATCGGCGGCACGAGCTACGACTCCACCACCATCACGCCGCAGAGCGAAAGGCCGCTGCCGCTGGGCGACTTCACGCAGATCGACGCGGGCGCCCCTGCCGACTACGCCTACGAGTACGACGAGCTCGACACGGACCAGGAAGAGTTCGCGTGGCGCTTCCAGACTTCGCGCTGCGTGTTCTGGTTCTTCGGCTGTGTCGCGCGCGAGTACACCGTGTACGACACCTACATCCGCGGTTTCCGCGACTTCAACACGCACTCCGTACTGGCCGATCACCGGATCGACATCGAGTTCATTGGGCACGACGTCGGCGATCTCGCGGTGAGCAGCGGGACGGATGTGTTGTTGCGCGGGCTCGTGCGCAACACCAGCGGCGAGGCGCGGATCACCTCCACCGACGGCCGCATCGAGGCGGTGTCCGAGTTCGCGGCCGTCCGCGCACGGGACATCGCGCTGATTGCTGCAACCGGCATCGGCAGCGCGGCGACGCCGCTCATCACCGAAGTGGCGGGCGGCGCGGTGTCGGCGACAACTGCGCGAGGCGACGTCGCGCTGCGCACGACGCAGGGCGATCTGGTGCTCGAGCGCGTGGCGACCGGCGACGGCGCCGCGCTGCTGCGCGCGGACGGTTCGATCCTCGGCGCCGGCGGTGCAGCGCTGCCGCACGTGACGGCGCGCCGCATCGATCTCCAAGCCGCGCTGGGCGGTATCGGCGAGGCGATCCAGGCGCTGCGCGTGCAGGCGGGGACACCGGTCGACACCGGGCCGGCGGCGGGGCTGGCCGCCGGGCTGGGCGCCTCCGCGCTCGGCGACGTGCGTCTCGAGCAGACGAGCGGCGATCTGTGGCTGGACAGCGTGACGGCGCTCGAAGGCGACGTCGACATTCTCGTGCGCGACGGCGATCTGCTCGACGGCAACACGCACGACCGCCGCGACGAGCGCGCCGAGAACGAGCTCAAGGCCCTGTGGAACGAAGTCGGCCTCGTCGGCCAGGCGGCCGAGGACAGCCTCGCGACCAATGTCGCCGCCTATGAGCGGCAGCAGGAAGCGCAGTATCGCCAGTACTGGTACACGCGCGGTTTCGACGAGGTGAAGGACGCGAATGGGAACGTCGTCGGCCACACGCCGCGGGCCTACGATCCGGCCTATCGCTACGTCGCGAGCGCCACCGAGCGCAGTCAGCTCGCGGCGCTCGGCGTCACGGACGTCGAGGCCTACGAAGCTTCGCGCACCGAGGAATATCACGCGCTGCACGCGCGCTACGGCAGCGCGCCCTACGACGAACATTTCGATTACGCCGCGAGCGTGGCCGAGCGCGCGCAGATCGCCGACGGCTACAAGTGGACGGAGAACGAGCTGAAGTACGCGCTCGGCGGCAACGTCGTGTTCAAGACCACTACGGACACCGAGACGGTGATCGAGGAGGCGAACGTCGCCGGCCGTCACGTGAGCCTGCGCGCGCTCGCCGGCAGCGTCGGCGCCGAACGCACGCCGATCGAAATTCTCGGCACGCAGCAGGGCCTGGACGACGATCAGCGCGTCGCGCTCGCCGCCGCCGAAGCCGACGATATCGCGATCGACACCGTCAACGAGACGGTGACCATCCTGCGGCGTGAGGACGTCGACGTCGCCGCCAGCGGCGGCATCCTGATCGAGGGGCGCGATCACGTCTTCCTCGGCGGCGAGCAGGATCTGAACATCGAGTCCGTCACCAGCGACGGCCAGGTCCGCATCAAGGGCGGGCAGGGCGTTTTCGACGTCTCGATCGGCGCCGCGCCGGCGGTGCAGGCGGACGGACTGATCGTCGAGGCCGGCGGCGGCGACATCGGCGCGGCGAACGCTCCGCTGCGCGTCGCACTCGCGCCGGGCTCGAGCCTGACCGCGCGCGCGAGCGGCTCGCTGTACGTCGACGAAATAGCGGGCGATCTCAACGTCGCGGCGGTCTTCGCCGGGCAGCACGCGGGGCTTGCGGCGGCCGGCGATCTGAACGACGTGCGGGGTCGGGCCGTGGCCGCAATCGACGCGGCCTCCGCGAGTCTCGGCAGCCGCGGCGGCGCCATCGGCAGCGCGGCGCAGCCTTTCGCGCTGCGCGTGCGTGATGCGGGACTGCTCGACGCGCGCGCCGCCGGCGACATCGCGCTGGTGAGCCCGCGCGATGCCTTGAACGTGGGGACGCTGGCGTCCGGCGGCAGCGTGACGGTGCATGCGGGCAAGGCGCTCCGCGTCGCCACGCTGCGCGCGCCGCGCGCAGTGGAGCTGAGGACGGAGGCCGGCCAACTCGTGCTCGGCGACGCCGTCGTCGGCGGCGATGCGAGCATCTCGAGCGCAGGCTCGCTGCTCGCCAGCGGCGCGGCCCCGCAGCTAGTCGCGCGCGACGTCGCCCTCGAGAGCCGCGCGGGCACGATCGGCAGCCCCACCGAGTTCTTCTCGATCGATTCGCAGGGCACGGTCTCGGCGCGCGCCGACACTGGCCTCTTCCTCGAGGAATTCGACGGCGATCTCCTGGCGCGCGATCTCTTCACGCGGACCGGGCCTTTGATGGTCCGCGTGCGCAAGGGCAGCGCGGCGATCGATCGCCTGGTGAGCGACGAGGCGCTGAAGCTCGAGCTCGCGAGCGGATCGCTGGCCGTCGGCTTCATCGATGCGCTGAACGTCGATCTCGCGCTGCGCGGCGAGGGGGCCGAGCTGCGGGTCGGCGAGATGCGCGTCGCCCACGACCTGCGCCTGCGCGGCGATCGCCTGCTGTTGCCGCGCGTATTCCACGTCGATGCGCTGGGCGCGATGGGCGTGGACATCCGCGGTAACGACGAGGGGCTCGCCGACGAGCTGCTGCTCGCCATCGTCTCGAGCTCGCCGGTGCGGGTCGACTCCCTGCGCAGCGAGCGCGCCGATTTCAGCAGCAGCAGCGACGAGCTGACGCTGTACGACGTGCTGATCGGCGATCGCGCGGAGATTCGCCATCCCTATCATCGCATCGTCATCGACGATCGACCGCAGCCGCCCGGCGCGGAGACCGCCGGGATCTACGCGAGCGGCCGGCCGCTGTTCCTGCAGTTGACGAAAGGCGATCGCCTGCGCAGCGACGCGCTGCTCGTGACTTACGACGACGATATCGTCGTCAACGCCTTCAGCACCGAGAACAGCGTGTTCCGCCAGACGCAGAAGAGCATGGCGGTGCAGGACAACGTCGCCGGCATGGCGCTCGTCGGCGCGATCTTCGGCGACAAGGAGCCGCTGCCGCCGGATCTGATCGACGCGGCGACGCTGGACACCGAAGGCTTCTGGCGCTGGCCGGAAGACGGGCAGTTCTCGGTCGAGCCGTGAGCATGCGCAGCCTGCCCAAGGAGGCGGCCACACGACTGGCCCTCGCGGCGATTTGCGGCTTGCTGGGGCTCGCGTCGCCGGTGCACGCGCAAGAGGCGCTGCGCGACGAGGCGGGCGCGATCCAGCGCCGCCAGCAGGATCTGCTGGAGCAGGAGCGGCGCGCGCAGCGCCTGCGCGAGGCCGAAGAGGCGGCGCGCCGGCCGGCGCTGGAAGCGCCCGCCGCGCCGCTGCTCGAGATTCCGCCCGAGCTGCGCGACTACCGTTTCGAGGTCAAGCGCATCGCGCTCGATCCGTCCGCGATCCTGAGCGCCGAGGAGCTGAAGCGCGTCACCGCTCGCTACGAAGGCCGCGAGATCGCGTTCCAGGAGCTGGCGGCACTGATCGGCGAGCTGAACGCACTGTACGCGCAGAAGCACATGCTCGCGCGCGCGGTGCTGCCGCCGCAGAAGATCAGCGACGGCGTCGTCACGGTACGCCTGATCGAGGCGCGGGTCGGCGCGGTGAAGCTCACCGGCAACGCCTCCACGGCCGAGGCCTATGTCACGCGGCGGGTGAAGATCGCAAGCGGCGCGCTCGTCGACCTCGACGCGCTGCGTGAAGGTCTCGTCGATTTCAACTTGCGCAACGACCTGAGCCTGCGCGCGCAGCTCGCGCCCGGCGCGAGCTTCGGGACGACGGACATCGTGCTGCAGGCGGTCGAGCCGCCGCGCTGGGAAGCGACGCTCGGCTTCGACAACGCCGGCACCGAGGCGGTCGGCGAGGAGCGCGTGGCCTTGAACCTGATGGCGCGCAGCCTGACGCGCTATCGCGATCGCATCATCACCGCAGGCGTGTTCACCGAAGGCTCGAAGACGGGCTCGGTGCTCGTCGACGTCCCGGTCTGGCGGCGCGGCACGCGGCTGGGCGCGGGCTTCGACGCGAGCGACATCTCGATCGAGAACGGTCCGCTCGCCGCCGCGGACGTCACGGGCACTGCGAGCACCCTCACGCTGCAGGCGACGCATCCGCTGCTGGCGCGGCCGGATCTGCGCGTCGACGGCCTGCTCGCCTACCGCGCCAAGCAGTCGAGCACGGAGTTCTTCGACGTCGAGATCGCGAACGTGACCGTGCGCAGCATCGAGGCGAACGTGTCGCTGACGAAGTTCGACGCCACCGGTACCTGGTACACGCAGCACGGTTTCACGTCCGGGATCGACGGCATCGGCAGCGACAACAGTTTTCTCGTCTACCGCGGCGAGGTGCAGCGCTGGCAGCGGCTGTGGGGCGACGCGCTGCTGCGGCTCAGCGTGCAGGGACAGTGGGCCGACATCGATCTGCTGCCGCCGGCCGAGCAGTTCCAGCTCGGCGGCCGCTACACGGTGCGCGGTTTCCGCGAGGGCTTGCTGATCGGCGATACGGGCTACCTGACCTCGGCCGAGCTGCGCAAGCCCGTGCCGGCTCAGCTCTTCGGCGCGCTCGCCCCGCGCTTCGCCGGGCGCGTGACGGGCAAGCTGTTCGTCGATCACGGCGGCGCGTTTCCGTTCAAGGGCGCGGGCGAAGACATCGGCGCGGAGGACTATCTGAGCGCCGCGGGCTTCGGCTTCGACGTGACGCCGATCAAAGGGATGTCGGCGCAGCTCGCCTGGAGCTTTCCGATCGGTTTTCGCGACGATCGCGAGGACTATCGCTTCATCTTCCTGGTCCAGCTCGGCCTGCCGCAGTTGTGGCGCTGAGGACGGGGGCTGCGCGGTGCTCGAGCCCGGCTTAAGCTTCGCTTAAGCTGGGCCGCGCAGGCTCCGCGCATGCAAGCTCGGCCGCCGCCGGCGGGCTCGCGCGGCGAGGCCGCTGCGGGTCCGGCCTCGATCCCGCACATCCTGTCGACGTCCTCGACGATGCTCGGCGTGTGCATGACCGTGCTGTCGCTCACCAAGCTCGACGACGATCCGCTGCCCTACTGGTTCATCGACAAGCTCGTCGCGATCGCGGCCGTGCTGTTCCTGGTGAGCTGCGTCTGTTCGTTCCTGTCGCTGCGCGGCTTCGGCGAGACGCCGCGGCTCGAACGTCACGCCGAATGGGTATTCATGACGGGCGTGACGATGCTCGCGATCGCGGCCGTGACCCTCGCCTTCATCGTGCATTAGGCGCGGCGCGCGACGGCCGTCCCGGTGCGGCCGGCGCATGCGCCTGCGCCAGGGTCTCGAGCACGCGCGCCGCGAGCGCGGCGTAGTCGCCGTCGAAGTGGTGATCGCCCGGCAGCGCGAGGCGGCGTGCCTGGGCCGGTGAAAGCTGCGGGCAAATCGCGTCCTCGTCGTCGCGGCCGTATACGCACAGCACTTCCGGCGCGGACAGGCGGGTGAGCTCGGGCGCGGTCGGCAGGCCGTCCTCGTCGCGATGCAGCCAGCTCTCGAGGTGGAATTCGAAGGACGCGCGTGCGCCCGGATTCAGCAGCACGAGCTGCGACACCAGCCTGCGCGTCGCGCGCGGCAGCCGGTTCACGGCGAAGGGCAGCACGTCCGCGCCCTGCGAGTAGCCGACGAGCACGAGCTCGGTGCAGTGCCAGCGCGCGGCATAGGCGCGGATCAGACGATCGAGATCCGCGGCGAGACCGGCCGGCGTGCGCGCCGACCAGAAGTAGCGCAGCGAATCGAAGCCGACGACGGGCAGCCCCCGCGCGGCGAGCGCCGCGGCGAGATCCTTGTCGAGGCCGGCCCAGCCGCCGTCGCCGGAGAGGAAGATCGCGCAGCGCGCGCCGCGCGTCGCGGCCGGCACTTCGATCAGCGGCAAACCCTCGAGGATCGCGCGCGGCGGCGCGGCCGGCGGCGGCGCGAGCGCGCGCACGGTCTCGCGCAGGGCGGCGGGAACTTCGTCCGCGTCGACGCTGCGCAGCCGCGCATCCCGCATGTCGTGCAGATAGGCCTGGAGATCTGCCTGCGGACATCGCGGCGGCGCTCGCATCAAGGCTCGCCACGGCGCGGCCGGCGGCAGCGGCGCGCGCTTCTGTTGCCCGGGATCGGCGTGCGCGATCTGCTGCGCGTCCGCCGCACACAGCGGCGCGGGCAGCGCGATCTCCGCGCAGAAGTCGAGCGAGGCCAGGCCGGCAAAGATGCCCCGCGGCGCTTGTGCGAGCGTCGCCCAGGCCAGCGCCGCGCCGTTACCGACGCCCGCCAGCACCGGGGTGAAATACGCGGGCAGACGCCGATAGCCCTGCACGAAGTGCGCGAGATTCTCGAGATCGCCGACCACGTTCACGCAGTCGTCCTCGGCCAGCGACTTGCCGAGCGCGGCGGTGTCGATGCCGGCGACGAGCGCACCGTCCTCGGCGAGCGTCTCGGCGAGACGCTCCATCGCCTCGGTCCAGCCGTCGGCATCGGACAGCAGGATCACGAAGCGCGCGACCGGCGTCGCCGGCGCGTGCAGCACGACGGCCGGGAAGCGCCCGTGCGCGAGCGTCTCCGCCGCGCCGGCGAACGCGGACACCGGACTCGCGAGCAGCAGCGCGGCGAAGGCGACAGCGCGCTTCATTTGCTCACCATGCGCTTGTATCCGCCGCCGATCAGCGCCGCGACGTCGGCGAGCACGAGCAGCGGCGCGACGCCGCCCGGGCAGGCCAGATAGCGCGGCTCCCACACCGGCGCGAACTTGTCCTTGAAGGCGCGCAGGCCCTGGAAGTTGTAGAAGTGCTCGCCGTGCGCATACAACAGACGGCCGATGCGATGCCAGTGCGGCGCGAGCGGATGCGTCGCCATGCCCGACAGCGGCGCCATGCCGAGGCCGAAGCGCGCATAACCCTCGGCCTGGAAGTGCAGCAACAGCCGGGCGAACAGGAAATCCATGGTGCCGCGCGGAGCCTCCGTACGCTGTCGCATCAGATCGACGCTCGCCGCCTGGCGCGTCGCCGTCGTCATCAGCGTCGCGAACGCGAGCGGCTCGTCGCCGCATGAGACCAAGGCGAGCGGCAGGCGGCAGACGTAGTCCTCGTCGAAGGCGCCGAGCGAGTAGCGTTTCTCGGCCGCGGCGTGCGCGGCGAGCCAGGCGTCGGAAATCGCGCGCAGCGCCGGCAGGCGCGCCCGCACCGCGGCGGGCGGCAGCACTTCGAAGCGCAGGCCCTCGCGCTCGGCGCGATTGACGGCGCTGCGCAGATCCTGCCGCGCCTTGCCGCGCAGGGAGAAGTGCGCGAGCGGCACCTGCGCATACTCGCCGAGCTTGAACGCGCGCAGCCCCGCGTCGAGATAGAGCGCGAGATGCGCGGCACGCACCTGATAGAAGGAGGCGCGCGCGCCGGCCTCGCGCGCGCTGCCGATGAAGCGCCACACGAGCTCGGGCCGCTGATCCTCGGCGCCGATCGGATCGAATAGCGCGATCCAGGAACGGCCGCGGACGCCGAACATCACGAAGGCGCGATCGGCATCGGCGAACAGCAGGTGCTTGTCGCCGGTCAGCGCGAGGCAGGCGTCGGCCTCGTCCTGCGCTTCGATGGCGCGGCGGGCACGCTCCAGCGCGGCCGCATCCGGCAGCTCGAGCGGCGGCGGCGGCGGGCGCAGGAGCTGGCGCAGCGCGAAGGCGAGCGCGAGGACGTCGACGGCGAGCATCGCGCGCAGCGCACGCGGCGCATGCGCGTCGAACTCGAACTGCCACCACAGCTCGTGCGAATACGCGACGTCGCGATAGACGAACCACAGGAGGCTGGTCACCACCGCGAGCACGGCGCCGATCGCGAACAGCCAGCCCGGCGTGAACGGTTGCGCGAACAGCGAAGCGCGGCGCGTGAAGCGCCGCCGCGACAGCAGCAGCGCGACGACGAGCACCGCCAGAAAGCCCGCCTCCGACCACGCGATGCCCTTCGGAAAAGCCAGCACGAGACTGACCAGCGCGAGCACGAGGCCGGCCCACCACGCGGCGTCCAGCCGCTGCAGCATGCCGCGGGCGACGATGAGCAGCGCGAGGCCGGCGATGCTGCCGAGGAAATGCGAGGCTTCGACCAGCGGCAGCGGCACCGACAGCGCGAGCAGCGCCGCCGCTTCGTCGGTCGCCGGCAGCACGCCGGACAGGAGCAGCATCACGGCGGCGAGCAGCGTATAGGCCGTGAGCAGCAGCGGCGCGACCGACGTCGCCGCGCGCAGGACCGGCGCGGCGAGGCCGCGCCGCAGCTCGGAGATCGCGAGCAGGACCAGCGCGAGCGCGAGCGGCGCGACGTAGTAGACGAGTCGATAGAGCACCAAGGCGCCGGCGAGCGCCTCGCTCGCGACCTGGCCGCGCAGCGCGACGAACATCAGCGCCTCGAACACGCCGAGCCCGCCGGGGACGTGACTCAGCACGCCGAGCGCGGTCGCCACGGCGTAGCAGCCGACGAAGGCGGGAAACGCGACTTCACCGGGCAGGAGCCACCACAGCGCAGCGGCGGCGGCGACGATGTCGAGGCCCGAGATCGCGAGCTGGCGCAGGGCGACGGTGCCGCTAGGGAGATCGAACTCGCGGCCGAGCAGCCGCAGGCGGCGGCCCGCGCCCAGCCAGCCGCACAGCGCCGCGCTCGCGAGCAGCACCGCAGCGCCGGCGAGCTGCAGCAGCAGCGGCGGCAGGGCGAGCGCCGCGGCGATGTCGCGCGCGCCCGCGACCAGACCGAGCGCAGCGATCGCGGCGATGCCCCAGCCGAAGGCGACGGCGTTGAAGGCGATGACGTGCGAAATGACGCCGGCCTCGAGGCCGGCCGCCGCATACATGCGCATGCGCACGGCCCCGCCGGTCAGGACGCCGACGCCCATCGTGTTGCCGAGCGCATAGGCGACGAAGGAGATCTGCGCGACGCTGCGCCAGGGCAGCGCGATGCCGGCGACGCGCAGCGCCGACCGGTCGTAGCCGGACAGCGCGAGATAGCTGACGAGCGTCGCGAGCAGCGCGGCGAGCAGATCGCGCCACGCCGTCGCGCGCACGGCGGCGGCGATCGCGGCATAGTCGAGCTCCTGCGCGAGCGCGCGCAGCGCGTCCCCGCACAGCGCGACGAGCGCCAGCGCCGCGATCGCGAGCAGCGCGCCGCGCCAGCGCGCCCACGCGGCCGCGAGATCGCTCGCGGTCACGGCGCGGCGCCGGCAGGCAGCGTCGACACGGGCGCGGGACGATGGGGCTTCATGGCGTTTCCGGCGGCATCGGTGTGGTGTGCTCGTCCGCGTCGTCGCAGGCTGTGACCGTCGGCGCGACGCCATCGTTCCCGGTCGCGCCGGCGCTCTGAGGATCCCGGGTTCCGCTCCGCTGCACCCGGGCTACGAAGATCACGCGGCACACGAGGTTCGTAGCCCGGGTGGAGCGCGCAGCGCGTAACCCGGGATCTTTCGCCACGCCGATAGGCCGATCCCGGGTTCCGCTTCGCTGCACCCGGGCTACGAAAGCGTAGGGGAGGCCGGCGCCTGCTGGTGCCAATGGCGGCCGCCGTCGGCGAGATAGGCGAGCTCTGCGGGCGTCGAGGCGCGGCCGAGGATCGCATTGCGATGGGGAAAGCGGCCGTAGCGCGCGATCAGATCGCAGTGGTTGTGCGCTTCGCGCAAGCATTCGCGGAACAGCCATTCATAGCCTGCGGCGGCGCGCGCGAGCTCGCGCTCGTAGGCGGCGATGCAGCGGTGCTGGATCTCGAGCGCCTCGGCGTGTTCGAAGGGCAGGTAGCAGAACGGCACCTCGATCGGCGCGAGCCCGGCGGCCAGATCGACTGCTTCGGCTTCACTCGCGAGGGCGAGCGCGGCGGCGTCGCAGGCATAGGCCAGCGGCGATCCGCGATGCACGTTGCGCGGTAGCTGATCGAGAACGACGAGCAGCGCCAGCGTGCCGCGCGGCGTCGCGCGCCAGTGTGTGAACTCGTCGCGCAGCGCACGCGCCGGCCACTCGCCGAAGCGCGCGCGCAGCGCCGCGTCGAACTCGGGATGATGGCCGAACCAGATCTCGACTCGCCGCCGCGCCGCGGCCGGCGATGCGTGGGCGTCGGCGAACCAGAACTCGAGCAGGGCGGTGGCCTCGGCGGGCAGCGGGGTCATCGATTGCATCGGTACGCGTGTAAGCAAATGGAAACCGCCGGCATTGTAGGCGGCAAGTCGTATCAATTCGCCACGTTCGCTGTGAAGCAATTCACGCCGGACCGCGGGCCCATGACCTACTTTTGCTGCACGGGGCCTGCGCCGGCGACTGCCTCCTCCTATCGCATCTGGCTTCCCCCACGCCGCCAGATTTTCCGACGCGGGCCCCGACTTCCTCCCCTTCGTAGCTGCGCCGGACCTCGTGTCCGGCGTTTTTTTGTATCGCTGCCGGCAAGCCTTGCCGTCCGCCGGCGCCGGTCTGCCGGCTGCCGGCCGCAATCCGCACGGCGCGCGCGGCGGCCCGCCGCGCGCTCGCGAGTGGCACGCGGCGTGCACGTCGTCGGCATTGCTCTTCGAGTTGCCGCGTGGAAGCCGTCACCGTCACCGCCAGTCCCGACAGCAGCAGCGCGTCCGCGCTCGGCGCCGTGCGCCGCCTCGGCCAGCGGCTGTTCGGTGACGACGGCTTCGGCTTCAAGGACATCCTCGATCTCGTCAATCCGCTGCAGCACATCCCCGTCGTCGGTAACGTCTATCGCAAGCTCACCGGCGACGCGCTCGCGCCCGCGATTCGCGTCGCCGGCGGCGCGCTGTTCGGCGGTCCGCTGGGCGCCGGGCTGTCGATGGTCGGCCTCGCGGTCGAGGAGGGCGCGAAGCGCGGCGCCGCTGCGGCCGCAGAGGCGGCGGCGGCCGAGCTGCCGAACGCCGTCGCGGCCGTCCCGCGGGCGGAAGTCCCGCGCGGCGGCTGGATGATCGCGGCGGCGACGACGGGCCGCATCGCGGGCTTCGCGCCGGACGAGGCGGTCGCGTCGAACGCGGCCGTGGCCGTCGCCGAAGCCGCCGAGACTCCGCTCGCGTCGATCCATGCAGCGGCCGGAGAGCGACCGCATGCGCCGTCCGCGAGCCCCGAGCAGCGCGCGCTCCGCTTGCCGGCGCGCCGCGCGATCCCCCCGCAGCCGCTGCCGGCCCAGTCCGCGCCGGCCTCATCGCCGCTCGCCGCGGCGACGCCGCGCAGCGATCCGCGCGCACTGGCGAGCTTCCTTACCTGGCAGAACGCGCTTGAGCGCGGGACGATCGGGCTTACGGACTACGCCTGAGACCTCGCGCGGCGGATGCCGGGCGTTATAGTGCAGCCTGCTGCAAACGCCGAGGAGGTGCTCCGTGAGCGCTCGACTCCATATCGATTTCGTCTCGGACGTATCCTGCCCCTGGTGCGTGATCGGACTGCGCTCGCTCGAGCAGGCGGTCGCGAACATGGACGAAGGGCTGGACGCCGAGATCAGCTTCCAGCCTTTCGAGCTCAATCCGCAGATGCCGCCGGAAGGTCAGGATCTCGACGAGCACCTGCTGGAGAAGTACGGCGCGACGCCGGCGCAGTTCGCGGCGACGCGCCAGGCGATCCGCGATCGCGGGGAGGAGCTCGGCTTCGAGTTCCGCATGGATCGCCGCAACCGGATCTACAACACCTTCGACGCCCATCGGCTGCTGCACTGGGCCGAAACGCAAGGCCGTCAGCTCGAGCTGAAGCACGCGCTGTTCCGTGCCTACTTCACCGAGGGTGAGAACCCGGGCGCGCGCGAAGTGCTGTTGCGCGTCGCGGCGGACGTCGGCCTCGACGCGCGGCGCGCGGCGGAGATACTCGATTCGGAGACCTACGCCGAGGAGGTGCGCGAGCGCGAACGACATTTCCAGTCGCTCGGCATCCACGCCGTGCCGGCCGTGATCGTCAACGGCAAATACCTCATCCAGGGCGGCCAGCCCGCGTCGGTATTCGAGCAGGCCCTGCGCGAAATCGCCGCGAAGGACGCGTGAGCTCGCTATGTTCGTTGCCGGTTCATATGCCGAATGAATCTAGCCACGGAGGGCACGGAGAAAGAAGGGATTTGGTGAGAGATCGCCGCCACGTCGGCGCTGCCATCGGCGCCCGCGTTACGGTATCGCCCAATCAATCCATTCCTTCTCCGTGCCCTCCGTGTCCTCCGTGGCTAGATTGAAGGCCTATCAGGGCACCGACTTCCGGATTCCACTGCGCGGCTTCCGGGCTGCGGGAGTACGCAGGCGTCGGCTCAGCGCCACTCTTCCTCGGTATGCAGTCGCGTGAGGCGGATCTTCTTCAGCTTCCAGCCGCCGGTTTCCTTGACGTAATCCTCGTGGTAATGGCCCCAGCCCTTGAAGGCGCAGGTCGGCAGGCGCACGTAGTCGAACATCGCCCAGATGGCCTGCGCAGTGGTCGCGCCGGTCAGCGTGATCTCGGGCATGAAGCCCTGATGCATCGACACCGCACCCTTCATCAATGAGCTGACGCCCTCGATGAGCGCGGCGCGGCCTTCGCAGCCGATGTCCGTCGGCATGTCGCGACGCGGCCGCGGGGCGCCCTCGTAGAATGCGGAGACGTCCTCGGTGAAGCAGGACTTCCACGCCTCCCACTGCTGCGTGTCCATCAGGCGGAAATAGCGCGATTTCAACTGCCGGATGTCTTCGAGGTCCTGCAGCTTCTGCATGTCCATGGTGTCTCCTCTCCTCTGTTGGGAATCGTGCGTCGAGCGGGCAGCATAGATCAGGCTCGTCGATTTGCGTCCGGGCGAGGGGCCTGTCGATCGTCATGCCGCTGTCGCCGCTGGCTGGTTGACGCACTGCAGCGAGCTCACGACAATCCGAGTTTTACGGAGCGCCGCATGGCGCGTGGAGTGAGGACGAGTGAAGAAACTGGGAGTGATGGCATTCGCGGCGCTGGTGCTCGGCGGCCTCGCGGGCTGCGCCGGCAACACCATCGTGCCGAGCTACGCGACCTCGAATCCGAACATCCAGGTCGGTGGCGACAAGCCGATCGACGTGGCGCCGACGATCGAGAACGCGGGCTCGTTCTGCCTGCAGGTGACCGAGCTGTGGCACGAGGACGGCAAGACGCCGGACGGCCAGAGGCTCTACGCGAAGGACACGCAGCGCAAGGTCGTGCCGTGCGAGCCGTGAGCTGAGCGCAGCGGGAATCGCGTACACTCCGGGCCTCCCCGCCATCCACAGGAGGCCGCCGCGATGTCCGCCGCACTGCGCACCACGCTCGACAGCATACTCCGCTACACGACGAACAACGCCGGCGGCGCGCCGGGCGTCGTCGCGATGGCGACCGACCGCGAAGGCAATTTCTACGAAGGCGCGGCCGGCCGGCGCCAGCTCGGCCAGGACGCGCCGATGACGACCGACAGCGTGATGCTGCTCGCGTCGTGCACGAAGGCGGTGACGGGCGTCGCCGTCATGCAGCTCGTCGAGGAGGGACTCGTCGGGCTCGACGATCCGGCGCGCAAGTACGTGCCGGAGATCGGCGAATGCCGCGTGCTCACGGGCTTCGACGCCGCCGGCCAGCCGCTGCTACGCGCGCCGAAACGTGAGATCACGCTGCGCCACCTGATGCTCCACACGGCGGGGCTGGTCTACGAGTTCTTCAGCGCCGACGAGGCGCGCTATCGCGCGGCGGCCGGCGTGCCGTCGATCTTCGCGAGCTGCTTCGACGCGATCAAAAGCGTGATGATCTTCGATCCGGGTGAGGCTTGGGCCTACGGGCCGAACATCGACTGGCTCGGCAAGATCGTCGAAGCGCTGCGCGGCAAGCCGCTCGGCGCGGTATTTCGCGAATGCCTGTTCGAGCCGCTCGGCATGCAGGACATCGGCTTCGAAATGAGCCCGGCGATGCGCGCGCGGCTCGCCGTCGTGCATCAGCGCGCGCCGGACGGCGGGCTCACGCCGCCTCCCGAGCTCGTGCTGCCGCAGCCGCCGCTGATGGACATGGGCGGCCACGGGCTGTATGCCACGATCGGCGAGTACATGAAGTTCATCCGCATGATCCTCAACGACGGCGACGGCCCGCACGGCCGCGTGCTCGAGGCGCGGACGGTCGCCGCGATGGTGCAGAACGGGCTCGGCGATTTGACGTGCAGCGCGTGGGAGTCGGCGATGCCGCCGCTCGCGAACAGCGGTGATTTCTTTCCCGGCCTGCCGAAGTCCTGGGCCTACACCTTCCAGCGCATCGAGGAAGATGCGCCGACCGGCCGCCCGGCCGGCAGCCTGCACTGGGCCGGGATCGCGAACTGCTATTACTGGATCGATCGCAAGAACGGCATCGGCGGCATGTGGGGATCGCAGGTGCTGCCGTTCATGGACATCGGCTCCTATCCCGGCTTCGTCGAGTTCGAGTCGGCCGTCTACCGTGCGCGGCGCCGCTGAACGAGCCGAAGCGAAGGGTCGCGTAGAAAAAACCTGTGCATCGATGGGGAACGTCTCGCTCGCTCGTACGTCGAACGTAGCGGGACGGCGCGCCGGAGGGCGCGGCCATCGCCGTGCTTGAGAACGCGCACGGCGGCCCCAATGTTCGATATTACGTTCACCGCGGAAACGACGGACAGACCGATGCGTCATCGACCTCCTCCTTTTCTCTTCCTGAGCGGCAACGGACGCCCGCCGTCGCTGCTCGGCCGGATGCTCGCGAGCGTCGCGGCCGTCGGCATTTTCGTGCTGGCCTTCACGGTGTCGATCTTCGTGCTCGCCGGCGCTCTGGCCGTCGGCGCCATCGCATGGGGCTGGCTCATGTGGAAGACGCGCGTGCTGCGTCGCGATCTGCGCGCGCAGATGGAGGCCGCGCAGCGCGGCGAGGCGCGCGAGATCACGGTCATCGAAGGCGAAGTGATTCGCGAGGAATCGCGCAGGCGCTGATCGCGGCGTGCGAGATCGTTCCATCGCGCGCCCAAACGGCCGATACTGCGCGCTCCGCTCGTAAGGAAAGGAGGTGATCCAATGTCTAGTGAGATTTACATGGTATCGACGCAGCCTTTGGATCCCGTCACGACCACGGTGGAGGCATCGCGGTAAGACGGGAGTCGCGAAAGCGATCGATTCCGGAGCTCGAAGATATCGATCTCACTGAAGGCCGCAGCGATGCGGCCTTCTTTATTGGTGGCGCCCAGCCTCTTCGTAGCCCGGAAGCGCAGCGAATCCGCGGTTCGGCGCCTCCGGGACTCATGCGTCCGAGCAGGGACCGTAGGTTGGGCTGACGCAGGAAGCCCAACAGAAGCTGGCACTGCGCGCTGCCATTCGCTCTCGCCGGGGATCGCTCGGTGTCGAGGCTCCCAAGTTGGGCTTCCTGCATCAGCCCAACGGTCATGACGCGCGCGTCACCCGCAGTCATGAAAGAGGCGTGGTGAGCCCCCTCCCGGATTCCGCGCCGCTGCGCGCCGCTCCTTCCGGGCTACGAAGAAAGCAACGATCAAGACGGCGGCGTTCAGGCTTTTTCGCGGCACCCCACGAAGCTTGCGAGGCCCCGAATAATTCTTTTTCTCTCCGTGCCCTCCGTGTCCTCCGTGGCTGGATTGATCGGCGCTCGAAGTGGCACTAACCCCGGCTTACACCTCGTCGACTGCCGCCTGTGCGAGGCTCGCCAAGCTCACGAGGGTGATCTCGGCCGTGAAGAGCCGTTCGCCGCGCGCGGTGTAGGCGCGGCAGCGGTGCACCATGCGCGGCTGGCCGGCGGGCTCCTCGCTGACGACGAGATTCAGGCGATCGTTGCTGCGCAGACGCGCGAGCACCTCGCGATCGGTGGTGATGAGATGCTGGGCATAAATCATCGGCTCGCGCACGAAGTCGTGGCGGCGGTGGATGCCGCGCTCGAGCAGCGCGCTGGAGATCAGGCTCGCCGGGTAGAGCTCCGGAAACTGCACGCGATCCGCGAGCTCGTCGAAGTAGCGAAACGCATCGACGCCGGCGGCGGACAGGAAGTTCTTCGCGTTCGAGGTCAGCATGAACTTGCGCTTCAGGAACCACGCTCCGCCGGGCACGACGTGCCGGTCGGGCAGGCCATCGAGCGCCAGCGCGAAGCGGAGATCGTCGATCGCATCGTCCTCGCCCGGCATCCGAGTCTCGGCGCGCAGGCTGCCGAGCACGGCGGCACGTCCGTGGCGTCTCAGCACGAAGCGGCTCGCGACGCCGTCGCCGTCGAGCGCGGCGCGCGCCGGCTTCACCTCGACGGCGAGCGGATCGCCGGCGCGCACGGCGTCGACGAAGCGCAGTTGCACGGTGCTGTAGCGATGATAGTCGTGCACGAGGGCCGCGCGCCGCCACGCCTCGCGCACCGTCTCGACGATGAACGCGCCGAGCTGGAAGCCGAGCGCAATCGGGCCGCCGAAGGGATTGCCGGCGATGTCCTGCCACTTGTGCTTGTCGTGGAAGGGATTGAAGTCGTCGGACGCGTAGCGCGCGACGTCGATGTGCAAGGGCGTGTAGACGATCTCGGCCATGTCCCGGCCCTCCCTGGACCCCCGACTTCTATCGGCCATGCGCCGCGATCTTGTAGCCCGGGTGCAGCGCGCAGCGCGGAACCCGGGATCGGAGGCTCCGATCCCGGGTTCCGCTACGCTGCACCCGGGCTACGCGCGCGGCCGCCCGCTGACGTGCGCGGCGAGATCGCCGCCGAGGGCGGCGATGGCCTGCGCGATCTCGGCTTCGAAGCGCGCGCGGGCCGCGGCCGGATCGCGCGCGATCGGCAGCGGCCGGCCGCGATAGGCATAGCGGCGTTCGGGCGAGTCGGCGCCTTCGCCGCAGCGGCCGCTGCGCGCGCGGATCACGAGGACGAGGCGATACTGGAAGCCCGGCTCGAGCTCGAGCTCCAGGCGCACGACGTCGACGGCGGTCACCGCGCGCGGGCGCGGATCGCCGGCGCGCAGGCAGCCGTCCGGGGCCGGCGCGTCGACTGCGACGGCGGCGTCGCCCATCGCGCCCAGGCGCGCGAGGGCATCCTCGACGATGCGCTGTCCCAGTGCGCTCGCATAGGACGGATCGGGCGCGAAGACCTGGCGCAGTGTCGCTTCGTCGGCCGCCGCGCTGCCGGGCTGCGACAGGGCCGTCACGGCGCTCTCGGTGACGCCGGCGACCGCCGCGCCGCCGAGCAGCACGCCGGCGCAGGGACCGAACAGCGGGCCCAACGCGGCGCAGAGTATCAGCGAGGACTCGACGGCGTGCTCGTACGGCAAGGGCTCGCCGGCGATGCCCGCGGCCCGGTACTGCGGACGCAGCCGGCCGCGGGTTTCGAAGCGCACCTCGCCGGCCGGTGCCGCGTAGAGCGCATGCGCGGCCGCTGCACCGGGCGAGGGCGGCGCAGCGGACGGCGCGTGCGCGCAGGCCGCGAGCAGCAGCGCCGCGCCGAGCAGCGGGTGCGCGATGGCGCGCGCGGCCGCGCTCATTCGCGATAGAAGAGCAGCAGGAAGCCGATCATCACGAGACTGCCCGTCCACAGCACGCCCGTGATGCGCGGCGCCGGCGGCGGCAGGCGCAGCTCCAGCCAGCGGCCGATGCCGGCGAGAATCGCGAACACGGCGATGCTCGCGTGCGAGACCTCGATCAGAAACTCCTGCTTGGTGCCGAGCGCGGTGTGCGTGTGCGTCAGCATCACGGCGCCGCCGAGAAAGCACAGCAAGGGAAAGGTGTAGCGCCAGCGCGTGGCGGCCAGCGTGCCGACCTGCACGCGCCACTCCATCACGCCGATCACGAGCGGCAGCAAGGTCGCGAGTCGATGTTGCAGGACCGACGGGCTGCGCATCTGTTCGAAGAAGCCTTCTGGCCCGAGCGGCCAGCCGGTCGGCTGCGCCGTCAGCAGCAGGAACAGCGTGAACGGCAGGAACACCAGCGGCCAGTGGCGCGCCCAGTGCGCGAGCCGGAGCTTGTGCAGGATCGCGAGCACGCCGATCAGCAGCACGAAGGCGCCGGACATGTTGTGATTGAAATTGCTCTGGATGCGCTCGGTCGCCGTCGACGGGTTGAAGAAGTCGAGCGGCGAGGAGTAATCGGCCATCAGCGCGGCGTAGTCCGGCGGCCTGAGCTGCGGCATCTTCACCTTCAGCGTGTCGACGACTTCGGCGAAGCTCGCGCGCTCACTCGCGAGATCGGCGGCCGGCGGCGTCGCGGCGAGGCTCGCGCCGAGCAGCACGATCGCGAGCAGCGCGCAGGTCTCGGCTTCGATGTAGACCGGTACGCGCGTCATCGCGCCGCGCGCATCGCCGTGCCGGCGCCAGCGGTGGGTGTGCACGAAGTTCAGCCCGGCGAGCGACAGCGCCATCGCGAGCAGCAGCCATTTCGCGATCACCATGATGCCGTAATTGGTGCCGATGACCGAGGCCCAGTCGCCGACGTAGTGAGCCGCGATGTAGAGCCCGGCGCCGACCAGCGTCAGCACGCAGGCGAGGCCGATGGGCGAGAAGCGTGCGAGCAGGCGCGGCCACAGCGTCGAATCCGCCGCGCGTCGCGCGTCCGTGCACAGCAGGAGACCGATCGCGCCGCCCAGCCACACGACGGCCGCGAGCTGGTGGAGGATGGTGCTCACCATCAGCGGCACGACGTGCTCGAGCCGGCTGACCGCATGGACGGCCCAGGCGCCGCTGACGATCGTCGCGAGCATCGAGCTCAGGGTCAGCCGCCAGCGCGTCGCACTCGCCGGACGGCCGCGCAGCCAGGCGAGCAGGCCGGCGTAGCCGATCAGCAGCACGAGCCGGACCAGGCTCGCGTGCGCGAAGCTCGTATCGAGATAATCCCCGAACGGCCAATGGCCGTCGTCTCCGGCGAGCGCCCACGGCCCGACGAGCAGCACGCCGGCAAAGGCAGCGATCGCAAGCACGGCCGCCCACTGCGCCACGCGCAGCACGCGCAGCTCATAGGGTGTCGCCGTCGCGGCGACGGCGGGCCGCAGCACGCCGAGCACGAAGACGATGCAGCCCATGCTCGCCGCGAGCCCGACGAGCGCCAGCGCGTGCAGCAGTACGTTCAGATAGCTGGCGAGCTGGACCATGACTCGGGCAAGGGGGCGGTATGCGGCAGGAGGATGATCGCCGACGCGCTCAGGGCAAGCCCTTCAGCGTGAAACGCAGCACCCCCTGCGTGGCATGTCCGTCCGTCGCGAGCACCTTGTAATGCAGCGTGTAAGCGCCTTCGGGCAGATCGGCCGGCAGCGCCGCGCGTACGCGTGAGGGCTCGGGCGCGACGTCGGTCAGCGTCTGGGTCGCACCGTCGGCGCGATCGAGCTTCACGTGCACGAGCTTCTTCTCGAGCTTGGCGTTGAAACGCAGCTCGATCTCCGGCGGCACGCGCGTCAGGACGGCGCGATCGGACGGTGTCGACGCGACGACGATCGCATGCGCCGAGGCGAGCCGCGGAAACGGCAGCGCGAGGAGGGCGTAGACCAGGGCCGCGTAGCGGAAACTTCGACGTATCATCGGCGAATCTTAGCGGATCTCGACGCCGCGGCGGCGACTTCACGGGCAAGGATGTCGCGCGGCGTCCCGTTGCAGCAGAATGACGTCAACGGAGGTGAGCCGATGAGCGTTCGCATCGTACGTTTGGGAAGTCCGCGCCGTCGCGGCGAAGGACTGCGTCTCGGCACCGTGCGCCATCCGCCGCGCGGCGTGCCGAAAGCCGAGTTCGCCCGCCGCAATTTCTATGATCTCTGGCTGCCGACCCTCGCCCCGAGCCAGGACCTGCTGCGCACCAGCGGCGGAGGCGGCGACGTCTCGCAGGTCTGGCCGGCCTTTGCGCGCGGCTATCGCGCCGAGATGAAAGCCCCGGACGCCGCGCATCTCCTCGATCTGCTCGCCGCCCTCTCGCACACCACCAATTTCTCGGTCGGCTGCTACTGCGAGGACGAGACTTACTGCCACCGCTCGCTGCTGCGCGAGCTGCTGGCCAAACGCGGCGCGCGCATCGCCGCCACGTAGCCGCCGTAACCGACGTAGCCCGGGTGGAGCGCGCAGCGCGCAAGCCGGGATCTTTCGGCACATCGATAGGCCGATCCCGGGTTCCGCTACGCTGCACCCGGGCTACGAAGTGCGCTAGGTAATTCGGAGATTCGACGGCGCGCGATTGCAAAGGCCGCGGGTTTCGTTACGCTGCACCCGGACCATGCCCCGATCGTTTTCTTTTCATCAGGATCTGCCCGTGGCGCACGTATTCTCGATAGCCGAGCGCGAAGCCTTTCTCGCCGAGGTGCGCGTCGCCGTCGTCGCGATCGCGGCTCGAGATCGCGGACCGCTCGCGGTGCCGGTCTGGTACGCCTATGCGCCGGGCGGGGAGATCGGCCTGTGGATGGACGGCGCGTCGGCGAAAGTGCGGGAGCTGCGGCGCGAGGGGCGGCTGACGCTCTGCGTGCAGGACGCGACGCGGCCTTATCGCTATGTCAGCGTCGAAGGGCCGGTGACGGGCATCGCGCCGATCGACGTCGAGCGCGAACTGCGGCCGCTGATCGCGCGCTACCTCGGCGCCGACGCGGTCGAGGCTTATCTCGCCGGCTTCGGCGGCGCGGACGGCGTGCGCGGCGACGTATGGGTACGCGTCGCGCCCGCGCACTGGCGCGCGGAACAACTGTGAGGGCGCGCGCGGCGCGCATCGATCGCTCGCGTCCATGAGCGTCGCGCCCGCGCACTGGCGCATGCTGCTGCTCGCGATGAGCGCGCAGGTCGCCGTGTCGATCATCATCCAGGGCGTGCCGACGCTCGCCCCTTTCCTGCAGGCGGATCTCGGTCTCACGCGCGGGCAGGTCGGCCTGTTCAATTCGGCGCTGATGTGCGGCTCGCTGCTCGCGATGTTCGCCGCCGGCTGGGTCGTCGACGTGAAGGGCGAGCGCGTCGCGCTCGTCGGCGGCAATCTCGTCGTCGGCTGCTTCTGCTTCGCGATGCTGACGACCGATGGCTTTGTCACGGCGCTCGCCGTGATGTTCGGCGCCGGCATCGGCGGCGCCTTCCCGACCCCGGCCGGCAGCAAGGCCGTGATGGGCTGGTTTCCGCTGCACCAGCGCGGCACGGCGATGGGCATCCGCCAGACCGGCATTCCGGTCGGCGGTGCGCTCGCGGCGGCGCTGCTGCCCGCGATCGCGCTCGCGGCCGGCTGGCGCACGGCGGTGGCCGCGGGCGGCATCGGCTGCTTCGTGACCGCTGCGCTGTGCGCCTGGGCCTATCGCAATCCGCCGGAGGCGCCGATGCCCGCGAAGCCCGCGCGCGGCGTCACGCGGCTGCGCGATCGCTTCACGCGCGACCTGCTGCTCATCGGTCTCGCGGGCGCGCTGCTGACGCTCGGCCAGTTCACGCTGATCACCTATCTCGCGCTGTACCTCAAGGAAACGCAAGGCATCGCCGTGGCGGTGTCCGCGGGCCTGCTCGTGCTCGCGCAGATCGCGGGCGCCGCCGGTCGCATCCTGTGGGGCGTCGGCAGCGATCGGCTGTTCCAGCATCGGCGCAAGCCGGCGCTGCTGCTGTCGAATGTGTTGGCGGCATTGGGCGCGTTGGCGCTGGGCTGGCTGCCGCTGCCGACGCCGCACTGGCTGCTGTACGTGCTCGTCGCGGCCTATGCGTTCAACACGCTCGGCTGGCACGGCTGCTGGATATCGCTGCTGGTCGAAACCGCGGGCAGCGCGCAGCAAGGGCGCACGGTCGGTCTCGGCATGACGATCATGTATCCGGGCATCATTCTGCTGCCGCCGCTGTTCGGCTGGTTCGTCGACACCACCCATTCCTGGCCCTGGGCCTGGACCCTGCTGTCCGCGCTGCTCTTGCTCGGCACCGCGCTGCTCGTGCCGGTGCGGGAGCAGAGGGAGCGCGCCGCCCCGTCCTCTTCGCCCGCGTAGCCCGGGTGCAGCGCGCAGCGCGGCACCCGGGATCGGGGCTCAATCGCGGGAAGATCCCGGGTTTCGCTACGCTGCACCCGGGCTACGAAATGCCTGCAATCGGTATGCTCGTCAGCGCAACGACGGCATCACCATGTCCGCGAAGTCACGATAGACCTTGCGCTGGTGATCGGCCGGCGGCAGCAGGGTCACCTCGTCGATGCCGGCGGCCGCGAGTGCCTCGATGCGCGCGCGGATCTCGGACGGCGAGCCGACGATGCAGCTCGCGCGGATCGCGTCCGGCGTGACGAAGCAGCGTTCCTCGGGCTGGAGAAAAGTGCAGTGGCCGTCGTGGATCTGCCGGAAGCGCGCATTCTCCGGCAGGCTGTAATGCGCGACGCGCTCGCAATAGCGCTCCCAGACATCGGCGAAGTACGGCGGGATCAGCTCGTCCTTCTCGCCGTGCTGCTTCCACACTTCCCACGCGAAGTGCAGCACGCAGGTGACCATCGAGCCCGTCTCGTCGATCACGCGATCGTCGGTCAGCTTGTCGCCGGCGCGCAGCACGCAGGCCGAGGTCACGCAGGCGCTGTAGAAATCGGCGGGCAGCGTGCGTCCCGCCTTCTCGGCGCCCTGGCGCACCAGCGCCAGCGCATCGCGCACCATGTCCGGATCCGTGGTGATCGTCATCCAGCCGTCGCCGTATTCACCCGTCGTCTTCAGGGCGAGCGGGCCGTTGGCCGCGACGTAGATCGGGATGCGATGCTCGAGATCGATGTAGTGTCGATCGCGATGCAGGAAGGCGATGTTGCGCGTGTGGCCGGCGTAGGTGTAATCGACGGCGCGTCCGGCGAGCAGCTCGCGCACGACGCGCAAGTATTCGCGGAACTCCCGCAGCGGCATCGGGTCCTGACCCATCACGCGCATCGCGGTGTGGCCGGTGCCGAGGCCGAGGAACACGCGGCCCGGCGCGAGCCGGCTGATGCTCGCAATCGAATGCACGGTGACCGGCGCGATGCGCGTGCCCGCGATCGATACGCCCGTGCCGATGCGGATGCGCTGCGTATTGACGGCGGCGAGGGCGAGCGTCGCGTAGCAGTCGGACCACAGCATCTGCGAGTCCGGCACCCAGGCCGCGTCGTAGCCGAGCTCCTCCGCGTAACGAATCAGATCCCACTTGTCGACGTGCGTATCGAACATGATGCCGAATTTCATGGCTGCTGCCCTCGTGGTGATGGGTGACGACGAAGCGCCGCTGGCGCGCCTCGATGATGCACGTTACCACGGAGAACACGGAGAACAGGGAGGGCGGAAAGAGATTGTTCGGAGCTCTCGCAGTCGTAGCCCGGACGAGCGCAGCGAAGCCGGGATCGAGCCGTAGGTTGGGCTGACGAAGGAAGCCCAACATCGGGCGCTGAACGTTGGGCTTCCTTCGTCAGCCCAACCTACGTTTTCGATTTTCTTCTCCGTGTTTTCCGTGGCAGCGCGCAGCGCAAAAAAACCGTCGCACTCACGCCGCGTCATGGAAGATGATGCCGAGCGTGTGGCGCCGACCGCGCGTGAGCCGGCTCACGCCGTGGCGCATGTTGACGCGATAGCTGCCGCGGCTGCCCTCCACGGGGCGCTGATGCACGGCGAAGATCGCGGCGTCGCCGCGCGCGAGCGGCACGACCTCGACGCGCGTCTGCATGCGCGGCCGCTGCTCGGTCAGCACGAATTCGCCGCCGTCGAAGTCCTCGCCCGGCTGCGAGAGCAGGATCGCGAGCTGCAGCGGAAAGACGTGCTCGCCGTAGAGATCCTGATGCAGGCAGTTGTAGTCGCCGGCCTCGTACTGCAGCAGCAACGGCGTCGGACGGCCTTGGCCCGCGGCGTGGCAGCGGGCCAGGAACTCTGCATGCGTGGCCGGGAAGCGCGTCTCCGTCTTCATCGCCGCCTGCCAGCGGTTCGCGATGCGGGCGAGCGGCGGGTAGAGGCTTGTCCGCAGCTCGGCGATCAGCGGCGGCAGCGGATAGGCGAAATAGCGGTACTCGCCGCGCCCATAGCCGTGCCGCGCCATCACGACGCGGCTGCGGAACAGGGCGGGATCGGCATACAGTGCCGCGTGCGCGCGGCATTCCGCGGCGGACAGCAGGCCGGGCACGACGGCGCAGCCCCGCGCATCGAGATCCGCCGCGATGCGCGCCCAGGCTTCGTCGTCGACGCGGTCGCCGCTTGCGGCGGCCGCGCATTCCTCGGCTGGCGCGAACAGGTCTGCCGTCATCGCAGGCCCTCGCGTTCGAGCAGGGCGCGCTTGCGCTGTACGCCCCAGCGATAGCCGGACAGGGCGCCGTCGCTGCGCACCACGCGATGACAGGGGATCGCGACGGCGAGCGCGTTCGCGGCGCAGGCCTGGGCGACGGCGCGCACCGCCTTCGGCCGTCCGATGCGCGCCGCGATGTCGGCGTAGCTCGCGGTCGTGCCGGCCGGGATCGCGCGCAGCGCCTGCCACACGCGCTGCTGGAAGGCCGTGCCGCGGATGTCGAGCGGCAGATCGAGCCCGACGCCCGGCGCTTCGACGAAGCCGACGACGAGCGCGACGGTGCGCGCAAAGTCTTCGTCGTCGCCGCGCAGCGTCGCGTGCGGAAAGCGGTCCTGCAGCTCGCGCGCGAGCGCGTCGGCATCGTCGCCGAGCAGGATCGCGCACAGGCCGCGCGCGGTGGCCGCGACGAGGATCGCGCCCAGCGAGCACTCGCCGATGGCGAAGCGAATCTCTTCCCGGCTGCCGCCGGCGCGGTAGACGCTCGGCGTCATGCCGAGGATCGCCGGCGCATCGTGATAGAAGCGCGCATTGGAGTTGTAGCCCGCGGCGTAGATCGCGGCGGTCACCGGCGCGCCGGCGCAGAGCGCCTCGCGCACGCGGCGGCTGCGCCAGGCCGCGGCATAGGCCTTCGGCGTCACGCCCGTCACCGCCTTGAACTGGCGATGGAAGTGGAAGCGCGAGAGCCCGGCGAGCGCCGCGAGCGTCGCCAGATCGGGCAGCTCCTCGGCCGCCTCGATCGCCCGGCACGCGGCGACGATGCCGGGATGCGCGGCGTCCGCGCTGAGCGCGTCCGGCTTGCAGCGCTTGCAGGCGCGATAGCCCGCGGCGCGCGCCGCGGCCGGATCGGCATGGAAGCTGACGTTCTCCGGCCGCGCCGGCCGCGACGGGCAGGACGGCTTGCAGTAGACCCCGGTGCTGCGCACGGCGTAGACGAAGCGGCCGTCCGCCGCCCGATCGCGGGTGCGCACGGCTTGCCAGCAGGCTTCGGTATCCAGATCGGCGGCGGGGGCGGGCGAGTGGCGAGTGCTTGCAAGCATGGTCGGACCTCGGTCGAGAGTGGATGTCGCGGATACTGTGCGCCGCCGACGCGCGGCCGGCACTCCGCGGTTTGCGGCGGAATCGATCGCCGCGGCCGCGCCGCCGAGACCCAGCGCGCGCCGGAGCGCCGGCGCATCGGGACGGCGCGCGAGCAGCGCTTCCTTGGCTTGCTTGGACAGCCGCTTCAGCGCGTGCTCCGCGCGCAGCGCTTCGCCGCGCGTGCCGAGCGCAATCGCATGCACCAGCGTCAGCGGGCCGCGCGCGCGCAGCGCCTTCGCGCCGCGTCCCGTCGCGTGCTCCGCGCAGCGCCGGGCGACGTCGGTCGTGATGCCGGTGTAGAGCGCACCCTGCCGCGTGCGCAGCACATAGAGATGCCAGCCGTCCACGCGCGCATTGTGCCGCAAGCGTCCCGGCCGCGGGCGCTATGATCGAGCCCGCGATGTCGACGCCCTTCCTGCATCACTACGCGCTGTCGCCGTTCTCGGAGAAGATCCGTCTCGTCTTCGGTTTGAAAGACCTCGCGTGGGGCTCGGTGCAGATCCCGGATCGGCTGCCGAAACCCGACTATCTCGCGCTGACCGGCGGCTATCGCCGGACGCCGAGCCTGCAGATCGGCGCAGACGTCTACTGCGACACGGCGCTGATCGCGGAGGAGCTGGAGCAGCGCTGGCCGACGCCGACGCTGTGGCCGGACGCCGCGGCCGGGCTGCATCGGATCGTCGAACGCTGGGCGGAGACGGCGCTCTTCTGGCCCTGCGCGCTCTACGTCACGGGCGTGAACGCCGAGGCCTTGCCGGCGGCCTTTCACGCCGATCGCGCCGCGATGCGCGGCCGCCCGCCGCCGACGCCGGCCAGTCTGCGCGCGGCCGGCGAGCGCGCCCGCGAGCGGATCGCGTCGCAGTTGCTGTGCGTCGAGCAGCTACTCGACGGCGGCCGCGATTTCCTGCTCGGCGAGGCGCCGGGTCTCGCCGATCTCGCGGTCTATCACGCGCTGTGGTTCCTCGAGCAGCTACCGCGCCGCCTGCTCGCGAGCCTGGCGCCGTCGGCCGCGCTGATGCGGTGGTTCGCGCGCGTCGCGGCACTGGGCCACGGCGCGCGGACGGAGCTCGACGCCGCCGCGGCGCTTGCGATCGCGCGGGATTCCTCGCCGCTGCCCGCCGCCTGCGAGGGCGCCGTCCCGTGGCCGTACGGGCGGCGCGTGGCCGTCGCACCGGCGGAAGAGACCTCGGCCGCGGTCCTCGGCGAGCTCGTCGGCTGGAGCCCGACGCGGCTGGTCCTCGCCCGCGAAGACCCGCGCACCGGCCGCGTGCACGTGCATTTCCCGCGGGCGGGCTATCGCGTCGATCCGGCGTGAAGACGCGCGTCGCGGCGAGCCCTCAAGGCTTCCCTTTCAATAGATCCGCGAGCCCCGCGAAGGCCTTGCCCGTGGCGCGGCCGCCGCCGGCGCCGCCGCCGGGCGCCGAGCCCGCGCCGCGCGCCGCGTCGACCAGGCGCTGGTGCTCGTTGTCGTGGCAGTACAGGCACAGCAGCTCCCAGTTGCTGCCGTCCTCCGGGTTGTAGTCGTGATCGTGGTTGCGATGGTGCACCGTCAGCTCGCGCAGGTTGGCGCGCGTGAACTCGCGCCCGCAGCGGCCGCAGACCCAGGGATAGAGCTTCAGTGCCTTCTCGCGATAGTCCTGCTCGCGCAGCTCGCGCTGCCGCCGCGCGGCGGCCACCACCTTGTCGAGCTTGTTCGTATCCATCGTGCTGCCTCCTCGCGTGCAGTATAGAAGGGGTGTCCGCTTTCCCGGCATCCTCGGGCGCCGGGACGAGCCCGGTGCGTGACGACAGCCGACCGGCGCGCCGACGATTCGACAAGCGCCGCGCCGCGGCGTTACAGTCCAGGCAAAACCACGGGGGAGGAAGGGTCATGGTGCAAGCGATGCGCATGAATCACATCGGGATCAGCGTGCCGGACATCGAGGCAGCGGTGCGCTGGTACGCCGAGGTGCTGGGCTGCTACGTGCTCGTGCCGCCGGTCGATGCGAAGAACGACGGCAGCCACTTCGGCAATGCGGTCAAGGACATCTTCGGCAGCCGCTTCGAGGCGGTGAAGATGGCGCACCTCTCGACCGCCGACGGCGTCGGCATCGAGCTGTTCCAGTTCATCGAGCCGAAGACCGAAGTGCCGGCGAATACCTTCGAGTACTGGCGCGGCGGCATCTTCCACTTCTGTCTGACGGCGGTCGACATCGAGGCGACGGCCGAGCGCATCGGCGCCAACGGCGGCAAGGTCTTGAGCAAGGTATGGAAGCTGTGGAAGAACAAGGAGTACAAGGCGGTCTATTGCCAGGACCCCTGGGGCACGATCGTCGAGCTGTGCAGCCGGCCCTACGAGCAGTTCTGGTCGAACCTGATGGAGCATCACGAGTCGTACTGAGCGCGAGGATTCCCGATGACTACGATAGCGATGGAGCAATGGGGCCGGCGACTCAGCGATACGCTGCGCGCAGCGCTGCGCGAGGGCGATTTCGAGCGGGCCGCGGCGCTCGTCGCGCACGGCGACGGCATGGCGCGCAGCCTCGCCAAGGAATACAGCCTGATGTATCGCGGCCTCGGCATCACGATCCGCGTGATGCTCGAGTCGCTGGCGGGACTCGCGCGCGAGTGGGGCGTCGAAGACGCGCTCGTCGCGCACTGCCGCGCATTCGTCGGCGATCTCAATCGCCTCTACGCGGCCGCCTGGCAGGGGGCGGCGCAGCCGGTACCGGCCGCGATGTCGGTCGCCGAGGCGAGCGCGCTGGTCGGCGCGACGCTCGCGGCCGGAGAGCTCGACTTCGATCGCGCGCACGGCGCGAATGCGCAGGCGACGCTCGCCGCGATCCAAGCTCGGGACGCCGCCGCGGCGCTCGCGCTCGTCGACGTCAAGGAGCGCGCGCTGTATCTGCCGCTGCACGATCGTTTCGTGCGCTTCATGGCGGACAGCATGGCTTTCGCGCTGAAGCACGGACGCGACGAGGGCCTGATGCGCTTCCAGATGGAAACCGCGGAAGGCCAGAAGGCGGGCTTCGACAAGTGGGAGGAGATGTCGGCGGCCGAGTTCGCGCAGGTCTCGGCCTTTTTGCTGAAGCTGCACATGGGCGAGGTCACCGTCACCGAGGACGCCCAGCGCTATACCTTGCAGCAGAAGCTCTGCGGCAGCGGCGGCCGCCTGCGCACGATGGGCGCCTACGAGGGGCCGAACGCGCTGCCCTTCGTCGAGCAGCGGGGGCCGCTGACCTTCGGCCAGCCGCGCCTGCCCGTCTACTGCAGCCACTGTCCCGTGTGGAACGGCGTCGCGACGCTCAAGTGGTACGGCCGCGTGCACTGGCTGTTCGAGGACGCGGCGCGCGCGGACGGCGGCTGCACCGCCCATATCTACAAGCGCAAGGAAGATCAGCCCGAGGCGCTGGTGGCGCCGCTGCGCGGCTGAGCAGTCGTGCCGAAATCCAGCAAGATCTACGGTCTCTGATAGGCCGTTTTTACACAGGCCGTCGTCTTGTAGCCCGGAAGGAGCGCCGCGCAGCGGCGCGGAATCCGGGAAGGGGGCTCACCACGCCTCTTTCATGATGGCGGGTGACGCGGGCGTCATCACCCCCAATCATGAAAGCCTTCCAACGTGAACGGCGCTTTCGTAGCCCGGGTGGAGCGCGCAGCGCGTAACCCGGGATCCGGCGCTCGCCGTCTCTCATGCATTCGAGGAGATTCGGCGCGGTGCGCGCCGCGCAGGGCCGAAAGCCTTTGCGTATCGGGCATGTCGGATCCCGGGTTCCGCTACGCTGCACCCGGGCTACGAGAACGGGGGCTTCCTCTTTCACGGCAACCTACGATGCTGCCACCGTCGCTCGTCTGCGGCCATGAGCACCAGCGTTACGGAGACTCCGTCAATCTATTTCTTTTCTCGTGTTCTCCGTGGCAGCGCGTAGCGCACTTCATCCGCCCTCGGTGTTCTCCGTGGCCAAAGCGGCCGGTGGGCGGCAATTGCACGGGGCCGCGGCCTGCGCGAGGTAGGCGCCGATCGCGTCGGCGTCACGCAGCTCGCGTACGCGTTCGAAGAGCTGCGCGGCCTGCGGGTAATGCCGGCGCAGCAGGTTCAGCCACTGCTTTAGGCGGCCCGGCGCATGGCGGGGCGCGAGATCGCGCGTCACGCGCTGCCAGTAGTCGTCGAGCATCGGCAGCAGCCGCGGCCAGTCTTCCGCATGCGCACGATCGGGAACGCCGGCGAGGCGCGCGCGGATGCGCTCGACGAGGAAGGGATCGGCGACGGCGCCGCGGCCCAGCATCGCGTCGGCGCGGCCGCTCTCGGCGCGGCAGCGCAGATAGTCCTCGACGGTCCAGATTTCACCGTTGGCGACGACGGGCACCCGCACCGCCTCCGCGATCCGCGCGACCCACGTCCAGTGCGCGGGCGGCCGGTAGCGCTCGTCGCGCGTGCGGGCGTGCACCACGATCACTTCGACCCCCGCAGCCTCGAGCGCCTGCGCCGCCTCGATCGCGCGCGAGCAGTCCTGCACGCCGAGCCGCATCTTGGCACTGAAGCGCGTGCGGCCGCCGATCGCGCCGCCGACCGCCGCGGTCACCGCGTACAGCAGCTCCGGTTCGTCGAGCAGCACTGCACCGCCGCGGTGGCGGTTCACCTGCGGCGCAGGGCAACCGAAGTTCAGATCGATGCCGGCCGGGGCGAGCGTCAGGAGCCGCGCCACGTTCGCGACCAGGCGCTCGGGATCCGAGCCGAGCAACTGCACGCGCAGCGGAACGCCGCTCGCGGTCCGCGACCCCGTTGCGAGTTCGGGCGCCATGCGCAGGAAATAGCGGCGCGGCAGCACTTCCTGCGTCACGCGCACGAACTCCGTCACGCACCAGTCGTAGGATGCCACGCCCGTCAGCACCGCGCGCAGACGCGCGTCGAGCAGGCCCTCCATCGGGGCGAGCAGCAGGCGCGGGGGCGGGCGGAGTGAAGTCGGAACTGGCATCGGACCGGCGCACGGCAAGCGGCGAGGGCCGGCATGGTAAGCGAATCCGCCGCGCGCGTCGGCCCATCGGCGGCCGATCGCCCCCCTACGTCGTTCCCGGGGCGGCGGGAACCCGGTCCGCCTCATGCGGCACGATCCGATGCGCCTCCAGCGGCCCCCGCCCTTCGCAAGGCAGGCTCGGACGGGGATGACCAAATCCGAATAGCCGGTGGAGCGCCCGGTTATCTAGAATGGCGCCAGGCCGCCGGCCCCCTATCCTTCCAGTCGAGTCAGCACCATGGGACGCATATTCGAGACCCGCAAGCACACGATGTTCGCGCGCTGGGACCGCATGGCCAAGCAGTTCACGCGCATCGGCAAGGACATCGCGATCGCGGTGCGCGCCGGCGGCGGCGATCCGGCGAACAACCCGGCTCTGCGCCGCGTGATTCAGAACGCCCGCGCCGTGAACATGCCGAAGGACAAGATCGAAGCCGCGATCAAGCGCGCGCTAGGCAAGGACGCGACGAACTACGAGACGGTCGTCTACGAAGGCTACGCGCCGCACGGCGTCGCGCTGCTCGTCGAGACCGCGACCGATAACCCGACGCGCACCGTGGCCAGCGTGCGCAGCGCCTTCAACAAGCACGGCGGGAATCTCGGGATCAGCGGCAGCGTCAACTTCATGTTCAAGCGCATGGGCGTGTTTCGCATCAATCCCGAGGGCATCGATCAAGACGATCTCGAGCTCTACCTCATCGATCACGGTCTCGAGGAGATGGGCGAGAGCACCGGCGAGAAGGGCGAGCCGCAGATCCTCGCGCGCTGCGACTTCCCGCATTTCGGCCAGATGCAGAAGGCGCTGGAAGACCGCGGCGTCGCCGTCATCTCGGCCGAAAGCGAATACATCTGCCTCACGCCGACCGAGCTGCCCGAAGATCGGGCCAACGAAGTGATGGAGCTGGTCGACAGGCTCGAGCAGGACGACGACGTGCAGAAGGTGTATCACACGCTGGCATGAGGCGGTCCGATCCCGGATTCGCTGCGCTCATCCGGGCTACAAGAAGGACCTCATAGCCCGCAAGCAGCGCAGCGGAATGCGGGTGCCGGTCGTAACGGCCGAGCCATGCCCTCCCAGATTCCGCGCCGCTGCGCGGCGCTCCTTCCGGACCACAAGACAAGGGTCTTCGTAGCCCGGATGAGCGCAGCGAATCCGGGATCCGGCCTCCAATCAAAACGCCGCCGTCGCTTCACGCCGCCTCCGCCACCGCCCGCAGACGCGCGCGCCGCAGGCTGCGGCGCAGCCGCCAGCCGAGCAGCAGCGCGAGGACCGCGGCGTAGATCCACACGTCCTCGTAGTGATGCTTGCCGCTGCGCATCCAGAACAAATGCAGCAGGCCGAGCAGGGCGATCGGATAGACGAGCCGATGCAAGGCCTGCCAGCGGCGCGGGCCCAGCGCGCGCAGCGCACGCGTCGTTGACGTGGCGGCGAGCGGCAGGAGCGCGAGAAAGGCGGCGAAGCCGACGAGGATGAACGGACGCTTCGCGATGTCGCGTGCAATGTCGGCAACGACCAGACCTTGATCGAACACCGCATAGCACAGCAAATGCAGCACGGCGTAGGTGAAGGCGAACAGGCCCAGCATGCGCCGATAGCGCGCGAAGGCGGCGATCCCGGTCGCGACGCGCAGCGGCGTCAGCGCGAGGCAGGCATAGAGAAAGCGCAGCGCCCAGTCGCCGTTGGCACGGATCAAGGTCTCCGCCGGATTCGCGCCGAGCTCGTCCATGGCGGCGCCGGCGATCAGCGAGGCGAGCGGCAGCAGACACAGTGCGAACACGAGCGGCTTCACGAGCCGCGTCCGCTCGACCACGCGCAGCAGGCGTTTCATCAGTAGAACTTCGCGAGATCCATGCCGGCGTAGAGCTCGGCGACCTGCGGCGCATAGCCGTTGAAGAGCAGCGTGCGCCGGCGGCGCGCGAACAGTCCGCTGCCGTCGCCGAGGCGGCGCTCGGTCGCCTGACTCCAGCGCGGATGATCGACGTCGGGATTCACGTTCGCGTAGAAGCCGTACTCGCGCGGGGCGGTCTTCTCCCAGGCCGTGATCGGCCGCTGCTCGACGAGCCGCAGGCGCGCGAGCGACTTGGCGCTCTTGAAGCCGTACTTCCACGGCACGACCAGCCGCAGCGGCGCGCCGTTCTGATTCGGCAGCACTTCGCCGTACATGCCGAAGGCGAGCATCGCCAGCGGATGGAGCGCCTCGTCGAGCCTCAAGCCTTCGCGATAGGGCCAATCGATGACGGAAGAATTGAGGTTCGGCATGGTGTCCGGATCGGCGAGGCTCGTGAACTCCACGTACTTCGCGCTGCCCAGCGGCTCGACTTCGCGCAGCAGCCGCGCCAGCGAGTAGCCCACCCACGGGATCACCATCGACCAGCCCTCGACGCAGCGCAGGCGATAGACGCGTTCCTCCATCGGCGCCAGCGCGAGCAGCGCGTCGAGATCGAAGCTGCGCGGCCGCGCGACGAGACCCTCGACGGTGACGGTCCACGGCCGCGTCTTCATCGCCGGCGCATGGGCGGCGGGATCGGTTTTCTCGAAACCGAACTCGTAGAAATTGTTGTAGTTCGTCGCCTCACGCGCGGCCGTGATCGGATCGGTCGCGCGGGCGCCCGGCAGCGCGGACGGCGTGGGATGCAGCGCCGTCGGCGGCGGATGCGGGGCCGCGCGGGCCTGGCGGCCGGCCCAGGCCGCGAGCCCGCTGCCGGCCGCGCCCAGCGCGAGCGCCTGCAGCAGCCGGCGACGGCCGAGGCAGACTTCGCGCGGCGTGATTTCACTGGGGATGGGATGATCGTAGCCGCGATCGCGATAGGCTCGGTTCATCGAGGACCTCCTCGTCATCGTCGTCGGTTCGCCGCCGGCGCGCTCCGGTGTCGACCGCGGCGCGCGCGAGAAATTCCATCCATCGGCTGCACGCGCGGCGAGGGGCTTCCGGCGCTCGGCGACCCGCCGCGACGCCGGGGGAGGACAACATTCTCGAGCGCCGGGACGCGAGCATCGTCGCTGGCCGCACGGTCGCCGGTCGAACGCCCCGGCCGCCCGTCTGCGGGATGATCGCATGCGCGGACTCCCGTACGATGGCGCGAGCCGCGCGGCTCGCCTCCCGCTGCGCGCGCGTCGAGCTTCAGGAGTTGCGGGTCTTGCTGCGTGTTCTCGGCTGGTTGGCGCTGCTCGCCGGTGTGGGCCTGATCGCCGCCGTGTTGGCATTGCCGTTTGCTCTCGTCGACGACGTCCCGCGGGTCGAGGCGAGCGCGCGGCTCAAGCCGCCGCAGATTGCGCGCGCGCGCGCGCTGCTTGCCGAGCACGATCCGCGCCGTCTGCGCGACGGTGACGTCCGCGCCTTAAAGCTGTCGGCCGACGAGCTCGGCCTGATGGCGAACTACGTGCTCGCGCAGCTCGGCGGCGGCGCCTCGCGCGTTCAGATCGGTCCGCACCTGCTGGAGGCGTTCATGACCGCGCGGCTGCCGCCGAATCCTCTCGGCCGCTATCTCAACGTCGAGCTCGGGCTCAGCGAAACCGCCGCGATGCCGCTCGTCGATCGCCTGCGCGTCGGCCGCATCGAAGTGCCCAGCCTGTTCGTGAACCCGCTGCTCGCCGGCGCGCTGCACCTTGCCTATGCGCGCGTGGGACTGGCCGATCCGGGCTCACTGCTCCACGGCGTCGAATTCGGCGACGATGGCATCGTCGTGCACTACCAGTGGCGCACGGCCATCGCCGACGCCGTGCGCAAGCAGCTCGTACCGGTGGAAGACGCCGTGCGCCTGCGCGAGTTCCACGGCGTGCTCGTCGCGCTGACGCGGCAGGGCGCGGGCGCGCTGCCGCTGCCGCAGCTCCTCGCGCCGCTGTTCGAGCTCGCGGCCTCACGCGCCGCGACCGGCGATCCGCAGGCCGACAATCGCGCGCTGCTGCTGGTGCTGTCGAGCTATCTCAGCGGCCGGCGTCTCGATGCGCTGGTGCCCGGCGCCGCCGATTGGCCGAGCGCGACCCGCCGCAGCGTGCGGCTGCACGGTCGTGTCGATCTCGCGAAGCATTTCGTGAATTCCGCCGCGCTCGCGGCGACGGGCGGTCAGGCGGTGGCGCAGACGCTCGGGCTCTTCAAGGAGCTCGACGACTCGCGCAGCGGCTCCGGCTTCAGCTTCATCGATCTGATGGCCGACGAAGCCGGTACGCGCTTCGGCAAGCGCGCCACCGAATCCCGCGTGATGGCGCGCGCCCTGCAGCCGCGCGCCGCGACCGCGCTCGCCGATGCGGACTGGATGCCGACGCCGGAGGGCTTGCGCGAACACATGAGCGAAGCCGAATTCAATCGCCGCTACGGCGGCGTCGACGGCCCCGGCTATCGCGAAGTCCTCGCCGACATCAGCCGCCGCGTCGACGACCTGGCGCTTTACCGATGATGGGACCCACGAACGGCGCCATCCTCTTGTAGCGCGCAAGGAGCGTAGCGGAATGCGGGTTCCTGCCCTTACGATTTGAAGGCTCGAGCCCGCCGGCGAGCGGCGGCGGATCGAACCCCACGAGTCATGGGGCTATCGCCGCCGCCGTGTCCCGCGCGGACGCTTCCGGTCATAATCGGCGGATGAAAATCCAGCTCATGAGCGACCTGCATCTCGAGGTCAACGCCGAGTTCGTGCCGCAGCCCGCACCGGAAGCGGAGCTCCTCGTCCTCGCCGGCGACATCGGTGCCGGCCCGGACAGCCCGCTTGCCTCGCACGGAGCGGCCGACTGGTGTCTCACGCGCTTCTCGCCGCGCCTCGGCCACTGGCCGGTGCCGGTGCTCTACGTGCCCGGCAATCACGAATATGACGGCCGCGACTTCGACGACTGCCATGCGCGGCTGCGCGAGCTGGTCGAGACGCTCGGGATCACGTGGCTGGAGCGCGAAGTGCTGACGCTGGACGGCGTGCGCTTCATCGGCACCACGCTGTGGGCGGATTTCGACGCACTGTCCGATCTGCCCTCGCACGTGCCCGGTTCGATGACGCACAACCTGCGCATGCGCGAAAAGGCGTTTCGCGCCGCGAACTACTACCTCGAGAAATCGCGCACCCTGCGCGACGGCGTGCTGTTCGATGCGGCGGCGATGCGCGAGGAATCGCTGCGCTGTCAGCGTTGGCTGCGCGCGGCACTGGCCGCGCCGCACGCGGGGCCCACGGTCGTCGTCACGCATTTCGCGCCCAGTCTCGCGAGCCACGATCCGCGCTACGGCATCACGCCGGGCACGGCCGGTTTCTGCAATGTGATGGACGATCTGGTGCCCGCCGCCGATCTGTGGCTGCACGGCCATCTGCACTGCTCGAACGACTATCGCATCGGCCACTGCCGCGTGCTCGCCAATCCGCTCGGCTATGCCTATCAGGACGAGCAGGCGGGCTACCTGCCCCACTGCGTGATCGACACCGCCGAGCTCGCCGAAGCAGGCCACGCGTGACGAAGACACTGCCGCTCGTACTCTGTCCGGGCCTGCTGTGCGACGCCGCGCTGTGGGCGCCGCAGATCGAGGCGCTGCGCGATCTCGCCGAGATCTACATTCCGGATGTGGCGCAGGAAGACACGATGAGCGGCATGGGTGCCGCGGTGCTGAGCGCGGCGCCGTGGCCGCAGTTCGCGCTCGCCGGCCTGTCGATGGGCGGCTACGTCGCGCTCGAAGCCTTCATGCAGGCGCCGCGGCGCGTGACGCGGCTCGCGCTGCTCGATGCGCGCGCGCGGCCGGAGACCGCGGCCGATCGCGCGCGTCGCGACCAGTTGATCGCGCTCGTGCAGCGCGAACGCGGCTTCGCGACGCTGACGCGCCAGCTTTTGCCGCTGATGGTGCACGCCTCGCGCCTCGACGACGCCGGACTGCGCGATACGCTCGTCGGCATGGCCGAGCGTACCGGCGTGGAGGTGTATGCGCGCCAGCAGCGCGCGATCGTCTCGCGCCGCGATTTCCGGCCGCTGCTGCGCCACGTCGACGTACCGACGCTCGTGCTGTGCGGTTGCGACGATCAGATCACGCCGCTCGATTGCAGCGAGGAAATGGCGGCCGCGATCCCGGACGCGACGCTCGTCGCGATCGAGGACTGCGGGCACCTGTCGACGCTCGAAGCGCCCGCCGCCGTGAACGCCGCGATGCGGCGCTGGCTCGCCGCCTGAACGACCCACCGGATCCCGGATTGCGCGCTGCGTGTTCCACCCGGGCTACGAGCAACGATCGCCGCGCGAAAAGGAGCTCAAGGCCGACGCATTTCGGCCGCTGAGATCGGGTACAGCCACCTTCCGGTTTGCGCCCCGCACGGGACGGTCGGTCGGCCTCTCACTGTGAACAATTGATCCGCCTGCCGGATCCCTGCGCCCGTTCCGGCGCCGGGGCGGTCGCGCTCGTTACAGTGGGAAAGGCCCCAGGCTCCCGGTCGGTAGACAAGGACGCGGAGATGATCCAGCAACCCAGCAGCCTCGACAGCACGGATCGCACGCTGCGCGCCGCGCGCCAGGCGCATGCACAGGACGTGTCGGCGGCGATCGCGCGCATCGAAGTGCTCGCGAACCTTCCGCGTGAGTACCTGCAGACGCTGGTCGGCGCCGCCGACGTCGTGCACTACGGCGCGAACGCGACGGTGGTCGGCCACGGCGGCTCGCCGCACGTGCTGTTCCTGCTGCGCGGTACGGTGACGGCGAAGAGCGCCGACGGCCAGTCGCTGCGCTACGATGCGAACCAGGCGCCCGTCGCCCATCCGGTCTACCAGAGCGGCGATCCGACGGAACTCAGCACCGTGCGGCCATCGACGCTGCTGCGTTTTCCGCACGCCGTCTACCTGCGCCAGCTCGGTCTCGCGACCACCGCGTCCCCGCAGCGCGGTGCCGAAGTGCATTACCTCGAAGACTGGGACCAGATGGACGGCCTCGAGCGCGCGCTGAGCTTCGGTGCGCTGTCGCACGTACCGCCGGCGAACATCCAGCAGATTCTCTCGCGCATCGAGGAGATCCCGGTCAGTCCCGGCGAGCTCGTCTTCGCGCAGGATCTGCCCGCGCACGGCTATTACATCGTGAAGTCGGGCACCGCCGAGGTGTGGCGCGCCGACACTCACGGTCGCCGCTACCGCCTCGCGGTGAAGGTGCCGGGCGACGCCTTCGGCGACGATGCGCTGGTGCTCGAGGGTCTGCGCAGCGCGAACGTGAGCATGCTGACGGCCGGCACGCTGATGCGCATCTCGAACGAAGATTTCAGCAGCCTCATCCGCGCGCCGCTGCTGCGCACGCTGAGCCGCGCTCAGACGGACGCGCTGCTCGAAGGCAACGGCCGCTGGCTCGATCTGCGGGACGCCGAGCAGTTCGCGGCCGGCGCCCAGCCGGGTGCCCTCAACGTGCCGATCTCGCTGCTGCGCCTGAAACGCCGCGCGCTCGCCAGCGACGTCAGTTATCTCGTCTACGCCGAGGATCGCCACACCGAGGAGCTCGGCTGCTATCTGCTCGCCGAGTGCGGCCTGAACGCCTACATGCTGGAGGAGCCGCTCGCCGAGTATCACCGGCCGCCCGCGCCGAGCGCTCCCGATCCGGCGACGCTGGACGCGCTGCTCGGCGCGATCGCCGCGCCGCTCGACGTGTCCACGACTCAGGACATCCGTCGCCACGCGCGGGACGAAGCGCCGCCGCCGTTGCTCGAAGTCGCCGAGGGCGTCGATCTCAAGGCGCTGCTGCAGGTCGAGCGACTGCGCTACGAGCGCCTGCTCGCCGAACGGACGCGCATCATCAAGGAGGCGGTCGAACGCCAGGCGAACGAGCAGCTCGCGAAAAAGGACGCCGAGATGCGCGAGCAGGTGCTGGCGAAGATGCGCGTCCTGCGCGAGGAGCGCGATCGGCTGCTCGCGCATGCGAAGCAGCTCGACGAGCAGCGCAAGGCGCTGCATGCGGAGCGCGTCGCCCTGGACGCCGAAAGCCGGGCTCTCGAAGCACTGCGCAAGGCAGTCGAAGCCACGGCCTGAGCCGGGCTGGCACCGAGTGCCGGCTGCGCGTATCGTGCCGCGCAGCCTTTGCTTCCGATCCACTCGATGAGCGCGCGCCCGATCAACCGTCAAGATCTCGCTACCTGGGGCATCGCGACCGCGGCCCTGTTGCTGATCCTCTACCTCAAGCTGCTGCCGGCGCTGATCGCGGGCCTGCTCGTCTACGTGCTCGTGAATCAGTTGACGCCGCTGCTCCGTCGCAACCGCTGGCTGTGGGGCGAATGGCCGCGGCTGGTCGCGGTGTCGATCATCGCCGCGATCGTGATCGCGGTGATCGGGCTCATCGGCATGTATGCCGCGAGCCTCCTGCGCGGCAGCCAGGACAGCATTCCGGCCTTGATCACGCGCATGGCGGAAATCATCGAGCAGTCGCGCACCCAGCTACCGGACTGGGTGTCGAACTACATTCCGGCCAATGCCGACGAGCTGCAGCAGTCGATCGTCGGCTGGCTGCGGGCGCATGCGGCGGTGTTTCAGACCGCGGGCACCGGGCTCGGCCGCGCCTTGGCGCACATCGTCATCGGCATGGTGATCGGCGGCCTGCTGTCGCTGGAGACCGCGGTGCCCGCGCAGTCGCGCGGGCCGCTCGCCTCCGCGCTCGCCAAGCGCAGCTATCGCCTGAGCGTCGCCTTCCGTCGCGTGGTCTTCGCGCAGCTCTGGATCTCCGCGCTGAACACCACCTTCACCGCGCTCTATCTCGCGGTCGCACTGCCGCTGTTCGGCGTCGATCTGCCGTTCACGAAGACGCTGATCGTGGTCACCTTCGTCGCCGGGCTGCTGCCGATCCTCGGCAACCTGATCTCGAACACGGTGATCTTCATCGTGAGCTTCAGCCAGTCGCCGCTCGTCGCCCTGGTGTCGCTCGCGTATCTGATCGTCATCCACAAGCTCGAATATTTCTTGAATGCCCGCATCATCGGCAGCCACATCCGCGCCCGCGCCTGGGAGATGCTGCTCGCGATGCTGCTGATGGAAGCGGCCTTCGGCATCCCCGGCCTCATCGCCGCGCCGATCTACTATGCCTACATGAAGAGTGAACTGCGCGAGAAGGGCCTGATCTGATCGCGCCGGAGACTGCCGATGTTGACGCTCTACCACTGCGCCGGTGCGCGCTCCTTCCGCGTACTGTGGACGCTGGAAGAAATGGGCCTCGCCTACGAGCTGAAGATGCTGCCGTTCCCGCCGCGCGTGCACCGGCGCGAGTACCTGGAGGTGAATCCGCTCGGCACGGTGCCCGCCTTCTTCGACGGCGAGCTGCGCATGACGGAGTCCGCGGCCATCGCGCAGTATCTCGTCACGCGCCACGGCCCGAGCCCGCTCGCCGTGGCGCTCGACGAGCCCGACTACGGGCGCTGGCTCAACTGGCAGTATTTCGGCGAGGCGACGCTGACTTTCCCGCAGACGCTGGTGCTGCGCTATTCGGTGATGGAGCCGCCCGAGCGGCGCAATCCGCAGGTCGCCGAGGACTACGCGAAGTGGTTCCTCGCGCGCCTGCGCGGCATCGACGCCGTGGTCTCGCAGCAGGACTACCTGTGCGCGGGGCGCTTCACGACGGCAGACGTCTCGGTCGGCTATGCGCTGCTGCTCGCGAGCTACCTCGGGCTCGACGCGCGCTTGCCGCCGGCCGTCACGGCCTATTTCGGGCGGCTGCAGGCGCGAGAGGGATACCGGCGCGCCGTCGATGCCGAGCAGCGCGCCGCGCGCGAGCAGGGCGTGGAATTCGAGCTCGGGCGTTTCATCGCCGCGCGGGAATGATCGCGCTCAGCCGCTCAGGCGCGCGACGTTTCCTTCTTCGCCGGCGGTGACGGCGATGGCGCGGCCGAACACCTCCCCGCTCGCGATCGCCGCAATGCTCGCCGCATCCTCGTTCGAAATGCGCGCGAAGAAGCGCGCGCTGCCGCTTTCCGTCATCGCGGACACGTAGACGGCCTCCGGCCGTCCCTTCTTCATCGCCATCACGTAGCTCTCGATCACGCCCGTTGCGGGTGCCGGATCGGCGAGCGGCATCGCGGGGATCGCGGCGAAGCGATGCGCGATGTCGGTGCAGTCGACGGGCCGCCACGGCGCGTCGAGCCGGCCCGCATACAGACCGGCCGAGTGCTTCGACAGATAGCCGCCGTTGGCGACGACGAGCGCCGTCGACGCGCGGTCGGCGCGCACGCGCGCGACGGCCTCGCAGATCGCATGCATGCTGTAGTTGTTGCCGGGACCGCCGAAGAAGGGCAGGCCGCCGGTCAAGGTCAGCGCGCGGCCGCGCTGCCAGTCGAGGCCGAGCGCGTCGCAGGCGCTGAATACCGCGATCGGAAAGCAGCTATAGAGATCGAGGTGCGCGATGTCCTCGATCTGCGCGTCGGCCGCGTCGAGCACGCGCTCGAGCACGAGCTCCTGCGCGAGCGAGCGCTCGAGCAGGGTGCGCGCGCTGACCGTGCGATCGTCGAGATCGGCGTGGCTCTTCAGGAAGGCCCACTGCGCGGGCGGGAGGCCGAGGCGACGCGCGACGCCGACGGAAGTGAGCACCACGGCCGCGCCCTGGTTCACCGCGTCCTGCGCGACCAGCGCCTTCGTATAGGGCTCGGAGACGAGATAATTGTCGGCATCGACGGTCGCGAGCGCCGCGGCCGTCCGCGCGTGGGGAAACTGCGCATAGGGATTCGCGGCCGCGACGGCGCTGAAGGGCGCGAACAGCGCGCCCATCTCGGCGCGGTACGCGGCGCAGGTCAGCGCGCGCCGCCGCCGTCGCGCGTGCTCGAGCAGGGGATAGGTCCGCAGCGGCAGGAACAGGCCGTGCGCGCGCTCATAGGGGGTCGAGAGCTTGTCCTTTTCCCATTCGTCGATGCACTCGCCGCCGATTTCCTCGCGCCAGTCGAACACGCGCTGGGTGCGCGCGGCGTGCTTGATCGTCGCAATTGCCTCGGCGCCGACGAGCAGCACGGCCTGCGTCTCGCCGCGCTGGATCTCGGCGCAGAAGCGGTTGACGAGGCGCTGCGGCGTCTGGCCGCCGACGTCGGCGTAGATCGCACGTCGCGGCGCGGCGCCGACGCGCCGTGCGATCGCGCGCGGCACGTTGTCGCTGCAGCCGAAGGGGTGAGCGACCATCTCGCCGCCCTTCGTCGAATGCTCGAAGAAACGGATCGCGACGACGGTGTCCACGAGCGCTGCGAGCGCCGCCCCGCGGCCGCTGTCCGCGAGCGCCTTCGAAGCGGCGACTGCGGCGAGCGCGACCGGCGACAGCGTGGCGCTCGCCGCCTCGCGTTCGACGTGCTGGCCGACGCCGACGAGGATCGGCGTGGCCTCATCCAGCGCGGTCGTCGCCAGCGGTGCGCGCGCGCTCACGGAATGTCGACCACGTCGCCCGGCGGGCCTTTGTGCTCGGGACGCGGCTCGTGCGCCGGCTTCACCGGCGGGCCACTGACCGGGACGGTGCGCGAGAGGAATTCGATCACCGCGTGGCCGAAGATGTCGTTGCGATCGCCGGCGACCATGTGGCCGGCATCGGTGATGTTCACGTACTCGCTGTGCGGCGCGAGCTTCAGGAAGGCCTGCGCGCCTTCTTCGGTGAGCACGTCGGACAGGCCGCCGCGCACGAGCAAGGTCGGCAGGTTGAGCGCCTTCGCGCAGGCCTCGAGCCGCTGCACGCGCTTGTCGAATTCACGCCGCAGCATCAGGAAGCGCGGATCCCAGTGCCAGCGGTACTTGCCGTCGGGCGCGCGGCGCAGGTTCTTCGCGAGCCCCGCGAGATCCTTCGGCGGCTTGCGATGCGGCTGATAGGAGGCGATCGCCTGCGCGACTTCCTCGAGCGAATCGAAGCCCTCCGGCTTCTGTCCCATGAAGGCCTGGATCTTCTGCACGCCCTCGGGCTGGATCTGCGGGGCGATGTCGACGAGCACGAGCGCGGTGGCGTCCACGCGATCCTCGCCGACGGCGACGAGGCTGGTGCCGCCGCCCATCGAAGCGCCGACCAGCACCGGCCGCCGCCCGCCGAGCGCCGCGATCACGCAGCACAGGTCTTCGACCATGATGTCCTGGCCGTATACGCCGTCCGGCGCCCAGTCCGAGTCCCCGTGGCCGCGCGCGTCGAAGGCGACGGCGTAATAGCCGGCGCAGCCCAGGGTCTCGCCGACGTTCTTCCACGCGTGCCGCGTCTGCCCGCCGCCGTGCTGGAGGAGAATCAGCGGCCCGGCCGGATCGCCCCAGCAGTCGCCTGCGATCGTGACGCCCTGCGCGCCGGGCCAGCGACACATGGGATCTGGAGTTCCTGGAAGGCGTTCACCGGCGCTCATGGGGTTTCTCGGGACAGTAGAGACCCGTGCATTCTAGCCTGCGGGTCCGGCGCTGGGTGCCCCTAAGGCGGAGGAGCGCACGGCGCTCTCGCGCGGCAGCGCGTGCCGCCGGCTCGCGTCGCCACCGTCACCGTCGCGGACTTAGAATGCCCGGCAGTTCATCGAACGAGGGGAGAGTGCCATGCAGGTCGCGAGCATCGGACGAGTCTACGTCAAGGCCACCCGCTTTCAGGGCCCCGACAGCGTCGTCGTCGATGCCGACGGCATTCGCGACGATCGCGCTTTCGCGCTGGTCGAGGCCGATGACAAGTTCGTGAACTCCGATCAGCACCGCGTGTTCCTGCCGCTCTCCTTCGACTACGACGCGGCGGCCGATCGTCTTACGCTGGACGTCCCGGACGGCCGCCGCGTCGAGGGCCCCGCGGCGCCGGCGGGCCGCCGCTTCGCGGTCGATCACTTCGGGCTGCGCACGATCGACGTCGCGGAGGTCGACGGCCCGTGGCGCGCAGCGCTGAGCGAATTCGCCGGCCGTCCGATCGGCCTCGTGCGCTGCCTGTCCAAAGGCCGCGCGCTCGACGTCTTTCCGATCACACTGCTCACCACCGGCTCCCTCGCGCGACTCGCGCGCGAGCTCGGCGACGGCGTCGACGCCCCGCGCTTCCGCGCCGGCTTCGTGATCGAGCATCCGGACGAACACGCTGAAGACGGCTGGGACGGCCGCAGCCTCAAGCTGGGCGACGTCGTGCTTCGCGTCCGCACCTCGGTCCCCCGCTGCGCAATCCCCGGCTTCAACCCCGCCACCGGCGAACGCGACAAGGACGTGATGAAGAGCCTGATGCGCTACCGCGACAAGGTAGGACTGCCGGACGGCATGATGCCGGGCTACGCGACGCCGGGATTCGCGAGCTATGCGGAGGTGCTGCGGCCGGGGAGGGTGAGGGTGGGGGATGAGGTTGAGTTGCTGTCTTGAGTCGACTCGATTTCGTTCCTGCATCGCGTTCTCGGGCGATGGTCGACGATGCTTTCGAGCCCGCGATGAAAACGGTTGCTTGCCTCTCTTGCCAGCCCGATGGCGGGCGTGGCGGCGGCGTTCGGCGGCGCCATTGCCGTCCCTGTAATCCTCCTTGGGGCTGGAGCAGGCGCAGTGCTCAGTGCAATCGTGGAAGAGTTAACTCGAGGTAAGTAGTTCTCGTAGCCCGGGTGCAGCGTAGCGGAACCCGGGATCGAGCATGCCCGATACGCAAGGGCTTTCGGCCCTGCGCGGCGCGCACCGCGCGGGGTCTTCTCGAAGGCAGGAGAGACGACGAGCGCCGGATCCCGGGTTACGCGCTGCGCGCTCCACCCGGGCTACGACACCGCCGTTCGCGCTGAAGGACTATGCCTCTTTCATGAGGGCGGGTAACGCGCGCGTCATGATCGTTGGGCTGACGAAGGAAGCCCAACCTACGGGCCGAAGCACCAGGAGAACGCCATGGCGATCGCAAAGAAGCAGTCCGGGACACAGGTCGACGAAATTGCCGACGGGATCTACCGCATCAGTACGGCGGTGCCTCTTCCCGGCGGCGGCTTTTCGTTCAATCAGTACCTCATCGTCGACGACGAGCCGCTGATCTTCCATACGGGGCCGCGCAAGATGTTTCCTCTCGTGCACGAGGCGGTCGCGAGCGTGATCCCGCCCGGGCGTCTCCGTTACATCGCCTTCTCGCACGTCGAGGCCGACGAATGCGGATCGCTCAATCAATGGCTAGCCGCGGCCCCGCAGTCTTCGCCCTTGTGCGGAACCGTCGCCGCGATGGTGTCCATCGACGATCTTGCGGACCGGCCGCCTCGCGCACTCGGCGACGGCGAGTTGCTGTCGCTCGGGAAACACAGCGTCCGGTGGCTCGATACCCCGCATCTGCCGCACGCATGGGAATGCGGCTGCCTGATCGAAGAACGGACCCGAACCCTCCTGTGCGGCGATCTGTTCACGCAGGGCGGCGCCCACAATCCGGCGATTACCGAGTCCGACATCCTCGGGCCGAGCGAGGCCTTCCGCCATCAAATGGATTACTTCTCGCACACCAAGAACGCCCGCCAGATGCTGGAAAGATTGGCTTCGAGCAAACCCACGACGCTCGCCTGCATGCACGGCAGCGCATGGCGCGGCGACGGGGCCCAGCTCTTGCGCGCTTTAGCCGATGCGATATGTATGTGAACGGGCTCGCGTCTAAATGACTGCTCGGAGGCCGTAGCTTGGGCTGACGAAGGAATACCAACGGTGATGCGACGCGCGCATCCCTTTCAATCATGAAAGAGGCATAGTCCTTCAGCGCGAACGGCGGTGTCGTAGCCCGGGTGGAGCGCGCAGCGCGTAACCCGGGATCCGCGCCCGCCGTCCTTTCATGCATTCGAGAAAACCCGGCGCGGTGCGCGCCGCGCAGGGCCGAAAGCCCTTGCGTGTCGGGCATGCCGGATCCCGGGTTCCGCTACGCTGCACCCGGGCTACGAGGCATTGGACGCCGTGCGCGTCGGGCTTCCGCTGCCTCAGTCCGCAAACGCGGGCATCACCTCGGTCGCGAACAGCCGCAAGGAGCGCTCGAGCTTCTCGGTCGGCAGATCCGGCATCTGCATGCGCAGGACGATCTCGGTGGGCGCGAGCGCGTCCTTCAGGGCCTGCACGCGTTCCCGCACGACGGCCGGATCGCCGATGAGATAGCGCGAGCCCATCGCGCGGTACTGGACCATCGAGAGATCCGTCACCAGCTCGCCGCCGTCGGTCTTCAAGGCCCGTTCGCCCTGCGCGGACTTGCGGCCGTAGATCCCGAACAGCGCGTCGGTCCCGGGCACGCCGTAGCGCTCGGCCTCTGCGACGGTATCCAGCACCAAGGCCTCGCGGAAGATGGGCCGCTCAGCAGGCACGTAGCCCACGCGGGCGGCTTCCGCCAGGTAGTGCTCGAAGTGCTCGCCGAGCTCGGCGGTGGTGTGGCGGGGAGAAGCCACCAGCACCGCGCGCCGGCGCGCCGCCCGCTTCAGCAACTGCGGACCGGAGACGCCGTACCACAGCGGCAGCTCGCGCTGGATCGGCGTGGGTCGCAGCTTGAGGGACGGGATCTGGAAGTACCGTCCCGCGAAGCCGATGTCGTCCGGGTTCTGCCAGGCGTGCTGGAGGAAGTCGATGATTTCCTCGTGCAGCTTGAAGCGCTCCGCGTACGGCACGCCGCGGCCCGCGAACTCTTCGGACGCATAGCCCGGCGCCGTGCCGAAGATGAGGCGGCCCTCGGACAGGTTATCCAGCGTCGCCAAGTCCTCGAGCAACTGTACGGGCCGGTACAGCGTACTGACGAGAATGTTCGGCACGAGCTTCACACGCTGCGTAAGGCCCGCGGCCTGCGCGAGCGCGAGCAAGGGACTCGGCAGAAAGCCGTCGGGCTGGAAGTGGTGCTCGGTCACGTGCAGGCCGTGATAGCCGAGCTCCTCGATCAGGGGCGCGAAGCGGCGCCATTCGCGGAAAGTATCGAGATGCGTAGTGCTCGAGCCGGGCGGGGCGACGAAGCTGAAGATGACGGAAAACTTCATCGGGATACCTCCTAGGCTAAGGATGGGGCCGGCCGGATGGATACGTCGTCTCTGCGTGCGGCGGCGCTGGCGGGACGATAAATCCGGCGCGCGGGATAACCCAACGAATTCTATTGATGGTGCCTCATCAGGAATTTTTATACTGTCGTTCTCCGTTTCAAGCCCGGACGCGCCCGATGGCCTTCTCCCTGCGCCAGCTCCGCTACTTTCACGCCGCGGCGGAAACCGGCCAGATCAGCCGCGCCGCGATCGAGCTCAACATCACGCAGGCGGCCGTCACGACGGGCATCCGTCAGCTCGAGGCCTCACTGGGCGCTACCTTGCTCGTGCGCTCGTCCAGCGGCGTCGTGCTGACGGCGGCCGGGGAGCGATTCCTGCGCCACGTGTGCGACATCCTCGCGTCGGTCGAGCGGGCACAGCAGGTCGTCCCCGACGTCGAGGAAGCGGCCGGCGTGGTGCGCGTCGGCGTCACCTATACGATCGTCGGCTATTTCCTCGCGCCGCTGCTCGGGCGTTTTCGCCGCCTGTATCCCGGCATCACGCTGCAGCTCGACGAGGCGCGACGCCACGAGGTCGAGCAGATTGCGGCAAAGGGCCGCTGCGACTTTGCCCTCGTGATGACGCAAGGCGAGCGCGTCGCGACGAGTCCGCGCTTGAAATCGCGCATCCTCTATCGCTCGGCGCGCCGTCTGTGGCTGCCGGCAGGACATCCCCTGCTCGATGCCGCGCGCGTGAGCTTCGCCGACGTGAGTCGAGAGCCCTATATCGCGCTGACCGTCGACGATGCGTGGGCGAACGCGCAGGACTACTGGAAGAAGGCGCGACAGACGCCGCGCGTGGCCTTCGAGACGGCGTCGATCGAGGGGCTGCGGACAATGGTCGGCATGGGGCTGGGCGTGACCATCCTGTCCGATATGCTCTATCGTCCCTGGTCCATCGAGGGCCATCGCATCGAGACCCGCGATCTCGATGCACCGGTGCCGCTGCTGAACGTCAGCATGCTGGTGCCCGTGGATAGACCGCTCAGCACCGCCGCCCGCAGCCTGGTGGCTTTCCTGCAGCGCTCGAACAATCTCGTGCACGGCGGCTGAGGCGCCGCGCTCGGGCAATGACACGGCGCGATGCAAACATGCCGAGCCCGCGGCCGGAAGACAGTGAATGAAACCCGCTGAGGCGCACCGGCCGCGCGGGCCTTGAGAACGGCACGGTCGACTCCTGATGCCTTACGCGCTATTGGCCGACGCGGTGCTGCTCCTCCATTTCGGCGTCGTGCTCTTCGTCGTGGGCGGTCTCGTCCTCGTCGTGCTCGGCAATCGCTGCGGCTGGCGCTGGGTCAACGGCTGGTGGTTCCGGCTGGCGCATCTCGCGGCCATCGCTTTCGTCGTTCTCCAGAGCTGGTTCGGGCAGATCTGTCCGCTGACGACGCTGGAGTCCCGGCTGCGCGTGCGCGCCGGCGCGCCCGCCTATGACGCGAGCTTCATCGAGCACTGGGTTCAGCGCTTGCTCTACTACGAGGCGCCGAGCTGGGTATTCGCGGCGGCCTACACCGCGTTCGGCCTGTTGGTCGTCCTCGCGTGGCGGCGTTTCCCGCCGCGCCGCGCACGCGCGCGGCGTCGCGGCGATTGAGGTCGCGGCTCGACGCCGGAACGCAGCGCGATCTCGTGACCTCCAATGTAGTACCCCCGCGCTGCGGGCGGTGCCCGGCCCGCCGAGGTGCTGGGCCGGAATTTGCAACAGAGGAGTACTGTCATGAATTTCAAGCACACGGCACGGATTCTCGTGCTGAGCGCCGCCGTCGCCGCCTTCGCGGCGCAGGCGCAAGGGCCCACGGATCCGCAGATCGCCGCAATCGTCGTCACCGCCAACCAGGTCGACATCGACGCCGGCAAGCTCGCCAAGTCGAAGGCGCACGCCAAGGAGGTGGCCGCCTTTGCCGAGCGCATGGTCGTCGATCACGAAGGGGTCAACCAATCGGCGCGTGAGCTCGTGAGCCGACTGCAGGTCACGCCGGAGCCGAATGCCACGAGCGAGAGCCTGCAGCAAGGCGGCGACGAGAACCTGGCGAAGCTCGAGAAGCTCAGCGGCCAGGCTTTCGATCGCGCCTACGTCGAGCACGAAGTCGCCTATCATCAGGCGGTGCTCGACGCCGTCGACAAGACGCTGATCCCGAGCGCGCAGAACGCGGAGCTGAAGGCGCTGCTCGTCAAGGTCCGGCCGGCCTTCGTCGCGCATCTCGAGCACGCGCGGCAGTTGCAGGCGAGCCTCGAGCAGGTCGGCGGCCTCGAGCACGGGGAGTGAGTGCGCCATGCCGGTGAATGCCTATGCGCGCACACACCGGGGCTTCGTCCTCGCCTGCGCGCTCGCGGCTCTCGCGGCAGCGGGGATGAGCGCGGCAGGCAACGGCGCGCAGGAATACACGATCGCAATCGAAGCGATGCGTTTCGTGCCCGCGACGCTGAGCGTGAAACGCGGCGATCGCGTGACGTGGGTCAACAAGGACTTGGTGCCGCACACCGCCACGGCGTCGGCAAAGGCCTTCGATTCCGGCAGTATCGCGCCGGGCGGCTCTTGGACCTATGTTGCGACGGAAGCGGGCACGCAGGCCTACGTCTGTGCCTTCCACCCGACGATGAAAGGCGAGGTGAGCATCCGATGAATCGTTCCTTGGCAGCGGAGCCCGCAGCGTCGACGGTCGACGATGCCGCGCTGGTCGAACGCCTGGTCGCGGGCGATCGCGCGGCCTTCGAGCTCCTGATGCGGCGCTACAATCGGCGCCTCTATCGCATGGCGCGCGCCGTGCTGCGCGATCCCACGGAAGCGGAGGATGCGTTGCAGGACACCTACCTGCGCGTCTGGCGCGCCATCGGCCAGTTTCGCGGCGAGGCGGCGCTGTCGACCTGGATCGCGCGCCTGCTGCTCAACGAGTGCTCGAGCCGTCTGCGCCGCAGTGCCCGTCGCCAGAACGTGATTCCGATGGTAAGCGCCATCCCCGAAGCGGAGATCGACGCCGTGGCCGACACCCATGCCGAACTCCCCGAGCAGACCCTCGCGAGGCTGGAGGCCCGCGCGCTGATCGAACGCAAGCTCGAGGAGCTGCCCGAGCGCTTCCGGCTCGTGTTTCTGCTGCGCTCGGTCGAGGAGCTCGACGTCGATACCGTCGCCGAGCTGCTCGACATTCCCGCCGCCACCGTGCGCAGCCGGCATTTTCGCGCCAAGGCAATGTTGCGCGAGCTGCTGGCGCGCACGCTCGACATCGCGGAGCGCGAAGTGTTCGAGTTCGGCGGCGAGCACTGCGATCGGCTGGTGGCGCGGGTCATGGTGCGTTTGGAGGCCGGCGAGGCGATGCGCGACCTCTGATCTGCTCGGCGCGCGGCGCAGGCCGAGCCGTCCGCCGCGCGCGTCTGCCATGCGGCCGCGCTACTTCGTTTTTGCCGCCGGTGCCGGGCATACTCGGAGCGGGCGCTTTTTGCCCCAGCCTGCGATGAAACGAGGCGCACCGATGTCGCTCGCCCCGCTGCTGCGGTTGATGAAAAAGGGTCAGCTCCTGCCCGCGCTGCGCGCCAGTGCGCGCTACGAGCCCTACTACGCGCTGTGCTATCTGGCGGGCGCCAAGAACGCCGGTCTGCTCGAGAGGCTCGCGAACGAGCCGGCGAGCATGGACGAGCTGGCCGATGCGCATTGCCGCGACGTCGAAGCCCGCGAAGCCTTGGAAGCGTGGTTGCAACTGGGCGTCCGTCTCGGACTCCTCCGTCATCGAGGCGAGCGCTATTCCTTGCGCGGGCTGGCGCTCGCGCTGTCCCGGCCCGAGAACGACGCGACGCTGGCGCTCGTGCAGGAAGTGGTCACGCTGCACCACAAGCTCATCGTCGATACGCCGGTGCGGCTGCGCGAAGGGAGGCCGTGGCAGCTCGAAGATCAAGATGGCGCGTTGACGGCGCGCTCCTCGCGCGCCCTCGAAGCATTCCAGATCGAAGCCATCGACAAGAGCTTTCCGGCTGCCGGGCCGGTGCGCCTGCTCGAAGTAGGTTGCGGATCGGCGTTCTACCTGCACTACGCGGCGATGAAGAATCCTGCGCTGCAGGCCGTCGGCGTGGAGCTGCAGCGCGAGGTCGCGGCGATTGCGCGCGCCAACGTCGAACGCTGGGGCCTGGGCGATCGCGTCGCGATAGAAGCGGGCGACATCCGCGACAAGGCGGCGACGCCGACCTTCGACATCGTGACGCTCTACAACGACATCTACTACTTTCCCGTCGCAGAGCGCGTGCCGCTGCTGGCGAGGCTGAAGGAATTCCTCGCGCCCGGCGGCTTTCTGCTGCTGACCACGTGCTGCCAGGGCGGCAATCTCGGCATGGAGGTGCTCAATCTGTGGGGAGCGGCGACGGCCTCCGCGGGGCGACTGCCGAGCGTCGGCGAAATGCAGGCGCAGTTGGCAGCGGCGGGCTATGCAGGGGTGGACACCATGCGCCTGATTCCGGGCGATGCGTTCTACGCATTTCGGGCGCGCTGAACGGCGGGATCCGCAGGGGCCGGCGTCTTTCACGCCGGGTCGGTGCCTCGCGCGTGAGCACGCGGCGATTGTCGTGCGGAAGTCGGGTCGCTTCGTCGCCGCGTGCGATCCCGGATTCGCTGCGCGCATCCGGGCTACGAAGAGAATGTCCTAGCCCGCAAGCAGCGCAGCGGAATGCGGGTTTCGGCCATGCGCCTGTGCCGCATTTCCCGGATTCCGCGCCGCTGCGCGGCGCTCCTTCCGGGCTACGTAAAGGGCGCCTCTCTCGTAGCCCAGATGAGCGCAGCGAATCCGGGATCGGGCCTGCACGAGCCGCCGACACGCCCACGATCGCATCGCCATGATTTTGTCCTAATACAAAACAAAACGCTTTTTGACAAAAACAGTGTCACGACGGATATTGCCCGGCATCCACAAGCGGTGATCGGCCGAAATGAGCGCCATGGTCAAGCTCACGGAACTGAGCTCCTATGCCGACGCACAGCGTCACTACAGCCCCGAGAAGCTGTGGGAGCTGTTCGACGGCAATAGCGATAGATTCAACATTGCGCATGAATGCGTGGATCGCTTTGCCCGCTGCGGGCGCGACGCCGCGATCGTCGCGCATGCAGACGGATCCGACGAACGCATCTCCTTTGCCGATCTTGCGGCCGACTCTTCGCGGTTCGCCCACTGGCTCGCCACGGCAGGCGTCAAGGCCGGAGACCGCGTCGCCCTCATGCTGGAGCCCTCGCTGGCTTTCTACGTGTCGCTCTTCGGCACGCTCAAGACCGGTGCCATCGCCGTCCCGCTGTTCACGCTGTTCGGGCCGGAGGGCGTGCGACTGCGCATCGCGGACTGCAATCCGACGGTGATGGTGACCAATGCCGAGAAAGCCGCCGAGATCGGCCGCGTCGAAGGCCTCGAGATCGCCGTCTTCGACGACGACTTCCTGAGCGGACTGAAGGCGTTCAACACCGACTTCGAGACCGAGACATCGGCCGGCGACATGGCCGTGTTTCAATACACCTCCGGCACGACGCGAGAGCTGCCGGAAGCGGTCCGCCATACTCACCGCGCGCTGGTCACGCTGATGCTGGCGGGTCTCTACGGAACGGGTCTACGCCCCGGAGATCGGTTCTTCTGCCCATCGTCCCCCGCGTGGGGACACGGTCTTTGGCACGGGACGTTCGCGCCCCTGGCGCTGGGGATAGGCGTCGGGGCTTACGGCGGAAAATTCGATCCCGAGCGCTTGCTGCGGGCCTTGGCCGAACACCGCATCACCAACCTATCCGCGGCCGCGACGCATTACAGGATGATGCGGAACAGCGGCGCCGCGGGTCGCTATCGGTACTGCATCGAGAAGCTGTCGTTCACCGGCGAGCCGATCGACAGCGAGACCGCGGAATGGGCGGAGAAAACCTTCGGTCGGCCGGTATGCAGCATGTACGGGACGACCGAGATCGGCGTGATCCTGGTGAACTATCCCGGCGCGCCGGACTTCAGAGTCAAGCCCGGCTCGCTGGGACGGCCGATACCCGGTTTGAAGATAGAGGTGCAGGACCCGCTCGGAATGCCGGCCGCGCCGGGCGTCACCGGCGAGCTCAAGCTGTGGCGCCGCGGCGCGTGGATAGCGACGAAGGATCTGGCGCGCGTCGACGAGGACGGCTACTTCTGGCACGGCGGCCGCGCGGACGACGTGATCATCTCGGCCGGCTGGACCATCGGCGCGGTCGAAGTCGAAGACGCCATCATGAAGCACAAGGACGTCTCCTCGGTCGCCGTGATCGGCGTGCCCGACCGCGTCCGCGGCCAGATCGTGAAGGCGTTCGTCGTGAGCAAACGTCCCGGCGACGCTGCCTTCGAGGACGAGATCAAGCATCTCGTCCGCACCCGGCTCAGTCAGCACGAGTATCCGCGGATCGTCGCTTTCGTCGACGATCTGCCGCGGAATCCGGCGGGCAAAATCAATCGCAAGGCGCTGCGAGAGCAGGAAGCGGCCGCAGCGAAGCAAGCATAGTGCTGAAGGAGCGTTACGAAATGACGAGAATCGAGCGCAGCTTTCCGAAGATCACGGACAGCGCACTGGATGACTTGAGGCGCCGCATCGGCGTGAAGATCACGAACACGGTGGAGCCCTGGTGCCATGAGGCCACGCGCGACAACATCCGTCACTACGCGCACGGCATCGGCGACGACAACCCGCTCTGGTGCGAGCCCGAATACGCGAGAAAAACGAAGTATGGCGACGTCATCGCCCTGCCCAGTTTCCTGTTCACGACGAGCCGCATCGTCTCCGGCTACGTCGGCGGACTGTCGGGTGTGCACGCAATGTGGTCCGGCGCCGACTGGACCTGGCACAAGCCCGTGGTCCGCAACGACGCCATCAGCACCGAGGCGGTGCTCAAGGATCTCGTTTCGCATCAAACGGCGTTCGCCGGGCGGGCGATCCAGCAGATCTACGCGGTCAAGTTTTACAACCAGCACGGCGATCTCGTCGCCGAGGCCGATAGCTGGTGCTTCCGCACCGAGCGCGATCACGCGCGGGAAGCCGGGACCAAGTATCGGGATCTGCGTGCGCGCGAGCAGCGGGTCTATACGGATGAAGAGCTCGAAGCGGCGTTCGAGCTTTATCACCGGGAAGAAATACGCGGCGCCGTGCCGCGCTACTGGGAAGACGTCGAAGAAGGCGAGGAGCTTCCCGTCCTGTTCAAGGGCCCGATGACCGTGACCGGCTTCATCGCTTACGCGCAAGGCTGGGGCGGGCTCTACATTCGAGCCAACAAGCTGGCCTGGAAGTTGATGCGCGAGCACCCGGGTGTCGGCATCAAGAACCGCTTCGGCATCCCCGACTGCCCGGAGCGAGTGCACTGGGAAGAAGCGTTTGCATTGGAAGTGGGCGCCCCGGGCGCATACGACTACGGCCCGGAGCGCTGCTCCTGGCTGACGCATCAGCTCACGAACTGGATGGGCGACGACGGTTTTCTGCACAAGGCCCACTGCAAGATTCGCCGCCACAATCCCGAGGGCGACATGCTGTTCATCAAGGGCAAGGTCAAGCGCAAGTTCGTGGAGAACGGCCAGCATTACGTCGAGATAGATCAGGTCGCGCACAACCAGGACGAGGCGCTCTCGGTCGTGGGAGGCGGGATCGTACGCCTGCCGCTGCGCGGGTGAGGGCGCGTGGGGTCTCGCGCCTCGTCCAAGTCGGTGCGCTCTCCCCGGCGCGAGGCCGACGCAGCGCGGGCGATCGACACGGATCCCGCGTCGAAAAAGTCGGCGCCTAAACGAGCCAAACGCAAGGAGCCGAGGATACGGCCCGTGCCCGCGGTGTCGCGCGCCCTGGCCATCCTGCGCTTGCTGGACAGGGCTGCCGCGCCGATGGGCGTGAAGGCGATCGCCGAGGAGCTCGGTCTCGTCTCCAGCACCTGCTTGCACATTCTCCGCGTCCTGGTGGCCGAGGAGCTGGTCAGCGTGGATCCCGACAGCAAGCGCTACGAGCTCGGCGTCGGCATGCTGGCACTCACCAGAAATCTGATGAGCAAGGCAAGTTTCGCGTCCCTGGCGCAGCCGGCCCTCGCCCGCATTTCCAAGAAGCACGGCGTGACGGCGCTGTCCGTCGATATTCGCGGACCGAAGAATATGACCGTGGTCGGCCTGGCGCGGGCGCCGACGCCTTTCAGCCTGCACGTGGAGGTGGGGAGTCGATTCCCGTCGATGACCAGCGCGACGGGCCGCTGCATCGCCGCCTTCGGTGAATTCTCGACTGCGGCGCTGAAGGACAGGTTCCGGAGCGCTCGATGGCACAGAGCGCCGAGCTTCAAACAGTGGCTCGAGGAAGTCGAAGAAGTCCGCCGGTCGGGCGTGGCAATGGATCGAGGAAATTACATCGCCGGGATCACCGTGCTCGCCGTGCCCGTGTTCGGAGCGGCCGCTGCCCTCATGTATACGCTCGTGTGCATCGGCGTTTCCGATCAGATGGACGGCGAGCGCACGGCGCAAATCGTCCGCGACATGAAGCAGGAGGCCGAGTCCATCTCTCAATTACTCGTGCGCGGCTAGCGGCGGCTGCGCTTCGCTGCCGACGTCGAGAGGCTCAATTTAGCTGCGTGAAAGGGGAAGATCCCGGATTCGCTGCGCTCACCCGGGCTACGAAAAGCGGGCGCCTCGTTCAGGCCTGTCGTAGCCCGGGTGCAGCGGAGCGGAACCCGGGATCTTCGAGCCGCCACACCGCACCGAAGATCCCGGGTTACGCGCTGCGCGCTACACCCGGGCTACGAAAGGCTACGAAAAGCGGGCGCCTCGTTCAGGCCTGTCGTAGCCCGGGTGCAGCGGAGCGGAACCCGGGATCTTCGAGCCGCTACACCGCGCCGAAGATCCCGGGTTACGCGCTGCGCATTACACCCGGGCTACGAAGAGGATTTCGTAGCCCGCAGGGAGCGACGGCATGCGGGCTCGGCCGCGACGATCGCGCTATACGCCCAGACGTCGCGCCTCTTCGTCCATGACGATCGCAATCCGCCCGATCGCGCGGCGGGACAGCACATCGCTCATCGCCTGCTGGAAATTCTCGAGCGAGTAGGCCGCACCGAGCACGGGATCGATCTGGCCGAGCTCGAACCAGCGGAAGAGCCGATCCATGTTCGCGCGCACGCGGTCCTCGTACTCGTAGCGGAGATCGACCGGGGTCCACCCGTAGTAGAGGCCCATGTTGAGACCGCAGACGGTGAGGTTCTTCACGAGCAGCAGGTTCGCCGGGATCTGCGGGATCTCGCCGCCGGCGAAGCCGACCGGCATGATGCGCGCCTCGGGCGCCATGCAGCGCAGCGACTGCATGAACACTTCGCCGCCCACCGGATCGTAGACCGCATCGACGCCGCGGCCCTGGGTCAGGGCGAGCACGGCGTCGCGGAAATTCTGCGTGCGGTAGTTGATCGCGTGCGTCGCGCCGTGGCGGCGCGCGATCTCGAGCTTCCCGTCGCTGCCGGCCGTCGCGATGACCGTCGCGCCGAGGATGCGGCCGATCTCGCAGGCCGCGATGCCGACGCCGCCGGCCGCGCCGTGCACCAGCAGCCGATCGCCGCGCTGCACGTTCAGGAGATGCGGCCAGGTCAAGGCCGCGGCGGAGGTCGCGTACGAGTTCGTGAAGGCGATGGCGCGCGCGAACTCGAGCGTCGGCGGCAGTGCGAACACGTTCACTTCCTTCGCGATCGCCTGCTCGGCGAGCCCGCCCCAGTCGAGCACGGCGCAGACGCGATCGCCGACGCGAAAGCGCGTCACCTCGGCGCCGATGTCGGCGACGATGCCCGCGACCTCCGTGCCCGGCACGAAAGGCAAGGGCGGCTTGCGCTGGTACTTGCCCTGCACGACCAGGCTGGTCGCGAAGCTCATGCCCGCGGCCTGTATGCGCAGGCGCAGTTCCTTCGGTCCGGGCGCCGGCACCGGCAGCTCCTCGAGCCGCAGATGCTCGAAGGGCATCCAGTCGCGAACGAGCACGCCGCGCATCGTCACGGGCCCCGGCCGAAACGCGGCGCGCGCTTTTCCAGAAACGCGCGCATGCCTTCGCGCGCATCGGGCGAGAGAAACAGCGCGGACTGCGCCTGCAGCTCGAAGGCGAGCGTCTCCGGCAGGCTCGCCTCGGCGCCGCGCTGTACGCCCTGCTTGATCAGCATGAGCGTCTCCGGCGGGCCCTCGGCGAGCAGTTTCATGCGCGAGCGCACCTCGGCGTGGAACACCGCATCGGCGAACACGCGATTGACGAGACCCAGCCGAAGAGCCTCGGCAGCGTCGATGCGCTCGCCCGTCATCATCAGTTCCATCGCGCGCGCGGTGCCGACGAGCCGCGGCAGCAGATAGTGCCCGGCCCAGTCCGGCACGAGGCCGATCTTCACGAAGCTCTGCGCGAACTTCGCCGAGGCCGCGGCGTAGCGGAAATCGCAGGCGAGCGCGAGGTTCATGCCGGCGCCGGCCGCCGCGCCGTTCACCGCGGCGACGACGGGCTTGGCCATCGTGCGGATGAACTTGACGATCTCGCCGCCTGTCAGCATGCGCTGGCGGATCGGCGTGACCTCGTCCTGAGCCTGCAGCGCGGCCATGTCCGCGATGTCGCCTCCCGCGCAGAAGGCCTTGCCCGCGCCGGTGATGAGGACGCAGCCGACACCGGCGTCCGCTTCGGCTTCGCGCAGGCGATGGTAGAGCTCCTCGCGCATATCGCCGCCGAAGGCGTTCATCGCGTCCGGACGGTTCAGCGTGATGGTCGCGACGCCGTCGGCGACGGTGTAGAGAATGGTCGGGTTCATGGCTTCCTCAGGCAGCGGGCTTGCGGACCTCGTCGAGGCGGCACAGCGCCCCGCGCACGGACTCGAAGGCAACCCGCTGCAGATCGATGTCTTGCACGCGCATCCAGTGCAGCGCCGCGGCCTCCTCGTTCGGCACGAAGGGCGGGATCCGATCGACTTCGAAGCCGAAGAACACGTCGACCGTGCGATAGCGAATGCCGTGATACTCATAACGGTTCGGGATCGAAAACAGATAGCGCGGGCGGCGCAGCTCGAGGCCGATTTCCTCCCGCACTTCCCGGATCACGGCCGTTTCCAGCGACTCGTCGCCTTCGACGAAACCGCCCGGCAGATCGAGCAGGCCCCGGCCCGGCTCGTTCGCGCGCGTGATCAGCGCGATTTCCTCGCCCCGCGCGATCACCGCCGCGACCGCCGCGGCGGTGTTGTGGAAATAGGTGTAGCCGCAGTCGGTGCAGCCGTAGAGCTTGTTGTCGACGGTGTCGAGGGCGGCGAGGCCGCAGCGGGGGCAGTAGTAAGTGGCGGCCATCGACTTGCCGGGCTTGGGAGGAAACCGGATCTTCGTCCAAAGCCACGCTCGCTGCCAACCGGCGCGCCGGTGCGCCAAGCTGGCCAAGGCCGCGCCCGCGCCCTAGGATACCGGTTATCCCCGCGCCTCGCGCGGATATTCGATCAAATCAAGGAACAGCAACATGCTTCTGAAAGGCAAGGTCGTCCTCGTCACGGGCGCGGGGCGCGGCGTGGGCCGCGCGATAGCGCTGGAAGCCGCGAAAGCGGGCGCCGCGGTCGCGGTCAACGATCTCGGCGTCGGCCTCGGCGGCGACGGCCGCGACGAAGGTCCGGCGATGGAAGTCGTGCGCGAGATCGAAGCCATGGGCGGCAAGGCCATCGCGTTGACGAAGAGCGTCGCCTCGTGGCAGGACGCGCACGAGATGGTCGCGGAAACCGTCGATCGCCTCGGCGGGCTCGACGGTCTCGTCAACAACGCCGGCAACCTGCGCGACGTCATTTTCCACAAGATGACCGAAGACGACTGGGACGCCGTGATCGCGGTGCACCTGAAGGGTTCGTTCAACATGGCGCGCGCCGCGGCCAACGTCTTCAAGGAGCAGGCCAGCGGCGCGATGGTGCACATGACCTCGACCTCGGGCCTGATCGGCAATTTCGGTCAGGCGAACTACGCGGCGGCCAAGCTCGGCATCGCCGCGCTGTCGAAGTCGATCGCGCTGGACATGGCGCGCTTCAACGTACGCTCGAACTGCATCGCGCCCTTCGCATGGACGCGCATGATCGATTCGATCCCGATCACCAGCGTCGAGCAGGCGCAGCGCGTCGAGAAACTCAAGAAGCTCGTGCCGGAAAAGGTCGCGCCGGTCGCCGTCGCGCTGCTGTCCGACGCCGCGGCGAAGGTCAACGCCCAGATCATCGGCGCCCGCAACAACGAGATCTACCTGTTCTCCCAGCACCGTCCGATCAAGACCGCGCATACCTCCGACGGCTGGACGCCGGAGACCTTCATCGAGCGCGTGATCCCGCAGTTCGAGCGCGACTTCCTGCCGATGGTGCGCTCGCCCGAGCTGTTTAGCTGGGATCCGGTCTGAACACGGCGAGGTTTGCGGCATGGACTACACGACGATCGCGATCGCGCACGACGGCGCCGTCGACTGGCTGTGCCTGAACCGGCCGGATCGACTCAACACGATCACGCCGGCGATGTGCGACGAGCTCCAGCACTATTTCGAAGGCCTGGAGCGCAATCACGCGGTGCGCATCGTCGTCCTGCGCGGCGCCGGGCGCGCGTTCTGCGCCGGCTATGACCTGAAGGCCGCGGGCCCCGTCAGCGCGGGGCCGATTATCGGCATGCGCGTGCAGCGCCAGGTCAGCGAGGTGTTCATGCGCATGCGCCGCTGTCCGCAGCCGATCGTCTGCCTCGCGCACGGGGCGACGACCGGCGGCGGCCTCGCTTTCGCGCTCGCGAGCGACGTGCGCATCGCCGCGCGCGACGTGAAGATGAACGTCGCGATGGTGAAGGTCGGGCTGACGGGCTGCGACGTCGGGATCAGCTACTTCCTGCCGCGCGCGGTCGGCAGCAGCGTCGCCGCCGAAATGATGATGACCGGCCGCATGATCACGGCCGAGCGCGCGCTCGCCGTCGGCCTCGTGTCCGAAGTGGTCGCGCCGGACGCGCTCGAGGCGGCCGGCCGCGCGATGGCCGAGGACATGCTGAAGACCTCGCCGATGGGTCTGCGCCTGACCAAGGAAGGCTTGCGGCTGAACCTCGACGCGCCGAGCCTGGAGGCCGCGGTCGCGCTCGAGGATCGCGGCCAGATTCTGTGTGCGAGTGCCGGTTTCTTCCAGGAAGGCATCGACGCCTTCCTCGAGCAGCGCGCCGCGAACTACCCCGATTGAGGAGGACCCATGGAGCTCGAACTGAAGAACAAGGCCGTCGTCGTCACCGGCGCCGCCTCGAACATCGGCCGCGCAATCACACTCGGCTTCGCGCGCGAAGGCGCCAACATCACGCTGGCCGACATCGACGAAGCCCAGGCCGCGACCGTCGCCGCGCTGGCGCGCGAGGCCGGCGCCGCGGGCGCCGAGGTCGTGCGCTGCGACGTCACGCAACTCGAGCAAGTGCAGGCGATGTTCGCGCGCACCGTCGAGCGCTGCGGCACCGTCGACGTGCTCGTCAACAACGTCGGCTGGGACCGGTTCATGTACTTCACGCAGACCACGCCCGATCTCTGGCAGCGGCTCATTCAGGTGAACTTCGTCGGCATGCTGAACTGCACCTGGACGGCGCTCGGCATCATGGTACCCAAGCAGCAGGGCGCGATCGTCTCGATCAGCTCGGACGCGAGCCGCCAGGGCGAGCCGCGCGAGGCGGTCTACGGCGCGATGAAGGCCGGTATCAATAGCTTCATGAAGACGATCGCCAAGGAAAACGGCCGCTACGGCATCCGTTGCAACGTGGTATGCCCGGGCGTGACGATCCCGGGCCAGGGAGAGATGAGCGGCACGAGCATGTGGGCCGATGAGGGCACGTCCTTCACCCCCGAGCAGACCGCGCAGATTGCCAAATCCCTACCTTTGAAGAGGATGGGCCGGCCGGAAGACGTCGTCGGTACGGTGCTGCTCCTGGCCTCGAACAAGGTGGCGAGCTACCTCACCGGACAAGTGATCAGCGTCAGTGGCGGCTACACGATGATCGGGTAGACAGAGACTCGCATTCCAATCCTATCAGAGGAACGTCACATGGCCGATTACGAAGACATCCTGCTCACGCGCGAAGGTCGCACCGCGACGATCTGCATCAATCGCCCGAAAAAGTACAACGCGTTCCGGCCGCGCACGGTCGTCGAACTCCTCGACGCCTTCCTGCGCGTCGGCTGGGACAAGGACGTCGGCTCGATTGTGCTGACCGGCGCCGGCGACAAGGCCTTCTGCACCGGTGGCGATCAGTCCGATCACGCAGGCGGCCAGTATGGTGACAACGATGCCCGCGGCTCCGTCGGCATGCCCGTCGAAGAGCTGCACTCGGTCATTCGCGACGTGCCGAAACCCGTCATCGCGCGCGTACGGGGCTATGCGATCGGCGGCGGCAACGTGCTCGCGACGCTGTGCGACATGACGATTGCGTCGGAGAACGCGATCTTCGGCCAGGTCGGGCCGAAGATGGGCTCGGTCGACCCAGGTTTCGGTACGGCCTATCTCGCGCGCGTCGTCGGTGAGAAAAAGGCGCGCGAAATCTGGTACATGTGCAAACGCTATTCCGCGCAGGAAGCGCTCGCGATGGGCCTGGTCAATACCGTCGTCCCGGACGACAAGCTCGACGCGGAAGTCGCCGCGTGGTGCGCGGAGCTCAACAAGCGCAGCCCCACCGCGATTGCGCTCGCGAAGAAGAGCTTCAACGCCGACACCGAGTCGATCCGCGGCATGGGCGGCCTCGCGATGCAGGCACTGCGCCTGTACTACCACACGGCCGAGTCCCAGGAAGGCGTCAAGGCGCTGAACGAGAAGCGCGAGCCGGATTTCATGAAGTACTACAAGTAGCCAGCGCCGCTGCGCGGCGCTCGTTCCGGGCTACGCAGGATGCTCTTCTTGTAGCCCGGATGAGCGCAGCGAATCCGGGGTCGGACGTTCTCGCGCTGTCATCATTCCTAAGAACGCAGGATTCACAGCTCGAGGCATCGATCGCACGTATGCGCCGCGCTGACCGAAGATCCCGGATTCGCTGCGCTCATCCGGGCTACGAAGAGTGAGTTTGTAGCCCGGAAGAAGCGAAGCGGAATCCGGGTCGAGGCCGGCAAGGCCGTTGGCGCCTATATGCGAGCGTGGAGTGCCTTGCCAGCACTATCCGGATTCCGCGCCGCTGCGCGGCGCTCCTTCCGGGCTACGAAGAGGGGGCTGCGTGCCCGCCGGCGCCCTCGTTCACGGCACCGGGGGCAGCGGGGTGGTCGGGCCCGTGATCGGCGCGCGATGGGGCGTGGGCGCGGGCGGCGCCGACGCGGGATCGATCTCGGTTGTCGTCGGCGGCCACGGTGAAGCGGGGAGAACGGCGGGCGTTGCCGTCGTGTCCTCGATCGGCGCTTGCGCCGGCTTCTGCAAGCCTTCCGACGCCGGCGGTACGGCCAGCGCCGCGAGCGGCGCAAGCTCGGCCGGCCACTTCGGCACCAGCGTCCGCGCCGCCGCGCTCGCGCGATCCTCGACCGCCGTCTGCAGCTTCTCGCTCAGAATTTCCGTCACGCCGTCCTTGTGCAGCAAGGCGGCGAACTGGTTCGTGTCCTTGTTCCACACGAGACCGGCCTTGTCCGCGATCTGCGGCACCGGCGTATAGCGCGACACCACGTAGAACAGCGGCCCTTCCTGCTTCAGTTCGTCCGCCGTGCGCACGAGCTGCATCACCGGCGCGTAGCGCTCACCGAGGAACGCGCTCAGCCGGCTCTTGATCGCGGGCTGCTCCCACAGATTCACCATGTTCGGATCGAAGCCGACCAGCGGCTTCAGCAGCGCCCAGATCACCTGGCTGGAGCTCGGCATCAGCAGCGCGGGGGCGGCGCAGCCGGCGAGGCAGGACAACACGACGAGGAACAGGACAGGGCGTGACGAGAACGAGCGGGGCATACGGGCAACGGGTAAGAAGCGGGCGCGCATTGTGCGACGACCGCTCGGTGAAAGCCATGCGCGAGCGCGTCGCCCGAGTGCCGGTCCGAAGTCGCCGGAGACGATCGGCCGGCGGCCGCGCTCCGCCGTCGCAGCCGGCGCTGCGCGAGGATCGCGAGCGACAGGCTTTGACGAAGAGCTGATGATCGCGGGGCAGGATCAGCAGCGCGTCGCGCGCGTCGGCGACGCCGGCCAGCAGCGATGAGAGCAGGACGAGGCAGCGGAGGCCACCGGCGTACCTCGCTCGCACTGCGTGAAAGAGGCGCATGGTCGAGCAGTGTAGCCGGTGAGTAGCAGTGTCGCCGTGTCGTTTCGTCACGCCGGGCCACGGGCAAAACGAATTGGTGCCGACGATATGGTGCCCGCGCCGCGCGAGACGATGTTCTTGTTCTTGTAGCCCGGATGAGCGCAGCGAATCCGGGGTTCGGCGGTCGGCAGGCGCAGGCGCGCGAACCCGGCACCCGATCCCGGATTCGCTGCGCTTCTGATGGGCTACGGAGGACGGCGGCCCGGCGCCCGATGATCTTGCCGCGCGTCACGACCGCCGATTGGCGGCACCGCCGGCCGCGACTAAGCTCTCCTCTCCCGTTCCTTGATGAGAGCGCAGGCATGAAACTCCCGTCCCGCATCGTCGACATCTCGCAGCCGCTCGACAACGACACCGTTGTCGATCCGCCTTTCATGCGACCCTCGATCCGCTACGTCACCGGCAAGGAGAACGCGAAGATGCTGTGCGAGCTCTTTCCGGGGCTGAAGGAAGAAGATCTGCCGGGCGGCGAAGGCTGGGCGATCGAGCACATCGCGCTGACGACGCACAACGGCACGCACATGGATGCGCCGTATCACTACAACTCCCGCGACAGTCGCGGCAATCCGATGCCGACGATCGATCAGATGCCGCTGGACTGGTATTTCCGGCCGGGCGTGAAGCTCGACTTCCGGCACTTCGACGACGGTTACGTCGCGACTGCTGCGGACGTGGAGGCGGAGCTGAAGCGCATCGGCTACGAGCTCCAGCCGATGGACATCGTGCTCGTCAACACGCGCGCCGGCGAGATGTACGGCTCGGATCGGTACATCCATTCGGGCTGCGGCGTCGGCCGCGAAGCCACGCACTGGTTGACGCAGCGCGGGGTGCGCGTGACGGGCATCGACGGCTGGAGCTGGGACGCGCCGTTCTCGAAGACCTTGGAGCGCTGGCTGGCGACCAAGGATCCGAAGATCATCTGGGAAGGTCACTACGCCGGGATCGACACGCCCTACTGCCACATGGAGAAGCTGCGCCACCTCGAAGCGCTGCCGCCCTACGGCTTCGTCGTCGCCTGCTTCCCGTGCAAGATCAAGGGCGCGTCCGGCGGGTGGACGCGCGCGGTCGCGATGTTCGATTGAACGCCTTCCGCAGTACACGCGCCGCGCGGAACGATCCTCTCGTAGCCCGGATGAGCGCAGTGAATCCGGGCGGGATCGGGCATCCACGGGCTGCCAGCATTCCCAAGAACGCCGGCGTCACCGCTAGAAACATCGATCGCCCGGATGCGCCGCGCTCATCCGGGCTACGAAGATAAAAAAGGGGATTTGTAGCCCGGAAGAAGCGAAGCGGAATCCGGGTGCGGCATGTCGGCGGTCGCCGGCGTTGAAATTCTCACCCCCGCCTCCCGGATTCCGCGCCGCTGCGCGGCGCTCCTTCCGGGCTACAAAGAGGGCTCCAGGATGAGCGCTCGCGATGCCGATCGTCGGGCGCCCGATCTACATGCGGATGTGCCGGCGCCTCAGGCCGCCTTCGGTCGGCCCAGGCGGCCGGACACGAAGTCGTCGAAGGTCGCGGTGACGAGGACATTGCCGTCCTTGTCGAGCACCTCGAACATGCGTCCGTCGTCCGCTTGCATCGCGAACAGCATCATGCAGCCGTTCGGGCCGGCGCGTTCCATGTGCACTTCGTTGTCCGGCGTGAGGCCGGTGAAGTCGGGCTGGCGGATCTTGTGCACCGTCTCTTTCGGCCGCGTCTCGATCACGTGCTGCTCGCCTTCGATCACCAGCGAGACGGTCGTGCACACGTGGCGGTGGAAGTGGCAGTAGGCGCCCGGCGCCCACTTCACGAGCAGATCCAGCCGGCCCGCCGCGCGGTCGGCGTAGGTGACGGCGATAGAGTAGTCGATCGGATAGTCGAACTGGGGACTGCCGGCGAGCGGGATCCAGTCGACGCGGTCGAGATCGAGATCGGCCGGCAGTTCGGCGCGGAAAGGAAGGGGCGTGCTCATGAGCATGGTCCTGCTTCGGGGTGGACGGGCCGATCGCGGCAGCGATCGGATCTGTCGGGCAATATAGCAATCGACCGCCCCCAGGGCACCGATCCGCGCGGCCGCGACCCGGTCGCGCCTATGTAAGGAGGGACTCATGCCCGTTTACGAACTGCGAACCTACAGCCTGCACTGCGGCAAAATGGCCGAGGCGGTGAAGCTCTACTCCGAGATCGGTTACCCGGTGCTCGAGAGATCCGGGCTCGCGAAGAAACTGGTCGGCTACTTCCAGGCCGACACCGGCGTCATCAATCAGCTCGTGCACCTGTGGAAGTTCGATGACGATGCCGATCGCCGCGCGCACTGGGCCGCGCTGTACGCCAATCGCGAATTCGTCGATGACTTTGCGGCGCGGATTCGGCCGCTGATCGCCCAGCAGGAGGTCAAGCTGCTGCTGGCCGCTCCGTGGGGACCGCATCCCTGAGACTTGGGAGCGGTGGGGAAGGCGCAGAGCCGGACGGATTAGACCGTCCGGCTCTGCCAGCGAAAAATTCGCTTACCAGGCGTTGCGGCGCGGCCGCTCTTCGCGCGGCTTTGCTTCGTTCACGCGGATGTTGCGTCCCTTCAGCGGCTTCTCGTTCAGGGCGCGGATCGCGGCATTCGCCTCAGACGTGTTCGGCATCTCGACGAAGCCGAAGCCCTTCGACTGACCGGAGAACTTGTCGGTGATGATGGAAGCGCTCGAGACTTCGCCCGAGGCGCCGAAGGCTTCGCGGAGATCGGCGTCGGTGACGCTATAGGCCAGATTGCCAACGTAAATATTCATTCACTACTCACTACAGATTACGTGCCTTGTCCTTTTTCACCTCACGCGACTCCAATGACACAAGTATGTCGCGTGACGATTCGCCGCAGGGCGGCAAATACGGTTGCTCGGGCAGCGGGCGAGGGGAACTCCTGGGGGCCAGCGGCGGGGCGTAGAGCCGGCTCGAAGCGCCGGCGGATGGAGGCACTCTACGCGAATTCCCCGCGGAATGGCAGCGCCGCGTGCCCGCCGCCCGATCCGGCCGGTGGCGGCGCGGTGAGGATCACTCCGGCACGTAGGCGTTGACCTGGATTTCGACCACCTGACCCGGGAAGCTCAGCGCGGTCACGCCGATGCCGGTCCAGGCCGGCGGCGGGTTCGTGCGCAAGAGGTAGCGGTCCTTTACCTGGCAGAAAAGCGCGAGCTGCTCCTGGATACCCACGTGATAAGTCGTCATCGCATAGACGTGCTCGAGCCCCGCGCCGGCCGAGGCCAGCACCGTCTTCACGTTCTCCCAGGCCTGCACGATCTGCGCTTCGAGATCTTCGGCCACGCGCATGTCCGCGTCGCGGCCGACTTGTCCCGCGCAGCTCACCCACGGCCCGATTCGCACCGCCGGCGCATAGTGGAAACGCTCGACGATATTCTGCATCGTCGGCGGCACGCAGGTCTCACGTTTCATCATCGACATGGTGGCTCTCCGTTGGTCTGTGTCGAAAGAATGTAAGCCGGGGATATTCGTCGCACGTCGTTCACGGCAGCGATCCCGGATTCCGCGCTATCCGGGGCGCTCCTCTTGTAGCCCGGATGAGCGCAGCGAATCCGGGATCGGGTCCACATGAGCCGCCGACATTTCGCAGAACGCGAGCTTCACGGCTCGAGGCACGGCCGAACCGATGCGCCGCCTTGGCCGAGGATCCCGGATTCGCTGCGCTCATCCGGGCTACGAAGAGGGGTTACGGCGCGGGCGGCAGACGCCGCGCGATGTCCTGCGCCAGCGCGCCGACCGCGTCCGACGCGGCGGCGACGATCGCATCGTAATCATCCGCCGCGCCCGTCACCGGCAGCGCGATCGCGCTGTCGAAGGCCTGCGGGGCTACGCCGTCGGCCGCCTGCACGGTCCAGCGCGCGTTGAGGTGCAGCACGCCTTCCGCGCCGCGTTCGAAGCGCTGCACGTCGACGGTGATCCGGCGCGGCGGCGCCGGCGCGCCGCGCCACGGCCACGGGACCAGTTGTGCGTCGGGCAGCGCCTGCGCGAGGCGCGCGAACAGCGCGCGCGAGAAGCTCTGCGCCAGCGGCTCGGCCCAGCGATGCTGCTGCGAGAGATGCAGCCGCGTCGCGCTCTCCCAGCTCACGATCTGCGGGCGATCGAGGTAGGCCGGCAGGCGCACGGGACCGAGGCCGAGGCGCGGCCCGCCGGCCTTGCCCACCGTCGTCGCATCGGGCGCATGGAGCAGGTAGTACTGCGCGGGCGGCGTGCGCGCGCAGCCGGCGGCGAGCATCAGCGCGAAGACGAGCAGCAGCGGCCGGCTCACGGCGCGTCTCCGCGGCGGCCGCTCAACACGGACTCGGGCTGGGCTTCGAGCGCTTCGGCGAGCAGGCGCAGGGCGCGCGCCGCGGCGGTCGTCTCTTCCAGCATCTCGCTCAACTGATAATGCGTCACCGAGTTCTCCCCCGCGGCGTCGCGTAGCGCCTTCGCCGTGTTCGCGAGCTCCTCGCTGGCATGCGTGATCGCGCGCATCGGCGCGCTGTCGCCGCGCGTGAGCGCGGCGACGTTGCGCGCGCCTTCGTCGATGCGCGCGAGCGTCTGGCGGCCCGCGCGCAGCGTTTCCGCGCTTTCCTCCAGCGTCGCGCGCGTCGTGCGCAGGGTCGCGGCCGCCTCGTCCATGACCGTCTGCACGTCCCGGCTGACGACGTTCGCACGCTTGTCGAGGCGCGCCGTCAGCGAGGACAGGTGCTCCAGCGTCTGGTCGAGACTCGCCAGCGCGTGCGCAACCTCGGGCGAGGTCACCAGCTCGCGCACGGACTCGGAGATCGTCGAGATGTCCTCGACGAGCTGCTCGACGTTCAGCTTGTCGAGCTTGTTCGTGAACTCCTCGACCTCGGTCGGCAGGGTCGGGATTTCCGGGATGCCCTCGCCCTTGCCGTGCAGGGTCAGCGGGCGATCCTGATAGAAGTCGAGATCGATGTAGAGCTGCCCGGTGAGAAAGCTCCAGGTCTTCAGCCGCGCGCGCAGTCCGCGCTGCAGGAGCTCGGAGTTTTCCGCGATGTCGTCGAGCGCGACCGACTTGCCCTCGACGTTCTTCAGCACGTACTGATCCGTGCGCACGACGACGGGCACGAGGAAATCGAGCCGGCTCTCGTCGACCGACAGGCCGATGCTCTCGACGCTACCGATCTTCACGCCGCGAAACACCACCGGCGATCCGACTTGCAGGCCCGTCGCCGAGCCTTCGAAGTACATGATGTAGCGCGGTCGATCGCGCCAGAAGCCGCCGTCGGCGAGCAGCAGCACGGCGGCGACGATCAGCGCCGCCGCGCCGAGCACGAAGCCGCCGACGAGCTTCGGGTTAGCCTGCCGGCTCATGCACCCCCCCGCTGCAGGAAGCTCCGGACCTTCTCGATCGGCCCGTGCGCGAGCGCTTTCGGATCGCCGGTCGCGATCATGGTCTTGGTATCCGCATCGAGAAACACCGAGTTGTTGGCGATCGCAAAAATGCTCGCGAGCTCGTGCGTGACGAGCACGACCGTCGCGCCGAGGCTGTCACGCAGCTCGAGGATCAGCTCGTCGAGCCGCCGCGAGCTCAGCGGATCGAGGCCGGCCGAGGGCTCGTCGAAGAACAGGATCGCCGGGTCCAGCGCGATCGCGCGCGCGAGTCCCGCGCGCTTCTTCATGCCGCCGCTGATCTCCGACGGATAGAAGCCCTCGAAGCCGGCGAGGCCGACCAGGGACAGCTTCAGCGACACGATCTCCGCGACGAGATCGCGCGGCAGCTCGGTAAATTCCTGCAGCGGCAAGGCCACGTTCTCCGCGAGCGTCAGCGAGCTCCACAGCGCCCCGGCCTGGAACAGCACGCCGAAACTGCGCTGGCGCGCGAGCTGCGCCTCCGGGGGCGCCGACCAGTAATCCTCGCCATCGTACAACACGCTGCCTTGCGCCGGCCGGATGAGGCCGATCATCTGCTTCAGCAGCGTGCTCTTGCCGCAGCCGCTGCCGCCCATGATGACGAAGATGTCGCCGCGATTGACCGTGAAATTCAGATCGCGCTGGATGACGTAGTCGCCGTAGGCCATGGTCAGATCGCGGACCTCGATGTGCGCGGCCCCCATCTCAGATCCCGAGCTTGTGGAACACGATGGTGAGCACCGAGGCCGAGATCGTGATCAGCAGGATGCCGAGCACGACGGCCGAGGTCGTGGCTTCGCCGACCGCCTGGGCGCTGCGGCCGCACTGCATGCCGCGCAGGCAGCCGGCGTAGGCGACGAGCGCGCCGTACACCGTGCCCTTGACGAGGCCGACGGCGAAGTGCTTCAGCTCGAGCGCGGTCAGCGTCTCGTTGTAGTACTCGTAGACGCCGACGTCGAACACGGCGACCGCGATCAGCATGCCGGCGAGGATGCCGACGATGCCGGCATAGAGCGTCAGCAGCGGCACCATCATCACCAGCGCCAGCATGCGCGGCAGCACGAGATAGTCGATCGGCGAGACGCCGAGCGTGCGGAAGGCGTCGATCTCCTCGTTGACCTGCATCGTGCCGAGCTGCGCGGCATAGGCGGCGCCGGTACGGCCGGCGAGGATGATGCCCGTCATCAGCGCTGCGACCTCGCGCACCACGCCGATGCCGACCAGATCGGCGATGTAGATCTGGGCGCCGAACAGCGCGAGCTGCACCGCGCCCATGTACGCGAGGATGGTGCCGACGAGGAAACTGATCAGCGAGACGATGGGCAGCGCGCGCGGGCCGACTTCCTCGATGAGCCAGGCGAGCTCTTCGCGGCGGTAACGGGCGCGCCCCGTGACGAAGCGCGCGAAGGAGAGAGCGATCTCGCCGGCGAACTCGATCATCCGCGGCAGATCGCGCCCGATCGCGAGCGTGGCCTGACCGAGCGTCGCGAGCAGGCCCGCCCGCTCGGCGGCGGCGCGCGGCGGGGCGGGCGGCACCGCGAAGGCGAGCGCGAGCAGGCGGCGCAGGCCCTCCGGGAGCGCGCTCTGATCGAGCTCGATGCCGCGCGCGCGGCAGTCGCGCAGGAGCGCGGCGAGAAAGCTCACGAGGCTCGTGTCCCAGTCGCGCAGCCCGTCCGCCGTCACCCGCATGCGCTGCGCCTGCGCGAGGCGCGCGGTAAAGCTTCGATAGCGCGGCACGCGGCCACGCAGCGACCAGTTGCCATGGAGCCGGATCTCGGGGGCCGCGGGCGTGCCGTCGATGACGATCAGATCGCGCCACTCGGCGCTGTCGTCGGCCGCCATGGCGGCGCGGGCCTCGCGGGAAGGACTCGGCATGCGGGCATTATACGGGCCGTGTGCGAGGTCAGGATGACGCGCGGGTGGACTTGCGCGCGGCTTTGCTCGATTCTGCCGGCGTCCAGTCTCGGGAGTCCGCCATGCCCGTTCCCTACATGGAAACCATCGCGCGCCGCTACGCGCAGCTCGGCTATCAGGCCTACCGCTGGTTCGCGGCCGACGCGCCCGCGGCCTTCACGCCGCTCGCCAAGCCGCTGGCGCAGGCCAGGCTCGGCATGCTGTCGAGCGCCGGCGTCTATGCGCTAGGCCAGGTCGCCTACCACTACCGCGACGACTGCTCGATCCGCGAGATCGCGGCGACGACGCCGGACGCCAAGCTGCGTTTCTCGCACATCACGGAAAACTACCTCGTCGATCCGCGCCGCGATCCGGGCTGCATCTTCCCGCTGCGCGCGCTGCGCGAGGCGGTCGCGCAGGGTCTGATCGGCCGGCTCGCCGACGTCGTGCTGTCGTGCATGGGCGGCGTCTATTCGCAGCGCCGCGTGCGCGAGGACGTGGCGCCCGCCGTGCTGGCGGCGATGCAGCGCCAGGAGGTCGACGCCGCCTTGCTGATCGCGATGTGACCCGTGTGTCACCAGACCGTGAGTCTGGTCGCACGGCACCTCGAAGCGCACGGCATTTCGACGGTCTGCGTCGGCAGCGCCTACGACATCCTGGCCGCGGCGCGTCCGCCGCGCGCTTGCTACGTCGACTATCCGCTGGGCCATACGACCGGCAAACCCTTCGACCGGGCCGATCAGGCGAGCATCCTGCGCGCGGCGCTCGCCCTGCTGGAAAAGGCGACGGGACCGGACACGCTGCTCACCTTGCCCAATCGCTGGGGCGACGACGCATGGCGGGAAGAAGCCGCCTCGACGGAGGCGAAAGACACGCGCCAGCCGCGCGACGAGACGCCTCAATTCCAACTGCCCGCCGATCGCGCCGCGGCGATTGCGAGCGGCGCCTTCACGCCGTGATCGGAAGAACACGCCCCAGATCAATCTTCCGTAGCTTGGGCTGACGAAGGAAGTCCAACGTCTTCGTCGCAGCGCCGAACGTTGGGCTTCCTTCGTCAGCCCAAGCTACGGTGTTCACCTGCGGTGTTCGTAGCCCGAACGAGCGCACACCCCGGGCGGCCGCTGCCGGCGGCCGCGCGGGTTGGGGCTCACTGCGGATCGATGCGGCCGTCGTTGTCGTCCGGGATCGGCACCAGGCTGTCGCGCTCCGCGCCGGGTCCGATATCGGGACCCGACGGGGCCTGGCGCACGTTCAGATTGTCCTGCTCCGTCGTCTGCGGGCGGTTCAAGGCCGGATCGCTGGCCGGAATGTCCGCGCTGTCGCCGTAGCTCGGCGCATCGGTCGCGTGCCGGTGATCGTCGGCGTACACGAACGTCGTGGCCATCGCGAGACAGATGCCGCAGAGCGTCGTCGTGAGGGTCGGATGCTTGCTGAACATGCGTGTTCCTCCATGAACGTAATCGGCCTTCACTATGAGCCCGCCCGCCGTGCGCGTGATGCCGGACACGGCGCGTCGCGGTGTCGCAGTGAGGTCGTGCGCCGCGTGTGCCTCGCCGACACGCGGCCGGGCGATCGCCGCTGGTGCGCGGCGATCCGCATGGGAAGAATGAGCTTCATGGCGAAATACGGACCCAAAGCGAGCCGCAAGGTCGGCAAGGCGCTGCACGAGATGAAGGCCGGGCGGCTGAAGTCCGGCAGCAGTGGGCGCAAGGTGAAGAATCCGAAGCAGGCGATCGCGATCGGGCTGTCGGAAGCGCGCGCCGCCGGGGCCAAGGTGCCGCCACCCCCGCGTCACAAGTGAGATCTCAGGAGCGACGCGCTGCCTCGCTCGCGCTGGCGGCCACGGCGGCGCCGAACAGGAAGGCTTGCGCCGCGTAGTACATCCACAGCGCGAGCACCGCGAGGCTGCCGGCCGCGCCGTAGATCGACACCACGCTGGCGCGGCCGATGTAGAGGCCGACGAGCTGCTTGCCGCCGGTGAACAGGATCGCGGCGACGAGCCCGCCGCTCACGGCGTGCGGCCAGCGTACCGGCCGATCCGGCAGCCACTTCAGGATGGCCGCGCTCACCGCCCACACGCCGAGCAGTCCGACGAAGAGATTGGCGAGATCGGCGAGCAGGGCGATTTCGCCCAGCGCGCTCTCGAGGCTCGCGGCCAGCGCCTGCAACAGCGCGCTCAACACGAGCGACACCAGCAGCAGAAAGCCGAGCGTCAGCAGCAGCGCGACGGCGAGCAGGCGTTTGCGCAGCGCCGCGACCAGACCGCCCGTCGCCTGTGCCGGCCGGAACACGTGATTGAGCGCCGTCGACAAGGTCGTCAGCGCGCCGCTCGCGCCGACGATCAGCGCCCCTAGCGCGAGCAGCGAAGCGAGGCCGCTGCTCGGTTCGACGCGCGCTGCGAGCACGGCGCGCTCGATCAATGCCGCGCTGTCGGCGCCGACCAGGCCCGCGAGCTCCTTGAACACATAGCCCTGCGCGGCGTCGGTGCCGAAGACGAAGCCGGCGACGGCGATCACCACGACCAGCACGGGTGCCAGCGAGAAGATCGCGTAGTAGGCGAGCGCGGCGCCGAACAGCAGGCAGTCCTCCGCCAGATAGCGGCGCCCGGCCGCGATCAACACCCGCCCGATCGCGCGCGTCCGCTTCACCAGGCCGGCGGATCGCTGGCCGGAAACGATTCCCACGAGGCTTCATCGACCAGATCGCGCGTGCCTTCGCCGTAGCGCAACTGCAGATCGGGACGGACCTCGGCCGCGGTGCGCAGACCCGTCTTCTCGAGCAGCACGCAGCGCCCCGTCGCGGCCCGGTGCAGCAGCCAGGCTGCGGGCAGCCAGCGCAGGGCCCAGGGCAGTCCGGGCGGCAGTGCGAGCGCGACGAGCGCGCCGACGAAGGACAGCTCGCGCTCGCGCGAGCTCAGATTCTGCCGTCGCTCGACGGCGAGATTGTCGGGATGCGTCATCGACGGTCTCCGCGGCGGGATGCCGGAGGGCAGCAAAGGCGGTGCCAGCGCGCGGCACGCCCAGTCGTAGCCCGGGTGGAGCGCGCAGCGCGCAACCCGGGATCGTACATTCAGCAGCCGCCGACACGGCGAAGAGCGCGGGCTTCTCGGTTCGAGGCATCGGCCGAAGGTATGCGCCCCGCTGGCCGAGGAGCGGGCGCGCGTTAAAGGACGAGATCCCGGGTTCGCTACGCTGCACCCGGGCTACGGAAGGCGTTGCGAAACGGCGTTGCGTGTAATTTTTGCCAAGGCTTCCGCAGGTCCTACACGGCGCTGCGCATCAGCTCGCCGACCACGCGTTCGAGTTGGCGCAGCGAGCGGCAGGGCTCGACGCGATCGCAGGCGCTGGCGAGCTTGAGCATTTCGGAGTCGCCGATCTGCCAGAACGCGCGCGGCTCGGGGTTCAGCCAGATCACGCGCTTCGCGCGAGCGTGGACGAGCCGCAGCTCGCGCAGCCCCGCATAGCCGTAGTTCGAGCGCGCGTCGCCCAGGATCAGCACCGTCGTGCGGTGGTCGATGTCGCCCAAGGCCTGCTCGACGAGCTGCGCGAAGGCCATGCCGTAGTCGGTGGACCCCCAGCCGTAGCGCTGCAGCGCGATCGCCACGGCTTCCTCGACCGCGTGCGTCGCGAACAGCGCCGTGACCTCGGCGAGCACCGAGGAGAACACGAAGGAGCGCACTTTCGGCAGCACTTCGGACACGCTGTAGAGGAAGAGCAGCAGGAAGCGCGCGACGGCCGCGACCGAGCCGGACACGTCGCAGACCGCGACGATCTTCGGGCGCTCGATCTTCTTTCGCCGCCACACGACGTCGAACAGCAGGCCGTCGAACTCGATGTTGCGGCGGATCGTGTGGCGCACGTCGAGCACGCCGCGCTGTGCGATCTTGCGCCGGCGCGAGTGCAGGGCGACGAGGCGCTTTGCCAGCTTGTGCACCAGTTGCTGCATGAGGCGGAAGTCGCCGGCTTCCGCGCGCGTCAGCGGCGTCTCGCGCAGGATTTCCTCGCGCAGCCGGCGGCCGGCATTCGCGGTCAGCAGCAGGAGCTGCCGGTCGACGAGCGCGAGCACCTCCTCGCGTAGCTGCGCGAGCCGCGCGCGCAGGCGCTCGGCGGCCTCGACTTCCTCGTCCGCTCGCAGCGCGTAGAGCCTGCGCTCCAGCGCTTCGACGCCCATCTGCTCGAGGATGCGGCGCGCGTACATGCCGCGCTGGGTGAAGAGCTTGATCTCGCCGATGCCGGCCGCGCGCGCCGCATCGGCCAGCGCGAGCTGCAGTCGCGCGCGATCGCCGCCGTCGAGCAGGGCTTCGAGCGAGGAAGTCTCGGCGCTGGAGTCGGCCGCGGCCGCGTCGGCCTCGGTGTCCCCGGCCGCCGGCGCAGCCTCGCCGACGGCGTCGTCGCCTTGCAGGCTTTCCAGTGCCTCGGCCTGGAAGAAGAGATCGAAGCAGCCGTCGAAGCGGGCCTTGTCGTCGATGCTCTTGGCGAGCACCTGCGACAGCGCGGTCTTCAGCAGCGCGCGATCGGCATAGCCCAGCGCAGCGAGCACCGCCGCGGCGTCCAGGCCTTCGCTGGTCGACACGCGCACGTCGGCGGCGCGCAGCGCCTGCAGGAAGTCGCCGAGCACCGCGCTCACGCTGCCTCCGCTTCAGGCCTTGCGGGCCGCCGTGACGAGACGATAGACCTCGCCGTCGACCTGCGCGATGTCGTCCTGGAATTTGAGCAGCAGGTTCAGCGTCGCGCGCACGAGATCGGCGTCGAGCTCCTGCGCATGCAGGAGCAGCAGCGCACGCGCCCAGTCGATGGTCTCGCTGATCGCGGGCGTCTTCTTGAGGTCGAGCTCGCGCAGGCCCTGCACGAAGCCGACGAGCTGCTGCCGGATCGTCTCGCCCAGCGCCGGCACGCGCCGCGCGACGATGCGGCGTTCGAGCGCCGCGTCGGGATAGGGGATGTAGAGATGCAGGCAGCGCCGCTTCAGCGCATCGCCGAGCTCGCGCGTGTTGTTCGAGGTCAGGAAGCACACCGGCGGGACGCGCGCCGTGACCGTGCCGAGCTCGGGGATGGAGATCTGGTAGTCCTGCAGCATCTCGAGCAGGAAGGCCTCGAACTCCTGATCCGCCTTGTCGATCTCGTCGATCAGCAGCACCGCGCCGGCCGGTGCCCACAGCGCCTTCAGCAGCGGCCGCGGCTCGAGGAATTCGGTGTTGAAGAAGGTGTCGTCGAATTCGTGCAGGCGGGCGATCGATTCGGCGAGGCCGCGCGCGCCGGCCATCAGATCGCCGAGCTTGTCCTTCAGCACCTGCGTGTAGAGGAGCTGCTTGCCGTACTTCCATTCGTACAGCGCCTTGGATTCGTCGAGGCCTTCGTAGCACTGCAGGCGAATCAGCGGCTTGTCCAGCCAAGCCGCCGTTGCGCGCGCGAGCTCGGTCTTGCCGACGCCGGGCGGGCCCTCGACGAGCACGGGTTTGTCGAGACGGGTGGCGAGATAGACGGCGGTCGCGATCGCGTCGCTGCAGAGATAGCCGCAGGCGTCGAAGCCGGCATGGATGGCCGCGAGGCTCGCGCGGATCTCGGCGGGGCCCGCACCGGAAATGGCAGTCAAGTTCGAATCTCCTCGAGTTTGCACGAGGCTAACACGCGCGTCCGGCCGGGTGGAACGCGCGGCACGCGGGCGAACGGCGGAAAGGCCGACGGCGAGGCGCACACGGACGCGCGAAAACGCGCGTCCCGGCCCGACAAGCATTTCGCGCGGCTCGGCATACGCTCGCCGTGCAGATCAGCCGAAGGAATCCACATGGACATGGAGTCACTGTCACTGAAGGACGCGGCGCGAGTCGTCGAGGCGGCCAAGCAGCACGCCGAGGAGCTGGGGGTGGCGATGAACGTCGCGGTGATGGATGCGGGCTGCAATCTGGTCGCCTTCATCCGCATGGACGGCGCCTGGCTCGGCAGCATCGACATCGCGCAGAAGAAGGCCTTCACCGCGCGCGCGTTCAACATCTCGACGCGTGAGCTCGCGACGCTCGCGGGCCCGGGCCAGCCGCTCTACGGCATCGCGAACACCAACGACGGCCAGGTCGTGATCTTCGGCGGCGGCGTGCCGCTGAAGCGCGGAGAGCGCATCGTCGGCTCGGTGGGCGTCAGCGGCGGCAAGCCCGATCAGGATCACGCCGTCGCCGCGGCCGGCGCCGCGGCCTTCGGTCAGGAGCCGCCGACGAAGAACACACAATCTCGTAGCCCGGGTGCAGCGCGTAGCGCGTAACCCGAGGTTGGGCATTTCGGTTGAACGAAGATCCCGGGTTCCGCTTCGCTGCACCCGGGCTACGAGATCTGGAGTTGCCGACGGGCTCTAATGGCCACAGAGAACACCGAGAACACAGAGGAAGAAGAGGGCTGGGCGGGCGTCTCCGCAGCGGGGTGGCCGGCGATTGGCGATTTCGTTTGCTTACGCTCTTGCCAAACTCTTTCTTCCTCTGTGTTCTCGGTGGCCATCAAAACCTATCGGTTGCTACGACGCGCATCGCGCAGGGCGAGGAACACGAGGCTCAGCGCGCCGGCGAGGTAGCTGACGCCGCCGCCGAGGAGCATGACGAGGCCGCCGATGCGCTGCGCGTCCAGCGTCGTCGATGCGCCGTGCGCGTAGAGCACGCGCGGGGCGAGGGCGAGCAGCACACCCAACAGCGTCATGTGCGTGGACGTCATCAGCAGACTAGCCACGCCGCTCGCCAGCGCGTGCCGGCACGGCGGCCGGGCGGTCGCGAGCGCGCCCCACCACACCGCCAGGCTGCTGGCGAGGAAGCCGGCCTGCTCGAGCGCGAACCACGCGAGCTGCTGCCGCGCCAGATGATGCAGGGCCGGGGCGTGCCAGGCCCAGACGATCGCGAGCTCGAGCACCGCGGCCGGCAGCGCCAAGACCACCGCGCGGCCTGAATCGTCGTAGGCGGAGAGGCCTACGGCGAGCAGCGGCGCGGCGAGCGCGACCACCGTGATGTGCAGCGACATGTGGGCCACGAAGTTCTCGCGCGCGAGGCCGGGCAGCGGCCCGCACCACGCGAGCAGCAGCACCGCCACGCCGGCGGCGGTCGCGAGCGCCGCCGGCGTGCGCGCGCCGCTCAGCCGCAGCGCGTGAGCAGCCACAGCGGCAGGGCCACGTAGACCGTCGCGGTCAGCGACAGGCCGGCGAGCAGCCAGGTCGCGAAGGCGAGAAAACGGCGTCGCTCTTCGGACGTCGCTTCGTCGTGAACCGGATCGATCGCAAAGCCGTGGCGATGCGCCTTGAAGCCGCGCCAGGCGATGAGGAGCTCGCCGGCGACAGCGGCGAGGGTCAGGGCGGCGAGCGCCCAGCGCGCGGCACCGAGGCCGCCGTCGGACGTGAAGCGCGCGCACCACACCGCGACCGTGACATAGCTCGCGAGGAAGTGCGCGAACCACACCAGCGGGCCCGCGAACACGCCCCAGAGCTGGCGATGACGTGCGGCCGCCATCTCAGGCGTTCGCCGGAAAGAGCGCCAGCATCGCCAGCGCCGCGAGGCCCTGGCCGAGCGCGAAATGCCAGTAGAGCGCCGTGTTGCGCAGATCCGCGTCGTAGACCGGCGTCAGCAGCCGCGCGGCGCTGCGCGCGAGGCAGTACAGGACCATCAGCAGCCCGACGGCGACATGCAGCGCGATCCAGCCCGCGACCAGCCAGACCATCGCGTCGTAGACGTGTGCCGCCGGCGCGAGCCCGGCCGAAGCGGGCACGGCCAGCGCGCAGCCGGCTGCGATCGCGCTGCCGAGCGCCGCCATGCCGAGCAGCAAGCGGCCGCGGCCGGCATGGCCGTGGCGATTGACGCGCGCAGCGCAAAGCACGCTCGCCCATGCGCCGAGCATGGCCGCAGCGGCCGCGCCGGCGCAGCCCGCGCCCGTGCCCTGCACGGCGCGATCGAGGAAGCCTTCGTCGATCGTCCAATAGTAGAAATAGCCGAAAACGAGCGCGGCAAACGCGCTCGCGTCCGCCAGCATGGTGATGCACATGCCCCACCAGCCGGGGGCGCCGGTGCCGGCCGCATAGAGCGGCAGCACCAGGCCGCGGCCGACGTGCTTCGCGGGCTTTTCCGGCGGGCGCGCGGTGCCGGTCCACAGCCAAGCCACGACGACGATCAGCGCGAGCGCAGCGCAGACCGCGCTCATCGTCCACGCGTGAAAGGTGGCGAGGATGAAGGCGCCGCCCGTGAACACCGCGGCCGCGAGCGGCAGAAAGCTGGGTCCGCCGACGCGCAGGCAGTGCAGGGGCTCGGCGTCGATCGCGCCGGTCAGCAGCGTTTCCCGCCGGCCTTCCTCGGCGTCGGGCAGGTACCAGCGGCCGGCGTCGACCTCTTCGCGCAGCGCCGGCCGATCCCACAGCGGATAGCGCGTGTCGACCTGCGGCACCGAGCGCAGGCCCCAGGGATGCAGCGGCAGGCGCGGCAGCCATTCGAGGGTGCCGGCGCGCCAGGGATCGCGCGGAGACACTCCTCCACGCCGCAGACTGAGCCACAGATCGACGAGGAACACCGCGAAGCCGAGCGCGAGCACCGCGGCGCCGACGGTCGAGATCAGATTGAGCTCGTCGAGGCCGATGTCGGCGCGATAGGTGTACACGCGGCGCGGCATGCCGAGCAGACCGCTGAGATGCATCGGCAGGAAGGCGAGATTGAAACCGCCGAAGATCAGCCAGAATGCCCGGCGGCCGGCGCGCTCGCCGAGCCGGCGGCCGGCCACGAGCGGCAGGTAGTAATAGATGCCGGCGAGCACCGGCAGCACCATGCCGCCGAACAGCACGTAGTGGAGATGGGCGACGATGAAATAGCTGTCGTGCGCCTGGAAGTTGAAGGGCACCATCGCGACCATCACGCCGGTCAGACCGCCGAGCACGAAGACGGCGAGCGCACCCGCGACGAACAGCATCGGCACCGAGGCGACGAAGCGGCCGACGAGCACGGTGGCGATGAAACAGAAAATCTGCACGGCGCTCGGGATGGCGACGGCGAGCGAAGCACCGGAGAAGAAGGCGAGCGACAGTCGCGGCAGCCCGGTCGTGAACATGTGATGCACCCACAGGCCGAAGCTCAGGAAGCCGGTGCCGACCGCGGCGAGCACGATCCACGTGTAACCGATCATCGGCGCATGCGCGAAGGTCGGCACGATCATGGCCACCAGCGCGATCGCGGGCAGGAAGATCACATAGACCTCGGGGTGCCCGAAGATCCAGAACAGGTGCTGCCACAGCAGCGGATCGCCGCCGCGCCGCGCATCGAAGAAGGGCCAGTCGAAGGCGCGCTCGAGCTCGAGCATCACGTCGCCGACGATCAGCGGCGGAAAGGCGAAGACGATCATGCCCGCGACCACCAGCATGTACCACGCGTACAGCGGCATCAGGTGAATGCGCATGCCGGGCGCGCGGCATTTCAGCACGCCGACGATCAGCTCGATCGCGGCCGCGAGTGTCGCGATCTCGATGAAGCTCAGACCGAGCAGCCAGACATCCGCGCCGAGATCGGGCTGCCAGCGCGTGCTCAGCGGCGGATACATGAACCAGCCGCCCTGCGGTGCGACGTCGAAGAAGATGGAGCCGCAGACGAAGACCCCGCCGATCGCATAGCACCAGTAGCCGAAGGCCGAGAGGCGCGGGAAGGGCAGATCGCGGGCGCCGGTCATCTGCGGCAGGATCTGGATCGCGAGCGCCTCGAAGATCGGCACCGCGAAGAGGAACATCATCACCGAGCCGTGCAGCGTGAAGAGCTGCGCATAGCGCGAGGCCGATACGAGCTCGTTCTCCGGCACGGCGAGCTGTGCGCGCATCACCGCGGCGAGCAGCCCGCCGAAGAGGAAGAAGCAGAGCGCCGTGAGGATGTACCAGAGGCCGACGCTGTTGTTGTTCACCTCGGAGAAATAGCGCCAGCCGCGCGGAGGACGCCAGGCTGCGACGAGGCGCGACTCCTGCGCCGCGCGCTCCTCGTCCGAGCCGGTGCTCGCGTCGTTCATCGCAGCGCCGCCAGGTAGTGGGCGAGATCCTCGAGCTCGGGCGGCGGCAGCTCGAACCTGGGCATCAGGGTGCCCGGCTTGAGGCGGTCCGGGTGCGTGAGCCAGCGCGCGATCGACGGCGCATCCACGGGCAGCAGGCCGGCGGCGAGCGTATGGCGCGCGCCGAGGTGCGTCAGATCCGGCCCCGTGCGGCCGCGCGCCGCCGTGCCCCGCACGGTGTGGCATAGCGGACAGCCGTGGCGCAGGAACACCGCGGCACCGCGCGCCGCGGCGGCCGTCATCGGCCCGGCCGCGTCTTCGCGCTGGCCGGCGAGCCAGGCGTCGAACTCGGCCGCCGGCATCACCTCGACGACGAGGCCCATGTTGGCGTGACCGTCGCCGCAGTATTCGGCGCAGGTGCCGCGATAAAGGCCCGGCCGCGTCGGCGTCACGCCGATGTGATTGACGCGGCCCGGCAGCAGATCGCGCTTGCCGCCGAGCGCCGGTATCCACAGCGAGTGGATCACTTCGGCGCTACGCAGCGCGAGGCCGGCGTGTCGATCGAGCGGCAGGCGCAGCTCGTTCGCGAGCTCCACGCCGTGGCCCGCGTCGTCGAGATAGCGCACGCGCCACCACCAGCGCTCGCCGGTGATCTCGATGCGCAGATCCGGCCGCCGCGCCTCCAGCGGCATCGGCATCGACAGGCCGTATACGAGCAGCGCCGTGAGCACGACGGTCGGCAGCGCGACGCCGCCGCCGAACAGCAGCAGCCGCACGCCCTGCGCCGCGTGCGGGCCGGGCCGGATCCACGTTGCATAGATCGCGAGCCCGATCACCGCCAGCCACAGCAGCGTGCCGACCGCTGCCATCGTGTAGAAGAGGGACAGCGCAGCGCCGGCCTCGGCGCTCGCCGCGACGAAGCTCGAGGCCGGCGTATCGCGACAGCCGCCGAGGCAGAGGGCGATGCTCGCACAGCCCGCGACGCCGGCATTGCGCAGCGATTGCGAGACGCGCTTCGGCGCGGCCATCAGCGCGGCGGCCTCGCCTCGTCGGGCGTGCGCAAGGACTTGATGTAAGCGACGAGGGCCCAGATTTCCTGCGGCGGCAGCAGGCTGCCCCAGGCCGGCATGCCAAAGGCGCGGCCCTGCGCGATCGACGAGAACACGTGCGCGTCGCTGTCGCCATAGCGCCAGACTTCGTCGCGCAGGCTGGGGCCGATGCCGCCGCCGCCGTGACCGCCGTGACAGCCGACGCAGTTGAACACCTCGAAGAGCTCGCGGCCGTGGAGCCGCACTTCGGCGGTGGCCGGCAGCGGGTTGCGCGGCAGCGGGGGCGCTTGCACCGGACCCGGCACCGGGCCGATGGGCACCGCGGCCGGATCGACGGCGGCAGCGTCTTCGGCCGCGACGAGCAGCGCGAGCGCGAGGCAGGCCGCCCCGTCAGCACGCGAAGACATACGGCACGCCGTCCGGCGCGGTCGCGCGCTCGATGCCCTTCATCGCGCCGACCACGCCGAGCGCCGCATAGGGATCGTCGGCCGAGATCGACGGGAACGCGGTGGCGCCCGTCCAGCCGGGATCGAAGGTCCATTTGATCGCGCCGCCGGGCTGCGTCGGGTCGACGGCGATCGGAGCGTTCGGATACGGCGTGACCCTGTACAGCGTATCGTCGACGATCAGCGGCGCGCCTTCGTGGCCGTTCGTGAGCCCGGTCGGCATGACGACCATCACGGGCTTCGATTCGGTGACGTTCTCGGGTTTCAACTCGTCGAGACGGCTGTAGCGGGTCGCGGCCAAGTCGCCGTTCGGCAGCCGCCGTTGCGCACCGGCGGCCCGGGCGATCGGCGACCTCGCGGGCGCCGTGCCCTCTTGCAACAGCGTCGAGATCGGCATCACGCACGCCGTGCGGCCGAGGCACGCGCCGCGCCGCGACGCTCTTGTAAATTGCGCTGCGGTCCGTTGTAGCAACTGCTTCACTCTGTGCCCGACTCACCATCACCACGCGCGCAGCGCGCACGCAGCGGCCTGGAACGGCGGATCGCAGCATCCGTGCCAGCGGCGCGCCGCGGTCTCGCGGTAGCGCGCGTCCGTCGCGTGCCGACAGTCTCGTCGGTGCAATTGACCCGTCGCGCACGTCGCTTCGCCGCTAGGTCGACGGCATGGCGGCGGTCAAGCTGCTTTCACGATGGAGGAACGACCATGCGTTTACCGACGATCCCCGCCACGATGGAACGAGTCGAACGACACACGCCGCCGTCCGTGCAGCGGCGCATTCAGGCGCATGCACGCCAGCGCGTGCACCGCCTCGCCGGCGCGCCGCCGCACGAGCTGACGCGGCGCATCGAGGAGCTTCAGCGCGAATGGGACATCGAGCGCTGGCTGGAAACGAACGCCGCGACGGTGTCGCTGGTCGGGATCGCGCTCGGGAGCTTCGTCGATCGGCGCTGGTTCGCGCTGCCCGCGGTGGTCGCCGGCTTCCTGCTCCAACATGCGATCGAGGGCTGGTGCCCGCCGCTGCCGCTGCTGCGGCGTCTCGGCGTGCGCACGGCGGCGGAGATCAACGCCGAGATCGTCGAGCTGCGGCGCTTGCGCGGCGACTTCATCGACGCCGCGCAGGATGCCGGTGCGTCCTGAGCCTGCTCCGCCGCCGCTGCTGAGCAGGCAGGCCGCTTGCGATCGTTCTTGATTGCCACCGGGCATCGTGTTGCCTTCGACCGGCAGTCCATGTGGGGCAGCGTCCGGCCGGACGCGTACTCGCGCTGCGCGCGCCGCGGCCGTCACGTTTCGTGACAGTTCTCCGAACGGAAAATGCCGCGCAGCCTACAGGTTTGACTGCGCGCACGATTTATCCTGCGCGCCTATGAAGGAAGACGCCAAGGATTTACCGCAGCTCATCGAGACCACGATGCAGGTGATCGTCGCGCTGCGCTGGGCTGCTCAGGGCGGCGCGACGCTGCCGGACTCGTTGGACACCGCTTCGCAGGAGGTGCTCGAGAAGCTCTATGCCTGGCAACGGCGGCGAGGCGAGACGCATGCGGCGGATGAAAGCGCCTGCGGCAGGGGGCATGAGGCGCCCGGCGGCGCTTCGTCTCCCGGCGCGATGTGTCTCGCTCGCGCGGGCCGCGCCCTGGCGTGAGGCCGAGCGCATCGCGCCGGTCCGCGCTCGCCCGCCTTCTTCCGGAAATTCGGCCGGGCACGCCGGGGATACTCCCGATCGACCGCCGAAGATCTGCTCCCCGCGAACGAGCCCCTAGACTCTGCGGTCCAAGCTGAACGAGCCGCCGCCGCGCCGCATGCGAAGGAGGCGGCCATCGGCAAGCAAGCGGGCCGCTCATGCAGATAGACGACGACAGCCTCGCGCGTTCCGGGATCGAGCTGCATCGGCATGCGGAGGTCGGCACGATGGCGAGCGCGCTGGCCGCGGCCGTGGAAGCGGCGCTCGTCCAGGCGCTGGCCGTGCGCGGGGAGGCGAGTCTCGCGGTGCCGGGCGGCCGTACGCCGTTGCCCCTGTTCTCACGACTCGCGCAGCGGGATCTCGACTGGGCCCGCGTGCACGTGACCTTGACCGACGAGCGCATCGTGCCCGTGACCGATCCGCTGAGCAACGAGCGACTCGTGCGCGAACATCTGCTGCAGGGAGCGGCGGCGGGCGCGCGCTTCCATCCCTTGATGAACGGTCACGAAGATCCCGAAGCCCGTGCGCAGGCCGCCTGGGAGCAGCTCGCGTGGCTGCCGCGGCCTTTCGATGCTGTCGTCCTCGGCATGGGCGAGGACGGACACATTGCCGGCCTGTTTCCCGGCGTTCCTTCGAACACGCTCGATCCCGCCGCAGCCCCAGGCTGCGTGACGACGACGGCGCCGGTCGCGCCCGTTGAACGCCTGAGCCTGAATCTCGCCGCGCTGCTCGACGCGCGCCGGCTGTGGCTCGTGCTGGCCGGTCCGGCGAAGCTCGCGGTGCTCGTCGAGGCCCTGCGCCCCTCCCCGATCAAGGCCCTGCCCGTGCGCGCGCTGTTGACGCAGACGGTGGTGCCGGTGCGGGTGGAATATGCGCCGGGGTGAAGGCGGGCATCGTGTTCGCTGCACCCAATCCGATGTCGCGAATAGGCTTCCCGAGCGACGATGCAAACGCCACTCGTCGAACCTCGCGGCGCTACCGGCGAGCGTGCACCGCCGCGGAAACGGATGCAGTCGACGCGGTTCCCCGGCGATCCGGCTCGGGTTTCCGCAGCCGGAGGGCACGAGCATTCAGGTTCTCGTGCCCTCGAGATTCGCCTCAGAGATGCCTGCCGTAGAACGGCACGAGTTTATCGAGCGCTTGGGCGACGGGTCCCGGTCGATCGTAGAGATCGTAGTGCGTGGCGCCCTCGACGATGAACAGATCCTTTTTACCCTTCGCCTGCGTTTTCGCTCTTGGTGGAGGCATTGCGATACAGGAAATAGGGAAGCTTCAGGCCGTGCGTTGCACGTTCGCCGGACCATGGAAGCGTTGAACGAGTCCGTCCTGGGCCTGGTCCGCGAAAACGCTGCTCTTGCAGAGTTTCCTGGCATCACGAGAATGAATTTATTCTCGCCATGGTGAACGAGCGGCGCGTCGGGATGGAGGATCGGGATCTCACTCGACGGAACGTGCAAGCGCCAAGGCATTTCCGAGCGCCGCCCCCGAGGCCGTGTTGTCGAAGATGCACCACGTCGGCACACCGCGCCGGCGACTTTCCTCGAGTTTCTGCTGCAAAGAAGCGAGCGCTGCGGCATCGTAGTCGGAAAAGTAAATGCGCGGCGAACCGTGCCAGCGGTAATAGGCCAGACCGGCCCAGCCACCTGCTTCGCCCGCTTCGGCAGTCGGTGCCGGATCGGCCGCAACACGCGCCACGCCGATATCGGCGAGCCAAACCCTTACCTCGGGTCTGAACCAGCTCCGATGCCGCGGCTCCAGGGCCGCGGGAGCGTCGATACTCGCGCGCAAGGCCCGAAAGAATCGATCGGCCACGCGTTCGTCGAAGCCGAAACTCGGCGGCAATTGCACGAGCAGTACGCCGAGCTTCTCGCCGAGCCCCGTCACCTCCGCCACGAAGCGATCGAGCGTCGCCTCGCAATCGATCAATCGAGCCTCGTGGGTGATGGCCTTCGGCATCTTCACCGAGAAACTGAAACCGTCTGGCGTCGATCGCGCCCAGCGCTCGTAGGTCTTGCGCTGGTGCGGCCGATAGAACGACGAATTGATCTCGACCGCGTTGAGGCGTCGAGCGTAGCGCTCCAGATGACTGCCGTCGCGCGGTATCACCTCGGTGTAAAGAGACGATACGGTCCAGCCGGCGGTGCCAATGCGCAAAGGCGATTTAGACATCGAGCCACTGTAAGCCGCTGCAGCTCATTTTCGAGTCGGCGCTTTACCTGGCACGGCCAGCGCCGCGTTCGCGAATTTTCGAAGGGTGGGAGTTTGGCGCGCCCAGAAGGATTCGAACCTCCGACCACCTGGTTCGAAGCCAGGTACTCTATCCGCTGAGCTATGGGCGCGTGGGCGTATTGTGCCATGGCAACGCGGCTGTCGTCCCTTGCTCGGAAGCCAGGATTCGCACACGCTCGCGCGTTTGCTGGGCCGACCGAAATCTCCAACGACCGGCATTGCTCGCGCCGGCTCGTGAGGCCCGAACAGCTATAAACGCGGAAGTACCTCTCGGCCGAGTAGCTCGATCATCCGAAGGGTTTCCACATGCGACGGCTGGCCGCCAAAACGCAGCCTCAGAATCAGGTAATCGGGTGCGAGCTCCTCCTGAATCCGCTTCAGATGTTCCAGACAGTCCTGCGGCGAACCGAAGATGACGCGCTCCTTGGCCAGTAGCTCGACCGTCAAATCCTCGGCCCGCTTGACGTCCTTCAGATACTCGTCGGCGCTGTGCACGCCGAAATCGAAATACTGCCGATGCGCATCCACGATCGGCTGGCTTCGTGCGAGCGCTGCTTCGCGGCTCTCGGCGATTACGGCATCCCGCATCAGGACGACATAAGGTTTGCGGCCGATGCGCGTGGCAGCTTCTCGGTATTGCGCCGTGTAGGCCTTGACGACGGGCAGGGATTGCAGGGGATCCGAGAGCCATCCGTCGGCGAGGCGCGCCGCGCGTTCGATGCCCGGTGCACTCCATGAACCCATCCAGATCGGCGGGCCCGGCTGACGGTAGGCGCGCGGTGCGACGAGCACGTCGGACAGTTGAAAGTGCTTACCGGCGAAAGAAAAGCGCTCGCCCTTCCAGGCGTGGCGCAATATCGAGATTCCTTCCTCGGTCCGTCCCACGCGCTCTTTCTGGTTCACGCCGAATATGGCGAAATCTTGCGCCTGATACCCCACTCCCACGCTGAGTATCAGCCGTCCCCGCGTCGCTTGATCGACGATGGCGCTGTCCTCGGCGAGATGGATCGGATGAATCAGGGGCAGGACACTGGCGCAGGTCCCGACGTCGATGCGGTGCGTTCGTACGCCTATCATGCCGGCAACCATCAGCGCGTTCGATAGATAACCGTCGTCCTGCTGATGGTGTTCCGGCACGAAGAAACCGTGAAATCCGTGTTCCTCGAGCGCCTGTGCCTCAGCGCTCAGTTCGTCCAGCACACCGGCGATGTTGGCGCCGTGCGGAGGATCCTGAGTGCACGGCATGTATCCTATTTTCATGGCAAGTCCGTGGGTCGGGAACGATGTAAGCATTCTATAGCATTCGATGTGCGGCGGGCTCGGCACCGGCAGGATCCATCTCGCCAGCGTAGCGGCATCAAAGCGCTCACCGAGCACGGCAATCGCGCGCTTCTTGGGCTACCGTGCCGGCAACGATGGGCGGGCACTGCGCTCGATGGCTGAGCGTCGATATCGATTGGCGCTCGCTCGTATTCGTCATTCCGCCGCAAGCGGAAATCGAGTCAGCCTCTTCCCGACGGCGGGAGCAGATTGATGGTCTCCACTGGATCCCCGCCTGCGCGCGTCGGGTAGCGCGCCGTATCGACGTGCTTGCCGAACGCCGCCCTGGGCATAGACTACTGCACAGGGGTTTTTTCGATCGGTCGGGAGTATGGGCACATGAAGACTTCACCAGCACTGCCGTGGCTTGCGGCGGTCTTCTTGTTCGCGGCGAGCAGCGCAGCGCATGCAGTCACGCTCCGTTACAGCTACGCCGGCGTGCTGAATGAAGGGCTCGGCGATCTGCCGGTGGGCAGCGCGTTCTGGGGATCGTGGGTGATGGAACTGCCGCAGGCAGGGACGCCGTTCACCGAAGGACCGCCCGATGCGGTCGAAGGTCGCGTCTATCGGTATGAGTCGTTCAGCGTGCGCATCGGCGGCGAAACCTTCAGCCAACAGACGCGCGATCTCGTCTTCGTGGCGACCACCGATGTGAGCGATCGACCGGAGTTCCTGCCGTTCTGGCCCAGCGGTTTCAGTTCCGATTTGTCCGTCGACAGCGGCCCGCTGTTTGTCGCCGGTGAGGAGCCGGAGACCGTGTTCGGCGCGCGCGTCTGGCGCGCCGCCGCGAGCTTCAATCGCGATGGGCGCCTGTGGAACGATTATGCGCTGCCCGCCGACGCCTCTCTGCTGGCGCAGATGGATGGCGCTGTGCTGTTCGATACACTGGATCGAGGCCGGGTGACAGGCGCCATTCAGAGCATAACGATTACGCCGGTACCGCTCCCCGCCACCGGCGCATCGATGGGCGCCGGGCTGCTGGCGCTGGGGATGGCGGGTCGCCGACAGGCGCCGCGACGGAGCTGAACACCGAATGACGTTGCCGACGTCCGCGCACCTTCCTCTGCGCGGACGTCTCTCTCGCGGCCGGTGAAGGGCTTCGTGCCCGACGCCGGTGCCGCGCTTCCGCGCGCGTCGTGGCAATGAGCCTCGACTCGGGTATCGAACACGTGAGCACGATCGCCGATCGCCTCCCAACTACCCGGTACATGCCTGCGACCGAACGAGGGCATGAGGACGACGCGCCGGAGTCCTGACGTCCGTCGGCACAGGCGGGCCGGCATTCCGCTGGAAGACCGCCGCCAGCTTGATTCGATCGAGCGAAACGCTATGTAGTAGGTACGGGAATAGGCGGGCCGGAGGGAAGGGGAAGCAATGAGTGCATGGCGTCTGATGGCCACGGTGAGCTGCGCGGCCGCCCTGTTGGCCTGCGGCTCCGTGCGCGCCGAATCCTCGATCGCGGGCGCCGCGGGCAGGATCGACGATCCGGTGCTGGCCGGCTGCCTGGAGCGTACGCTGCCCGCGCGCGGCCTACGCCAGCGGGTGGCGCTGCAGGTGTTCGACGATACGGGCTCCGCGGCGGTGTCCGAAGCCAGCGTGTACTGGCAGCGCACGGAAGGACAGCGCTCGCGCTTCCTCGTGCGGCTGGATGCCCCGCCGCTGCGTGCCGGCATCGCGGTCCTCGCCGTCGAGCGCGATCGGCCGGAGCCGGACATGTATCTCTACCTGCCCGATCTGCGCCAGACGCGCCGCGTGACGGGCCGTACGTTCTCCGGCTCGATGCTCGGCACGGACTTCAGCTACGAAGATTACGCGCAGGTGCAGGGGCTGCTGAAGAACGGTGAGCTGCGGCGCCTGCCGGACGAGCGTTTCGGCGATCGCGACGTGCTGGTCGTCGAGCTGGTGCCGCAGTCGGAGCGTTCGGCCTATGCCCGCGTGGTGTCCTCGATCGATCGCGAGCGCTGCGTGCCGCTGCTCACGCGCTTCATCGGGCGCGACGGCGCGACGCTCAAGGAGCTCAGCGCCGATCTCGACAGCATCGAGGCGATCGGCGATCGCCACGTCGCGCGCCGCCTGGTGATGCGGGATCTGGTGCAGGACACCCGCACCGAGCTCGAGGTGAAGGAAATCGAGCTGGACCCGCCGCTGAGCGATGTTCTCTTCGCGCCGTCCTCCCTCGGCGGTCGCTGAAGCGCCATGGGTCTGCGATTGCTCCTGCGCCTGGCGCGTCATCCGTGGCTCGTCGTGCTCGCTACGGCGCTCGCGCTCCTCGTGGCCGTCGGCCTGCTGCGCCTCCAGCCGCACACGCTGGCCGCGCTCGCGCTCGATCCCGCACTGGCCTCCTTCGTGCCCGATCGCGGCGACGCGCTGGCGCGCTTCGAATTCGCGCGCAAGCGCTTCGGCGACGATGACGTGCTGCTCGTCGTGTGGCAGTCGCCGCGGCTGTTCACCGCGGAGAGGCTCGGACGTCTCCACGCCTTATCCGCGGCGCTGGAGACTCTGCCCGGCGTGCTGCGCGTGGACAGCCTCGCCACCGCGCTCGCGGTCCGCTCCAGCGACGGCATGCTCGAGATCGATACTTTGCTGCCGGCGCCGCCGGCCGGCGAGGACGCGGCGCTCGCCGTGCGCGACGCCGCGCTCGCGAATCCGCTGCTGCGCGGAACGCTGGTATCGGCGGACGGCACGACGAGCTTGCTCGCCGTCGCCTTCGATCGGCGTCTTACCGCGCCCGCGCTGTTCGCGCTGAGCGACGAGATCGCGCGCCTGTCGCGCGAGCACGCCGGCGACATCGCCCAGTGGCTGACCGGCCCGACCCACGTGCGCATCGAGATCAGCCGGCTGCTGCGCGCCGATCTGATGCGCATCCTTCCGCTCGCCGTCGGCGTCACCGTGCTGGTCGCGGCCCTCGCGATGCGGACGCTGCGCGGGCTGATCATGCCGGTGCTGGTCACGGGCGGTGCGGTCGTCGGCACGCTGTCTCTCTTCGTCGCGCTCGGCTACGCGTTCAACTTCGTGACGGTGCTGATCGTGCCCGTCATCTTCATCGTCGGCTTCGCGTACTCCGTGCACATGGTCGCGGCGATCGACGAGGCCGTCGCGGGCGGCCTTCTCCCGGGAGCCGCCGTGGCACGCGCGCTGCGCGAGGTCGCCGGCACGATCACGCTGAACGCCGCGCTCGAAACCGTGGGATTCCTGTCCTTTGCCGTCAGCAGCATTCCCGCCATCCGCGAGTTCGGCCTCTTTGCGGCCTGCGGGATCGCGCTCGCCTGGCTGGGCGCATTGGTGTTGGTGCCGGCCGGCTTCAGCCTGCACGGCTATCGCGCGCCTCCGCGGCGCGGAGACGGCGTGCTGCCGCGCTGGGCCCTGCGTCTCGCGCGCTTCGATCTGCGCTACCGGCGTCAGCTCTTGTTCGCCGGCGCTGCCGCCATGCTCCTCGCCGCGATGCTGGCGACGCGTATCGAGGTGGGCACCGACTATCTCTCGGTGCCGCCGCCGCGCGCCGGGATCGCCGAGGACTTCGCCAAGGCGTCTGCCGCCTTCGGCGGCCTCGTCCCGATCAAGGTCGTCGTCGATACCGACGTCCCGGGCGCGTTCAAGGATCCGAAGCAGCTCGCGCACATCGTCGAGCTGCAGCGCTGGCTGTCGTCGCAGCCCGAGATCGGGCAAGTCTCGAGCCTCGTCGACTATCTCGGCGTGCTCTACCGGGCTTTCGTCCCGGACGCGCCGTCGGGCCTGGTGCTGCCGCCGAGCAGGGAGCTCGCGGATCAACTATTGCTGCTCGGGGCCGGCAACGACGTCGAGCGCTATGCCGACAGGCGCTTCGATTCCACCGTCCTGCGCGTAATGGCCAGGCCGGCCGCGACCGCCGAGCTGGCGCCGCTGATCGCGCGCATCGAGGAACGGCTGCATGCGCTGCCCGGGCATCTGCACGGCCACGTGACCGGCAGCGCCGTGCTCCTCGTCGAAGCCATCGACGACATCACGCGCGGGCAGATACTGAGCCTGGCGACGACGGCGCTCGTCATCTACGCCGTGCTCGCCTGGCTCTTCGCGTCGTTTCGCGTCGGCGCCCTCGCCCTGGTGCCGAATCTGATGCCGATCGTGGCCTTCTTCGGCGTGCTCGGCGCGACCGGCATACCGCTCGACGTGACCACCAGCCTCGTCGCGCCGATCATGCTTGCGATCGTCATCGACGACACGGTCCACTTCATGGCGCGTTACAACGTGGAGGCGCGCCGCAGCGCCAACGAGGCGCGCGGTCTCGAGCGCGCGATGGTGGGCACGATCCGGCCCATCGCCTACAGCACGCTCGGCCTCGTCTGCGGGTTTCTCGCCCTGGGCGCGAGCGAGCTGCGCAACGAGGCGCTGTTCGGTCTGCTGGCTGCGGGCACGATGCTGCTCGCCTGGCTGCTGGATCTCACCTTCACGCCCGCGCTCGCGAGCCGCATGCGCTTCGTCACGCTGTGGGACACGCTGAGCGTGGATCTCGGCTGCAAGGAGCCGCAGAAAACCATTCCGCTCTTCGCGGGCTTGAGTGCGCGTCAGGCGCGGACGGCGGCGCTGCTCGGATCGATACTGCCGGTCGCGGCAGGCCAGCGCCTGATCCGGCAGGGCGACGAGGCGCGCGAACTGTTCGTCGTCATCGAGGGCGAGCTGGTCGCGCACGTGCCGCGCGAGGACGGTGACCGCGAGATCCGACATTTCCGTCAAGGCGATCTGATCGGGGCCGCATCGCTGTTCCAGGGCCGTCATTTCGCGAACGTCGAAGCCCTGGAACCGGTGCGGGTGCTGCGGCTCGGCGAGGCCTGTCTGGGCCGGATCCAGACGCGCTATCCGCGGATCGGCGCGCAGCTCTATCGCAATCTCACCGCCATCATGGCCGCGCGTTTCGCCGACATCGTGGAGCGCCTCTGAGCGATCCCCGGCGCCGCTGCCGGCACGCTTCGTAGCCCGGATGAGCGCAGCGAATCCGGGGCCGTGCCGGTTTCGATGCTGCGCTCGACTGGAAGACCGTTGAATCTGCGCTGCGCTACCACGGAGAACACAGAGAACACGAGGAAAAGGAGATTGTTCAGAGCCCCCGCGAGCCACGGAGGCGGAGCCCTAATAATCTTTTCCCGCCTTTTCTCCGTGTTCTCTGTGTTCTCCGTGGCTAGATTAATCGACGCTCGAAGCGGCACGGCCCCGGATTCGCTGCGCTCATCCGGGCTACGGACTTCCGATCGGTCCGCGCCGGCGTTGCCTACAGCCCCATCTGCCGCACGGCGAGATCGCGCATGATTTCCGCCGAGCCGCCGCCGATGGCCATCACCTTCACTTCGCGATAGATGCGTTCGACCGGGTTGCCGCGCAGATAGCCGGCGCCGCCGAAGATCTGCATCGCCTCGCTGGCGATGAATTCGAGCGCGCCGGAGCAGAAGAACTTGGCCTTGCAGATCTCTGCGACGGGCAGCTCGCCTTCGTTGAGGTTCCAGCAGATCTGTTGCAGCAGGGCTTCCATCGCATCGACGCGCACCGACATGTCGGCGATCTTGTGCCGGATGACCTGGTGCTTCACCAGCGGCTTGCCGAAGGTCTGGCGCTCCTGCGCGTAGGCGATGCTCTCCTCGAGGCAGCGCCGCGCCATGCCGAGCATCTGCGCCGCCATGAACAGACGTTCATGGTTGAAGTTGTTCATCGTCGCGAGGAAGCCCCTGTTCTCCTCGCCCATCAACTGCGCGGCCGGGATGCGGCAGCCGTCGAAGTACAGCGTCGCCGTGTCCGAGCACCACCAGCCCATCTTGCGTTCGATCGCCGTGCGCGTGAAACCGGGCGTATCGGCATCGACGAAGAAGAGCGAGATTCCGCCCAGGCCTTCGCCGCCGGTGCGCGCGGCGATCACGAAATGGCTGGCGTGCATGCCGCCGGTGATGAAGGTCTTGGTGCCGTTCAACACGTAATGCTCGCCGTCGCGCCGCGCCCGCGTCTGCAACGCGGCGACGTCCGAGCCGCCCGAGGGCTCCGTGATCCCCAGCGCGCCGCCGCGGCGGCCGGACAGGATCTCGGGCAGCGCGCGGCACTTGATGTCCTCGGATGCGAGCCCCGCGACGAGGCCGACCATGATCCCGCGCGAGCCGATGGCCGAAACAACGCCGCCCGGCGCCCAGCGGCCGAGGATTTCCGCCGCCGCGGTGCGCATGAACGCGTCGTCGAAGCCGACGCCGCCGTAGCGCTCGTCGATGCCGAAGCCGAACAGTCCCAGCGCGCAGGTCTTCTCGTGCACGGACCAGGGGATCGTGCCGGCCTCGTCCCACTCGTCGGCGTGCGGTTCGATCTCGCTGCGCACGAAGCGCGTGACGGCGTCGCGAAAAGCGACGCGTTCGGGAGTATCGAAGGGATTGCGCATCGCTGGCTCCGTGCGGCCCGAAAAGATGTCCGAGCATAGCACGCAGGATCGGCGCCGCCGGCCGAGGCGCGGATGTCGCTCGCAATACGGAAAGAGTGCGTGGTGCGGGATCCGGGCTACACGGCCCCTTCTTGTAGCCCGGATGAGCCACGCGAATCCGGGATCGGCGCCGATTTCCGCGTGTGCACTCGATAATCGCCGAACCCCGGATTCGCTGCGCTCATCCGGGCTACGAAGACGACGCGCGGCGCGCGATCGTCGGTCGATGAAGGCGCGCTCGTCAAAGCAGATCTTCGAGGTCTTCGGCGTGGCCCAGCGCATGGCGGCCGGCCGGCACGTCCTCCAGCGTATCGTCGCGCGCATAGTCGCTGACGTCGTTGCGCCCGAATTCTTCGGCGAGCTCGCCCAGCGTCGCCGCCGCCTGCGCCGCGGCCTGATCGATCTCGGGGCTGATCGGCCCGCCGTCGCGCGCCGCTTCGAGCAGATCGGCGATCGCGCTCGCGGCGGCGCGCAGCTCGACCGCGAGTTCATTGAGTCCGTAAGCCATCGTGTGCCTCCATGCCGAGGTGACGTAGCGGCTCACCCTAAGCGGGGACTCCGAGCGCGCGAAGCGGCGGGCACCTGCCCGGGACGACGGCGCGGCGCCCACCGCGCGTCAGACGCGTGCGGGGCGAACGGGCGGCTTACTGCGCTTGCGGCCTGCCCTCAGGCCGTGGGCCAGGGCGAACGCCAGGTCGCCAGCCAGTCGTCGATGGCCTCGCTCGCCATCGGCCGCGCGATGCCGTAGCCCTGGGCCTGATAGCAGCCCATCTCGCGCAGCAGGGCGAGCGTGCGGAGATCCTCGACGCCTTCGGCGACGACCTGCAGGCCGAGGTTGTGGGCGAGGTTGATCGTCGAGCGCACGATGATCCGATCGTGCTCGTCCGCGCGCATGTCGCGCACGAAGGCGCGATCGATCTTGAGCGCCCGGATCGGCAGGCGCCGCAGATAGGCGAGCGAGGAGTAGCCGGTGCCGTAGTCGTCGATCGACAGCTCGACGCCGCGGCCGGCGATGCTCGCGAGCAGCTCGCGCGCGCCTTCCGGATCGTGCATCAGCGTGGTCTCGGTGATCTCGAGCTCCAGCGCCCCGGGCGGCAGCTCGTGGCGGAGGATCAGCTCGTTGAGATGGCGCACGCAGCGGTCGTCGACGAGATTGCGCGCCGAGAGATTCACCGACACGGCGTGGGCGCGGCCGGCGGCGCGCCAGCGCTGCTGTTCGGCGACGGCGAGCTCCATCACGTGCACCGTGAGCCCGTGGATCGCGTCGCTCATCTCCAGCAGCGGCATGAAATCCTGCGGCATCAGGAAGCCGAGGCGCGGATGCTGCCAGCGCACCAGGGCCTCGAAGCCCGTCACGCGCATATCGCGCAGATCGAGCCGCGGCTGGTAGTGGAGCAGGAGCTGATGCTCGCGCAGCGCTTGGCCGAACTCGGTGATCATCGCCAGCCGCTCGGGCGTATGGCGATCGAACTGCCGGTCGTAGACGACGACGCCGGCCCCGGAGTGCTTGGCCTGGTACATCGCGACGTCCGCGTAGCGCAGCAGCGCGTGGCTGTCGTCGCCGTCCTGCGGATAGAGCGCGATGCCGAGGCTGCCGCCGATCTCGAGCTGCATGCCGTCGATCGCGAAGGGCTGACGCAGGGCGTCCAGCAGCCTGAAGCCGAGCGCGAGCGCCGCGTCGCGCCCGGTGAGCCCGGGCACGAGCAGCGTGAACTCATCGCCGCCGAGCCGGCACAGCGTGCCGGGCCGCGTACCGAGTGCCGCATACAGGCGCGGGCCGATTTCGCACAGCAGGCGATCGCCGATCGCATGCCCCAGCGTGTCGTTGATTTCCTTGAAGCGATCGAGATCGAGCAGCATCAGTGCGCCTTCGCGCGCGCTGCGCTCGGCGAAGGTCCGGTGCAGCACCTGGCGGTTCGGCAGATCGGTCAGGCTGTCGTGCAGCGCGCGGAACTCGAGCTGGCGGCGGTGGCGCGCGTTGGTCAGCGCGAGCGAGACCGTCGAGCCGATCGTCGCGAAGTCTTCCAGGCGCTGGCGGCTGCCGGTCATGCGCGCGCGGTAGTCGAGCGCGAGACAGCCGATGATGTCGGTGCCGTAAGTCAGCGGGATCGCGACCGAGCTCACGCAGTCGTCGGCGCGCGCGATGGCCTGCAGCGCGGGCGAAATCCGCGGATCATTGCAATAGTCTTCGGCGAACACGATGCGGCCGCTCTTGATCGCGAGCCCGCTCAGGCTGCGTTCGAGCGGCAGCGTGCCGACGTGCTCGCGCAGCATGCCCTGCCGCAGATCCATCTGCGCGAGCACGCGCAGCACGCCCGCCTCGCGATCGAGATGCATGAAGATGCCGACCGGCGCATCGGCGAGGCTCGTGACCGTCGTCAAGGTCTCGCGGGCGATCTGCTGATCGTCGGTGCAGTCGTTCAGGCGTCGCGACAGCAGATGGATCGCGCGCAGCGTCGCGTAGCTCGCTTCGAGCTGATGGGCGAAGTCGAGGATCGCCTGCTCGGTGCGCTTGCGCGCGCTGATGTCGCGCACGGCCGCGACGTAGTGCTGCACGCCGAGCAGCGAAATCGGCGTCAGCATCACCTCGGCGTCGAACTCGCTGCCGTCGAGGCGGCGATGGCGCCATTCGAAGGTTTGCGTGCCGTAGTGCTCCGCGTGGCGGAGCTTCTCGAGGACGAGCGCGCGCGAGTGGTGGCCGCTCGGCTGGTACTCGGGAGAGATGTCACCCGGCGACTTGCCGAGCAGCTCCTCGCGCGTGGCGCGGTACAGCTTCAGCGAAGCTTCGTTGCACTCGACGAAGCGGCCGTCGCGCAGGATGCAAATGCCGTCGCCGCCATGCTCGAACACCGCGCGATAGCTTTGCTCGCTCTGGCGCAGCGCGCGTTCGTGGCGCAGGCGTTCGAGCTCGGTGCCCGCGCGAGCGCTGCAGCGGGCGAGGAGCTTGCGCGCGCCGTCGCCGTCCTCGTGCACGCCCGCGTAAAGCACGACGAGCACGCCGACGGCGCTGCCGTCGGCGGCCGTGAGCGGTACGCCGACGTAGCAGCCGATCGCATCGAAGCCGGACAGCGCGTGGCGCACGAACGGCGCCGGCCCGCCGCGCTCGATGCGCGCCACGCCTTCGAGCACCCGTGTGCAGGGTGCGGCCGCGTGCTCGTACTCGAAGTCCGGCAGTTTCTCGCCGCCGGCGCTGACGGCCAGCGTGCGCAGGACGTCGGGACGCTCGGGCAGCCGCTCGGCGACGAAGCAGGCTTGCGCGTCGAGCACGACGACGAGACAGGCCGTCAGCGCGTCGAAGAAATGCTCGCCGGTGACGCCCGCGATCGCGGCGGCGACGCGTGCGTAGCGATCCCCGTCGGGCTGGCGCGGCGCCAAGGGCTTGCCTTGCGCGGGGGCCTTGAGAGAACGCTTCAAGAAGAGCCCTTTCCGAACGTCCGGGTCCGTGGCGCCCGGTGCTGAAAACGTCGATGACGCTCGAATTGTGCCTGCAGCGCCCGAGCTTCGAAAAGCCGCCCGTGCCGTTCTGTGCCGCGCGCCGCGACGAAGCCTGCGCGAGCCCGTTGCCAAGCCTGCCGCATCTTGTTTAAGGTGCAGATCCCGGACAGCTTGCGCCATACGGCACCGTATGGTTCGGCGCCGGTCCCCGCCCGCTCACCGCTCCTCGCTGCGCGGCCACTGCCACGCGACGATGCCAGGGAGTGCGCCCGACGGGCGTCCGCAGCACAGTGCCCGGACCAGATCCAGCGAAGGAGACCGTGAGTGCGCATCGGCATCCCCAAAGAACTGCACGCCGGCGAAAAGCGGGTGGCGACGACCCCCGAGGTCGCCGCCCGGCTGATCAAGCTCGGTTACGAGGTGGCCATCGAACAGGGCGCCGGCGCGACCGCCGATCTCGGTGACGAGGCCTATCGCGCCGCCGGCGTCGAGATCCTGCCGGACGCGGCGAGCCTGTGGCAGCAGTCGGACGTCGTGCTCAAGGTGCGCGGCCCGGCCGAGCACCCCGGCAGCGACGAATTCGCGCTGCTGCGCGAGGGCGGCACGCTGATCAGTTTCCTGTGGCCGGCGCAGAACCCGAGCGCGCTGGAGAAGCTCGCGGCGCGCCGGGCGACGGTGCTCGCGATGGACAGCGTGCCGCGCATCTCGCGCGCGCAGAAGGCGGACGCGCTGTCGTCGATGGCGAACATCGCCGGCTATCGCGCCGTCATCGAGGCCGCGCAGCACTTCGGCCGCTTCTTCACCGGCCAGGTCACGGCCGCCGGCAAGGTGCCGCCGGCCAAGATCTTCGTGATCGGCGCCGGCGTCGCGGGCCTCGCGGCGATCGGCGCGGCCAACGGCCTCGGCGCGATCGTGCGCGCCACCGACACGCGGCCCGAGGTCGGCGATCAGATCCGCAGCCTCGGCGCCGAGTTCGTGCCGGTCGAGTACCAGGAAGAGGGCACGGGCGTCGGTGGTTATGCGAAGGTGATGAGCGAGGGCTACCAGCAGGCCCAGCGCGCGATGATCGCGAAACAGTGCAAGGAGTGCGACGTCGTCATCACCACGGCGCTGATCCCGGGCAAGCCCGCGCCCAAGCTCATCACCGCCGAGATGGTCGCGAGCATGCAGCCGGGCAGCGTGATCGTCGATCTCGCCGCCGAGCAGGGCGGCAACTGCGAGCTGACGGTGCCGGGCGAAGTCGTCGAGCGCCACGGCGTGAAGATCATCGGCTACACCGATCTGCCGAGCCGCATGGCGCGCCAGTCGAGCCAACTCTATGCGACGAACCTGCTGCGCCTGATCGAGGAGCTGACGCCGGGCAAGGACGGCAAGCTCGTCGTCGACATGGAAGACGAGATGATCCGCGGCGCGACCGTGATCAAGGACGGCGAGATCACCTGGCCGCCGCCGCCGCCGAAACTCTCGGCCGCCCCTGCGGGCGCGCGGCCGGCCGCCGCGCCGCCGCCACCGCCGCCGAAGCCGCTGATCCCCAAGCCCCTGCAGCGCCTGCTCGTGCTCGGCGGCGGCGCGCTCGCCCTCGCCTGGCTGGGCTCGGTCGCGCCGCCGGCCTTCATGGCGCACTTCATGGTGTTCGTGCTCGCCTGCTTCGTCGGCTACATGGTGATCTGGAACGTGACGCCGGCGCTGCACACGCCGCTGATGAGCGTGACGAACGCGATCAGCAGCATCATCGCGATCGGCGCGCTGATCCAGATTTCCTCGCCCGGTTTCCTGATGACCCTGCTGGCGGGCCTCGCCCTGATCCTCACCGCCGTCAACATGGTGGGCGGCTTCGCGGTCACCCAGCGCATGTTGCGCATGTTCCGCCGTTCGGAGTGAAGCCATGAACGAGGGTCTGGTCACCGTTTCCTACATCGCCGCGACGATACTCTTCATCCTGAGTCTCGGCGGCCTCTCCAATCCCGAGACCTCGCGTCGCGGCAACTACTACGGCATGGTCGGCATGGCGATCGCGGTGATCGCGACCGTGCTGGGGCCGAAAGTGACGAGCATCGTGCCGATCGTCATCGCGATGCTGATCGGCGGCAGCGTCGGTATGGTCGCCGCCAAGCGCGTGCAGATGACGCAGATGCCGGAGCTCGTCGCGGCAATGCACAGCCTCGTCGGCCTCGCCGCGGTGCTGATCGGCTACGCGAGCTATCTCGATCCGTCGGCGCACTTCATCGGCGTCGAGAAGACGATCCACGAGGTCGAGATCTACATCGGCATCCTGATCGGCGCCGTGACCTTCTCGGGCTCGGTCATCGCCTTCGGCAAGCTGGCGGGCAAGATCGACGGCAAGCCGCTGCTGCTGCCGGGCCGGCACGTGCTGAATCTGCTGGGACTGCTGGTCGTCATCTGGTTCTGCGAGCTCTTCCTCAACGTCGAGTCCGGCGGCGCGGGCATGCTGTTCCTCATCGTCATGACCGGCATCGCGCTCGCCTTCGGCATCCACATGGTGATGGCGATCGGCGGCGCCGACATGCCGGTCGTGGTGTCGATGCTCAACAGCTACTCGGGTTGGGCGGCGGCGGCGACGGGCTTCATGCTGAGCAACGATCTGCTGATCGTGACCGGCGCGCTCGTCGGCTCCTCGGGCGCGATCCTCTCCTACATCATGTGCCGCGCGATGAACCGCAATTTCATCAGCGTGATCGCGGGCGGTTTCGGCACCGGCGGCGGCGCGGCCGCGGCCGCCGGCACCGGCCAGCCGCAGGGCGAGGTGCATCCGATCAGCGCCGAAGAGACGGCCGAGATGATGCGGAACGCCGCGAAGATCATCTTCGTGCCGGGCTACGGCATGGCGGTCGCCCAGGCCCAGCACACGGTGTTCGAGATCACGAAGATCCTGCGCGAGCGCGGCATCGAGGTGCACTTCGCGATCCATCCGGTCGCCGGCCGCATGCCGGGCCACATGAACGTGCTGCTCGCCGAAGCCAAGGTGCCCTACGACATCGTCGCCGAGATGGACGAGATCAACGACGAGTTCGGCAGCACCGATCTCGCGATGGTGATCGGCGCCAACGACATCGTGAATCCGGCGGCGCAGGAAGATCCCACCAGCCCGATCGCCGGCATGCCGGTGCTCGAGGTGTGGAAAGCCAAGACCTCGATCGTGATGAAGCGCTCGATGGCGAGCGGCTATGCGGGCGTCGACAATCCGCTGTTCTACAAGGAGAACAACCGGATGCTGTTCGGCGATGCGAAGAAGATGCTGGACGAAGTGCTGACCGCTCTGCGGGCGGCTTGAGCGCGCATGGAGGTATAGACCATGTCCCTGATCCTGACGAGCGAGAGTTTCGCGGAAGGCGAATACCTGAAGAAGGCCCACGTGCTGTCCGCGGCCTATGGTTTCGGCTGCGAGGGCGACAATCTGTCGCCGCAGTTGTCATGGAGCGGCGCGCCGGCCGACACCAAGAGCTACGCCGTGACCTGCTACGACCCCGACGCGCCGACCGGCAGCGGCTTCTGGCACTGGGTGGTCGTCAACATCCCGGCGCACGTGACTTCGCTGCCGCTGGGCGCCGGCGATCCGGCGAGCGGCAAGATGCCGGCCGCGGCGCTCGAAGTCCGCACCGACTTCGGCAAGCCGGGCTACGGCGGCCCCTGCCCGCCGCCGGGCGCGCATGTGCATCGCTACATCTTCACCGTGTACGCCGTCAGCATGGCGCAGTTGCCGGTGACGGCCGACACCTCGGCGGCCATCGTCGGCTTCCATCTCAACTTCAACACGCTGGCGAAGGCGAGCCTGATCGGGCTGTTCAAGCGCTGAGCGATGCTCGATCGCTTTCGTAGCCCGGGTGGAGCGCGCAGCGCGTAACCCGGGGACGGCGTGCGAGCCGGCGAAGATCCCGGGTTTCGCTACGCTGCACCCGGGCTACGAAGAACATGGCAGCTATACGCAGGCCGTAGCCCGCAAGCAGCGCAGTGCAATTCGGGCAGCCCTCATGCGGGCTGGCACCTCGGCTGGTGTCTCGTCGATCTCGTGGCGGACCTGGCGCCGGGCAGCCGGCTGGCGCAGGTAACGGTACGACTGCGTCAAGCTGAGCACTACGTCGTCTTCGCTTTCCCCGTGCCTCGATGCGGCCTCACCGGAGCAGCCTGAATGAGGACTTCCCCCGCGGGACAGTCGGAGGGACGAACGATGCGCTTCGCCGAGTTCGTTGCCTTCATCGCCGCCTGCATGGCGCTGAACGCGCTGGCGATCGACGTGATGCTGCCCGCCCTGCCGGCGATCACGGCCGCGTTCGGGCTGGACGATGCGAATCACGCGCAGGCGGTGGTCGCGGTGTATCTCGTCGGCATGGGGGTGTCGCAACTGTTCTACGGTCCCCTCTCGGACCGCTACGGGCGTCGCCCCGTGCTCATCGCGGGACTCGGCCTGTTCGCGGCGGCCGGCCTCTTGTCCGCGATGAGCATGAGCTTCGGCACGCTGCTCGTCGCGCGCGTCGCCCAGGGCCTCGGCGCCGGCGCGCCGCGCGTGATCGCGAGCTCGCTCGCGCGGGATCTCTATGCCGATCGACAGCTCGGTCGGGTGCTGTCGCTCGCCATGACTTTCTTCATGGCGGTGCCGATCCTGGCGCCTTCGATCGGGCAGCTCATTCTCGCCTTCGCGCCCTGGCGCTGGACCTTCGGCGCGCTCGTCGTCGGCGGTCTCGTGATGCTGCTGTGGTCCCTGTGGCGTCTCGAGGAGACGCTGCCGGCGTCGCTGCGCCGGCCGCTGTCCGTGACGGCGATCCTCGGCGGTTACAGGGCGACCTTCTGCACGCGCGCGGCGTTCAGCTACATGCTGGCGCTCGGTCTCGTGATCGGCGCGCAGATGGGGTTCATCCTCTCCGCGCAGCGCATTTTCAGCGAGATCTTCGCGGCCGGCGCCGCCTTCGGCCCGCTCTTCGCGCTCGTCGCCGCGGCGATGGCGGTGGCCGCCTTCGTCAACTCCCGCCTGGTGCTGCGATTGGGCATGCGGCGTCTCGCGCTCACGGGTCTGAGCATCCTGGTGGTGCTGAACCTGCTGCATCTCGCGATCGCCTGGCGTACCGGTGAGCCGCTGTGGGCGTTCATGCTGATGCAGATGGGCAGCATGGCGATGTTCGGTTTCCTTGGCGCGAATTTGAGCGCCCTCAGCATCGCGCCCTTCGGTCACATGGCCGGCACCGCGTCGTCCGCCATCGGCTGGTTCACGACCATGCTCGGCGCGGGGCTCGGCTTCATGGTGGGCCAGGCCTTCGACGGCACCGTGCTGCCCTTGACCGGGGCCTACGCGGCGCTGGGCGCAATGGCATGGGCACTGGTGCTGCGAGCCGAGCACAAGAGCAGTCGCAGTCGTAGGTTGGGCTGACGAAGGAAGCCCAACGTTCGGCGCTGAACGTTGGGCTTCCTTCGTCAGCCCAACGGTGATGAGGCACGCACATCACCCTCAATTTCGTAGCCCGGGTGGAGCGCGCAGCGCGTAACCCGGGATCGTCGTCCGCCGCCCTCTCATGCATTCGCCGAAAGCTGTCGCGTATCGGGCATGCCGGATCCCGGGTTCCGCTCCGCTGCACCCGGGCTACGAGAACGGGGGCACGCTCTTTCACGGCAACCTACGAGCTCTATCGGATGTGGAGGCGGCTTGTCGGGACTGCCAGCAGCGGTATCGAGCGGCGCATGCGCCAGAGTATTACCAAGCCACGCTCTCTTCCTCTGTGTTCTCGGTGTTCTCGGTGGCCAAAAACCTTCAATGCCCCGACGCCCCCTCGGATCCGACCCCGGTCTGCGAACGGATGTATTGATCGGTGAAGGCGGCGCGTTCGCGGGCGGCGCGCGCGCTGCGGTCGAGGAGGGAGCCGAGGATGCTGCCGGCGAAGGAGGCGGCCATCGCGAAGATCGCGGGGTATTTATAGGGGAAGACGGGGTGCTCGTTGTCCAGCACCTCGACCCATACGGTCGGGCCGAGCACGATGCAGCCGACGGCGGTGACGAGGCCGAGGACGCCGCCGGCGAGCGCGCCCGTCGTCGTCAATCCGCGCCAGTACATGACGAGGAAGAGCAGCGGAAAATTCACGCTCGCGCCGACGGTGAAGGCGAGCAGCACCATGTAGGCGACGTTCTGCTCCTCGAACAGCAGCGACAGCCCGATCGACACGATACCGAGGCCGATCGCCGAGTAGCGGGAAATCACCACGACCCGCGCTTCGTCGGCGCCGCGCTTGAAGACGTTCGAATAGAGATCGTGCGAAATCGCCGAAGCGCCCGACAGCGTGAGGCCGGAGACGACCGCGAGGATCGTCGCGAAGCACACGGCCGACATGAAGCCCAGCAGCAGCTCGCCGCCGGCGGCGTGGGCGAGATGGATGGCCGCCATATTGGTGCCGCCGCGCAGCGCGCCCTCGGCATCGAGAAAGGCCGGCCGGCCGGCGACGAATGCGATCGTCCCGAAGCCGATGATGAAGGTCAGCGCGTAGAAATAGCCGATGAACGCGGACGCGTAGAACACCGAGCGGCGCGCCTCGCGCGCGTCCGGCACGGTGAAGAAGCGCATCAGGATGTGCGGCAGGCCGGCGGTCCCGAACACGAGCGCCGTGCCTAGCGACACGACGGACACCGGATCCTGCAGCATGCCGCCCGGCGCCAGCGCCGCGATGCCCGTCGGGTGGTGCTCGGCAGCGGTCGCGAACACGCCGCCGAAGCTCCATCCCGTCTGGGCGATCACGCAGATCGTGACGATGGTCGCGCCCGACAGCAGCAGCGCGGCCTTGATGATCTGCACCCAGGTCGTCGCGATCATGCCGCCGAAGCAGACGTAGAACACCATCAGGCCGCCGACGCCGCACACCGCGATCGCATAGTCGAGCCCGAACAGCACTTCGACCAGCTTGCCGGCGCCGACCATCTGCGCGATCAGGTAGAGCACGACCGCGACCAGCGAGCCAGAGGCCGCGAGGCAGCGGATCGGCACTGCCGCGAGCCGCAGGGACACGGCATCGGCGAAGGTGTACTTGCCGAGATTCTTGAGCCGTTCGGCGAGCAGGAAGAGCACGATCGGCCAGCCGCAGAGCCCGCCGACCGCATAGATGAGCCCGTCGAAACCGAAGGAGTAGACGAGGGCCGAGGCGCCGAGGAAAGAGGCCGCGGACATGAAGTCGCCGGCGATCGCGAGACCGTTCTGGAACCCCGTGATGTTGCCGCCGGCGGCGTAGAAGTCCTTGGTGGTGTGCGTGCGGCGCGCCGCCCACCACGTGATCGCGAGCGTGGCGCCGACGAAGGCGAGGAACAGGGTGATGGCGACGGCGCTCGCGCCGACGTCGCCCGCGACCGCGCTAGTCGGCATCGAAGGCGCCGGCCTTGCGCGTCGCCGCGTCGACGATGTCCGCGTTCAGGCGATCGAAGATCCGATTCGCACGCCACACGTAGACGCCGGTCAGCGCGACCGACAGCCCGATCACGCCGAGTCCGGCGGCGATGCCGACGGTCACGGCCGTGTCCGGGCCGAGGGGACGGGCGAGCCAGCCCGGCGCGAAGGCGATCGCGAACACGAAGCCGTAATAGGCGAGCAGCACCAGCCCGCTCAGCGTCCAGCCCAGGCGGCCGCGCGCCTTCGCCAGCGCGTGGAAACGGGGATCGCGATCGATCCGATCGTAGAGATGGCGCATCGTGAGGTCCTCAGTGCCGCGTCGCGCCTTCCGCGCCCAGGCCCGTCTGCGAGCGTACGAACTGATCCTCGAACGCCCGCACTTCCCGATGTCCGCGCGCGCTCTTGTCGAGCAGCGAGACGAGGATCATCGTGACGACGGAGATCGTCATCGAGAACAGGGCCGGATATTTGTACGGGAAGATCGGCGCCTCGTGGCCCAGGATGTCCCGCCAGATCGTCGGGCCCGCCACCAGCATCGCCACCGCCGCGGCGAGACCCAGCCAGCCGCCGGCCACGATGCCGGTGGTGGTCAGGCGGCGCCAGTACAGCGTGAGGAACAGCACCGGAAAGAACACCGTCGCGCTGATCGTGAACGGCAGCACGATCAGATAGGCAATGTTCTCTTCCTTGAACGCGATGCCAAGCACGATGCCGAGGATGCCGAGCGCGATTGCCGCATAGCGCGAGATCTTCATGACCTCGGCGTCGCTCGCGCGGCCGTGACGCAGCACGTTCGCGTAGAGATCGTGCGAAATCGCCGAGGCGCCGGCAATCGTCAGACCGGCGACGACGGCGACGATGGTCGCGAAGGCGACGGCCGAGATGAAGCCGAGCAGCAGATCTCCGCCCATCGCTGCGGCGAGATGGATCGCCGCCATGTTTTCACCGCCCTTGATGATGCCGTCGGCGTCGAGGAACTGCGGGCCCTTCATCACGAATACCACCGCGCCGTAGCCGATGAAGAAGCTCAGCAGATAGAAGTAGCCGATGAAGCTCGCGGCCCAGGCCGCCGAGCGGCGCGCTTCTTTCGCGTCCGGCACGGTGAAGAAACGCATCAGCACGTGCGGCAGCGCCGCGCCGCCGAACAGCAGCATCACGCCGCAGGAGATCGCGTCGACGGGATCGTGCAGCAGGCCGCCCGGCTGCATCAGCTTTTCCGCCGCCGAATGATTGGCGACCGCGGCCGCATAGAGGCTCTCGGGCGCGAAGTCGAACTTCGCGAGCACCGCGAAGGCGATGAAGCTCGTACCCGACAGCAGGAGCACGGCCTTGACGAGCTGCACGTAAGTCGTCGCGATCATGCCGCCGAAGGCGACGTAGACGATGATGAGCAGGCCGATGGCGATCTGCGCGTATTCGTACTTCAAGCCGAACAGGTTCGAGATCAGCGTGCCGGCGCCGACCATCTGCACGATCAGATAGCCGACGACGAAGGCGAGACCCGCGCTCGCGATCAGCGAGCGGATCGGCACGCGCGCCATGCGCAGCGAGACGACGTCCGCGATCGTGAACTTGCCGAGGTTGCGCAGGCGATCGGCGAGCAGGAACATCATCAGCGGCCAGGCGCCGAAGGGCAGCACCGAATAGATCAGACCGTCGAAGCCGTTGGTGTAGACGAGACCCGCGATGCCCATCAGCGCCGCCGACGAGCACCAGTCCCCGGTGATCGCGAGGCCGTTCCGAAAGCCGCCGATCCGGCCGCCCGCGACGTAGAAGTCCGAGCTCGATTTCACGCGGCCGGCCGCCCAGTAGGTGATGCAGAGCGAGGTGAGCACGAACACGAAGAACATGCCGATCGCGTTCACGTTGACGCCGTCCGTGTCGCCGGTCGTCCGGGCGCGCACGCCGAGGCTCGCGCCCGTGCCGATCAGCAGGGCGGCGGCGAGGAGCGGCTTTTTCAATCGTTGACTCCGGCGGCGCGGGTCGCGTCGGCGACGATGGCGTCTTTGCGCGAGTCGAACGCCCCGTTCGCGCGATGGATGTAGAAGACGACGAGGACGATGAACAGGACGATCTGCAGGAAGCCGATGACGATGCCCCAGGTGGTCGCCATGCCCGGAGCCAGCGGCTTGCCCCACAGCGCCGCGAAGCGCGCCTCCGGAAAGAAGGCGATGGCGAAGATGTACCAGAGGCAGTGGGCGATGACGACGGCGGCCAGGATCCAGCTCAGACGGCTGCGCCTGCGTTCGAGCTCGAGAAAGCGCGGATCGCGTCGGATCGCTCTGTAGATGTGCTCCATGACTCCCCTCGGGCCCTTCAGCCCCACAGCGCTCGCGTCGCGAGACGGGCGCCTTCGGCGAGCGCCTCGAATTTCTTGTAGACGACGGAGGCGGCCACCATCTCCCAGCCGGCGAAGGTCCCGAAGCCGCAGTCGCAGCCGGCGATCACGCGCTCGCGATCGCCGACCACCGCCACCGCCTCGAGGAGGCGATTGCAGACGACCTGCGGATGCTCGATGTAGTTGACGGTGGAGTCGATGACGCCCGGGATGAGGATGACGTCCTGCGGCAGCGGATTGTTCTTGACGGCGGCGTATTCGTGCTGGTGACGCGGATTGGCGAACTCGACGGAAAACGCCCCGACCTTCGCACCGTAGACGATCGACAGGATGTCCTGGAGCGGGACGTCGCAGTCGTGCGGGCCGTCATAGTTGCCCCAGCACAGATGCAGGCGCACGCGCTCGCGCGGGATGTTGACGAGCGCCTCGTTGATCGCGTCGATGTGGATCGCGATCGCGTCCTGGAACTGCTTCAGCGTGCCGTGCTGGAACATGCCGTGCCATTCCATCGCGAGATCCGGGCAGTCGAGCTGCAGCACGTAGCCGCGCGAGACGATCAGCTCGTACTCCTTGCGCAGCTCGCGCGCGACGGCGCGCACATAGGCCTCGTGCGAGTCGTACCAGGCATTGCGCATCGTCGTGCAGACGATGCCGGGCGAGGCCGCGGTCATGAAGGTGTCGGCATACTTGCCGGCGTGCTCGGCGAGGGCGGCATCGAATATGTCGCACTCGCGCTGCGCCGGCGCCAGGTCCTTGTACTGGACCTCGGCCTGGGCGGTCGGCGCGTCGAAGACTTTGGACATCACCATGCCACGGTCGATCCAGATCCTCGCGAAGTCCGGATGATCGGCGAAATCCTTGAACGGATCGCGCTGGCTGGCGCCGCCGAAGCCGGCCAGTCGCTGCGCGACATAGGTCTGGAAGCCGACCCGCGGTTGCTCGCCGTCGTTGACGATGTCGATGCCGGCCGCAATCTGCTTGCGCACGGCGTCGCGCACGCCGGCGGCGGCGAGCGCGTCGAGGCGGGCCGCGTCCACGGGCTTGCCGGCCTCGGCGGCGATCAGGAGATCGGAGAGTTCCCGGGCCCGCGGCAGGCTGCCGACGTGGGTCGTGAGAATGCGGGTATCGCTGCGTTTCATCGTCCCCCCTCTGCCGTGATGGATGCGTATGCCTTGCCGCAGGCCGAGCCTCGTGGGCCGCGAAGGCCCCGCCGCCGAAGCGCGCGAGTCAAACCCCGCGCCGGGCTCGCCGGTGCCGGATGAATCCTGCAGGAATTCATCCGGCGCGCCTATAGTGTGAGCAGCGCCGCGACCGGGTCGGGCGCGTAGTGTAACAACGCCATCCGGGGCGGCACAGCCGATGCAGCGCAGGCTCAAGGCGCGCGGCCGCGAGGCCGCTAGCGGGGGTCGAGCCGCGCCGGCCGTCACGTCGCCTCGGCGCGCGCCGAAAGGACCTGCATGCAGCACGCCGACATCCATCTCGATCCCGATGCCATCGCGGCACTGCGCGCCCTGCAGATGCCGGGCCGGCCTTCGATCGTCCTGCGCGTCTTCGACGTGTTCGAAACCTCCGCCGCCGGCCTGCTGGCCGACTTGGGACGGGGCCTCGCGAGCGGCGATCTGGCGCTCGTCACCCGCGCGGCGCACACGCTGAAGTCGAGCAGCGCGAACATCGGCGCGACGGCGCTCGCCGCCCGGGCGAAAGCGCTGGAGCACAGCGGCCGCGACGGCGATCTCGAGGGCTGCCGGGCGGCAGGCACGGGGCTGCAGGGACTGCTCGACGCCACCTTGGCCGCCGTCGCCGCGCTGCGTCGCGAAGAGGCAGCGTGAACGGCAGCCGGCGCCGATCGCGATGAACCCGACGCCCGCGCCCGACGCCGATAGCCCCGTCGTTCTGGTCGTCGACGACGACATGGCGGCGCGGCTGATGACGCGCATCGCGCTGGAGGAGGGCGGCTTCCAGGTCCTGGAGGCCGAGGACGGCGTGCCGGCGCTCGAGCTCTTCCGCACGCACAAGGTCGACGTCGTGCTGCTCGACGTGATGATGCTCGAGCTCGACGGCTTTGCCGTGTGCTCGGCGATCCGCGGCATGCCGAACGGCGAGCACACGCCGATCATGATGATGACGGGGCTCGACGACACCGTGTCGATCAACACCGCCTACGATGCCGGCGCCACCGATTTCGTCACCAAGCCGATCAACTACGGCGTCCTCACCCACCGCGTGCGCTACATGCTGCGCGCCGCGCGCATCGCCGATGAGCTGCGACGCAGCGAGGCGCGGCTCGCGAAGGCGCAGGCGATGGCCAAGCTCGGCCATTTCAACTGGGACGTCGACAGCGGGCTGTTCGAATGCTCGGCCGAGGTCGAGCGTCTGCTCGGCATACGCAACGGCGCGATCGTCGGCGAGCTGCAGCCGCTGGTGAGCTGCGTGCATCCGGACGATCGCGGCGAGGTCGAGACCCGCCTCGGCAATGCGATCGCGAGCAACGAGTCGGTGCAGCTTAGCTGCCGCGTCCTGCTCCAGCAGGGCGGCACGGCGCACGTGCACGTCGAGGCGACCTGCGGCGTCGCGCCGGAAACGGGCGCGCGGCTGCTGTCGGGCGTCGTGCAGGACGTCACCGAGCGGCGGCGCCTGGAGGGACTCGCCCACAAGCTCGCCTATTTCGACACGGTGACGGGGCTGCCGAACCGCACGACCCTGCGCAAGGATCTGGGGCAGGCGATCTCGCGCGCCGTCGGCACCGACTCGGTGGTCGCGGTGTTCTCGCTCGATCTCGACAACTTCAAGCGCATCAACGACACGCTCGGCCGCGACAGCGGCGACCGGCTGCTGAAGACCGTCGCCGAGCGCCTGACCGCCTGCCTGCGCCGCCGCGACAGCGCCTTCGGCCTGCGCGCCGACGTGCGCGCCGGCGATTTCGTCGCGCGCACCGGCGGCGACGAGTTCTACGTGGTGTTGACGGAGTTCCGGTCGGCCGAAGAGTCGGCCGTCGTCGCGCGGCGCATGCTGGAGGCGATCGCGCAGCCCGTGAATCTCGGCGGCGAGGATCTGGTGCTGTCGGCCACCGCCGGGATCAGCGTCTATCCGGTCGACGGCACCACCGCGGATCTGCTGATCGATCGCGCCGACGCCGCCAAGAACCACGCCAAGGTCGAGGGCCGCGGGCGCTACCAGTTCTACACCTCCGCAATCAACGCGCGCGCCTTCGAGCGCCTGTCGATGGAGAACAACCTGCGCAAGGCCCTGCAGCAGGAACAGTTCGAGCTGTATTACCAGCCGAAGGTCGACATCCGCACCGGCCGCTTCGCCGGGGCCGAGGCGCTGGTGCGCTGGCGGCACCCGGATCTCGGGCTGGTGTCGCCGGCGAACTTCATTCCGATCGCCGAGGAAACCGGCCTCATCGTGCCGCTCGGCCAGTGGATCATCCGCGCCGCCTGCCGCGACATCGCGGGCTGGCGCGCGCAGGGCCTGCCCGAGGTGCGCGTCGCGGTCAACATCAGCCCGATGCAGTTCGCCTCGGTCGAGCTCCCGCTGCAGCTCAGCGCGGCGCTCGCCGAGTGGAAGCTGCCGGTCGAGGTGATGGAGGTCGAGCTCACCGAAAGCCTGTTGATGAGCGACACGGAGCAGTCGATCTCGATGCTCGCCGAGCTGCGCGCGCTGGGCATCGACGTCTGGATCGACGATTTCGGCACCGGTTACTCGTCGCTGTCCTACCTGCGCCGCTTTCCGATTGCCGGCGTCAAGGTCGATCAGACCTTCGTGCGCGAGATGGACACCAATGCCAACGACGCGGCGATCGTCGCCGCCGTCATCGCGCTCGCGCGCAGCCTCAATCTCGCGGTGGTCGCCGAGGGCGTCGAGAGCCGCTTGCATCTCGCCGCGCTCGCCGCCCAGGAATGCGATTACGCCCAGGGCTATCTCTACAGCCCGCCGCTGCCGGCCCCGGCCTTCGCGCGCTGGATCGTCGAGCATCGCGGACCGCTCGCGAAGGTCGTGTGAGCGAGCGCCGCGCGAGCCCCCGGATCCGCTTCGCCTAGCGCACTTCGCGCAGCCCCGCGCCGCGCCGAGGAAATGCGCCGAATCCGGTTTCCGGCCGTAAAGCTTCCCCTGCCCCGGACGATACAGTGCCGGACGAGACCTGAGCAGCGCAGCGGCTGCGACCAGCACGGGAGGACACAGACCGATGGCAAGCATTCTTGCGGTAGACGATTCGGCCTCGATGCGTCAGATGGTGACGTTCACGCTGAAGGGCGCCGGCTACGACGTGATCGAGGCGATCGACGGGCAGGACGCCCTCACCAAGGCGCGCGGCAAGCAGGCCGACATCATCCTCACGGACGTGAACATGCCGAACATGGACGGGATCACGCTGATTCGCGAGCTGCGCAAGCTGCCGCAGTACAAGTTCACGCCGATGCTGCTGCTGACGACCGAGTCCGCGGCGGACAAGAAAGCCGAGGGCAAGGCCGCCGGCGCCACGGGCTGGCTCGTGAAACCTTTCAATCCCGATCAACTCCTGGCGACCCTGAAGAAAGTCCTGAGCTGAGCGGAGCCAGCGGCCCGCGCATCGCCACCCTTCTGCAACAGGCGCAACATGTCCGTCGACATCAGTCAGTTTCACCAGGTCTTCTTCGAGGAATCCTTCGAAGGCCTGGAGATCATGGAATCCGGCCTGCTCGCCCTCGGCGTCGGCGAGCCCGATCTGGAGGCGATCAACACGATTTTCCGTGCCGCGCACTCGATCAAGGGCGGCAGCGGCACCTTCGGCTTCACGGCGATCAGCGAATTCACGCACGTGATGGAGACGCTGCTCGACGAGATGCGCGCGGGCAAGCGGCTGGTGACGCGCGAGGCGGTCGACGTGCTGCTCGAGGGCGTCGATCGGCTGCGCGGCCTGCTCGGCGCCGCGCGCGACGGCGTGGCCGCCGATCTCGACGACATCGCGGCCACCGGCCGCAAGCTCGAGGCTCAGCTCCACGCCGGCGCGACCGCCAGCGCGGCGCCGGCAGTCGCCGTCACGACGCCCGCGGTCACCGGCTGGCGCGTGCGCTTCGTGCCCGCGCCGCACCTCTTTCAGACCGGCAACGATCCCGCGCGCCTGCTGCGCGAGCTGATTGCGCTCGGCCCGAGCAAGGTCGAATGCGAGCTCGCGAAGCTGCCGGCGAGCCTCGAGCATTTCGATCCCGAAACCTGCTATCTCGCGTGGACCGTCGAGCTCGACAACGACGTCCCCGAAGCGGCCGTGCGCGAAGTCTTCGAGTGGGTCGACAACGACGCGGAGATCCTGATCGCGCCGCTCGCGGCCGACGAAGCGCCCGGCGCTGCCGCCCCGGCCGGGGCCGGCGCGCCCGCGCTCGCGGTGGTGCCGGCGGCGGCGGAACGGCGCGGCGGCGACGAGCGCCGCCAGCAGGAAGACCGCCGCCAGGGCGATCGGCGCCAGGCGCCGGCGGCCGGCGCGCCGTCGACCTCCTCGATCCGCGTCGACATCGACAAGGTCGACGCGCTGATCAACATGGTCGGCGAGCTCGTCATCACGCAGTCGATGCTGAGCCAGCTCGCCGCCGAGTTCGATCTCGCGCAGCTCGAGAAGCTGCGCGCCGGCGTCACCCAGCTCGAGCGCAACACGCGCGAGCTGCAGGAGAGCGTGATGAGCATCCGCATGATGCCGATCAGCTTCTCCTTCAACCGCTTTCCGCGCCTCGTGCGCGATCTGTCGGCCAAGCTCGGCAAGCAGATCAACCTCAAGATGGCCGGCGAGAACACGGAGCTCGACAAGACCGTGCTCGAAAAAATCGGCGATCCGCTGGTCCACCTCGTGCGCAACGCGCTGGACCACGGCATCGAGCCGCCGGACGTGCGCATCGCCTGCGGCAAGCCGGCGGCGGGCACGCTGACCTTGAACGCCTACCACGAGGGCAGCAACATCGTCATCGAGATCATCGACGACGGCGCCGGCCTGAATCGCGATCGCATCCTCGCCAAGGCGCGCGAGCGCGGCATCGTCGGCGAGCAGGATCAGTTGAGCGACGAGCAGATCTTCGAGCTCGTCTTCGCGCCGGGCTTCTCGACCGCCAGCGTCGTCAGCGACGTATCGGGTCGCGGCGTCGGCATGGACGTGGTCCGCCGCAACATCAAGGATCTCGGCGGCGTCGTCGAAGTGGAGTCCAAGAGCGGTGAAGGCTCGGTGTTCCGCATCCGCCTGCCGCTGACGCTCGCGATCCTCGACGGCCAGCTAGTGAGGGTCGGCAGCGAGGTCTACATCGTGTCCCTGGTCTCGATCATCGAATCGCTGCAGGTCAAGGCCGAAGCCGTCAGCTCGGTGGCCGGCCAGACCGAGCTCTACCGCCTGCGCGACGAATACCTGCCGATCGTGCGGCTCTACGATCTCTTCGACGTCCAGCCCGATTCCGCGAATCTCGGCGACGGCCTGCTCGTCATCGTCGAGGCCGAAGGTCGCAAGGTGGGCCTGTTCGTCGACGAGCTGCTGGGCCAGCAGCAGGTCGTCATCAAGAGCCTGCAGACCAATTTCCGGCGCGTCGACGGCATTTCCGGTGCGACGATCCTCGGCGACGGCAAGGTCGCGATGATTCTCGACACCGCGGGCCTCATCCACTTGAGCCGCACGCAGTATCAACCCTCGAAGCGCTGGCGCAGCGAGCGCCAGGTCGCGTGAAGGAAACGCAGCCATGCAAGCCGAAACGTCTCCACACTCCGCCACCGCCGCCGGCAGCGCGGTCGCCGTCAATGCCGAGCAGTTCCTGACCTTCATGCTGAACGGCGAGGAATACGGCGTCGACATTCTGCGCGTGCAGGAGATCAAGGGCTGGGAGTCCGCCACCGAGATCCCGAATACGCCGGCTTACATCCGCGGCGTGATCAACCTGCGCGGGACGATCGTGCCGGTGATCGACCTGCGCCGGCGCTTCGCGATCGAGCCGATCGAATACACCAACACGACGGTGATCATCGTGCTGCGCATACGCACCGGGGACGGCGAGAAGACGATGGGTTTCATCGTCGATGCGGTGTCCGACGTCTACAACGTGACGCCCGAGCACATGAAGCCGGCGCCGGAGTTCGGCGGCCAGGTGCGCACGGACTACGTCAAGGGGCTGGCGACCGTCGACGACAAGATGGTGATCCTGCTCGACATCGATCAGCTCGTCGGCAGCGACGTCGCCTTCGGCGACAAGGTCCACTGAGCGGCGCGGCCGCGGAGCAACGCGACATGTCCGATACCCAGCCGAAATCGCTGGCGCTGCCCGAGAGCATCCACATCGCGGCCGTGGCCGATCTGCAGGTCGCGATCGCGAACCTGCTCGAGACCGAGGACGCGGCGGTCGAGATCGACTGCAGCGCCGTGAAGAGCATCGACGCCGCGGTGCTGCAGTGCCTGCTCGTCAATCGGCGGGCCGCGGCCGCGCGCGGCACGCGCCTCAAGCTCGTGCAGGCGAGCGAGGATTTCCGGCGCATCGCGGCCTATGTCGGGCTCGTCGAGGAGCTGCTCGCAGCCTGAGCCCCGGGGTGCCGGCGGTGCCACCGTCCGGTCGATGAAAGAAACGACACGGAATCGCCATGACGGACGCCGCCGAACTGCTGAGCGAACGCGAGTTCGACTTCACCGATCGCCACTTCCAGTTCCTGCGCAAGATGGTCGGCGAGCACGCCGGCATCAACCTCGGCGAAGCCAAGCGCGAGCTCGTCTACGGCCGCATCGCCCGGCGCCTGCGCGCGCTCGGCATGCGCAGCTTCGACGACTACTGCCGCCTCCTCGAGGAGGCGCCGGACGGCGAGATCGGCAACTTCATCAACGCGATCACGACCAACCTCACGGCCTTCTTCCGCGAGGAGCACCATTTCGACTTCCTGCGCGAGACGCTGATCCCGGCGTGGCTGGCACGCGGCAGCCGCCCGCGCGTGCGGATCTGGTCCGCGGGCTGCTCGACCGGCGAAGAGCCGTACAGCCTGGCGATGACGCTGCGCGAGCACATGCCGGCGAGCGCGCTGGCCGACGTCGCGATACTCGCGACCGACATCGACACCAACGTGCTGGCCCATGCCGAAGCCGGCGTCTACGACGCCGCGCGCGTCGAGAACCTGCCGCGAGCCCGTTTGCAGCAGTGGTTCAAGCGCGGACGCGGCGACAACGCGGATCGCGTGCGCGTGGTGCCCGAGCTGCAGCAGCTCATCCGCTTCCGGCAGCTCAATCTGATGCAGGACTGGCCGGTGAAGGGGCCGCTGGATCTCATCGTCTGCCGCAACGTCGTCATCTATTTCGACAAGCCGACGCAGCGCAGGCTGTTCGCCCGCTTTGCCGACAAGCTGGCGCCGCGCGGCCATTTGATCATCGGGCACTCGGAAACGCTCTACAACGTTTCCGAGGCCTTCGAGCTCGTGGGCCGTACGGTCTACAGAAAGTTGAATTGATGCGCAGCGCCCTACTCCCGGATGGAAGCCAGCCCCCGCGGGTTTTGCCCGGCTTCGAGCACATCGGACGCTATTACGATCCGACCCGCCAGATGATGACCGCGAAGATCCTGCCGGGCGAGCTCTACGTGACGACGCAGGACGAGGCGATCGTCACGGTGCTCGGCTCCTGCGTCTCGGCCTGCATCTGGGACCGCGCGGCCGGCATCGGCGGCATGAACCACTTCATGCTGCCGACGACGGGCGAGCAGAGCCGCGTGGCCGACTTCGCGCATGCGAGCGAGGCGGCGCGCTACGGCAGCTTCGCGATGGAAGCGCTGATCAACGCCATCCTCAAGTTCGGCGGCCGGCGCGCGGCGCTGCAGATCAAGATCGTCGGCGGCGGTCGCGTGCTGCGCGGGTCGACCGACGTCGGGGCGCGCAACATCGAGTTCGTGCGCGAGTTCATCCGCAACGAGGGCTTGAACGTGCTCGGCGAGCACGTCGGCGGCGTACTGCCGCGCAAGGTGTGGTTCCACCCGCTGTCCGGCCGCGCCCTCGTCAAGGAGCTGAAATCCACCGCGACCACGACGGTCGCCAATCGCGAGCAGCAGTACGCCTCGCAGATCGGCCAGGACGCCAAGGGCGGCGACATCGAATTGTTCTGAGCGGCCGGGCGCGGGAGTGAAGCGGAAGCGATCGCTCTGCGCGTGGCGCGTGAGGCATCGACCGGATTCACGCCCATGCGGGAACGGCGGGCAGGGCGGCGACATGGAGCGAGATTGGCGTTCGGCCATGCGGCCGGAGCGCGTGGCAAAGACCGACGACGAGCCCGGGAGCGAAACATGCTGCAGAAGGTCAACAAGACGCGCGTGCTGGTGGTCGACGATTCGGCCCTGGTGCGCCAGGTGCTCACGAAAATCCTCCAGTCCGATCCCGGCATCGAGGTGGTCGGCGCGGCGTCCGATCCCTATGTCGCGCGCGAGGAGATCAAGCGCCTGAACCCCGACGTGCTGACGCTGGACGTCGAGATGCCGCGCATGGACGGCATCACCTTCCTGAGCAATCTGATGCGGCTGCGGCCGATGCCGGTCGTGATGGTGTCGTCGCTGACCGAGCAGGGCGCGGACGTGACCCTGAATGCGCTCGAGCTCGGCGCGATAGATTTCGTCACCAAGCCGAAGATCGACGTCTCGCACGGCCTCGCCGGCTATGCCGAGGAAATCATCGGCAAGGTCAAGGCCGCGTCGCGGGCGCGCGTCCGTGCGCGCCAGGATCTCGACAGCAGCAGCGGCGCGCGGCGGCCGGTACGAGAGGCGCTGAAGCACTATCGCACGACCGATCGGCTGATCGCGATCGGCGCCTCGACCGGCGGCACCGAGGCGCTGCGCGAAGTCCTCGAAGCCATGCCGGCGGATGCGCCGGCGATCGTCATCACCCAGCACATTCCCGAAGCGTTCAGCGAGCCCTTCGCGCGCCGCCTGAACAGCGTGTCGGCGATGACGGTGTGCCAGGCGCAGGACGGCCAGCAGATCGTGCAGGGGCATGCCTATGTCGCGCCCGGGAATCGTCACCTGCGCGTGCTCCGCAGCGGCGCCCGATTCATCTGCCGCCTCGACGACGGCGAGCCGGTCAATCGTCACAAGCCCTCGGTCGACGTGATGTTCGCGTCGGTGGCCGAGCAGGTCGGCCGCAATGCCGTCGGCGTGCTGCTGACCGGCATGGGCGCCGACGGGGCTCACGGCATGCGCATGATGAAGGACGCCGGCGCGCCGACGATCGCGCAGGACGAGGCGACGAGCGTCGTGTGGGGCATGCCCGGCGAGGCCGTGCGGATCGGCGCGGCCGATCACGTGCTGCCCCTCGATCGCATCGCCGCCCACGGCCTGCAGCTCGCATCGCGCTGAAGCCGGTGCGAGTGCCGGTGCGGGCGCGCCGGTCGCACTAAAGAATCTGCGTCCGGTGACCGATGTCCCCAGTCGTGCACGGCAATCCACACGCGTTGAGAGTATCGAGATGACGATGTCCTTGAAAGATTCGGCTTGGATGCCGTGGGCCGTGACCCTCGTCGGCGCCGGGGCCGTGTTCGCCCTGCCCGGGCCGGCGTCCGCGATCGGCGCGCTGGCCGCGGCGGCGGCGGCGTGGTCCTCGTCGCGGGCCGCGTGCCGGGACGCGCTCGCGCGCGCGCGCGCGGAAGCAGAGGACGCGCGCGGACTGCAGGTCGCCGAGGTCCGTGCGCTGTTCGAGATCTTCGGGACCGCACTGCGCGAGGCCGTCACGGAGCTGCGCCGCGGCGCCGAGCAGGTTCGCGGCATCACGGCCGACGCCGGCCGCGTGCTGAACGATGCCTTCCACGGCTTGGACGCCGATTCCCAGCGCCAGACGAGCCTGATGTCCGCGGTGATCGCGGCGCTGTCTTCGGGCCTCGGCGGCGAAGCGAAAAAGGACGAAGGCGAGCACAGCGATCTGACCATCAGCGGCCTGGTCGAGACGACCTCCGGCCTGATGCACAACTTCGTGTCGATGTGCGTGACCTCGAGCAAGCACAACATGGACAGCGTGTCGCTGATCGACGAGATGGCCGAGAAGATGGATCGCATCTTCGCGCTGCTCGCCAACATCCGGGGCATCGCCGATCAGACCAATCTGCTCGCGCTCAACGCGGCGATCGAGGCCGCGCGGGCCGGCGAGGCCGGCCGCGGCTTCGCCGTCGTCGCCGACGAGGTGCGCAATCTTTCGCACAACTCGAACCAGTTCAACGAGCAGATCCGCCTGCAGGTCGAGGAAGCCAAGGTCGCGATCGAGCGTGCCCGCGCCTCGGTCGGCGCGGCCGCGTCGCAGGACATGAGCCTGCTGCTGTCGAGCAAGCACCGCGTCGACATCATGATGGAGCGGCTGCGCGACTTCGAACGCTACCTGCAGTCGCGGCTCGAGGAGACTCAGCAGCTCTCCGAGTCGATCGCCAGCCGCACCGGCGACGCGGTCCGCTCGCTGCAGTTCGAGGACATCGTGCGCCAGTTGATGGAGCACTCGGCGCAGACGGTGCTGCACATCGAGCAATTCATCGACACCTCGCACCAGCAGGTCTCGCGCGCCGGGCGCACCGAGACGGCCGCCATCACGCACCACCTCGCCGCTGCCGCCGACGGCCTGAAGGCCTCGCTGCCGCACAAGCCCGCCGCCCAGTCGGACATGGATTCCGGCGACGTGGAATTATTCTGAGATCGGAGAACCTTCATGGCGATTTCCACCACGCCGTCCGCCGACGGCAAGACGCTGACCATCCGGATCAGCGATCGCTTCGACTTCACCGCGCACACGGCGCTGCGCGCGGCGTATGCCAACGCCAATCCGCGCTATCAGTCCTATGTGCTCGATCTGCGCGAGACGAACTACATGGACAGCTCCGCGCTCGGCATGCTGCTGCAGCTCAAGGAGCACGCGGGCGGCGCGAAGTCGGCCGTGCACATCCGCAATGCGAAGCCGGCCATCAAAGACATCCTGTCCGTCGCCAACTTCCAGCAGCTCATGACGATCGACTGAGCCGGCGGAACGCGCCATGGCGGCAGTGCCGAAAATCGAGGCCGTCGGCGACGAGACGCCGCTGACGGCGCTGGTCGTCGACGACGAGGCCGTCAACCGCATCGTGCTCGGCGCGATGCTGCGCGAGCAGGGCTTCGTCGTCGTCGAGGCCGACGACGGCCGCGATGCCTGCGAGCTGTGCCGACAGGCCGCCCCCGACATCGTGTTCATGGACATCATGATGCCGGAGATGGACGGCTACGAGGCAACGCGCACGATCAAGTCGCTGCTGCTGCCGCAGTTCGTGCCGGTGATCTTCCTCACCGCCATTTCCGACGATCGGCAGCTCAGGCGCTGCATCGAGGTCGGCGGCGACGATTTCCTCGTCAAGCCCTACAGCCGGACGCTGCTGCGCGCGAAGATCGACGCCGCGCTGCGCTCGCGCGCGATGCATCGCGATCTCGCCGAGCAGCGCGATGCGCTGACGCAGTACCGCGCGCGCCAGCAGCGCGACATGGAGGTCGCGAAGCGCATCCTCGACAACCTCGCGAGCCAGAACCGCCTCGGCGTGCCGAACGTGCGCTACGCGCTGCGCCCGATGGAGACGCTGAACGGCGACGTGATCTTCGCCACCAACCGGCCCACCGGCGAACAATGCTTCCTCGTCGGCGACTTCACCGGGCACGGCCTGCCGGCGGCGATCGGCGCAATGATGGCCCACGGCATCTTCATGTCGATGGTCGCCAAGGGCTTCGGCATCGAGGACATCGTGCTCGAGCTGAACCGCAAGATGTGTACGCTGCTGCCGGTCGATCGCTTTCTGTCGGCCGCGCTCCTCGAGCTGCATCTGGACACGGGGCTGCTGAAAGTGTGGAACGGCGGCATGCCGGACATCCTCGTGCGCAGCGCCGCGGGCCGCGTGATCACGCGCTATCCCTCGGAGAACGTGCCGATCGGCATCGTCCCGCCGCGCGACTACGCCGCGGCCGTCCGCTGCGCGACGCTCGCGCCGGGCGATCAGCTCCTGGTGTATTCCGACGGTCTCGTGGAAGCGCACGGGCCGACCGCCGAGCTCTTCGGCGATGCGCGGCTGCAGGCCGTGATGGACACGCCGGGCCCCGCCTTCGAGCGCTTCGACGCGCTGCTCGCGAGCCTCGGCCAGCACGTGCAGACGGCGCCGCAGAGCGATGACGTGTCGGTGCTCTACGTGGTCTGCGACCCGGCGCTCGCGCCGCCGGCGCAAGAGGATCCGAGCCACGCGACGATCACGCGCAGGCCGGGTAGCTGGCGCTTCGAGCTCGAGCTCGGCGCCGAGGAGCTCAAGGCCTCCGAGCCCGTCGCCACCGTGATGCAGGTGTTCGACACGGTGCAGGGACTCGGCGCCCTGCGTACGCCGCTCTTCCTGATCTTGACCGAGCTCTTCTCCAATGCGCTCGAGCACGGCCTGCTCGCGCTCGATTCGGCGATGAAGCATCGGCCGAACGGCTTCGCCGAATACTATCAAGCGCGCCAGGAACGCCTCGAGCGGCTGCGTGAGGCGAGGATGTCGATACGCTGCCGCCATGCGCCGCGCGGCGACGGCGGCGCGCTCGAGATCAGGCTCAGCCACAACGGCAGCGGTTTCGATCCGAGCCTGCTGCCGGTGCAGCTCGCCGACAACGGCGAGTTCAGGGGCCGCGGGATCAGGCTCGTCCGCTCGCTGTGCAGCGAGCTCGTCTACGAAGACGAGGGGCACACGGCCGTCGCCACCTACCTCTGGTCCAACGCGGCAAACCGCGCCGCGTGAGGGCGCGATCGTGAACCCGCCCGACGTCGCGCCGGCGCTCGCCCGCACCCTGGAGTCGGCGGCGCGCCGGATCGCGCTGCCGCTCGTCGCGGCCGGCGCGGCCCTGGTGCTGCTCGCGAGCATCGCCGCCGGCCGCTGTCTCGAAGGCCGCGTGCTCGCCGCCGCCGCCGCGCGCGCCGCGACGATCCTCGCGCAGCTCCAAGCGCGCGGACCCGGCTTGCTCCCGACGCTCGATGCGAGCACGCAGGTGGCGCTGCTCGACGCCGCCGGCACGCGCGTGCTCGATGCCAGCGATCCCGCGCTGCGCGGCGCGTCCTCGCCTGCTCTCGCGCCCGTTGCGCGCGCGGGCTTCGACGGCCGCTACTGGGCCGCTCGCGGCCGATTCCGTACCCGTCGGGGCGAGATCGCGCACTACTGGCTGCGGCTGGATCTCGCCGCCGCCCTGCACGAGATCGCCGTCCGGCAGTTGATCGTCACGCTCGGCGGCATCGCTTGCGTGCTCGCCGCCGTGGCGCTGCTACGGCGGCGCCTGCGCCGTGACTGGCTGCCGCGCCTGCAAGCGCTCGCCGATGCGCTGGCCGGACGCACGCCGAGCGCGCGCGAGGCCGGCGATGACGTGCTCGACGCGCTGACCGAGGCCGCCGTCGCGCTGCATGCCGCACTGGCCGAGAGCCGGCGTCGCGCGGACGCGCTCCAGGCCCGGACGGCACGCCTGGCGCTGCGTGAACGCGCCTGGCTCGAGCGCCTGCCGATCGCGCTGCTGCTGGTGCGCGACGACGGCACGCTGCTGGACGCGAACGCCGCCGCGTCGCGGCTGCTCGGTCTGGACAGCGGCGTGCCGCCGGCGCTGGCGGCACTCTTGCCGGCCGTGCGGCCAGCCGCCTGTTCGGCCGGGGTGGAGACCGTGGCGCAGGTGCGCGGCGTCGAAGTGCCCGTGACCGTACGTGCCGTGCGCGCTCCCGCGCAGGCCGGCGATGACGAGGAGACGTGGTGCCTCGTGCTCGACGATCGGCGCGCCGGCGTGCGCACGGCAGCGGCGCTCGCCGCGAGCGAGCGCCGGCTCGCGGCGCTGGCGGCGAGCGGCGGCTTCACGCTGTGGGAATACGAGGCGACGCAGTCCGCGGAGGCACCGGCATCGCCGTTCGCGCACTGTCATCCCGAGGATCTCGCCGGCGTCCATGCGGCGCTGGCGGATCACCTCGCCGGCCGCACGCCGCGCGTGGAAGTCGAGTTCCGCGGGGCGGACGCCGACGGGACATGGCGCTGGTGGCGCGCGCAGGGTCAAGCCGTCGCCGACGCCGACGAGGCGGACGGCCCGTCGCGGCGCGTGCTCGGAGTCCTGCGCGAGGTCACGGCCGAACGGGACGCGCTCGCGGCCCTCGCCCGCACGCGCGACGAAGCGCTGCGGGCGACCCAGGCGAAATCGCGATTCCTCGCCAATATGAGCCACGAGCTGCGCACGCCGCTGAACGGCGTGCTGGGCATGCTCTCGCTACTCGAGCGCGAGCGCTTGAGCGAGGAGCAGCGCGCGTTCGTCGAGGTGGCCGTGAAGTCGGGCCGCACCCTGTTCGAGCTGATCGACGACGTGCTCGATTTCTCGAAGATCGAGGCCGGGGCACTGCAGCTCGAGCGCACGGCCTGTGCGCTGCGCGCCGTCGCCGAAGACGCCCTCGACATGCTCGCCGAGCGCGCGCACCAGCGCGGCATCGATCTCGTGCTGCGCTGGGATGCGCGCGTGCCGCGGCGGGTCGAGACCGATCCGGCGCGGCTGCGGCAGGTACTGCTGAACCTGCTCGACAACGGCATCAAGTTCACCGAGCGCGGGCACGTGATGCTGGCGCTCGCGCCGGCGACGAGCGGCGGGATACGTTTCGAGATCGTGGACACCGGCATCGGCATTCCGCGCGAACGCCAGCAGGCGATCTTCGAGCCCTTCTGTCAGGCGGACGACTCGACGACGCGCCGCTACGGCGGCACCGGACTCGGCCTCGGCATCACGCGCCAGCTCGTCGAGCTGCTGGGCGGGCGTCTCGAGCTCGAGTCCGAACCCGGCCGCGGCAGCCGCTTCGTCTTCGAGCTGCCGCTGGCGGAGATCGCGGACGAAGAAGGGCCGCGGCCGCCCGCGCTGAGCGGACTGCGCATCCTGCTGCAGGAGCCGGCGGCGGTCGTCGCCGAGGCCGGCGCGGCGCTGCTGCGCGACCACGGCGCGGGCGTCGAAGTCGTGCGCGATCAGCGCGAGCTCACCGCCGCGCTGGCGGCGGCGAAAGCGCCGCCCGATCTCGCGATCCTCGCCGCGAGCGGCGATCTGCAGGCCCGCGGACAGGAGATCGCGAAAATGCGCGAGCTGCCGCAGGGTGCCGGGCTGCCGATGATCGCGATGCTGCCCTTCGGGCGCCGCACGGGAACGGACGAGCTGCGCGTGCTCGGCGTGCAGGGCCTGCTGACCAAGCCGCTGCGCGAAGCGCACGTGCTGCGCATCCTCGGCGATGTGCTGGCCCCGGACGCGATGGCGGCGCTGGCGATGACGCTGTCGCGCGCGCGGCCGCCGGGCGCGGAGACGCGCGCCGATCGCGCGGCGCTGAAGGTGCTCGTCGTCGACGACGTCGTGACCAATCTCAAGGTCGCGGCCGGCATGCTCGCCAAGCTCGGCATCGCGGCTCAGCTCGTGGAGTCCGGCCGCGCCGCCCTCGACGCCGTGGCGAGCACCGAGTTCGATCTGGTGTTCATGGATTGCCAGATGCCGGGGATGGACGGCTTCGAGACGACGGCGCTGATCCGTGCCCGCTACCTGCCGGACGAGGGCCCGCGCATCGTCGCGATGACGGCGAACGCCGCGAGCACCGACCGCGATCGCTGTCTCGCCCACGGCATGGACGACTACCTCGCCAAGCCCGTGCTGCTGAGCGATCTCGAGCGCGTGCTCCACCGCTGGTCGCGCGTGCCGGACGCGGGACAGGCGGCGCGCCCCGATCGCGCGCCCGCGCCGCTCATGGAGGCGGCGATCGACCGGCGCAAGCTCCAGGATCTCGCGACCCTGCTCGGGACCGCGGAGTTCGACGCGCTGTGCGCGCGCTTCCGCCGCGACGGGCGGCAGCAGATCGAGCGGCTCGCCTTCGCGCTGTCCGGCGGCGATCTGGCGGCCGCGCGAGGCGCTGCGCATGCGCTGAAGGGCGCGGCGGCCAACGTCGGGGCCGCGCGGCTCGCGGCGCTGTGCCGTGACGCCGGTACCGCCGGCGACGATGAGCTGCGCCGCATGCTGCCGGCGCTGGAGTCGGGTTTCGACGAGTTCTGCGCCGCGCTCGAGGACTACGCCGCCGTCACGGCCTGAGCGCGAGGCGCGCGTTCAGCGCGGGGCATCGGGCCAGGTGACGACTATGCGCGTGCCGGCCGGCGTGTTTGCCTCGACGGCGATGCTGCCCCCCTGCAGCTCGCAGATCTTGCGGCACAGCGCGAGCCCCATGCCGGTGCCCGGCAGGCGGCGATCGCGCGGCAGGCGCTGGAACATCGCCAGCACGCGCGCGCGATGCTCGGCCGGAATGCCGCTGCCGTTGTCGGCGAAGCAGAGCTGCCACGCGGCCTCGCTGCGCGTCGCCGAGATCTCGACGCGCAGCGTGCGCTCCGGCGCGCGAAAGCGGATCGCGTTCGACAGCAAGTGGTAGAACAGCGTGCGTAGCTGCGCGCGCTGCCCGTTGATCACCGGCAGCGCGCCCGCGACTATCGTGCCGCCGGCGTCGTGCAGCGCGAGGCTCAGGCTGCGCAGGACTTCGTGATGGACGCGCGCCAGATCCACGGGCTGCAGCGGCAGCGCTTCGACGCCGAGCCGCGAATACTCGAATAGCGCGTTCAGCAGCGCGCGCATGCGGCGGGCGCCGTCGTGGGCGAAATAGAGGAATTCCTGTCCCTGCTCGTCGAGCCGATCGCGATAGCGTCGCGTCAGCAGCTCCGTGAAGCTCGCGACCATCCGCAGCGGCTCCTGCAGATCGTTGGACGCGACGTAGGCGAAGCGCTCGAACTCCTTCTGCAGGCGCGCGATCCGGAGACGCGCCCGCGTCAGCTCGCGTTCCAGGGCATGGGTGTCGCCGAGGTCGTGCAGCATCAGCACCTGCAGGCCGAGGGTGCGATCGAAGGGACCGAACTGCCAGCGCAGATGCAGGACCTCGCCGCCGCGATGCACGGCCCGGGTTTCCCCGCTTTGCGCGCCGGGCTCGGCGAGCGCGAGCGCGGGCAGTAGCTGCGCGAGCGGGCGATCGCGCAGCTCGTGGACCTCGCGGCCCAGGAGGCGCGCGGCGCCGAGAGTGGCGGCGACGACGCGCCCCTCGCAGTCGATCGCGAGCTGCGCGCCGGGCAAGGTGTCGACGGCGACGCCCGGCGTCGCGGCGCCGAGCACGCCGCGCCAGGCCAGCGGCCCGCGCGCCGGCGCGGCAGCGGCTGTTCCCTCGGGCCGGGCACTGACTGAGACGCTCATGCGGAGCACATCGGCGAATGGCCGGGCGGACTTTAGCCGAGCAAATCGCTATCGTACCGGCCTGGTCGCATCTTCCCGGAAAGTCGATTCCCCCGTGGCGGCGCGTTCGATACACCTGAAACTCGTCGCGGCCGCGATCTTCTGGGCAACGACACCGATCTTCGGCCGCATGCTCGCGACCTATCAGGCGCCCTATGCGCTGGCGTTCGGGCGCTTCGCGATCGCGACGGCGGCGCTGTGGCTGGTGCTGCATACGGTATCGGGCGCCGCGCCGGCGGCGCGTCCGAGCGCGCGGGACTGGCGCGATTATCTGCTGCTCGGGCTGACGGGCATTTTTCTCCACAACGTGCTGACGCTGATCGCCGTCGAATACGTGCAGGCCAATCGCGCGAACGTGATTTTCGCAAGCATCTCCCTGATGGTCGCGCTGATCGACATCGTGCTGCTGCGGCGTCTGCCGCCGCTGCTGTCGCTGCTCGGGCTCGCCGCCGGCATCGTCGGCACCGCGATCGTCGTCACCGACGGCCGTCTCGCGCTGTTGCTGGCCGGCGCGCTGGGGCGGGGCGAATGGCTGGTGCTCGGAGCCGCGGCGAGCTGGGCGGCGTACTCGGTGCTCGGACGGCCGCTGCTCGAACGTTACTCACCGCTCGTCGTGACCTACCACGCCTCGCTGTGCGGCACGCTGCTGCTCCTGCCCTGCGTGATGCTCGACGCCGATGCGCTGGGTACGCTGCTGCGCGATCCCGCCGCCTGGGCCATGACGGCCTTTGCCGGCTGCCTCAGCTCGGCGCTCGGCTTTCTGTGGTTCTATCAGGGCGTCGAGCAGCTCGGCGCGATCCGCAGCAGCGCCTACATCAATCTCGTGCCGATCTTCGGCGTGCTGCTCGCCGCGCTGATCCTCGGCGAACAGGCGACGATGGCGCTCGTCGCCGGCGGCGCGCTGGTGATCGCGGGGCTGGTGCTATTGAACCGCGAGCCGGCGCCGCGGAATTCGTAGCCCGGTGCCATCTGTGATGCCGATTAATCTAGCCACGGAGGACACGGAGGGCACGGAGGAAGAAAAAGATTGTTTGGAGCCTCCGCAGGACCCGTAGGTTGGGCTGACGAAGGAAGCCCGACGTTCGGCGCCCGATTGTTGGGCTTCCTTCGTCAGCCCAACCTACGAGCGTCAGCCCGACGGCCATGACACGCGCGTCACCCGCCATCATGAAAGAGGCGTGG
>DAOKZI010000009.1:0-101292 GCA_035325705.1 Gammaproteobacteria bacterium
CGTTCATTAACGGTTCGCGGGGTTCAAAGTGATACCTAATTCAGAGGTTCCCTAACTAGAAGTGACACCAAGCGCACTACTTCGGCGACCGCACGAAAGGGTAGGCAATGAGCAACAACGAAGCCGACACTTGCCGCAAATTCGTAGTGCCCAAACTTCAGGCTGCGGGCTGGGACAACGATCCCCGTTCCATCGCTGAGCAGCGCACCGTCACTGACGGTCGAGTCATCCCCGTCGGCAAGGGCTTCGTCCGCAAACCTCCGAAGCGGGTGGACTACCTCCTGCGCTATACCCGGGACTTTGCGCTCGCCGTGGTCGAAGCCAAGGCCAGCTACAAGTCCGCCGCCGATGGCGTCCAGCAGGCACGGACCTACGCCCAAATGCTAGGCCTGAAATTCGCCTATGCCACCAACGGAAAGGACATCATCGAGATCGACTATTTCCACGGCACGGAAACCCGCATCCCGGATTTCCCCAAACCCGAAGATCTCTGGCAGAGGTATGGGGCCGGGAGCAAGATCACGGCCCCCGCGCAGGCGGAACATCTGCTCGCCCCTTACAACACTGTCGGTGGCAAGACGCCGCGGTATTACCAGCAAATAGCCATCAACCGCACCGTCGAGGCGATCCTCAGCGAGAAGCGCCGCATTCTCCTGACGATGGCGACCGGCACAGGCAAAACGACCGTGGCGTTCCAGATTTGCTGGAAGCTCTGGTCGAGCCGCTGGAACCCTAAAGGCGAGCATCGCAAGCCTCGAATTCTCTTCCTCGCCGATCGCAACATTCTGATCGACGACCCGAAGGACAAGGACTTCAGCCCCTTCGGCGACGCCCGGCACAAGATCGAATCCGGCGAAATCATCAAGAGCCGCGAAATGTATTTCGCCATCTATCAGGCGCTTGCCGAAGACGAGCGCCGCGCCGGATTGTTCCGCGACTATCCGCCGGACTTCTTCGACCTCGTGATCGTGGACGAATGCCATCGGGGAAGCGCCCGCGACGACAGCTCGTGGCGCGTCATCCTGGAACATTTCAAGCCCGCCTATCAGCTCGGCATGACGGCGACGCCGCTGCGCCAGGAGAGCCGCGACACTTACTTGTATTTCGGCAACCCCCTCTACGAATACAGCCTCCGGCAGGGCATCGATGACGGCTTCCTCGCTCCCTACCGTGTGCATCGCGTGGTGACGCAATGGGACGCGGCGGGCTGGAGGCCCTCAACCGACGAACGCGACCGCTACGGGCGAGCGATCCCGGACGACGAATACCAGACCAAGGACTTCGAGCGGGTGATCGCCCTGCGCGCCCGCACGCAGGCGATAGCCCACCATCTGACGGACTTCCTCGAGGCCAACGACCGCTTCGCCAAAACCATCGTCTTTTGCGTGGATCAGGAGCACGCCTCGGAAATGCGCGAGGCCCTTGTCAACCTCAACGCCGATCTAGTGGCGCAGCACCCCGACTATGTTTGCCGGGTGACGGCGGACGAGGGAGCCATCGGGCGTGGGCATCTATCCAACTTCCAGGACCTTGAGAAGAAGACGCCCGTCATCCTGACCTCCTCGCAGCTCCTCACGACCGGCGTCGATGCGCCCACCTGCAAGAACGTCGTCCTTGCTCGCATCGTCGGCTCCATGAGCGAGTTCAAGCAGATCATCGGGCGCGGTACGCGCCTGCGCGACGACTACGGCAAGCTCTGGTTCAACATCCTCGACTACACCGGGTCGGCGACCCGCATGTTCGCCGACCCGGAATTCGACGGTGATCCGGTCCTTGTTACCGAAGATCAAGTGGATGATGAGGGCAATACCACAGCGGCAACAAACACAGTCTTCAAGGTTGCGGAAGAGTCCGGAGTCTATGATCTGGCTGGAATCATCGAGCCGCCGGGCGGTGAGGCGCCGCGCAAGTTCTACTTCGATGGCGGCCAAGTCGAGATCGTCGCCCATCTGGTGCATGAACTCGATCCCAATGGACGCCAGCTTCGCGTTGTCCGCTACACCGATTACGCGGCGGAGAGCGTCCGCTCCCTTGCGCCCACTTCCGCCGACCTGCGCTCGCGCTGGTCGAACGCCACGCAGCGCGCCGAAATCATCGCGGCCCTGTCCGAGCGCGGTATCGACTTCGCGCTTCTGGCCGAACAGACCGGACAGCCTGAGGCCGATCCCTTCGACCTTCTCTGTCATCTCGCTTTCAACGCGCCGCTGCGCACCCGCCGGGAGCGGGCGCAGCGGCTCAAGTCCGAGCGCAAGGACTACTTCGAGAAATTCTCCCCCGAAACCCGTCAGATACTCGACGAGCTGCTGGAAAAGTACGCAGAACACGGAGACGCGCAGTTCGTCCTGCCGGACGTGCTCAAGGTTCCGCCGATTTCAACCCACGGCCAGCCTGCCGAAATCATCAAGCTCTTCGGCGGCGCGGAACAACTCCGGCAAGCCGTAAACGACCTGCAAGGACTCCTCTATGGCCAGAGCTAAAAAGAACGGCAAAGCCGCCGCCCCAATGACCACCGCGCAGATGCTCGGGAGCCTCCTAAAGAGTGCCCGCGACATCATGCGTAAGGACAAGGGTTTGAACGGCGACCTCGACCGTCTGCCGCTCCTCACCTGGATCATGTTCCTCAAGTTTCTCGACGACCTCGAACAGCAGCGCGAGGAAGAGGCCAAGCTCGCGGGCGAGAAGTTCAAGCCTGCCATCGGCAAGCCCTATCGCTGGCGTGACTGGGCCGCTGACCCTCAAGGCATCACCGGCGACGAGCTACTCGCCTTCATCAACAATGATGAAGCCGTGCGGGCCGACGGCAAGAAGGGTCCCGGGCTGTTCGCGTACTTGCGCAGCCTTTCAAGCTCCAACGGCGATAACCGTCGTGACGTGATTGCCACCGTGTTCAAGGGCGTCGATAACCGGATGAAGAGCGGTTATCTGCTGCGCGACATCGTGAACAAGGTCGGCGGGATTCATTTCACGTCGTCCGACGAGCTGCACACCTTGGGCATGCTTTACGAATCCATGCTCCGTGAAATGCGCGATGCGGCGGGCGACTCCGGCGAGTTCTATACGCCCCGCGCCGTCGTGCGCTTCATGGTCGCAGTGACCGATCCGCGGCTTGGTGAAACTGTCCTTGATCCCGCGAGCGGCACCGGCGGGTTTCTGGTGGAAGCGTTCAGCTACATTGAGAAGCAGGTGAAGACCGTCGGAGACCGCAAGAAGCTACAAACTAGGGCCATCACGGGGTGCGAGCCGAAATCGCTTCCCTATCTACTTTGCCATATGAACTTGCTGCTGCACGGCCTCGACGCGCCGCGGATCGACCCCGGTAACGCGCTGCGCTTCAAGCTCTCCGAGATTGGCGAGAAGGAGCGCGTCGATGTGATCCTTACCAACCCGCCTTTCGGTGGGGAAGAGGAGAAAGGAATTCAGGGAAACTTCCCCGAGGATCGCCAGACGGCGGAAACGGCGTTGCTGTTCTTGCAACTCATCATGCGCAAGCTCAAGCGGCAGCCGACTTCGGCGGGCCGGCCAGCGCGCGCCGCCGTTGTCGTGCCGAACGGCACGCTATTCGGTGATGGTGTTTGCGCCCGCATCAAGGAAGAACTGCTCAAGGATTTCAATCTCCATACCATCGTACGTTTGCCAAACGGTGTGTTCGCGCCGTACACCAACATCGCGACGAATATCCTGTTCTTCGACCGGTCGGGCCCGACGAAACAAGTCTGGTATTACGAGCAGCCGTTGCCCGAGGCCCGGAAGAACTACACCAAAACACAGCCCTTGCAGTTCGACGAGCTTAAGGACTGCATCGCGTGGTGGAACAAGCGCAAGGAGAACGATCAGGCTTGGAAGGTTCCGGCCAAGGAGCTTGTTGAGGCGAACTGCAATCTCGACTGCAAGAACCCGCGAGGCAAGATCGACTTCGAGCATCTGCCGCCAGAACAGCTTGCCGACGACATCTTGAAGAAGGAATTGAGGATTGCCGAGCTGATGCGCGAGATCAAGGCGGCGTTGGGGGCGAACGCGTGAGTGCAGCTTGGCCGTTGGTCCCCATGGGACAGATCGCACCTTTGCGGCGGCGGCCCGTGCTGCTCGAGGCTGACAAGGTCTACCGCGAAATCGGCATCCGCTCTTTCGGGAAGGGCGTCTTCCACAAGGCACCCACGACTGGCTTAGAGATCGGCAGCAAGCGTGTTTTCGCGATAGAACCGGGCGACCTGCTGTTCAACATCGTATTTGCCTGGGAAGGCGCGATCGCCGTCGCTACGGAAGCCGAACAGGGAATGATTGGCTCACACAGATTTCTAACCTGTGTAGCCGATAGCACGAAGGCCGATGCGAGATTCCTGAGCTATTGGTTCACGCACACGGAAGGGCGTGAGCAACTTCTTCGCGCTTCACCGGGCGGCGCAGGGCGAAATCGCACGCTTGGCGTCGAGAAGCTCGCGGAAATCCATGTCCCGCTACCGCCACTCGATGAGCAGAGCCGCATTGTCGCCCGCATCGAAGAACTAGCCTCGAAGGTGGAAGAGGCCCGCTGCCTGAGGTCACTCGCGTCAACCGAACTCAGCTCTGCGTTTGCAGCGACTCGCCGTGCACTTTTCGGTGAAGCCCCGACAAGAAACTGGATTCCCCTTGGCACTCACGTTGCGGAGATTGAGAACGGCAAGAGCCCGGCCACTGAAGGTCGCGTCGCCGAACCGTACGAATGGGCTGTACTCAAGGTTGGAGCGGTATCCTTCGGCAGTTTCGACGAGCGAGAAAACAAAGCGCTCCCACCATCATTCAAACCACTTGAACGTTACGAAGTAAGAGCCGGCGACTTCCTAATGAGCCGGGCAAATACTCCTGAACTTGTGGGAGCGTGCGCGATAGTGCGCGAAACGAGACCGCGCCTTATGCTGAGCGACAAGATATTTCGCTTCAAGTTTCAGGCGGGTAGCAGCCTCAGTCCTGAATACCTCGACCATGTTTTGAAGTCTCCAGCCCTAAGAAGGCAGATCGTTTCTGGTGCGACTGGCACATCGCCGACGATGAAAAACATCTCAAAAGAGAAGGTACGGGCTCTCCTGATCCCAAACACATTGCCTTCTGAGCAGAAGCGCATTGTCGCCAAACTCGACGCCTTGCAGACCAAGAGTGACGCCGCAAAGACGCTTCAAAGCGAAACGGCCGCCGAGCTGAGCGCGATGCTGCCAGCCATTCTCGATACGGCGTTTAAAGGCGAATTGTGAGAAAGGGAACGAGGAACGGCAGGGATCATGGCAGACAAGTCAACCAAGGCCGCTACCGCACCCGCCAAGGCTGCTGTAAGTCCCGGCGCTGATACGGCGATCATTCGACAGCTCACGATTGAGCGGTTTCGCGGCATCAAGTTCCTCAAGTGGAATCCCGCGCCGGGTCTTAATGTCATTCTTGGCGGCGGCGACGTGGGCAAGAGCACGATCCTCGATGCAATTGCGTTATTGCTCAACCCGTCCAACGCCGCCGTCGTTTCCGAATCCGACTATCACTGCCGCGAGAGCAATCCCGGATTCACGATTCAGGCCGTCCTGTCTCTTCCGGCTTCAACGGAGATAAGCCAGCAGCAGAAATTCAGCTGGCCATGGGAATGGAACGGGAAAGAAGCTATCGCGCCGCTCATCTCGGATGGAGAAGGCGATGACATCCCTACGCCAGATGTTCCGGCGTACCGGTTTCAGGTCCGCGGCACGTCGGAAATGGAACTGGTCTGGGAAATCGTTCAGCCCAACGATGATGTTGAGGTTCTGTCCGCCGCCGTCAGGCGAGCTATCGGCGTCGTCCGGCTTGGCAGCGACGATCGCAACGACCGTGATCTGCGGCTCGTTTACGGCTCGGCGCTCGACCGGCTCATCGCCGATCAGGGTTTCAAGCCGAGGATTGGAAAGAAGATCGCCGAGATCAATCTTGGCGAGGAATTGAGCGATGACGCGAAGAAGTCGCTTCAGCGGCTCGACGACGCCTTGCGCGAGGGGCTGCTTCCCAGTGGATTGGAACTCGGCCTGACTAGCGCGCAGGGAATCTCCATCGGCGCGCTGATCGGTCTGCTCGCATCGAAGAAGCTGCCGGAGAATTCGGAAGCGACGGTGCTGCCGCTCGCCAGTTGGGGCGCGGGTACGCGGCGCATGGCGACGCTGCAAATCGCCGCCGCGACCCAGACCAAGACGCGGATTGCCGTCATCGACGAAGTGGAGCGCGGCCTCGAACCGTACCGTGTTCGGAAGCTCATCGAATCCCTGCATTCGGAATCGACGCAGACCTTCATCACTACCCACAGCGCCGTTGCCATCAACGCGGCGACCGACAGCACGCTCTGGTATCTCGACCCGAAAGGAAATATCGGTGAGCTTTCACAAGAAAAGATAAAGCGGCAGCAGGAGCGCGATCCCGAGACGTTTCTTGCCCGGCTTGCGGTCATCGCCGAAGGCCCGACAGAAGTCGGTTTTGTTTCGTATTTCCTTCAGAAGGCGATCAAAGGAAGCCCGCGCGACCACGGTATCCGTGTCTGCGACGGTCAGGGAACGCCGGCCGTCCTCGGCCTTCTCGAAGCCATGAGCAACGGCGGCCTCAAATTTGCCGGCTTTGTTGATTCAACAACTGAAGACCCGGCCCGGTGGAGGGCGCTCAAGGAGAAGATGGGCGACTTGCTGTTTCAGTGGGAGTCCGGCAGCACTGAAGCAAGCGTTATCAAGCTTGTCGAGGACGGCAAGCTCACTGAGCTAATTAAGGACGAGGAAGGCGCCTACGATCCGGAGCGTCGGAAGACGCTCGCCGACCGATTAGCAATCGACGACAAGGGTCTAGATGCGATTGTCACCAAGGCTGGAAGCAATCTGCGCGCGGTCATCATCGCCGCCGCGGGCGGCAATTCCGAAGGCGCGAGCAACGAACAGGCGAAGACCTGGAAGAAGCACGGCAAGCAGTGGTTCAAATCCGTTGAAGGCGGGCGGGAGCTGGCGCAGAAGGCGGAGGCTCTCGGTGCTTGGCCGCAAATCAAGCCCGCGCTGATGCCGTTTCTCAATGCGGTGCGCGCTTTCGCTGGGCTGTCTGTGAGCGAAGATCTGTGATCCATGAGCGATAAGGACGTCGCGGCGCTGCTCGATTCCTCTGAAGCTCTTGTCGTCATCGAGGCTCCCGCGGGATGCGGGAAGACTTATCAGGGCGCGAACTACGCGCGCCGCGCAGCGTTGGCATCGTCACGTGGACGGACGCTAATCCTGACGCACACGCATTCCGCTTGCGCGCAGTTTGCGAAGGAGACGAGAGCCGTCTCTGGCAAACTCGAAATCAAAACGATCGACTCGCTAGTCGTGCAGGCAGCCAGGGTCTATCACAAATCCCTCGGCCTTCCGCCCGACCCATCTGCATGGGCGCGTGAGCAGGGCAACGATGGATTCAAGCAACTCGGCACGCACGTCGCCAGTCTCCTCGAAGCGAAGCCGATGATCGCCGCCGCACTCGCGGACCGCTATCCCGTCATCATCGCCGATGAGCATCAGGATTCTCACGCTGATCAACACAGCATCGTCATGGCGCTGCACCGGGCAGGTTCGCGATTACGGGTGTTCGGCGACCCTATGCAGGCGATTTACGCCAGAGGCCAGAAGGCTGTTGATGCCGCCCGCGCGCAGTGGGACATGCTGAAGACGTCCGGCACGTTCGGCGAACTCACTCATCCGCACCGCTGGCGCAGCGGATCGCCCAATCTTGGGGACTGGATATTGCAGGCTCGCGAGACCCTCAAGAGCGGCGGCCCCGTGGACATTTCCGGCGCTCTGCCGCCTGGCCTCAGCGTGATTGCCGCCGACAATACGGCGCAAAGCAGAGCCGGCTACAGCATGTCCCGTGACCACAGGCGTCCGGTCGATAACATCGTTAACTCCGCCCAGAGCATCCTTGTTCTCAGTAGCCAGAACGATACGGTTAACGCACTCAGGGCCTTCTGGAACCGTCGACTTCCAATCTGGGAAGGACATACTCGGGAGCCGCTCGGCAAGCTGGTCACGGCTCTGACGCAAAAGGCGGGAGAGGCCCCTGCGGTGGCAGGCGCCGCCGTGACCTTCATTGAAGAAGTCTGTAAGGGGTTCAGTCGCTCCAGTCACGGTGATCGATTCCTCCAGGAAATCGTGGAAGGTTGCCGGAAAGCCGCGACGGGCAAGCCTGCACTGATTCAAGAGCTTGCCCGTTACATTCTCGTCGAGCCGAACCATGCGGGCGTGGCGAGATGTCTGAAGCGATTGGAAGAGCTGGTTGAAAACAAGACATCCGGATTCACGGATGTCTGCATCGACTACAGGAACGAGTTTCGCGACGCAATCAAGCTAGAGCACTTCATCGCGCCCGAAGACGGGCTTGGAGAGATAAATCGCCGGCGTACCTATGCGCGTCCAATGCCGCCCTCGAAATCTATAAGCACGATTCACAAGGCGAAGGGCCTCGAATGCGACAATGCGCTGCTTATCCCGTGTGACAAGGTCCATTTTCCAGGCACGGATGCTGCAAGGTGCAAACTGTACGTGGCTCTAAGCCGCGCCCGCCGGTCTCTGACTCTCGTTGTATCCGCCGCATCGCCTAGCCCGTTGCTCAAGATCGGATGAAGCCGTTTGTTCTCACGCCCTTTCGGTTGGCCCTTTTTGCGACCGGTTCAGCAACGTCCCCAACTCGCGCGCACCATGCAAAATGGGCGGCAGCCGGACGACCTGGATCTGGCAAGGCGGCGTTACAAATTGATTCCAGGAGCGAAGCCATGAAGAGCACGTCTCGTAAGTCCCGTCCAAAGAGTGATCCCCGTCTTGCCGACACGCGAGTTATCGCCGGCAGCGGCAACGTTTTCATCGATCTGGGATTCGATGAAGCCGAAGCGCGGGTAATGGCATTGCGCGTGGAGCTGATGATGCGGCTTCGTGAACGGCTGCAGGAGAAGGGTTACACGCAGGTCGAAGCCGCGAAACATCTGGGCATGACCCAGCCTCGAGTGTCGGCATTGCTCAAGGGCGCCTGGAAAGACTTCAGCATGGATATGTTGCTGACGCTCGCGACTCGTGCCGGCCTCAAGCCGGAGTTGCATCTCGCAGATGCAGAGAAAATGCGCGCGGCCTGAGCATCGAGTCCCGACTACATGGCTAATGGCCAGGTGGTTACGCGCGAAAAATAGCCAGGTACTTGCGGGAGTTTTGCGGGGCCTGGCCCTGCTTCGTCGTGCTCAGTCGTGACAAATGCAACGGATGCCATGCGAGCTCGCGATTTTCGAATCAATAAAATCAACTACCTGCGCTTCCCGTCTTTCTCAAGATTTCCACCCCCTCCAACTACGAACTAGGTGGTCGGAGGTTCGAATCCTTCCGGGCGCGCCAAAATAAAAATGCCGGCCGATGCCGGCATTTTTATTTGGCCTACCCGAGCAGCACGCTGCGTCTTCGTAGCCCGGAAGGAGCGTAGCGAAATCCGGGCGATGGTTGGCATTCGCGCCCGCGTCCCGGATTCCGCGCCGCTGCGCGGCGCTCCTTCCGGGCTACTAAATCTTTCTCTTGTAGCCCGGATGAGCGCAGCGGATCCGGGATCCGACGGGCCGGACCTACGCAGTTCGTGGGTCTCGTGAAAAAGCCCAAACGCCGCCGTCATGATCGTTGGGCTGACGAAGGAAGCCCGACATTCGGCGCCACGACGAAGATCTTGGGCTTCCGTCGTCAGCCCGAGCTACTCCTGTTCGTGAACGATCAGCGTAGTGCGTGTGACTTTCACGTAGCGGAAGCTCGCGAATGCCCGCTCTATTGCAGGCATATTGCGATGAAGGGAGGCCTCGAGCTCGGCGTTGCTCGCGTTACCGGTCGAAACGAGCAATGCGCTGCCGACCGGTCAGCAAGAACGTCCGAACGAAGTCGCTGTCCTTGGTCACGGCAATCCGAGCTTCGCTTATCGCGCGCGCAACGATCTCGGAATCGGGCGTACGATTCCCGAGCGGCAAGTCCAAGGTATGCACGGCGTCGTGCCCGTGCTGCCTCAGCCATCCGACAAAGCGCAGGGGTAGCTGCGCATCGACCAAGAATTTCACGCCGTGAGGGGTTCAGCCCGGTTCACGCGTGCGAGGCGGGCGGCATACGCCAGCGCGGCAAGGATATCGTCGCGCTCCAGGTCAGGATAATCCGCGAGGATTTCATCGATGGTCATGCCACCCGCCAACCATTCGAGAACGGACTCGACCGGATATCGCAGGCCGCGAATGCAGGGTTTGCCGTGACAGATCGACGGATCGCTGGTGATACGGTTGCTCATCGGGTTCGTCCGCGCCGGATGCGTGGTTTGAAGTATAGGGACCTGGTGGAAATTCCGCAGTCATGTCCGGCATCGAAGCAAAAAGCAGGTCGGCCGAAGTGTGTTCGATGGCCCGGAATAATCATTCCCTCTCGTCCGGTGTCGTTGGCGTCCGTCAGCACATCTGAAAGTGCCGCAAATCATTGATTAACAATGCTGCAGAACGCCCGGAATTGTTCGACCACCCACGCGCCGCGTCCTTGTAGCCCGGATGAGCGCAGCGAATCCGGGATCCGGCATGCCGGACCCACGCAGTTAGTAGGTTGCCGTGAAAAAGCCCCAAACGCCGCCGTCATGCCCGCGCAGGCGGGCATCCAGAATCGAAGTCGCGTGCGTCGGTTCCGCTTTGGCCGCATGAGGAACGCACAGTCGAGCGGACGCGGTGGTGCTACTCGACCCGTCCGTCTGGATGCCCGCCTGCGCGGGCATGACGCGGAGAGTCCGTCCGTCTTTTTCATCACTGAAGGTGACGCACGCGCGTCATGACCGTTGGGCTGACGAAGGAAGCCCAACATTCGGCGCCACGACGAAGATCTTGGGCTTCCTTCGTCAGCCCAAGCTACTGCTGCTCGCTCGCGGCCCGGATCGCCTTGACGATGTTCTGGTAACCCGTGCAGCGGCACAGATTGCCGGCGATCGCGTGGCGGATGTCCGCTTCGCTGGGCGTGGGATTGTCCTGCAGTAGCTGGTGCGCGGACAGCACCATGCCCGGCGTGCAATAGCCGCACTGCAGGCCGTGATGTTCGACGAAGCATCGCTGCAGCGGGCTCAGCTCGCCGGGTTTGCTCATGCCTTCGATCGTCGTCACTTCCTGGCCGTCGACGTCCGCGGCGAGGATGCAGCAGGACTTCACGGTGCGGCCGTCGAGCAGCACGGTGCAGGCGCCGCAGCTCCCGGTGCCGCATCCGATGTGCGTGCCGGTCAGGCGCAGCTCGTCGCGCAGCATCTCGGCGAGCTTGGCTCGCGTGTCGACGGCGAGCTGCCGGCTGCGGCCGTTGACCTTCAGATTCACGAGTGTCTTCATCGGCTTCCTCCGGCGCCCAGCGCCGCAGCGGCTTCTTCGAGCGCGCGGCGTGCGTACACGCGCGCCATCGCGCGCCGATATTCGCCACTGCCGTTCAGATCGGAAAGCGCCTGCGCCGCGGCGTCGAAGGCGCGCGCACCGACGCCTTCGAGCGCGGCCGGCGTGACGCCGCCTTGCACCAGATCGCCGACGTCGAGCACGACCGGGCGCGGTCCGACGCCGCCCAGGCCGATGCGCGCCGCGGTGTAGCGCGGAGCGATCTGCGCCGAGGCGAGCACGATCGGAAACGCCCCCTCGACGCGGCGCAGGCTCTGGTGCGCGTGCCCCGAGCCCGCGGCCTGCTTAGGGATCTCGACGGCGGTCAGCAGCTCGTCGGGCTCGAGCGCCGTCGTCATCACGTCGACGAAGAATTCCGTCGCGTCTAGCCAGCGCTCGCGTCCCTCCTTCTGCAGTTGGAAGCGCGCGGCCAAGGTCGCCGTCGCGCAGAGATAGTCGGCGGCGGGCTCGGCGTGCGCGAGGCTGCCGCCCAGCGTGCCGCGATGGCGAACCTGCACGTCGCCGATGGCGCGCGCAGCGGCCGCCAGCAGCGGCGCGTGCTGCAACACGAGCGGATGCACCGCGATCGCCGCATGTCGCATCATCGCTCCGAGCCGCAGCGCCGAACCGACGTCCTCGACGGCATCGAGGCCCGGCAGATGGTTGAGGCTGATCACCGCCGCGGGCTGCGCGAGACCGAGCGTCATGATCGGCACCAGAGTCATGCCGCCGGCGAGCAGCTTGCAGTCGTTGCCGCGCTCATTCAGCAGCCGCAGCGCCTCGGGCAGTGTCTTCGGCGCGAAGTATTCGAATTCGCCGGCGATCATGCGCGGGCCTCGCGGGCATGTATCGCCTTCCACACGCGTTCGGGCGACAGCGGCAGCCGATCGATGCGCGCGTCGAAGTCGCGCAGTGCGTCCTCGACCGCGCCGCACAGCGCGCCGAGCGGACTCGTGATCCCGGACTCGCCGACGCCCTTCGCACCCAGCGGCGAGAACGGCGATGGCGTTTCCTGATGCTCGAGCTCGATGTGCGGGATCTCCATCGCCGTCGGCAGCGTGTAGTCCATGAAGGTCGTCGTCGTGAGTTGGCCGTAATCGTCGTAGACGAGCTGTTCGTACAGCGCGCCGCCGATGCCCTGCGCCGTACCGCCGTGCACGTTGCCCTCGGCGGTCAGCGGATTGATCACCTTGCCCGAATCGTGCACCGCGCAGTAGCGCAGGATCTTGATGAGCCCGGTCTCGGGATCGACTTCGGCGATCAGCGCCGTCGCTTGGTTCGCCCACGACGGATAGGCGCTGTAGCGGCCCTGGGTTTCGGGCTGATGGTAGACGTTGTCGTGGCGGAAGTAGCGCGTCGCTTCGAGCCCCGGCTCGACGCCGCAGGCCGCGGCGCCGTGGCAGTCGGCGTAGATCTTCGTCACCACGTCCTTGGTGTCGACGTAGCGGAACGGGGCGCCCTTCAGCATGATTTTGCCGTTCTCGCATTCGAGATCGCCCGGATCCACTTCGAGCATGTTGCCGGCGACTTTCAGCAGCTTCTCGCGCAGCTCGCCGGCCGCGACGTGCACGGCCGCGCCGCCGATGATCACGCCGCGCGAGCTGAAGTTGCCGAGGCCGTAAGGGCAGATCGAGGTATCGCCCTGGATGACCTTGACCTGCGCGAGATCGATGCCGAGACGATCGGCCGCAATCTGCGCGAGCGCGGTCTCGTTGCCGGTGCCGGGCGAGGTCACGCCCGTCAGCACCGTCACTTCCCCGCTGGGGCCGATGCGCACCGTCGCGCCGTCCCAGCCGTTGAAGCGCGCGGTGCCGGCGATGCTGCAGCCTTCGGGCGTCAGCTCCTGGCCGAGCCCCAGGCCGATGTAGCGTCCCTGCGCGCGCGCCTCGGCCTTGATCTTCGGAAAGTTCGCGTAGTCGATCATCTCCAGCACGCGCTTCAGCGCCTGCGGATAGTTGCCGCTGTCGATGATCGCGCCGCCGTTCTGCGGATACGGAAACTCCTCGGGCTGGATGAAGTTGCGCAAGCGCACCGTCGCGCTGTCGAGCCCGGTCTCGCGCGCCACCGCGTCCATCACGCGATCCATCAGCCAGGACGCGGATTCCTTGCCGAAGCCGCGATACGCATTCCACGCGCATTTGTGGGTGGTGACCGCGATCACTTCGACGTCGGTGTCGCGGATCTTGTAGCAGGTCGGCAGCGCGAAACCCGTCACATAGGACTGACCCCAGCCGGCGAGCGCGCTGGGCGCGCCGACGTCGGCGACGTAGCGCACTTTCAGCGCCGTCACGCGACCGTCCGGCTCGAAGGCGGCCTGCCAGCGGAAATGGCCTTCGCGCGCGTGGCCGCCGGTGAGCAGATCTTCGCGGCGTTCCGCGATCCAGCGCACCGGCCGGCCGCACGCCAGCGACAGCGCCGCGATCAGCGCTTCCTCCTGGAAGTAGGGGATCTTGAGCCCGAACGCGCCGCCGACGTTCGGCTGGATCACGCGGATGTCGTTCTCCGGCAGGTGCAGGGTCTGGCCGAGCAGCGTGCGCATCGGGTGCGGGCACTGCGTCGAGGCCCAGAACGACAGCGTCCGGCGATAGGGATCGTAATCGGCGACATAGGCCCGCGGCTCCATCGCCGCACCCGTGTAGCGGTGATGATGGAGCTCGCCGCCGACGGTATGCGCCGCGGCCGCGATGATTCGCGTCGCGTCGCCGCTGCTCATCCGCGCTTCGAACAGCACGTTGCTACCCCAGCTCGGCTCGACCAGCGGCGAACCGGGCTCGAGGCCGCGCTCGGCGTCGACGACGGGATCGGACTCCTCGTAATCGACGTCGACGAGCAGCGAGGCCTGTTTCGCGGTATAGGGATCTTCGGCGACGACGGCCGCGACCCCTTCGCCCGCATAGCGCACGCGGTCGACGGCCAGCGGATAGAGATCGAAAGGCTTGGGCCTCACGCCTTCGCCGAAACCCTCGACCGGCATCGCATAGCCTTTCGCCCGCAGATCCTCGCCCGTGACGACGGCGATGACGCCGGGCACCGCGAGCGCCGCGGTCGCGTCTATCGCCCTGATGTGCGCGGCGGCGTAGGGGCTGCGCACGACGTGCGCGTAGCTCATGCGATCCAGCTTGACGTCGCCCGTGTAGAGCCCCGCGCCGGCGACCAGCGCGGGGCTGTTCTGGGCCGGGACATTTTTTCCGATGAAGGCCATCGACTGTTCCTCGTTGCCCGCGGCGTCAATGCGCGCGGTGTTCGTCTTCGGCACGGCGCCCATGCGCGCGCGCCCGCACCCGACCGAGCAGTGCACGGAGCCGGCCGAGCAGGCTGCTCCACAGCAGCGCGCCGAGATTCATGCTGCTCGCGGGCGCCGCGGCCGCGGAGGCGGCCGGTGCGTGCTCGGCGTCGCTGTTCACTTCGGCGATCATCCGGGCTTCGAGATTCGCCGCGAACTGCTGCAGCATGCGATTCGTGACTTCCTGCATCAGGCCCGTGCGCCCGAACTGGGCGACGGCGCCGGCGAGCGTCACGTCCGACTCGACCGCGACCTCGGTGCCGGACGGCCCCTCGGTGAGCCGATAGACGGTGGTGAATTTCGCGCGGCTGCCCGCGCCGCGATCGCGGCCGCTGCCGGCGATCATGCCCGTGAACTGCGCGGGCTCGGGCGTGTGCTCGGCATCACCCTCGAAGGCGGTCGCGATCGGCCCGAGCTTGACCTCGACGCGTCCACTGAACTTGTTGTCGCCGTGCGCGGCCGTGATCTGCGTGCCGGGGATGCAGGTCGCGACGCGCGGGACGTCCTGGAACATCGCCCACACTTCGTCGCGCGGCCGCGCCAGCGCGAAATTGCTCGAGATCTTCATGCGCGTGTCGCCTCTTCGGGTGCGTCTCGGATATGCGAAGGCTTCGTCACGCGGCCAGCGCGAACCCTCGATAGCCGCTGTCGACCGCCTGGCGCACGAACTCGAAATAGGTGAGGCCGCCGCCGGCGTAGGGCATGAAGCCCGCCGGCTTGCCGTCGACGTTCTCGCCCGTGTACCAGGATTTCACCTTGGTGTAGATCGTCTGCTGCGCGACCCAGTCGACGTACTTGGTCCATGCCTGCTCCTCGCGCGGCCTGGCCTCGATGCTCGCGAGCCCGGCGCGGCGCAGGTGCTCGATCGCCTCGAAGGCGAAGTCGACGTTCTGCTCGATGCTCGCGACCATGTTGTAGAGCACCGAGGGACTGCCGGGCCCCGTGATCATGAACAGGTTCGGAAAGCCCGCCACGGTGACGCCGAGGTAGTTCTTCGTGCCGTTCTTCCACTTCTCCCGCAGCGTGAGTCCGCCGCGACCGCGGATGTCGACCGCGAGCAGCGCGCCCGTCATCGCGTCGAAGCCGGTCGCGAACACCACCGCGTCCAGCGCAATCTCGGTGCCGTTCTCGAGCCGGATGCCGCGCTCGGTGAAACGCTCGATGCCGGATTCGCGCAGATCGACGAGCGTGACGTTGTCGCGGTTGAAGGTCTCGAAGTAATCGGTATCGACGCACAGGCGCTTCGCGCCCATCGGATACTGCGGCATCAGCTTGCGCGCGACTTGCGGGTCCTTGATGCGCGAGCGGATCTTCTCCTTCACCCACTCGCTGACGAGGCGGTTCGACTCGAGATCGGTGAGCAGATCGGGATAGGCCGCGAGCATCAGGTAGCCGCCGCGCGCCCAGGCGAACTCGAGCTGCTTCTGCAGCGACTCGGCGCTCGCCTCCTTCGCACCATGCTCCGGGCCTTCGTAGGCGATGCCGACTTCGGACTGGCGCACGAGGCGGCGGATCTCCGCGTAGGTCTCCTGCGCGTGGCGCATCTCCTCGTCCGAGAGCGCGCGGTTCCAGGCCGGGATCGCGAACTGCGGCGTGCGTTGGAACACGTACAGCTGCGCGGCCTGCTGCGCGATGAGCGGCGTCGACTGGATCGAGCTCGAGCCGGTGCCGATGATGCCGACGCGCCGGCCGCTGAAATCGACGCCTTCCTGCGGCCACAGGCTGGTCTGGTAACGCGCGCCGCGGAAACCGTCGAGCCCGGCGAACTTCGGCGTCAGCGGCGTCGACAGGCAGCCCGTCGCCATCACGAGGAACTGCGTCGAAATCTCTTCACCGCGCGAGGTGCGCACGCGCCAGCGCTTCGCGACTTCGTCGTAGTGCGCGGCGTCGACCCGGGTGTCGAACTGGAAATGCCGCCGCAGATCGAAGCGCTCGGCGACGTGCTGGAGATAGCGCAGGATGTCCGGCTGCTCGGCGTAGCGCTGCGGCCACACCCATTCGCGCTGCAGATCGGGATCGAAGGAATACGAGTAGACGAGGCTTTCGATGTCGCAGCGCGCGCCGGGGTAGCGGTTCCAGTACCAGGTGCCGCCGACGTCGCTGCCCTTCTCGAAGGCCCGTACGCGATAGCCCGCCTGGCGCAGGCGATGGACCTGGTAGAGCCCGGCGAAGCCTGCGCCGACGACGACGACGTCGCAGGACGTCGTCTGTTCCCGAACCGGATTCGATGCTGCCATGGAACGCCTCCGCAATGCGCCGTGCGCATCATGATGCCGGATGTGCGCCGCATCAGGTAGCCGCCGAATGCGGGCTCTCGCGGTCGGCGCGCGACGGCTTCCCCCGGCTGCCCGATGGCGCGACGGCGACGATGTGCTGTAATCCCGTCGACGTCCTGCCTCATCGCCGCGTGGAGTGCCTCATGCCCCTCGATCCGACCGTCCAGTTCATCCTCAGCGCGCTCGCCAAGCAGGGCGTGAAATCCTTCGAGCAGATGAGCATCGCGGACGCGCGAGCGCTGATCGACACCTTCCCGAGCCTGCAGAACCCGCCCGAGCCCGTCGCGGCGGTCGAGGAGCTCGCGCTGGCCGGCGTGCCGCTGCGCGTCTACACGCCCGAGCGCGCGAACGGCGCGGCGATCCTCTATACGCACGGCGGCGGCTGGATCGGCGGCAATCTCGCGGTCTGCGACGAGCCCGCCCGTGCGCTCGCGAACGAGACCGGCGCCGTGGTCGTCGCGACCTCCTACCGGCTTGCGCCCGAAGCGCATTTCCCGGCGCAGCCGGACGACGTCCTTGCCGCGCTGAGGTGGCTGCTCGCGAATGCCGCACGACTCGGCGTCGATCCGCGCCGGATCGCGCTGGTCGGCGACAGCGCGGGCGGCCAGCTGATGGCCGTGACGGCAATCCGCGCGCGCGACGCCGACATTCCGCTCGCCGCGCAGGTGCTGATCTATCCCGTCGTCGATCGCCGCAGCAAAGGCGCCTCGAAGCGCGACTATGCCGACGGCTATCTGATCACGCGCGCGGCCGTCGACTGGTTCTGGGATCACTACCTCGCCGCGCCCGCCGACATCGAGCACCCGCTCGCCTCGCCGCTCAATGCGAAGGATCTCTCGGGCCTGCCGCCGGCGCTGATCCTGACGGCCGAATACGATCCCGCGCGCGATGAGGCGATCGAGTACGGCGAGGCCCTGCGCAAGGCCGGCAACGAGCTGCGTCACGTGCCGCTGCCGGGCTTGATCCACGGCGCGTTCTGGATGTCCGGCGCGATCCCGCGCGCGAGCGAGGTGCTGGCGGCGATCGGCGAATTCCTCGGCGAGAAGCTGGGCGCGCGCGGCTAGTGCCCCGAACCTGCGATCTCTTCCGCGATTCGTAGCCCGGGTGGAGCGCGCAGCGCGTAACCCGGGATCGGCGCCCGCCGTCCTCTCCTGCATTCGAGAAGACCCCGCGCGGTACGCGCCGAGCATGGCCGAAAGCCTTTGCGTATCCGGCGCACCCCGATCCCGGGTTCCGCTACGCTGCACCCGGGCTACGCGCTTGCCGACGTCTCGCCGCGCTCGCGCCTGCGTGTCATCATCGCCGGCAAACGACAGGAGTTGCCGCATGCACGATCAGAACGCCGATCTCTTCAATCTCGCGATGTCGGAGCAGGCCAAACCGCTGCTCGATGCGGTCAAGATCCACGTTCGCGACAACGTCGAGCCGATCCTCGAGGAGTTCTTCCGGCTCGACGCCGAGAAGACCGATCGCTGGTCCTGGCATCCGCGCCAGCTCGAACTGCTGGACGGCGCGAAGACGAAGGCAAAGGCCGCGGGCCTGTGGAACTTCTTTCTGCCGAACGCGGAGACCGGCGAGGGCCTGTCGAATCTCGATTACGCGTACATCGCGGCCGAGCTCGGCAAGTATCCGCTCGCCTCCGAGACGCTGAACTGCAGCGCGCCGGACACCGGCAACATGGAAGTGCTCGAGCGCGTCGGCACGCCGGCGCAGAAGGAACGCTGGCTGAAGCCGCTGCTGAACGGCGAGATCCGATCGGCCTACGTGATGACCGAACCGGGCCTGCCCTCGTCGGATGCGAAGAATATCAGCACGCGCGCGGTGCTCGACGGCGAGGAATGGGTCATCAACGGCGAGAAGTTCTACATCTCCGGCGCCGGTGACCCGCGCTGCAAAATCATGATCGTGATGGTCAAGACGAATCCCGATGCGCCGCCCAGCCGGCAGCAGTCGCAGATCCTCGTGCCGATGGACACGCCGGGCGTCGAGATCCTCGGCGCGATGCAGGTCTTCGGCCACGACCACGCGCCGCTAGGCCACATGCACCTGCGCTTCAAGGACGTGCGCGTGCCAAAGGACAACATCCTGCTCGGCGAGGGCCGCGGCTTCGAGATCTCGCAGTTGCGACTGGGCCCGGGCCGCATCCATCACTGCATGCGCTCGATCGGCAAGGCCGAGCTCGCGCTGGAGCTGATGGTCAAGCGCGGCGCGACGCGCGTCGCCTTCGGCAGGCCGCTGATCAAGCTCGGCAAGAACCTGGAGCTCGTGTCGCGCGCGCGGATCGAGATCAATGCGATGCGGCTCGCGGTGCTGCAGGCCGCGAAGGCGATGGACGTGCTCGGCAACAAGGAGGCGCGCATCTACATCAGCGCGGTGAAGGCGATGGTGCCGGAAAAGGTCTGCGCGATCATCGACGCCGCGATCCAGATCCACGGCGCGGCCGGCATCTCGCAGTGGACGCCGCTCGCCGAGCTCTACACCGACGTGCGCCATCTGCGCTTCGCCGACGGCCCCGACGAGGTCCATCACATGGTGGTCGGTCGCGCCGAGGTGCAGAAGTGGGGGCTGTGGTGAGGCGAACGCGGGCCGAGGCAGGCGGGCGGATGAGGATCGGGGGCTTGGCCGGCATGCCGAGACGCAAGCTTCTCTGCGAAGATCGCGCTAGGCTCTGCCGCACCGAGCCGGAGGAAATCGCATGACTGCTGATCCGCACAAGGCGCTCGTCATCGGCGTCGGCGCGCTCGAGGGTCTCGGCGCGAGCATCGCGCGCCGTATGGCGCGCGAAGGCCTGCACGTGTTCGTCGCCGGCCGCACGCGAAATCGACTCGACGAGGTCGTGGCGGCGATCGCGGCGGACGGCGGCCGCGCCAGCGCGGTCGCCACCGACGCGACGGACGAGGCGAGCGTGAGCGCCGCCTTCGACGCGGCCTGCGCCGGCCCGGGCGCACTGCAGCTCACCGTCTTCAATGCCGGTAACATGGCGACCGGGAAGATTGCGGACATGGAGGCGCGCTTCTTCGAAGCGGCGTGGCGCATCGGCTGCTACGGCGGTTTCCTCGCCGGCCGCGAAGCGGCGCGGCGCATGCTGCCGGCCGGCGGCACGCTGATCTTCACCGGTGCGAGCGCGTCGCTGCGCGGCAAGGCGGGCTTCGGCGCGTTTGCGTCCTCGAAGGGCGCGCTGCGCAACCTCGCCCAGGCGCTCGCGAGGGAATGCGGCCCCGCGGGCCTGCACGTCGCCCACGTCGTCGTCGACGGCGGCATCGACGGCGACATGCTGCGTACACGCTTGCCCGACTACGCGCGCGAAGCGGGCGAGCGCCTGCTCGATCGCGACGCCATCGCCGACGCCTATTGGTATCTGCACCGCCAGCCGCCGCGGGCGTGGACCTTCGAGCTCGATTTACGCTCCCGCAACGAGCCCTGGTGAATCGCGCTCCCATGCGCTCGTAGCCCGGGTGCAGCGGAGCGGAACCCGGGATCTTCAGCGAGCTCATACGCCGATCCCGGGTTACGAAGCGCATTGCCAGCCGCCGCCGCGCGTCGACCTTCGAGTACGAGCCTCGTCGAACGCCCGAGTTGGGCTTCCACGTAAACGCCGATTGGGCTTCTGCGTCGCCGATATTTCCAATCAATCCCTTCTTCTCTGTGTTCTCCGTGGCTAGATTATTCGGCTTTTCAGAGGGCACGGAGCCCGGATTCGCTGCGCTTCCGGGCTACGAAGAGGCGCGCGTGCTTCAAGCCGGCTTGGCCGCGAAATCCCCCGCGTCGTGGCGCTCGCGGAGCTGCTGCTCTTCCGGTCCCCAGGTCTTGTTGACGCGCCGGCCGCGCTGCACGGCGGGCCGCGCGTCGATCTCCTGCGCCCAGCGCGCGACGTGGCGGTAGGAGGCGACGTCGAGGAATTCCTGGGCGTTGTACAGATCGCCGATCACGAGCATGCCGTACCACGGGAAAATCGCGATGTCGGCGAGCGTGTATTCGTCGCCGGCGACGTAGCGCCGATGCGCGAGATTGCGATCGAGCACGTCGAGCTGGCGCTTTGCCTCCATCGCGAAGCGGTTGATGCCGTATTCGATCTTGACCGGCGCGTAGGCGTAGAAATGGCCGAAGCCGCCGCCCAGATAGGGCGCGCTGCCCATCTGCCAGAACAGCCAGGACAGGCATTCCGCGCGCGCGGGCTGGGTGCTCGGCAGGAAGGCCGAGAACTTCTCGGCGAGGTAGATCAGGATCGAGGCCGATTCGAACACACGCACCGGCGGCGTCGCGCTGCGATCGAGCAGCGCCGGGATCTTCGAGTTCGGATTGACCTCGACGAAGCCGCTGCCGAACTGATCGCCCTTGAGGATATCGATGTACCACGCGTCGTACTCGGCACCGGTCTTGCCCAGCGCGAGCAGCTCCTCGAGCAGAATCGTCACTTTCACGCCGTTCGGCGTGGCCATCGAATAGAGCTGCAGCGGATGCTTGCCGACCGGCAGCGCCTGCTCGTGCGTGGCGCCGGCGACGGGCCGGTTGATCTTGGCGAATTGCCCGCCGGATTCGGTGTTCCAGGTCCAGATTTTCGGGGGCATGTAGGCAGTCGCATCGGTCATGGCGTGGCTTCCTCGGAATCGGCCTTCGAGTATAACGAGACGCGCTCGAGCGCCACAAAGCGCCGGCGGCTGAATCCGCCGCCGCCTGACGGGGCGTCTTGCGCGCGCGCTCGGGCCCGGTGAGACTGCGACCCTCGCATCCGGAATCCCGCCCATGCCCGCTGCCCGTCCCCGCGTCCTGCTCACCAACGACGACAGCCACGACTCGCCGCTGTTCCACTGCGCGATCGACGCGCTGCGCCGCCTCGGGGATCTCGCGATCGCGGTGCCGGCGACGGAACAAAGCTGGAAGGGCAAGTCGATGACGCGCTACGGCCCGGTCTACGCGGAGCGCATCGTCATCCACGACGCACCGGCGTGGTCGGTGACGGGCACGCCGGCCGACTGCGTGAATCTCGCGCTGTATCAGCTCCTCGACGCGCCCCCGGACATCGTCGTGTCCGGCATCAACATCGGCAAGAACGTCGGGCTCGGTTTCGTCTATGCATCGGGCACCGTCGGCGCCTGCCTCGAAGCCAATATCGCGGGCCTGCCCGCGCTCGCGCTGTCGCAGGAGCTGAGCCGCGAGGACTTCGCGTACTGGGACGAGAACCGCGCGTTCCAGCCGGCCATCGCCGCCGCGCTGACGCAGTCGATCGACGCGCTGGTGCCGCGCGTGTGGGCGACGTTCGTCGCCGGCCACTTCGGGGAACCGACGACCTGGAACGTGAACTTCCCGGCGCAGCTCACGCCCGCGCCCGAGATCCGCCGCACGCGGCTCGGCTTCACGACCTACGGCAGCGTCTTCCAGCGCAAGGGCGATCAGTTCCGCTTCGGGCTGACGAGCGCGAACATCGATCCCGCCGCGGACACCGACGACACGACGCTGAAGGCCGGGTGCGTCAGCGCGACCCTGCTCGACATCCGGGATTTCGGACAGGATCTCTCCGGAAGCTGAAGTCCTGATCACATCGCCGAGGCCATCGACAGGAGAGCCGCATGCCCCAGACCTCGCAGACGCCGGGCTATCTGATCGCCCAGATCCGCGTCAAGGATTACGCCGATTACCTCGCCCGCTATGCGCGACACGTGATCCCGATGATCGCGCAGGCCGGCGGCGAAGTGCTCGTGGCCACGCCGGCGGCGGAATGCAAGGAAGGCGAATGGCTCGCGAACTGGACCGTGGTCATCCGCTTCCCGAGCCTGCAAACCGCGCGCGACTTCTATGCGGATCCCGCCTACGCGCCCTTGAAGGCCTTGCGCATCGACGAGCTCACCGACGGCTGCGCAGTCGTCCTCGCCGCAGGCTTCGATCCCGCCGCGCTGACGGGATCGGCGTAGGTTGCCGTGAAAGAAAGCGCCCCGTTTTCGTAGCCCGGGTGCAGCGTAGCGGAACCCGGGATCGGGCATGCCCGATACGCAAAGGTCTTCGGCTCTACGCGGCGCGCACTGCGCCTACTCGCATGCATGAGAGGACGGCGGGCGCTGATCCCGGGTTACGCGCTGCGCGCTCCACCCGGGCTACGAAGATCGTCCTCTTGTAGCCCGGAAGGAGCGCCGTGCAGCGGCGCGGAATCCGGGAGGGCTCATCACACCTTTTTCATGATCGCCGGTGACGCGGCCGTCATGATCGTTGGGCTTCCTGCGTCAGCCCAACCTACTTGCGGCGCTAGTGCTTCGGCTCGACCGCCTCGACCGGCGCGCCGGCCTTCTTCCAGGCGCCGAAGCCACCTTCGATGTGCGCGACGGGCGTGAGTCCCATGTCCTGCGCGGTCTTGGCCGCGAGCGCGGAGCGCATGCCGCCGGCGCAGAAGAACACGAACTTGTTGCCGGAAGCGAAGAACTCCTTGAAGTAGGGGCTTTCCGGATCGATCCAGAACTCGAGCATGCCGCGCGTCACGTTGATCGCGCCCGGCACGCCGCCGTCGCGCCACAGCTCACGCGGGTCGCGTAGATCGATGAACGTCACGCCGGCTTGTCCGTGCAGCTTGCGCGCCTCGTCGGCGCTCAGGGTTTCGATTTCGGCATTCGCTTCGGCGACCATCGCCTTGATGCCCTTCTTGATGGTGAGAGCCATGTCGCCTCCGCTGGCTGGATGCATGCGACGATTCTAAGGCGCCGGAGCGACGCCGATCCAGGCGATTACGCCGTGGGGCCTCCGCACGCGGACCGAACAGCGCGGCGAGCATCCACGCGCCAGCGTAAGCCTCTCCGTCTTTCCGTAGCCCGGGTGCAGCGTAGCGGAACCCGGGATCCTCGGCGCACCGCTCGGCTCGGTGACTCCGCCGCGGCAGCTCTGCCAGCGGCGGCGTTCGAAAATGCTCTGGCTGCCGCCTCCCGGATTCCGCGCTGCTGCGCGGCGCTCCTTCCGGGCTACGAGAGCCTCGAGGCCGTCCCGAAGGGATCGTAGGCAAACGGAGGCAGCGCCGCGCTCAGGCGGGGACGAAATCAACCGGGGGCGGGGGCGCGTCGGCGGCGGTGATCTCGGCGGCCCGCGGCGCGATCCAGCGCGCGAGCGTGGCGCCGAGCTGCGCGCCGGTGAAGGGCTTGCTGAGATAGTCGTCCATGCCCGCGGCCAGGCACAGCTTGCGATCCGTTTCCATCGCGTGCGCCGTCAGCGCGATGATCGGCAGGCGCGGGCGATGCAGCGCGCCTTCGAGGGCGCGGATCTCCTCGGTCGCCGCGCGGCCGTCGAGCTCGGGCATTTCGCAGTCCATCAGCACCGCCGCGAAGCGCGCGCCCTCGGCGAACACCGCATCGACGGCCTGGCGGCCGTTGCCGACGGTGACGACTTCGAGCCCCAGCGTCTCCAGCGCGTTCTGCGCGACGATCTGGTTGACGGCGTTGTCTTCGGCGAGCAGCACCTGCCCCGCGAAGCGCCGGTGCACGGCGGGTGCGGGCCCGTCCGGCGCGGGCGGCGCCGCCAGCTCGCGCGCCCCGATCCCGAGCATGTCGGTGATCGCGAGGAAGAGCTGGTGCTGGCGCGCCGGTTTGGTCAGATAGTGCTCGATGCCGGCGGCGCGCCACACCGCTTCGTTGGCGAGATGACAGACCGAGCTGAGCATCAGCAGGCGGGTCGCGGCGATCGCGGGCTCGGCCTTGATCCGGCGCGCGAGCTCGAGCCCGTCCATCGCCGGCATGTCGAGATCGAGGATCGCGAGATCGAAGGGCTCTTGAGCGAGCACCGCGGCCTGCAGCATCGCGAGCGCCTGGCGGCCGTGCGCGACCGTCGCATGGCGCATGCCCCAGGCGTCGATGACGTGCTGGAGGATCTCGCGATTGGTCGCGTTGTCGTCGACGATCAGCACCTTCACGCCGCGCAGGCCGCCGCCGTGGGCGGGCGCGGACTGCATGGGGTCCGCGCGGCGCTGCATGCGCGCGAGCGGCACCTCGAACCAGAACACGCTGCCGCCGCCGCTGCGGGCGCTGCAGCCGATCTCGCCGCCCATCGCATCGACCAGCCGCCTGCAGATCGCGAGCCCTAGGCCCGTGCCGCCGAAGCGCCGCGTGGTCGAGCTGTCGGCCTGCACGAAGGGCTCGAACAGGGTTTCGCGCATCGCGGGATCGATGCCCGGCCCCGTATCGCGCACCTCGCAGTGCAGGCGATGGACGCCGTCCGCCTGCAGCCAGCGGCCGACGAGGGTGACTTCGCCCTCGCCGGTGAACTTGATCGCATTGCCGACGAAATTGGTCACGATCTGGCGCAGGCGCGCCGGATCGCCGCGCAGCACGCTGCCGTCGTCGACGGGCAGATCGAGATTGAGATCCAGCCCCTTGCCCTGCGCGCGGGCCGCGAGCAGCTCGGCGACGTCCTCGAAGATCTCGCGCGGCGTGAATTCGATCTGCTCCAGCGCGAGCTTGCCGGCTTCGATCTTCGAGTAGTCGAGGATGTCGTTGATGACCTCGAGCAGCGTCGTCGCCGAGCGGTAGATCAGCTCGCCGAAATGCCGCTGCTTGGTGTCGAGCGCGGTCTGCAGCAGCAACTCGGTGACGCCCATCACGCCGTTGATCGGCGTGCGGATCTCGTGGCTCATGCGCGCGAGGAACTGGCTCTTCAGCGCGCTCGCGCTCTCGGCGGCGTCGCGCGCGGCCGCCAGCGCCTCCGCGTGACGCTGGCGGATGTCGAGCTCGATGCCGCGTCGCGTGTAGATCAGCGTCGCACCGAACAGCAGGACGATCATCACGGCGGTCGAGGCCAGCGCGCCCCAGCGCGCGACGCGGATTTCGTGCAGCCACTCGCCGGCATCGTAGTCGACGCCGAGCACGGCTTCGACGCGCCCGTCGGCATCGAAGATCGGCCAGTCGGCGCTGACCCAGGTGCCCCAGCGATCGGTGAGGATCTCGGCGTCGAAACCGCCGCTGCCCGCGAACGCGGCGTCCAGCGTCGCGGAGTCGTCGTCCAGGACCTCGCCGATGTCCGTCCGGCTTTCGCGCTCGCCTTCGTAGCGGCCGTTGCCATCGTAGTCGGTCTCGGAATCGACGATCAGCCGCAGCGTGCGGTCGGCGTCGCGGCGCATCGTATAGATGTCCGCCACCGCCGGATTCACGGCCAACCAGCGGCGCTGGGCGGCGATGAGCGCGAGATAGCGGGCGTCGTCCGGCGCGGTCTGCAGGGTGATCGCGGCGTGACCGAGACGCGCCATTTCCAGCGCATAGGTCGGCGCATAGCCGACGACCGTGCGCTCGAGCTTGTCGCGCGCATCGTGGCCGAAGCGGTCGGCGAAGTAGCCGCCGGCCGCGAGGATCGCGAGCACCAGCGCCCACACCAGCGGCGGTATCCCGCGGTGCGCGCCGACGGCCTTGCGTCGCAGCCATCCGTGCAGCAGCGCGAAGCTCAGCACGCTGGCGGCGGCGAACACCAGAAAGTCCTGGATTTCCAGCAGGTGTTGCATGGCCGGCGAACCGTCGTCGTGCGCAATGAGGACACTGCTACAGCGGCCACCAGCGGGTCGACTTGAACGCGGGGCCCGGCGCTCGCCGCTTGGTCGCCTGCGGCGAACTCATTAAAGTACCGCGATGAGCCGCCCGTCTCTTCCGTTTGCCGGTGTCCGCGTCATCGAGTTCTGCCAGCTCGCCGCCGGCCCCTACTGCTGCATGCTGCTCGCGGACTACGGGGCCGAGATCATCAAGATCGAGCCGCCCGAAGGCGATTCGATGCGCCGGTCGCCCCCCGTCAACGGCGGGTGCAGCGAGAATTTTGCGAGCGTCAACCGCGGCAAGCGTTCGGTAGTGCTGGACCTCGAAGACGCACTCGATCTCGAGCGCGCCCGCACGCTGGTGCTCGGCGCGGACGTGCTCGTCGAGAACGAGCGGCCCGGCGCGCTGCAGCGGCTGGGCCTGGGCTGGGACTGGTTCGCCTCGCGCCGCCCACAGCTCGTCTACTGCTCGATCTCGGCTTACGGCCAGGACGGACCGCGCGGCGGCGAAGGCGGCTTCGATCTGACGATCCAGGCCGCGGCCGGCGTGATGAGCGTGACGGGCGAGCCCGACGGCGAGCCCGTCAAGGCCGGGGTGCCGATCGGCGACTTCGCCGCCGGTCTCTATGCGGCGTATTCGATCGCGGCCCTGTTGAACCGCGTGGCCGCCGGCGGCCCCGGCGGCCACATCGACGTGCCGATGTTCGGCGCGACGCTCGCGATCTCGGCGCTGCAGACCAGCGAGTACTTCGGCACGGGCCAAAATCCGCGCAAGCTCGGCTCGGCGCATCCGCGCCATGCGCCCTGCCAGGCGTATCGCGCGGCCGACGGCTGGTTCGCGATCGCGGCCGGCAACGACGAGCTGTGGCAGGCGGTGTGCGCGACGGTCGGCGCCGAGACGCTGCTCGAGGACACCCGCTTCACCTCGTCGAGCGAGCGTGCGCGCCATCAACAGGCGCTGAAGGCCGCGCTCGATCCGCATTTCGCGGCGCATCCGCTCGCGCACTGGCTCACCGCCTTTGCCGCCGCCGGCGTGCCCTGCGCGCCGATCAACGGCTACGGCGAAGCGCTCGCCGATCCCCAGGCCGTGCATCTCGGGCTCGTGCGCACGCAGCGGCTGCCCGGCGGCCATGCGACCCACACGGTCGGCTGTCCGATACGCCTCGATGGGCGCGTGCTCGACGTCGACACGCGGGTGCCGGCACTGGGCGCCGACGATGGCGATCTCGAGCGGCTGCTCGAGGCCCGAGGATGAACGCCGCCGCGACGCGCGCCGATCGGCGCGATGCGGATCCGGCCGCGCGCCTGTGCAGCGCCGCCCGCCTCGGCCTGAACACCCGCATCACCGCCTACCGCACGCGCCCGCGCGCGGCGCAGATCTGAACCGCGCGAGCAAGCCCATGCCTCATCGTGTGCCGCTTCTGGTCCTACTCCTTTCCACCGCGCTCGGCGCGCCGGCCGTGGAGACGCCCGCGGCGCGCGATGCGACGCTGCGCGCCGAGCCCTTGCCGCCCCTGCTGCTGCCGGACGACGCGGCCGCGGAGCCCGCGCTCGACGATGCGGCGCTGGCCGCGCCGGCCCCGCCGCCGCCCCCGATCGACCTCGACTATCGCCTTCCGAGCCCGTCTTCGCCCTCGCCCTGAGGCCCGCGCCGCGGCGCCAATTCCGCGCCCTTCGTATGTGAATTTATCCGACATCGGATGTAAGTGGTTGAGCCAGGGGAAATTCCCCGACGAGGCCCAATTGATCTCGATCAATCGCCTAAAAATCACGCCGAAAATCGCTTAAGTCGTTCAGGCCGACGTCGATACAACCGCTGCACACGCTCAATCGATGCCAATTCGGGATCGGTGGGCCGCCTACACGATGACGGAGACCATGACCACGCATCCGCCCGTATTCGCCTGGGGCCTTAGCGGCTCGGGCGCGGCTGCCGCCGCCCTGCTCGCCTGGCTCGCGCCGGCGCCGACCGGCCTACTCGCCGGCCTCGTCTGCCTCGCGCTGGGCCTCGTGCTCGACCGGCGCGCGGCGCGACTGCATGCGCGCTGCTGCGAGGCCGGCCTGGCCGCCGCCGAGGACACGCGGCGGCAAGCCCTGGACGCCGCGCGCGAGACGCATCGAGCGATGCTGCTCGCACTGGAAGAAGGCGTGCTGCCCGTGTGGCACGAGCATCTGGCGACCGCGCGCGCGCAGATGGAACGCGCCGTGGTGGGGCTGACGCGCGACTTCGCCGGCATCGTGGAGCGGCTGGACGAAGCGATCGCCGCGTCCTACCGCGCATCCGGCCTGGGCGCCGGCAGCGGCGAGGAGGGTCTGCGCCAGATCGTGCAGGCGAGCGAGCGCCGCCTCGCCACCGTCGGCGACATCCTGACCACCACGCTCAACGACAAAGACCGCATGCTCGCCGAGAGCCAGCGCCTCGTGCAGTTCACCGCCGAGCTGCAGCAGATGGCGGCCGACGTCGCGAGCATCGCGGATCAGACCAACCTGCTCGCGCTGAACGCCGCGATCGAGGCGGCGCGCGCGGGCGACGCGGGCCGCGGCTTCGCCGTCGTCGCCGACGAGGTGCGCACGCTGTCCACGCGTTCCGGCGAAATCGGCAAGAACATCAGCCAGAAGATCGACTACATCAATCGCGGCATCAAGGAATCGTCCGCGATGGTCGAGCTGGCCGCCGAGCGCGACGCGCAGGCGCGCTGCGGCTGCGAGGCACAGATCGCCAGCGTGATCGCGGATTTCAAGCTCGCGATGGACGGGCTCAACGCCTCCTCCGTGGTGCTGCGCACGGAGAGCGAAGGCATCAAGCTCGCGGTCGCCGCCGCCCTCGAGCAGCTCCAGTTCCAGGACCGCGTGGACCAGCTCCTGACGCACGTCGGCGACAACCTCGCCGAACTGCGCGGCCGGCTCGCGCAGCCGGACTTCGCGGCGGCCGACGTCGCGCGGCTGCGGGCCTGTCTCGAACGCTCCTACACGATGCACGAGGAACGTGCGCCCGCCCGCGGGGCGGCCGCGGGTTCCGACATCACCTTCTTCTGAGGTCCAGCATGGCGAAGACTATTCTCGTGGTCGACGACTCCGCGTCGCTGCGCCAGGTCGTGTCGATCGCGCTCAAGGGCGGCGGCTACGACGTCATCGAGGCCTGCGACGGCCAGGACGCACTCGGCAAGCTGAACGGTCGCAAGATCAATCTGATCATCAGCGACGTGAACATGCCGGTGATGGACGGCATCACCTTCGTGAAGGAGGTGAAACGACTGCCGATGCACAAGTTCACGCCGATCATCATGCTCACCACCGAGAGCCAGGAAGCGAAGAAGCAGGAAGGCCAGGCCGCGGGCGCCAAGGCCTGGGTGGTGAAACCCTTCAAGCCCGAGCAGATGCTCGCAGCCGTCGCCAAGCTGGTGCTGCCGTGAGCCGCGGCGCGCGCGGCCGCAAGCAGGCGGCGAGCGTCGTGAAGCTCGACGGCGATCTGACGATCTACGCCGCCGCCGGCGTGCAGCCGCGGCTGCTCACCGCGCTGAGCGAAGCGCGGCCGATCGCGCTCGATCTCGGCGCGGTCACCGACTTCGACAGCGCCGGTGTCCAGCAGGTCCTGGCCCTCGCTCGCGAATGCGAGGCGCTGGGACGTCCGCTGCGCGTCGTCGCCGCGAGCGACTGCGTGCGCGAGGTCTTCGCCCTCTTCGCCCTCGACGCGCGGCTGCCGCTGCCGCCCGCGACGGCCTGATCCCGGAGGGAAGCACATGGATCTGAATCCGGCGCTGCAGACCTTCGTCGCCGAGAGCCGCGAGCTGCTCGAGCAGATGGAGCAGTCGCTGCTCGCGCTCGAGCACGACTGCAACAATCGCGAGCTGCTCGACGCGGTGTTCCGCGCCGCGCACACCATCAAGGGCTCGGCGGGCCTGTTCGGCTTCGACGGCATCGTCGCCTTCACGCACCAGGTCGAGACGCTGCTCGATCGCCTGCGCAGCGGCGAGCTTGCGCTGGACGCCGCGCTGAGCGCGCTGCTCCTGCGCTGCGGCGATCACATCGGTGCGCTGATCGCGCCGGCGACGGCCGCGCGGCCGCCCGCCGCAGAGGTAGAGGCCGCCGGCGAAGCGCTGCTCGCCGAGCTCGCCCGTCACACCGCTGGCGCCGCGGTCCCCGCCGCCGCGCCGGCAGCGCCCGCATGCGCCGCGGCGGCGGACTTCACCCGCTGGCGCATCACGCTCGGCTTCGGCCCGGAAGTCCTGCGCAACGGCATGGATCCGCTGTCCTTCCTGCGCTATCTCGGCACGCTGGGCGAGCTGCTGCGCGTGACGACCGGCACCGCGCGCATGCCGGCGCTGGCCGAAATGGATCCCGAAGCCTGTTATCTCGACTTCGAGATCGAGCTCGCGAGCGCCGCCGAGCGCGCGACGATCGAGGCCGCGTTCGACTTCGTGCGCGAGGACTGCGCGATCGCGATCGAGGCAATCGAGACGATCGAGGCTGCGCCGCGCGCGGATCCGCCGGCCACGGACGCGCGGCCGCTCGGCGAGCTGCTCGTCGCGCAGGGCGCGGTGGCGCGCGAAGTCGTCGATGCCACCCTCGAACGCCAGCAGCAGGCGCGGCAGCAGAAAGGCGGCGAACGCGGCCAGGACAACCGTCTCATCCGCGTCGACGCCGACAAGCTCGACCAGCTCATCACGCTGGTCGGCGAGCTGATCATCGCGGGCTCCGGCGTGCATGCGCGCGCCCGCCAGGCCGGCCTCGTCGAGGTCGTCGAAGCGGCGATGACGCTGGCCCGGCTCGTCGAGCACGTGCGCGACAGCGCGCTCGGCCTGCGCATGGTGCAGATCGCGCCGACCTTCCAGCGCTTCCAGCGCGTGGTGCGCGACGTCAGCCGCGACATCGGCAAGGACATCGAGCTCGACATCGACGGCGGCGACACCGAGCTCGACAAGTCGCTGGTCGAACGCATCGGCGACCCGCTGATGCATCTCGTGCGCAATGCGATGGACCACGGCATCGAGACGCGCGAGGCGCGCGAGGCGGCCGGCAAACCGCCGCGCGCGCGCGTCGGCCTCAATGCCTTTCACGACTCCGGCAGCATCGTCATCGAGGTCAGCGACGACGGCGGCGGGCTCGACACCGCGAAGATCAAGGCCAAGGCGATCGAGCGCGGGCTGCTCGCGCCGAGCGCGACGCCGAGCACGCAGGAGATCCACCGGCTGATCTTCGAGCCCGGTTTCTCGACCGCGGACGCCGTGTCGAATCTGTCCGGGCGCGGCGTCGGCATGGACGTGGTCCGTCGCAACATCGAGACGCTGCGCGGCTCGGTCGACATCGACAGCGTGCCGGGCGCCGGCACCACGGTGCGCATACGCCTGCCGCTGACGCTGGCGATCATCGACGGCTTCCTCGTCGGCCTCGGCGCGGCGCGCTACGTGCTGCCACTGGACGTCGTCGTCGAGTGCCTGGAGCTGCCGGCGGCCGCGTGCCGCGAGCTCGCCGAGCGCGGCTTCATCGCCGTGCGCGGCGAAGCCGTGCCCGTCCTGCGCCTGCGCGAGGTCTTCGATCTCGGCGACGGCGAGCGCGCGCGGGAGAACGTCGTGATCGTGCGCGCCGGCAGCCTCAAGGCCGGGCTCGTCGTCGACGAGCTGCTCGGCGAGCTGCAGACCATGATCAAGCCGCTCGGCAAATTGTTCTCCTGCCTGCAGGGCATCACCGGCTCGACGATACTCGGCAGCGGCGAAGTCGCGCTGATCCTCGACGTGCCCGGTCTGGTGAAGCGCGCCGAAGCGCAGCGCGTGCACGGCGCAGCCGCGATCTCAAAGGGGCCGTCGCGCGACGGCCGTCCCGCAATTCTCGAGGTGAAGTGACATGGGCGTTTTCGATTGGGTGAACGGCGCCGGCCAGGTGACCGCAATGCTGGGCCAGGTGCGCCGCATGCAGGACGAGCACGCGAAAGGCGCGATCGACTGGAAGATCCCCGTCGCGGGACTGAGCGAGGAACAGCGCCTGCTGGCCGAAGCGATCAACGATCTCGTCCAGACCCACATCGAGGTCAAGATGGAGGTGGTCGCGCGCGTGCGCGAGTACGGACAGGGCGACTACAGCCGCGAAATGACGCGCATGCCGGGCCTCAAGGCGCAGATCACCGCGGCGATGGACGAGGTGCGCAAGAGCTTCGTCAACGCCAGCGCGCAGATGGCGGAGAACCTGCGCATCCGGCACGCGCTGGACAACGTCACGACCAATGTGATGATCGCGGATCGCGACGGCGTGATCCGCTACATGAACCGCTCGATCGGCGCGATGCTGATCGCGGCCGAGGCCGACATCCGCAAGGAGCTGCCGCATTTCGATGCGCGCACGCTGCTCGGCATGAACTTCGACACCTTCCACAAGAACCCGGCCCACCAGCGCAACTTGCTGGCTCAGCTCCGCGGCGTGCATCACGCCGAGATCAAGGTCGGCCGGCGCAGCTTCTCGCTGTCCGCGGCGCCGATCTTCGACGAGGCCGGCGAGCGCCAGGGCGCGGTCGTCGAATGGAAGGACCGCACCGAGGAAGTCGCGGTCGAGCAGGAGCTCGCCGCGATCGTCGAGGCCGCGTCGCGCGGCGATTTTTCGCGGCGCCTCGACGCCGCCGGCAAGGACGGCTTCTTCAAGCAGCTCTGCGCCGGGCTCAATGCGGTCGTCGGCACCTGCGACACCGGGCTCAACGAGGTGCTGCGCGTGCTCGCGGCGCTCGCGGCCGGCCGCCTCGATGAACACATCACCAACGAGTACCACGGCACTTTCGGCGCGCTGAAGGACGCCTGCAACGAGACGGTCGATCACCTGGCGGCGACGATCGCCGAGGTCAGCGCGACGACCGAGAGCATCCTCAGCGCTGCCGAGCAGGTCAGCGCGACGGCGCAGTCGATCTCGCAGGCGGCGAGCGAGCAGGCGGCCAGCGTCGAGGAGTCGAGCTCCTCCATCGAGCAGATGGCGGCGTCGATCGGCCAGAACAGCGAGAACGCCAAGCTCACCGACGGCATCGCCGGCAAGGCGGCGCAGGAAGCGACCGACGGCGGCCAGGCGGTGCGCGACACGGTGCAGGCGATGAAGAGCATCGCGCAGAAGATCGGCATCGTCGACGACATCGCCTACCAGACCAACCTGCTCGCGCTGAACGCCGCGATCGAGGCTGCGCGCGCGGGCGAGCACGGACGCGGCTTCGCGGTCGTCGCCGCGGAAGTGCGCAAGCTCGCCGAGCGCAGCTCGATTGCCGCGCAGGAAATCGGCAGCCTGGCCGGCGACAGCGTGCAGCTCGCCGAACGCGCCGGCGAGCTGCTGGAGGAAATGGTGCCGGCGATCCAGAAAACTTCGGGGCTGGTGCAGGAGATCGCGGCCGCCTCCGGCGAGCAGGCGACCGGCGCCTCGCAGATCAACTCGGCCATCAACCAGCTCAACCAGGCGACGCAGCAGAACGCCTCCGCGGCGGAGGAGCTGGCCGCGACTGCGGAAGAAATGAACGGCAAGGCCGTGCAGCTACGCGCGCTGATGAGCTTTTTCAAGCTCGACGGCCGCGCGCAGCCGCCCGCGCCCGTGTCCGCCGCCGGCGGTGCGCGCCGCGTCGCGCGCGCCGCCCCGAGCGGCAGCGCGGCCGCGGCGCTGGACGCCGAATTCGTCCGCTTCTGAGCGAGGCAGCAATCATGCACGACGAGCAAGCGAGCGGCGGCGAACACCAGCAGTATCTGAGCTTCCGGCTCGGCGAGGAGGCCTATGCGCTGCCGATCCTCGCGGTCAAGGAGATCCTCGAATACCCGAGCCTGACCCGGGTGCCGCTGATGGCGAGCTGCGTGCGCGGCGTATTGAACCTGCGCGGCAGCGTGGTGCCCGTCGTCGACCTCGCGCTGCGCTTCGGCCGCACGCCGCAGCCGCAGACGCGGCGTAGCTGCGTGGTGATCGTCGAAGTGCGCGCGGACGAGGAATGGAGCGACATCGGCATCGTCGTCGACGCCGTGAACCGGGTCATCGACATTCCCGCCGCGGACATCGAGCCGCCGCCGAGTTTCGGCACGCGCCTGCGCACGGACTTCATCCACGGCATGGGCAAGGTCGACGGCGGCTTCGTCATGATCCTCGATGCCGCGCAGGCACTGTCGGTCGAGGAGATCGCCCGGCTGGGCGCCGAGACCGGCGGCGCGCGCGCGGCCTGAGCCCGCGACCCGCGTCGGCTGCGCCGCGGTGCGGGCCCGCTAGCATGCGACAGTGAGCGGCGCGATGCGGCCGGCCGACGAATACCTCGAGATCTTCCTGCAGCCGGGCGAGTTCCACTTCACGCAGGATCCCGACACGCGGATCAGGACGCTGCTCGGCTCCTGCGTCGCGATGACGATGTGGCACCCGCGGCTGCGCTACGGTGCGATGTGCCACTATCTGCTGCCGACCCGCGCCGCGCGGCGGGGCCGCACGCTGGACGGACGCTTCGGCGACGAGGCCTATCTGATGTTCCTCACCGAGGCGATGCGCCAGCGCACGGATCCGAACGACTACGAGATCAAGCTGTTCGGCGGCGGCGACATGTTCCCGGTGACGGGCAACAAGCCCGCGATCGGCCGCGAGAACGTGCGCGCCGGACTCGATCTGCTGAAGCTCCACGGCCAGCCGGTGAAGGCGCGGCACGTCGGCGGCAAAGGACATCGGATCGTCATGCTGAACGTCTGGGACGGCGCCGTGTGGGTCAAGCATCACGCCCGGCCGCCGGCCGGCGTGGATGCAAGAGCCAGCGCATGAACAAGACCGGCGTGTTCGTGGTCGACGACTCGGCGGTGGTGCGCCAGGTCGTGTCGGAGATCATCGGCAAGGCGCCGGATCTGCGGCTCGTCGGCGCCGCCCCGGATCCGCTCTACGCGCTGGAGCGCATGCAGCGCGAGTGGCCGGACGTGATCGTGCTCGACGTCGAGATGCCGCGCATGGACGGCATCACCTTTCTCAAGAAGATCATGGCGGAGCGGCCGACGCCGGTCGTGATCTGCTCGACGCTGACCGAGAAGAACACCGAGACCAGTCTGCAGGCCCTCGCGGCCGGCGCGGTCGAGATCGTCGCCAAGCCGAAAATGGGCCTGAAGCGTTTCCTCGAAGACAGCGCCGCGGCGCTACTGGACGCCATCAAGGCGGCGGCCCAGGCGCGCGTCGGGCGCGTGCGTCCCGCGCCGGCGCCGGCGGCGATCAAGGTCGCGCCGAAGCTGTCGGCGGACGCCGTGCTCGCGCCGCTGGCCGGCAGCCAGGCGATGGCGGAAACCACCGAGCGCATCGTCGCGATCGGCACTTCGACCGGCGGCACGCAGGCGCTGGAGGCGGTGCTGAAGGCGCTGCCGCGCGTGTGCCCCGGCCTCGTCATCGTCCAGCACATGCCCGAGAAATTCACCGCGGCCTTCGCCGCGCGGCTCGATGCGCTGTGTGCGATCGAAGTGCGCGAGGCGCAGGCCAAGGATCGCGTGATCCCCGGGCGCGCGCTGATCGCCCCGGGCGGACGCCACATGCTGCTGAAGCGCAGCGGCGCCCATTATCACGTCGACGTCGTCGACGGGCCGCTGGTGAGCCGGCATCGTCCCTCGGTCGACGTGCTGTTCCGCTCGGTCGCGAAGATCGCCGGCCGCAATGCGCTAGGCATCATCATGACGGGCATGGGCGACGACGGCGCGGCGGGCCTGAAGGAGATGCGGGACGCGGGCGCGCGCACGCTCGGCCAGGATGAAGCGAGCTGCGTCGTCTACGGCATGCCCAAGGAAGCAGTGAAGCGCGGCGCCGTCGAGCGCAGCGTCGCATTGAGCGAGCTCGCGCAGGAAATCGCCCGCGCGCAGTGATCCGGGCGCCGAACGACACGCCGATCCCGCGCAAGCTGAATCTAGCCGCGGAGGGCACGGAGGGCGGGGATTGTTCGGAGTTTCGTAGCCCGGGTGCAGCGCAGCGGAACCCGGGATCTCCCTCGCGCCGAACGATACGCCGATCCCGGCTTACGCGCTGCGCGCTTCACCCGGGCTACGGAACACGTGCCGGCGCAGGCGAGAGTCGGCTCAGCGGCGTTCGCCGCGCCACAGGTCCTTCAGCCAATCGAGCAGGCCTTCGTGCTTGAAGTCGCGGAATTCCCCGGCGTCGAAGAACACGCCGTGACAGCTCGTGCAGGACTCCACCCACAGATGCGACTGCTTGGGATCGACCATCCTGATCATCGCGCCCGCGCAGGCCGGGCAGCGCAGCGCCGAGTCGACGTCGAAGGCGCGCCCGACCTCCGGCAGGCCGTCGTCGATCGCCTCGCTGCCCGGGATGCGGCGCAGATCCTCGTGTTCGAGCAAATCGAACCACAGGCCGTGACAGGCGAGGCAACGCTCGACCTCGATGCCTTCGAAGGCCACCGTCTCCATACCGGCCGTACACTTGGGACATTTCATCGGTGCTCACCCATTGCGCTGCAGAGCCAAGGATTCTAAACAAGCGAGCGCCGATGCGCTCCGCCGGCAATCCTCATCCCCGCTTTCGCGACGACGGGCGGCGCGCCGGCTCGAGCCGCGCTCGTGCCGGCCCGCGCGGCCGCGGGTTCCCGCGTCGATGCGGCTGGGGCATGATCGCGGCGAGCGCCAGCGCCCCTCGCACCGTCCGATGCCGCCACGCCTGCACCAGCTCTTCGACGATCGCGGTTCGCGATGACGCGGCGTCTGGGACTCATCACCTGCGACGCGATCTGGGAGCCGCTGCGCTCGCGGCACGGCGACTATGCGGACATGATCGCAAGCTGGCTGGCCGCGGCCGGCGCCGATTTCGAGCTCCACACCTGGGCCGCGCACGAGGGACGGCTGCCGGCGCGCGGCGAGGACTGCGACGCCTGGATCGTGTCGGGCTCACGGGCCGGCGTCTACGACGCGCTGCCGTGGATAGCCCCGCTGATCGACTGGGTGCGCGGCGTTTACGCGGCCGGGCGCCCGCAGCTCGGGATCTGTTTCGGCCATCAGTTGCTGGCCGAGGCGTTCGGCGGTCGCACGCTGCCGGCGCCCGGCGGCTGGGACATCGGCAACGCGGCGCTGCGCCTGCGCGCGCCGATGAGCGGCGCGCCGGCGCGCAGGACGCTGTCGCTGTACATGGCGCACCAGGATCAGGTCGTGACGCTGCCGCCCGGCGCGATCTGGCTCGCGGACACCGCGCACTGCGCGCACGCGATGTTCGCGCTCGGCGATCGCGTGCTGGGCCTGCAGGCCCATCCCGAATTCACGGCGGAGTTCATGCGCGAGATGACTCGCGAGGACACGTTCGCGCTGAGCCCCGAGCACCGCGCCGCGGCCCTCGCGAGCTACGACGCACCGGTCGACGCGACGGCCGCGGCGCACTGGGCCGCGGCCTTTCTCGGTCTCGATTGCCGAGATCCGGCGAGAGAGTAGCCCCGCGCGAGTCCGTTCGGCGCTCGCGTGGAGGAAGCCCCGCGCGGCTTCAGGGTCTCGCGGGCTGCGGATGTTTGCCGGTGCTTGCGAGCAGCCCGAAGGCGGCGGCGCAGCTCGCCGTGGCGATCGCGAAGATCGTCGGGTAGTCGGTCGCTATCGCGATATAGCCCAGGAGATAGCTGCCGGACGCGAAACCGAGGTTGAACGCGCCGTTGTACACGGCCATTGCCTTGCCGCGCTCGTCGTCCCGCGAGAGATCGACCGCTACGGCGTTCAGCGCCGGGAAGAACAGCCCGTGCGAGAGGCCGAGCAGCGCGCCGGTCAGCAGGAGACCGAGCGCCGGCAGCCAGACCAGTGACAGCGGCGCCAGGACGTAGAGCAGCAGCGAGGCCTGCGCGACGCGCAGGCGTCCCATGCGGTCGGCGAGCCCGCCGAGGCCTACGCGCACCACCATCGCGGAAGCGGCGAAGCCGGCGAGATACAGCGAGACCTGCTCGAAGCCGTTGGCGAGCGCCCACGGCTGATGGAAGGTGAACATCGCGGCGAAACCCCATCCGACCATCGCCGTGATGCACAGCACGCGCATCATGCCGGGCCGCTTCAGCATCCCGCGCAAGCTGCCCGCCGTTCCTCGCGCGCGCGGGCGGTGAGCGTCCGGCAGGCCGCGCGCGAGGACCGCGGCGAGCAGGGCGGCGACGACCGTCGCGCCGAACACCGCACGCCATCCGAACAGCGCCGCGCCCCACTCCGCGAGCGCCGGGCCGAGCGCGTTGGTCGCGATCATCACGCCGCCGAACAGTCCGATGGCCTGCCCCACGCGCGCCCGCGGCGCGATGTCGGTCGCGAGCGTGGACAGCGCGACGTAGAAGAGCGGAAAGCCCACGCCCTGCAGCAGGCGCAGCCCCCACAGCAGCGGCCCGACGCGTTCGACGAACAGCATGCCGGCGCTCGCCAGCGCGAAGAGCAGCGCGCCCGCCCAGGCGAACAGCCGGCGCCCGCGATGATCGACCTGTATCCCCGCGACCGGCATGACGAGCACGGACGCGATCAGGGAAATGGCGCTGACGCCGCCGATCGTCGCCGCGTCGGCCGCGAGCTCGACGGCGAGAAACTTGGGCAGCAGGAAATAGGTCGAGAACGAAAGACCGATGACCGCAGTGGTGATCAGCAGCAGCGCGAACTGCGGGGTCAGTAAGGGTTGGGCCTGTCTGTTCAACGGAGTCGGCGCTTTCCGGGCTGCCCAAGTAGCCGGCCCGGGAATACGTGCCGAACGTCGATCGGGAGTCTCGCGGACATTATACGAGCGGAGCGCTTCCTCAAAGTCGGCGCGCATCCGGCGCCGTCCCCTCGCCCGCCGTGGGACGCCCTGCTACCATCGACTGCAGAAGCGGTCTCGAGCTTCGGCTTGGCGTCGCAGGCAAAGGCGTCTGCGATGAGCCCCGCGCGTAGCGGGGACGCGCACGGAGCGCGCCGGTTCATGCCGCGCTCCACGAGCACTGCAGCGGCGCCGCCCGGCGGATTTCGAGCCGCTTCCACGCTGTTTCCACGCCCTTCGAACTCGCACGCCGCATGTCGATCGTCCTCGTCTTTCCGTCTTGGAGCGCCGCGCACCGATGCCCGACACGATAGCTTTGCGCGCGCTGCTGGGCGCACTGCACGAACATGCGCTGTTCCTCGTCCTCGACGAGGACGAGCGCATCGTCGAGATCAGTGAGCCGCTGGCCGCCGTCGTCGGCTGCCGCCCGCTCGAAGCCGCGCTGGGCCGGGACTGCTTCGAGGCGCTGGGCCTGATCCTCGCCCCGACCGAGCGCGCCGGGATCGGAGGAGCGCTGCAGGCGCGCCGCGCGTGGCAGGGGCTGCTGCACGGGCGGCGCGGCGACGGCATTCCGTTCACGCTGCAGACGGCGCTGCTGCCGATGGTCGATGCCGCCGGATCGCATACGCGCACGATCGCGCTCGCGACCGAAGTTTCGGCACACGAGCGTCTGCGGCTCGCCTATCAGGCGCTGGTGAATCCCGGCACCGAGGTCGGGCTCTTCCCGGGCATCGCGCGCATCGTCGCCACCGGTCTCGACTGCCGCGGCGCGCTGGTCGGCCGCGTCACCGAAGACGGCGCCCACGTCCAGGTCCTCGGCTACTGGCTCGACGAGGTGCAGCAGGAAGTGCCCTTTAGCTTCGCGCTCGCCGGCACCCCGTGCGAGCGCTGTCTGTGCGAGGGCCGCGGCTTCACCGTCATCGAGCAGGACGCCGCCGTCCGCTTTCCGCACGATCGCGCCCTCGCCGAGCTCGGCATCGTCAGCTACCGCGGCGCCGCCCTGCGCGATCGCGACGCGCAAGCGATCGGCCTGCTGGTGGCGCTCGACAATCGTCCTTGCCGCCACGATCCGGACGATCTCGCCTTTCTGCAGATCGCGGCGCAGCGCGCGGCCGACGAGCTGCTGCGCGCGGAGGCCGCGGAGCGCCTGCGCGTCAGCGAGGCGGGCATGCGCTTCGCGCTCGAATCGGCCGAGCTCGGCCTGCATGAATGGGATCTCGATCGCGGCGTGTCGCGCTACAACGAGCGCTGGGCGACGATGCGCGGCTACGGGGCGCAAGAGGCAGTGCCCGATCATCTGCACTCGGAACGACGCCTGCACCCCGACGACGTGTCGCACGTCGAACCGCACCTGGCCGCGCTGCGCCGAGGCGAGATCGACACCTTCAGCGCGGAGTTGCGCACGCGGACCAAGGGCGACGGCTGGCGCTGGATCGACGCGCATGCGACGGTGCTCGAACGCCATGCCGACGGCAATCCGAAGCGCGTCGTCAGTCTCCAGCGCGACATCCACGAGCGGCGCCTCGCCGAACAGGAGCTGCGCGAGAAACAGCAGTGGCTGCAGCTCGTGCTGGACGCGACCGAGCTCGGGATCTGGGACTGGAACCCGCTGACTCAGCACATCGTCTACGACGCGCGCTGCGCGCAGATCGTCGGCTTCCGGTCGCAGGACATGCCGCGCGACGCGCGCGACTGGCAGGCCTACACGCATCCCGACGACCTGCCCTACGTGCTCGAGCATTTCCGCGCGCACGTCGTGCGCCGCGAGACCGCGACGCTGCGCGTGGAATACCGCACGCGCGCGGGCGACGGCCGCTGGATGTGGGTGCTGAACTGGGGCCGCGTGATCGAACGCGACGAGGCGGGCCGCGCGGTGCGCGCCGTCGGCGTGTTCCAGGACATCAGTCAGCTCAAGAACGCCGAGGCCGCTCTGCGCGAGAGCGAAGCGCGGCTGCGCACGATCGTCGACAATTCACCGGTCGGTATTTTCCTGTGCGATCTGCGCGGCGGCATCGTGTATCGCAATCAAACGCTGTGCCTCATCCACGGCACGGGCCCGGACGACGACTACGGCCTCGGCTGGCAGCGCTTCGTGCACCCCGACGACGTCGAGCGCGTGCTGCGCGACTGGGGCGCCTATGCGCGCGATCCGCAGGGCCTCCACGACACCGTGTGGCGCGCCTGCACGCCGCGGCGCGGCGAACGCCTGCTGCGCATCCGGACCGCCGCCATCCGCGAGGACAAGCGCGTGCTCGGCTTCGCCGGCACGGTCGAGGACATCACCGATCAGCGCGAGACCGAGCTGCGCGAGCGGCGGCTGCAGCGCCAGCTCCAGCAGGCGCAGAAGATGGAGGCCATCGGCCAACTGACCGGCGGCATCGCGCACGACTTCAACAACAGCCTGGCGACGATCCTCGGTTTCGCCGCCCTCGCCGGCGACCGCTGCGCGCCCGGCGACGCGAAGCAGCGCCAGTACCTCGACGCGATCCGCCAGGCCGGCGAGCACGCGCGAGATCTGGTGGAGAAGATGCTCGCCTTCAGCCGCAGCGCGCCGCACGAGGAGCTGCAGGCCGTCGCGGTGCCGCCGCTGATCGCCGAAGCGAAGCGCATGCTGCAATCGGTGATCCCGGCCACGGTCCAGATCGCGACCATCATCGAGGACGGCGCGCCGCCGGTGCAGATGGACGCGACGGCCTTCAACCAGATCCTATTCAACCTGGTGTTGAACGCGCGCGACGCGATCGCCGAGCACGGCCACATTCGCGTGTGCCTCACCGGGCTGCGCCGCGTGCGCGGCGAATGCACCGCGTGCCGGGTCGCGATCGACGAGGACTACGTCGAGCTCAGCGTCGCCGACGACGGCGCGGGCATCCCGGCCGACCACCTGCATCGCATCTTCGATCCCTTCTTCTCGACCAAGGAAGTCGGCAAGGGGACGGGCATGGGCCTGTCGATGCTCCACGGCATCGTGCATCGGGCGGGCGGGCACGTGATCGTGGAATCGACGCCCGGCAGCGGCACGGCGATGCGCGTGCTGCTGCAGGCGGCCGCGGCGATGCCGGCGATGGCCTCGAGCACGGAGGCGGCCCACGCGGGCGCGCCGCCGCAGGCCCACGTGCTGATCGTCGACGACAATCCCTCGGTCGCGAACTTCATGCGCGAGCTGCTCGAGAATCACGGCTACCGCACGACCGTGTTCAACGATCCGGGTGAAGCCCTGTCCTGGCTCGAACGCACCGACGCGCTGCCGGACGTCCTCGTCAGCGATCAAACCATGCCGGGCCTGACCGGCCTCGAGCTGCTCGCGGCACTGCGCCCGCGCCATCCGCGCCTGCCCGCCCTGCTGTGCACCGGCCTCACCGACCGCGTCGACGCCGAGCTCGCCCGCGACTGCGGCGTACGCCGCGTCTTCCTCAAACCGATCCAGACCGCCGAATTCCTCGCCGAGCTCGCCGCCTGCGTGCTCGTGGGGTGAGGTTTGTGCTTTGGTGGGGCTGTTTTTGCCACCGAGAACACAGAGAACACAGAGGGGAAGAGAGTGGGGCCGTGCTACGCGGAAAGCGCCGCGCATGATTCAGCGCGGTCTTCGTAGCCCGGATGAGCGCAGCGAATCCGGGGAGGTTGCGCTTCGCGCACCACGGAGAACACGGAGAAAAGATTGATGGACCGGGATCGGAATCGTAGGTTGGGCTGACGAAGGAAGCCCAACATCGGGCGCCGAACGTTGGGCTTCCTTCGTCAGCCCAACCTACGTCCTTCTCTATGTTCTCCGCGGTAGTGCGCAGCGCGAATTCAGCAAGCATCCGACCGAGCACAGCATCAAAACCGGCACGGCCCCACTCTCTCCCCCTCTGTGTTCTCTGTGTTCTCGGTGGCAAAAAACGGCATATCCAAAACCGACGATGTCAAAACGGCTCGAGCTCGACGAGCAGGCGTTCGACGATGCGGAAGCGGGAGCGTTCGGGGCGTACCGTGGGTTCGAGCTGGCGCAGGCGCGGGAAGCGCTCCAGCAGCTTGCGCAAGGCGATCGCCGCCTCGATGCGGGCGACGGCGTTGCCGGCGCAGGTGTGGATGCCGTGGGCGAAGGCGAGGTGGCGGTTCGGCGTGCGCGCGACGTCGAAGCGCTCGGGATCGGGAAACTCCGCCGGATCGCGATTCGCCGCGGCGATCGCGAGATGCAGGAAGGTGCCGGCGGGCAGGTCGATGCCGCCGATCCGCACCGGCGCCGTCGTGCGCCGGTTGCCGATCTGCAGCGGGCTCTCGTAGCGCAGCATCTCCTCGATCGCCGATTTCACGAGCGCAGGGTCCTCGCGCAGGCGCTGCGCCTGATCCGGGTGGCGGAACAGCAGGTCGACCCCGTTCGCGATCAGCGCACCGGTCGTGTCGTGACCGGCGTTCAGCATGAAGATCGAGTTGTGCAGGATTTCGAGCTCGGTGAGTCCCTCGCCCTCCTCGCTCGCTTCGATCAGCGCCCACAGCACGTCGATGCCGCGCGCGTCCGGCGGCCGGCGGCGCTTGCGCGCGATCAGATCCCGCAGATAGTCCTTGAATTCCTCGACCGCGCGATTGCCCGCCGCGAGCTGCTCGGGCGTACGCACCGGCTCCAGCGCGCCCAAGATGAGCTGGGCCCAGGCCTGCAGCGGCTCGCGCTCGTCGTAGGGCACGCCGAGCAGATCGCCGATGAGGTTCAGCGGGATCACCAGCGCGAACTCGCTGACGATGTCGATGCGGCCGCGCGCGGCCGCACGCTCGAGCAGGCGGTCGACCATCGCGGCGATGCTCGCCTCCATCTGCCGCAGCACGCGCGCCGCGAAGAAGGGCGCGAGCAAGCGGCGCACGCGCGTGTGATACGGCGGATCGTTGAAGACGATCGAGGTCGTGTGGTGCTCGTAGAGCGGCGAGTCGCCGAAGCGCGGCTTGAAGTCGACGCGCTTGTCCGAGCTGTAGCTTGCGCTGGCGCCCAGCACTTCGCGGATGTCCGCGTAGCGGGTCAGCACGTAGGAGCCGTCCGGCTGGCGGCACAGCGGCGCGTGCGCGCGCAGCGTCGCGTAGTCCGGATAGGGATCGAGCGCGAACTCGCGATCGACGCGGGCGAGCACGAAGTCGGCAGCCGTGGCGGGCGTCAGGCGCGGCATCGGCGCTTTCTCGCGGGACGCGTCACTGCGCGACGAGGCCGCCGTCGACCGTCGCGCGGCCGATCCCGCTGCCCGCGCCGGTGACGACGGCGATCCTGTCCTCCGGCTCCGCCGTCATGAGCTCGCTCGTCCGCCGCGGGCTACTGCAGGTGGCGGCGGAACCAGTCCGCGGCCGCGCTTGCGGAGCGTTCGAAGCCGGTCGTATAGGCGTCGAAGTGCCCGCCCGGCAGGATCTCGAGCTTCTTCGGCTCCAGCGCGCGGTTGTAGGCGTCGAGCGCGAGATCGGTCGGCGTCAGCACGTCCTGCGCCGCCACCAGCATCAGCAGCGGGGTCGGCGAGATCAGGTGAATGCTCGCGCCCGGGTCGTATTCCAGCGCGAGCTCGAGCGAACGCACCGTGTTCTCGTTCTTCCAGCTCGGCGCGCGCGTGCGCGCGGTCTCCGTGAACCAGGCGTAGGAATCGGGGGTCGGCAGCGACTGCGGCTTGCCCTGCTCGTCGACGACGGGCAGATAGCCGAGCTGGCCCGTGCGCGCCTCCTGCAGGCGATCCTCGGCGATCCACGCGTGCAGCGCCGCCCAGTGATCGCCGCGCACGAGACGCCGGAAGTTGCCGACGCCGTTGATCAGCGGCACCTGCGCCACCACTGCCTTCACGCGCCGATCGAAGGCGCCGAGATGCAGCACGTGGGCGCCGCTGAAGGACGAGCCCCAGATGCCGATCCGCTGCGCATCCACCATCGGCTGCAGTTGGGTCCAGGTGATCGCGTTCTTGTAATCCTCCCGCTGCATCGCCGGATCGAGATGCTGCCGCGGCGTGCCCTCGCTCGCCCCGAATCCACGGTAGTCGAACACGGTGACGACGAAGCCGTGGCGAGCGAAGCGCGCGGCGTAGTCGTCGAGATACATCTCCTTCACGGCGCTCCAGCCGTGCGCCATCACGATCGCCGGATACCGACCGCCCGCGGCGCCGCCGCTCGGGACATAGCGCCAGCCGGCGAGCGCATGTCCGCCGCTGGGAATGCGCACGTCTTCGCGCATGAAAGCCTCGTTCACTGCAGAATCTCCTCGATCGAAACGCCCGGGCCAGGGCCGGGAAGCCTCTTGCATGTTCGCAGCAAGCGCGGCGCTTGTCTCGTCCGCACGCGTCGACGCGTTCTTCGACGCATTCACGCTTCGTAGCCTGGATGCAGCGGAGCGGAACCCGGGATCCTTTGCGGATCTATGCGCCCGATCCCGGGTTACGCGCTGCGCGCTCCACCCGGGCTACGGAATGCCGCGCGAACGACGCGGTCCCGTAGCCCGGGTGCAGCGTAGCGGAACCCGGGATCTTGAGCTTACGGAGACGCGCCGGATCCCGGGTTACGCGCTGCGCGCTCCACCCGGGCTACGAAAGACCCGCAGATCGACGCGTTCCTCGTAGCCCGGGTGCAGCGTAGCGAACCCGGGATCTTCTGCGGGCCGATGCGCCCGATCCCGGATTACGGGCTGCGCGCTCCACCCGGGCTACGAAAGACCCGCAGATCGACGTGGCTCACGCTCGGCATGAAGATGCCGAGACGCAGCCGCTCACGGGCGGCGCTCATCGTCCGTTCCCGTTCAATAGGCGCTCTCGAGCACGGCGACGACCTCGTCGACGCCGCGCACGGGGCGCGGGTTGGTGGCGACGATCAGATCCTCGAGCGCGTCACGCGCGATCGCGGCGAAATCGTCCCGGCTCACGCCGACCTCGCGCAGGCGCTGCGGCAGCTCGAGATCGCGCACGAGCCGGCGCACCGCGTCGCGGCCGGCGGCCGCGGCCTGTTCCGGCGCGAGGCCCGCAATCTCGACGTCCATGCAGCGCGCGATCCACGCCTGGCGCGCCCCGACGTGCGCGCGGTTGAACTCCATCGTCGGCACCATCATCACGCAGGAAGTCACGCCGTGCGGCACGTTGTTGCGCGCGCCGAGCTGGTGGCCGATGCCGTGGCTCAAGCCCAGGTTGACGTTGGCGAGGCCGCAGACCGACATCCACGCCGCGATCTGCGCCTGCGTGCGCGCATGCAGATCGTCCGGCGAGCGCTTGCACAGGCGTAGCGTGCGGTTCAGCTCGCCGAGCGCGTGGCTCGCCAGCGCATCGACGAAGGGATGGGCATTGGTAGAGCACAGCGCCTCGACGCAGTGATCGACGGCGCGCATGCCGGTCGACAGCCACAGGGCCGGCGGCGTCTCCAGCGTCAGCTCGGCGTCGAGGAACACCGCGCGGGCGGCCAGCCGGCGGTCGATGTAGAGATCCTTGACCTTGCGCACCTCGTCGGTGACGCCGGCGAAGTGCGTGAACTCGCCGCCGGACAGCGTCGTCGAGATCGCGATCATCGGCAGCGCCGCGCCTGCGAGCGCGGGCACCTCGACGCGATCGGGATAAGTGAACTTCACGCGTAGGCGCTCGAAATCCTGCGGCTCGCGCAGATCCGCGGCCAGCGCCATCACGACCGCCTTGCCGGTGTCGTTCGGCGTGCCGCCGCCGAAGGACACGATGCCGTCGGCGCCGATCTCGCGCGCGCGGGCCGCGGCGCGCAGCACCGACTGCCGGTGCACGTGCTGGATGGTGTCGTGGAAGACCGCGGCGATGCGGCCGCCGGCCGCGCTGCACACGCGCTCGACCAGCGGCGTGCGCGTCGCCAAGCTGCGGCCCGTGATCAGCAGCGCACGCGTGATCCCGCGAGCGGCGAGCGCGGCCTCGAGCCGAGCGATCGCGCCCGGGCCGTGATGCACGTCCTCGATCGGCAGCAGCGTGAAGACACCCGCGAGGGCGTGATGATCGATCGGGAACATGGCAGCGCTCCGGTGACGATGACGCGGCGCATCTTCCGAGCCGCTCGCGAAGCCTGTCAAGGCAAGCGCCGCGCGTCGCCTGCAATGCAGCAAGCACACCCTTCCCCCGAACGGATGAAACCAACACGTCGCGTTCCTGCGCGCGCCTCCCTACCATGCATACGAGGTGATCGCGCGAGGCACCTCGTGTGCTCGCGCAGCGCACCCGATTCCGTTTTCGAGGGGAGCACTACGACAATGAAGCAACCACCAGGTTGCCGGCGCACGCGCGCGCTCGTCGCGGCGTGTTTCAGCGCGCTGGCCGGATCGACCGCTCGCGCCGACGAGCTCGGCGACGCGTTCTCGAAGTTCGATCGCGCGATGGCGACCTTCAACCCGCTAGGCGAATACGTGCGCAAGCCGATCGAGCGCGCGCTACCGCGGCTGACCTTCCGCGGCGCGCTGCGCCAGTGGTCGGACGTGCTGATCGACAGCGACGATCGCGTCGGCTTCCGCGAGCAGGACTTCCGCTTCCTGCAGATCCAGAACCTGCTCGAGCTCGAGACCTTCTACAACGTGGCGCCCGGCCTCGACATCAACGCCGTGACGCACGCGATGTACGACGGCGTCTACGACTGGCAGCACTCGAGCGGCCTCTACGCCGATCGCCTCGATCGCAGCAACGAGCTCTACGACGACGCCGAGCGCATCCTGCGCGAGCTCTACGTGAGCTATCGCACGCCCGACTTCGATCTGATGCTCGGCAAGCAGCAGGTCATCTGGGGCAAGATGGACGGCCAGTTCATCGACATCATCAACGGCATGGATCGCCGCGAATCGGTGCAGCTCGAGACCGAGGACTACGAGCTGCGGCGGCTGCCGACCTGGATGGCGAACACGACCTTCCACTTCGGCCGCAATTCGCTGCAGATGCTCTACATCTTCGACTTCGAGCAGGATCGGCAGCCGGCGCCGGGCTCGCCGTGGTTCTCGCCGCTGATCCCGCCGCCGGGCCCGGGCAGCGACATCGTGCTGCCGACGAAGCGCGTCGAGAGCGGCGACTTCGGCGATCACGAGTTCGGCCTGCGCTTCGATCGCTCGGCCGGCGCGCTGACCTACGGGATGATCTACGCCTATCTGTGGGACAAGAACCCCGTCAATCACGTGATCGGCACGGAGACGCGCGGCGGCACGACGCTGCTGCGGCTCCAGCCGCGTTACGAGCGCCTGCACCACGTCGGCATCACGGCCGACTACGCGACGACCTTGAGCGATATCCCGTGGATGGGCACGCTGCCGGCGGTGTTCCGGCTCGAGGCGCTGTGGACCAAGGGCGTGCGCTTCGTCGACTTCACGAAGCAGGCGGCGGCGCGTGCGGGCGTCGCGACCGACGGCACCGCGCAGCACGATACGCTGCGCGCGGCCATCGCCGCGGAGTTCGGCCTGCCCGCGAACACGACGATGATCCTGCAGACCTCCTACTACCACACCTTCGGCTGGAACCCGGCCTTGGGCTACGGCTTCGGCGGCGGTTTCGGCGACGAGTGGAGTCTGATCCCGCTCCTCTACCTGTCGCGGCCTTTCGCCTTCACGCGCGATCGGCTGAGCGCGCAGTTCACGGCCTTTCCCGTCGTCAGCGGCCCGGATCGCGGCTGGCAGGGCATCAAGACCAAGCTGCGCGTGAAGTACAAATTCTCGCAGTTCGTCAGCGGTCAGCTCGTCTACAACGGTTACGACACCGGCGATCCGACCGATCTCTACGGGCAGTACGACGAATGGGACAACTTCGGCTGGGAGCTCAGCTATGAATTCTGATCTCATCCTGCGCTGTGCCGCGGCCCTGCTCCTGCTGCTGAGCGCCGGCGTCGCGGCCGAGGAGCGCACTTGGCGCACGCTCGCCGAGCTCGGCGACGCGGATCGCGCGCTGTTCGATCCCGCCACGACGGCGCCGCGCGATCCGGCCTTGCCCTACCTGCCCGCCGAGCCCTGGCCCTTCCAGGCGCCGTACACGTCGGAGGAGATGGGCTATCGCTCGACCGAGTTCGTGCACATCTCGCGCTGGCCGCATTCGCTGATCGACGTGTTCGGCGTCATCACGAGCTCGGGCTACATCAACCAGGGCGCGGGCGTCAGCTATGTGATGCAGACGACGCCGCCCGGCTTCGAGGCCTATGTGCGGCAGGTGAAAGCCGGCGAAGTCTATTCGCGCTGGCTGATCTACAGCATGTTCCCGCCCGAGACGGAGGCCGAGCAGCAGCTCTGGGTGCCCTATCGCACGGACGCCCAGAACCGCACGAAAATGGATTTCTTCGTCTATTCGCCGCAGTTGCGGCGCGTGCGGCGTCAGCCGCAGCCGCGCCGGGATCAGCGTTTCCCCGACAACGCCCAGACCTTCGACGACGTGATCGGCCGCGATCCCTGGGAGTTCGACTGGAGCCTGCTCGGCACCGACGTCGTGCATCGCACGATCCGCTTCCCGACGACGCGGCCGACGATCGTGCTGAACGGCGCCGAGGGCTTCGTGGAGCGCAAGACCGCGGATCTGAAACCCATGGGCGATTCTTATCCGCACTACCGCGCCGACGGCGGCGTCGACTGCTGGGTGCTCAAGGCCGAGACGCGCAGCGATCTGCTGCCGGACTACAACGAGAAGACGCTGATCCTCTGGCTCGACAAGCAGTACTTCTATCCGCTGCGCATGGAGAAGTACGACCGCGACGGCAAGCTCATCATGATCGAGGTGCGCAACGCCGAGCTCGAGAATCCTGCGCGCGAGGGCTTCGGCTATGCGGCGCGCATGACGCTCTACTGGGATCTCGAGCACGACATCATGAGCTACAGCGTCCACGACGGCCACCGCGTCCACGACTGGACGCCCGAAGAGCAGACGATGATCTTCACGCCGGAGTTCATGCGCCGGCAGTGGCTGTACGAGCCGATCAAGTCGCAGATGCTGATCGGCGATCCGGCGCATTTCTTCCTGCGGCCGGATCTCTATCGCGATCGCTTCCCGGAGGTCCGGCGCATCGAGCTCTCGCCCGCGCTCGCGCAGCGCTACGCGGCGCAGGAAGCGGCCGGTCAGCTCGTGTTCGAGTCCGGCGGCGAAGCGCTGCAGGCCGCGACTCCTTGAGCCGCCGCGATGCGTGCAAGCTGCTGCGTGTTAGTCGTGCTCCTGCTCGCCGCGCTGGGCGGCTGCGACGAGGCGCCGCCCGCGGCGCACATCGGCAGTCCGGACGGGCCCTATAGTCTGGCGCTGAACCTGAGCCCGCCGGCGCCGCCGCCGGCGACGGAGGCGCTGCTCGAGTTCACGCTGACGCAGGGCCCGGATCGGGTACCCGTCGCGGATCCGCAAATCGTCCACGAGCGCGCGCTGCACACCTTCATCGTCGCGCGCGACTTCACGAGCTTCGCGCACCTGCATCACGAAGACTACGCGCCGCGCACGGACGCCGAGCGCGCGGGCGGGCGCTTCCGCTTTCCCTACGTGTTCCCGCATGCCGGCGACTACCGCATCGTCAGCGAGTTCGTGCATCGCGATCGCGCGTGGAGCAAGCGTTTCGATCTGCGCATCGGCGAACGCGAGGCCGCGCGCCCGCCCGCCGCGGCCGATCTCGCGCGCGAGCGTCGCATCGGCCCGTACACCGCGACGCTCGCCGTCTCGCCCGCCGTGCCCGTCGCCGGGCACGAGGCCGAGCTCGTCGTCACGCTCGCGCGCGACGGCCGGCCGGTGGAGAACCTCGCGCTATGGCTGGGCGCGGAGACGCACCTCGCGATCTGGCGCGAAGACGGCGAGCACTTCGGCCATGCGCACAGCTACACCGCGGCGATGGCGCGCATGATGAGCGCGATGCAGTCGCATCGCATGGACGCCGCACACACGGCGGCGATGATGCTCGAGATGATGAAGCTGCCGGCGACGCTCGAGTATCCCGGGCCGCGCGTGCCCGTGCGCCACACCTTCCCGAGCGCGGGTCGCTATCGGCTCTTCTTCCAGTTCGCGCCGGGCGGTGAAGTGCTGCTCGTGCCTTTCGTGCTCGACGTCGTCGCCGACGATGGGCGCGTCGATACGCACATCGAGTCGATCGTGAAGCTCGCGGGAGCGGCGCCCTGAGACGCGGCGCGCTGTCCTTCGCGCTCGCGCTGTGGACAGCGGGCGGCCAGGCGGGTCACGGCCTGATCAACTCCTTCGCGGATCTCGAATGGCTGCCGGCTCCCGGCACGACGCCGGACTCGCCGGCCTGGGCCGCCGATCGCGCCGAAGAGACGCTGCGCCTTTTCTTCGCGAGCGACGATGCGGCGCGCCTCGCGCTGCTCGAAGCCTGCGCGCGCGAGCGGCTCGCCGAAGCGGACGCGATGGTGCGCGCCCGCGATCGCGAGGCGGCGCTGCGCGCGGGCGACGCCTATGCGACGCTGCTCGACGAGATCGACGCGCTGCTCGAAGACGCCGCGGCGCGCCGGCGCCAGGCCGAAGCGCTGCTCGGCCACCAGTACATGCTGGCGACGAACTATCTCGATCTGCCGCGCGACACGCGCCCGATCCTGCTCACGGTGATCGAGCAGGCCGCGCGCCACTACGCGCGTCTCACCCGCCAGTTGCCGGCGCGCACGAAAGAAGCGCTGTTCTTCAAGGAGGAGGAAGTGCGCTGGTCACGCGACATGGCGATGGCGGCCGACGAGCAGGGACTGTGAGCCCGGCGTCTCGTCGCCCGGGTGCAGCGGAGCGAAACCCGGGGCTACGAAGGCTGACACGTTTTTTTGCCACCGAGAACACAGAGAACACGGAGGGAAAATTGATTGGGCCTGCGCATCCGTAACGCCAGGAGTCGTAGGTTGGGCTGACGAAGGAAGCCCAACATCGGGCGCCGAACGTTGGGCTTCCTTCGTCAGTCCAACGATGATGAGGCGCGCGCATCACCCCCAATCATGAAAGAGACATAGTCCTCCAACGTGAACGGCGCTTTCGTAGCCCGGGTGGAGCGCGCAGCGCGTAACCCGGGATCGGCGCCCGCCGTCCGCTCCTGCAGTCGAGAAGACCCGGCGCGGTGCGCGCCGCGCAGGGCCGAAATCCTTTACGTATCGAGCATGCCCGATCCCGGGTTCCGCTACGCTGCACCCGGGCTACGAGAACGAGGGCGCCCTCTTTCACGGCAACCTACGTTCTTCTCCGTGTTCTCTGTGTTCTCCGTGGCGTGCCAAGCGCAAATTCAGCAACTTTCCGGTAGAGCACGGAATCGAGACGGGCACGGTCCCCCTCATCCCCCTCGGTGTTCTCTGTGTTCTCGGTGGCAAAAGCAGCCTGTCGGGGTGCCGGCGACGGCAAGTCGCGATCCCGGATTCCGCCGATGCAAAACCTCAGCCGCCGAACAGATTCGCTTCCACTTCCCGCAGATGCTCGCGCAGCGCGGCGGTCGCGGCCGCTTCGTCGCGATCGCGCAGGGCGGCGACGATGGCGCGGTGCTGCGCTTCGTAGCGGGCGCGACGCGCGGGCGTCAGCGCCTGCCGCTTGAGCTGCCCCCATTCGCCGTTGTCGCGCACTTCGGTCATCAGCCGCAGCGTCAGCGTGAGAAAGCCGTTGTGAGCCGCCTGCGACAAGGCCTCGTGCAGCGCGCCGTCCCAGTATTCGAACTCCTCGAAGCTCGCGGCGCGCGCCGCCTCGTCGAGACAGTGCTGCATGCGCTCGAAGTCGAGCGGCGTCGCGTGGCGCACGATCAGCGCCGGCAGCAGGGGCTCGAACAAGAGCCGCGCTTCCATCAGCTCCGCGGGACTGACGCCAGCCACCGCCGCGCGCGGCAGCGCGCCGTGCTGGCCGCCGCGCGGCAGGCGGACGACGAAAGTGCCGCTGCCGACCTCGCGGCGTAGCACCCCGTCTTCGATGTAGCGCGCGAGCACGCGCCGCACGACGGCGCGCGACAGGCCGAAGCGGCCGCCGAGCTCGCGCTCCGACGGCAGCTTCACGCCGACCGCCCAGCTACCGGTCGCGAGCTGATCGGCGACGTGGCGCTGCAGCCGTGCGGCGGCCGCGGTGTCCTGCATCATCCGGACCCTCCCGATCCGAACCAATTGGTCCATCATAACGAGCGCGCTCGATTGAGCACACCGGGCGCCGTTCGTATCATCGCCGGCGAGCCTGAGAGACCAACTGGTTGCACGGAGTTCCGATGAGCGCAGCACGCCCGGCCGCGAACTATCCCTTCCAGCACTGGTGGGTCGCGGCGAGCTCGGATGAGCTCGCGCCCGGCCGCCTGCTTGCGCGGCGGCTGCTCGGTTACGACCTCGCGCTCTACCGCCGTCGCGACGGCACACCCGTCGCGCTCGAAGATCGCTGCGTGCATCGCGGCCTGCCGCTGTCGCGCGGCTGGCTCGAGGACGACGAGGTGGTCTGCGGCTATCACGGTTTCCGTTACGCCGCGCACGGCGCCTGCGTGCGCGTGCCGACGCAGGCGCAGATCCCCGCGCGCGCCGAGGTGCAGGCCTTTCCGCTCGTCGAGAAGCCGCCGTTCGTGTGGATCTGGACCGGCGATCCGGCGCAGGCCGATCCCGCACGCGTGCCCGTCTATCCGTGGCTCAACGACGCGGGCTGGGTGCATGCGCTGGGCCATCTGCGCATCGCCTGCAACTACATGGCGCTGAAGGAGAACGTGCTCGACCTCACACACTTCGCCTACGCTCATCGCGCGAGCTTCGAGATGGACGACGACTACGCCGCGCCACCGCGCTGCACGATCGAGGACGGCAAGGTGGTCTTCCGCCAGTCCTTCCTCGGCAAGCCGCTGCCGCCGTTCTACGGCGATCACTGCGGGCTCGGCCGCAAGCCGGTCGATCGTCACGACGAAGGCGTCTCGCATTCGCCGGCCGAGCACGTGTTCACCGCGCGCATCGTCAATCGCGATCCCGCGCCGGGCGAGCGCGAAGAGTACTTCGTGCGCTTCCACCACATGACCACGCCGGAGTCGCCGCGCGCGCATCACTACTGGTGGGTGATGGCGCGCGATCACGGCCTCGGCGACGAAGCGCGGGCGTGGATGACGGCCGTGATCACGGCGGGCTTCGAGGAGGATCGCGCGATCCTCGAAGCGATCCAGCAGCGCCTCGACGATTGCGAGGATCCGTCGCGGCTGCGCGAGGTCAGCGTGCTCGCCGACACCGCCGGCCTGCAGGCCCGGCGCCAGCTCGAGGCGCTGCTCGCTCGCGAGCGTGCGGGACAGACCGGCGCGGCACGCGCCTCATGAGTTTTCGATTGCCTGGAGTCCGCGATGAAGATCGCCCGTTTCCTGTTCCGTGATTCAGTTCGCCTCGGTCTCGTCGACGTCGCCAGGCGCCGCCTCGAGCTGCTGCCCGCCGACGGCGGCGGCGGCGATCCGATGATCCGGCTCATCGAGCGCGATCTCGACGGCGAGCGGCCGCGCGGCACGCGCGAATACGTCGCGCTCGACGAGGTGCGCCTGCTGCCGCCGATCGCGCAGCCGAGCAAGAACGTGCTGTGCGTCGGCAAGAACTACCGCGCGCACGCCGCCGAGTTCACCCGGAGCGGCTACGACGGCACGGCGAAGAGCTTGAGCGATCCCGTGCCCGAGTTCCCGATTCTCTTCACCAAGGCGCCGTGCACGATGATCGGGGCGCGCGACACCGTGTTGCCGCCCTGGGAGCAGTCCGTCGAGATCGACTACGAGGCCGAGCTCGGCATCGTCATCGGCCGCGGCGGCCGCCGCATCGCGAAAGACGATGCGATGCGCCACGTATGGGGCTACACCATCGTCAATGACGTCACCGCGCGCGATCTCCAGGTCCGGCACAAGCAGTGGCTGCTCGGCAAGTCGATCGACACCTTCTGCCCGATCGGCCCCTGGCTGGTCACGGCCGACGAGCTCGATCACGCGAATCTCGACATCGCCTGCTGGGTCAACGGCGAGCTGCGCCAGCAGGCGAACACGCGCGACATGATCTTCGACGTGCCGACGATCGTCGCGACGATCGCGGCGAGCATGAGCCTCGCCCCCGGCGACATCATCGCGACCGGCACGCCGGCCGGCGTCGGGGTCGGCTTCAAGCCGCCGAAGTTCTTGCAAGCCGGCGACGTCGTGCGCATCGCGATCGCCGGCATCGGCGAAATCGAGAACTCGATCGGCTGAGTGGAACAGGCATGAAGCTCGAGCTCGACGGCGAAACCGTCCACTGCGATCAGTACAACGCCGATGCACCGGACGCGCTGCTGCTGGTCCACGGCCTTGGCGGCACCGCGAATTTCTGGGCACCCGTCGTCGCGGCCTTCTCGAGCACGCATCGCGTGCTCGTGCCCGATCTGCCCGGCGCGGGCCGCTCGCCGCTCGGGAGCCCGCCGAGCTTCGAAAGTCTCGCACGCGGCCTGCTCGCGCTGCTCGATGCGCTCGGCATCGTGCAGGCGCGCGTCGCGGGCCATTCGATGGGCAGCATCCTCTGCCAGCATCTCGCCGCGCTCGCGCCCGAGCGCGTGCGCGATCTCGTGCTGCTGGGTCCGCTCGCCGAGCTGCCGGACACTGCGCGGCCGCTGCTCGAGGCGCGCGCGGTGACGGTGCTCGAACAGGGCATGGAGCCGATCGCCGCGGCGGTCTGCGAGCGCGGCCTGGCGGCGGAAACGCGCGACACGCGGCCCGTCGTCGTCGGCTTCGTGCGCGAGATGCTGCTGCGGCAGCCGTCCGCCGGCTATGCCGCGCACTGCCGCGCGCTCGCCACGGGGCATCGCGCGGATCCCGCGAGGCTGCGCTGCCCCACGCTGCTCGTGTCCGGCGACGAGGACACGACGGCGCCGCCGGCGAGCGTCGAGGCACTGGCGGCAACGCTGCCGCGGGCCGGCGTCGAGCTGTTGAACGCCTGCGGTCACTGGACGGCGCTCGAGAAGCCCGGCGAGACGGTCGCGGCGATGCGCCGCTTCTACGGCGCCGGCGCTTGACGCTCGTGCGCGGCGACGCGGCGACGCCGCCCGCACTGCTCTTCGTCTGCACGAGCTGCGTGCGCGATGCGGTCGGCGTGATGGAATCGCAGGGCACGCGCCTCGCCCGCGCGCTGCGCGAGCGGCTGGCGGCGAGCGGCAGCGGGCTCGCGATCCGCGAGGTCGCCTGCCTCAACGGCTGCCGCAATCCGTGCAACGTCGGGCTGCGCGGTGCGCGGCGGTGGACCTACCGCTTCAGCCGTTGCACGCTGGCGGACGTCGACGCGCTGCTCGCGACCGCGCGGCGCTACTGGGCCAGCGCGCACGGCGAGCTGCCGGCGGCCGAGCTGCCGGACACGCTGCGCGAGAAGCTGTCGGCGAGCACACCGCCGCCGAGTTGAACGCCACGCCGAGACGATCGCAAAGCCGAGAGGAGGCTCGATGAGCGCCACGCTGTTCACCAACGTCAGGATCTTCGAAGGCACGAAACCGAAGTCGGAAGCGGGCGAGGTCCTCATCGAGGGCAATCGCATCAAGCGCGTCGCGACCGGCCGCCAGACGCTGCCGCGCGAGGCCGCGAGCGAAGTCGTCGACGGCGGCGGCGCGACCCTGATGCCCGGCCTCGTCAACGCGCACTGCCACTTCACGTACAACAATGCGGTGAGTCTCGCCGACATCACGGCGCTGCCGGTCGAGGAGAACCTGCTCGTCACCTTGCGCAACGCGAAGACCTATCTCGATTACGGCTTCACCGCGGTCGTCGGCATGGCCTCGGCGAAGCCGCGGCTGGAGATCGTCGTGCGCAACGCGGTCGACAAGGGCGAGTTCCCGGGACCGCGGATCCGCGCCTGCACGCCGGAGTACACGGTCAGCGGCGGCGTCGGCGACGACTCGCGGCTGGATCTCTACGTGCCGTCGATCGGTATCGTCTGCAACGGCGTCGAGGAGTTCCGCAAGTCGATCCGCCAGATGGTGCGCGAAGGCGTCGACATCGTGAAGTTCAACAACTCCGGCGACAGCTTCACGCTCGGCCGCCTCGCGGGCGATCGCAACCCGATGACCGAGGACGAGGTGCGCACGATCTGCGAGACCACGCAGAACCTCGGCAAGCGCGTCGCCGCGCATGCGCATGCGGACAGCGGCGTGCGCCAGTGCATCCGCTACGGCGTCGAGTTCATCAATCATGCGACCTTCGCGAGCGACGCGACGATCGATCTGCTGGCGAAGAACGCGCGCAAACACTGGGTGATCCCCGCGATCGCCGCGCGCTACAACACGACCTACGAGGCCAAGGACTGGGGCATCACCGAGGAGGTCGCGACCGCGATCGGCAACAAGCGCGAGCTCGTCGAGGGCTGCAAGGTCATGACGAAGATGCACAAGGCCGGCATCCGCGTGCTGCCCTTCGGCGACTACGGCTTCGCCTGGCTGCCGATCGGCCAGGACTGCCGCGACCTCGAGCACATGGTCAATCTCTTCGGCCTGAAGCCCTGGGAAGCGCTGCGCGCGGCGACGGCCTACGGCGGCGAAGCCTGGGCCGGCGAGAGCGGCGAGCTGCTCGGGCGCGTGAAGGACGGCTATCTCGCCGATCTGATCATGGTCGACGGCGATCCGCTAGTCGATCTGACCCTGCTGCAAGATCGCTCGAAGATCCTGATGGTGATGAAAGACGGCCAGTTCCATCGCCGCCCCCCGCCCCCCGCGCAACACGGCCGGCGCAGCAAGGCGGCGTAGGTCTCACCACCTGCCGTCGCCGCCTTTAAGGTCGGTTTTACCACCGAGAACGCAGAGAACACCGAGGGGAAGAGAGTGGGCTTGTGCCTTCTCTGCTCCGTGCCTGACCGTAAAGCCGATCAATTTTCGCTGCGCGCTACCACGGAGAACACGGAGGAGAAAAAGGAAAACGTAGGTTGCCGTGAAAGAGGGCACGCCGTTCTCGTAGCCCGGGTGCAGCGTAGCGGAACCCGGGCTACGAGAACGGGGCACGCTCTTTCACGGCAACCTACGTCTTCTGCCACCCTGACAGGCTGCTTTTGCCACAGAGAACACCGAGAACACAGAGGAAAAAGAGAGATGAGGCGTTCGATAACGTAAATGCCTGGATTTCGATCACGAAGTCCGCGGACGTCGAAGCCTGCACTCACGCCGTCTCGATCCCCCTCTGTGTTCTCTGTGTTCTCGGTGGCAAAAACGGCCTCGCAGTGAACTGCAAGGCCGGAACCCGGATTCCGCTGCGCTTCTTCCGGGCTACGGGAGCGGGCGCCTAACGCGCGAAGTGCGGCAGGACCTCCTTCGAGAACAGCGTCCATGATTCGTCGGTCGCGGCGAACATCATGTAGTAGGTGACGCCCGTGTCTTCGATGCGGCGGGCGATCTCGTCGCGCACTTCGGCGGGGGTGCCGAGCAGGGCGACGGGCGAGCGCTGGGCGGCGGCGAGATCGGGATAGCCGAGCTTCTTCGCCATGTCGGCGAGCGCGGGATCGTTCTCGCGCCGCGACAGACCGAGCAGCAGCAGCCCGCCGAGCTCCATGTCGGAGGGCTGGCGGCCTCGGGCGCGCATCAGATCGCCGAGGGCCGCGATCTTTTTCTTCATCACCTCCATCGTGAACTTCACCGTCGCTTCCGGGTCGTTCGGGAAGTCCTTGCCGTTCGAGGTCGGCGGGATGATGTTCAGCACCGTCGCGTGCTCGGCCGCGAGCTTCAGTATCGACGGCGCCGAGCCGCCGAGCATGATCGGCGGACCGGGCCGCTGCAGCGGCTTGGGGTTGTTGCCGCCGTTGTCGATCGAGAAATACCGGCCCTTGAAGCTGGGCTCCTCCCGTGTCCACAGCGCTTTCAGAATCTGCAGGTGCTCGCCGAGCTCCTCGACGCGCTGCGCGGTCGGCGGAAACGGATAGTCGTGGGCGACGTATTCGCTGACCTGCCAGCCCGCGCCGAGACCGAGGATGAGGCGCCCTTCGCTCGCATGATCCAGCGTCGTCGCGCACTTCGCGAGCAGCGCAGGCGAGCGGAAGGACGCGGCGACCACGGCCGGCGCGAGCTTCACGCGGCGCGTGACCATCGCCATCGCGGTCAGCACCGTGAAGCACTCGAGCTGCGGCGTGCGCGGTCCGCCGAAGGGCGAGTAGAAATGATCGTTGACGGAAATCGAATAGTAGCCGTCGTCTTCGGCGCGGCGTGCCGCGGTCACGGCCTCGCGTACGTCGTTGGGCAGCAGGAACAGGCCGAATCGTGGCGGATGCATCGTGGGGTCCCCCTCTGTGTGCTTTCATATCCTCCGGACGCGACCGGCACTGGCCAGAGACGTCCTACAGGGCTTAGTGTCTGCGATAAACCTCAACCGGAGAAGTGACATGACTCAGCCGCTGCAAACCGTCCGCCAGCTCGCCTATGTCGTACGCGATCTCGATGCCGCGCTGCACTATTGGACCACCGAGCTGAAGGCCGGGCCCTTCTTTCTGTTCGAGCACTGCGCGCTCCTGAATCAACGCTTCCACGGCCGACCGTCGAACGTCGACGTGAGCCTCGCGATCGGCAACAGCGGGGATCTGCAGATCGAGTTGATCCAGCAGCACAACGATGAGCCGAGCGTGTACAAGGAATTCCTCGACGCCGGCCGCGTCGGCGTGCATCACTTCGGCCTGATGCCGGTCGACTACGCCGCGGCCTGCGCGCACTACCGCGAGCTCGGCTACGCCGCGGCCTTCGAATGCACCGTCGGCGGCGCCCCGCTGAGCTACTTCGACACCGTCAAAACGCTGGGCCACTACACCGAGCTGTGGGACAACTCGCCGGTGTACAAGGATCTGTTCCTGATGGTCGAGAACGCTGCGAAAGGCTGGGACGGCAAGGATCCGGTACGCAAGATGGCGCTGTGAGCGGCGTCGTGGCTTTTGACGCCGGATCCCGGATTCCGCTTCGCTCCTTCCGGGCTACGAATTCCGCATCCTCGTAGCCCGCGTAAAAGCAAGCGCGGGACTTCCCGCGTGCCGATCAGCGGCGTCGACGGCGCTTCACTGTGCGACCCAGCCGCCGTCGACCGGCAAGGCGACTCCGGTCACATAGGTCGAGCGGGCGGACAGCAGCCAGGCGACCGTGTCGGCGATTTCGGTGGCCTGCGCGACGCGCTTCATCGGCACCGCCGCGATCAGGGATTCGCGGATCTTCACGCTGGCCTCGGTCACGCGATCCAGCATCGGCGTATCGATGAAGCCGGGGCACACGGCGTTGACCCGGATGTGGCGGCCCGCATATTCGAGCGCCGCGGTCTTGGTGAGGCCGACCACGCCGTGCTTGGCCGCGTTGTAGGCCGCGGCGCCGGGAATGCCGATGAGCCCGGCCGCCGAGGCCGTGCTGACGATCGCGCCGCCGCTCTGCTGTTTCTTCATCTGCTCGATCTCGGCCTTCATGCACACGAACACGCCGGTGAGGTTGACGGCGATGACGCGGTTCCAGTCGGCGAGGCTGTAATCGAAGATCTTCGCCGTCGGCCCCTCGATGCCGGCGTTGTTGAACGCGCCGTCGAGACGGCCGTGGCGCGCGGCGATGCCGCCGACGAGCCCAGTGACCGCTGCTTCGTCGGTGACGTCGACGTGGTGATACTCGGCGCGGCCGCCCGCGGCGCGGACGAGCTCGACGGTCTCGTGACCCGCGGCATCCTGGACGTCGGCGATGACGACGCACGCGCCTTCGCGCGCAAGGACCACCGCGCTTGCACGGCCGATGCCGGTGCTGCCGCCGGTGACGAGCACGACTTTGTCTTCGAGTAGGCCGGGCATGGGAACTCCTGCTGCATGAAGCACGGCGCGCCTCGGCGCAAGCCGCGAATGAACGGAATCGACGCGGGATGATAGCCGATCCTTGTAGCCCGGATGAGCAAAGCGAATCCGGGATCGGCGCCGATACGCGCATTTGCGCCCGATAAATGCCGAACCCCGGATTCGCTGCGCTCTTCCGGGCTACGAAGATGCAAAACACCGAGTAGCCCGGAAGAACCGAAGCGGAATCCGGGATCTCCGGAGCTTTTCAGCGCGCGTCGAACTCGCCGCGGATCGCCTCGACGCGGCGGCGGTTGCGGCCGAGATCCTTGTGCCTGAGGCGCGAGGCCGAGCGCACGTGGATCACGCCCTCGCCGGGCGAGAGCAGGAACTCGACGTCGTCGACGAAGCGCAGCCAGCGCGTCGTGAACTGGGCGTACGCGTAGTCGGCACGGGCTTCGACGATCGTCGCGCCCTCGAACTTCTGCAGCACCGCGAGCAGCCGCGGCATCGCCGCGGCGGGATCGCCGTCGTAGCGCAAAGGGTCGATCTTCGCGTAGCGCCGCTGCGGCACGTCGCGCCAGTAGTCGGCCTGGCTGCTGACGCTGTTGCGCATCGGCGAGGGCGGTTTCAGCTTGCCGTCGCGCACGCCGAGATCGGGCGGCCGGCTGCCCGCGAAGCGGCCGAGCCGGCCGGCGACGATCAGACCGAGCGCAATCACCAGCAGGCTCAGCGTCAACACCAGCATTTTCATGCGTGCGTCTTCCGTCCCTGGATCGAGCTCCGCCGCTAGCGATCGCCCGCGGGTCGCTCGGATCTCGGCGCCGTCACTACGGCGTCGATCTCGGCCTCCGTCGGAAAGCGCCCCGTGGCATGCTTGCTGTAGACGAGCGCACCGTCGACGCGGATGTCGAACACGCCGCGCCCGCCCTCGATCAGGTGTACGTCCGTCGCCCCCAGCCGTTCCAAGCGCTCCCTCGCACGGAGGGCATGCGGCTCGTAGTGTCACATCACGCAGTATTCGATTTGTATCTTCATCACCTGCTCCGGATGCAAGGCCGGTGAGCGCGGAGGACGACCGCGCCCGCCTGCCACACGCCTTCGCTCGGATCGTCCTTGCCTTCGGCACTCGGTGCAAGCCCGCCGCGCGCCGCGCCGCGGCCGACGCGCCGGCCGCCGACCAAAGGAGGTCCTGCGCCTGCTCGCTCGACGGCGGGGTCCGCGGCCCGCACGCCCGCTGGAGCGCCGCGGCCGTACGCGGCGCATCTCGCGAGGCGCGCAGCCCCTGCTGCATCTGCAATAATGCCGGCCCGATGTCCATGGGATCCCGCCGATGACCGACCTCATCGTGCGCGGCCGTCGCGCGTCCGCCGGCCCGCTCGCGCTTCTGTTCGCCCTGTGCTGCACCTTCGTCCTGCCCGCCATCGCCGCCGACGGCGCGCCGCCGGCCCCGCCGCCACCGACCGTCACGGTCGCGCAGCCGCTGCTCAAGCGCATCACCGAATGGGACGAGTACACCGGCCGCTTCGTCGCCAAGCAGCGCGTGGAAGTCCGCGCCCGCGTCTCGGGTTTCCTGGACTCCGTGCACTTCGCCGAAGGCCAGCTCGTCGACGCCGGCCAGCTCCTGTTCGTCATCGACCAGCGGCCTTTTGCCGCCCAGGTCGAGCGCGCGCGCGCCGATCTCGCGCGCGCCGAGACGCAGCTCAAGCTCGCGCAGCTCGAATTCGAGCGCGGCCAGCGCCTGGAAAAATCGCGCGCGATGAGCCGAGAAACGCTGGAAGAACGGCGTGCCGAACGCGATTCGGCGCAGGCCCAGGTCGCGGCGGCGCAGGCCGTGCTGCGCGCCGCCGAGCTCGATCTCGGCTTCACCGAGGTCCGCGCGCCGATGGCCGGGCGCGTGTCCGACATCCGCATCGACGTCGGCAACGTCATTTCCGGCGGCACCGCCGACTCGACCCTGCTGACGACGATCGTTTCCCTCGATCCGATCGAGCTCGAGATCGAGGCCTCCGAGTCCGAGTTCATGCGCTACACGCGGCTCGACAGCGAAGGCCGCCGCACGTCTTCGCGCAACGTGCAGAACCCGGTCGAGGCGCGGCTGATCGACGAGGAAGGCTGGCCGCACCGCGGCCGCATGACCTTCGTCGACAACGAGCTCGATCCCGTCACCGGCACGATGCTCGGACGCGCGACCTTTCCCAATCCCGATCACGTGCTGCTGCCCGGCATGTTCGCGCGCGCGCGGCTCTACGGCGAGGGCGAGCACGAAGCGATCCTGATCCCGGACGCGGCCATCGTCGCCGACCAGGCGACCAAGCTCGTGATGGTCGTCAAGCCCGACAAGCTCGTCGAGGCCCGGCCCGTCGTGCTCGGCGGACTCTACGAAGGGCTGCGCATCGTGCGCAGCGGCCTCGCGGCCGGCGACCGCATCATCGTCAACGGCGTGCAGCGCGCGCGTCCCGGCCAGCCCGTGACGCCGATGACGGCGGACGCGGCTGCGTCCGCCGCCGCGGCCGCGACGGGGCACTGACATGCGCCTGTCCCACTTCTTCATCGAGCGGCCGATCTTCGCGTCGGTGATTTCGATCGTCATCACGCTGGTCGGCGCGATCGCCTACTTCAAGCTGCCCGTCGCGCAGTATCCGGAAATCGTGCCGCCGACGATCCAGGTCACCGCGACCTATCCCGGCGCGAGCGCGGAAACCATCGCCGACACCGTCGCGACGCCGCTGGAGCAGGAAATCAACGGCGTCGACGGCATGCTGTTCCTGCAGTCCTCCTCGACCGGCGACGGCCGGCTGACGATCAGCGTGACCTTCGAGCTCGGCACCAACCTCGATCTCGCGCAGGTGCTGGTGCAGAACCGCGTCGCGATCGCCGAGCCGCGCCTGCCGGAGGACGTGCGCCGGCTCGGCGTCAACGTCGCCAAGAACTCGCCCGACATGCTGATGGTGCTGCATCTGTACTCGCCGGACGGCTCGCGCGACGGCACCTATCTGTCGAACTATGCGCGCACGCAGGTCGTCGACCGGCTCGCGCGCCTGAGAGGCGTCGGCCAGTTCAGCATCTTCGCCGAGCGCGCGTACTCGATGCGCATCTGGATCGATCCCGAGCTCGCGACGGCGCGCGATCTGAGCGCGGACGAGATCGTCGACGCCGTGCGCCAGAACAACGTGCAAGTCGCCTCCGGCAGCCTGAACCAGCTTCCGGTGCCGAAACCCGGCGCCTTCGAGCTGCCGATCGAGAGCCAGGGCCGCTTCATCGATCCGACGCAGTTCGGCGACATCATCGTCAAGCGTACGCCGAGCGGGCGCATCACGCGGCTGCGCGACGTCGCGCGCGTCGAGCTCGGTGCTCAGGACTATTCGACGATCGGCTATCTCGACGGCAAGCCCGCCCTGCCGATCCCGGTGTTCCAGCGCCCGGGCTCGAACGCGCTGGAGACCGCGAAGTCGATCGAGAAGCTGGTCGAGACGCTCAACGCCGAAATGCCGTCCGGCGTCGCGGCCACCATCGCCTTCAACCCGACCAAGTTCATCGAGCAGTCGGTCCACGAGGTGTATCTGACGATCTTCGAGGCGATGCTGCTCGTCGTCGTCGTCGTGCTGCTGTTCCTGCAGTCCTGGCGTGCGGCGATCATCCCGATCGTCGCCATTCCGATCTCGCTGATCGGCACTTTCGCAGTGATGGCGGCCTTCGGTTTCTCGATCAACAACCTGACGCTGTTCGGCCTGGTGCTCGCCGTCGGCATCGCGGTCGACGACGCGATCGTCGTCGTCGAGAACATCGAGCGCTATCTCGACCAGGGTGCGACGCCGCGCGAGGCGGCGCATCGCACGATGGACGAGGTCGGCGGCGCGCTGATCGCGATCGCGCTGGTACTGACGGCGGTGTTCGTGCCGACCGCCTTCATCACCGGCATTGCCGGTGCCTTCTACCGCCAGTTCGCGCTGACCGTCGCGAGCGCGACGATCATCTCCGCGCTCGTCTCGCTGACGCTGTCGCCGGCGCTGGGCGCGCTGCTGCTCAAGGCGCAGCACGGCGAACGGCGGCGCTCCTTGCTGGGCCGCGTGCTGTTCGCGCCGTTCACGGGCATTGCCGCGGGCTTCAATGCGAGCTTCGCGGCGCTGTCCGGCGGCTACGCCTGGCTCACGCAGCGCCTGCTGCGCGTCGCGCTCGTGATGCTGCTCGTCTATGCCGGCTTCGTCGCGCTGACCTGGACGGCGTTCACGCATACGCCGACGGGCTTCATCCCGCAGCAGGACCAGGGCTATCTGATCACCGTTTACCAGCTTCCGCCCGGCGCGTCGGTGACGCGCACGGACGAGGTCGTGCGGCATGCGACGACGCTCTTGATGGACATGCCGGAGATGGCGAGCGCGGCGGGTTTTGCCGGCTTCGACGGCGCGACGCGCACGAACGCGCCGAACGCCGGGGCGATCTTCGCGCCGCTGAAGCCCTACGAAGAGCGCGCGGAGAAGGGCATCACGATCGACGAGACGGTCGCGACGGCGCAGAGCAAGCTGGCGACGATCCAGGAAGCGATGGCCTTCGTCGTGCCGCCGCCGCCCGTGCGCGGCATCGGCACCGGCGGCGGCTGGAAGCTCTACGTGCAGGATCGCGGCGGCAACGGCGTGCGCGAGCTCGAGCGCGTCACGCAGGAGCTCGTTGCTCGGGCCAATCAGGATCCGCACGTCGCGCGCGTGTTCACCACCTTCAACACCAAGACGCCGAAGGTCTTCGCCGACATCGATCGCGTGCGCGCCGAAAAGCTGCGCGTGCCGGCCGATCGCGTGCTCGACGCGCTCGAAATCTATCTCGGCTCGGCCTATATCAACGACTTCAACTTCCTCGGCCGCACCTACCGCGTCACGGCCCAGGCCGAAGGCGACTACCGCGATCAGCGCAACGACATCCTGAAGCTGCGCGCGCGCTCGGACAGCGGCGCGCTGGTGCCGCTCGGCTCGCTGACGACCTTCCGCGATCTGACCGGCCCCCACCGCGTGTCGCGCTACAACCTCTATCTCGCCGCGGAGGTGCAGGGCGTGACGCCGCCCGGCGTGTCGACCGGCGAATCGATCGCTGCGATGGAGCGCATCGCCGAGGAAGTGCTGCCCGCCGGCTTCGGCTACGAGTGGACCGACCTTGCGCTGCAGGAGAAGCTCGCGGGCAACACGGCGCCGATCGCTTTCTCGCTCGCCGTCGCCTTCGTGTTCCTGGTGCTCGCCGCGCTCTACGAGAGCTGGATGCTGCCGCTGGCGGTGGTGCTGATCGTGCCGATGTGCCTGCTCGCCTCGATCACCGGCGTGAAGCTGCGCGGCCTGTCCAACGACATCCTCGTGCAGGTCGGCTTCATCGTGCTGATCGGGCTCGCCGCGAAGAACGCCATCCTCATCGTCGAGTTCGCGCGCCAGGCCGAGCGCGACGGGCTCGACATCCGCGCCGCCGCCGCGCGTGCCGCGCACACGCGGCTGCGGCCGATCCTGATGACGTCCTTCGCCTTCGTCATGGGCGTCGTGCCGCTCGCGATCGCGACCGGCGCCGGCGCCGAGATGCGTCGTTCGCTCGGCACGGCGATGTTCTCGGGCATGCTCGGGGTGACGCTGTTCGGTCTCGTCTTCACGCCGGTCTTCTATCTCGTCTGCCGCCGGCTGGCGGAGGCCGTGCAGCGCCGCCGCCGCCCGCGGCCGGCGGCGCCGGAGTCTTCCGCATGAGGCTGCGCCTGTTGTCTCCGCTCGCGCTGAGCGCACTGCTCGCGGCCTGCGCCAGCGTCGGCCCCGACTATGCGGGCCCGCCGGCGACGCCGGCCGAGGACACGCCGGGGTTTCCGTCGAGCGCGCCGGCCGGCGACGCGGTCAGCGCCGCGGCGCCGCCCGCCGCGTGGTGGCGCGAGCTGCACGACCTCAAGCTCGATGCGCTGATGGACGCCGCGCTGGTCGCGAACTACGACCTGCGCGTCGCGGTCGCGAACCTCGAGGCGGCGCGCGCGGCGCTGGACGAGGTGCGCACGCGGCGCCGGCCGCGCATCGACGCGACGGCGAGCGTGAGCGAAGGCCGCAGCGCCGCCGCCCTCGTCGGCCAGCTCGATCCGGACGACGCGCAGCCGACGCTCTCGAGCGGCACGTTCGGGCTCGATCTGAGCTGGGAGCTCGATCTGTTCGGGCGCATCCGGCGCTCGATCGAAGCGGCGAGCGCGGAGCTCGGCTCGCAGGAAGCCCTGCGCGACGGCGTGCTGACCGCGGTGCTCGGCCGCGTCGCGCGCGCCTACGTCGATCTGCGCGGCGCGCAGGCGCGGCTCGACGTCGCCAAGCGCAACGTGTCGGTGCAGAAGCAGACGCTCGATCTCGTGACCCTGCTGAACTCGGAAGGCGCGGTGACCGAGCTCGACGTCGCCCGCGCGCGCACCCAGCTCCTGACCAGCCAGGCGACGATTCCGTCGCTCGAAGCGCAGGCCACCGGCGCGCTGAATCGCCTCAGCACGCTGACCGCGCGCGCGCCCGGCGCCTGGAGCGCCGCGCTGGCACCGCATGCGCCGCTGCCGGCCGTGCCGGCCTTCGTCGCGGTCGGCACACCGGCCGATCTGCTGCGCCGGCGGCCGGACGTGCAGGCGGCGGAGCGCGCGCTCGCGGCCGCCGCGGCGCGCATCGGCGTCGCGACGGCCGATCTATTCCCGAGCGTCAGCTTCGGCGCGCGCGTCGGCGTCGGCGCGACGCCGCTGTCCGGCCTCGTCGCCGCCGGCGCGCCTTTCTTCGCGGTCGGCCCGGCGCTCACCTGGAACCTGTTCGATCGCGAGGCGATCTATGCGCGGATCCGCCAGCAGGACAGCGCCGCGGCGGCGAGCATGGCGCGCTACGAGGCGGCGGTGACGACGGCGCTGGAAGAAGTCGACAGCGCGCTGTCGGCCTGGCTGAACGAGCGCGATCGCCGCGCGCAGCTCGTGTCGGCGCGCGACGCGAGCCTCGAGGCGCATCGCCTCGCGCAGCTTCGCTATCGCGAAGGCGTCGAGGATTTCCTGACCGTGCTCGATGCCGAGCGCAGCCTGCTGTCGATCGAGGATCAGCTCGCGCTGTCGGACATCAATCTCACGCAGGAGCTGATCGCGATCTACCTCGCCCTCGGCGGCGGCTGGGAGAGCGCCGCCGCGCCCGCGCACCGGCCCTACGCGACGCGCTGAATCGCGGCGCTGCCCGGCGCCGCGAGCGCGCGCAGGCTCACAGCCAGCGCGGCGAGGCCGGCGGGCGTCGCGCCCAGCATTAGCCACGCAATCGCGTCGTAGCCGTGGCGATCGATCACCGCGCCGATCAGAGCGGGCGCGATCCCCGTCGCCACGAACAGCGCGCCGTTGGCCGCCGCGGCCCAGCGGCCGCTCGCGTCGAGGACGGCGGCGAGCGTGAACAGCAGGGGCAGCAGAAACAGAAAGCTGAAGCCCTCGGCCACGACGCCGGCCGCATAGAGCCAGGGGGTATCGCCGAGCACGGCCGCCGCGATCGCGACGGTGTGCAGCACGGTGGCGCCGAGGATGCCCCGACGCAAGCCGATGCGCAGACCCCTTCGCGCTGCGAGCAGGGCGCCGGCCACCGAGGCGAGCTGCTGCGCGGCGAGCACGGCGGCGACCTGCGCCGGCGCGAGCGCGAGGCGCGCGCCCAGGCCTTCGGTGTAGGCGTAGAAGCCCATCATCGGCACGCCGATGACGAAGATTCCGAGGAGCAGGGCGAGGCCGCCGCGCTGCGCCGGCGCGGCGTCGAGCGAGGGGCGCGAGGCCTGCCATGCGTCGGCTTCATGGGGCAGGCCGCGCAGCAGCGGCAGCAGCGCGAGCGAGAAGGCGGCGAGCACGGCAAAGGCGCCGTGCTGACCGGCGACTGCGATCGCGGGCGTGAGGCCGAAGACGAGCAAGGCCGCGACCAGGTAGGCGCTCATCAACGCGTGGCCGAAGAGCCGATCGGGGTTTGCCGTCGCCGCGACGATCGCGTTCACGGCCGCGAGCAGGAGGCCGGCGCCGAGACCGATCGAGAGCATCCACAGCGTCATCCATGCGCCCGAGTCGGTGAGCGCCGCCGCGCTTTCGGCCAGCGTCAGGACGAGCGCGGCGGCCACGGCGGCGCGCCGCTTGCGTGCGCCGATCAGAAACGGCGCGGCCGCGAACGCGATCAGCCCCATGCTCGAGAGGGCCGCCGTGATCAGCGCGCCGGCCGCGGCGGCGTCCAGCCCCAAGCCCTGCTTCAGCGCACCGAGCGTCAGCGGCGAGGTGTTGACGATCGCGTACGCGCCGGCATTGCCCGCGCAGATCGCGACGGCCGTGTAGCGCAGGCGCACGCCGATCTCAGGCGATGTCGAGCCGCAGCGGCGTCGAGCGGCCGCCGTTCGGCTGCACGCCCGCGAACGGGACGTCGACGGCGCAGGCCGTGAGCACGACGACGAGCGCGCACTCGGCGCGAAACTGCACGCGATCGCCGGCCTGCGTGCGGGTGACGCCGATGACATAGTTGCCGTCGGCATCCAGCGGCGTGTTCTGGAACACGTTGATCGGATCGGGCGGGAAGTCCGGCCGCAGGCCGAGCTCGGCGATCGCGCGGAAGAAATTGTCGCGACAGTTCGGATGATGCTCGCCGGCGCCCAGCGCGCGGTAGATCTCGCGATCGCAGGGCGCGAAGGTCATGTCGTGCGGGCCGGGCGACTCGTCGGCGATCAGCGTCAGCAGCGCGCGGCGGCGATTGCTGTAGACACTCTGGCCCGGCTGCGGGAACGGCGTGAAGTTGACGAGCCGCGTCACCGCCGGGCTCAGGTGCTCGGCCGGATCGGCGGCGGCGAGCACGAATAGATCGCCGATCTGGCAGCCTTCGACATCGACGATCGTGAGCGTCGCACCGGCCGCGACGCGCGCGGCGCGTCCTTCGTAGCCGGGCACGAGTATGGAGCGGACGGCGGGCACGGACATCGATGGACTCCTGCGAACTCGAGTGAGCGTACAGCCTAACAGGCCGCTGTCGGACGTTCCGCTGCGCGCCCGCGATACCGGGAGACGCGGGATCTCCCCTCGCCGCACAGCGCGGCAGGGCGATACACGGCTTATGCGCGAGGGACCGAACCGCTAGGCTCGCCGCGTATTCCATGGAAGGAACAGCCGTGATGGCACGCAGCGCGCGCTTCGCGATCCCGACGATGATCCTCGCCTGCGGTGTCGTCCACGCGGGTCCGCTGCCGCCGGATGCGACTTACCGTCCGCTGCCCACGGCGCCGCTGGAGGCGGTGATCGCGGCGGATAAGGCGGCGCAGCCCGTCGTGCAGCAGCGCCAGCGCATGCTGCTCGAGCAGCGCTACGATCTTTCGGACCGCCCGATTCCGGGCATCATGATGTCGGGCGGCCGCAAAGCGGTGCAAGCCGGCGTGCGCGTCAAGCTGCCCGCGGGCACGAGCTGGGACGAGCTCGCGAAGCTCTCGCCCGATGAGATTCGGGAAAAGAAGCTGTTCCCGGCGGGCTTTCTGCGGCTGCCGCACGTCAAGCAGTCCGCCGGCGGTCAGGTGTTTCCGCAGCAGCAGATCGACGCCATCATGGACGCCGAGAAGCGCGATCTGAAGCGCTTCGACGTCGAGTTCGATCTGCCCGAGCACTTCACGCCCGAATTCCCCGCGCCGATCTTCCTGCAGCAGCGGCCCGATCTCGGCGACGTCTCGCAGGGCCAGTTGCTCACGATCCGCAATTTCTACCAGATCATGATCGGCCACATCACGCCCGTGCAGATGGAGGGGTTGCGCCTGCTGCTGACGCCGCAGCCGCAGGAGGAGTTCAATCAGACCGAGGATCGCAAAGTACTGGAACAGAGCGACGGCGTGGCCTGCCTGGACTGCCATCAGAACTTCCACACCAACGCCGCGTTCCATCTCTCGCCCGATCAGCGCCCGCAGGCCGCGCGCTTCCGGCTCGACACGACCTCGCTGCGCGGCATGTTCAATCAGCAGATCCACGGCTCGAAGCGATCGCTGCGCTCGATCGAGGACTTCACCGAATTCGAGCAGCGCACCGCCTACTTCAACGGCGATCACGTCAGCGCGACGCGCAAGGGCACCTTCCTGCCCGATCGCGCGAACCAGGTCGCGATGATGGCGCAGATGCAGAACATGATCGGCTTTCCACCGGCACCGAAGCTGCGGCCGGACGGCAGCCTGGATCCGCGCAAGGCGACGGCGGAGGAGCTGGCGGGCGAGACGGTGTTCATGGGCAAGGGCAAGTGCGCCGCCTGCCACGCGCCTAGCCAGGACTTCCTCGATCATCAGATGCACGATCTGATGACGGAGCGCTTCTTCGACGCCGGCGTCGTCGTCAACGATCAAGTCGTGCTGCCGGATGGGCCGATCAAGACTTTCACGCTGCGGGCCATCAAGGATTCGCCGCCTTATCTGCACGACGGCCGGCTGCTGACCCTGGCCGACACCGTCGAGTTCTTCAATCTCGTGCTCGAGCTGAAGCTGACGGCCGAGGAGAAGAAATCGCTGGTCGCCTACATGCTCGCGCTGTAGAGGTATGCCATGAACTCTCGTCTGCTGACGCTGACCGCCCTTGTCTGCCTGGTGCCGTCCCTGCCCTGCGCGGCCGTCGATCCTTCCAAGGCCGATCCCGCGGCGGCGAACCCGGCGTTCGCGAACCCGGACACGCCCGGCCTGCTCGCCGGCAAACCCGGCGAAGCCGCGAACGTCTCGGATCTCGTATTCCTGCAGCAGCTCGCGATCGGCGGGCACGCGGAGCTCAGCCTCGCCAAGCTGGCGGAAAGCCGCAGCTCGACGGCGGCCGTCGACGCGTTCGCGCGCCGGATGCAGGCCGATCACGAAGCCGCAAACGCGAAGCTCGCCGCGGTCGCGCGCACGGCGAAGGCCGAAGCGCCGGAGACGCTGGACGCGGAACACCTCGCCGCGCAGCAGGAGCTCGAGGGCCTGCACGGGCAAGACTTCGATCGCAAGTACGTCGACGGTCAGATCAAGGACCATCAGAAAGCGGCGCAGCTCTTGATCTACGAGATCGGCTCGGGGCAGCACACGGCAGTGCGTCAGTTCGCGAGCGACACGCTGCCGACGGTGATGGCGCATCTCGAGCAGGCGCAAGCGCTGCACGCGCAGCTCACCGGCGCGGCGCCATCCGCTGGGCCGCTGGCGCCCTGATCGAGGGTTCCGCTTCATCGCTACGCGGCTCGGGTGACGCGCCGCGCTGAAGTCTTTCCACGAACTGCTGACGCGAGCAGCGCGAACGACGGGGTTCGGCAGCAAGTTGAGGGCATGGCTTGCTGCTACGTGAGCACGCCCGCGAAAGGAGAGGCGTCGGAACGTAGCGAAACCCCAGTCGGCTTTGCGCGCGGCACGAGCAGCTCTACCGCCTTCACTGGATCCCCGCCTGCGCGGGGATGACGATATTCAAACGCCAGCGGAGCGTATGCCCGGCTATATGGAACGCTGCGGAAGATTCCGGGTTACGCGCTGCGCGCTCCACCCGGGCTACGAGGAGTCCCCGCTCGCGCGCGCTTTCGCTAAGCTGCGCGCATGTCGTCGCCGCCTCCGCCTCGCCGTTCGCCGCCCGGGACTTCCGCGCGCAAGCCGCGGGCGGCCGCGAGCCGCACGCGCGATACGGTGGTCGAGGAGACGGGCACGCGACGCAAGACAGGCGCCAAGCCGAAAGGCGCGGAGTCCACGCACGCGAAGAAGCCCGCGCGCGCGCCGAAACCGGCATCCAAGCGCGCTGCACGCGGCAAGGGTCGCCGGCCGCTGCGCGAGGCCATCGCGCAGTGGCGCTGGCCGCGCTGCCTGCTCGGGCTCCTGCGCCTGTATCTGCGCGCACCCGGCTTCCTGCAGTTCGGCATCGCCGTCGTGCTCGTCGTGCTGCTCGCGCCGGCGGTGAACTGGCTCTACCAGGTGGCGCGCAAACCGACCGAGCTGTTCTTTCCCGTCAGCGGTCGCCTGTTCAAGACGCCGAGCGAAACCTGGCAGGCCTACGGGCCACTGTTCCGCGCGCACTCGACCGCGATCATGACGCCGGCGCTGCTCGCCGCGCTCGCGCAGTCGGAAGCGTCCGGCAATCCCGTCGCCCGCACGTATTGGCGCTGGAACGCGACGCTGGATCTCCGCGAGCTGTACAAGCCGGCCTCCAGTGCGGTCGGCATGTATCAGTTCACGGACGGCACTTTCGAGGAGGCGCGCGGCTACTGCGTGCGCAATCACCGCGTCGTCGCCGACGGTCCCTGGCACGACTGGAAGAGCTGCTGGTTCAATGCGCTCTACTCGCGCGTGATCCCCTCGCACGCGGTGGAGCTCGCGGCATCGAACCTCGATCGCCGCGTGCGCGAGATCCTGAGCAAACGCGGGATAAGGCGCGCGACGCTGAAGCAGCAGCAGGATCTCGCCATCGTCACGCATCTGTGCGGCGCGGGTGCGGCTTCACGCTTCGCGGCGGCCGGCCTGCGCGCCGCGCCCGGCCAGCGCTGCGGCGATCACCCGCTGGCCCACTACCTCGATCGCGTCCACGGCTATGCGCACACTTTCACGCGGCTCGCGCGCGAGCCATGAGCGCCCGGGGAAACGTCCCTCACTCGCCGACGTAGCCGACGATCTCCTTGTACGCGTGCCAGGTCGCGTGGCCTATCACGGGCACGATGAGGACGAGGCCCAGATGCCAGGTCGCGAAACCGAGCGCCGTGAGCGCGGTGATGATGCCCGCCCACAGCACCATCGTTGCCGCGTTCTCGGCGCAGTTGCGCAGGCTGGTGAGGGCCGCGACGATGCCGTCGGTGTCGCGATCGAGCATCATCGGCACCGAGACCACGGCGGTAGCGAACACGAGGCTCGCGAACACCGCGCCGACGGAGCAGTAGACGAGCAGGAACTGCAGGTGCTCGGGCGCGAAGAGATTGCGCGTGAAGTGCTCGAAGCTCGGCATCTCGTCCGGGAAGGACACCGCGATCACGACCAGCGAAGCCCGCGACCACAGCAGCAACAAGATCCCGAGCACGAGACCGAAGAGACCGAGCGAGGCGAGGTTCTCGCGCCAGGCGAAGAGCGTCGGCCGCAGGCTCGGCGTCTCGCCGCGGCCGCGACGTCGCGACAGATCGTAGAGCCCTAGCGCGAGAAAGGGACCGACGAGCATGAAGCCGCTCGTCAAGGCCCACACGTATTCATAGGCGTGGCTGAAAACCCAGCTCAAGAGGCGTCCCATGCACGCGAAGACGAGGCCGTAGAAGACGCTCGCGAAACCCGCGGCGCGGAAATCCTCGAGGCCGAGCTTCAGCCAGCGCCAGGGAGCGTCGAGGCCGACCACCCGCACGGGCGGCACGATCGAAACGGCCGGTTCCCGCACGATGCCCGAATTGGGCGTCGCGATCCGACGCTGCGTGTGCTGATCCATCGATGCGCTCCCCTGCTCGATATCCGCCGCCGCCGGCCGGACTTCTTCGATGTCTTTCTAAGCGAAGACCGGGCGCGAAGCCAGCTTTTCTTGATCCATCTCAAACAGATTCGCGCTTCGATGTGCTAGCGCACCGCCGCATTCCGATTCCTCATGCACCCCGCCCGGATTCGCGCGAGATGAAGCTTCTTGTAGCCCGGACGAGCGCAGCGAATCCGGGATCGAGCGCCTGCCCGGGCGCGCTCGTTCCAACGTACCTCGTGCGTCGCGCCGGGAAACTCGCCGGATCGGACGTGCCGAATCCCGGATTCTCTGGCGCTCATCCAGGCTACGAAGACATTCGTAGCCCGGATTCCGCGCCGCTGCGCGGCGCTCCTTCCGGGCTACGGGAGGCGGTATTCCGCGTCGAGGCCGGGCGGGCCGTCGCAGGCGACGCGTCCGGTATCGACCATGTGCACGAGGTGCGCGAGCACCGACATCGCGGCCGCGGGATGCAGGCGCGGATCGATCTCCGAATAGACGACGGGCACCATGTCCGCGATGCGCGGGAGCCCGCGCTCGAGGCAGGCGAGGAGCTGGCGCTCGCGCGCGTGACGATGTGCGATCAGCGCGGACACGAAGCCCTGCGGATCCTCGATCGGCGCGCCGTGCGTCGGGTAGTAGCGGTACTCGTCGCGCACGCGGAGCCGCTCGAGGCTCGCGAGGTACTGCGCCATGTCGCCGTCCGGCGGCACGATCACGGTCGTCGACCAGCCCATCACGTGATCGCCGCTGAACAGCGCGTTTTCCTCGCGCAAGGCGAAGCAGAGATGATTCGAGGTATGGCCGGGCGTGTACACGGCTTCGAGCGTCCAGCCCTCACCGTGGAGCAGCTCGCCGTCGCGCAGCCGCAGGTCCGGCACGAAATCCATGTCGCCGCCCTCCTCCACCGCGATGCCCGCCTCGCGCTTGCCCGCGCCGTGCGGGCCGTAGCCGTAGGTCGGCGCGCCGCAGCTCGCCTGGAGCAGCGCGGCGGCGGGCGAGTGATCGGCGTGCGTGTGCGTGATCAGGAGATGCGTGACGGTTTCGCCCGCAAGCGCGCACTCGAGCGCGGCGACGTGCGCGGGCAACGCGGGCCCGGGGTCGATCACCGCGACGCGCCCGCGCCCGACGAGGTAAGTGCCCGTGCCGTGGAAAGTGTAGGGACTGGGGTTCGGCGCCAGTACGCGACGGATCGACGGCGCGATCTCGACGCACTCGCCGTAGCGCGGATCGTAGCGGCGATCGAGGGGCAGAGGCGGCAGCGGGACACCCAGATCGGCGGCGGTGAGACTGCGTGAGGACTGCATCGGCCTGGTCTCCGGATCGCGAGCGCTCATCGTAGCAGCCGGGCACCCGCACGCATCCCGGGCGGCGGCATAATGCGCGCATGAGTGCAGCTTCCCGCGACGACGACGAAGAGCCGCCGATTCCGGTGCCGTTCCGGCAGCTTTCGGCGCCCGCGCTGCGCGGCCTCGTCGAAGCCTTCGTGCTGCGCGAAGGCACGGACTACGGCGAGCGTGAATACTCGCTGGAGGAGAAGATCGCGCAGGTGCTGCATCGGCTGGAACGCGGCGAGGCAGAAGTGATGTTCGATCCGCGCACGAGCTCGGCGAGCATCGTCCTCGCGCCAAGGCCGGCGCGAGGCCGGCGCGACGCGGAGTGAGACCGCGCGACGGCTCAGTCCCAGCAGTTCGCCGGCCGGTCGTCGATCGCGACCCAGAAGCGCGAGGTCCGGATCGGATCGCCCGCCGCGTAGAACGCGCCGCCGCTCGGGTAGACGCTGCGCGGCTGCGTGCTGCCGGGCTCGGTGACGGCGATGGGCTGCTGATCGCGCCCGCCGGCGTGGAACTCGGCCAGGCGCCACCGGTCGCCGAAGGCCGCGGCGCAGGCGCGATCGGCGATCTCGCGCGTCTTCAGCGCGGTCCCCGGCATCGGCGCCGTGGTCGCGACCGTGCCGCCCGCCCAGCCCGCGTAGAAGTCATCCGGCGGTGCGCCGTCGAGCAGAGGCCGGCGCAGGTCCGCCGGCGCCGGCGTGTCGTCGGTCTTAAGGCACAGCAGCGGCCGCGCCTCGCTGCACGCGGTATCGCCGCGATCCGCGTCGCAGCTCCCGGTAGCGGTGGCCGGTTCGCCGTGACAGCCGACGAGCACGATGCCCTCCGGCGTCTCGACGTCCGCGGCGACGCCCCAGGTCATGCCCTTGCGCGCCGCGGTCGGCGATGCGGGCGGCGGCGCGGGCGCGGGTGCCGCGGGGCGCGGCGCCGGGACCTGCTCGGCCGTCGTCGCCGCGCGCTCGGCGGCGTGCCGGCCTAGCCAGTAGGAGAACGCGATCACGAGGGCGACGAAAAGTACGAGCGCGGCGTTCTTCGGCATGCGGGACTTCCTTCGCTTGCGGTGCGGCTGTAGGAGGCGGCCGCACCCTAACAAGGCCGCTCGCCGCGCGACAAGCGAGGCGTAATTTCCGCGCGAAACGCCGCTTTTTTGCGCGCCGCGCTCTCTGCCAGCATCCCGCCACCCGAGCCCCGCGGCCGCCTGCGCCGCTCTGTCGAGGAGACTGCGATGGCGACGATCATGCGTAGCACTCATCACGGCGCCTGCCCCCACGACTGTCCGGACACCTGCTCGATGGTGTTCGAAGTCGAGAACGGGCGCCTCGTCGGCGTGCGCGGCAACCCCGAGCATCCACTGACGCGCGGCGGCCTGTGCGTGAAGCTCAAGGACTACGAGCAGCGACATCATCATCCCGATCGCCTGCTCCGTCCGCTGCGCCGGAACGGGCCGAAGGGCAGCGGCCGCTTCGTCCCCATCGGCTGGGACGAGGCGCTGGAGGAGATCGGCTCGCGCTGGAAGGCGATCATCGCCGCGCACGGCCCGGAGGCCATCGCGCCCTACAGCTATCTCGGTCACCAGGGGCTCGTGCACGGCCTCAACGGCGGCGACGCGTTCTTCAACCGCCTCGGCGCGACCGTCACCGAACGCACTTTCTGCGGCGAAGGCTCGGCGACGGCCTGGCTGCTGACTTACGGGCCGAGCGGCGGCCTCGATCCCGAAAGCTTCAAGCACTCGCGCTACATCGTGATCTGGGCCTGCAACAGCGTCAGCACCAATCTGCACCACTGGCGCATCGTCAAGGACGCGCAGAAGGCGGGCGCAAAAATCGTGGTGATCGACGCCTATCGCTCGCGCACCGCGAAGGAAGCGGACTGGCACCTCGCGCCCAGACCGGGCACCGACGGCGCGCTCGCGATGGCGCTGATCCACGTGCTGATCGAAGAAGACCTCGTCGACCGCGACTACGTCGAGCGCTACACGCTGGGCTACGAGGAGCTCGCGGCGCGCGCGCAGCCGCGCACGCCGGAATGGGCGGCGGAGATCACCGGCATCCCGGCCGCCGACATCCGCCGGCTCGCGCGCGAGTACGCGGCGACGAAGCGGGCCGCGATCCGCATCGGCGTCGCGCTCGAACGCCATCGCGGCGGCGGCCAGACCATCCGCGCCGTGTGCTGCCTGCCGGCATTGACGGGTGCGTGGCGCGAAGTCGGCGGCGGCATCCTCGCGATGCCGGTGTGGGAGCATCCTTATCGCTTCGATGTGATCTGCCGGCCGGACTGGATCCCGCCCGGCACGCGCGTGATCAACAACCTGCAGATCGGCCGTCACCTCACCGGCGAGATCCCGATGGACCCGCCGCTGCTCTCGCTGATGTGCTGGAACTCGAATCCCGTCACGCAGGCGCCGGAGTGCGACAAGATCGTGCAGGGACTGCTGCGCGAGGATCTGTTTCTGATCGTCGCCGATCACTTCCTGTCCGATACCGCGCAGTACGCCGACATCGTGCTGCCCGCGGCGATGGGCGCGGAGATGGAGGACATCATCCTGTCCTGGGGTCACAACTACCTCACCTACAACGCGAAGTGCGTGGAGCCGCCGGGCGAGGCGCTGCCGAACCAGGAGATTTTCAGACGTCTCGCCGCGGCCATGGGCTTCGACGACGCGCAGTTCCGCTGGTCGGACGCCGAGTGCCTCAAGCACTACGTCGACTGGTCCGCGCCGGCCTGCGCCGGCATCACGCTCGAGACTCTGCGCCGGGACGGTTTCGCGCGCCTCGCGCTCGGCGGCCCCGACGAGCGCGCGCCGCATCGCGAAGGTAAGTTCCCGACACCGTCCGGGCGCTGCGAGTTCAAGTCCAGCCTCGCGGCCGGCGGCAATTTCGTCGCGGGACCGTTCCGGCAGATGTATGCCGAGCGACAGGGCGGCGAGCCCTTGGACGAGCTGCCCGACTATGTCCCTGGACGCGAGACGCCTTCGACCAATCCCGCGCTCGCCGCGCGCTATCCGTTGAACATCGTCTCGCCGAAGAGCCACGGCTTCCTCAATTCCTGCTACGCGAACATCGAAGCGAAGATACGCGGCCAGGGCGAGCAGTTCGTGCTGATCAACGGCGCCGATGCGGCTGCGCGCGGCATCGGCGGCGGCGACACGGTGCGCGTGTTCAACGATCGCGGCGGCTTCGAGGGCGTCGCGCGGATCACGGACGACGTCCAGCCCGGCGTCGTCGTCGCGACGCTCGGCTATTGGCGGCAGCGCAATCGCGGCACGGTGAACGTGGTGAGCTCGGCCGAGTTCGTCGAGATGGGCCATGCGCCGAGCTTTTCGGACAACCTCGTCGAGGTCGCGAAAGCGGGATGACGAGCCTCCGCGCCGGAGGGAATCCGAGCCAGGCAGAGGCGCGAGGATGGCCGGCGACGAGGTGTCAGGGGCGGGATGCGGAAGCGGCGCGCACGGGGCGCGTACCGAATACGGCGCCGTTCACCTGCGCGGCGCAGGACACAATGCTTTGCGCCGCTCCAACTGCGTTACCTCATTGAAGTGGGGTACAAGAGCCCGGACATGGGCTCCACTACTGCGGCGGCCCGAGCGAGGCAAACATGCGGCCGCTGAACATTTTCGTTCCCGACACGACAGCAAGGATGCCGCATGTCGAATGAAAGCCCCTCCACCCTGGCCTTCACGCTGGCGCAGGTCGTCGGCGCGATCGTCATGACGCTCGCCTCCGTGTACTGGGTGGCGATCGACTACCCGAACTGGCTGCCCGACGCCGTGCTCGATGCGATTCCGCGACCGCCGCTCGGCTCGGCCGCGAAATGGACGCTGCTGATCGCCGGCTCGCTGATCGGCTGGGCGATGTACCAGTGGGGGACCGTACGCAAGGCGAGGCACGTCGCCGCGAACGCAGGCCGCCGCTGATCCCGCGCCGCCGCGCGAGCGGCGATAATGGACGCCGGTCCCATTCCGGAGTCGCGCGTGAATCACGGTCGTCTGCACAGGTTTCTTTTCGAGGGTCTGCCCGTGCGCGGTGCACTGGTGCGGCTGGGCGCGGACTGGCGCGAGGCGCTGGTGCGGCGCGCGAAGCTCGGCGCCTTTCCTGCGCCGGTGCGGGCGCTGCTCGGCGAGATGACCGCGGCCGGCGTGCTGATGCAGTCGAGCATCAAGTTCGACGGCGCGCTCGTGCTCCAGATCCACGGCGACGGGCCGGTCAAGCTCGCGGTCGCCGAGGTGCGCGCCGATTTCGGGTTTCGCACGACGGCGAAGATCGTCGCCGACATCGACGACGAGGCCGATCTCGTCGCGCTCATCAATCCGGGCGGCGGCGCGCGCTGCGCCATCACCCTGGATCCGCGCGACCGCGCCCCCGGCGTGCAGGCCTACCAGGGCGTGGTACCGCTGTACGACGACTCGCGCCGCCCGCTGTCGCGCCTGTCCGAAGTCCTCGAGCACTACATGCTCCAGTCCGAGCAGCTCGACACGCGACTCGTGCTCGCCGCGAACGACGAGATTGCGGCAGGCCTGCTGCTGCAGCGGATGCCCGTGACGGGCAGCGGCAATCTCGATGGACGAGCGAACGAGGAGCGGATCGGCCGCGACGAAGACTTCGAGCGCATCGCGCTGCTCGGCGCGACGCTCACCCGCGACGAGCTGCTGAGCCTGGACGAGGACACGATCCTGCGCCGCCTGTTCTGGGAGGAACGCCTGCGGCGCTTCGAGCCGCAGTACACGCGCTTTCACTGCTCGTGCTCCAGCGAGCGCGTGCACGCGATGCTGATCGGCCTCGGCCGCGCGGAGATGGACAGCCTCATCGCCGAGCGCGAGCTCGTCGAGGTCGGCTGCGACTTCTGCGGCCAGCAGTTCCGCTTCGACGCCGTCGACATCGGCCGCCTGTTCACGCCGGCGCGCGATCTGCCGCCGACGACCCGTACGCGACAGTGAAGAGGCGGGAGGTCGATCAGGGCGGCCGCGGCGCACGCGGAAGTCGACGATGAAAGTCTCGACGCTCGGGCCCGGGCACGCGCGCTACGTGCTGCCGTTTCCGCGCCTCGCCCGCGTGCTCGGCCTCTGTCTGCTGGCGAGCGCGCCGCCGATGCTCCTCACCGCGGCCGCTGCGGGACTGCGCGGCGGCACCGCGCCGCCGATCGCGGCGGCCGGGATCCTCGATTTGCTGCTGGGCCTCGTGCTCCTCGGCGGCACGCGCTACATCGAAGCGGATCGCGCGCGGCGGCGGCTTCTCGTCGGTCTGGCGGTCTTCGGCTCACGGCTGCCCGGTACGACGCGCGCACTGCCGCTAAGCACGGGCGCGCGACTGCGCGTCGAGTCGAACGCAGCCGCCACGCTGCACGACGTCGACTACGCGAGCCTCGGCGGCCGTCGCCACCTCGCGCGCTGCGCGACGGCCGCCAGCGCCCTCGGCTTCGCGCGCTCGCTCGCCGAGGTATTGCAGATCGAGATCGAGCGGACGAAGTCTTGAAGAAGTACGCCTTGTTCCTGCTGATCGCCATCTTCCTCGCCATCGCGCTGGGGCCGCTGATCGTGTGGGCGCGCGGTGAAGTCCGCTTCGACGCCGACTGGCGCACGGCCGATCGCAGGAGCACGGGTATCGCGCCGGCGGCGGCGCGCACGCCGGAAGCCGTGGTGCAGGTCTACGCCGCGCGCGCCTTCAACTGGCGCGGCCTTTTCGGCATCCACACCTGGATCGCGACCAAGCCGGCCGGCGCTTCGTCCTATACCGTGCATCAAGTGATCGGCTGGCAACTGCCGAGCACGGGCACGGCCCTCGACAGCCGGCGCGATCTGCCGGATCGCCGCTGGTACGACGCCTCACCCTGGCTGCTGAAGGATCTGCGCGGGCCGGCCGCGGCGGCGCTGATCCCGGCGATCGAAGCCGCCGTCGCGCGCTATCCCTACGGCGATCGCTACGTGCTGTGGCCGGGCCCGAACAGCAACAGCTTCGTCGCCTGGGTCGCGCGCGAGGTGCCGGCGCTGCGCCTGTCGCTGCCCGTCACCGCGATCGGCAAAGACTGGCTCGGCGACGATCGCCTGCTCGCGAAAGCGCCTAGCGGCACGGGCTGGCAAGTCTCGTTCGGCGGCTACTTCGGCCTGCTCGCCGCCTGGCACGAAGGGCTCGAGCTCAATCTCGGCGGCGCAGTGCTCGGCGTCGATCTGCGCCATCCGGCCTTGAAGCTGCCGGGCGTCGGGCGGGTAGGAGTGCGTGCCCCATTGTTGTAACCCGGAAGAAGCGCAGCGAAATCCGGGGCGTTGCTCGTGCCGGAGAAGTTTTTTTGCCACCGAGAACACAGAGAACACAGAGGGGGATGAGGGTGGGCCGTGCGGGCCGGAGAAGGCCTGGCGCGAATCGACGTAAAGGAAGACGACTTACGCTTTCTGCCACGGAGCAAACTCAAAAAAAGGGTCGTAGGTTGGGCTGACGAAGGAAGCCCAACGAGGGAGCCTCGGCGCGGAGAACGATGTGTCGTCGCTGAACGGTTCGCAGCGCCAACGCCCTGTTGGGCTTCCTTCGTCAGCCCAACCTACGAGCGCTCATCCTGGCGATCGCGCGCACGACGCACGAGTTGCGCTGCGCGCCACCACGGAGAACACGGAGGGACGAAAAAGGGGCCGTGCGGATCGGAAAAGGTTCGCGCGAAGGGAATTCATCAAATTTTTTCTCGCTCTTCCCTCTGTGTTCTCGGTGTTCTCTGTGGTCAATTTCAGCGCACATCGGATGGCGCAAGCGCGCAACCCGCTCACTTGATGTGCTCCAAGGGCAGCTCGGTCTTCGCGATCACCTTGCGCAGGACGAAGCTCGAATGCACGCCCGTCACGCCTTCGATACGCGTGAGGCGGCCGAGCAGGAATTCTTCGTAGTAGGTCATGTCCGGCAGCACGGCCTTCAGCAGGTAGTCGGCGGCCTGGCCGGTGACGATGCTGCATTCGATCACTTCGGGGAACTGGCGCACCTGGCGCTCGAAGTTCTCGAAGCGCTCCGGGGTGTGCCGGTCCATGCTGATCCCGATCATCGCGGTGATGTTGAGGCCGAGCTTCTGCTGGTTCAGCAGGGTCACGTGGCGTTCGATGACGCCGGCGTCCTCGAGCTGCTTGACGCGCCGGGCGCAGGGCGTCGGCGATAGCCCGATCTGCTCGGCGAGCTCGAGGTTCGTGATCCGGGCGTTCGCCTGCAGGGCGGCGAGGATGCGCTTGTCGGTGCGGTCGAGCTTCATCGGCGGCCTCGGCGGGCTTACGCTCAAATTGAAAACATTCTCCAATATTGAACCCTCTTTTGGTGAATCTAGTAAATATATTTTCAACACACTGGAGAATTTGGCGACTTTCCCCACGCACTCTTCCCTATACTGCCTGCCATCGGTCGGCGCGCGCCGACCCCGGTAAAACCTCGACCAGCTTAGAAAGAGAGTCGTCCCATGGCCGCCTTCGACCATCGCAAGTACCTCCCCTTCCGCCCCATCGGTCTCAAGGACCGCACCTGGCCGGACCGCGTCATCGAGCGCGCGCCGCAGTGGTGCAGCGTGGATCTGCGCGACGGCAACCAGGCGCTGATCGAGCCGATGAACGTCGCGCAGAAGATGCAGATGTTCGAGCTCCTCGTGAAGGTCGGCTTCAAGCAGATCGAGGTCGGCTTCCCGGCCGCGTCGCAGCCGGATTTCGACTTCGTGCGCCGGCTCATCGACGGCGGCCACATCCCGGACGACGTCACGGTGCAGGTCTTGACGCAGTCGCGCCCCGAGCTCATCGCGCGCACCTTCGAAGCGCTCCAGGGCGTGAAGCGCGCCATCGTGCATCTCTACAACTCGACCTCGACGGTGCAGCGCGAGCAGGTGTTCGCGCTCGATCGCGCCGGCATCACGAAGATCGCGACCGACGGCGCGAAGCTCGTGAAGGAGACCGCCGCACGCAACCCGCACGCGGAGTGGACCTTCGAATACTCGCCGGAGAGCTTCACCGGCACCGAGCTGGATTACGCGGTGGAGATCTGCAACGCGGTGATCGAGGTGTGGCAACCGACGCCGGCGCACAAGTGCATCATCAATCTTCCCTCGACGGTCGAGATGGCGACGCCGAACGTCTATGCCGATCAGATCGAGTGGTTCTGCCGGCACGTCGCGCGTCGCGATGCGATTCTCATCAGCCTGCACACGCACAACGATCGCGGCTGCGCCGTCGCCGCCGCCGAGCTCGCGGTGATGGCGGGCGCCGATCGCGTCGAAGGCACCTTGCTCGGCAACGGCGAGCGCACGGGCAACATGGACATCGTGACCATGGGCATGAATCTCTACAGCCAGGGCATCGATCCCGGGCTTGATTTCTCGCGCATGGACGAAATCATCCGCTGCGTCACGGCATGCACGCAGATGCCGGTGCATCCGCGCCACCCCTACGCGGGCGAGCTCGTGTTCACCGCGTTCTCGGGCAGCCATCAGGACGCGATCAAGAAGTGCCTCGCCAAGCGCGGCGAGCAAGATCCCTGGCAAGTCGCCTACCTCCCGATCGATCCCGCCGATCTCGGCCGCTCGTATCAAGAGGTCATCCGCATCAACAGCCAGTCCGGCAAAGGCGGCGTCGCTTACGTGCTCGAGCAGCAGGCCGGCTATCAGCTTCCGCGCTGGCTGCAGATCGACTTCAGCGGCGTGGTGCAGAAATACGCCGAGGCCACGGAATCCGAAGTCGAGGCCGGCCGCATCGTCGAGCTCTTCGAGGCGCACTATCTCGGCCAGCGCTCGCCGTTCGAGCTCACGGGCTATCAGCTCACGCGCGAGCACGATGAAGATCGCCTCAAGGCCAGCCTGCGCGAGGCGGGCGCGACGGTGAGCCTGCAGGGCAAGGCCTCCGGCGTCGTCGGCGCCTTCGTCGCCGCGCTCGAGCAGCACACGGGCAAGCGCCTCGTGCTCGTCGAGTACAGCGAGCACACGATGAGCTCGAGCGCGGGCGCCGGCGCCGATGCCGTGACCTACGTGCAGATCAACGTCGACGGCCATCGCTACTGCGGCGTGGGCCGCAGCAGCGACATCGTCGAGGCTTCGCTGCGCGCGATCCTCTCGGCGGTGAACCAGCAGGCAAGCGTCGCGCCGGGGATCGCGGCTTGAGGCCAGGCGCGGTCCCACGCTCTTCGTAGCCCGGAAGGAGCGCAGCGGAATCCGGGATCGGCGCTTGCCGGAAGCTCGCGAGCCTGACATGCCCGATCCCGGATTCGCTGCGCTCATCCGGGCTACAAGAGCACGAGCTTCGTAGGGATCAGCGCGGTTCTCGACCACCGACGGCGCACGCCTCGCGTCCCGCCCTTGGCAAGCCGGCAGGTCGCTCGCAGAATGCGGGCTCCCTGCCGGCCCATCCGCATGCCCGCCCCGCGCTTCCCGATCGAGGAAATCCTACCCGAGCTGCTCGTGAGCCTCGCCGCGCATCCGCGGCTCGTGCTCGAGGCGCCGCCCGGCGCCGGCAAGACCACGCAGGTGCCGCTCGCGCTGCTCGCGGCGCCGTGGTGCACCGGCCGCGTGCTGATGCTGGAACCGCGGCGCATCGCGGCGCGCGCCGCCGCGGGCTTCATGGCCGCGCAGTTGAACGAAGCGCTCGGCGACACCGTCGGCTACCGCATCCGCTTCGAGGCGAAGGTCTCGGCGCGCACGCGCGTGGAGATCCTCACCGAGGGCATCCTGACGCGCCTGCTGCAGGACGATCCGACGCTCGAGGGCGTCAGCGCCGTGCTGTTCGACGAGTTCCATGAGCGGCATCTCGCGAGCGATCTGGGCCTCGCGCTGTGCCTCGACGTGCAGGCGAGCCTGAGGCCCGATCTGCGCCTCGTCGCGATGTCGGCGACGCTGGACGGCGAGCGGCTCGCGCGCTTCCTCGATGCGCCGCGCCTCGGCTCGCCCGGACGCAGCCATCCGGTCGTCGTCGAATATCTCGCGCGGAAGCCGCGCGAGACGCCCGATCGGCAGCTCCGCCGCGCCGTGCAGCGCGCGCTCGGTGAAACCGACGGCGACCTGCTGTGCTTTCTGCCCGGCAAGCGCGAAATCGAGCACGCACGCCGGCTGCTCGGCGATCTGGAGGGCGGCGAGCTGCGTCTCGAGGTGCTGCACGGCGAGCTCGCCCTCGCCGAGCAGGCGCGCATTCTTGCGCCCCACGACGGCCGGCAGATCGTGCTCGCGACCAACGTCGCGGAATCGAGCGTGACCTTGCCGAACGTGCGCGCCGTGATCGACAGCGGGCTCGCGCGCGAGCCGCGTTTCGATCCCGCCTCGGGCATGACGCGGCTCGAGACCGCTTTCATCGCGCAGTCCTCGGCAACGCAGCGCGCGGGCCGCGCCGGACGCGTCGCGCCCGGCAAGTGCTACAGGCTGTGGTCCGAGAGCCAGCGCCTGGACGTCGCGACGCGCCCCGAGATCCAGCGCGTGGATCTCGCCGCCTTCGTGCTCGAGCTGAAGACTTGGGGCAGCGACGCCTTGCGGCTGCCCGATCCGCCGCCGCCCGGCGCCCTCGCGCAGGCGGAGGCGCTGCTGGCGGCGCTGGGCGCGCTCGATGCGCAAGCGCGCGTCACCGCGCACGGCAAGGCGCTGCTCGCGCTGGGCGTGCACCCGCGCCTCGCGAACGCGATGCTGCGCGCACCGGCCGCGCTGCGCGGTCTCGCCTGCGATCTCGCCGCGCTGCTCGACGCGCGCGATCCGCTGCGCGGCGAGCAGGCGCGCAGCGACGATCTGCGACCGCGCCTCGCCGCGCTCGCCGCGTGGCGCAGAGATCGCGTCGCGCGCGAGGGCAGCGATCGCGGCGCGCTCGTCGCGATCGAGCAGGCGGCGGCGCAGTGGCGCCGGCGCCTCGGTGTCGCACGAGAGGCGAGCGCGGCGGGCTCGCACGAGCTCGGCGACGTGCTGGCGCTGGCCTACCCCGATCGAATCGCCTTGCGCGACGCGCACGACCCGCGACGCTACCAGCTCGCGAACGGCCGCGGCGCGACGCTCGCGCCGGACTCGACGCTGATCGGCGAGCCCTGGCTCGCGATCGCCGAGCTGCGCTACGACGAGCGCGACAGCCTGATCCGCCGCGCGGCGCCGCTGGACCCGCGCGTGCTCGAGACGCTCCATCCCGAGCGCTTCGCCGCCGCACGCGAGCTGCGCTTCAATCCGGAGACGCGCGCCGTCGAGACCACGCTCGAACGCCGCTACGCCGGCATCGTGCTCGAACGCCGCATCGTCGCGACCGAGCGCAACGAGGCAGCGGCCGCGCTGCTGATGCGGGGCATTCTCGAGCTCGGGCTCGCGTGCCTGCCGTGGAGCGAGCCTTTGCGCGAGTGGCAGACGCGCGTCGGCTGCCTGCGCGCGTGGTGTCCGGAGCTGGGCCTGCCCGACGTAAGCGACGAAGCGCTGCTCGCAGCGGCCGAGGATTGGCTCGCGCCGCTACTCGCAGGACGCCTGCGCGTGGCGGAGATAGACGCCGCCGCGCTGGCGCAAGCCGTGCGCGCGCGTCTCGACTACGCGCAGCAGCGCGCGCTGAACGAGCACGCGCCGCCCGCGCTGACCGTGCCGAGCGGCATGTCGCGAGCGCTGCAGTACGCACCCGGCGCGCCGCCGGTGCTCGCGGCGAAGCTGCAGGAGATGTTCGGCCTCGCCGACACCCCGCGCATCGCACGCGGCCGCGTGCCCGTGGTCTTGCATCTCCTTTCACCGCGCCAGACGCCGATCCAGGTCACGCAGGATCTGCGCGGCTTCTGGGAGCGCACCTATCCGGAAGTGAAGAAGGAGCTGAAGGGCCGCTATCCCAAACACCCGTGGCCCGACAATCCCTGGACCGCGACGGCGACGCATCGCGTAAAGCCGCGCGGGACCTGAGCGCGTTTCACGCACCGGCGATCCCGGGTTTCGCTACGCTGCACCCGGGCTACGACGCGCTTTGCGATCGCTTTTTCGTAGCCCGGGTGTAGCGCGCAGCGCGTAACCCGGGATCTTCGATGGCGCTCGCCGACGTTAGGATTCCACGCCGCTGCGCGGCGCTCCTTCCGGGCTACAAGCTCGTAGGTTGGGCTTCCTTCGTCAGCCCAACCTACGGCCTTGGTTCGTAGCCCGGACAAGCGCAGCGAATCCGGGATCGGCGGTACCGTGGCTGCGGGCGCGTCTCCGGTCGACTTCGTCACAAAACACCGTCCATCGCGCGATGCGCCGTGTGCGCGATCGCACACTTAAGATTCTTTTAAGGACTGCTTACGAATCTCTTAAGAAACGGCGCCGCGCCGTCCGCCTAGTCTTCTCGCCAAGCCACCGCCGAGAAGTGCGGTCGGCGATGAAGATTCAGGAGGCGGACATGAAGACGGTTCCTCTGTTGACGACGGTGATGCTGGCCGCGCTGCCGCTGCTCGCGGCGCCGACGTCGCCGGCGCAGGCTGAGAGCCTCGATGAAGCGCTCGCGCGCGGCCGCTATCTCGTCACCGTCAGCGGCTGCAACGACTGCCATACACCGGGCTACATGCAGAGCCACGGCGAGATCGCCGAGCGCGACTGGCTGATCGGCGGCACGGTAGGTTTTCAGGGCGCATGGGGCACGACCTATCCGTCGAATCTGCGCCTGCTCGCCGCGCAAATGGACGAATCGCAGTGGCTCGCGCGCACGGCGACGCCGTTGCGTCCGCCGATGCCCTGGTTCGCCTTGAGCAAGATGACCGCGGACGATCGCCGCGCGATCTGGCGCTACATCCGCTCGCTCGGGCCGTCGGGCTCGCCGGCGCCGGACTACGTTGGTCCGGGCCAGACGCCGCTGACGCCCGTCATCGTATTCGAACCGGTTGCGCCGCGGACGGTCGGCGCACCGCTGGCCAGCGCCGCGCTCGAATGAGCCGGCGGCAGGCACGAACACCGTCAAACATCAGCCATCAAGGAGCAAGCACATGAAGACCTTCGACACCGAACGCATCAGTCTCTATTCCACGGTCATCGCCACCGTCGCCGGGTGGGCCGTGCTGGTCACCAGTCTGGCGGATAGCCTGCTCTATCCGACGATCGTGTGACGGCCGCGGCGCGTTCACGCCGTGCGCCGGCGACCCCCGGCGCACGGCGAGCGAAGGCCCCGCTCGCTCAGGAGGACTGCTCCAGCTCCAGCGGACGCGACAGGCGCAGTCGATGACGTCCGCGTCCGATCTTCTCGAGGTGAACGCCGACGTCGCGCTCGGCGAGCCGCCGCTGCAGCAGCACGAGCCGCGCTTCGAGGTTGTCGGCGAAATCGGGCAGGCCGAGCTTTTCATCGCGCCGCAGCTCGCGGTTCGTGAACTCGCTGCGGCCCAGCGTCGCGTGATCGCTCAACATGCGCCACAGCACAGCGCCCGCCACGCCCTTGATCAGATATTCGCGATCGATGAACACGCTGTGATCGTGCGCATCGTGCGCGACGCGCAGCGGCGTGCCGCGCGGCAGCGCATCGACGCGCGCGTCCTGCGCGTCGGTGTCCTCATCGTCTTCGGCGGACAGGATCTGCCAGCGTGCGGCGAAGCTGTCCGCGACGATGCCGCAGGCTTCTTCGTCGGCGTGCGTGAAATGCGCGTCGAGCGGGCTCTCGAGATAGATCACGCCGATGAGCTTCCCCGCGGCGGCGATCGGCATCGCGAGCTGGCTGCGCGATTCGGCGAGGCCCGGCATCGGGATCTCGCGCTCGAGATCCAGGCTCGAGTCCGTCGCGACGAACTGCTCGCGGATGACGGTGCCGTAGCGGTACTCGTTCGTCATATGCGTGATCCGGATCGGCGTGCGCTCGCGCGCGGCGACGCCGATGACGCCGGCGCCATAAGCGATCTCGGCGCCGACGCCGCTGTGCGGGTAGCCGGCGCTGCCGACCGCGAACACGCGCTCGCGCGCCGCGTCCGCGGACAGCAGCATGCAGTGCGAATAGCCGAGCCGTTCGTGCAGCGCGGCCAGCGTGGCATCGACGAGCGCTTCGACGTCGTCGCTGGCGCGCAGCGCGGCGAGCGTGTCGCGCAGCCCCGCGAGCAGCACCTCGCTGCGCGCGCAGCGCTGACTCGGCCCGACGACCTGGCGCAGCGCCAGCACCTCGTAGACGTCGGCGCCGCGCAGCCGGAACACGCGCGTCATGCCGACGTGCGAGGCAATCCCGGCGAGCTTCGCCTTCATCGCCTCGAACAGCGGGCCTTCGGTCTCGGTGCGCAGATAGCGCAGCGCCAGATGCTGGCGCGCGCCGGTCACCGGATGCGTGAGCTGCAGGCAGGCGCGCGGATTCTCGCGGACGTTCGCATGCGTCTTGTTGAAGAACTGGAAGGACAGTGCGACGTGGCGCTCGTCGACGTAGCGCACGTCGGAAATCACGCTGACATTCGGCGTGCCGTCGGCCGCGGCGGTCGCGAGCACCGCGACGAAGCCGCCGTCGAGATAGTCGCGCAGCGGCGTCAGATCGACCGCGCTCATACCAGCGGCTGGCCGGCCTGGGGCCCGGGCTTCTGCTGGAAGATCGCCGTCGGCGTGAAGCACAGCGCAACGAGCCCCGCGTAGGGCAGGCCGAGATAGATCTCGGTCTCCGCGGGCCCGAGGCCGAGGAGGCCGAGCTGGCGGACGAGCTTGTCGCGATAGGCCGCGGCCAGACGCAGGTCCTCGGCGCCGGCTTCTTCGATCGCGCAGTCCTCACCCTTGATCTGCAGCGACTCGTGATGCGGCGCGCGCCCGAACTCGACGGCGATGCGGCGCGTCGCGGCCAGCACGGCGAGAAACTCCTGAGTCTGCGCGCGCGCGACCAGCACCGTCACGCGCGGCGGTCGCGTGGCAACGCGACAGCCCGCGCCGATCGCGATGAACGGGACGCCCTCGTCGTCCGCGACCGCGGCATGAAGAATGATGTCGCCCTCGATGAAGGCGCGCTGCTCGGCGAGCAGCGTCGACATCGAGCGCACAGCGCGCGCGGAAGCCCGGGTGACGGCCACCTTGGTTCTCTCCTGGGTTTTCTCCTGGTGCACGACCTGACCGCGGCCGCGACGGGGGCCATCCGGGGCACCGTTGCGCAGGCTGGTGAAAACGAAGCTCGTGGTTATCATGGTGCCATGCCCGATTCGCTGCCCGAAAGCGCCGGACGGCTCCGCGAGAGGCCGAGCCGGCGCATCTCTACGGACGGCGTCCACTATTGCGTGCCCACCTGCGCGGCGCGTCCGCGTACGTCCGACACGACGACGGAATTTATCGGTAACGCCGCTGCCGAAGCGTCCGGCTTGCGACCCTGCCCGCACTGCCGGCCGGAACGCGCGCCGCTGTCGGCCGGACGCGACGCGGTGACGCGACGACTGCGTCGCGCGTCCCTGCTGCACTACGCCGCCGCGGACGAGGCGGTGATCGCCGACGCGCTGGGCGTGAGCACCGCGCGCTATGCGCGCGAATGCCTCGCAGGCTGCGGCGTGACGCCTGCCCAGTACGCGCAGACGCAGCGACGCCTGCTCGCCCTGCGCTGCCTCGGCGACACGCGCGCGCCGCTCGCCGACGTCGCGCGCGCCTGCGGCTATGCGGATACAGCCGGGCTCGAGCGCGATCTGCGCCGCGCCTACGGCGAGTCCGCGACGGCCCTGCGCCGCGCGCGCGGCGGCGGCGATGCCGCGCAGATCGCGTTGACGCTGCCGTATGCAGCCCCCTATGCGTGGACGCAGTTGCTCGGCTTTCTCGCCAGCCGCACCATCGACGGCAGCGAGGAAGCGGACGCGACGGCTGCTCGCTACCGGCGCACGCTGCGCGTGACGCACGAGGGCGTCGAGCGCTGCGGCTGGATCGAAGTCGTCGCCGCCGAGGATGCGCTCGCGCTGAGCCTGTCCACCTCGCTGCTGCCCGTGCTGCCCGCCGTGCTCGCGCGCGCCTGGCATGCCTTCGATCTCGGCGCCGAGCCGCGCGCGATCGCGAAGGCGCTGGGCCCGCTCGCGGCCGGCGCGCCGGGTCTGCGCCTGCCCGGCACCTTCGATGCGTTCGAGCTCGTGGTGCGCGCGATCCTCGGCCAGCAGATCACCGTGAAGGCCGCGCGCACGCTCGCGAGCCGCTTCGCCGGCGCTTTCGGCACGTCGATCGCTACGCCCTGCGCCGGCCTGACGCGGGTGTTTCCCGCGCCGGCGACGGTGGCGGCGCTGTCGGTCGACGCGATCGCTTCGCTGGGGATCATCGGCGCGCGCACGCGTACGATACTCGCGGTCGCGGCCGCGCTCGCCGAGGGCCGCCTGCATTTGTCGCCCGGCGGCGATCCCGCGCGCGCCGTGAGCGAATTGAAGGCGCTGCCCGGCATAGGCGAATGGACGGCGCAGTACATCGCGATGCGCGCCCTCGCCGCGCGCGACGCATTCCCGCACACCGACTACGGCGTGATGAAGGCGCTGGACGAAAAGAATCCCAAGCGCGTGCTCGCACACGGCGAAGCCTGGCGCCCTTACCGCGCGTACGCGGTGATGCACCTGTGGAGGAGTCTCGGATGAGCCTGTACTACGATCGCTACGCCTCGCCGCTCGGCGAGATCCTGCTCGTCGCCTGCGACGAAGGCCTCACCGGCCTGCATTTCGTCGATCAGAAGCACTTTCCGAAAGACGCGAGCGAGTGGATGCTGCGCGCGGATCATTCCGTGCTTTGCGCGGCGCGGGCACAGCTCGAGGAATATTTCGCGGGCCGGCGTCGCGCCTTCGATCTGCCGCTTGCCGCGCGCGGCACGCCGTTCCAGCGGCAGGTGTGGAAGCTCCTGTGCGAGATCCCCTACGGCACGACGACGAGCTACGGCGCGCTGGCGAGTAAGCTCGGCCAGCCGACGGCCTCGCGCGCGGTCGGCGCCGCCAACGGCCGCAATCCAATCGGCATCGTCGTGCCCTGCCATCGCGTGGTCGGCAGCGCCGGCGCGCTGACGGGCTACGCCGGTGGGCTCGAACGCAAGCAGGCGCTGCTGGCCTTGGAGCAGGGGCAGCGGGGGCTGGTGCTTTAGGACATCCCGGGCTACGAACGCGGCACGGACTTTCCGTAGCCCGGGTGCAGCGTAGCGGAACCCGGGATCTTCCCGCCCGAAACGCCGCATCCAGGCTCACGAAGAGCGGCCGCCGGCGCCCTCTCCTCCGCGCGGCGGATGGCGCCGGGCTCGCGGCCTGTCCTATGCTCGGAGCAGCCGCCTCGAGGAAGTGCGCCGATGACGCTCTCGTTTCGTTCCCTGCATCCGCTGTTCGTCGCCGAGGCAAGCCCGGTCGATCTCGCGACCCTGAGCGATCCGGCCTGCCTGCAGGCCATTCGCGAGGGCATGCATCGATACGGCGTCCTGGTGTTTCGCGGGCAGCGGCTCGACGACGCGAGCCAGCTCGCCTTCGCCGAACGTTTCGACGGTGTCCTGCATGCGAAGACGGGCTCGGCGGCGCTGGGCGCGAATCGCTTCGGCAACGAGGCGCTGACCGACATCTCCAACGTCGACGAGCGCGGCGAGCTGCTCGCGGCCGAGGATCGCCGGCGTCACTACGGGCTCGCCAACCGCCTGTGGCACACGGACGCGTCCTTCGTCGATCCGCCCGGCCGCTACTCGATGCTGTCCGCGCGCGTCGTGCCCGGCAGCGGCGCCGACACCGAGTTCGCGGACATGCGCGCCGCCTGGGACGCGCTGCCGCCCGAGATGCAGCAGCGCCTCGCGCCGCTGCGCGCCCATCATTCGATCGCTCATTCGCGCCAGATCCTGGGCTTCGAGTTCTCGGCCGAGGAGGCCGAGCAGCTACGCGGCGCGATCCAGCCGCTGGTCCGCATCAATCCCGTGACGGGCCGGCGCGCGCTCTATCTCGCCTCGCATGCCTCGCGCATCGAAGGCATGTCGCTGCCGGAGGGCCGCCTGCTGCTGCGCGAGCTGATCGAGCACGCGACGCAGCCGCGCTTCGTCTACCGCCACCGCTGGCAGGCCGGCGATCTCGTGATCTGGGACAACCTCGCGACCATGCACCGCGCGACGCCCTTCGCCGACACCCGGGAGCGCCGCGAGCTGCGGCGCGTGACGACTCTGGATCTGCCGCGCCATGAGACCGGCGATGCGCCTCTTCGTAGCCCGGGTGCAGCGTAGCGCAACCCGGGATCTTCATCGAACCGACACGCCGATCCCGGGTTGCGCGCTGCACCCGGGCTACGAAGAACGATTGACCGCGCTCAGCTCGCTTCGGCCTGCGCCATGAACTTCGTGATGTCGATGTTCTCGCCGACCGCGAGATCCTCGCGGGCCATGAACTTCGGCTTCACGAACCACACCAGCAGCGGCAGCACGACCAGCGACAGCACCATGTTGATGAGCATGATCGCGACGAGCAGCATGCCCATGTCGGCCATGAACTTCAGATCCGAGAGGAAGTACCACGGCATGATGCCGATGAGCATGATCGTCGCGGTGAACATGATCGCCTTGCCCGTCGTCGTCAGCGACGCATAGATCGCCTGCTCCACGTCGCCGCCGTGCGCCGTATACTCCTCGCAGATGCGTGAGAGCAGATAGATGCCGTAGTCGATGCCGACGCCGACGCCCATCACCGCCACGATGGTCGCGTTGATGTCCATGCCGATGCCGAGCAGGTGCATCGCGGCGCCGAGCATGAAGTTCGACAGGTTCACCGGGATCAGCAGCAGGATGCCGGCGACGATCGACTTGTAGGCCATCGACGCGATCACGAGCACCGCGATGTTGACGAGCCCGACGATGAACCAGTGGTAACGCTCGACGACGCTGTTCATCGCCTCTTGCAGCGCGATCACGCCGGAGCCGAGCCGCACGCGGAAGTCCTCATGGTTCTCGCCGACGGCCTGCACCGCGCGGCGCGCGCTCGCGAGCGCGGCGTCGACCGTCTCCTGCTTGTTGTCCTTGAACCACAGCGACACGGTCGAGTTCTGGAACTCCAGGTCCGCGATGTGCGCGAAGTTGACCGGGTTGGTGCCCAGCGTCGCCGCGAAGCCGGCGGTGCTGACGGCCCGATCGCTGGGATCGAGGATCTGCCACTTCGGATTGCCGCCGGAGAACAGGCGATACACCTCGGACATGTAGTCCGCGAAGGACAGCGTCGCGCGCGGCGGCATCTGCGGATCGGACTCCATGATCGACTGGATCGTCTGCGCCACGCGCACGTATTCGGGCGTCCAGCTCGCACGGCGCTCGTTGCCCTCGAGCTTGGACTCGAAGACGATCTCGAGCGTGTTCATGCCGGGGAAATGCGCGTTGATCGCGCGGACCGCGGTATTGAACTCCGAGTCGTACCACAAGAGCCCGCTGCCCTCGACCGGGTTGCCGATCTTGATCAGCGAGTTCACGTAGATCGCCAGCGCGCCGACGATCACCGTCGCGATGCCGGTGAGGATGGCGGCCCTGCCGGTCGTCACGCGGGCGATGCCGGCGAGCGTCTTTTCCTCCAGCAAGTGGATGCCCTTCTCCTTGCTCTCGCCGCCGACGATGTTCTCGAGGTTCTTCGGCGCCGGCAGATAGGACAGCAGTATCGAAATCAGGAACACGCCGGTCGGGATGATCCACAGCGCCCAGGCACCGCAGAAGATCGAGTGGTTCACCATGGTCACGATCGGCGCGACGGCGATGAAGATGATGCCGAAGACGTCGGTCATGATGCCGAGGATCGACGGCGCCATCATGATCGCCATCGTGACTTCGGCCGCCTTCCGCCGGTCCTTCAGGTGCATCAGGATTTCGTAATAGCGCTCCGTGTACTGCACGCAGTGCGAGAACGAACGTGCGACGAGCAGCAGCGGCACGATCATCAGCAGCGGCTCGACCGGGCGCTCCAGCCAGCCGATGAAGCCGAAGCCCCAGACTGCGGCGACGGCGGCGCAGACGATCGGCGTCACCACGCCGGCAACGTTGCGCATGTACAGCACGAGGGCGAGGATCAGCGCGCCGCAGGTCACGGCGAAGATCGAGTAGGTCTGCTTCTGCAGCTTGTAGACCCAGCCGGTCAGCACCGGCTGGCCGGCGAGATAGACCTCGTGATCGGCGTCGCGCGCCTGCTCGACCAGCCCGTTGACGTACTCGAAGGCTTTGCCGTAGTCGATGCTGTGGTGAAAACCGACGGTGATCAGCGTCGCCGTTTCGTCCGGCGATACGTAGAAGGTGCGCGCATTCGGCGACATCGCGACGCGCTGGCGGAAGTCGCGCACCTCTTCCTCGGTCTGCGGCGCCCTGTCGTCCATCAGTGGGCGCAAATCGACGCCATCCGGGGTCGCCTCGGCGTAGCGCAGCTTCTCGGTCGAAATCGAGATCAGGGCGTCGTGGTCGACCGCCGGCGTGAGATCGACGTCGCGCGTCATCTGCCACACCTTGTTCAGCGTCTCCGGGGTGTAGATGTCGCCGTTCTTCCGCTTGATCATGATCGACATCATCAGCGGATTGCCGAAGTTCGGGTGATCGAAATAGACCTGCACGAAGGGATCGTCGGTCGGCAGCAGATCCTTGAAGATGGTGCGGATCTCGACCTTCGGGATGCCCGCCGCGAAGGCCAGCGTGACGATGATGAACGCGATACCCACCGCGGCGCGGTGGTCCATGATCCACTTGGCTAGCTTGAATCTCATGCCCTCGTTCCCCCGATCAGAAAAGCGCGCGCCGCGGCGCGTGACGGTCACGAGGCCGGCACACGACCCGACGGCGAGGCGCGCCGTCCGGCGCAGATAGTCGTGATGCAGTTTCGGATCCGCTTCATCAGGTGCCCGGCGGCGGCCGGGGCTGGAGGAGCGCGTCAGCGCGAGTGCTGAATGGCCGGAGACTGGACTGCGTATTCGCCTGCATTCTAGGGGTCGATCCCCGGGGCCGGAAAGAGGCCGTAGCGGGGCCGACGAAGGCAGCCCGCGATTCATCAAGCGCGTGCATGTGCGGCGCAGCGATGCCGACGGACGCCCGAGAAACCGCGTCGCGGCGCCGCCGATCCGCGCTTGATCGAAGTCATGCGCGCAGCGGGGGGCCGGTCCATTATGCTGTACGGGCCGATGCGTCGGCATGCACGGGCTGCCTTGCCGCGGGCAGCCCATTTTTTTCGGGCCAACACGCCAAGCCGGAGGAACCGTCCATGGAATTCAAAGAAGTCATCGGCCGCCGTCGCACCATCCGCTATTTCGATCCGGACAAACCCGTGCCGCGCGAGAAGATCCAGATGATGCTGGAAGCGGCGCTGCTCGCGTCCTGTGCCGTCAATGCGCACTGGCTCAAGGCCGTCGTCATCGAGCGCGACAAGCTGCCGCAGGAGCAGCTCGACAAGCTGAAGACACCCGTCGCCGACATCGCGCTCGATCTCGCGCCCGTCCATATCTATTTCTTCGTCGATCTCGGCGTGGTCAATCGCATCCAGGGCTCGCGCCTGCGCCAGCTCGTCGACGTCGGCGCGCTGCCGCCGACGCACGGCTGGAGCCACAAGTTCGTCGACGAGCTGGTCTATCCGCAGATCCTGAAGCCGCTGACCGATGCGCCGGTCTATGCCGCGGCGGCCGCGGCCGATGCCGGCATGGCCGCCTGCCAGGCGCTGTTGACCGGCGTCGACGAGGGGCTCGGGGTCGCGATGAACACGCCGAATCCGGAAATCATCCAGAACGTGTTCGAAGTGCCGCCGGACTGGATGTCGCTGTGGGTGCTGCTCGTCGGTTATCCGGCCGAATCCTGGGAAGCGGGCGGCCAGCGGCCGCGGCCGCCGTTCGAGGAGCAGTTCTTCGAGGGCAAGTACGGCACGCCGTTCAAGCGCGATCCGGCGGTCGTCGAAAAACTGAAGGCAGCGAAGATGATCCAGCGTCCTGCAGTGCCCAACGATCCCGCGCGCAAGGCCGAAATCAAGGCCCTCGCCGAACGGCTCGGCCTGCCCCTGTGAGGTGAATCGTGGCGCTGAAACCGATGCTGGAGTACGCGAGCGTCCGCACCTGGCTGGACGGCCTGCGCGAGCAATGGGGCGGCGATCCGGTCGCCGACGATCCCGAGCGCCTGCCCCTGCTGCAGGCGTTCTGCGAGTTCGCCGACACCGATCCGGATGCCGTGATCGGCGCCTGTCTGCGCGTCGACAAGGCGGGCGACAAGCGGATCAGCGTCAAGGGACGGCGCAAGTATGCGGAGCTGATCGATCGCTTCCAGGCCGCTTCGGAGGAATCGCGCCTGCGTAAGGCGAAGCGCGGCAACACCATCCGCAGCTTTCTGATCTACAACGGCATCCTGCTCGCGGCCGGCGCGCAGATGGCGAAGAAGGACTGACGAAGCGCGCAGCGCCCCGGATTCCGCGGCGCTGCGCGCCGCTCCTTCCGGGCTACGGGCACGATTTCTTGTAGCCCGGATGAGCGCAGCGAATCCGGGATCTTCTCGATCCCGGGCTCCGCGCCGGAAACGCTGCCGCTCAGTTTTTCTCGACGTATACGTTCGGCGCATCCGCCGCGAAGGCGTCGAGCAGGAAGCGCTCCTGCGGCTTCTCCGACGCGGTCTTCGGGATTTCGGGGACGACCTGCAGATAGGTCGGCACGAAGTTCGATTCCAGACGCGCGCGGCACCAGGCGAACACGGAGCTCGCGTCGAAGACCTGGCCGGCGACGGGCACGATCGCGGCCACCACGTCTTTTTCCCCGGGCACGCCGTTGCTCGAGGTCACCCCGTAGACGAAGACGTCGTCGATCAGCGGATGCTCGGCCAGCTCCTTCTCGACGAAACCGGGATTGATGAAGTCGGCGTTGTGCCGGATGCCGCCGCCCTTGCGATAGAGGAAGTAGTACCAGCCCTGCTCGTCCTGGTAGCCGATGTCCCCCATGCGCAGCCAGCCGCCTCGCATCTTGTCTTCCGAGGCGGTCGGATTCTTGAAGTAGGCGACCCGCGGGACGCTGCCGTCGGCATTGCGGAACACGATTTCGCCCGGCACACGCGGCGGGCACGGCCGATCCTCCTCGTCGACGATGCGGCCCTCGAGCGTCGGCGGCGGTTTGCCGATGCTGCCGACGGGACCGGCACCCGGCGGATTGAAGGTCAGCCCGCCTTCGGCCGCGCCGTAGAATTCGAAGATATCGACGCCGAAGCGCCGCGCGAAATCCTCCCACAGCGCGCTCGGCATGCCGGCGCTCAGCACGTAGCGCACGGGATTGTCGGCATCGTCCGGGCGCTCGGGCTCGCTGTAGATCGCGGTCGTCATGCCGCCGAGCAGATTGAACATCGTGCAGCCGTGGTGCCGCACGATGTCCCACAGCCGCGACTTCGTGAAGCGGCGGCTGAACACCGCGCGCAGGCCCATGTGCAGCGTCGTGCCGAGCGTGATCAACTGCGCGTTCGCATGCGTCAGCGACAGGCCCGAATACGGGCGGTCGCCCTCGCGCAGACCGAGCAGGCCGCCGAGGCTCGCGACGGTCGCGAAGCGGCTGTAGGGCGAGAGGATCGCTTTCGGATCGCCCGTCGTCCCGGAGGTGTAGAGCATCTGCATCGGCGCATCGGGATCGGTCACCGCGATCGGGCGTTCGGCGGCTTCGGTCGCGAGCACGTCGGCCATCGCGCGCAGGCGCAGGGGCCCGGACGCGAGGTCCCGGGCACCGACGACCCAAGCCCATTCGAGGGTCGGGCACTCGGCGAGCACTTCCAGCACTTGCGGCAAGGCGTAGTCGCCGACGATGACGCCGCGGCATTCGGCGAAGGTCAGCATGTAGGCGAGCTTCTTGCCGCGCGTGCGCGGATCGATCGGCACGAACACCGTGCCGGCGACCGAGGAGCCGACCATCGCGTCGACGAACTCGGGATGGTTCTGCAGCATGATCGCGAAGGCGCCGCCGGCCTCGAGGCCTTCGGCGGCGAGCGCCGCGGCGACCCGCTGGCCGTTGTCCCACAGCGCCTGATAGCTGCGCGTCTCGGTTGCGTAGCGGCCATCGGGCGTGACGTCGACGAACGTCAGGATGTCGGGCGCCGTGTGCTGCCGGCGGCGCTCGTCGATGAGATGGGCGAAAATCGCAATATTGGCTGGGCTGTCCATCGGTGTCGTCCCTACAGGGAAAAGCGTCACGACCGCGCGAGGATGCGCGGGCGCGTGGGTCCGCATCTTAACAGCGCGCGCCGACGGCCACGCGGCGCGCGGCCGTCGGCGCCGAGCGGACGCTCAGAGCCGTTCGGGATCGGCCAGCCCGAAGCCGCCCTTCAGCGCGAGGATCTCGTTGCAGCCGTCCTCGATCATCGAGGCGCGCGCGTCGCGCAGCAGCTTCTCCATCGGGTACTCGCGCGTCATGCCGTTGCCACCGAACATCTGCAAGGCTTCGCTCGCCACTTCGAAGGCCGTCTGCGTGCCGGTGACTTTCACCGTCATCGCGGCCGGCAGCGAGGGCTGGGCGACGACCATGTTGTACTCGACGACGCGCCGGGTCAGCGCGCGGGCGGCCTCGACTTTCCTGAACATGTGGAACAGCCGGTTCGCGACCGACTGGTGGCGGATCAGCGGCACGCCGCCCTGCTTGCGTTCATGCGCATAGGCGAGCGCATGCTCGAAGGCCGCGCGCGCGACGCCGGTGAAGCAGGCGCCCATCAGGCCGTTCGCCTCGGCGTGGATTGCATAGACGCAGCGCTGGAAATGCTCGGGCCCGGCCAGCAGGTTGCGGATCGGCACTTCGACGTTGTCGAAGAAGATCTCGCCCTGGGGCAGCGCGCGCTGTCCCATCTTGTCGAGCGGCTTGCCGCGCGATACGCCCTTGCTGTCGAGCGGCACGATGACGACCGCGCCGTTGCGCGTATCGGCGCCCGCGCCCGTATCGGCCGCACAGTACAGGATGCACACCTGCGCGACGGTGCCGTTGGACACCCATGCGGACTTCTGGCCGTTGATGACGATGCGATCGCCGCTGATCTTCGCCACGCAGTTCGGCCGGCCGTACTTGCCGGTCGCATGGGCGATCTGCTGGTTCGGGTCGAGGCTGTCGCTGCCGTGATCGGGCTCGGTGATGCCCCAGCAGCCGAGCTTGTCGTCCGGGCACAGCGAGGCGAGGTAGTCGTTGCCGAACAGGCGGCAGAGGTAGCGGGGCAGCGTGGAGGCCGCGACCGAGATCCCGAGTCCCGAGTCGCCCCAGCCGAGCTCCTCGTAGAACATGCACATCAGCTTCGCGCGTTCGCGCGGCGGCATGTCGAGCATCAGATCGACCGTGAAGCCGAGCTCGCCGAAGCGTTTGTAGAACGGCCACAGCGGGGAGTCCGGAGCGATGACCGCTTCCGGCGTCATGCGATCGAGCTGCCGTCCCAGGGGACGCATTTCCTGCTCGGCGAAGCGATGCAGGGTGTCGATCATCGCGCGCTCTTCCGGCGACATCTCGAGCTCGGCGCCGAACATGCCGAGCCGCGTGGCGGGTTCCTTGCTCCAGTGGGCGATGCGGGTGGTGGGGGCCGGCGCGCCGGCGGGTGCGCTGCTGAGGGACTCGGGTTGAGCTGCCATAGGTTGTACTCCCGGTGCGTTGAACGCGGTCCCTCGCCACGAGCGTACGCTCGTAGGGGACCGATGAGGCCTCGATTCCATTTTCACTGTGACCCAACGCAACGCGCCAATGCCTTGATGCCGATCAGGCTTCCCGGGACGGGAAGCGGCCGCGCGTCCGCTGCCGGCGTCCGGATCGCGATGATCGGCCCGCCGCCTGCGGCGCGGCGCCTGTACACTGCGCGCCTCGACGCAGGCGCGCCGCACGGGGTCGAGCTCCGCGGCCCGTCGTTCGAACCACGCGTTTGCCGGTCCGCCGGCCCGGAGCCCTTGCCTTACATGCCCAAGCCAGCCGAAGCCGCCGTGCGCTCTCAGCCCCTCGTCCATTTCGCCCATCGGCTCGTCATGATCGGCTTCGGCAGCATCGGCCAGGGCGTGTTGCCGCTGATCCTGAGGCACATCGGCGGGTGCCCGCCGGGGCGTCGCACCATTTTCAACCCCGCTT
>DAOKZI010000009.1:101302-161080 GCA_035325705.1 Gammaproteobacteria bacterium
GCGGGCTCACGCCGGCGCGCATCACGATCCTCACCGCCGATTCCAGAGGCCGCGAGCTCGCCGAAGCTCACGGCGTGCGTCTGCTCATCGAGCCGCTGACGCGCGAGAACTACCGCCGCGTGCTGGACCCGCTGCTCGGCGCCGGCGATTTCCTGCTGAACCTCTCGGTCGAAGTGTCGAGCCTCGCGCTGATCGAATACGCCGCGAGTCGCGGCGCGCTCTATCTCGATTCCTGCATCGAGCCCTGGGCCGGCGGCTTCACCGATCCCGCGCTGTCACCGGACCAGCGCTCGAACTACGCGCTGCGCGAGAGCGTGCTCGAGTTGCGCCGGCGCCTGCCGGGCGGGCCGACGGCTGTGGTCACGCACGGCGCAAACCCGGGCCTCGTTTCGCATCTCGTCAAGCAGGCGCTGCTCGACGTCGCTGCGGATCTCGCGCCGGACGTCCCCGAACCGCGCACGCGGGAGGCCTGGGCCGCGCTCGCCGCGCGCCTCGGCGTGAAGACCATCCACGTCGCCGAGCGCGACACGCAGGTGTCGCTGCGGCCGAAGGAAGTCGGCGAGTTCGTCAACACCTGGTCGATCGAGGGCTTCGTCAGCGAAGTCGCGCAGCCGGCCGAGCTCGGCTGGGGCACGCACGAACGCGCATTGCCGCCGGACGCGCGCACGCACGCCACGGGCTCGGGCTGCGCGATCTACCTGCTGCGGCCGGGCGCCGCGACGTGCGTGCGGAGCTGGACGCCGCAGCAGGGGCCTTATCACGGCTTCCTGATCACGCACGGCGAGTCGATCTCGCTCGCGGACTATTTCACCGTGCGCGAAGGCGACGTCCTGCGCTATCGTCCGACGGTGCACTACGCCTATCACCCCTGCGACGCGGCGGTGCTGTCGCTGCACGAGTTCGCGGGCCGCAATTTCCGGCTGCAGCCGCGCATGCGCGTGCTGATGGACGAGCTCGTCGACGGCGTCGACGAGCTCGGCGTGCTGCTCGCCGGCCATGCGAAGAACGCCTACTGGTTCGGCTCGCTGCTGTCGATCGCCGATACCCGCGCGCTCGTGCCCCACAACAATGCGACGAGCCTGCAGGTCGCGGCCGCCGCGCTGTCCGGCATGATATGGGCGATCGAGAACCCTGACCGCGGCATCGTCGAGCCGGACGAGATGGACTTCCGCCGCAATCTCGAGATCTGCGGGCCCTATCTCGGCCGGCTCGTCGGCGCCTATACCGACTGGACCCCGCTCGCCCAGCGCGGCGAGCTGTTTCCCGAGGACCTCGACTGGGACGATCCCTGGCAGTTCCGCAACGTGCGCGTGTGAGCCGCCGTCATAGCGGCTCGATCGGCAGATCGAGATCGCGCAGCACCTCGGCGAGCAGCGCCACGGCGCGCGGCCGGTAATAGTCCTGGCGCGTCGCGAGCGCGACGCGCCGGCGCGGGGCCGGGCTCGCGAAGGGCACGCGCTTGACCAGCGGGCTCGCATAACGCGGCGTGAAGGCCGTCGCCGGCAGCACCGTGATGCCCATCCCCGAAGCCACCATGCTGCGCAGGGTCTCGAGCGAATTGCCCTGCTTGCCGCTGTCGCCCGGCCGTGTGAAGCGCGAGCAGGCTTCGAGCACCTGGTCGCGCAGGCAGTGGCCGACGCTCAAGAGCAGCAGATTCTCGTCCGTCAGCTCCTTGGCCGCGACGCTCTTGCGTTTCGCCCAGGGATGCTTCGCCGGCACCGCGATCGCGAACTCTTCGTCGTAGACGGGCTGCACGACGATGCCCGGCGCCTCGAAGGGCAAGGCCAGGATCGCGACGTCGATCGAGGCATCGCGCAGCATGCGCTCGAGGTTGTCGGTCATGTTCTCTTCGATGTCCAGCGGCAGGTCGCGCGCCCGCTCGCGCAGACGCGCGACGAGCTCGGGCAGCAGATAGGGAGCGATGGTATGGATCACGCCGAGCTTCAGCGCGCCGCGCAGTTGATCGCGGCCGCTGGCCGCGACGCTCTTCACGCGCGCCGCCTCCTCGAGCACGCGCTCGGCCTGCGCGATGACCTGACGGCCGATATCGGTCAGGGCGATCTCCCCGCGCGTGCGTTCGAACAAGGTGACCCCCAGCTCGTCCTCCAGGTGCTTGATCGCGGTCGACAGGCTCGGCTGGCTGACGAAACAGGCCGCCGCCGCCCGTCCGAAATGGCGTTCGCGGGCCACGGCCACGGCATAGCGCAGCTCCTGCAGGGTCATGAGGGCTCCTTCGATAGCGAGGGTCTATGGCCGGGATGATACTAAGGAAGCTCTACGGGGTGCGCGCAGCTCGTCTCCCACGCAGGGGAGAATCCAGGGGTACGTGCCGCCTGAGATGCCGCTTCCACTGGAATGACCGGGAGCCGTAGACGCCCCCGTTTTCGTAGCCCGGGTGCAGCGTAGCGGAACCCGGGACCGGGCATGCCCGATACGCGACAGCTTTCGGCGAATGCATGAGACGACGGCGGGCGCGGATCCCGGGTTACGACACCGCCGTTCACATTGGAAGCCCAACGGGGAACGCTCGGATTCTCGTAGCCCGGATGAGCGCAGCGAATCCGGGATCGGGCATGTCACAAGCCGCGTGATTCCAACGAGCGCCGATCCCGGGCTCGCGCGATCGCTTCGTAGCCCGCAAGGAGCGCAGCGGAATGCGGCGCCGACGAGCGAACGCCCTTTACATGAGGCGACCGAGCTGGCGAACGCACGCAGATCCCGGATTCGCTGCGCTCATCCGGGCTACAAGAGGAATTCGTGCCGGGCGCCGCGCGAAACCGGCGCATTGACGCCCGCGCGAGGACCCTCGCCTGCTAGACTGCGCGCCGTCTGCCCTCGGTCTACTGCCCCGACGCCGCCCGATGCCTTCCCGCACCACCGTTTTCTATCTCAAGCTCGTGCTGCTGCCGCTCGGCATCGGCTGCCTGCTGTACTGGGCGACACAGGAGGAAACGCTGCGCCAGCAGGCGCGGCTGGGCTGGGAGCTGAGCGCCGGCGCGCTGTTGAGCCTGGTGGCGATGGGGCCGCTGGCCCTGCGCTTCAAGCATGCGCTGAAGGTGGCCGGCTTCGCGCTGCGTGGCGCGCAGTCTCTGCGCATCAACGCGCTGTCCGCGTTCTATCACTTCTTCGTCCCGCTCTCGATCGGCGCCGAGCTGACCAAGTTCGTGCAGCTCAAGATGACGCATCCGGAGCGCGGCGCGCTGGGGCTCACCGCCGCGATCCTGCTCGATCACGTGCTCGGCTTCGCCGCGCTGCTCGCGATCCTGATCGCTCTGTTCACCGGCGAGCGTGTGCTCGACGGCCCGATCGACGTGCGCTGGATCGCGCTGGCCGTCATCGTCGTCAACGGCCTGCTGCTCACGCTCGCCTGGCAGTGCCGGGCCCGCCTCAGGGCCTCCCTGCGCGACATCCTGGAGCGGCTGATGACGCACCGGCTCGACGCCGCCGCCGCCGTCGGCTGGTCGATCGCGATGCAGGCGCTGATGGCAGCGGCCCTGCTGCTGCCGGCCCAGGCCTGGGGGATGGCGATCGAGTACCGCGAATTCCTCTTCGTGCTCGCCGCCTCGTCGCTGTTCGCCGCGATTCCGCTGAACGTCGCGGGCATCGGTGCGGCGGAAATCGCCGGCACCGGACTGTACATCGCGCTCGGCCTCAACTCGCGCGAAGCAGTGCTGCTGGTCTCGCTGATGGTCTGCTACCGCCTGCTGTTCGCAGTGCTGGGCGGCGTATGGGACTTCGCCGCAACGCGCCGCCGAGCTGCGGCGGCGTAATTCAGGATCGGCTTCGTGGGTTTCGCTACGCTGCACACGGGCTACGAGACTGACATCCTATCTTTGCCACCGAGAACACCGAGAACACAGAGGCGGAAAATCGTTCGGATAGCCCCGGTATCGACATCGTCAGAATCGACGATCGCGTTGCGGAGGCTCCTTTATCGATCTCTTCTTCCTCTGTGTTCTCGGTGTTCTCGGTGGTAAATGAAACTCGTCAGGCGGCACCCACGGCAGGCGGCAGATCCGATTCCGCCGCGCCGCGTCCGGGTTACGTCGCCGCGTCCTCGTCGCGGAAGATGCGGCGGGCGCGGACTTCGGGGCGCGCCATGCGATCGGGTACGCGGCGCATCAGCCAGTTGACCCAGGACAGCGTGCTGCGCGCATAGCAGTGCAGCGGCTCGAAATCCGCGCCCACCAGCGATTTCGCGTCATAGGAGCCGAGGCCTAAGCAGATGTAGCGGCTGCCGCGTTCGATGCCGAGGCGGATGACTTCGTTCAAGAGATGGAACCATTCGTTGCCGGGCGGCCCGGCGTCGCGGCCGAAATAAGTCGCGACGGTGTGCTCGGCGTCGAACAGCACGAGGCCGTGCGCCACCAGGTGGCCGTCGCGCTCGGCGGCGAGCACCATGCGATTGTCGGCTGGAATGCGTTCGATCTCCTCGTAGTAGCGCGCGCCGATGCGCTCGCGCTTGAAGCTTTTCGAACGGTCGTACATCGTCGCGACCTGCTCGGCCCACAGCGCGGCGTGCTCGGCGAAATGCAGGAGCCGCAAGGCGCGCTGACCGCCGCGTTCGACACGTTCGAGGCGGCGCTTCAAGTCCTTGCGATAGCGCGAGCGCATCGCGTCCAGGTATTCCTCATAGGTATTCCAGCGCACGCGAATGCGCGCGAGCGGCATGTTCGAGGCGCGGTTGTAGCCTTCCTCGAACAGCGCGTCGGCGTCCGCGCGCTCGGCGTCGAGAAAATCGCGGAATACGACGAGGCGCGAGCCTTCGCGGCGTGCGAGATCGGCGACGACGCGGCCGAGACGCCGCAACAGCGCCGCGCGCGGCGCACCGGGCCGGATCGAAATCGAATGACCGGGCACCAGCGGCGACGCGCACTCGGTGATCTTCACCTGCAGGAAGCCCGGCCACAACCGCCGCACGGCCGCGGCCACGGGCTGCCAGCGCTGCGGCAGGGTTTGCGTCAGATCGGTGGTGATCGTGTAGACGCAGGCCTGCGCGAGAACGCGGCCCGCGGCGTCGTACACCACCGGATAGAAATAGCGGCAGTCGTTGATGCCGGAAGCCTCGATCGCCGCGAGGTAGGCGTGCGAGCGCGGCGCGGCCGCGGGACCGGCGATCTCGTCCCAGTCGGCGGCCGGCAAGGCGTGGATCGAATCGAATATCCGCACGTGCCAGCCGTCGTCGTGCGCGGTGTCGACGAGGGGCGTACGGCCGGCGCGATGCGCCGGCAGCGGCCAGGACTCGATTCGACGCTCGAGGGTGGGGAGATCGAGTGGCGGCGGCTGTCGCATGAGTGGCCGGCAGCCTAGCATGCGCGTCGCGCGCCGGCCACGCGGGACGATCGCGCGACGAGACGTGCCGAACCCCGGATTCGCTGCGCTTGTCCGGGCTACGAGAGGCGATCTTCCGTATCTGGATTCACCGGCCGCACCGTGTCCAGCCTGCTCGCGAGCAGGTCCGCGACGCCCGCTTCGCCGAACAGCCAGCCCTGACCATAGTCGCAGGCCATCAGCCGCAGCAGCTCGCGCTGGCGCTCGGTCTCGATGCCTTCGGCGGTGACGGTGACGCCGAGGCTGCGCGCCATCGATACGATGGCGCCGACGATCGCGACGTCGCTCGCGCTGTCGGGCAGATCGGCGATCAGGCTGCGATCGATCTTCAGCGCGTCCAGCGGCAGATGCTTCAACAAGCCCAGCGCCGAGAAGCCGGCACCGAAGTCGTCGATCGCGATGCGCACGCCGAGCGCCCGCAGCGCGAGCAGGGTCTGGCGGCTCGCGTCGAGGTGCTGCAGCACGCTCTCGGTGATCTCGACCGTGAGCTCGCCGTCGCGGATCGCGTGCTCGGCGAGGATGCCCTGCACGCGCCGGACGAAATCGCGTTCGCCGAGCTGGCGCGCGGAGACGTTGACGGCGACCGGCGGCGGCACGAGGCCGGCGGCGCGCCAGGCCGCGATCTGCGCGCAGGCCGCGCGCAGCACCCAGTCGCCCAATGCATTGATCGTCGCGCCTTCCTCCGCGACCGGGATGAAGCGGTTCGGTGCGATCGCGCCGAGCTCGGCGTCGTGCCAGCGCAGCAGCGCCTCGACGCTCGCGATCCGGCCGTCGGCGAGATCCACGATCGGCTGGTAGTGGAGCTCGAGCCGGTCGTGCTCCAGCGCGCGGCGCAGGCCCTGCTCGATGTTGAGCCGCTCGCGCACGCGCTCGGTCATGTAGGGATGGAAATGTAGCGCGCAATTGCGGCCCGACAGCTTCGCTTCGTACATCGCGGAGTCGCTCGCCTTGATCAGCGCCGCGGCGTCCTCGCCGTGATCCGGAAAGAGCGCGATGCCGATGCTCGCCGAGATCGAGATCTCCTGGCCGCCGACGACCAGCGGCCGCCTGATCTCGCGCAGCACGTGCTCGGCGAGCGCGTCGACGGCCGCGATCGGGCCGAGGTCGGGCACGATGACGACGAACTCGTCGCCGCCGAAGCGGGCGAGCACATCGTTCGGGCGGATGCAGCGTCCGAGACGCTCGGCGATCGCCTTGAGCCCCGCATCGCCGTGCACGTGGCCCAGGGTGTCGTTGATCAGCTTGAAGCCGTCGAGATCGACGAACAGCAGAGCCAGCCTGCGCTCGGCGCGGCGCGCGGCCTCGAGCTCGGTCTGCAATCGCTCGTCGAGCGTGCGGCGATTGCCGAGCCCGGTCAGCGCGTCGTGGTAGGCGAGGAAATTCAGCTCGCCCTGCATGCGGCGCAGCGCGCTGAAGTCGTTCAGGATCAGCACGTAGTGCGTGATCCTGCCGGCCGCGTCGCGGACGATGCAGTGCTGCTGCCAGGCGAGGAAGATCTGGCCGTCGGCGCGCAGATAGGCGGCCTCTCCCTGCCACTGCTCGGGATCGGGCCGGCCGTCGGCGTCGCGATCGTGACGCCGGCGCGTGACGAGGAGCTCGCCCGGCTCACGGCCGAGGACCGACTCGCGATCGTAACCCGTCATGCGCGCGAACGCAGGATTCGCCGACACGATGCGGCCGGCGGCATCGAGTACGACCAGGCCTTGCACCGAGCTGTCGAAGACGACCTGCGCCTGGCGCAGCTTCTCTTCGGCGAGCTGGCGCCCGGTGACATCGCGCAGCACGCCGACGAGGCGCACGCCGTCCTCGGGCGTGTCGTAGAGCCGCGCCAGCAGATCGGCCCAGCCCGTCTCGCGGTTCGCGAAGCGCATGCGCACGGTGCGGCTCACGCTGTGGGCGGCGTCGAGATCCCGCTCGACCGCGACGCGATCGGCCTCGTCGAGGCGACCCCAGAAAGCGTCGCGTGCCACCGCCTGCCCGGAGCGCTCCTGACCGATCAGCCACTCGCTGCGACCGTCGACGACGACGATGTCCGAGCCTTCCTCGCACTCGAAGACGCCGAGCGAGGCCGCGTCGATCGCGAGCCGCAGGCGTTCCTCGGTGTGCGCGAGCTGGCGCTCGACGACGTGACGCGCGAGCGCCATGCGCACCGTCGCGCTCAGCTCGCGTAGCTGGAAGGGTTTCACGAGATAGCCGTAAGGCAGGCTCTGCTCGGCGCGCGCCAGGGTCTCTTCGTCGGCATAGGCGGTGAGGAACACGATCGGTAGCTGCCAGCGTTCGCGTATCGCAGCGGCCGCGACGGTGCCGTCGCTGCCGCCGTCGAGGTGGATGTCCATCAAGACCAGATCGGGACGCAAGCGCGCGACTTCATCGATCGCGGTGCTCGCCTCGGAGGCGATGCCGACGACATCGTAGCCCAAGGACTCGAGGCTCAGTTTGAGATCGAGGGCGACGACTCTTTCGTCCTCGACGATCATGATGCGCTGGTTCATCGCCGGCTCACGCTAGGTTGCGAAAAAGAGATCGAAACGGCTGCCCGGTCCACTGCCGATCCGCAGTTGCGCGCTCATCTGGTCGACCAGCATCGGAATGAGCTGGAAGCCTAGCGAGCGCGTGCGGCCGGGCTCGAGGCCCTCGGGCAGCCCGACGCCGTCGTCGACGACGGACAGGCGCACACCGCCGCCGTGCGGGGCGAGCTCGACGTCGATGCGGCCCGCGCGGCGATCGGCGAAGGCGTGCTTGTAGGCATTGGTCACGAGCTCAGCGACGAGCAGGCCGCAGGGCACGGCGCGCTGCGCGTCGAGCGCGATCTCGAAGCCGTCGTGATGGAAGGCGAGGCGCACCGCCGCGCCGACGCCGCCCGTGCTCTCCTGCAACAGGCGCACGAGACGCTGCAGATACTCACTGAGGCTGATGTTCGCGACCTCGCCTTGCTCATAGAGCAGCTCGTGGATCAGCGCCATCGCGCGGACGCGTAGCTGGCTTTCGGCCAACGCGTGCTGCGCGCCGGCCGGCGCGAGGCGGTGCTGCAGATTGAGCAGGCTGGAAATCACCTGCAGATTGTTCTTGACGCGGTGATGCACCTCGGCGAGCAGCGCCGTCTTGTCGGCGAGCGCGCGTTCCAGCGCTTCCTGCGCGGCCCGCGTCGCGCTGATGTCGATGATCGTCGCGATCACTTGCAGCTCGCCGCCGAGCTCGACCGGGTTCAGCGCGATCTCGACCGGAAACACTTCGCCGTTCGCGCGCAGCGCGTTCAAGGCCTTGCGACCCGCCATGTCACGCGCCCGCGGCGCGGCGAAAAAGGACTGGAACAGCTTGCCGTGGCGTTCGCGGTAGCGCGCCGGGATCAGCACGTCGATCGACGCGCCGATCAGACGCTCGCGCGGCGCACCGAACAGCGCCTCGAGCGCGCCGTTGACGAGCGTGATGCGCGCATTGCGATCGACCAGAGCCGTCGGCCCCGGCGAGCCCTCGACGACTTGGCGAAAGCGCCGCTCGCTGCGGCGGAGCGCGTCGATACCCGCCTTGCGATCGGTGATGTCGACGGCGGAGGCGACGAGCTGCGCGATCTCGCCCTGCGCGTCGCGCAGCGGCGCGAGCATGAAATCGAGCGCGAGCCGCCCACCCGGCCGCGTCGCGACGGTGACGTCGGCCCGGATCACCGCGCCCTGCGCCGCGCGCTCCACGCTCGCCCGCACCCACCGCCGGAGCTCGGCGTCGTGCTGCCACCAAGGACAGTCCCAGAAAGGACGATGGCGCAGTTCCTCGAGCTCGAACCCGCCGAGATCGAGCGCCGCTCGGTTGGCCTCGAGCAGTCTTCCATCCGGCGCGAGCACCACGACCAGTGCAAGCACGTTTTCGATCAGTTGCCGCATGGCGACCCCGCTTCCCGGCACTCCGAGGCCTGCAGCAAACCTGCTCTTTCACCGCCTCCGGGGAGGCGGTGCCATGAGTTCGTGCCGGCTTCCACTCTTCGTCATTCCCGTTTGGACGTTCGCACAGGCTCGAATTCGCGGTATGTCGGACAAGCGAGAGTCGGCCCGCTCGGACCGGCAGCCGCTACGCTTCGTAGCTCGGATGAGCGCGGGGAATCCACCTGCATCGTTCAAACGAACTAGGAAGCTTTCTTCCTTGAAAGGCTGGAGACGAGACGAGGTAAACACGACTTATGCGGGGATCGGGAGGAAGCTCGCAGTTCACCCTCTGCCGCGCGCGATCGGCTCATGGCGACTCGAGCGTCACTACGCACCTCATCGATTTCGATGCAAGCTTCCGCTCTGCGACTTCGGTCTGGACGCTCGCCCCCACCCTCGCAGGGGCAGGCTCTGCGCGGGCATGATGGCGCGGGCGTCTACGCCTGGGATCCTGCGGGGACACTCCCTTTTGAGGTTCTCGCACGCCGCGGCATGGAGCCGAAAATCAGATATCCGAGTGTCCCACTGCCTCGATCGACGGGATATGCACGCTGCTCCGACGTTCGCGCCAGGCGAGGATTCAGGCCTCGTTGCGCGCCGTAGCTCGTGTGGACGATTTCCGCGCCGCCTTGCCGAGGGCGGCCTCTGCCCATTTGTTGAGGCTCGTACCACTCCTCGCGGCTGCCTTCAGGGCGGCCGCATGTACTTCAGGTGCAATGCGCAGCATGACTTTGCCGCTGGCGGGCTTCTCCGGGGCCGAACCGAGTTTCTTGGAGGCGGCCAGATAATTTTCGATGGCCGCGTGAAAATTGGACTCGAACTCCGCCACCGACTCGCCGTGGAAAGAGATGATGTCATCGATGTCCAGGATGCGCCCGACGATGATTTTGTCCTCTGCGCTGCGCTCCGTCCGGGCTACGAGATTTGTAGCCCGGATGAGCAACGCGAATCCGGGATCGGGCGGTGGTCGACGCGTATTCGTTTCGAGTGAGCCTCGCGTGGCGAAGGAAGCCGCGCAAATCGGTCGTGCCGAACCCCGGATTCGCTACGCTCATCCGGGCTACGAAGAAATTCATAGCCCGCAAAAAGCGCAGCGGAATGCGGGATCGGGCAGCAACGATTGCGCCGCGCTCCTTCCAGGCTGCAATATTTTGTACGAGGTTGAAATGCTTGAGGATCCCGGGTTACGCGCTGTGCGCTCCACCCGGGCTACGAAGACGTCTCGTAGCCCGGGTGCAGCATAGCGAAACCCGGGATCCGAAGGATCGATAACTCGATCAGCGCTCGACGCGCGCTTCCTGCGCGCGATGGAACTCGTGGCAGGTGATGCAGGTCGAGGCGAGCTGGCCTTCGCCGGCGTTCGCGCCGCCGTGGCATTCTCGGCAGGTCTCGATGCCGGGGATGTTGATGTCGGCGCTGGTCTGCGACTGCGCGACTTTCGCATGGCAGTCCTTGCAGGGCTGCGTCGCGTGCTGCTGGTGGCTGAACTTCGATTTCGGGAACCACGCGTGCGGGATGTTCACGGGCGCGAGCTTCCAGGCGTCGGCGCCTGCGCCCTGCCCGGTCGGCTCGGTCTTGTGGCAGACGCCGCAGGTCGTGTAGCCGAGCATTTCTGAAGTCGCCGTCGCCGACATCCGTCGCGCCCAGGCCAGCGCGTCCTCGCGCTGCCGCTCGCTCAGCGCCTGGCCCGGCCGCCGTCGCAGTTGCACGACTTCCGGCGCGAGATCGTTCGGATAGCCGCCGCGCAGTGCCCAGGCCGCGAAGTAGTCGTCGATTGCATTCAGCGCGGCCCGCAGATCGCCGTGCGGCGCTTCGCGCTCGAGGTCGCCCGGGATGTTCAGGCGGTGGCACTCGTGACACTGCTGCTCGAAGGACACGGGTTTCATCAGCCCGCCGCCCGGCTCGGAACGGTGGCAGTCGGCGCAGCCGAGCCTCACGTCGCCGCGCGTCGGGCTGCGTATGCCTTCGGGCTTCAAATGTGCGTCGTGCGGGAATTCGAGGTTCGGCTCTTCCTTCAGCTCGGCCCGGTTGTCGAGCGAAAGGCGCAGCTCGAGTCTCTTGTCGCCGACCTGGCGCAGGATCGTCGGCCGGAACTGCGGATGATCGTCGCCGAAGTGCGCGGCGTTTTCGAGCTTCGTCTCGGCCGCGACGTCCTCGAGGTCCGCGTGACAGCGCACGCAGAGCTTCTCGTCGTGCCGCACGATCGAGGCCTTGCCGGTGTGTTCGTGGTGACAGCTTCCGCAGCGAAAATCGGCGAACAGGCCGGCGTCGAGAAACTGCTGCTCGACGTGGTGCGGCGTCTGCGCGTGGCAGGCGAGGCAGGCGGCGTTCCTCGTCGGCATGAAAGGCGTCGTGTGGCAGGCCTCGCAGCGCTGCGCGATGTGCGCGTGCGCCTGGCTGATCGCGCCCGAGGACCAGGCGCGATCGGAAGGCACCAACGGCAGCTTGCGCAGCAGGTGGCCGACCGGCGTCACCACGGCGGACAGCAGAGGCACCAGCAGGAACAGCACCGCGATCGTCGCGGCGAGCCCCAGGGCCCACGGCCGCTTGCGCAGGCCCGCCGCGGCCAGCGACTGCCGCGAGCGCTTCAGCAGCGCGTCTTCCATCTCGCGGCCCTTGGCCGCGCCGTCCTCGGCGACGTCGACGACGAGGTCGACACCCGGCGCGCTCGCGCACTCGAGCACGAAGCTGCCGATCTCGATGCGATCGCCGGCGGCAACGATCGCGCTCTGCACGGTGCTGCCGTTGTAGCGGAAGCCGCTCGCGATACCGGTCTGCAGCCGGATGCGGCCATCGGGCGTCTCGACGAGCTCGGCGTGCGCGAGGGCGACGCGCAGGTTCGGCAAGTGGATGTCCTGATCCGTGCCGCGGCCGAGCGTGAAGCGCACGCCGCTCAGCAGGCGATCGTGATGCGTCGCGCCGCCCTTGGTCTTGCGCGTGATGTGTCGGACGAGCAGGCGCACGGCCGGCTACCAGTAGAAGAACACGGACACGATGTGGATCGAGAGCGCCACCAGCAGGCCGACCGTCAGCGGCACGTGGGCATAGAGCCAGCACTGCAGCCGCGCCTGGTACTGGATGTCGCGCTGTGCGCGCTCGACCAGCGCGCGCTTGCGCGTAATCAGATCGAACAGGCGGCGGACCCTCTCGAGCCGCTCCGGGCCGGCGCCGTCGGACATCACCTGGCCGGCGAGGAAACCGATCGCGGTCATCTCCGTGTCCCGGACCTCGCTCAAATCCGGCACTTCGCGCGCGATGCGCGCTTCGATCTTGCGACGCACTTCGTCGAGGCCCTGCGACAGCTTCTGGCTCGCCGAGCGGCGCGCCGGATCGCCGAATAGCTGCTCGAGCACCGGGCCGCCGAGCACCGTTTCCTCGATCGAGCGCAACACCACCTGGTGCGCTTCCTGGCTGACCCGATCGGCGAGCTGCAGGCATTCGCGATCGAGCTCCGCGATCTCCGCGATCATCTGCTCGCGCGTCATGCCGCCGCGATTCGCCGTCATCGCGCTCGGGTAGGCGACGTAGGTGTAGAGCCCGTAGAAGCCCGTGACGACGACGAGCCAGGTCAAGGCATAGGCGAGCGTGTGCACGTTCCAGCCGAGCTGGAAGCCGCTGTGCAGGGTCGTGACGACGAGCAGCGCGCCGCCGAGATAGACGTGCGCCGACAGCCAGGCCGACACCAGCGTCGTGTTGCCGCCGTAGCGGCGCTTGCGCACGCCGAACCAGGCGAGCCAGCCGATCAGCGCGGCGCCGATCGTGCCCAGCGTGTAGCCGAGCCAGGTGCCGCCGTTCGGCGGATCGACGGGCTGGTGCAGCGCATAGGCGAGGATCGCGAGCGCGCAGAGGCCCAATGCGAGCTTCAGATAGAAGAAGTTGCGGTAGCTGACGAAGGACTCGTGCATGGCGGCGATCAGGCGAAGGCGGCGCTCATCGCCGCATCGCCATGAAGTCCTGCGGGCTCACGCGGATCGCGGCGCCGGTCGGGCAGGCGCGCACGCAGGCCGGCCCGCCCCGCTGGTCCTTGCACATGTCGCACTTCACGGCCTTCTTGGCCAGCGACTTCTCCTCGCAATGCACTTCGGTACCAGGCGCCTCGCCGCGGCCGAAGAGCAGCCATTGCCACAGGCTCGCCTTCTTCGGCGAGCCCTTCACCGCCATCTGGATCACGCCGTAGGGGCAGTTCTGCTGGCAGTTGCCGCAGCCGATGCAGTTGTCGGCGATGTAGACCTCGCCGTCCGGCGTGCGATGGATTGCATCGGGCGGACAGTCCTTCATGCAGTGCGGATGCTCGCAGTGCCGGCAGGACGTCGGCACGTGCAGGTGCGCGAAGCTCGGGCCGGCCTCGCGATCGAGCAGCGAGGTCCCGTCGTGCGTGTCGGCGCAGGCCTTCTCGCAGTTGTCACAGTGCACGCACAGCGCCTCGTCGATCAGCAGCACGTCGGTCGCTTCACCGACGCCCTGCTCGACGAGGAATTCGATCATATTGCTCGCACGGCCGCCGCCGCGCGTGCGCGCGGAGTCGCGCAGGCGCTTCTGCGCCTTCTCCTTGAGCTTGGCCTCGAGCTCGGGATAGACGGACATCAGCACCTTGAACACGGTGCCGTGCAGCCGGATCGTCTCCGTCGCCACCGCGGCACGCACGGTCGCGGTGCGCGGCGAATCGGTCAGCAGCGCGAGCTCGCCGACGTAGTTCCCCGAAGGCAGATAGGCCGTGACGATCTCGCGGCCGCCGACCTCGTGCGCAACCGTCACCGAGCCCGAGCGAATGAGATGCAGCGAGTCGCCCGGCTCGCCTTCCTTGAACAGCGCCTCGCCGGGTGCGAACTGCCGGATCGACGCCGTGTGCCCGACCTCGATCAGCTCGTCTTCCGGCACTTCCGGCGCAATCTGCATCTTGATCGCGCGCACGAGGAAAGTCTCGTCGATCGCGCGGCGCACGGACTCGACCGACTGGATCAACTTGTTCATCGAGCGGCGCGGCGTCTCGATCAGGACGCAGTCGCGGCCGGCGGCGATCGTCGCCGCGCGGCGGCGGCCGGAGATCAGCGACATCTCGCCGAAGAACTTGCCGGCGGCGAGCGGCACCGTGTTCGCCGGATCCTCGGGATCGAGACGGATGTCGACCTGGCCGCGCAGGATCGAGAAGAAGGTGTCGGTGTAGTCGTTGTACTGGACGACGAGCTCGCCCGGCGCCGGCGTGCGGATCTCGGAGTCGAGCAGGAATTCGCGGAGCTGCAGCGGCGTGAGCCCCGCGAACAGCGGCAGGCGACGTCCGATGTATTCGATCGCCTGATCGACGCCGGTGAGCCCCGGAATGCGCGCGAACTTCGCGCGCAGCAGCCCTTCGTCGGCCGGCGCGACCTCGCGCCCGCAGATGAACTCGACGACCTCGTAGCCCTGGTTGATGCACTGCTTGATCAGCGGATAGCCGGCGAGCGCACCGATGATGTAGAGGCCGGGCACGTTGGATTCGTAGCGCGGCGACACCGCCGGCACGGCCGAGAGATCCTCGCTGGGAAAGCGGATGCCGCAGGACTCGACGAACTTGCGCGGCGGCAGCGCGCCTAGCCTGCCGATGATCCGATCGCACAGCACTTCGGTCTCGCCTTCCCGGGTCTTGATCCGGAAGCGCAGCCGGTGCCCGCTCGGATCCTTCGGCGCCAGCGCTTCGATCGCGGCCGGGCTCGCGCCGTAGAGGCATTCCAGCGCCTGGGTCTCGATCGCGCGCAGGATGCCTTTGAGATTTCCTTCCTTCGCCCGCGCGAACTCGTCGCGACGGTTGAGGACGATCACGCTGTTGTGACCGGCGAGTGCGAGTGCGTTCTCGATCGCCGCGTCACCCGCGCCGACGACGACGATGGTCTCGTCGTGGTATTCGTCCGGATCGTCGAGCTGGTACTGCACGTAGGGCAGCTCGTCGCCCGGCACCTCGAGCTTGCGCAGATTGCCCTGCAGGCCGATCGCGAGCACCACCGCCTCGGCGCGCACTTCGTCGCCGCCGGCGAGGGCCAGCGTGAAATCGCCCTGCCGGCCTGCGATCCGCGTGACCTCGGCGCCGTAGCGCATGTTGACCCCGTGACGCTGCACGCCGTCCTGCCAGCCGGCGAGGATGCGTTCGCGCGTGCCGGCCTCGAAGGGCACCGAGGCGCGCAGCGGCAGCACCGCCGGCTCGGCCATCACGTGCTTGCCCTTCTGGTAGCGGAAAATGGTGTTCGCGAGCTGCTTCGATGCTTCGAGCAGCACGTGCGAGGTGCCGGTCTCCGCCGCGCGCGCGGCCGCGGAGAGACCGCCGGGGCCGGCCCCGACGATCGCGATCTTCACTCGGGCCTGGGCCATGGCTCAGTTCAGCGCCGTCTCCAGGTGCTGCAGCTCGGCGACGAAACGCGCCGGCTGCCAGGCGTTCTCGTTCTCGAGCACGCCGTAGAGCGCTTTCACGCCCGCCGCCAGCCGTTCGCCGCGCGCTGCTTCCAGATCGCCGCTCGCGCGCAGCGCATCGACCAGCGCGGCCATCGCCATCGCGGCCTGCTCGGCGGCGCTGTAGTCCTGGTAGTCGCCGCCGAGGCCGCCGGCGACGAGACTCTTCAGCACGGCGTTGATGTCGTCGCGGCCGAAGCCGTGGCCGACTACCGCGCCGCGCACGCGGTAGAGCACGCCGGAGAGCTCGGCGGCGGCCTTTTGCGTCGCGGCCATCGACTCCGTCGTCGCCCGGTGCAGCGCGAGCATGCCGTCGTGCAGCCGCTCGGCGAGCGTGGGATCCACGTGTTTCATCAGGTACAGCAGCATCAGCATGTTCGCGTCGTTGAACTGCACCGCGCCCGGCGGCAGGCCCGTACTCGCGCGCGGCGCCCAGCGCTGTTCGCTCATCGGATGATGGCAGCCGTGGCAGTCGAAGAAGGCAAACTCCGGGAACACCGCGTTGCCCTGCCACTTCGGGCTCGTGAAGAGCGCCAGCGTGCGCTGCGCGGCCAGCACCTGGCCGACGGCCCACACCTGCATGCCGCCGTAGACCTGTTTACGGCTGCGGTAGTCGGCGTCGGCGCGGTAGTGCGCGGGCTGGATCTGCGTGAAGGTGTCGAGCTCGAAGCTCAGGCGCGGATGGCCGGCGCCCATGATCCGGTGCGTCGCGAACTTGCTCGCGCTGCCGAGATGGCAGGACAGGCAGAGCTGCGCGCGCGCGACGGGCTCCTCGGTCGGATACATGCCGGCCTTCAAATTATCTGCGCGGCTCGCCTCACCCGTCACGTGCATGCCCAGCCATTTCGAAGCGGCACCGTGGCAGGCTTCGCAGGCGACGCCGTCGGCGAGCTCGTAGCGCTTGCCGCGCTGTGCCGCCGGCACGTAGTTGGTGTGGCAGGCGAGGCATTCGGGCGCGTCGGCGGCGCTGGCGAGACCCAGGTTCTGCGCGATCTTCCGGCCCTGCTCGCCGAGCAGCGAGCGATACGCACGGGCGTGACGATCCTCGCGATGCCAGATGATGAATTCGTTCTGCATGACCTTCGACTCGCTCAGCGGCTTCGCGGCGCCATGGCAGGTCGAGCCCGCGCAGGTCACGACGCCCAGGGCTTTCGCCGGCGCGTCCTTGGATTCGGGTTCGTCCGCGTCCTGTGCGGCGGCGACCAGCGTCGCGAGCATGAGCAGCAGCGCGCTCGCCCCGTTACGGCGGCGCCGGATCAGACTGTCACGGTGAGTGCTCATGGCATCGAAGCTCGTCTTGAGGAAACGCTATCGGTCCGGCGCGGCGATTGCTCCACTGTCGCAGGGCTGTAGGATGGGCCTCCTTCGTCAGCCCAGCGGTCATGAGGCGTGTGCATCGCCCGGCGGGATGAAAGTGGCAAGCGATCTTCGTAGCCCGGGTGGAGCGCGCAGCGCGTAACCCGGGAAGCAGCGCTTCGTGTCGCGCGAAGATCCCGGGTTGCGCTGCGCTCCACCCGGGCTACGCAAGGCCCGTGGTTTCGAACGGGAGCTCTTTCACAGCAACCTACGTCGACTGCAATCCGCTTCACTGCCGCAGCTCCCGGTCGAGCGCCGCCACCGCCGCGGCGAGCGCCGCGGGCCGATAGGTGTTCTCATCGCCGAGCGCGGCATAGACGCCGTCGAGCGCGTGGTCGATTCGCGCGTAGTCGGCGTCCGCGAGGCGGCCCGCTTCGTGCTCCGCGAGTAGCAGCGTCGAGAGGCTCATCGCGGTGGCTTCCGCCGCGGTAAAGGGCAGCGGCGTCTCTTCTGCGACCACCGCGTTCAACGCATGCACGACGGCCGCACCGTCACCGGCCCGTTCGCTGCGCGCGGCGAGCCGGCCGTCGAGCGCGTCCAGCGTGCGCGTCAGCGCGGCGATGGCGGCCGCGCGCGCCGCGGGCGCGCCGACGGCGAGCTGCAGCGCGCGGGTCTCCTCGCGCAGGCGCCCGCTCAGCGCCGGCTCGATCGCGGCACCGAGCCCGCGCAGCGCGATCAGCGGCGCATCGTTCAAGGTCGGCGCGCCGGCGCGCGGGCCCGGTCGCGGCCGGTAGCCCGGGTCGCCGCCGATCGCCCGGTGACAGGCGTGGCAGTCGTACTGCGCGAGCTCGGGGAAGAGGCCCGCGCGCGCGGCCTGCGGATCGGCGATTTGCGCGAGCAGGCGACGCGCGGCACCGAGCTGGCCCGCGGCCCACAGCCGGAAATGGCTCGCCGTCGGCTTGCGGCGGCGGTAGTCGGCGTCGGGATTAAAGTGATAGGGCTGGATCACGCCGTAGGTGTCGAGCTCGAAGCGCAGGCGCGGATGGCCTGCGCCGTAGATCCGATGCGAGATGCGGCGCTTCGCGTCGCCCTGGTGGCAGGACAGACACAGCGCGGCACGCGCGGCCGGATCGGTAGTCGGATACATGCCGGCGGCGAGATTCGTCGCGTGCTTCGAGCTCACCTGCACGTGCGCGCGCAGGAAGCTGCTGCCGGGCCCGTGGCAGCTCTCGCAGCCGACGCCCGCCTCGAGCTTGAACTTCGGCCCGCGCTGCGCCGCCGGCACGAAAGTGCTGTGGCAGACGAGGCATTCCGGCGCCGCGCCGGCGTCGGCGAGCCCGAGCTTCGTCGCGATGCGTCGGCCCGCCTCGCTCGTCAGTGCGGCGTAGGCCTGCGCGTGCTTGTCGTGCGCCTGCCAGATCGAGCGCTCGCGCATCAGCACGGTCGCGTTGCGCCACGGCGTCTGCGAGCCGTGGCATTCGGCCGAACCGCAGGTGTCGACGCCGAGGAAGCGCGCGTCGCGATCGGCCGGCAGCGGCGGGACTTCGGCGGCAATGAGCGCAGTCGACGCGAACAGCGCCGCACAGGCGGCGAGCAGCAGCGAGGCGAATCGCGTGCGCATCAGAACTTCAACCGCAGCTCGGCGCGCACGCCGGCGAGATCGTCGTCGTGCTCGCGCAGGCCGTAGATCGCGTCGGTGCGGAAGATCCACTGCTTGGACAGCGGCCGCTGGTAGCGGGCGCCGAGGGCGAGCTGATCGCCCTTGGCGATGCGGCCGGGCTTCTCGTCGCGGCCGAAGGGCTTGAGGCCGGCGACTTCGAACACCACCTGCTGATCGAGGTTGAACAGGTAGCTGACGCCGAGCGCGCCGCCGTAGGCGTCGTTCGCGGTGTCGTCGAGCTTCGGGAAACCGGTCAGGCCGTCGGTCTCGAAATTGATGCCGGTGTTCTTGAGGATGCCGCCGGCCCCGAAGTCGCGCGCGAGCGACTGCGGCTTGTTGTAGCCGACGAAGAAGTTCGCATAGGGCACGAGCGTCGAGGGCAGGTGCGTGATCAGCGAGTTCTCGATCAGCACCAGCCAGCCGTCGGCGGTCTTGGCCAGGCGCGGACCGGGATCCTGGCCGAAATTGCCGATCACGCGCATCGAATTAGAGATCTTGCCGAACCAGCGCTTGGTCACCGCCAGGGTCGCATTGTGATAGCTGAAGTCGCCGAGCCCGTCGGCGCGCTTGTCGTCGGTATAGCCGTAGCCGGCCTCGATGTAGAACTCGCGCGCCTCGATGAAGACCGCGGTGCCGAAGATCTGCGCGGCGTGATCGTCGAACTGGTTGTTGCGCTCGCGCAGCGCGCCGGTCGTCACGCGGTCGAAGCCGCTGAAGAAGGTGACGTCCATGTTCGAGATGTCGAGCAGCGGGCTGTTCATCGCCGGCTTCGTGATCGCGCCGCCGAGGATCGCGTCCTCCATCCAGATCCCGTTCTGGAACAGCAGCGGCATCAGGCCGAAGGCGATCGGGAGGTCGAAGCCGTGATATTCATCGCTCAAGCCGTTCACGATCTGCCCGACGTCGCCCTCGAAGAAGAAGGCTTCGGGCGTGAGATCGAACAAGCCCTCGGCGTCGCCGAAGCGATCGCGCTGATTGCCGCCGAACTCGTAGCGCGTGTTGCGGCCCTTCTCGACGCGATCGAAAGGACGCAGGAAGAGGTGTACGCGCTCGGTCGAGGTGATGCGGAAATCGAGGTTGAGATTGAGCCGCGCCGCCATCTGCGCGGTATCCAGCGCGCCGTTGTCGTTGTAAGCGACGCCCAGGCGCAGATCGCCGAAGGCGAGGAGCTGCAGGCGCGCCGGATTCTTCTCGCCGAGCAGGTCGATCGTCTCGCCGAGCGGGCCCGGCTGGTACATCGGGTAGCCCCATTCGATCGGCGGGCGCGGGCCGATCACGGCGTACTTGCCGCCGTAGATCGCGAGCTGGGCTTCGACGTCGTAGGGCTTGTCGGCATAGCTCGGATCGGGACCGAAGAGCTCGCGCGCGAACTCGGCGGGTTGCGCCTCGGGCGACATCTCGACGGGCTTGCGCGCATGCGCGTGATCGCCGCGCAGCTTGCCCTCGGCCGGCTCGGGCACCGCGGCCGGCGGCGCCGCGGCCGCGCCGCGCCGCGGGACCTCGGCGTGCGCGCCGGCCGCGCCTAGCGCGACTGCGGCCATCATCGTTGCGACGCGGATGCGCGTCATGCCTACGCCCCCCTTGCCGCTGCGACACGGCGTCGCGCGGCCCCGCTCATTGGACGTCGAATTCCGCCGCCGACGGATGAAGGTCGATCATCCACTCGTTGATCGACTGCTCCATGTCGACGGTCGCGCCGACGAATTTCATGAAATAGATCGGCTCCGCTCGACTGCGCATGCGCGACTGCAGGCGATACCGGCCGGGCTTGGTCAGCAGCGACGCCGGCACCTCGTATTTCGCATAGCGGTGGCCCAGCGGCGGCAGGCTGCGACCCTCCATGCGGATGAACGGCGGATGGTTCAGCACCGTGGTCGGCACGCCCGGCGGCCGGATGTGCGGCAGTTGATCGAAGTCGAAGTTGATCGGGAGATACATCTCGCGATCGGTACCCTTGACGTTGGTGGTCAGGAACTTCGTCTGCAGATTGAAGAGCTGCTTGTCGAAAGGGATATTGCCCTTCGCGACCTCGAGCGAATGGATGTCCGCCATGTCGCCGTTGGCATCGACATAGCCCGACTCCCACACGCGCTGCCCGTCGGGATCGATCAGCACGACGTTGAACCACAGCTCCGGCTGCGCGCCCAGCGAGCCCGAGGGAAGATTGTGGCCCTTGTCGAGGTTCGTGATCTTGTAGCGGAACTCGAGATCGCGGCCGCGCGCCGGCGGATCGTCGAAGAACGGGCCGTCGATGCGCATCGAGTTCTCCATCACCTCGATGCGCGACTGGCGCTTGTCGTTCAGCAGCTTCTCATTCAGCGAGATGACGTAGCGCGCTTCTTCGCGATCCTCCCGCTTGGCCCACTCCGGCGGGAAGCTCGCCGTGCGCTTGCCGGCGGCGAGCTCGTCTTCCCAGGCCGGATCGCCCCACGGCGCGCGGTAATCGAACTTGAGCCAGTCGGCGATCGACCAGCGCTGCGCGCGCGGATTGAACGGGAAGATCCCGGGGTGGGCGATCGGATAGCCCGGCCCGTAGAACAGGTGGTTCGAGTGCTTCTGCTCCGAATCGCCGACGACCTGGCCGTTGATGATCGCGATCGGCCAGGTCTCGAAGCCGGCCGCCTCGCCGGGCACCTTGCCCATATGGCATTCCTGGCAGGTGATGCCCTCCTTTGCCGCCGGCGCACCGCGATACTGCTCCCAGACGACCTCGAGCTTGATGCCCGGGTGCACGGCGACCTGGTGGCAGGACACGCAGAACTCGCTCCGGGAGATCTGCTCGAACTCGATCGCCGGCGCGTGGATCGGCGTACCGGGCTGACCGGGCGCCGTCGCGATCCCGTATTCCTCGGCGTGCTCGAGCACCTGCGGCATCGCCTTGCCGGTGCCGGCGTTGTAGACGGGCGCGTTGATCGGGGCGGGATCGATGCTGCGCTCGCCGTTGACCTTGGCGAAGGGCGTGGACACGCGATGGCAGGTGATGCAGGTGACGCCTTCGCGCGAGATGGCGGAGCGCTCCCACAGCGGTTTCTCGCGCGGCTCGCCCATCTGGGTCGCGACCTGCTGGTGACAGCGCACGCAGAAAGTGCCGATGGTGCCCGAGGCGAAGCTCGTGATCGCCTGCTCGAACTTGTGGAACATCGGCGAGATCGAGGCATAGGCGTGGTTCGACACGGCCCATTCCCAGAACACCTTGGGATGGCAGGACGCGCACTGGATCGCGCTCGGGTACTGGCTCTCGGCGTAGACGGCCGCATGCGGATCCTCCGCGGCGGCAACCGAGGCCGCCACGACCAGGCCGAACACCATCGACAGCAGCCGGAGAATCCGGCGGATCGCGTTCGTCTGCACCTTCCCACCCGACGCTTATGATTCTTGTGAGGTCGCTAACGGCGATCCGTGCCGGCGCTCGAACCCTGTTGTACCGATGGCACAAAAGATTCGCGGTTCCGGCTATATAGCCTACATAGCTGAACGAAAGTATCAACTGCGGCCTGGCGATGCGCACGTGCGCACGGTGCAGCGGCGCCGCGGCCGCAGGGCTGGCCAGCGCGCGGCGCATCCCCTATTGTGCCGGTCCCGGAAAAGAACCTCGCCCGCTTTGAATTCCACGCGCGATCCGATGCCCCCCGAGCCGCTGGTCCGCATCCGCGATCTGCATTTCCGCCGCGGCAAGCGCGCGATCTTCGACGGTATCGATCTCGACATCCCGCGCGGTCGGATCACCGCGATCCTGGGCCCGAGCGGGACCGGCAAGACCACGCTGCTGCGGCTGATCGGCGCGCAGCTGGCACCGGCCGCCGGCACGGTCGAATTCGACGGCGAGAACGTGCATCGCCTGGGAACCTCCGATCTCTACGCGCTGCGCAAGCGTCTCGGCATGCTGTTCCAGAGCGGCGCCCTGCTGACCGATCTCACGCTGTTCGAGAACGTGGCCTTTCCGCTGCGCGAGCACACGCGCCTGCCGGAGCCGATGCTGCGCAGCCTGGTGCTGATGAAGCTCGAGATGGTCGGCCTGCGCGGCGCGCGGGACCTCTATCCGCGGGAGTTGTCGGGTGGCATGGCGCGGCGCGCCGCGCTGGCGCGCGCGATTGCGCTGGATCCGACGATGATCATGTACGACGAGCCCTTCTCCGGGCAGGACCCGATCTCGATGGGCATCCTCGTCCGCCTGATCAAGCAGCTGAACGACGTGCTCGGCATCACCAGCGTGCTCGTCTCGCACGACGTCGCCGAGACCTGCACGATCGCCGACTACATCTACGTGCTGTCGGGCGCGAAGATCGTCGGCCGCGGCACGCCGGCCGAATTGCGTGCGTCCGAATCGCCGATGGTGCGTCAGTTCATGGCCGGGCTGCCCGACGGTCCGCTGCCCTTCCATTTTCCCGGCCGCCCCTATCTCGAGGATCTGTTGGAGACTGCGCCGTGATCGATCTCCTCGCCGGCCTCGGCCGCGGCAGCCTCGCGTTCTTCGAACGCCTCGGGCGCGGCCACCTGTTCCTGCTGCGCGTGCTGGCGAGCCTCGGTGCGCTGCTCACGCGCCCGCGCCTGCTGATCAAGCAGATATGGTCCACCGGCGTGCTGTCGCTCGTGATCATCGTGATCTCCGGCGCCTTCGTCGGCATGGTGCTGGGCCTGCAGGGCTACAACACGCTGGTCACCTTCGGCGCCGAGGAATCGCTGGGGCTCGTCGTCGCGAAGTCGCTGCTGCGCGAGCTCGGCCCCGTGATCTCGGCGCTGCTGTTCGCCGGCCGCGCGGGCACGGCGCTGACCGCCGAGATCGGCTTCATGAAGGCGACCGAGCAGCTCAGCGCGATGGAAATGATGGCGGTCGACCCCTTGAAGCGCATCGTCGCGCCGCGCTTCGTCGCCGCGATCGTCGCGATGCCGCTGCTGGCGGCGATCTTCACCGCCGTCGGCGTGCTCGGCGGCTACTTCTGCGGCGTCGGCCTGCTCGGCGTCGACGCCGGTTCGTTCTGGTCCCAGATGCAGTCGAAGGTGCTGCTGATGGAGGACGTCGTCAACGGCGTGGTGATCAAGGGCGTGGTGTTCGGGGCGGTGATCAGCTGGATTGCCGTGTTCGAAGGCTACGACGCGGTGCCGACCTCCGAAGGCGTCAGCGCGGCGACGACGCGCACCGTGGTGCACTCGTCGCTGGCGGTGCTGGGCCTCGATTTCATACTCACCGGCCTGATGTTCAACTGACGCGCCGGACGCGCAGGAAAACCTCGATGCAAGACACTCGGAAGATGGAAATCACCGTCGGCGTATTCGTCGCCCTCGGCCTCGCGGCGCTGCTGATGCTCGCGATGAAGGTCGCCAATCTGTCGCAGTTCACCTCGCACGACGGCTACGAGGTGCGCGCCTATTTCGACAACGTCGGCGGCCTGCAGGTGCGCGCGCCGGTCAAGATGGGCGGCGTCACCGTGGGCCGCGTCGTCGGGATCGGCTACGACGCGCAGCGCTTCCAGGCCGTGGTGAGGATGAGCATCGATCCGGACTACGATCACATCCCGACCGATACCGCGGCCAATATCTATACCGCCGGCCTGCTCGGCGAACAGTACATCGGGCTCGAGCCGGGCGGCGAGGACACGAGCCTGAAGGGCGGCGACGAACTGCAGATGACGCAGTCCGCGCTGGTGCTCGAAAAAGCGCTGCAGGAATTTCTGTACAACAAGACCGTCAAATCGCCGTGAACGCCGTCGACACGGCGAGTCTCTCCGCAGGGACGACTCGCGCGCGGGCCACGCCTCCGCCCAGGTTGCGCGCCCGATCGTCCCGTGTCGGTGCCCGAATCCGCCAATCCGAGAGCCAGCCGCCGATGACCCGCCACCCCTTCGCTTTAGTCTGCGCCCTGTTCCTGTCCATGGCCGCCGTGACGGCCGTTCCCGTACGCGCCGAAGACGCCGCTGCGCCCGCGACGGCGCTGGTACGGAGCACCGCGACCGAAGTGCTGAGCCGGCTGCATGCCGATCCCAGCGCGAATTCCTCGAACCCGCAGCGCCTGTACGCGATCGCGGAGGAAGTCGTCCTGCCGCACTTCGACTTCGAGCGCATGTCGCAGCGCGTGCTCGGCAAGCACTGGCGCAGCGCGAGCCCGGCGCAGCGCGAGCGCTTCGTCGGCGAATTCAAGACCCTGCTCGTGCGCACCTACGCGACCGCCGTTTCCGACTATCGCGACGCGCAACTCAGTTTCCAGCCCGCGCGCGAGCTCGGCACCGATGTCTGGCGCGTGCGCAGCAACGTCGACCGCGGCAGCGGCGCACCACCGCTGCAGGTCGACTACGACGTGTACCGGAACGCCGATGTGTGGAAGGTCTTCGACGTCGCGATCAACGGCGTCAGCCTCGTCGTCAGCTACCGTTCCGGCTTCAACACCGACATCGCGAAGCTCGGCATGGACGGGCTGATCGATCAGATTGCCGAGCACAACGTGCAGAAGGCGAGCGGCACCTGAGCGCCCATGAACCCCCGCACCGACGCCGGCAAGCCGGCCCCGCTCGAGGTGACGGCGCGTGACGGCGCGATCGCACTCGCCGGCGCGCTGGTCTTCGACACCGTGCCCGACGCGCTCGCCCGCTCGCTCGCGCTGCTGACCGCGAACGGCGAGCTGATCTTCGATCTCGGTGCCGTCACCCACGCCGACAGCGCAGCGCTCGCACTGATCGTCGAATGGCGCCGCGCAGCCACCCGGCGCGGCGCCGCCCTCGAACTGCGCGGCCTGCCATCCCAGCTACGCGCCCTCGCCGCCGCCACCGGCCTCGAAGAGCTCGTGCGCTGAAGAGGCGCTTCGCGCGGCCACGGAGAACACGGAGAACACGGAGAAAGAAAGGGATTGTTCGCGGCCTCTGCAGCGTTGGCGCCAATGATCGTGATCGAGTCACGGAGGCGCGGGCCCAATCAATCCGCCCTCCGTGTTCTCCGTGGCCGCGCGAAGCGCAATCCAAGCCCGCAGCGGCGGCTACGCGCGATCCTGTGAAACTCCGTGCACGGCCGCCACTGGCGGCGCGGCGCAGCGCGTGACGAGCAGGGTCACGGCGCGGCGATCGGACAGCGCGGGGGCCTGCAGTTCGCGGGGGAAGAGGGTCTCGAGCGTCGATGGCAGCGCTTCTTCGGCGCGACAGCGCGCGAGCGCCATCGGCGCGCTCAGCTCGGCGGGCGGCAGCTGCGAGAGCAGCGCGAGGTGGCGGGCGGCGTCCAGCGGGGATTCGAGCACGCGCGCGAGCGCGGGCGGTGTCTCGCCCGCGACTGGCAGCGAGGCGGCGAGCGCCTGCTGGCGCGCGAGGACCGGCGGCGGCGCGCGTTCCTCCGGCGTGACGAAGAGGCCCGCCTCGCGCAGCGCGCGGCCCAGCACGGGCCGCGCGCCGGCCCAGGCGAGCGGCGCCGCGAGCCACAGGCCGAGCACGGCCGGCAGCATCCAGCCCAGCAGTCCCGGATACACGTACCAGGCGGCGGCCGCGAACACGAGGCCGAGCGTCGCGTGCCAGCGCAGCGCCGCGCGGCAGGCGCGGAAAGGGATGCCGCGATCGTCACGCATCTGCGTCTGCCAGCCCGCGTCACGGCCGCGCAGCACCTCGCGCACGGCGCGCGTCTGCAGCAGCATCTGCGCCGGCGCCGACAGCGTCGAGTAGAGGGTCTCGGCGAGCACGCTGGCAAGCGCGCGCAGCCGTCCGCCGAAGCCGCGCGCCACTTCGCGCCGCGCCGCGACCGCCCACCAGCCGAAGAGCTTGGGCGCGAGCAGCACGCCCATCGTCGCGCCGAGCAGCCAGCGCGCCATCACGGGATCCATCACGTGCCACACGGGATAGGGCGTGCGATCGGGAAAGAAGTACACGGGCAGCTCGAACTTGCCCTGTACCGCAGCGACCAGGCCGGTGAGGATGAAGGCGAGCCATAGCGGCGAGGCAAGGTAGGCCATGATGCCATTCACCAGGTGGAAACGGCTCAGGCCGTAGAGCCCTCGTGCGTGCAGCAGGCCGGCGTGCTGCAGATTGCCCTGGCACCAGCGCCGATCGCGCGCGGCGTGATCGAGCAGCGACGGCGGCGATTCCTCGTAGCTGCCGTCGAGCTGCGGCAGCAGGTAGTTGCGCCAGCCGGCACGACGCAGCAGCGCGGCCTCGACGAAATCGTGACTGAGGATGTGGCCGCCGAACGGCGGCTTGCCGGGCAATACCGGCATGCCGGCATGCGCGGCGAACGCGGCGGTCCGGATCAGCGCATTGTGGCCCCAGTAGTTGCTGTCGGGACCGAACCACCACGCGTAGCCCGCCGCGAGCACCGGGCCGTACATCGCAGTCGCGAACTGCTGCGCGCGGGCGAAGGGCGTATGGCGGTTCACGAGCCGCGGCACGGTCTGCAGGATCGCGGCCTGCGGGTTGGTCGCGAGCAGCCGCGCGAGCGCGACGACCGTCTCGCCGCTCATCACGCTGTCGGCGTCGAGCACCAGCATGGCCTCGTAGCGCGCACCCCAGCGCGTGCAGAAGTCGGCGAGGTTGCCGGCCTTGCGCGCGTGATTCTGGTAGCGGCGCCGGTAGAACAGGCGCCCGGTGGCATCGAGCCGGCGCCGCGTATCGTCCCAGGCCGCTTCCTCGGCGAGCCAGACGTCCGGATCGGTGGTGTCGCTCAGCACGAAGAACTCGAAGGCCGCGAGCGTCCCCAGCGCATCGAGCTCGCGATAGAGCGTCTCGACCGCGAGCAGCACGCGCTGCGGATCCTCGTTGTAGGTCGGCATCACGACCGCGAGCGGGCGCGCGAAGGCTTCGGCGAGCGGCACCTCGCGCGGCAGCGGCGGCGCGAGGCCTGCGAGATCCCCGCCGCGCAGCGTGACGACGAGGCCGACGAGGGCGCTCCAGAAGCTGAGCGCGATCCAGCCGAAGTTGACGACGAACAGCGCCATCAGCGCGTACTCCACCGCCGACAGCCCGCCCGGCGCGAACACGCGCGACAGCATCCACACCGCGCCGCCGACGAGCGCGAGGCTCGCGCCGAAGACGCCGATCCGGCGCAGGCGGAAATGCCCGCGTCCCGGCGTCGGCTGCGCGGGCGCGGCGGGCGCGTGCAAGGACTGCGCGGGCATCGCGAGCGGCGCGCCCGGCGGCGCCGCGATCGGCAGCGCTGCCCTCAGCGCGGCGAGAAAGGCCGGCGAAGGTTCGGCCATCAGCTCGCCGGGCCAGTCGCGGCCGACGGCGAGCGCGAGCAGCGCCGCGCGGCGCGTCGCGAGATCCGGCATCACGGGCAGCGCGAGACGCTCCACCGCGCGCAGCAGCCAGCGGTCGACGAGCCGGCGCACGTAGCGGCGCAGGCCATCGGCGTCGAATTCGACCAGCGCGCGCGTGCGCTGCGCCAGCGCGAGCAGCACCGCGTCGCGCGCGCCGTCGCTCACGCCGAGCACGTCGAGCTCCGCGGCGAGCTCATCGCTCAGCCGCGCCAGCAGCTCGGGCGGCACCGGCGCGTCGAACTCGAGGCGATGCGCGCTCTGCCTCATGCGCTCAACCCGTCCACTGGTAGCACCAGGCCTCGGTCACGGCGCGCTTGCCGATCATCAGCTCGCAGCGCAGCTCGATCGGTTCGTCGCCTTCCGGCGTCAATTCGAAGAACGTGCGCCAGTGGCCGCTTGCCGGATTGAAATGGGTGACGACGCCGTGCAAGCGGCCGCGCGAGGTGCTGACGTTGGCCTCGATCTGTCCCCCGCCCGTGGCCTCGCCGGCCGGCAGGGCGTCGCCGGCGAACTCGATCACGAAGCGCCGGCGGCCTTCCTCGCTGCCGAGCCCGACGCGGGTGTCGACGACGCGCGCGAGCGTGCGCGGCGGGGGTGCATCGTGGCACCAGTGCAGGCGGTAGGTCGCATGGAACTCGGCGCCGGTATCCAGCGCCGCTTCGGGCTTCCAGAACACGACGATGTTGTCATTGACCTCGCGGTCGGTCGGGATCTCGACCAGGGTCACGGCGCCCGCGCCCCAGTCGCCGACCGGTTCGATCCAGGCGCTGGGCCGCTGCTCGTAGTGTGATTCCGGATCGAGATAGTCCTCGTAGCGGCGCTTGCGTTGCATCAGCCCGAAGCCTTTCGGATTGCGATCGACGAAGGCGCTGACGCGCAGGCGCAGCGGGTTGACCAGCGGACGCCACAGCCATTCGTCGGCGCCGTTCCAGATCAGCAGACCGTCGGAATCGTGGACCTCGGCGCGGTAGTCGTCGACGCCGACGCGATCGTTCGCGGCGAAGAAGAACATGCTCGTCAGCGGCGCGATGCCGACGAGCTCGATGCGCTCGCGCACGAACAGCGCGAGCTCGACGTCGGTGACCGTCGCCTCGCCGGGACGCACGGTGAAGGTATAGGCGCCGGCACAGCGGCGGCTGTTCAGCAGCGCGTGGATCACGAGGCTGTTGGCGTCGGCCGGGCGTTCGAGATAGAACTCGGTGAAGAGCGGAAACTCCTCGCCGTCGGGCGAGGCGGTGTCGATCGCGAGCCCGCGCGCCGAGAGGCCGTAGCGCATGCGCTTGCCGAGCGCGCGGAAATAGCTCGCACCGAGGAAGGCGACCAGCTCGTCGAGGTAGTTCGCATCGTTCAGCGCGTAGTGGATGCGGAAGCCGGCAAAGCCGCGCACCTGACCCAGCGCGCTGGAGCCGAGCCGGTTCTCGCCGTAGTCGAACAGCGCCGGCGCATAGCGGATCTCGTGCGCGCGGTCTTCGTGCACCTCGAAGATGCGCACCGTCTGGCGGTAATAGAAGCCGGGATGAAAGAACTGCGCGGTGAACGGCGCTTCGCCCAGCCACAGCGCTTCCGGCGGGCGGTAGCGGATGTCGCGGTAGGCGTCGTAATCGAGCTCGGCGAGCGCGGCCGGTAGATCATCGGGCGGCGCCTGGTAAGGCCGCTGCGCGAGCTCGGCAGCGCGCCGGCGCAGCCGCTCGACGCTGAACGCCCGCCCGTCGGCGAGCAGCGGCGCGGCGCCGACGGGGGCCGCGCGCAATGCCGATGCGCCGAGCAGCGCGGCCAGGGTCTCGAGCGCGTGACGCCGTCCCGGATCCGCAGGCGACGGCGGGGAATTCTCAGTCATGCAGTGTCCGATATCGTTGCATTGTCAGCCGACCGACGGCCGGCGAAGGGAGGCGCACTTTACCGCGTCGGCGGACGCAGAACGACTGGGCGTCGTCCGGCGTCCGCTGCCGACACGTCTGGCCTGCGGACCGTTCAGCCGAGATTCACCGGGACGTAGATCTGCGCATCGTCGCGTTGCACGAGCAAGGCAATATGACCCGGCGCGCGCGCGACGAGTTCCTTCAGCTTGGCCGCGCTCGCCACGCGCTCGCTGCCGACGGCGAGAATGACGTCGCCCTCGCGGATGCCCGCCTTTGCCGCCGCACCGGACACGGCGGCCACGACCACGCCCGCCCCCTGCTCGCGCTGCTCGGGCGGCAGCTCCTGTACGACGACGCCCAGGCGCCCGGCTTCGCCGCGCGCGCCCGTGTCGGCCGAGGCGAGGCCGTCGCTGGGCACCGCACCGAGCGCGACGTCGAGGTGCTGGCGCTTGCCGTCACGCAGGAATTCGACCTCCACGCGATCGCCCGGCTTCTTCGCGGCGACCAGCCGGGAGAGCATCGCCGAATCCTCGACGCGCTCGCCGTCGAAGCCGAGGATGACGTCGCCGGTGCGCAGCCCGGCGCGCGCGGCAGGCGTGCCGTCCTCGACCTGGCTGACGAGCGCGCCGTGCGGCGAGTCGAGTCCGAAGGACTGCGCGAGATCCTGGTTCAGCGACTGCACGCCGACGCCGAGGCGGCCGCGCGTGACCTTGCCGTTCTGCGCGAGCTGCTGCTGGACGTTCATCGCGAGATCGATCGGAATCGCGAAGGACAGGCCCATGTAGCCGCCGCTCTGGCTGTAGATCTGCGAATTGATGCCGACGACTTCGCCGGCCAGATTCAGCAGCGGACCGCCGGAGTTGCCGGGGTTGATCGCGACGTCGGTCTGGATGAAAGGCACGTAGCCGCCGTTCGGCAGCGTGCGCATCTTGGCGCTGACGACGCCGGCGCTGACGGTGTGGTCGAAGCCGAAGGGCGAGCCGATCGCGATCACCCACTCCCCGACCTTCAAATGCGCCGGATCGCCGACCTTCAGCGTCGGCAGATCGTGGGCATCGATTTTGATCAGCGCGACGTCGGTAGTCTCGTCGACACCGATGACCTTGGCGCGGAACTCGCGCTTGTCCGCGAGCTGCACCGTGACCTCGTCGGCCCCGGCGACGACGTGCGCATTGGTCAACACGTGGCCGTCGGGCGAGACGATGAAGCCCGAGCCGCCGCTGCGCGCGATCGGGCCGTCACCGCCTTCCGGCAGCGGCGGGCCGAAGCGCTTGAAGAACTCGAAGTAAGGGCTGTCGCGATCGAAAGGGATCACGCCGCCGAAGGGGCCGCGGTTGGCGGCCGGCACGGTGCGCGTCGCGCTGATGTTCACGACCGCGGGCGAGGCGCGCTGGACGAGATCGGTGAAGTCCGGCAGGCCGACGCTGGCCGGGGGCGGCGTGGCGCCGAGCGGGCTCGCCTGCGCCTCCGCGACCAGGGGCGCGTTGAGGGCGGCGGGATCGCCCGGGTGATAGCCGTGCCAGGCCAGCGTGGCGGTGGCAATGGCGGCCGCGAGGGCCGGCGTCGCATAGCGTTTCAGGTTCATGGTCCATCCTCCATGCACACGCGCGATGCGGAGCCGCCCCATGCGGCGCCCGGGAGCGCGAATGGCAGGCAGGATGAAAGCTTTCGCTTAAGCGAGTCTTAAAAGACTTCCGCAGCTTATCGTCGAGCGGACGCAGGAAGCGCAACGGATCGGCGTTCTCTTGTAGATCGAATCGTAGGTTGCCGTGAAAGAGCGGCGCGGTCGTGGTAGGCCCTATGCAAGGCATGGCATCGACCCCGGAAGTAACGACTAGCGCCGAACCCGGATTCCGCTGCGCTCCTTCCGGGCTACAAGACCACCATCTTCGTAGCCCGGAAGGAGCGCCGCGCAGCGGCGCGGAATCCGGGAGCTGAGCTCACCACACCTTTTTCATGCTAGCAGGTGACGCGGGCGTCATGACCATTGGGCTGACGAAGGAAGCCCAACATTGGGCACCGAACCTTGGGCTTCCTCCGTCAGCCCAAGCTACGGTCTATGGCTGCGGGGAAGTGGATCGTGAAGCGGGCGCCGCCGAGCTCCGACTCGCCGACCTCGATCTTCGCGCCGTGCAGATCGGCGACGCGCTTGACGATCGCGAGGCCGAGACCGCTGCCCTGCACCGCGGTGCCCGGCACGCGGTAGAAGCGGTCGAAGATGCGCGCGCGATCGGCTTCCGGAACGCCCGGCCCGCTGTCGGCGACGGACAGCACTGCGCCCTGGCGCCGCGCGGCGAGCTCGACGCAGACGCGACCGCCGCGCGGCGTGTAGCGCAGCGCGTTGTCGAGCAGGTTGTCGACGAGGCTCTGCAGTGGCGACTCGCTGCCTTCGATTTGCACGGCGGACTCGACGTGCGCGAGCAGCGCGAGCTCGCGATCCTGTGCGAGCAGCCGCGCGCTGACGAGGCTGGCCTCGACGAGGGCGCCGAGATCGATGACCCGCGTCGGCTCGCGATCGCTCGCGACGTCGAGCCGCGCCAGCGTCAACAAGCGCTCGACCAGATGCGTCGAGCGCGCGATGCCGCGCTTGAGCTCGGCGAGCGCCTCGGCGGATTCCGCCGGAGAGGCGGCGCGTTCGAGCAACTGCGCCTGCAGGCTGATCGCGGTCAGCGGCGTGCGCAGCTCATGCGCGGCGTCGGCCATGAATTCCTGCTGGCGCGCCAGCACGTCCTTGAGCCGCGCGATCAGATCGTTCAAGGCGTGCACCGTCAGCGCGACCTCGACCGGCAGGCCGTCGGCGACGATCGGCTCCAGGGCGTGCTCGCGCGTGGTGATGCTGCCGGCGAGCGCGGTGATCGGGGCGAGCACGCGCCCGACGATCCACCACATCGCGAGGCTCAGCAGCGGCAGCATCGCGAGCAGCGGCAGCAGCATGCGCCACGCGGCGTTCGCGGCGATGGCCCGACGCAGCTCGAGCGGCTGCGCGAGCTGCACGATCCACGGCCCGAGCGCGGTGGCATAGACGCGCCAATCCTCGCCGCTGCCGCTGACGTTCGCATAGCCGTAGCGCTCGGGCCGCGCGATGTCGACCGCGCGGTGCGACAGATAGCGCAAGACGCCGCGGCGATCCCACAGTTGGATCACGACGTGCTGTTCGGGATCCGGCTCGACGACGGCCACGTTGCCGAGCAGATAGGCCTTGTCGCGCAGTGCGAGCGCCTGCTGACGGAGCTGGTAGTCGAGCAGCTCGTCGATCTCGTGGCGTGCCCAGTAGTAGGTCGCACCGGTGGCGGCGAGCGTCGTCGCCAGCGCGACGCCGAGCACGACGGCCAGCAGGCGATAGCGCAGGCTCACGCGTCATCGCGTCCCAGGCTGTAGCCGAGACCGCGCACCGTGCGGATGATCCCTTCGCCGAGCTTGCGGCGCAGATTGTGGACGTGGACTTCGATCGCATTGCTCGCGACTTCCTCGTCCCAGCCGTAGAGCCGCTCCTCGAGCTGGGCGCGCGACAGCACGCCGCGCGGGCGTTCCATCAGCGCTTCGAGAACGGCGAATTCGCGCGCCGAAAGCGTCACCGGCCTGCCGTCGAGCTCGACTTCGTGGCTCGCCGGATCCAGCCGCAGCGGACCGGCCTCGAGGCACCCGCCGGCCTGGCCGTAGCGACGGCGCATCACGGCCCGGATGCGCGCCGCGAGCTCGTCGAGCGCGAAGGGCTTGACGAGATAGTCGTCGGCGCCGAGATCGAGGCCGCGCACGCGGTCGCCGACGGCATCGCGGGCGGTGCAGACGATGACCGGAATGGCGTTGCCGCCGCGACGCAGTTCGCCGAGCAGGGTCAGGCCGGATTTGCCGGGCAGACCGAGGTCGAGCAACACCAGCTCGTGCGCGCCGGCGGCGAGCGCCGCTGCCGCGGCCTGCACATCCTCGACCCAGTCGACCGAGTGACCGTCCTGCTGCATGCCCTTACGGACCGCGGCACCGACCATCGGGTCGTCCTCGACGAGCAGTATGCGCATGCGGCCAGTCTACACGCTCGGTGAAAAGCGGTTGCAGCCGCCTGCAGGGCGGCCGCGCGCGCGTGTAGACTGCGCCGCCGGCATCGTTCTACGCGCCTTGCGCGCAGGCCGGTGCGGCGGGCATCGAGCCTTTTGCAGGCCGCGCAGCGGCCGACTGCGGGAGTGATCAACGATGAGTGAACCGGACATCCAGGAACTGGCCGAATACCTGATGCAGACGGGGGTGGCCAGTCTGTCCAAGCGCGAGCGACGCGTGCTCGAACGGATCGCCCTGCGGGCGCATCGCGCGCACCTCGGCGACGCGTCGGATCGGCTGAGCTTCGGCGAACGTCTGGCCGATCAGGTCGCGCGCTTCGGCGGCTCGTGGTCCTTCATCATCGTCTTCGTCTGCATCCTCGGCGCCTGGGTCACGTTCAATACCTGGGCGGGATCCCGTGAAATCTTCGATCCCTATCCCTTCGTGTTCTTGAACCTGATGCTGTCGATGCTGGCGGCCTTGCAGGCTCCAATCATCATGATGTCGCAGAATCGACAGGCGACGCGCGACCGCCTCGCGGCCGCGCGCGACTATGAAGTGAATCTGAAAGCCGAGAGCGACATCATCGGGCTGCACGAGAAATTCGATGCGCTGCGCGCGCACGAGCTCGCCGAGCTGCTGCAGCGACAGCAGGCGCAGCTCGACACGCTGCTCGAGCTCGCGCGCCGCCAGGTGCGGGAGACGTGAGCGCGATCCCGGACACTGCCGGAACGCGCTCCTGCGAGCGAGCACGCTCGGGGCGGTTCGGCGTCTCCGGCCGCGTCCGCGGCGGCTGCGGTCGAGTTAGGATCCGGAACGTGCGACCGATACCCGCGAGGAAGCGCCGATGACCGCCAGCCACGAACGCGCCGTATCCGTGCCCCGATCCGTTGCGCAGGATCTGGAGGCGCTGTGGCTGCCGTTCACCCACAACCGCTTGTTCAAGCGCAGCCCGCGCCTCGTCGTCGAGGCGAGCGGCATGTACTACACGACCCGCGACGGTCGCCGCCTCCTCGACGGTCTGTCGGGACTGTGGTGCTGCAACGCCGGCCACCGCCACCCGAAAATCGTCGAAGCCGTGACGCGGCAGCTCGGACGGCTCGATTATTCGCCGCCCTTCCAGACCATGCACGACAAGGGCTTCGAGCTCGCCGCGGCGCTCGCGGCGCTGGCGCCGGGCGATCTGGACCACGTGTTCTTCGCGAACTCGGGCTCCGAGGCCGTCGACACCGCGCTCAAGATCGCGCTCGCCTATCATCAAGCGCGCGGTGACGCCGGCCGTTTCCGCTTCATCGGCCGCGCGAAGGGCTATCACGGCGTCGGCTTCGGCGGCATTTCGGTCGGCGGCATGGCCAACAACCGCAAGGCCTATGCCGCGGCGCTGCTGCCCGGCGTCGATCATCTGCCGCACACGCACGATCTCGCGCAGATGGCGTTCACACGCGGCATGCCGGCCTGGGGTGCGCATCTCGCCGACGAGCTCGAGAAGATCGCGCAGCTCCACGACGCGTCTACGATCGCGGCGGTGATCGTCGAGCCCATGCAGGGCTCGGCCGGCGTGATCGTGCCGCCGGTCGCTTATCTCGAACGCCTGCGCGCGATCTGCGACCGGCACGGCATCCTGCTCATCTTCGACGAAGTGATCACGGGCTTCGGGCGCCTCGGCCACTACTTCGGCGCCGAGCGCTTCGGCGTCACGCCGGACATCATCACCTTCGCGAAAGGCGTGAACAGCGGCATGATCCCGCTCGGCGGCGCGATCGTGCGCAAGGGCATCTACGATGCGTGCATGCAGGGACCCGAGCACCTCGTCGAGCTGTTCCACGGCTATACCTATTCGGCGCATCCGCTCGCCTGCGCCGCCGGTCTCGCCGCACTGGAAGTCTATCGGGACGAAGATCTGATGGCGCGCGCACGCGAGCTCGAGCCCCGTCTCGAGGCGGCGGTCCACGCGCTGCGCGGCGAACCGCATGTGATCGATATCCGCAATCTCGGGCTCGCCGCCGCGATCGAGCTCGAACCGCGGCCGGGCGCGGCGACGAAGCGCGCGATGGAAGTCTTCCACCACTGCTTCGATCGCGGGGTGATGGTGCGCTATACCGGCGACATCGTGGCGCTGGGACCGGCGACGATCGCCGAGCCCGCGGAGATCGATCGGATCGTGGAGCTGATCCGCGGCGCGTTGCGGCACGTCGCCTGAACGGCCGAGCATAAACAGGGCTCCGCTGCCGTTCGCCTGTCGCCGAACTTTCAGCGCGCGGCTATTTGAATGTCAGACAGGCGGCCGTGCCGCCGATGGGGAATGCGATGAGATATTGTCCGCAGTGTTCCTGCGAAATGGTGCGCCGTGAAATCGGCGGCCGCGAACGCGCCGTCTGTCCGAACCGCTACTGCGGCTTCGTGCACTGGGACAATCCCGTGCCCGTCGTCGGCGGCATCGTCGAATGGAACAACCAGATCGTCCTCGTGCGCAACGTAGGCTGGCCGGAGAACTGGTACGGCCTGGTCACCGGCTTCCTCGAGGCGGGCGAGATGCCGGACGAAGCTATCGTGCGCGAGGTGAAGGAGGAGATCGGCATCGATGCGACGATCGAGTCGTTCATCGGCATGTACGAGTTCTACCGCAAGAATCAACTCCTCATCATCTACCACCTGCGCGCGCACTCGGGCGAGGTGGTCACGCTGGAGGAAGAGATCGCGGACTACAAGTGGGTCGCGATCGACAAGGTGAAGCCGTGGACGGCCGGCACCGGACGCGCGCTGCGCGACTGGCTGCGCACGCGCGGCATCGAGCGCGAGATGTTTGACTTCTCCGAGGTCAACAACTGAAGGCCGCCGCGTGGATATGCTTGCGGCCGTTGAAAGGCACTGATGGATTAACCACCGAGAACACGGAGAAGTTCGTAGATTGCCGTGAAAGAGGACGCCCCGTTCTCGTAGCCCGGGTGCAGCGTAGCGGAACCCGGGATCGGGCATGCCCGATACGCAAAGGCTTTCGGCGCGGCGTGCACCGCGCCGGGTCTACTCGACTGCATGAGAGGACGGCGGGCGCCGATCCCGGGTTACGAGATCTGACGAGGCGCCGAACCCGGATTCCGCTGCGCTCCTTCCGGGCTACAAGAGAACGATCTTCGTAGCCCGGAAGGAGCGCCGCGCAGCGGCGCGGAATCCGGGAGGGGGGCTCACCACGCCTCTTTCATGATGGCGGGTGACGCGGCCGTCATGACCGTTGGGCTTCCGTCGTCAGCCCAAGTTACGGTCTCTAACGGGCGCTGCGCGGATATGCTTGTGGCCATTGAAAGGCCCTGAATTAACTACCGAGAACACAGACAACACGAAGAAGAGAAAGATCAATGGGCCTGCGCCTCGTGATTCGATCGCGGTAAACGACATTACCCATAACGGCCACCGCGTTTGGGACGCTGCGCTCTCAACGCTCTTCTTCCTCGGTGTTCTCTGTGTACTCGGTGGCAAAAAAAAGCGGCCTGTGAGAGGTCTTCCGGGCGGCGGAAGCGGCGCTCAGGGCACGGGATCGTGACCCGACCCGCCCCACGGATGGCAGCGGCACAGGCGCTTCACCGCGAGCCAGCCGCCGCGCCAGGCGCCGTGGCGCTGCACGGCTTCGAGCGCATAGGCGGAGCAGCTCGGCAGAAAGCGGCAGCGCGGGCCCAGCCAGGGCGAGAGCGTGTAGCGGTAGACGAGTATCGCGCCGACGAGGAGTCGCGCGACGAGCCGTGAGAGTGCGGAAGCTTTCGCCCTCACCCGGCCGGCGCGCGCGCGCCGGCGGCCGGCTCCGCGCGCTCGGGCTTGTACACGAAGCGGCGGCTGCAGTAGTAGCAGTCGACCTCCGGTTTGCCTTCGAAGCGCAGGTAGATCAGCGGATGGCCGAGCGGGCCGCCACCGCCGTCGCAGCCGACCGTTTCCTCGGCGTCGTCGACTTCGATGATCTCGCGTTCGCTCATGTCTGCGGTCCTCGGCCCTGCGGCTGATCATTGGTCGGATGTGCCCTATAGTAGCAAACTCCGGCATCGGCCACGGCGATGCCGGCGGGTGCATCGGACGAGCTCGCACCCGCCAAGAAGAATTCAGCCCGAGGTGAGCCCGATGAACGAAGCGAGATTCACGGAAGAGCATGCGTGGGTGCGGATGGACGACGACGGCATCGCGACCGTCGGCATCTCCGACTACGCGCAGGAGCAGCTCGGCGACATCGTGTACGTGCAGCTACCGGACGTCGGCCGCGATCTCGTGCAGAGCGAGGACTGCGCGATGATCGAATCGGTGAAGACGACGAGCGACGTGAAGTGTCCCATCGGCGGCCGCGTGATCGAGGTCAACGAATCCCTCGCCGACGTGCCGGAGAAAGTCAACGAGGCCGCATTGGACGACGGCTGGCTGTTCCGTCTCGAACCCGCCGACGACGCCGAGTTCGAGGATCTGATGGATGCCGACGACTACGACGACTTCGTCGATTCGCTGGGCTGATCCTTCACCGCGGCGCGTTTTTTCTTTCTCAGCGGCGTAGCTCGCGCCAGCGTGCGAGCTGCTTCGCGATGCCCTCCCCGAGCGCCATCTGCGGCCGGGACGGCAGCTTGCCTTCTTCCCGCTCGCGCCGGTCGATGGCGTCGCGCGCGGCATCGAACGCGCCTTCCAATCCCGTGCTCATCGGCAGCGCGTCGCGAAAGAAGGCTTCTCCGAAATAAGTCCAGCGGTTCGCATGCGCGCAGCCGAAAGAGCTGCGATCCGCGGCGGCGGCCGTGATGATCAGCGTGTCCGGCCCCTGCAGCGCCGGCAGGAAGGCGCCGGAGAAGCAGGCGGACACGACCAGCACGCGCCAGCGGATCCCGGCCTCGTCGAGCATGCGGCGCAAGTCGGCCGGCGGCAGATCGCGCAAACCGAGCTCGCCGAAGTCGACGACGAGATCGCCGTCCTCGCGGCCGTGCGAAGTCAAGAACAGAAACAGGATGTCTTCGTCGCGTTCCATTCGCGCGCCGAGCCGGCGCAGCATGTAGTCGAGATTGGAACGATTCGCGAGCGGATGATGCGCCAGCGTGCGGCGGCTGTTGACCAGCAGCAGCGAGCGCGACGCGGTATCGAAGTGCGCGGCGACGATGTCCCGCACTTGCTCGACCTCACGCCGGAACACGGCTTCGCCGGCGTAGGCGCCGAAACCGAGGAACCAGAAGTCCGGCCGCCCGGGGCGCCCTTCGCCGAGCGCGGCCAGCGCTCGTTCGAGCAGCGCCGACTGCGCGTAATAAGTGCCTTCGACGTCGAGCGGCGCTGCGACCCGGCGCGCAGCGGCCGCTTCGAGCAGCGCCGCGTCCGGCGTACGCTCGGCGACGACGTACAGGGCCGCGCCGTAGCAGGCCGCGAGCACCGGCATGCGCCAGCGAAAACGACCGTGCAGCAGACGCAGTGCCCGCCACATCACGCAGCTCTGCCAGAGGAGCATCGTCCACCACAGCGCATCGGGCACGGACCACGCGACGCGTGGGGCGAGCGCGGGGACCGCCTCGTTCGCGAGCAGCCACGCCGTCCACAGCAGCGGATCGGCGGCGGCGCAGGCGACGGCGAGACGCAGAAAGCCGCGCGGCGCGCCGTCGAGCAAGGCCACCAGCGCGACCGCCAGCAGCCACCAGTAGCCGCGCGCCGCAGCGCTCGCGAGGCCCCAGGTCGAAAGCTGCGGGTCAACGCCGGCAACTTCGCGCCAGTCGGCCGCGAGGGCAAACGCCCAGCCGACGGCGAGCAGCGCGAGGAGCTGGCCGAGCGAGCTCGTGAAGCGCGGACGCGGCAAGCCGCAGGCGAGCCGGCAGCCCTGCACGAGGTTGGCAAGCAGCACGAGAACGAATGCGCGCGGCCGACGCAGCGCGCGCCATAGATCGCGCATACCGAGAGCCGTGGTCATTTGCTACGATGCCCGGGCAGTACAGGCGCGCGTGCGCCGGAGCGAGGCGAGATCACCGGCGAGCCGCGGGCGAGGTGTCGACGAAGGTCGAGACCGGAATCCAACATGCGCCGCAGCTTTGCTCAAGCGCCGCGTCATCGCAAGCCACAGACAGGAGCCGCACCGGCCGTGTTGACGTCTGCCGCCAAGCGCGAACTGAAAGCCCGGGCCCATGCGCTGAAACCGGTGGTGCTCGTCGGTCAGCGCGGACTGACGCCAGCGGTCATCGCCTCGGTCGACGAGGCCCTGAATGCACACGAGCTGATCAAGATCCGCCTTCCCGCCGGCGAACGCGCCGAACGCGTACTGCAGGCCGACGACGTGGCCGCGCGACTGAACGCCGATGTCGTCGCGAGCATCGGGCGCATGATCGTGCTCTACCGCGCGCGTCCGGCCTGAGCAAGTGCTGCGGCCTGCCCCTGTGACCATACGAGGAACGTGATGGAGTCGACCACCCAACTCGTCGTGCTCGGGGCCGGCCCCGGCGGCTACACCGCGGCGTTTCGCGCCGCCGATCTGGGCCTGCGCGTGACGCTGGTCGAACGCGATCCGACGCTCGGCGGCGTATGCCTCAACGTCGGCTGCATTCCGTCGAAAGCCCTGCTGCACGCGGCCAAGGTCATCGCGGACGCGCGCGACATGGCCGCCCACGGCATCGCCTTCGGCGCGCCGAAGATCGATCTCGGCGCGCTGCGCGGCTGGAAGGAGAAAGTCGTCGGCCAACTGACGGGCGGTCTGAAGAGCCTCGCGAAACAGCGCAAGATCGAGGTCCTCACCGGCGAGGGCCGCTTCGTCGATGCGCACACGCTGGCCGTCACCGGCAGCGGCGGCGAGATCACACGACTGCGCTTCGAACAGGCGATCATCGCCGCGGGCTCGCAGCCGGTGCGGCTGCCCGGCTTGCCGTACGAGGATCCGCGTCTCATCGATTCGACCGGCGCGCTCGCCCTCGCCGACATTCCGCCGCACCTGCTCGTCGTCGGCGGCGGCATCATCGGGCTCGAAATGGCGACCGTCTATGCCGAGCTCGGCAGCGCGGTCACGGTCGTCGAGCTGTCCGAGGGCCTCATCCCGGGCGCCGATCGCGATCTGGTGAAGCCGCTGGAAAAACGGCTCAAATCGCGCCTCGCCGCGATCCATCTGGCGACGAAAGTCGGCCGCGTCACGGCGGAACGGGACGCGCTGCGCGTGAGCTTCGAAGGCGCGAGCGCGCCGCCCGAAGCCCGCTTCGATCGCGTGCTCGTCGCGGTCGGCCGGCAGCCGAACGGCGCCCTGCTCGACGCCGACAAGGCGGGAATAGCCGTCGATGCGCGCGGCTACATCGGCGTCGACGCGCAGATGCGCACGAACCAGGCGCACATCTTCGCGATCGGCGACGTCGTCGGCAATCCGATGCTCGCCCACAAGGCGACGCACGAAGGCAAGGTCGCGGCCGAAGTCGCCGCCGGTCACAAGGCCGGCTTCGACGCCCGCGTCATTCCGTCCGTCGCCTATACCGATCCGGAAATCGCGTGGGTCGGCCTGACCGAAACCGAGGCGGCGGCGCGCGGCATCGCCGTCGAGAAGGCGGTGTTTCCGTGGGCCGCGAGCGGTCGCGCATTGAGCCTGGGGCGCAGCGAGGGGCTCACGAAGCTGCTGTTCGATCCGAGCGACAAGCGTATCGTCGGCGCCGGCATCGTCGGCCCCTCGGCGGGCGATCTGATCGCCGAGGCCGCGCTCGCGATCGAGCTGAGCTGTGACGCCGAGGACGTGGGCCTCACGATCCACCCGCACCCGACGCTGTCGGAAACCCTGGCCATGGCGGCCGAGATGTTCAGCGGCACGATCACCGATCTCTACGTGCCCAAGAAAAAGCACTGAGCCGATGGCGACCGATCCGCAGACTCCCGTGCCGGACGACGCTGCGCTGGGTGACGCGGTCGAGCGCGCCGTCGACGAGGCGCAAGTGCTGCTCGAGCGCTACGCCGAATCCCTGACCGCGACGCCGACGGTGTTCGATCCGATGGGCGTCTTCGCCAGCTTCCAACTCCTCGGCCTGAAGCTCCTCAGCGATCCGCTGCCGCTGTGGCAGGCGCAGGTCGACGCGGCGCGCCAGGGGCTCGCGGCCTGGCAGCGCGTCGTCGAACGGAGCTTCGGCCTCGAACGCGAAGCGCCGGCGGAAGGCGCGCCGGACAAGCGCTTCCGCGATCCCGAGTGGCACGCGAACCCGCTGTTCGAGTTCATCCGCGCCACTTACCGCATCTATGCGGACACGCTGCTGCGGCTCGCACTCGATGCCGACGGGCTCGACGAGAAGTCGGCAAAGAAAATCGAGTTCTACACTCGGCAGTTCGTCGACGCGATGGCACCGACCAATTTCGCGCTCACCAATCCCGAAGTGCTGCGCGCGACCCTCGAGAGCGGTGGCGCGAACCTGCTCGAAGGACTGCGCAATTTTCTCGCCGACATCGACCCTGCGACGGGCCAGCTACGCACGCGCATGGTCGACAAGTCCGGCTTCCGGCTCGGCGAGAACATCGCCGCGAGCCCCGGCGCGGTGGTGTATCAGAACGAGTTGATGCAGCTCATCCAGTACGCGCCGTCCACCGCGCGCGTGCGGCGGCGGCCGCTGCTGATCGTGCCGCCGTGGATCAACAAGTTCTACGTGCTCGATCTGCAGCCGAAGAACTCCTTCATCCGCTGGGCCGTCGGCCGTGGGCACACGGTGTTCGTGATTTCTTGGGTCAACCCGGACGGATCGCTGCGCGACAAGGACTTCGAAGACTACATGCTGGAGGGCCCGATCGCCGCGCTGGCCGCGATCGAGCAGGCGACGGGCGAACGCGAAGTCAACGCGATCGGATACTGCATCGGCGGCACCCTGCTCGGCGCAACGCTCGCCTGGCTGCGAGCGCGGCAGGACACGCGCGTGCGTTCGGCGACTTTTTTCACCGCGATGCTCGACTTCACGGAGCCCGGCGACCTCGGCGTGTTCATCGACGAGCACCAGATCGAACGCATCGAGCAATCGATGTCGCAGACCGGTTACCTCGACGGCAAGGAAATGGCGTCGACCTTCAACTTGCTGCGGGCGAACGATCTCATCTGGTCCTTCGTCATCAACAACTATCTGCTCGGCAAGAGCCCGGCGCCTTTCGATCTGCTGTACTGGAACGCGGACTCCACGCGCATGCCCGAACGCATGCACAGCACCTATCTGCGCAGCATGTATCAGGAGAATCTGCTGTGCAAAGCAGGCGGCATGACGCTCGCCGGCACGCCGCTCGATCTCGGCATCATCGACGTGCCGAGCTGTTTCGTGTCGACGCTGGAGGATCACATCGCGCCGTGGAAGTCGACCTTTCGGGGCGCGCAGCATCTGGGCGGCGAAGTGAGCTTCATCCTCGGCCGCGCCGGGCACGTCGCAGGCATCATCAATCCGCCCGGCCCGCGGGCCTACGGGCATTTCGTCGGCCCCGCGCCGCGCACGATGAGCGCGGACGACTGGTTGGCGGCGGCGAGCGCGCAGAGCGACTCGTGGTGGAAGACCTGGGACGATTGGGTCGTGCGGCACGCGGGCGGCGAAGTGCCGGCGCGTGAGCCCGGCGCGGGCGCGCTACCGGCGCTGGAAGCGGCGCCCGGCAGCTACGTGAAGCGCAGTCTCGGCTGAGAGAATCAGGCCGGTACGGGCTTGCGCCGACCGGATTTCAGATCCGGGAGCAGCAGGCTCATCGCTTCGATTACGTGCTGGTCCGACTCCGTCATCACCTGCTCGATCGACTCTTCGTCGAGCTTCGTCACCTGCATCGCGACGGGCTCGAAAGCGGGCACGGGCTCGTCCTGCTCGGAGGTCCACAGCGCGGCGCGGCTGACCGCGGCGGCGACCTGCAGCACGGCCACGTCGTCGAGCAGCGTCGCCGGCGCGGTTGCGAATGCGCTGGCGTGGTGGCGGACGGGCACGACGAGCTCGTCCGGGAGCTGCCACTGGCGCAGCAGCTCGCCTGAGATCGCCGCGTAATCGAAGCCCAGATGTTCGCGCTGGACGGCGCTCATCGGGACCTGCCGGCGCACCGCGGCCGCTTTGAGCTCGACGAACAGCACCGGCTCCTTGAACGCGAGCACGAGCTCGCCGATGCCGTGCAGCAGGCCGCCGACGAACAGCCGCTCGTGCGTGCGCAGCCCCATGCGCCGGGCCAGGATCTTCGCCACCACCGCCGCGTAGATGCTGCGACGCCAGTAGTCATGGATGTCGAGCGCCTGACAGGGAATCTTCGACAGGGTACCGACCGCGGCCGAGGCGAGCGCGAGGTCGTGCACTTGATTGAGCCCCAGCACCTGCACCGCGCGGCCGATGGTGTCGACCTTCACGGCGAGCGCGAAATACGCGCTGTTGACGATGCGCAGGATGCGGCTCGTCAGTCCGGGGTCGTTGGAGATGACCTGGGTGATGTCGGCCAGCGAGGAGTCTGGATCGGCGATCAGCTCGCGCAGCCTCAAATAGGCCTTGGGCAGCGGGATGACGTCCATTACGCCCGTGAGTATCTCGTCCAGCGTCATTGCGCGCTCCTGCGGGTCGGGATGCGTGCCCCCGACTTGCGGTTCGGGAACCTACGCCGAATCGGTAGCGGCCGGCGGCCGCGCGGCCTTTAGGCCGGGGCAGCGCCCGATCTCCGCCGCGCCGCGGGCGAGGCAATGTCGCGCACGCTTTCGGCCGTCCGCCGGATTGGCTAGAATCGCGCACCCGGTCAGGCGACCCACGACCGGCGGGACCCGGGTCCCGGTTCGAAGACAGCGGAGAGGTGCCGGAGTGGTCGAACGGGCCTGACTCGAAATCAGGAGTACGTTTACGCGTACCGGGGGTTCGAATCCCTCCCTCTCCGCCACATCACGCCATAAAACAAATAGTTACAGCATTTCCAGCACCCGTCCCAACAACGGGACACACTACCGCCAAACGATAGCCGCGGGGTTCCAAAGCCCACGAAGGCGACTCCCGTCCACTTCCTGACGCAGCAGCACGGAAAGCCGGCCGGACTGGTCGGTGACTTGCCGAAGAGCCGGCGGTAGATTTCGCGTCCTCCAGCCTGAGGACGCGCCCATGATTTCCGCCCTTTCGATTGATGAGGTTCTCGCTCTGATCCGGAATGCCCCAGAGCAACCCGTGCTTGACTGCAAGCGCGAGTTCGTCGTGCCGGATACGGACGAGAAGAGAGGCGAGCTACTAAAGGACATTGCCGCTGTCGCGAATGCTGCAGCGCTCTCTCACGGCTTCATCCTATATGGGGTTGACCCACAGCGCCCTGACCCAGTGGTTGGAATTACGAATCGATACGATGATGCCAAGCTGCAGCAACTCGTCGATGGAAAGATTGAGCCGCGTCCGGAATTTCTCTACTACGAAGTGTCAGCCGGCCCGCGCACGATCGGCGTTCTGCACGTGGCCGCATCGAAGCGACGACCGCATATCATTCGCGTTGATCTCGGCAAGGTGCGCAAGGGGCAAATCGTGGTCCGCCGAGGCTCCTCCACCGATGGCGCCACGCTTCAAGATCTATTCAGTTGGTTTTATGGTTCAACCAGCGGGTATTTTCCCCAGGTCTACGAAAAGCTCGGCTTTGCCGTGCGCCAGCAGGAGGCGCAGAACGAATATCTTGCGCATCTCCAGCGCGGAGTGGACCGCGCTGAAGACGACATCTGGCAAGCGGTTGGCTTACCGCCTCTCCACAGGCGCTGACTGAACAACACACTCCCAGGACCTAACGCAAGGGGAGCGCAAACCTACTATTTCCCGGGCGGGGACCCGATTTCAGCCGTTAGTGCATCAAGCACTCGCTGTTTTTTTCGGGCCGGGATGGTTGGTGCTATCGCAATTGCTCGATGCAGTTCGTTCAGGATCTCAGGGCAGACACGTCCTCTGTGGTTTCCATCGTTCACCGCTGCGACGAGCATCTCCTCAGGAATACCGAAAAATTCATGCGCGTCGATCCACGAGTCGTACTTGAGAAATGCATGCCTATTTGCGTCGATGAGCACCTGTGTCAATTTCAGCTCATCGCTCTGAAGTACATCGGCTGCATTTTGCGTATTTATCAGCACGCAACAGACCGGAGCGTCGCAACAGACGAGCACAACGAGCTTTGGCTTTCCCTGTCCCGCAAGAGCTCCAATGTAGACGTGCAGCACGTCGCCGACGTGCAGCTGCTTCATTGCTAAAGCGCCAGATAGTTGCGGACGGCCTGCTGTCGATCTTCAGGAAGGGTGCTGATAATTGCGTCGATTTCAATCACGGCGCTCGGTGCCGTGGCACAGTACGCGCTGTCATGCGTCTTTTGCTTCAGCGCTGCGAAGGTGTCGTATTCCACATCCCTGATAGCCTCGTCGAGGCACTCAGCATCTGACCGCGACAGCTCGTCCACGTCGGCGCCTCGCCTGGCAATCAGTCGATTTCCGGATCGTTCGATAGCTTCCCGAAGCAATGATTCTGGCAACGCTGAAGACTGGCGCTCGCCGCTGAGAGCTCGAGCTGCTTCGTAAGCGTTTTGCGGTACGGGTCCATGCGGGAGAGCTGCATATACTTCCCCGTATATAAAACGACCGTAGCGGCTCAGGTGCATCTTGTCTGCGAGGTAGAGAGCTTTAAGCGCCTTGTACATATCGCCATGCGGAATTCGAGCCACGACGTAAACGAGAGCTTCAAGCGCCTTTTCAGGGTCAAATTCGAACGTGTTACTCATCGGACCTAGTGCCTCAGACGCCTGCGACGGGGGTGGCTAGGATTGCGGGATGCACTACTGGTTCCATTCGTCTCCATATCGGCAGGCTGCTCGCTCACCCTACAGCGTCGTGATGTGCCTTTGCACAAACCATACCCAACTCGGGTTAGTCCGCCAAATGGGGCAAATTGCCGAATTTTGTAGGACCGCTCAGCTCGGTTTCATTGGAAATGTAAAGAATGTGGACAATCTGGGGCGCCCTCCCTCGTCAATTTTCTGGCGATTTTTACAAAAGGCCCCGCCGAAGCGGGGCTCAGTGGCTCAGATCACGGGCCGGTCAGTCGACGATCGAGAGCTTCGGCGGCTTGCCGTCGCCGGCGGCCTCGTCGTCCCCGTCTTCGTCGTCGTCCTTGGCGAGCTGCAGCTCTTTGAGCAGATCGAGGGCGGCCATCGCAGCGTGCATGATGATGGCCAGCTCCGCCCTAGGCTCGCCGCCGCTGGGATCGTCGAGCTCGCGTGACGCGACGACATCGATACCGACGAGCGTGTTGACCAGGAGGTCCATGGTCTTTCTGTTGCTGGTGCTCATCGTCCAGCCCTCTCCTTCATCGCGCGCCGCCACTCGGCGAGCGGCCGGCGACCGACGGCCGTCGACAGCGCCTCGGCTTGCTTCGCGTAATCGCACAGGATGTCGCCCGCGCTACGAAGCGTGCGGTTCTCAAGCCCGGGTGCGCCCGTGCTGCCCGCCGCGAAGAGGAGATCTCCGATCGCAGTGATCCGCCGCGAGAGTGCGTCCAGCGCGTTGCCCATGGTTCTCGACGTGACTTCCTCGGTGTCGGGGTCGAAGCCCCACCACTCAGGACGATACGCGGCGGCCGTCTCGACGTTCATGTCGTCGATGGTTTCGTTGCTCGCGTTCATTGCTCGGACTCCTTCCTTGCTTTCTCCGCCGCTTCGTTGAGCAGCGAGGGAATCGGGCGGATGCCGTCAATGAGCGAGACGAGCAGGTAGGACTCGCTGCAGCCCGAGGTATCCATGATGCGAGTCGCGAGGGCGTGCATCTCGGTGAGCGTGACGGACAGTTGCGCGCAAGCGCGGTGGATGGTGTCGGGTTCCATCTGGATGGTGGTGATCTCGCTCATTGGCGCACGCTCCGAACGGTCTGTACGACCCGCAGGCTGAGCGCCGCGGCCGCGTCGTCGTCCTGCTGGTCCTCATCGTCGAACCGAGCGAGCTGATCCTCGCTGTCGTCGAAGCCGAGCATGTCGCCGGCCTCGATCAGCGCGTCGCCGCCCTGCTGGTTCAGCAGCAGCGCGATCTCATACAGCCACCCGCGATCGAGGTGCGGCGCGTTTTCGCCCGGCACGTACGACGCGGCGACGATCTGCTTCAGTTGCCGGCAGGAGCGGTAGGCGGTCGACAGCAGCGCGATCATGGCGTCGCGATCGACGGTGACGGTCTTGGACTTGGATTTCTGCTTGGTCTTCATGACGTCTTCTCCGGATTGGATCCGGGGCGCAGCCGTGTGCGCCAGACGCAGGTCGACCGGGTAAGATGCCGGTAGCTCATGCTGCAACCCCTTCATGGTTGAGGTATGGGTCAGACCCCGGTCGGCGTTGGCGCGCTGGTCGGGGTCGCTTCCCACTTTAGACCAGCCGCCCCCTGAACTCCATATTCGGCACCGATCGCGATCTCGTACTAGGATTGAGCGGCATGGACTCCCTGAAGCTCGCCCTCGCCTTCTCCGCCTGCGCCATCGGCGGCTTTTTCGTGACGCCGTGGCTGTTCGTAGCCGCTGCCGTCTTCGGCGTCCTCTATGTGATCAGCTTCGCGACCTTCCTCTGGCGCTGGCCGTTTGAATAGGCGAAGGCGGGCGCTAGCTCAGGACAAGATCTGGCGGACGGCCCCGGCATTACGCTGGAGGACGTTCAGGATCACCCTTTCGCCGGCCGACGAGTCGAGATAGTCCCTGGCCAGGGCCGGATCGACGACGTTCACGATGCGCACCTGCGCCGGGCTCGGCGCGGCCTCGGCGCGCGGCTCGACCAGCCCGCCACTGGCATAGGACAGGCGCGAGAAGGCGACGCTCGGCCGGCTCGCATGGTGCAGGGCCTCAAGCATGCCGACACCGAGCCGGCGCACGGAGTCTGCGGAGAAGACGTACTCGCCCTTGTGCACGACGCCGGCCGGCTGATACTTCCCACCGGCGCCCGTGTAGCCGCCACCGGCGAAGCCCAGCACCTTGAAGAGGCCCCCGAGGAGCCCGCCGATCGTGCCGCCGCCCTTCTCCGACCCGAAGTCGCCGAGCAGCTTCTTGCCGATCTCCGCCGCGAGGGCTTCCGCCGCCATGCGCCGGAGCGCGTCCACGAAGCCGCGCACCATGCCGTTGAGGCCCTCCGCGAATGGATCGAAGAGGAAATCGGCGAGCGTCGTCTGGATGTTCCGCGCGGCCTGCACGGCGAATTGCGACAGCTCTTCGTCCGTCTTCGCGAGCTCTTCGGCGGCCTTCCGCATCCGCTCGGTGAGCATCTCCGAAGCCTGTCGGAACTCGTCCGCGGAGAGCCGCCCCTGACGGTACAGGAGCACGAGATCGGCCAGCTCCCGCAGGTAGGGCCGCATCGGATCGATCGCGTCTCGTACGCTCTCTGCGGCGGCGTCCTGCTCTTCGGCGTAGCGCTTCGATTGGTAGGCCGCGTCCTCTGCCGCCGCAGCCATCCCCCGGAGCGCGTCCTGCGCATCCTCGTCGGCCTGTCGATCCCGTTCCTTCGCTTCGATGGTGTCGTAGATCGAGTTCAGCAGCTTGAGCTGCTCCGGCGTGGCGTGCTCGAGCTCGGCGCGGTACAGCGCAATCGCGCGCGCCGAGGCCCCGAAGGTCTCTACTTCCTCCTGCGCCTGTGCGATCAGCCGCTCGACGGGCGTCAGGCCCTTGGGGCCTGCCTTCTCTTTCTTCGTCTCTTTCGCGAGTGCATCGAGGATCGCAGCCTCGGAAAGCGCGGGCTTCTCCGGCGCCTTCGTGTCGGGCTCGCCCCACGAACCGGACGCGCCGCGCCCCCCGAAGCGGCCGCCGCCGGCCTTGAAGGTGGACTCGACCTCGTTCGCCTTCGCGAGCAGATCCGACAGCGCGTTGGTGAGGCTCGTCGCCCATTCGATCGCCGGCTGGAAGAAACCGATCGCGCGCGCCGTCGACTGCTGTTGCAGCTTCGTCATGGCGTCGCCCAGATCATCGAAGGCCGCCGCTGCTTCGTCCTTCACGGTGATCCCGAGTCGATCAGCCTCTTCCATGGTCGCCGTGATCGCATCCTTCCCTTGCGAGAGCGCCGCCGCGAGCTCGGGGCCTGCTGCCTTGCCGAGCAGCCTGCTGGCCACGGCGGTCTTCGTCGCGCCATCGGGCAGCTGCTCGAAGACGTCCGCGAGATCGAGCAGCACGTCGAGCGGCGCCCGCAGGTTGCCCTCGGCGTCCCGCACCTCGATGCCGAGTGCAGCGAATAAGTCCGCCTGCTGCTTCGTGCCCTTCGCGGCCTCGAGCTGCTGCACGGCGAGCCGCTTGATCGCACCCGCGAGCGATTCGAGGCTCGTCTCGTTCTGGCCGGCAAAGTACCGAAGGCGAGACAGATCCTCGACGCTGAGCGCGGTCTGCTTCGACAGCGTCACCAGCTGATCCGCCGTTTCGTTCGCGGCCTTGCCGATCCGCGAGATCCCCTGCACGACACCCGCCACGACAAAGGCCCCTGCAAAGGCCTTTGCGAAGGCCTTCACCTCGCCGCTGAACCGCCTCAGGCCGGCGTTCGCGGAGGCGAAAGCGCCCCGCGTCCGATCCGCCCCGGTGATGACGACCTGCGTTTCAGCCATGCTCCCTCCCGTTCAGATCTGCGATCAGTTGCTTCGCGAGCTGTTCGATGTTCTTCCCGTTTCCCTGCGCGGCGAGCGCCGTCAGATTCAAGTACTCGAGCTGACGCTCGGTCGCTCGTCTACGCACTGCGTCGAGGTATCCCTCGAGCTCGTCGAGCGTGTAGTCGGGGATCTCCGTCTTTCGATGCCCGTGCTCGATCAATCGCTGGAAGACGTCGAACCAGTCAGGCGCGCGAGCCGCTCGATCGATCCGGTGAGCTTCGGGCCGACCCGCTCGAAAAAAAAACTTGCGTTCACTTCGATCGCCACGGTGGCCAGCTCGAGCACGTCGTCGGGCGTCAGCATCCCGATCTCGTCGGCCGTGAGGCCCGTCAAGATGGCGAGCACGGGCACGAAGTCGTCGCCGCTCGTCCTGAGCAGCCGCAGCCAGCCCTCGGCGTCCAGCTGCTCGAACGCCTCCACCGACACGAATTCGCCTTCGATGGCCGCGAGCGCGGCGAGCAGCGGAGTGATCTGGCGCAGCCTGAGCGGCGAGATCTCGACGTCACCGACCGACAGGTGTGCGATCGTCGTGCCCGGGATGGCCTTGCTGAAATCAAGCTTCATTTGAGGAGCCTTTCGATCATGTCGGGCGTGAACACGTCGCGCACGACGGGCGGCCGCGGCGGTTCGATCACCAAGCGGTAACCGCGGCAGGCTTCCGCCATCCGACGCAACGCCGCGCAGGCCTCGGCGAACGATGCCGACGCCTGCGCGAGCGCAGCCAAGGCCTGGGCGGCCTCGGGACTGAGCATGTGATCTGCTTCCCGTTGAGGACTCGTTGCGGAATCCATCAGCGCGTCAACCCCTTTTCGTTGGCCCGGGTGTACGCGGTGAAGCTCTCGAGCGACCGAAATTCGGCACGCACCTGAGGATCGGACGCCCACGTCGCCTTGCAGCGGTCTTCGACCGACGCAAAGAGGGTGCCTCGCCCCATGGGAGTGCCCTCTGCCTTGACCGCCTGCACGATTCGGCTTGCTGCCGCGCTGACGGACACCGACGGATCGGCAATCAACGTCTCGACGAGCGCCTCATGTCCGGGAATCGTGAGATCACGGATTGCGGCCTCGCGTGTTTTCTCGTGCCCCGTGACGTTCTGCTGCTGGTTCATGTTCTCCTCCTGTTACGGTTTGGTCTCTTCAAGGCCGAGCTTGCGCCGGGCCGCTTGCTCACGTGCTCGCTGGCGCTGGTTGTCATGCCAGTTCGAGCCGTTGAGCAACATCGTTTCGCGCTCGAGCGTGGAGAAGCCGCCATCGACACGCATCTGCGCGGCATCGGCTTCCTTCGTCGGATCGATCGAGCCCGGGCCATCACCGACCCAATACCCGCGGCACCACGCCGCACGGACTCGCGGATCGGCGAGGAAGCCGGGCGCAGCAAGGCGGCCGCGTGCCACCGCCTCCTCGAGCAGCGCCTCAGCGATCGGCTGACAGAACTGCGTGACGAAGCGTGCGCGCTCGGTCGTGACGTAGATCCAAAGGTCCAGCAGCGCCGCACGGGCCGCGCTGTAACTGCTCTGGAAATGCTTGAGCAGCACCTCGAGTGGGATCGACAGCGAGACCGCGATCTCGCGATACACGGCGAGCATGAAGTCACCGAAGGCCGGGTTCGGTCGATTCGCGATCGCGCTTTCTATCGACTCTCCTTCCGCGAGATTGACCACGAGGCCGCTCGACAGCTGCCCGTCCCACGCCTTGCCTGACTTGCCTGCATCAACGTTCGGCGAGAGCGCCGAGCCCATCGGATTCAGCTCCTCGCCGGTCGGCGTCTTCACGAAGACGGTGAAGAACGACGACATGACGGCCGCCGCGATCTCGGCCTCGGTGTAGCGCGAGATCTGCTTAATCGGCTCGATGATCGGCGCGAGGTACGGCACGCCGCGCGACTGTCCCGGCCGCTGCATGTCGATCACGTGCAGCACGTTGCGGCGGCCGGTCTGGGCACCGAACACCGCGATCGCATCGGTCTCGATTTGCCCGTAGACGCCGAGTGCGCCCGGGTGCCTACGTGCGATATGCACACGGATCGGCCTGCCCCGTTCGTCGCTCTCGATGCCGCCGGCGAAACGCTCCGTGTCGCGCTGTCCCTTCGGGTTCATCACGCGGTCGGCCTCGATCAGCTGCACCGCGAGCGAACAGATGCGCCGCGGGTCGTCGATCATCTTCAGGAGCGCAAAGACGTCGCCCGAGACCTTGCTCGAGCGGTACGCGAGCGCCTGCACGCCGTAGAAGTCAGACGCGCGGCTCGCGTCGGCCTCCGTCGACTCAGCCCAGCGATCAAACTCGGCGCGCGCCTTCTCCGCCCACTCGCCGGCTGCGTCCTCCGTCATGCCGAGCAACGCGTAGTCCGGCGACGGCTGGAACGCAAGGCCCGTGCCGATTACGCGCTGCGTGACCGTGGCGATCGCACCGACAGCGATCGGCGAGTTGCGCGCGAGATCGACAGACCGATCGCGCAGCGCCTGCAGGTCCGGGATGTCGGCATTCGCGCTGCCGCCGTCCGTCTGCCACTCCGACATCGTCCGCTTGCGCTTCGAGGCGCCGGTGTAGTTCCCCATCGCCGAGATCTGCATGCGTGACTGGAGCCGCCGGACGCCTCGCGTCGGATCGAAGTGCGCGATGACGCGATCGAGCAGGGTCTGCTCAGGGAGTGTCTGCCCAGGTTTCGTCGTTTCGTGCGAAGGTCTGGCCATGGCTTGCTAGTCCTTACAGGGGATCGCGATTGAGGGTGCCGGCCGCGCGATGGTCAGTCGCCGCCGGCGCTGCAGGCTGTTCCAGCGCGCCCGCTCTGCAGTTACGGCGCGGGGCATGAGTCACCCGAGAGGGCCTGAGGAGGCTGCACGGCATGTGCTGGCTCACCACCGCGCCTCATCTCGTCGGCAACCTCGTTGCAGATCCGGCGGCACTCCTCGTCGAGCAGCACATACGCAGCGCGCGCTCTCTTGGCCAGGTCGCCACCGATCGGCGGGAGCTCGTCGAGGCGTGCCACAACCCGATCGGGCAGTCGCATCAGGACTTCCCTGACGATTCGGCTCATATCGCGCGACTCGTGTTCGACGTCCGATCGCTTCACGTAGAGGGCGCTGAACTCTTCGATCTCGAAGCGCAGGCGCTCGACGGAATGCGCCATCGTCGCAGCGCGCAGCTGATCCGCACCGATTTCTTTCTTCGACCTCACCGAGCCGGAAGTCACGTCGGACGCCCTTGAATCCGGGGCGGGCGGGTACCGCTGGACCGCGAAATCGGCTCCAGGATGGCCATGAGCGACCTCTCGTTGGCGCTACACACTTGGTCGGCCTCGCGCGCGATCATCTCCCGGCACGCGCGATGATCGCCCTCCCCCGCAAGCCGAATCGCAAGCCGATTTGCGATCATCAGTACCGCCACCCGCGTCTCGGTTCCGATGCGCTCGCCGTCCTCCTTGAGCTCGTCCCTGCGCAGATACATGCCCCGCTTCACGTCCAGCTCGAAGCCGTCACGCTCAAGCTTCAGCTCATCTCGTTCACGACGCAGGCGGACCGTTTCGGGATCAATCTTTTTCAGCGGCGCAGGCTGCATGCCCTCGCGTGGCGACTTACCCCAGGCGCGATCCGCAGCGAGCGGTCGGATCACGTAGTGGCCGGCGGGGTTTCGAGACGCTGCGCGACCGAGCTTGCCGGCATGGATCGCGTCCCGCACTGCCTGCGGCGAAACGCCGCGGGTCCGGGCGTATTCAGACACCGAGATCGGCGCCTCCGGGCTTGGCAAGCGCTCTTTCCGGCCTGCTGCTGGTTTTTTATCGGGGTCGCGATTACCCGCGCTTTTTTTCCCCGCCAGAGGGACCCGCTCACCCTCCGCGTGCGCGATTCTTTCGTTCGAGCGCGCAGTCATCGGGCAGTCTGCATCGCCCGGCGCAGGGCCGAGTCGAACTCGCGTGGGAAGTGCGTCTCCACCGAGCGCCGGACGATGTCGGCGAGCGGGAAGCGCGGCTGATAGTTGGGCGTGCGCACGAAGAGCAGCACCGGCTTGGCCGCGCGGAACTGCCCAACTCCGCTCTCGCGGTAAACGCCTGGGTGTGCTTCTTCGCCTGGCGGGATGACGAAGTACCGTCGAGCCTTGGCGCCGCGTGGCCCGACCATGCGCAGGTCGGCGAGGATCGCCTTGTACACCGGGCCAGGCAAATTCCCGTATCTGTCCGACCTTTCCCTGCGAGCGGGTACGGCGAACATGCCCGACGGCATGTGCCCCTCGTGGATAAGCGCACGCTCGAAGCGTTTCGGTGCCCGCTTCCCGCCCGTGATCTGCGCCCGCAGGTACTTGGACGGCGGAATGCCGCGCGGCCCTGCCTTGTCCTTCAGGCCGACGATCGCCGTCAGATCGTACTTCGTCGCCGGCTTGATGAAGATCGAGCGCTGGGTCTGCAGCATCGGCGAGTCGAAGCTCTGCAGAATGCCTTGCGTCGCGTCGCCGTGCGCCCTCTTCGCCGTGCGCGTCAGCGCAACCGCCGTGGCATATGGGACCTGCTTCTTCGCGATCGCGTCGAGCCGGCGCGTAGCCTTGTCGACCGTGACCTTGACGCTGATCTCGATCATCGGTGCTCCGTCACTCAAGAGCGGTCGTGGTAGGCGAATTGGTCGGGCAGCGGGGGAGGCTTGCGCTCAGGCTTCGGGGCAAGGCCCTCTACTCCGATTCGGTTTCTCGACGCTGCAATCGCCAGCCTGATAATCGCGGGAATGGACATTTCCTCGAGCACTCGAACAGCATCCAGGGCGTTCTGATCGAGTACCCCGTTGTAGTATTCCAGCCTTACGCCTATGGCTTTGATCGCCTTCAAGGCCCTCTTTTCCTTCGCCTGTTCCTCCTCGATAGCCTTTCTTTTCTTCGCCCTCTCCAGACGATCATCGGAAAGCTTTTCGGTTGATTTGCTTTCAGCCATGTCTCACCTCTTCCGTTGTTGAATCGTCGAAGAAGGCGGCGTCGACGCCCTCTTCGGAGGCAATGCGCCTGAACGCACGACGCGCAAGATCGCCGGCCAACAGCAAGGCTTCATCCGCGCTCAGGCGGACGACTACGCGCCGCTTGGCAACGAGCGTCAGATCTTCGAAAACCTCGATCGGTGCATTCATGGCTTGGTACCTCTAGTGCTATCTGACCACGCACTCCGCGACAACTGATCGGCGATCAGCTGTCACGCCCCGCAGCTCGCTCCAACGTTCGGACGTTCGTCGGCACTCGGCCTCCGGTCTCCGCGAGATAGCTGCATGCAGCCTGCGCACGTGGATCGCTGAAGTCGGCGGACGTGCGTTCTAACCGCCCACGGCCCGCGGCGTAGCGATTCAGGAAGGTGAGCGCGCGGTCGGGTGCGCCGCAGGACTCGACGAGCTGACGCGCGGCGGAGCGTTCACGCTCGCGCTGCTCGGCACGCCACCACGGCCACCGATGGCGAGTCGATGCGACACCGAGAGCACGATCGAGCGTCACGCCTTCGTGCGCGTGCCGCAGGTACTGCTCGAGCGCAGACGCCAGCCACTCGCCGTCGGGGCCAAGCGCGGGCGCCTGCTCGGCTAGCCTGCGTAGACGGTCGACAGCGGCGTCCGCGGAGGTCACGGGATGACTCGGCCGGCTGACGGGTGGACGTCGCCGACGCGATAGCCGCCGCCGGCCTCGCGTCGAAGCGCGGCGACGTAGTCGGGGTCGACAAGCGCGCGCTGCCGAGACGTCATGCGGCTCAGGGCCGCTTCGAGTGCGGGTAGTCCTCGACGTGCAGCAACGGCCAGCACGGCAGCTGCACCTTCCCGGAGGACACGGTCGCCGCGGCTCATGTTGGCATGCCCTCGCGGCCATGCGTGGTATCGGCGTCGATCACGACACCACCTCGCGAACGGCGATGCCGCTGTTGCAGGAGACAGCTACAGCGCCGCGCGAATGCCGCACCCCTGTGGCAGATCTGAATACTTCGGGCGGATCCGCCAGCCGTAACGGAGGTGAAACCGGCCCATGGCTGGCGGATCCGCCTGCTGGATCCGGGCTATTTTGGCCTTTTAGCTGGCGGATCCGAAGTGTCTTAGCAGGCAGATCCGCCAGCGGTATTTTGATCTCGACCCTCGGCGTTTTACCTGCGGATCCGCCAGCGTGGTCACGCTCCCATACCCTCCACGCGTGGCTCGCTTCTTTCGTCGGCACTGCATTGTGGGGCACATCGTTCTGCGGCTCGTCGATTGGCGCGAGCGTTATTGCATAGCGAGCGCTGGTGCCGTTCTTGCCCCGAACCGCCGGCCTCGTAACCTCGAGGAAGCCGCGCTCGACAAGCGTACGCAGCGCGCCCGCGAGCACCCGCTCGTTGGTGAATCCATCTTCACGCAGCAGTGAAAACGACGCGATCAACGACCCATTGTTCTTGCCGTTGTGCTGGCTCCATATCAGCAGTAGCAGCTTCATCGCGACCGGCGGCAGAGTTCGGAAGGCGCGCGATTTGTAGACCTCCTTGTAGATTCTGATGTGCGAAATCTTGGCCTTTGCTTCGCGGCCCTTCGCTTTAAGGAAAGCGTTGAGGCCCTTGTTCCTGGCGGCCATCGGGCGTCACATGATCGAGTAGCGCTTAGTGGCCGCCACAGGCCGCACGGTCTCGGCGCGAGCGATACCGCGCTTCTGCAGCCTGGTCAGTGCATGGGACGCCTGACCGAGTCCGATGCCCGCCAGTGCGGCGATCTCATCCCTGCGCATTCGTGCAGACGACCCGTGCTCGTCGACCTCCGCGCAGAGCACGGTGTACACCTTCGCTTCGTGCAGCGTGACATCGGGCGCTAGGATCAGCTCGTGCAGCAGGCGCCAGTGCGCGCCCTGCGCAGGACGAGCCGACCGGGTGCGGGGTGCGTTCATGCCGCCGCCTCGCTGGCCTCGCGTGCGGCGGCAGCCCAGCGCCAGATCGAGCCACGGGCTACGCCGTAGCGCTCGGCGACCTGTTGATCGCGGAGGAACTGCTCGGCACCCACGGACACGGCAGCCGGATCAGTGCCGGCGCGCGCAGCCTCGTAGCGGAGGAGATCGGAGAGACGCCAGCGAACCGTCGATTCGCCGAGCTGAACGGGCTGAGGGAATTTGATCATGGGCGTGTCCTAACTCGCCGCGCCGTGGTCGACGCTGTCGCGTTAGGTACGCCATCTTATGCACGGCCGCTGACTCGGCTAGGGACAAATTTCCGGATCTGTCCCCGTTTCGCCTGTAGTGCTCTTCTTGGACTTTCGGTTCCTGATGCGTCCCCTGAGCCTTTCGTAAAGGGATTCTGGATCGCCCCGGTGAATCGACGCGAAGAGCTTTAGAGCGGGAGTCTTCTTCATCTCGCCCCACCTCATAAGGAACTCGATCACTGGCTCGGTGACATCGTGGCCGCCGTGAATGCGATCGATAATTTCGGCTACTTCGGGGAGTGCGTCAGGATTCCAATTTGCGGCCGAAAGAAGCAGCCTGTTGGTATCCGCCGCCGGTGCCATCTGCTGAAACGATTCCACCATGTCGTCTAAGTCGCAGCCGCTCAATGCCAGCCGACGATCGCGCGCGATTATCGAAAGGATCTTATTCGCTGCATGAGCGTCGAAAGTTACGTCGGCGCCTTGTGCCTCTCGGAAGAAACGACCGAGCTCCATCTCAAGCTCCCACAGATCGCGTGCCTCTTCGATCAAGCTCTTCGAACGGCGGTACCCGCCCTGACCACCAGCTACTGCCGTCTTTGCATCCTCCGCAATCTGTTCAAGGTCTTGGGGATTCACGCCCGCGCCCTCATTGGCACAACGTCACCCGCGGCCGCCGGCGGCTTCCGAATGAAGCGCGCCCATTCGGCCATCAGCTTGCGTCGCTTTTCGAACAGGTCGCCGCGGCGATAGGCGCGCTCGACGTCGTTGCTGATCGTGTGCGCCAACGCCATCTCAGCGACTTCGCGCGGGTAGTTCGTATGCTCGGCGCACCAGTCGCGGAACGTCGAACGAAATCCATGCGGTACGGCGTCGACCTCCATGCGCTGCATGACCGCGAGCAGCGCCATGTCCGACAGCTTGCCGCCCCTCGGCGCCGTGAATACGTACGACGAATCCTGCATCCGCGGCAGCGCTTCCAGCAGCGCAACGGCATCGGCGGACAGCGGGACGCGATGATCCTTCCCCGCCTTCATGCGAGCGCCCGGCACGGTCCACAGCTTGGCCTCGATGTCGATCTCGTCCCACGTCGCGCCGCGTGCCTCGCCGCTCCGTGCGGCGGTCAGGATCGCGAATTCGAGACAGCGCGCAGCCATGCCCGCGCGCTCGCGCAGGGCATTCATGAACGCGTACATGCCCGGGACCGGCAGCGCGCGGTGGTGCTCCACCTTCGACACCTTTCCGGGCTTCGGTAGCACGGCGTCGAGGTGGCCTTTCCAGCGCGCCGGATTCTCCCCGGTGCGCTTGCCGCGAACCGTGGCCCAAGCGATCACCTGCTCCATGCGCTGGCGCAGGCGGGTCGCCGTTTCCGTTTTCGTCTCCCAGATCGGTTCGAGGATCTTCACGACGTGCGACAGATCGACTTGGTCGATCGGCAGTTTCCCGATCACCGGATTGGCATAGGTCTCGATCGTCGAAAGCCACTGAGCCGCGTGCTTGGGGTTGCGGAACTCTTTCGACTTGCTGGCGTGGCACTCGCGCGCGGCTTGCTCGAACGTGATGCTGACGGCCTGCGACGCGACCAGGGCGGCTCTGGCAGCCTTTCGCGTGGCTACCGGGTCAGTGCCGGCCCGGATCTGTTCTCGCGCCTCTCGTGCCCTCTCACGTGCCGTCTGCAGGGGGATATCCGGAAACCCTCCCAATCCGACGTCGCGCCGCTTGCTGCCGATGACGACGCGCAGCACCCACGAGCGGGCGCCCGTCGGCTTCACGCGCATCAGTAGCCCATCGACGCCGCCGACCGCGTGCAGCCCCTCAGGGAGCCGCCGCACTTCGACGGCAGACATCTCCCGCGCTTTGCGTGGCATGCAAAACCCTCCGCCATACTTCGCGATCCAACATGCGATCCCCAGCCTCTGTGCGCGCCGAACGGAATCGCGATCACCAAGGTTCGGATGCCGCGGATCGAGACCGAGATCTCGTCTTTCGTCCGCCGCGACCTCCGATCCAACATCGGAACTCACATAGAGGAAACGCTTGCAAGCTACACCGCGTGACGCGGCGTTACAAGAAAATGCTATGACGACCGAGCAGAATGCAGATCAGGGGGAGGGAATGTGACGACAGGTGACGGGTAGAAACATGGCGGAGGCTGTCTCCCTCTCCGCCACCCCTCGATCCGCCGATAATGGCGCATTCTCGCCAGCTTCGAACTCCTCGTGCGCCGAGCCGTACTCCGGGCGGCGACGGCGAGGCGGTACCTGCGAAGCGCCCGCCCGGGGGCTTGTGCCCTGCTCGTTCGTCGGCGACGGCGCCTACGATACGCCCGGCATGACGCAGGTCAGCGCAAACTCGTCGGCATCGATTAGGGAACTTCTGAATAAGTCCCTGATCTGATCTCGACATTCAGCACGTTTAGC